>CAWEVH010000024.1:0-185507 GCA_963812415.1 uncultured Thermoleophilaceae bacterium | reverse complement strand
CAACGCGCTAGTCAGGCGCTGGTGAAGGATTGGTCGACAGCCTCTGCGAAGTCGGCCATCGAGTTGAACTCCAGGTCGAAGGCCCACTCTGCGGTGGGTTGCGGGGTCGCTCCCCAGCCGGGGCGGTCGTGGCGGCGGTTGATCCAGACCGACGGCAGACCTTCCCGCTTGGCCGGGACGTGGTCGTGGAACAGGCTCTGCGCGACATGCAGCAGGCCACGGCGATCCACGCCGAGGCCAGGGAGCGTGGCGTCGAGGGCGCGGAAGTGGTTTTCGGCGGGCTTGTAGGCGCCGACGTCCTCGGCGGTGATGATGGCGGCGAAGTCGCCGCGTAGCCGTTGGTTGCTGGCGGCAAAGCCGGCCCGGTGGACGTTGGAGAGGATGATCAGCTTGTAGTGCTGGGCCAGCCGGGCCAGCGCATCGGCGGAGTCGGGGAACGCCGGCCAGTCAGGAACCGAGTCGCCCAGCCGCTGCGCCCACGCGTCGCTTACCGGGGTGCTTTACTTCTCTCCGGTGCGGCGGAAGGCCATGGCGAGGACGTCGGGGTAAAGGGCCGACGGGGTCTCCCGCTCGACGGCCGCCTCGTTGTCGGCGTAAGCGAGCAACAGTTGTTCGTCGCTCAGGTTCAGGCCCTGTTCGCGCGCCCATGGGGCTAGGACGGCGGCGATCCCGGTCTCCCAGTCGATGAGGGTCCCATAGCAGTCGAAGCTGAGCGCCTTGTACTTGGTCAGATCCAGATCGGTGGTCACGTTGTGCTCCATGCGGGAGCGGGTTGGTCGCTGCTGGATGGCAGCCGGCTGGGGCCGGTTACGACAGTCTGGCGCGCCCCGACGGCCGGCACACGACTGGCGGCGCGATCGCCTTCGCGTACTGCGCGAGTCCGGGTCCGAGGGGAGCGGACTTCTGCCTTCGATGCGATGGAGCCGTCGGTGCTCGGGTGCTGCTTCGCGCGGCGAGCGCCACTGTTGACGGTCGGCCATCGCGATTAGTGACAGGGTTGTGCGACAAGTGACGTCCGTCGAGCCTCAGCCATTCCGTCTCGACGTCCACGACGACGTGCTGGACGATCTGCGGGGGCGAGTGTCCCGCACGCGCTGGCCCGACGAGATCCCGGGGTCGGGGTGGCAGTACGGGTCGAATCTCGCGTTCATGCGGCGTCTAATCGAGCGTTGGCTGAGCGGCTTCGATTGGCGGGCGCAGGAGGCGAAGCTGAACGCGTTCGATCAGTTTCGGGTGCCGCTCGATGGGATCAACCTCCACTTCGTCCACCAGCGAGGCGTCGGCCCGGACCCAGTGCCGCTCCTGCTGGTCCATGGCTGGCCGGGGTCGGTGTGGGAGTTCCACGAGCTCATCCCACGGCTCACCGATCCCGCCCGGTTCGGGGGTGATCCGGCGGACGCCTTCACGGTCGTCGCTCCGTCGCTTCCCGGCTTCACGCTCTCGTTCGAGCCAGGCCAACGGCGCCTTGGCATCGTCGAGATGGCCGATCTCTTCGCGCGGCTGATGACCGGCGTCCTCGGCTATCCGCGATTCGCCGCCCAGGGCGGCGACTGGGGCGGCTATGTCGTCGGCCGGCTCGCACACGCCCACTGCGACAAGCTGCTCGGCGTCCACCTGAACTTCCTCCCCCTGCCCTTGAACATGCCGTTCCCGGACGAGCCCAGCGAGGAGGACCGCGCCTACCGGGAGGAGATCCGTCACTGGCAGAGTGAGGAGTCGGGTTACAGCCTGATCCAAGGGACCAGACCGCAGACACCGGCGTATGCGCTGACCGATTCGCCGGCGGGACTCGCGGCCTGGATCGCCGAGAAGTTCTACGTTTGGACCGACCACGACGGCAACGTCGAGAGAGCGGTCGACCTCGACTCGCTTCTCACCAACATCACGCTCTACTGGGTCACCGGAGCGATCAACTCGTCGTTCTGGCCCTACTACGCGGTCCGACACGAGCCGTGGCCGATTCCGCTCACGCGTTCCCGCACACCCGCCGCCTACGCATCCTTCCCCCGCGAGATCCGACACCCGCCGCGCTCGTTCGCCGAGCAGGTCTTCAACATCCAACGGTGGACGGAGATGCCGCGCGGGGGACACTTCGCCGCACTCGAAGCTCCCGAGCTACTCGCCGCGGACGTCACAACGTTCTTCCGCGCGCTGCGGTCGCGCTGAACCCGACCAGCTCACCTCAGTCCGGCCGTCCTTCCTTCACCTGGCAATCCTGACCGCGCCAGGCGGACACTTGCGTCCGGAAGCGACATGAAGCTCAACGGACGCGAGCCACAGCTTGCGCTCACGGCCCGAGGGACTGAACCGCGAGCGCTTCAGCGGCTCAAGGCCGCTGCCAGAGGGCGTTGACGATCTTCCACCCTTCAGGCATACGCACGAGGTGCAGGTACTCGACGTACACGTTGGAGCGGACGGTCACGTTCGCGATCTCGCGGTGGACGTGGTCGATTTCGACTTCGAGCCGCCGATCAGGTAGATCTCGCGTCTTTCCGATCCCCTCCGCCGTCCGCTCGATCATCTCCTGTGCCGTGAGCTTCTCCAATTCCCCGGGGGCAGGGGCGTCATCCGGCGATCGCTTCGCCAAGTCGGGATGGACGGCTCGCCTCATGCGGGCAGCGTCGCCTTCGAACCATCCTTCGAAGTAGTCGAGAGCCGCGCGCACAATCGCATCGCGCTCAGCGATCTTCGATTCCTCGTCAGGCACGCCAGCATGGTAGCCGCGGTCAACATGCGGCGTTTTGGCTCCCCGGCAAGAGGAACGGCCGATTCCGAGGCCGACCGACCCTGGCAAAGCCCACCTGACCGACTTGGTCGATTCTGGAGAGTCTCGCGCCGGTCGCGCGACGGGCGTAGCCAGAGCGTCGAAGATCGTCCAACTCAGCAGCGAGCCAGAATTCGTCTCGGCTGCCCCCTTTCGCGTGAAGCGGAGGCGAACGACGTGGGCGCGCATGACCCGAAGGGCGCCGTGGGCGCCGGCTGGGCGCGTGTCACCGAGCTCGCACGATTGACCACCAGTTCGCGAACGCGCGGTCGCGCCACTGGGGACCGACATCAAGGCCGGCGAACGTGCGCGCGAGCAACGGCCCTGCGAGCAGGTCGACCGCGTCCTCGGGGGCGAGATCGTGGCGCAGTTCACCCGCTCGTTGCGCCTGCGCGATTGCGGTAAGGCCGATCTCGCGGCGCGGCAGCAGGATCTGCTCGCGGAACGCGGCGATCAGGTCGGGGTGGCGGCGGCGCTCGGCCATCAGCCCGCCGATCAGGCCGAGATAGGCCTCTGCGTCGGACGGGAACGCCTCGTCCATGAGGCACCGAAACCGCGCCCGCGGGGTCCGGCCGCGCGGAGGCGAGAGGTCCGGCAGGGCTGCACGGATCGCGGCTATGACGAGCTCGGCCTTGCCGGCGTAGCGGCGGTAGACGGCCGGCTTGCCGACGGCGGCGCGCGTGGCGATCTGCGCGATCGACACCCCAGAGACGCCCCGCTCCGCGAGGAGCTCGCGCGTCGCCGCGAGGAGCGCATCGGTGACTGCCGGATCCTGGGGGCGTGCCATGTCACCGGGACTTTACGTTACGTAACGGCTACGTTATGTTATCGGCCAGCAGAGGAGATGAATGACCGAACACGATGAGATCCCCTTCCCGCGTGAACGCGAGACCTTCGGGCTGAGCGATGGTGGGAGCTGACCTATGCATTTCACGGAGCCTCGAGCGGGCCGGCGATCGTCGTCCTCGACGGCCCTGGGGGTCGCGCGGCAGGGCTTTGGCCGGCGCGCCGGCGGCAGCGGAGCTCGGCATCCAGCTGCTCGCGGCAGCGAAAGGGAGGCATGACGGCCGAGGAATGGACACTCGCAACTACTGTTTTTCTCTCGGGGCTCGCGTCTGGCCTCTTGGGGATGCTGAGCACGATCATGCGTCCCATGCTCTCAGCGATGGAGGGCCGGGAGTTCCGGGGCTTCATGGAATTGTTCCTTCAGTACGCGGGGAAGGGCCTGGGCAAGCTGTACAACTTCGCCTGGTCGCTCGGGATGACCTTCGGGCCGGTCGTCGCGCTCGTGCTTCTCTGGGACGATCCCGGCACCACCTCGTTCGTGCTCACCGCGATCGGCCTCGGCATCGTGATCGTCGGCGTCCTCATTGTGTCCAACGCGTGGAAGACGCCGACCTACAACATGATTCTGGCCTGGGACCCTGAGGCGATGCCGGCGGACTGGAAGGCGGGACGGCAGCGCTACTTCCTGATCAACTGGATCCAACTCGGGGTGACGTGGACGGCGTTCGTCGTCTTCCTCGTGGCTCTGGCCTCCCTCTAAGCGACCCGGCAGATGCCGACAGCGTGGAGGAAGCAGCAGCCTTCAAGGGCTTTCTTGAGACGACGGTCTGGGCCTCCGCGGACGCCTCGCCGGCGCTTGGGGGCACGCCCACGGCCCGGGTCCTCACGGACGTGAATACCGCTCCGTAGCGGTGGCCGCGTCAGCTCGGCCGCGTTTCGCAGTTCTACGACAGTGCCGAGCGGCGCAGCTATGAGGACGCGTCGGACTGGTGGCAGGCCCGATGGAGCGTCTACCACCAGAGCTGCGTCTTGAAGTAGCGCCTCGTAGCGGGAGGCGGTCGGGACCTGAGAAGCTGCGGCGCACCGACCAGGAGGTGCTCATGCACGCCCGCGTCACCGTCTGAAAGGACTCGACGCCGACCCGTTCAGCGATCTGCCTGGCTACCGCGGCTCGATGACCCTCCTCGACCGCGGCCACGCACGGCTGATCGGGATCGGCCTCTACGACGACGAGGACCAGGCGCGCGCAGTCGACGCCGTGATGGATAGCCCGCCGCAAGAGATGATCGACGCGCTGCCCGACGACCTCAAGGGGGCGCTCGACATGCAGCCCGAGACCGTCGCCTACTACGAGGTCATCGGGCGGACCGCCGAGCCCCAGACGTAATCAGAGGACCCTCCTGCCCGGCACGTCGTTGACCGACTCGGTCGAGTGCTCGTACCTCAATACGCGGGGGGATCTCCCCGGTGCTGTATACACCTCCAACCTCGGGAGTACGAGCGAGGCCGCCACCGACAAGGAGATCCCGCACGATGCCGAGCTTCCGGATCCGTCTTCTCACGACCGCGGCGATCGCCGTGCTGCTCGTCCTTCCGGGGCTCGCCCAGGCGGCGCAGCCGCGAGCCTTCAAGGCCGTCGAGCGCGGGCTCGAGCGCCTGGTGGCGACTCCGGGCGGCCCTCCCGGCGCGATCGCCACGATCCACCGTGGCGGGCGCACGACCGTCCTGAGCGCCGGGCGCTCGAACGTCCGGCGGCGCGGCGCACCGCGCGCGAGGGACCACATGCGCATCGCGAGCGTGTCGAAGGCGTTCAGCGGCGCGGTGGCCCTCAACCTCGTGGGCAAGGGAAGGCTCGGCCTCGACGACACGATCGGGCAGCGCCTTCCGAGCCTCCCGGTCGCCTGGCACCCGGTGACGCTCAGG
Organism: uncultured Thermoleophilaceae bacterium; assembly: GCA_963812415.1. GTDB lineage: Bacteria > Actinomycetota > Thermoleophilia > Solirubrobacterales > Thermoleophilaceae > JACVRW01. Next base: position 180,034 of record CAWEVH010000024.1, on the reverse strand, counting down.
CAGATGCTGAACCACACGAGCGGCCTGCCCGACTACTCGGCGTCGCAGGGGTTCGGCGACCAGCTGCGCACGAACCCGGGCGGCTACGTCTCCCCAAGCACGATCGTCGAGTGGGTCAGCGCGAACGGCCTGGTGTTCCCGCCGGGCTCGCGCTACACGTACTCGAACACGGAGAACATCATCGTGGCGCTGATGGCGGAGGCGGCGACGGGCGCCAGCTATGAGCCGTCTGCTGAGGTCGGTGGTGTTCAGGCCCGCGGGGCTGACGGAGACCTCGCTGCCGACGCGGCGCATCGCGCTGCCGCGGCCCTTCCTCCACGGATACCTCACGGAGCCGGGCGAGCAGCCGGAGGATGTGACGACGCTTCGTCAGCCCCAGCGGCGCCTGGGCGTCCGGCGGGAATCGTCTCGACCCCGCGCGACGTCGGCGCATTCATGCGGGCCTACCTGCGGGGGAGGTTCTTCGGGGCTGCGCAGAAACGCGCCCAGAGGCGCTTCGTGCCCGGAGCGTCGGTCCCGCCGGGACCCGGCACGAACTCCGCGGGGCTCGCGCTGTTCCGGTACCGCACCCGCTGCGGGACGGTCTACGGCCACACCGGCGACTTCCCCGGGTACGCGCAATGGGCCGCCGCGACCGCCGACGGGCGGCGCTCGGTCACGACCAGCCTCAACATGCCCGCGCCGGAGGGCGCGCTGCTCGACCGCCTCCGCAGGGTGCAGGCCACCGCCGTCTGCGCCCTGCTGCGGAAGTAGCCGCACAGAGGGCGGGGCCGCCGCGGCGGCCCCGCCCTGGCTACGGCTTACCTGCGGCCGCGCGCCATGGACATCTAGAAGTCCATGGTCTGCGGGTTCAGGTGGTCGATCACGTGCGCCTTGCCGGGCTTCGGCAGGATCGTCCGGTACGTCACCATGCCCTCGGAGAGACCGTTGCTGGTGACCCCGTCCGAGGCGTAGACCGGGATCCCCGGCCCCTTCTTGAACAGCGGGCCCGTGTACGGATACGCGGACCACGTGCCGCCGGGCGCCACCCGGTCGTAGAACGCGACCTCCTTCAGGTCGCGTCGGGTCGGTGAAGTCGATCACGTTGACCCCGCCGGTGTACCAGGCGTTGACCAGCAGGTCGCGCTCGCGGTCGAGGGTCGTCATGCCCATGTGCGCCGAGCAGTACTCGCCGGCCGCGGTGCTGGGCCGCACGTCACCGACGTGGAACTCGCTCAGGAAGTCACCGCTCTCCATGTCCGAGAAGAACATCCTCCCGGTCTTGTGGCGGCCTCCCGACGGGTTCCAGGGCCGGGGGTTGTAGTTCGTCATCGTCGGGCAGCCGGTGCCGAACGACTCGTCGACCCAGTTCACGACCTCAGCGTCGTTGTCGAACATCACCGAGTGGAAGAAGTCGACCGCCCCGGGGATATTGCCGGTACCGCCCGAGCTGACCTCGTCGTCACCGACCATCATCGGATTCAGCGTGTTCGGGATCCCGGTGTTGGGATCGATCTCCCACACCTGGCCCTGCTCGGCGCAGGCCGCGCCGGCGAGTTGGTGCTCCATGTGGACCGCGATGTCGTGGCAGGCCACCGCCGCCGGCTCGACGCCCGCGCAGATCCCCTTCTCGCACCACTCCATCCTCCCGTCCGGATCGCCCGGATAGGCGAGCCGCTGCGAGGCGAGCTCCGTCGTCGCCGCCGGGTTGTTCAGCGGCACCGACAGGATCTGGATCACGCTGTGCAGCGGGCCGGTAGGCGGATCCTCGTCGTACGGGTTGGCGGTGTTCGCGAACTCCGTGTCACCACAGGTCGGACCGGCCCCCAGCGGGTACGACGAGACGTAGACGATCAGGCGCGGGTTCGTCGCATGCTCCGCGAGCCCGGTCCACGCGGTGATCGTGTGTGCGCCGCAGTCGGCGTACTGCATGTCCACCGGCGTGATCGTCTGGAACGGGTTGTTCGGGTTGTCGCTCATCGTGAAGATGCGGACGCCCTCCCAGCCGGTGGGGGTGCCACCGGCCACCCGAGCCGCCCCGCAGTTCGGGCTGGCCATCGTGGTGTCGACCGCCAGCATGAGCAGGTCGGGTACGCCGTTCCCGTTGCGATCCCACAGGATCGGGTCGTTCTGCGCGCCGTCACATGCGAAGTCCCGAACCAGGCTCGGGCTCGCAGGATTCGAGATGTCGAAGATCCGCACGCCACCGCGAGAGCCGGTGCCTGGCGGGAACCCGGCGCCGCCGGTGTAGTAACCGACGAACGCGTGGTCGCCCCAGAACGCCAGGTCAGAGTTGGTCGCCTGGTTCCCGGACGTGAACAGCTTGTCCATCTTGAACGCCGGGTCCTGCGCCGCGGCGGGCGCCGCCATCACGCCGATCGCCACCAGCGCGAGCGCAAGACCGCGAGAGAATCGAGCAATCACCGTTCACCCCCCCTCTTCGAGGCGTCGGATACCGACACCGACGATGCGGGCAACGACAACATGAGCCATGTCATGGCTCCACCTCCCCCCTCCGGGTAAGTGCTCGTGGGCGCCGGAGTCTGCTACCGCATGGCCCTACGTGTCAAGCGGAGTTGCCTCAGCTGATCGTGATCGAGAACGTCCGCTCGGCGAACGCCTCCCGCGAGTCGGTCACGCGGACGGTGAAGGTGAACGTGCCGGCCGTCGTCGGCGTGCCCGTGATCCGCCCCGGGCTCTCGCTCAGCTCGAGCCCCGGTGGCAACTCACCGGAGACGAGCGACCAGGTGTAGTCCGGCACCCCGCCGTCGGCGAACAGGTTCCCGCAGCAGTAGAACTCCCCGACCGTCCCCGGGGACAGCATGTCGCTCTGGTTCGTGATCACGAGCGGCCGCGGCGGGTTGATCGTGATCGAGTAGGACTCGGAGTCTTTCGTCCCGGTCGCGTCGCGGACCTGGAGCGTGAACGCGAACACGCCCTCCGTGGTGGGCACGCCGGTGATGCCGCCGGAGCTGACGCCCTGGGTGAACAGCGTCGTGCCGGGCGGGATCCGCCCGTCGACGACCTTGAACTGGACGGGCTTCTTCGACGTACTGCAGCCCGTGGTCAGGACGAACCAGGTGTTGAGCGTCCCGACGTTCCCGTCGACGAGGGTGTCGTCGGGGACGAGCGCGCAGTTCGAGGGCTCCGGCGGTGCGGCGCCTGCGGCGGGTGCGAGCGCGCCGGCGGACAGCACCAGACCGGTCACGATCAGCAGCGACAGCTTGCGAGACATGGCTCCTCCCAGAGATGACGGGTGTTCGCAGCTCTCATACGCACGGCCGGGTCATTTGGTTCGAAGCCCAAGGCGGATTGCGTGGCGTTGCGCAACACTCCGGGCATGGCGTCGTCCGAGGCCACGATCGTCGACGCGGGAGGGCGCGACCTGCGCGTGTCGAGCGCCGACCGCGTGATCTTCCCGGAGACCGAGCGCACACCCGCGGTCACAAAGCTCGATGTCGTGAACTACTACCTCGCCGTCGGCGAGGGGATCATGCGCGCGCTCGCGCGGAGGCCGACGACGCTCGAGCGCTGGCCCAAGGGCGTGCACCCGGGCATCGTGCTCTCCACGCGCGAGAAGGGCGGCGGCGACGCGTTCTTCCAGAAGCGCGTCCCGAAGGGCGCACCGGACTACGTGGAGACGGCGCGGATCGAGTTTCCGTCGGGCCGGCACGCGGACGAGATCTGCCCGACGGAGGTGGCGGTCGTCGGGTGGGCCGCGCAGATGGGCACGATCACCTTCCATCCGTGGCCCGTCCGGGGCGACGACGTCGACCACCCGGACGAGCTGCGCCTCGACCTCGACCCGCAGCCGGGCACGGACTTCGCCGACGCCGTCCGCGTGGCGGCCGAGGCGCGCACGCTGCTGGGCGAGCTCGGCTACGCCGGCTTCCCGAAGACCTCGGGCGGACGGGGCGTCCACATCTACGTCCGAATCGAGCCGCGCTGGACGTTCACCGACGTTCGCCACGCCGCGATCGCGTTCGGGCGCGAGCTCGAGCGGCGCCTGCCCGGCCAGGTGACGACCAAGTGGTGGAAGGAGGAGCGCGGCGAGCGCATCTTTGTCGACTACAACCAGAACGCGCGTGACCGCACCATCGCCTCGGCCTACAGCGTGCGACCCAAGCCGGGCGCCCCGGTGTCCGCGCCGGTCACCTGGGACGAGCTCGCCGAGGTGGCGCCCGAGGACTTCACCGTCGCGACGATGCCGGCCCGCTTCGCCGAGGTGGGCGACCGCCACGCCACGATCGACGACGCGGTGCACTCGCTCCAGCCGCTGCTGGACTTGTACGAGCGTGACGAGGCCGTGGGGGAGGGCGACATGCCCTACCCGCCGGACTATCCGAAGATGCCCGGCGAGCCGAAGCGGGTGCAGCCCTCGCGCGATCGCGACCGCAAGCGATCATGACTGCGGCAGCTTCTTGACTCCTCGCGTGGTGACCGGGGCCGAGGGGGGTGGCACCACGGGACCGATGTCCCCGTCGGGCGCCTCGTCGAGATCCACCATCACCGGCGCGTGGTCGCTCGGCCCCTTTCCCTTTCGGGCCTGGCGGTCGATCCACGCCGCCTGGACGCGCTCGGCGACCGGCGCACTGGCCAGGACGAGATCGATTCGCATCCCCAGGTCCTGGTGGAACATCCCGGCGCGGTAGTCCCAGTAGCTGAACACGCGCTCGCCGGGCCAGCGATCGCGCACCACGTCGCGCAGGCCGAGCGCCTGGAGCTCCGCCAGCGCCGCGCGCTCGGGCGGCGTGACGTGCGTCTCCCCGACGTAGGCGCCCGGATCGAACACGTCGTCGTCGGTCGGGGCGATGTTCATGTCGCCGCAGACGACGGTGGCCTCCGGGCCGGCGGCGACCAGCTCCCGCAGCGACTCCAGCCATGCGAGCTTGTAGCGGTAGTGGTCCGAGTCCGGCACGCGACCGTTCGGCACGTACACGGACACCACGCGGATCCCGCCGCAGGTGGCCGACACGGCCCGCGCCTCCGGATGCGGGAAGCCCGGGGCGCCCGGGAGGCCCGCCACCACGTCCTCCAGCCCCACCTTCGAGAGGATCGCGACGCCGTTCCAGGCGGCTTCACCGTGAAGCGCGAGCGCGTAGCCGCGCTGCGAGAGCTCGTAGTCGAGCAGGTCGCGGAACGCGTCGTCCGCGAGCTTCGTCTCCTGCAGGCAGACCACGTCCGGTCGGCGCTCGTCCAACCACGGCAGCAGGCGCGGCACGCGCTGCTTGACGGAGTTGACGTTCCAGGTCGCGATGCGCACGCGCCCCACGGTACCGGCCGAGGATTGCCGGGTGGCATACTCAGACGGCGATGAGCGTCCAGGTGAGAGAGCTCCTGATGGGCGAGCTCGGCTCGCTTCGCCACGAGCCGATCGACAAGCGGATCCGCGGGCAGATCGGCGATCGGACGGTGGTCGACAGCACGCGCGCGCTGCTCGTCTGGGAGCCCAAGCGCGTGGTGCCGCAGTACGCGGTGCCGGTCGAGGACGTGGACGCCGAGCTGGACGCCGCGGAGCCGGGCGCGCAGCCCGGAGCCGGCGAGGTCGTGGCCCCGCAGCTGCGCGGGCGCCCCGTGTACGACCCGAGCGTCCCCTTCTCGGTCCATACGAGCGAGGGCGAGCCGCTCAGCGTCCGTCCGCCCGGCGCGGATCGCGCGGCCGACGGCTTCCGGGTCGCCGACCCGGATCTCGAGGGCTACGTCGTGCTCGACTTCGACACCTTCGACGCCTGGTTCGAGGAGGACGAGCGCAACGTCGCCCACCCGCGCGACCCGTTCCACCGCATCGACATCGTGCACAGCTCGCGACCGGTGCGGGTGGAGCTCGACGGCGAGACCGTGGCGGAGTCGTCCGCGGCCCGCTTCCTGTTCGAGCCGCCGCTGCCGGTCCGCTACTACCTCCCGGCCGAGGACGTGCGGCAGGACCTTCTGCGGCCGAGCGACACGACGACGTTCTGCGCCTACAAGGGCCAGGCGTCCTACTGGTCACTCGGAGACGAGGCCGACCTCGTGTGGAGCTACCTGGAGCCGTTGCGCGACGCCGCCGAGGTGAAGGGCCGGCTGGCCTTCTTCAACGAGCGAGCCGACATCGTCGTCGACGGCGAGCGGCTCGAGCGCCCCGTGACACCCTGGTCGCGTCGCTAGCTGCTTAGCCGGATCCCCCTGTCGCTTCTTGTTGGGCGATCTCGGGCTTCGGCCCGATCTGGGCTGGGTGAGGATGCGCCCGCCTTGCTGACGTTGGTGGCCGGCGGGCTCTGGACGGGTCGGCCGCGGCCCGACGCCGAGGTCGTCCTGGGTTCACCTGCGTGGGGAAGGTCAACCCAGGACGACCGGGCCCGGCCGAAGCGTCCTGACTTTGATGGGCAGGAGCACCGAACTCAGGACGGGTTGCGCCTTTGCCGACCGGGAGCGCCCGGCCCCGACCCCACCCAGCCCCGGGCCGCCGGGACAACAGCCGCCGCGTGGACAACCCAACAAGGGGGGGCCGGATCTAGGGGTTCACAACGTCGATCCGGTTGAGCGCCGGCGGCGCCAGGTTCGGATTCGCCGCCAGGTACTGCTGGAACGCGTCCGTGTCGACGACTCCGCCGACGCGGTTGGTGCCCTGCGGCAGCACCGGGAACGTGTCGCCGCCGTCGGCGAGGAACGAGTTCACTGTGATCCGGTAGCTCCCCGCGTCGGTCACCGGCGTGCCGTCGATCGTGAGCGAGCCGGGCACGACCGGGCTCTGCGCGGCAGCGCACGGCGTCCCCAGCGCGGGGGCCAGCGCCGCGTTCCACGCGTAGTGCACCGTGGCCGAGGGGAGCAGGATCCGCCGGGTGGCGGCCCCGCAGAACTGCTGCTTGAGCATCTCGTAGAGCTGCACGCCGGTCAGCGTGATCGTCGTGAGATTGTTGCCGAACGGCTGCATGGCGAATGCCTCGCCGAACGTGACAGGGCCGGCGTCGATGTCCGCCCGGACGCCGCCGGGGTTCATGAACGCCGCCACGGCGCCCTCGGACCGGCTGGCGAACAGCTGGGCGTCGGCGATCGCGTTGCCCGCCGGGTTCTCGCCCGAGTCGTCCGGCACGCGGTTGAGCGGCGCGGTCAGGCTGCCGATCACGCGGTCGCGGATCGGGGCGACGCGGATGTTGTAGCGGTCGATCAGCGCCTGGATGTCGATCGCGCCGATCGTGCGCGTGACGATCACGTTGTTGACCGCGACGTTCTCGATGTCCTTCGTGTTCCGGTCGAGCTGGAAGTCGATGTCGGTCACGAGGCGGCCGAACGAGCTCGCGCTCGTGACCGGGCGGCCGTCGATCACGCAGTTGTACGGCTGATGCGTGTGGCCGGTGACGAACAGGTCGACCGCGTCGCTCGTGCGATCGACGATGTCGATGATCGGGCCCGAGACGTTGCAGGCGTTGATGCCGGCGAACGGGGTCGGGACGCCGCCCTCGTGCAGCAGGACGACGATCGCGCGCACGCCGTGCTCCTCGCGCAGCTCGCGGGCGTAGCGGTTGGCGGTCTCGGCCTCGTCGAGGAACTGCAGGTTGCGTGATGCCCGACGGCGAGACGATGTCCGGGGTGCCCTCGAGCGTCATCCCGATGAAGCCGACCTTGATGTTCCCGAACTTCTTGATCGCATAGGCCGGGAACATCGGCTCGCCGGTGTCGCGCTCGACGACGTTGGCAGCCAGGAACCGGAAGTTCGCGCCGTCGAAGCGGCCGTCGGTGTCCGCGCAGGTGCCGGCGGTGTCCGTCGGGTGGCAGCCGCCCTCCTGCATGCGCCGGAGCTCGAGCTCGCCGTCGTCGAACTCGTGGTTGCCGACCGCGTTGAGGTCGAGGCCGATCATGTTCATCGCCTCGATCGTCGGCTCGTCGTGGAACGCCGCCGAAAGCAGCGGGCTCGCGCCGATCAGGTCGCCCGCCGAGACGACGAGCGAGTTCGGGTTGGCGGCGCGTAGCGTGCGGATGTGGCTGGCCAGGAAGGACGCGCCGCCCGCCGGGACGTTGGTCCCACCGGGCGCGGGCAGGATGAGCCCGCCGCTGCCTGTCGGCGGCTCGAGGTTGCCGTGGAAGTCGTTGATGGCGAGCAGCTGGACGTCGACGTCTTGGGGCTTGGCGACGGCGCTCGGCACGGCGAGTGCCAGCGCGGCGAACGCCAGCCCGAGGATGTGCGCTCCACGGCGCGCAGGCGAGAAGTCCATGCGGTTGTACCCCTTGATCGAAGTCGACGAGGCGCCGCTCGGCGCCCTTCCTCAGCGTGAATCTACGCCGCTCGCAATCCGGCGCGTTATGTTGCGGTGAAGCCTGGAGGCGGCCGGCTCGCAAGGCAGAGCCTTGACCGTACATCTCGCGCAAGATCCGGACGTTCTCCTGCGACATCGCCTACTCCGACAGCCCGGCGGCTTCGAGGGCTTTCTTAGGGTCGAGATACTCGCGGACCCGAATCACCTTGCCACTCTTGAACTCCACGATCCAAGCGATCGCCGATTCGGTTATGGCGCCGCTCTCGTTGCCGCGTCCCCGGAGGTGACCGATGGCGACGACTCGCTCGCCAAGGTCCCGGATCTCGGTTTGCTCTGCCTCGATCTCGGAGAAGGCTTCTTCAAGTTCTCGGATTCCCTTGCGGACGCCTTCGTGCCCGCGATACACGGTGGCTCCCCCGCCGAACTGAAGCTGCAACCAGGGGTGCCACTCGACCTCGGCGTGGAGTTCGTCGAGCATCGCTCCCACGTCGCGGCGGTTGTAGGCGTCCGACACGCGCCGCACGATCTCGACGTTCTCCTGAGACATCTCCTGCCCAGTATCTGCCGCTCGAGGGAGGGGGGCAACCCGAGCCGCCCCGCCGGTAGACCGCCGGGGTGGGACTTGGCGCGCGCCGCTGGAGTAGGCGAGCGGGGCCAAACATGCCCGCGCAGCTACGACCTGACGGCCAGGAGCCCGCGGAGGGCGTCGATCGTGTCGGCCTGGTCGACCGTCTTGTCCGGCCGATAGCGCTTCACCCTCGCGAAGCGCAGCGCCAGACCGCCTGGGTAGCGAGACGATGACTGGACGCCGTCCAGCGCGATCTCGACCACGAGCTCCGGGCGCACCAGCACCGCGATACCGCGGCGGCCGGTTTCGCGCGCCAGCAGCTCCCTCGTCTGCCATTCGAGGAGCTCGTCGGTGAGCCCCTTGAAGCACTTTCCGACCATCAAGAACTCCGCCCGTCTGCGCGTCGCGCGCGCCCAGATGGAGGTTCGAGAGCCAGCCCTGGCGGCGCCCGTGACCCCACTCGGCGCCCAGCACGACGAGGTCGTAGGTGCGTACCGGCTTGACCTTGCGCCACGCCTTGCCGCGACGGCCTGCGCTGTACAGCGAGCTTGCGTCCTTCACGACGACACCCTCGTGTCCCGCCCGCAGCGCCTCCTCGAGAACGCGCTCGGCTGTCTCGGGGTCCGACGTGATCACGCTGGGGACCTTGAGCCGCGGCGCGATCGAGTCGAGCCGCGCGGTGCGCTCCTCCAGCGGCGTCTCGAGCAGATCGTCGCCGTCGAGGTGGAGGATGTCGAAGAGGAACGTCACGATCCCCTCCGGCGGGGCGTCGCTGTCGATCCGCGAGACGGTGTCCTGAAAGGCCGCCGGGCCGCGCTCGGCCATCCACAGGGCTTCGCCATCGAGCACCGCCTGGGTCACCGGCAGGCGACGCACGGCGCCGACGATGCCGGGCAGGTTGGGCGTGATCTCGTTGAGGTTGCGGGTGTAGATCCGGACCTCGTCGCCGCGGCGATGGACCTGGATCCGGATCCCGTCGACCTTCCATTCGACCGACGAACGATCGAAGCTCCCGACCGCATCGGGCACGCTCGCGGCGGTCGAGGCGAGCATCGGAAAGATCGGACGGAAGATCTCGAACCCAACCTCGCGAAGCCCCTCCTCCCCTCTCGTGAGCGCGATCTCGGCTGTGCGCGTGAGATCGCCCGACAGCATCAGCGCGCGGCGCGCCACCTCGCCGGACACGGCGGCAGCCTTCGCGATCGCGTCGACCATCAGACCGGCCAGCGCGCCCTGCCTCAGCCCACCTGTGAAGAGCCGCTTGACGAAGTCCGCCTCAGGCGCTGTGGCTCGCGCGAGGAGCTCGCCGAGGATCTCCTTGCGCTTGACCGCCGAACCGGCTCCCCTGGTCTCAGCCAGCGCGGCGATCGCCCGATCGAGCTCCCCGATCGTGACGGACGGCCTTGGGGCCGACGCGACCTCGATGCCGTAGATCGCCGAATAGCCGATGCCGATTCGGCCCTGTCGCGGCACGCCCGCCAGGAAACCGACGGCGACCGCCACCTCGCTCGGGTCGAGCCGCGCCAGCAGCTCGGCCAGGATCGCCACCTTTTGGGAGCGCGAGCTCGTATCGGTCACGTTCCGCGAGGCGGTCACCACATCGGCCAGCAGGGTCATCGGATCACCGGTACGCGTCCGGGTTCGGCGGCTTGCCGGCGTCCTGGACCTCGACCATGTAGCGCCAGGCGTCCGGGGCGCTGCCGTCGACGTCGGTGAACCCGTACTCGCGCGCGAGCTGTCCCGACGACAGCGAGCCCTGGTTGAAGCGAGCCACGTCCGGGTCGGCAGCGAGCGCGGCGACCGCCCTACCGGTGTAGGTCGGGGTCTCCGAGATCCCGAAGTGCCCAGGGTCCGAGTCGCGCCAGTTCGCCTCGGTCACCCCGCGGGCCTCGAGCATCATCTCGGAGCGCATCCAGCCGGGCGTGAGCGCCACCGCCGTGCAGCCGAACTCGGCCAGCTCGTGGCCCTGGCCCCACGCCAGGCGCAGCACCGCGCTCTTGGCGAGGTCGTAGAACGCGGACACGCGGTAGTTGGTCGCGTTGTACTCCGCTGTGCCGTCGGTCATCTCGACCACGAGGCCCCCCGGCCGGCGGACGAGCAGCGGCAGCGCGTAGTGGCTCGTGACGAGGTGGGTCTCGATTGCGAGTCGCAGGAGCCGCAGACCGTCGTCGAGGTCGTGCTCCCAGAGCTTCGCGTTCCAGTCGAAGAGCTTCTCGCCGCCCCAGATGTCGTTGACGAGGACGTCGAGCCGGCCGTGGTCGGCGTCGATCCGCTGGACCAGCGCCGCCACCTGGTCGGCCTCGAGGTGATCGACCTGGAGTGCGACGCCCTGGCCGCCGGCGGCCTCGATCAGCTCGCCGGTCTCCTCGATCGTCTCCGGCCGGTTGTACTCCGAGGGCGCCGAGCGGGTACTCCGGCCGGTGGCGTAGACCGTGGCGCCCGCGCGTGCGAGCTCAACCGCGATCGCACGCCCGGCGCCGCGGGTCGCTCCCGCCACCAGCGCGACCTTGCCTGTCAACGAATCCGTCATGAGACCTCCTTTGTCGTCAGTACAGCACCCCACCGAGCACGAGTGCTCCACCGGCGAGCTGCGCGAGAGCAAGCGACTCGCCGAATACCAGAAACGCCAGCACGACCGCGGTCACCGGCTCGGCCGTCGACAGGATCGACGCCGTGGTGGGACCGACCCGCTCGAGGCCGGCGAAGAACAGAGCGAGCGCGGCGACCGTCGAGACGACGGCGATGCCCGTGAGCGATGCGTAGCCGCCCGTGCTCACGTCGCCCGGGTTGAGCGAGCCCGTGACGAGGCCCGCGAGCGTGAGCGTCACGGCCGCGCCGCTGCACACCAGCGCGCTCAGGAGAAGCGGACCGAGCCGCCCCGCCACGCCCTCCGAGCTCAGCACGTAGGCGGCGTAGATGCATGCCGCGGTGAGGCCCAGGAGCGTCCCGAGCGGGTCGAGCGCTCCCGTTCCCGCTCCCGCGAGGACGAGCACCAGACCGGTCGAGGCGAGCAGCAGCGCGGCGGTTCCCCGCCGGCTCGCGCGCTCGCGACCCAGCAGAATCGCCGCCACCGCGACGATCGCGGGAAAGGTGTAGACGAGGAGCGAGAGCAGCGACGCGTCGAGTCGCTCGAGGGCGACGAAGTAGCAGCCCGCCTGCGCACCGTAGGCCAGCGCTCCGAGCGCCAGCGCGATCGCGATGTCGCGTCGCGGCACGGCGCGCAGCCGGCGCAGGGCGCCCGAGCCGAGCGCCAGCGCCCAGATGAGGAGCGCGGCGAGCCCGAACCGGCCGGCCAGCAGCGTCGTGACGCTGCTGCCGCCGTCGTAGGCGAGCTTGCCGAAGATCCCCATCGTGCCGAAGGACACTGCCGAGGCGATGCAGATTGGAGTTCCGGAGGACGGCATGAGCCGATCCTGTCGCGCGAACGCTTCAGAAGCGATAGCGCTTTCTGTCGAGTATTCAGTAGCATCGCTTCACAATGCTCGATCTCCACCGCCTGCGCCTGCTGCATGAGCTGCACGAGCGCGGGACGATCGCGGCCGTGGCGGACGCTCTCCGCTACACGCCCTCGGCGGTCTCGCAGCAGCTGGCCGTGCTCGAGCGCGAGTCCGGGGTGCCGCTGCTCGAACGAGCCGGGCGCGGGGTCCGCCTGACCGACGCCGCGCTCGTGCTGGTCCGCCACGCCGACGCGCTGCTCGAGCGAGCGGAGCTGGCCGAGGCGGAGCTGGCGGCCGCGGCGGGCAACGCGGTCGGACGAGGTCGGATAGCGGCCTTCCAGTCGGTGGCGCTGCGCCTGGCGGCCCCGGCGATGGAGGCGCTTGCGCGCGAGGCGCCCGGGCTGCGCTGCGAGCTCGTGGAGGCCGAGCCCGAGCAGGCGCTGCCGGCGCTCGCCCTCGGCGACGTCGACCTCGTGCTCGGCGACGAGTGGGAGCACCAGCCCCATTCGCGTCCCGCCGGGGTGGTGCGCCACGAGCTGCACCGCGACCCCGTCCACGCGATCCTCCCCGAGGACCATCCGAGCGCGGCGCGGCGGGCGGTGCCGCTCGCCGAGCTCGCCGGCGAGCACTGGACGACCGGCCACCCCGGCACCGCCTGGGAGGAGATGACCGTCCGCAGCTGCCGGCAGCTCGGCGGCTTCGATCCCGACGTTCGTCACCGCTCGAATGACAGCGTGCTGAGCCTCGGGCTCGTGGCTCGCGGCCTGGCGGTGACGCTGCTTCCGGATCTGGTGGCGCCCGGCGCTCAGCCGGGCGTCGTGGCGCGCCCGATCGCGCAGGGACCCGTCCACCGGACCATCTTCGCCGCCACCCGCGGCGCGGATGCCCAGCGTCCCTCCGTGCAGGCGCTGCTGGGCGCGGTGCGCGACGCCGCGGCGGCGCTCGGCTGGGCGCACGGCGCCAATCGCGCGGGCGGCGGGTAGACACGTCCTCGGAAGCGGTACAACCTCTCGAGGCAGGAAACGAGAGGAGCTCCATGACGGACATCGCCCCTTCCACGCAGGACACGGTCGAGGAGACCGTCAACGGATGGCTCTCCGCCTTCAACGACGCGCTCGAACGAGGCGACGCCGAGGCCGCGTCGGAGCTCTTCCTCGACACGAGCTTCTGGCGCGACCTGGTGGCGTTCACCTGGAACATCAAGACGGTCGAGAACCCCGACGGCATCGAGCGGATGCTCAGCGCGACGCTCGACCAGGCGAGGCCGCGCGACTTTCGCCTCACCGAGCCGCCCTCCGAGGCCCAGGGCGTGATCGAGGCGTGGCTCGCGTTCGAGACCGAGGGCGGGCGGGGGACGGGCCATCTGCGTCTCAAGGACGGCAAGGCGTGGACGCTCCTGACGACGCTCCAGGAGCTCAAGGGTCACGAGGAGCAGGCCCACGGCGCGCGCCGGAAGGGGGTCGAGCACGGCGCCTTCAAGGACCGCGAGACGTGGCTCGAGGAACGCCGGCGCGAGGCCGAGGAGCTCGGCTTCCAGACCCAGCCGGAGGTGCTCGTGGTGGGCGGCGGGCAGGGCGGCATCGCGCTAGGCGCACGGCTCCGCCAGCTCGGCGTGCCGTCGATCGTCATCGACCGTCACGAGCGCCCCGGTGACGCATGGCGCAGGCGCTACAAGTCGCTCTGCCTGCACGACCCGGTCTGGTACGACCACCTGCCCTACATCAAGTTCCCCGAGAACTGGCCGGTCTTCTCGCCGAAGGACAAGATCGCCGACTGGCTCGAGATGTACACGCGGGTGATGGAGCTCAACTACTGGGGAGCGACCGAGGCGAAGAGCGCGAAGTACGACGAGGACGCGGGCGAATGGATCGTGGTCGTCGACCAGAAGGGCCAGGAGCTCACCCTGCGGCCGAAGCAGCTCGTGCTCGCGACGGGGATGTCGGGGAGGCCGCGCATCCCGGACTTCCCCGGTACGGACGACTTCAAGGGCGACCAGCACCACTCCTCGCAGCACCCCGGGGCGGACGCCTACGCCGGGAAGAAGGCGGTGGTGATCGGCTCGAACAACTCCGCCTTCGACATCTGCGGGGCGCTCTGGGAGGTGGGCGCCGACGTGACGATGGTGCAGCGCTCGTCCACCTGCATCATCCGCTCCGACACGCTGATGGACATCGGCCTCAGCGCGCTCTACTCGGAGGAGGCCGTCGAGGCGGGCGTGACCACCGAGAAGGCGGACATGATCTTCGCCTCCCTGCCCTACCGGATCATGCACGAGTTCCAGATCCCGCTCTACGACCAGATGAAGGAGCGAGACCGGGACTTCTACGAGCGCCTGGAGCGAGCGGGCTTCGACCTCGATTTCGGTGAGGACGAGTCCGGCCTGTTCATGAAGTACCTGCGGCGCGGCTCGGGCTACTACATCGACGTGGGCGCCGCCGAGCTGGTGGCGAACGGCGAGGTCAAGCTCGCGAGCGGCCAGGTCGACCACCTGACCGAGGACGCCGTCGTGCTCGAGGACGGCACGGAGCTGCCCGCCGACCTCGTGGTGTACGCGACCGGCTACGAGTCGATGAACGGCTGGGCGGCGGACATCATCTCCAAGGACGTGGCCGACCGGGTCGGAAAGGTCTGGGGCCTGGGCTCCGACACGGCGAAGGATCCGGGGCCGTGGGAGGGCGAGCAGCGCAACATGTGGAAGCCCACCCGGCAGGAGGCGCTCTGGTTCCACGGCGGCAACCTGCACCAGTCACGCCACTACTCGCTCTTCCTCGCGCTGCAGCTGAAGGCGCGCATGGAGGGCATCGACACCCCCGTGTACGGGCTCGAGGAGGTCCACCACGTGAGCTGAGGCGCGGGCTTGCAGCCGCGCGTGCCGTCGTGGGAGGGTGGGTCCTGGCTCCAACTCCAGGAGGGTGCTCGTGCCCAAGTACCTCTTCCAGTCCTCGTACACCACGGCAGGCTTCGAAGGCGTCCGTTCGAAGGGAGGCAGCAGCCGGCGCGCCGCGACCGAGGAGACGCTAAAGAGCCTCGGCGGCGCGCTCGAGAGCTTCTACTTCAGCTTCGGCGACCACGACGTGCACATCGTCGTGGACCTGCCGGACAACGAGGCGGCAGCGGCCGCCGCCCTGGCGGTGGGCGCCACAGGCGCCCTCGCGTGCAAGACCACGGTACTGCTCACGCCCGAGCAGGTCGACGAGGCGGCCGAGCGCTCCGTCGCGTACACGCCGCCGGGCTGAGCGCGCCACCGTCATGCTCGACTTCGTAAGCGCCGAAACGACCCCGCTCTTCGCAAAGGAGGAGGGGAAGGACGCCCTCATCCATCTCCTCTGGGGCGACCGGGTGGACGTGATCGAGGAGCGCGGCAGCCGGGCGAAGGTCCGTGCGCGCGGCCGCAGTCGCTTCGGCTGGGTGGAGAAGGCGGACCTGGGCGGCGAGTCGCTGCTCGAGCTCTACTTCATCGACGTCGGCCAGGGCGACGGCGTCTTGATCCGGACGCCCGGCGGGCGTCACGTGATGCTCGACGGCGGCTACCCGCGCGCGGCGCAGGACACGGGCAAGAGCGCCGCGGATTTCGTCGACTGGAAGTTCTTCCATGACTACGGCGAGACCCGCATCGTGCTCGACGCGCTCGTTGCCAGCCACAACGACGCGGACCACTACGGCGGCCTCTGGGACCTCCTCGACGCGGCCCAGACCGCCGAGCTCGATTGCACCGACGTGCGCGTGAAGGCCATGTACCACGCCGGGATCGGCTGGTGGAAGCGACCGAGCGGCGGGAAGTGGCTCGGCGAGCACGAGAGCCACGACGGCGGTCGCTTCTTCACGCAGCTCGTGGGCGACCGGGCCGCGGTCGAGGCGGCGCTCGACGGCGGCCCCTCCCCGCAGTTCCAGGGTTGGTGGGCCCAGTTCATGAGGACCGTGCTCGACACGCGCTGGACGAACGGCCGCCCGACCACGATCACCCGCCTCTGCGACCGGCACGGCCACCTGCCCGGTTTCGGGCCCGGCACGGCGGGCGAGCCGGCGATCCGCGTGCTCGGCCCGGTCGAGTTCGACGTCGGCGGCAAGCCGGGCATCCACCGCTTCACCGGCGGCGACGCTCAGAACACCAACGGCAACAGCCTGCTCCTGCGGCTGGACTACGGGCGCGCGCGGGTGCTGCTCACCGGCGACCTGAACCGCCGCAGCCAGAACGCGCTGCTGGAGGACTACGCCGGGCGCCGCCAGGAGTTCCTGTGCGACGTGGGCAAGGCCTGCCATCACGGCAGCGACGACATCTCGATCGCCTTCCTCCAGGCCATGAACCCCGCCGTGACGGTGATCTCCTCGGGCGACAACGAGGGACACGACCACCCGCGGGCGGCGATCGTCGCGGCCAGCGCGATCACCGGGCATCTCGAGATCCAGGGCGACGCGATCGTCTCGCCGCTCGTCTTCTGCACCGAGCTGGCGCGCAGCATCCGGCTGGGCGATCCCGAGAGCCTCGACTTCAAGGACGCAGAGGGCGATGCCGCGACGCTCGCGGGCGAGCGCTTCGAGCGCGCCGCGCTCCACTTCGAGCAGACCAAGCCGGGCGGCTTCCCGGCGCCCGGCAAGCGCTCGATGGGCGCGACCCCGGTGGTCGCGGGACTGATCTACGGGCTCGTGAACGTGCGCACCGACGGCGAGCGGATCCTCTGCGCGACGCTCGACGAGGCCGACCACACCTGGCGCATCCAGAGCGTGACGGCCCGCTTCTGAGCCCGCTCCCGGGGCTCGGCGAGCCCCGGGAGGTGCGCTGGGCTGGTGCGAGGCTAGGCGCGCGCGTGCGTTGCGCGGCTGAGCAGCGAGCGCAGACGATCGCCGGCGCCCGGCGAGTCCATCTCCGCCGCCGCGATCTGCGCCTTGCGGAGCTCCAGCAGGGCCACGAGCTCCTCGGTGGGCGCGAACGGGTCGGCGATCGCGCGGCCGCTCTCGAGCGGGAGCGCGGCGAGCATCCGCGAGTCGGCCTCGGCGATCAACGCCGGCCCCCTTGGCGGGCTCGTGCTGTCGAGTGCGGCGAGCCGGGCGAGCCCGAGCTCGTCGCCTGAACGGCTGCGACGGACGGTGACGTTCTGCATTGGAAGGACCTCCTGTGGTCGTACACGATTTGTGATTCCGGCGTTGTAGTAGTACTGTACGTCACACACCGGGACCAGCAATGTCATACAAGATCAATTTGTCAGACCTCAAGCGCGATGGGGAGGTGTCGCTCACCCAGCAACTCGCCGATCGCTTCGCCGAGGCCATCGAGAGCGGTCGCCTGGAGCCGGGCGAGAAGCTCCCGCCCACGCGCGAGCTCGCGGCCGAGGTCGGGATCAACCACCTCACGGCGGCGCGCGTCTACCGCAAGCTCGCCGAGCAGGGGTACGTGACCGCGAGCGTCGGTCGCGGCACGTTCGTGCGCACCCTGGCGCCGGCCGGGAGCGAGGAGCACGGCGACGACTGGCAGACCTACGCGCTGCCGGAGTACGACGTGACCTATCCGGAGCGGATGCTCGCGGAGACCTTCGCGAGCGCGAGCCGGCCCGACCTGATCTCGCTCGCGGTGGGCTGGCCATCGCCCAGCCTCTACCCCACGGAGGAGATCGCCCGCATCACCGCCGACGTGTTCGCCGAGGAGGGCGGCGAGGCACTCTCCTACCTGCCCGCCGAGGGCCTGTACGCGCTGCGCGAGCAGCTCGCGATGCGCGGTCGCCGGTTCGGGTTCGCCGAGGAGGCCGACGAGATCATCGTGACCTCGGGCGCCAAGCAGGGCATCAGCCTGGCCGCGCGGGCCACCCTCGAGCCCGGTGACGTGGCCGTGATCGAGTCCCCCACCTTCGTCGGCCTGCTCGAGTCGGTGCGCAGGACGGGGGCGCGCACGATCGGGGTGCCGGTCGACGAAGACGGCCTGGACGTGCAGGCGCTCGAGCGCCTGCTCGCCCGACACGAGATCAAGATGGTGGCGCTCCAGACCGCCTGCCAGAACCCCACCGGCCGGAGCCTGTCCGCCGAACGGGGTGCGCATCTGGCGCGGCTCGCGGTCGAGCGCAACTTCTTCGTGCTCGAGGACCGCGTGTACGCCGACGCGACCTTCGAGGGCCAGCCGGTGCGGCCGCTGCGCGAGCTGGCCCCGGCCCACGTGATCTACGTGAACTCGCTCTCCAAGGTCGTGGGGGGCGGCCTGCGCGCCGGCTGGCTCACGGCCCGCGGCCCGGTGCGCGAGCGGATCGCGATGCTCAAGCTCGAAGACGACTTCCACACCCCCACGCTGATCCAGCACATCGCCGCCCGCTGGCTCGCGGAGGGCCGCTACGACCGCCACCTGGCGCGCACGATGAGCTACTACCGAGAGCGCCGGGATGCGCTGCTGGTGGCGCTCGAGCGCCACCTCGCGGGCGAATACCGAGCCGACGTGCCGCGCGGCGGCCACCACCTCTGGGTCACACTCAACCGGCCGCTCGACGAGCGCGCCCTCTACTCGGAGGCGGTGCGCCACGGCGTGACCTTCACCCCGGGCGGCGCGCTCACCCCCGAGCGGCGCTCGCAGACCTCGATGCGTCTGTCCTTCTCGCTGGTCGAGCCACCCGAGCTCGACGAGGGCGTGAGGCGGCTGGCACGTGCGATCCGGGAGGTGCGGCGCCGGTCGCGCAGCGCGGTGTCCGCGCCGATGTCGTAGAGGCTGACACGAAATGGCTTCCGTGCCACATTTCGACAAGCCCACCAGGGCCCGCGCAGCCGGCACGGAAACCTAGTGGAGCGGCACGCGTGCCCAGAGCGCGGCGAACGTCCGCAGGTCCTCGCGTGAGAAGTGGTCGAGGAAGCGCTCCCGCACGCCGGCGAGATGGCGTGCGCCGCGCCGCGCCGAAGGTCTCCCGCCCAGCGGGCGTGATCTCGGCGAAGAAGCCGCGCGCGTCGTCCTCGCACGGCACGCGTTCGAGCAACCCGTCACGCTCGAGGCGGTCGACGAGGCGCGTCAGGCCGCTGCGGCTGAGCAGCACCGAGTCGGCCAGCTCCGCCATGCGCATCCTCCCCGAGGGGGCGTCGGCCAAGAAGAGCAGCACCTCGTACGAGCTGAGCGGCAGCCCGTGCGCGGCGATCAGCTCCGCGTCGAGCGATCTGGTGAGCGCTGCGTGGACGCGCAGCATCCCCCGCCAGGCGGCCAGCTCCTCGGCGTCGAGGACGATCGAACCGTTCGTCGTTTCGCTAGGGTAGTTGCGGATACAACGAGTATATCCAGGCCTACACCTGCCGAAAGGAGCCCGATGGACGAGAGCCTGCCGCACCGACTCCGGCCCGCAGCGGACGAGCCCGCCGGGGCGCTCGTGCTCTTCCACGGCCGGGGGGCCGACGAGAACGACCTGTTCCCCCTGCTCGACATCCTCGATCCCGACCGGCGGCTGCTGGGCGTGACCCCGCGCGGGCCGCTGTCGCTGCCTCCGGGCGGGGCGCACTGGTACGCCGTGCGGCGGGTGGGGTTCCCCGACCGCGACACCTTCCAGGCCACCTACGCGCTCGGCTCCGACTGGCTCGATTCGCTCCTCGCCGAGCATGGGATCGCGCACGAGCGGACGGTGCTGGGCGGCTTCTCGCAGGGCGCGGTCATGTCGTACGCGTTCGGGCTCGGGCAGGGCCGTCCGCGCCCGGCGGGCATCCTCGCGCTCAGCGGGTTCGTGCCGACCGTCGAGGGCTGGGAGCCCGACCCGGCCACCGCGGCGGGACTGCCGGTGGCGATCGGCCACGGCACGCTCGACCCGGTGATCCCGGTCGAGTTCGGGCGCGAAGCGCGGGACCGGCTGAGCACGCTCGGAGCCGAGCTCAGCTACCGCGAGTCGCCGATCGCGCACACGATCGATCCGCGGCGGCTGCCGGAGCTCACGGACTGGGTGGCCGAGACGGCGGGTCCGGTCAGCCGCGCTTGAACAGCCGCCGCAGGCGGTCGAGCAGGGCACGCAGCGCGAGCGAGAAGCCGGACACCGGCTTGGCGGGAGGAGGCGGCGCGGTCGCCTGCTCGACGCTCGGGGCGCCACCCGCGGCCGCCGGAGGCGGAGCGCTCTCGATCCTGGCCTGAAGGCACTCCGAGAAGTCGCGCAGGAGCCGGTTCGAGATGTCCTTGATCATCCCGCCACGGCCGAAGCGCGCAAGCCTGCCGGTGATGGTGAAGTCGGTCTCGACGTCCACGCGGGTGGTGTCGCCGGCGGCGCTCATCGAGCTCACGATCGTCGCCTTGGCGGAGCCCTGGCCGCGCTTGTCCTGCCCGGACGCGCGCATCACGGCCCGGTGGGCGCTGTCGTCGACCTCCTCCATCCTGAGCTCGCCGCGGTAGGCCGCCGTGGTCGGACCGAGCTTCACGGTGAAGCTGCCGCGATAGGTGCCGTCGTCGCCGGCCTCGGTGATCTCGGCGCCCGGGAGGCAGGGCGCGACGTGCTCGATGTCGATCAGCTTCTGCCAGACCCGCTCGAGCGGAGCCTCGACCTCGAACGACTGCTCCAACTTCACCGGTACTCCGGCGCTTCCGTCGTGCCGACGGGACCGCCCGCACGCAGCGCGTCGAGCTCGGCGCGCGTGTCCACGTCCTCGCCGCCGCCGAGATCGTCGCAGGGCACCTCGCGCGTGTTCACGCTCAGCAGCAGGTTGCGTGCCCCGTGGTCGCCCGTCACGTCACGGAGCCGCTCGAACAGGTCGCGCTCGAGGAGCACCGGGTGTCCGGGCTTGCCGCCGTAGGTGGCGCGCACGGCCGCGACGCCCTTTCCGCGAGCAGCCACCACGCGACGGATCGCGTCCGGCGACATGCGCGGCTGGTCGCCCAGCGTGACGACCACGGCATCGCAGTCCTGGAGCTCCGCCAGCGCCGTGGCCAGCGAGGCCGACTGCCCCTCGGCCCAGCGCTCGGCGACGAAGCGGCTCGGCGCCGTGCAGGTCGATGCCGGCCACCACGTCCTCCGCGTCCGAGCCAAGGATCACGAGCACGCGGCCGACACCCGAGGTGCTCATCGCGCGAATCGCGTGCTCCAGCATCGGGCGGCCGTCGATCAACGCCAGCTGCTTGGCGCTGCCGAAGCGCTTGCTTCCGCCGGCGGCGAGCACGACGCCGGCGATCATGCGCCCACCTCGTGGATTCGCCCGGCCGCGTGCGAGAGCCGGCCGCCGTCGCGGCCATGCCGCACCGCCACGACCTCGGCCATGACGGAGAGCGCGGTCTCCTCGGGCGTGACGGCGCCGAGGTCGAGCCCGATCGGAGCGGCGATCCGCTCGAGCAGCTCCTCCTCGAGGCCCGCCGCCAGCAGGCGCTCGCGCCGATGCGCCTGCGCCCGGCGGCTGCCCATCGCGCCCACGTACGGCGCCTCGGAGCGGAGCGCGATCTCGAGCGCGGAGTCGTCCAGCTTCGGGTCGTGCGTGAGCACCGCCACGTAGGTGGCGCGATCGATGCCGCCGGCACGGGCGAAGGCCTCCTCGGGCCATGCGGCGATCACGTCCTCCGCGTCCGGGAAGCGCTCGCGAGTCGCGAACTGGGAGCGCGGGTCGCACACGAACGGGCGCCAGCCCGCCGCACGCGCGAGCCGGCAGAGCGCGGCGGCGTAATCCACCGCGCCGAAGATCACGAGCCGCGGCGCCGGGGCGGTCACGTCGATGAAGAGCGAGGTCTCGCCGGCCTCGATGAGCTCGCGAGCGCTCCTCCCAGAGGAGGTCGTCGGCCGCCTCGACCGCGATCCGCTCGAGCTCCGCGTCCCCGAGCCCGCCCTCGGTTGTGCCGTCCGCGCGGATGAGCAGCTTCGCGCCGCGCCGCTCACCGCTGACGACCGTGACGAGCGCGGCGCGACCGTCCTCGGCCGCGATCTGGGCGAAGGCCCCCTGAGCGCTCAATCCACGTACTCCTCGACGAACACGTCGATCTCGCCGCCGCAGGGCAGCCCCACGTCCCAGGCCTCGCTGTCGGCGATCCCGAAGTGGAGCAGCCGCGGATCGCGCTCGCGGAGCACCTCGGCGGCCGCCTCCACGACGGCGCCCTCGACGCAGCCGCCCGAGACGGCGCCCGAAACCTCGCCGCTCTCGTTCACCGCCATCTTGGCTCCGGGGGGTCGCGGCGCAGACCGCTTCACCGCGACCACGGTCGCGATTGCCACCCGATCGCCACGGGCCCTCCAGGCCCGTACGTCGTCCAGCACATCCTTCACGGGCTTCCTTCCCTCGTCAGCCAGCCTTCCCAAAGGAGCCTCATCCGAAGCCCCTCTCCATCTGCAGCGCGAGCTCCTCCAGCGACGCGAGCGAGTTGCCCGCGAGGAAGACGTCCACGTGCGGCAGCGCCGCCTGCATGCCGCGCGTGAGCGGTTCGTAGTCGGGGTGCGCCTTGAGCGGATTGAGCCAGACCAGCGTGTGCGCGCAGCGCCCGAGCCGAGCGAGCTCGGCCGTGAGCAGCTCGGGCTCGCCGCGGTCCCAGCCGTCCGAGAGCAGCACCACGTAGGCGCCGCGGCCGATGCGCCGGCCGTGATCGCGGTTCAGGGTCGCGAGCGCCTCGCCGATCCGGGTGCCGCCCGACCAGTCCTCGGCCGCGCCCGCCGCGCGGTCCAGCGCGCGGTCCGGGTCGCGGCCGCGCAGCTCGCCGGTGACGCGCGTGAGGCGCGTGCCGAAGACGAACGCCTCGACGCGCCGACGCGCCGCGACGCATGCCTGCATGTACTGGAGCAGCATCCGCGCGTACGGCTCCATCGAGCCGGACACGTCGCAGACGAGCACGAGCGGGCGCGGGCGCTCGCCGGGCTGGCGCCAGTGGCGCTCGAGCGGATCGCCCTCGGTGCGCAGCGACGATCGCAGCGTGCGCCGCAGGTCGGGTCGCGCCGCGTGCGGCGGAACGCCGCGGCGGCGGGCGCTCCTCATCCGCCTGCTCGGCCGGCTCGGCGCGGTGAGAGCCAGCCGGCGCATCAGCTTCCTCGCCGCGCGTCGCTCGCTGTCGGAGTAGTCCGCGAAGTCCTTCTCGCGGAGGAGCTCCTCGTCCGACCAGGCCGCCGGCACCACGTCCGTGTCGCGCTCGACGAGGGCCGGAACGTCGCGCCGTGGCACGGCCACGCGCGGGAGCACGAGCTTGGCCACGTCGTCGAGCTGCTCGCCCGGGCCGGGGGGCTCCGGCGGGGCCGGGAACCACTCGGCGAACGCCGCGTCGAAGGCCGCCAGGTCGTCGTGACGCGAGCAGAGCGCCGCCCGCAGGGCGAAGTAGCCCGCCTCGCGGTCGGCGGGGTCCACCGCCGCGAGCGCCCGGTGCGCCCCGAGTACCTCGTCGACGCCCACGCGCGCGCCGGCCGCCCGCATCGAGGCCGCGAGCAGCGTCAGGCGGGCGGTCAAGCGGCCGCCCAGCCGGGCGCGCCGTGAGCCGGCACGCTCAGACACCGTGGAGCACTCCGCGCTCGCGCACCTGGTCGAGATCCTCTCGCACCTTCAATACAACGCCGAGGGTGTCCTCAAGTTCGCCGGAATCGAGCGCGAGTAGCGCCTGGGCCCAGGCGATCGTCTCGCCCACGCCCGGCAGCTTGTAGAGCTCCTCCCCGCGCAGCCTCGCCACGCCGCTGCAGACGCGGGCGGCCAACTCCTCCGGCACGCCCGGCAGGCGGGCGCGCACGATCGCGGCCTCGCGCTCGGGCGCGGGGTAGTCGATCCAGTGGTAGAGGCAGCGGCGCTTGAGGGCGTCGTGCAGCTCGCGGGTGCGGTTCGAGGTGACCACCACGAGCGGCCGGCGCGTGGCGCTGATCGTGCCGAGCTCGGGGATCGACACCTGGAAGTCGGAGAGGAACTCGAGCAGGAAGGCCTCGAACTCGTCGTCGGCGCGATCGACCTCGTCGATCAGCAGCACGACGGGCTCGCTGGCCTGAAGCGCATCGAGGAGCGGGCGGCGCAGCAGGAAGCGCTCCGAGTAGAGCGACCCCTCCGCGTCGACGCCGGCCGACCCCGCGGCCCGCAGGTGGAGCAGCTGACGCGGGTAGTCCCAGTCGTACAGCGCGTGGTGGAGATCGATGCCCTCGTGGCACTGCAGCCGGATCAGGCGCGACCCGGTGGCGCCGGCGAGCGCCTTCGCGACCTCGGTCTTGCCCACGCCCGCCTCGCCCTCCAGCAGCAGCGGCTGCTCGAGGCTGGCGGCGAGGTACACCGCGACGCAGAGGCCCCGGTCGGCGAGGTAGCTCTCGCTTGCCAGGGCCTCGTTGACGGCTGCCGGGCTGTCGAAGCTCAGAGCCCCGCGGCCTCCTCGAGCGCCCGCCGCGTGAGCACCGTGGCCAGGTGACGCTTGTAGTCGGGCGTCGCATTGAGGTCGCCCGGCGGTTCGGTGCCCTCGCCCGCGTGCGCGGCCGCCCCGGCGATCGACTCGGCGTCGAGCCCGCCGCCGCGCAGCGCGTCCTCGACGGCGCTCGCCCGCAGCGGCGTGGAGCCCATGTTCGTGAGGCCGACCCGCACGTCCTCGCACTCGCCTCCGGCGCCCTTCTTCACGAGCGCGCAGACGCCCACCATCGCCCAGTCCTCGGCCCGGCGGGTGAACTTCTGATAGCCGAAGCCCCAGTCGTCGAGCGCGGGCAACGAGATCTCCGTGACCACCTCGTCCTGCTCGAGCGCGGTCGTCAGGTAGTCCTGGAACATGTCGGCCGCGGCGATCGTGCGCTGCCCGCCGCTGCCCTGCGCCGTGATCTGGCCGTCGACGGCGAGCACCACGGCGGGGAGGTCCGAGGCCGGGTCGCCGTGGGCGAGCGAGCCGCCGATCGTGCCACGGTTGCGCACCTGCTGGTCCGCGATCAGCGACGCCGCCCGGCTGGCCACCCCGAGCTCGGGCGCGTCCTGGAGGTCCGCATGGCGCGTCATCGAGCCGATCCGCCAGTCGCCGTTCTGACGCGAGATCCCGTGCAGACCGGGGATCTTGCGCAGGTCGATGAGGATCGTGGGCGCCGCCAGCCGCACCTTCATCAGGGGCAGCAGCGAGTGGCCGCCGGCGAGCAGCTTGGCGTCCTCGCCGTTCTCGTGCAGCATCCGCACGGCCTCCTCGACGCTCTCGGGCGCCTCGTAGTCGAAGGGCGCGGTGATCATGCCCCACCTCCGTTTCCGTTCGCGGCCTGGATCGCTTCCCACACCCGCATCGGCGTGAACGGCATGTCGAGCTCCTTGACCCCGAACGGCGCCAGGGCGTCGAGCACGGCGGACGCCACCGCCGGCGTGGCCGCG
Organism: uncultured Thermoleophilaceae bacterium; assembly: GCA_963812415.1. Lineage (GTDB taxonomy): Bacteria > Actinomycetota > Thermoleophilia > Solirubrobacterales > Thermoleophilaceae > JACVRW01. The sequence goes on along the minus strand of CAWEVH010000024.1, from coordinate 154,625 downwards.
ATCGTGCCGGCCTCGCCGACCCCCTTGACGCCGAGCGAGTTGACCGGGGACGGGGTCTCGGTGCGGTCCGTCTCGAACGACGGCAGCTCGGCGGCGGTGGGCAGGGCGTAGTCGACGAACGTGCCCGTGACGAGCTGACCCTCCTCGTCGTAGACGACCTGCTCGTAGAGCGCCTGGCCGATCGCGTGCACGATGCCGCCGTGCACCTGCCCGTCGACCAGCATCGGGTTGATCGCGGGGCCGCAGTCGTCGACGGCCACGTAGCGCACCACCTCGACCTTGCCGGTCTCCGCGTCGACCTCGACGACGCACGCGTGCGCGCCGAACGGGAACACGAAGTTCTCGGGGTCGTAGAAGGAGCTCTCCTCGAGCCCCGGCTCGATGTCGGCCGGCAGCTCCTGGGGCGGGATGTGCGCCGCCCCTGAGATCTCGGCCATCGTCATCGCCTTGTCGGGCGAGCCCCTGACCTGGAACTTGCCGTCCGAGAGCTCGATGTCCTCGGGCGCCGCCTCCAGCATCGCCGCGCAGATGCGCTTGGCCTTGTCCTGCACCTTGCGCGCGGCCCGCGCGAGCGCCTCGCCGCCCACCGCGAGCGAGCGCGAGCCGTATGTGTCCCAGCCCCAGGCGCCCTGGTCCGTGTCCCCGTGCAGGATCGTCACGTTCTCCGGGTCGATCCCGAGGATGTCGCCCGCAATCTGCGCGAAGCTCGTGTCGATCCCCTGCCCGTGGGGCGAGGTCCCGGAGTAGACGATCGCCGAGCCGGTGGGCGTGACCCGCACGTTGGCCGACTCGTAGAACGCCGCCTGGAGGCCCACCCCCTGCGGGCCCACCGCCCGCGAGGGGGCGAGGCCGCAGACCTCCACATAGGTCGAGAAGCCGACCCCGCGATAGACGCCCTTGCGGCGCAGCTCCTCCTGCTCGGCACGGAACGCGTCCACGTCGAAGTGCGAGAGCAGCTTGTCGAGCGTGCCCTCGTAGTCGCCCGAGTCGTGGACGATCCCGAGCGCTGTCTCGAACGGGAACTCCTCCTTCTGGATGAAGTTCTTGCGCCGCAGCTCGAGCCGGTCCATTCCCAGCTCGTCGGCGAGCTGGTCCATCGTCAGCTCGATCCAATACGTGGCCTCCGGCCGGCCGGCGCCGCGGATCGCGTCCGTGCACATCTTGTTCGTGAAGACCCCTGTGATCGTGATGTCGATCGCCGGGAACCGGTAGCAGCCGCCCATCACGGGGAAGCCGAGCGTCGGGATGAAGGGCGTCAGGAGCTGCTGATAGGCCCCGAGGTCCGCGATGATCTCCGCCTTGCAGCCGGTGACCGTGCCGTCGCTCTTCGCGCCGAGCGTGATGGTGTTGATCTGATCGCGCCCGTGATGGCTCGTGGTCATGTGCTCGGAGCGGGTCTCCGTCCACTTCACGGGCCGGCCGAGCCGCTTGGCGAGCGCGACCACGAGCGCCTCCTCGGCGTAGACCTGGAGCTTCGCGCCGAAGCCGCCGCCCACCTCCGGGGCGACCACGCGCAGCTTGTCCTCGGGGATGCTGAGCATCCCGCCGAGCACGAAGCGCGCGATATGCGGTACCTGCGTCGAGGAGTAGAGGGTCATCCCGTCGGCGCGGGGCTCCGCAATCGAGCAGCGCGGCTCGATGGGAGCGCCCGAGGTGCGGTGGTTCACGAGCCGACGGGTGACCGTGGTGTCCGCCTCGGCGAGCGCGGCGTCGATGTCACCGCCCCCGACCTTCCACTGTGTGCGTCTCGTTGGTGCCGAAGCTCTCCCAGACGAGCGGCGAGCCGTCCTCGAGCGCCTTTTCCGGGTCGACCACCGCGGGCTTGGGGTCGTACTCGACGATCACGCCCTCGGCGGCGTCGTACGCCTGGCCGCGGGTGGCTGCCACCACCACTGCCACGGGATCGCCCACGTGCTTGACCTGACCGCGCTTGAGCGGCCAGTGGTCCGGCGTCCTCATCTCGACGCCCGGCGGCGCCCAGACCATCGCCAGCCCGGCCGCGAAGTCCCCGGCAAGCTCCTCGCCGGTGAACACCGCGACCACGCCCGGGCGCTCCTTGGCTGCCGAGACGTCGATCGAGGTGATGGCGGCGTGCGCCTCGGGGGAGCGGACGATCGCGGCGTGGAGCGTCCCGGGGATGTTGATGTCCTCGGTGTAGCGCGCCCGCCCGGTGACCATGCGGGGATCCTCCTTGCGCTTCATGGGGGTCCCGATGCTCATGCCGGCACCTCCTCGGCCGAGGCGCCCCGGCCGCCACCGGCCGCCTGCTTCACCGCCGCGACGATGTTGTGGTAGCCGGTGCAGCGGCAGAGGTTGCCCTCGAGCCCCTGCCGGATCTCCTCCTCGGAGGGGCTCGGGTTGCGCTCGAGCAGGTCCGCCGCGGCCATGATCATGCCGGGCGTGCAGAAGCCGCACTGAAGGCCGTGCTGATCGCGGAACGCCTCCTGCAGCGGATGCCAGGAACCGTCCGCGTCGAGGGCCTCGATCGTGGTCACCTCGGCGCCGTCGGCCTGCGCCGCGAGCACCGTGCAGCTCTTGACCGCCTCCCCGTTCAGGTGAACGGTGCAGGCGCCGCAGTTCGTGGTGTCGCAGCCCACGTGCGTGCCGGTCAATCCGAGCTCCTCGCGGAGCCAGTGGACAAGCAGGGTGCGCGCCTCCACGACGGACTCCCTGGACTCCCCGTTCACCGTGGCCTGCACACGCACCGTCGCGCTCATCTCACTCCTCCCGATCGACCTGCTCCTCCCGGCGGGATGCTACGACTCCTCGCAACCTTCCGGCAACGTGCCTGGCCGCCATGTCGCCGGCGGGCTCTAAGCTGCAGCGCGCGATGCCGGCGACCACGAGGCACTTCGAGTACGAGGGCCACCGCCTCGTCTACGACGAGTACGGCTCCGGCGAGCGCGTGGTGGTCCTGCTGCCGGGACTGCTCTTCTCGCGCAAGATGCACGGCCCGCTCGCCGAGACGCTCGCCGAGCGCGGCCACCGCGTCCTCTGCCTCGACCTGCTGGGCCACGGCGACTCGGACCGGCCACCCGAAATGCCCAACTACTCGGTGACCATCTTCGGCCGCCAGGTGATCGCGCTGCTCGACCACGTAGGGGTGAACGAGGCGCTCCTCGGCGGCACGTCGCTCGGAGCGAACGCCTCGCTCGAGGCCACGGCCGCCGCTCCCGAGCGGGTCCGCGGTCTGCTCATCGAGATGCCGGTGCTCGACAACGCCCTGCTCGGCTGCGCGATCGCCTTCACGCCGCTGCTCGTGGGCCTCACCTTCGGCGCGCCGGTGGCGCGACTGATCGGGCGCGGTGCGTCACTCGTGCCGCGCGGCCTCTCCCTGGTGGGCGACATGCTGCTCGACTGGGTGAGCCAGGACCCGAAGCCCTCGGCGTCGGTGCTCCAGGGACTGTTCTACGGGCGCGTGGCGCCGCCGAGCTCCGAGCGCCGCGTGATGCAGCAGCCGACGCTCGTGATCGGGCACTACCGCGATCCGGTCCATCCGTTCTCCGACTCCGACATGCTGGTGCGCGAGCTGCCGAACGCGCGCCTCATTGAGGCCTCCTCGATCCTCGAGCTGCGGCTCACCCCCGAGCGGCTGACCGGCGAGATCGTGACGTTCATCGAGGAGTGCTTCCGGCCGAGGCGGCGGAGCGGCGCTCGCAAGCGGACCGCGACCGGGCCGCGACGCGGGGCTTCGGCACGGCGGCCGTCGGCGTAGCGCGCTCGTCCGCGAGCGGCAGGGGAACCGACAGCCGCGGCAGCAGCTGGTGGACGAGTGGCCCGATCGAGAGCGCGTAGGCCACGGTCACGAGGCCGAGCGTGCCCCCCAGCAGCCATCCGCTGATCACCACGGCGACCTCGATCGCCGTGCGCACCAGCCGCACCGAGCCGCCCGTGCGGCGGACCAGGCCCGTCATCAGGCCGTCGCGAGGCCCGGGGCCCAGCTGCACGCCGATGTAGGCGGCGGTCGCGACCGCGTTGAGGGCGATGCCCGAGGCGGCGAAGAGCACCCGCGCCGAAAGAGCGCTCGGCGGCTCGAGCAGGGCGAGCGCCGCGTCGACCGCAAGCCCGATGACGACGACGTTGCTCACGGTCCCGAGCCCGGGGCGCTCACGCAGCGGCACCCATGCCAGCAGCACCAGGATCCCGACGAGGATCGTGACCGTTCCCAGGGACAGGCCGAGCTGGCGGGCCACTCCCTGGTGGAGCACATCCCACGGCATGACCCCCAGCTCCGAGCGGACCATCAGCGCCATCGAGACGCCATAGAGAACGAGTCCCGCGTAGAGCTGGAGGAGCCGGCGCACGGGCCGGGAGCGAAGCGATGCCACATCGCTAGTGTGCCGACTATTGGCATCGTGTAAGCAGGCCATTTCCCAACCAGTGGCATGAAGCTGACCTCCGCATCTCCCCTCGCGGGGCTGCTCGGAGGCTTGAGCGAGGAGCGCCGCCCCACGTACGCGGCGCTGGCGAGCCGGATCCGGTTGCTGGTCGCCGACGGCCGCCTCGCGCTCGGCGCGCGCCTGCCTGCCGAGCGCGAACTCGCCGACGCCCTCGGGCTCAGCCGAGCCACCGTCTCGGCCGCGTACGCGCAGCTGCGTGAGGACGGCTGGGCGACCGCCCGCCAAGGCGCCGGCACGTGGACCGCCATCCCCGGCAGCGCCGAGCGTGGCGCCTGGGTTCCCGCGCCCGCCGAGGCTGGGGTGATCGATCTCGCCCACGCCGCACCGAGCGCGCCACCCGCGGTGGCCGCCGCGTTCACGGCGGCGCTCGCAGACCTGCCCAGGCTGCTCCCCGGCCACGGCTACCACCCGGACGGCCTGCCCGACCTGCGCGGCCGGGTCGCCGAGCGCTACAGCGCGCGCGGTCTCCCGACGACCCCGGAGCAGGTGTTCATCACGGCCGGCGCGCTCCAGGGCGTCGCGCTGGCCCTGGAGGCCCTGACCCGCCGCGGCCAGCGTCTCCTGGTCGAGCAGCCCACCTACCCGAACGCGCTCGACCTGGCCCGCGCCAAGGGCCTGCGGCTCGTGCCCGTCGGGGTACCGGACGACGACCCCGGCCAGTTCGTGGAAGCGGTGGCCCGAACCGCCGCCGCGACCTCCGCGAGCGTCGCCTACCTGATGCCGGACTTCCAGAACCCGACCGGCCAGCTGCTCGACGCCGCCGAGCGCACCGGCGTCGCCGACGGTCTGCGCCGCGCCGGGACCGTCGCCCTGATCGACGAGACGCTGGTCGATACGGGGATCGACACCCTGCCGCCCGTGCCCCAGGCCGCGGCCGGCCCCGAGCGGACGGTGACCGTGGGCAGCCTGAGCAAGTCCGTCTGGGGTGGCCTGCGCGTCGGCTGGCTGCGCGCGGAGGCCGACCTGGTCCGCACCCTCGCGCGAGTCGCCCTGCGGACGCAGATGTCGGGACCCGTCGTCGAGCAGCTCGCGGCCTGCCACCTGCTCGACGCGCTCGACGACTCGCTCGCGACTCAGCGCGCGGGGCTCCGTGAGCGGCGCGACCGCTTCCACCATGCGCTCTCCAATCATCTCCCGCGCTGGGACGTGCCGCTGCCCGCTGGCGGCCTCGTGCTGTGGTGCCGGCTGCCGTCGGCCCGCTCCAGCGCCCTCGCGGCGGCCGCCGAGCGCCACGGCCTGCGCCTGGCCGCGGGACCCCGGTTCGGCACCGGACACGCGCTCGACGACCGGCTCCGGCTGCCCTTCACCCAACCCGCCGAGCAGCTCGAGCGGGCCGCGGCGCATCCTCGCCGAGCTGGACGCCGAGACGGCCGCTTCCAGCTTGCCCGAATCGGGCGAGCCGGTGCCGGTCTACTGACCGACGCGACCTTCCGAGACAGCCTCTCTAAGCTTCCGCCGCGGATGTCACACCGCCGTGAGCAGAAGGAGGCCCTGCGCCGCGAGCGCGAGGAGCGCGAGGCACAGGCCAAGGCCGCGCAGCAGCGCAAGCGCATGGTCGGGTATGGGCTCGGCGGGATGCTCGCGATCGTCGTCGCGGCCGTGCTGATCGTCGTGCTCGCCGGCGGAGGCGACAGCGGCGGCTCTGCGCGGGCCCGACGGCTCCAGCTCGCTGTATCCGGACGGCGGCAGCGTGCCCGAGCAGCAGGAGTTCGACCTGCAGGCGGCCGCCGACGCCGCGGGCTGTGAGCTCGAGTCCGAGGAGGGCAGCGGGGTCGCGGACCACACGACCTCGCTCGACGAGAAGGTCGACTACGACTCGAACCCGCCCACCGACGGCCGCCATTACGAGATCCCGGCCGAGGACGGCGCCTACGGCGAGGCGCCGCCCGACGAGGCGCTCGTGCACGGCCTCGAGCACGGACGCGTGATCGTCTGGTTCAAGCCGAGCCTGCCGGAGTCCGTGCGCGGCGAGCTCAAGGCCCTGTTCGACGAGGACAGCTACCAGATGTTCCTCGTGCCGCGCCGGAACATGCCCTACCAGCTCGCCGCCACGGCCTGGAACGGCGATCCCGAGCCCAACGGCACCGGCCGCTCGCTGCTCTGCGACGACGTGAACGACGCCACCTGGGACGCCATCCGGACCTTCCGGGACGAGCACCGCTCGCGCGGTCCGGAGCCGATTCCCTAGCAAGATTCGATGCAATAGCCCCGTTTGCAGGGGTTCTTGCAACGCCGAAACCCGTACGCTGCGAGCGTGTTCCGGTTGTACGTGAAGCTGCTCGCCTCCGCAGCCGCACTCGTCTGCGTCCTCGCTCTCGCCGTCGCCGCCCCCGCGACGGCACGTCCCGTGGACTTCGAGCTCGCGCCCGCCGAGCACGCCCGGGCGGCCTCGGACGACGGCGCGCTGGTCTCGAAGCCGCTCACCACTCCACGGCGCTTCAACCTCGTCGGAATGCGTTGGCGCGGCCGGGCGCAGCCGGACATCGAGCTGCGCGTGCGCTCGCGCGGACGCTGGAGCCGCTGGGCGCACCTGGGCTCGCACGCGAGCGGAACCTCCGACCCGATCTGGGTCGGTCGCGCGGGCGCCGTCCAGTACCGCTTGAGCCGGCCGCTGCCCGGCCTGCGGCTGCACTTCGTGGACCTCGGCCGACGCGCGCTCAGCTCGGCGCGCCCGGCCGCGAGGCGCGCCCGCGGCGCCGCGGCGCCGCCCTTCCCCTACGTCTCGCGAGCCGCCTGGGGCGCGAGCGCCTGCCCGCCTCGAACCGCGCCGACCTACGGCGAGGTGCGCGCCGTCCACGTGCACCACACGGTCTCTCTCAACGACTACACGCCCGAGGAGGGGCCCGCGATCGTGCTCGCGGTCTGCCGCTTCCACCGCAACTCGAACGGCTGGTCGGACATCGGCTACAACATGCTCGTCGACAAGTACGGGGTGCTCTACGAGGGGCGGGCGGGCGGCCTCGACAAGGCGGTTATCGGCGCCCAGGCGCAGGGCTTCAACGCGCAGACGGCGGGCATCTCCAACATCGGCGACCACACGTCGCTGCCTCAGACGCCGGAGGCCCTGTCGGCGATGGCGACGTACATCCGCTGGAAGCTCCCCGTGCACGGCCAGCCGCTCTCGGGGCTCGTGACGCTCACGAGCGCGGGCGGGTCGGCCACGAAGTACCCCGCGGGCGCGAACGTGACGCTCGAGCGCGTGATCGGTCACCGCGACACCGGGCGCACCGCCTGCCCCGGAGAGGCCCTCTACACGCAGCTCGACGAGCTGCGCACGCTGGTGGAGACGGGCCTGCCGCTCAGCACCGTCCCGGCGGCACGGGTCAGCGCCACGATCGCCGACTCGCGCATCGCCTACGGCGAGCTCGTGCCGGTGGGCGGCACGCTGGTGTCGCCCGACGGCCTCCCGGTAGCGGGCGAGGTGGTGGACGTCCAGGTGAACAACCAGGGCCGCTGGCGCACGGTGAAGCGCGTGACCACCGACGCGAACGGCGCGTTCGGCACGGAGGTGAAGCCGCGTCGGCGCTCCTACCTGCGCGTGCGCTGGCGCGGCAGCGCCACGCTGCGCGGCGCCTCGTCGGCACGCCTGCTCGTGCACGTGAGCCCGCTGGTCAGCATCGACGCTCCGCTCGCGACCGGGAGGCGCGGCGAGCGACTCGTCGTGAGCGGCATGGTCGCCCCCCGCAAGCGGTTCGTGCACCTCGTGCTCCAGCAACGGATCGACGGCCGCTACCGGCGCGTGGGCGTGAGGCGCGTCCAGGCGCGGCGCGGGCGCTTCAGCAGCTCGTTCGTGCCCGGGTTCGCCGCCCGCTACCGCTACTTCGTGGTCGTCAAGCCCGACCTCGACACCGACCGCGGGGTCTCCCAGGTCGTCGATCTGCGCGCCACGCGCTAGCGTGGGCGATCGCGCGTCGACCGGATCTGGGCGGGGAGATGCGCCTGCCTTCCTGCCCGGTCCAGCGTCCTGACTTTGTGGCCAGGAGACACCGAACTCAGGACGCTTGCCGGCTTCCGACCGGAGCGCCCGGACGCTGACCCCACCCAGCCCTACCAGCCCTGCTTCAGATCCTCGCTGTACAGCCCGTGGCCGGTCGCCAGCATGCGCGCCGTGCGGGCGAGGATGCGCAGGTCGAGCCGCAGCGAGCGGTGCTCGACATACCAGACGTCCAGCTCGATCCGCTCGGGCCAGGGCAGTGAGGTGCGCCCGTTGATCTGCGCCCAGCCGGTGATCCCGGGCTTGACCTCGAGGCGCAGGCGCTGACGGTCGGTGTAGCGGTCGACCTGCTCCTGCACCGTCGGGCGCGGTCCCACCACCGCCATCTCGCCCCTCAGGACGTTCACGAGGTTCGGCAGCTCGTCGAGCGAGTAGCGCCGCAGCAACCGGCCGACCCGCGTGATCCGCGCGTCGCCCTCGAGCACGTAGATGCCCGCGCCCAGCGTCTCGGCGCCGCGCACCATCGTGCGCAGCTTCCAGAGCTCGAACGGCCGGCCGCCTCGGCCCACGCGGCGCTGGCGATAGAACACCGGGCCGTGGCTCTCGAGCTTGATCGCGAGAGCCGCCAGCGCGAGCAGCGGCGCGCTCAGCGCGAGCACGACGCTCGCGATCGCGAGGTCGAGGGCGCGGCTCACCGCGCACTACCGTTCGGGCGCACCGGATGCGGATCCTCTACCTGCATCAGTTCTTCGTCACCCGCGCCGGCGTGGGGGGAACGCGCTCGTACGAGTTCGCGCGCCGGTTCGTCGCACGCGGGCACGGGGTGCGGATGGTAACCGCCGGCGGCGGACGCCGGACGGTGGACGGCATCGAGGTCGTGGGGGTGCGCGGGGGCTATTCGGACTACGTGAGCGCCACCGCCGTCTCCTATCCGCGCCGCATGCTCGCCTTCGTCCGCTTCGCGCTCGCGGCGAGCGCGGCCGCGCTGCGCGGTCCGCGGCCGGACGTGGTCTACGCCACCTCGCCGCCCCTCACGATGGCGCTGCCCGCGCTGCTCGCGTCGCGGCGCTGGCGCGCGCCGCTCGTGTTCGAGGTCCGCGACCTGTGGCCGGAGGCCCCGATCCAGATGGGCGCCCTGCGCAACCCCCTGGGGCGCCGGCTGGCGCGAGCGCTCGAGCGCTTCGTCTACCGGCAGAGCGCCCGCGTGATCGCGCTCTCACCCGGAATCCGCGAAGGCGTGACCGCGGCGGGCGTACCGGAGGAGAAGGTCGCCCTCGTGCCGAACGCCGCCGACCTCGACCTGTTTCGTCCCGACCGGGCCGCGGACGGGCCGTTCACGGTCAGCTACTTCGGCACGATGGGCGAGGCGAACGACCTGAGCGCCGCCGTCGAGGCCGCGCGCCTGCTGCCGGACGTGCGCTTCGTGCTGATGGGTGACGGAAAGCGGCGTCGCGCAGCTCGAGCTCGCGGCGCCCGCCAACGTGGAGTTCCCCGGCCCCGGCTCGTCGAAGGAGGAGGTGGCGAGGCTCGCGGCGCGCTCGGGAGCGTGCCTGACGCTCTTCAAGGACGTGCCGGTGCTGGCCACCAACTCGCCCAACAAGCTGTTCGACACCTTCGCCGCCGGGCGGCCCGCGATCGTGAACATGGACGGCTGGATGCGCGAGCTCGTGGAGCTGAACGACGCGGGCCTGTACGTGCGGGCCGGCGACGCGAGCGACCTTGCCGAGAAGCTCGCTGCGCTGCGCGACGACCCGGCGGCCGTTGAGCGCATGGGTCGCAACGCGCGGGCGCTGGCGGAGCGCGAGTTCGGCCGCGACGAGCTCGCCGCGCGCGCGCTCGCGCTGCTCTGTGAGGCGGCCCGCCGGTGACGCTCGAGCTGTCCTACTGCGTTGTCAACACGAACGGCCGCGACGACCTGATCGCTTGCCTCGAGGCGATCGGGCGCACCCACCCGCCGGAGCTGACGCACGAGCTGCTCGTGCTCGACAACGCCTCCGACGACGGCTCGGCCGACGCCGTGCGCGAGCGCTTCCCCGACGCCGAGCTGATCGCCCTCGAGCGGCGCACCGGCAAGGCCGAGAACGACTCGACGCTGCTCGAGCGGGCGCGCGGGCGGCTGTGCCTGCTGCTGAACGAGGACTCCGAGCTGCGACCGGGGGCGGTCCGCGCACTCGTCGAGGCGCTCGATGCCCATCCGCGCGCGGCCGCCGCGGGCGCCCAGCTCCTCACGAGCGCCGGCGCACCCACGCCCTGCGCGTGGCGGCTGCCGGACATCCCCTGGGCGCTCGCCGCCGCCGTCTTCGCGCACGAGCGCGTAGCGGTCGAGAGCGTCGGCCACGACGTGCGCGAGGTGGGCTGGGTGCAGTCGAGCGCGATGCTCGTGAGGCGCGACGCCGCCGCGCAGGTGGGCTACCTCGACCCGGCGTTCTTCGTCTACTCGGACGAGACCGACTTCTGCAAGCGCCTGCGGGACGCGGGCTTCGCGATCCTCTACGTCCCCGGCGCGCTGGCCGTGCATCACGACCAGCTGTCCACGGACTCCACCGCCATGCGACGCCGCATCGTGGAGTTCCACCGCGGACGCGACCGCTACTTCCGAAAGCACGGGCTTCACCTCACGCGGCTCGTGTGGAGGGCGTGCTGGGTCTGGGCCTACCTGGTGCGCGCCGCAGCCGCGGCGGCAATCCCCGGTCGCGACCCGCGGCGCTACCTGCTCCACGCCCGCCAGGAGCTCGCGCCCGGTCGGGGCGAGGGAATCCGTGAGGCGGCGGAGGCATACAACGCCCGCGGTCGAAATACGCTCTCGCAGGCCCATGGAGCACGCTGACACCGCCCAGCTCGCCGCCGTCTGCGGCGCCGTCGGGTCCGTGCTCGTGCTGCTCGCACGCGGACGGATCGCGCTGCTGGCCGGCCTGGTGGCGCTCGCCGCCGCCGAGATCGGGCTCGCCTACGCGATCGGCCTCGGGCCGCTCGACAAGCTGAGCGGTGCTGCGGGCATCGGCGCGGCGCTGGTGGGGCTCGCGGCCGTGGGCGCCGCCGCGGCGGCGCTGGCGCGCTGGCCGACCGCCGTGCCCGTCGCCGTGCTGGTGGCGGCGCCGTTCCGGCCGCCGCTGTCGTTCGACAGCTCGAGCTCGCTGCTCGTGTCGATCTCGGGCGACGGCCGGCTCGGCCGGCTCATGCCGCTCTACTTCGTGCTCGCCGCCGCCGCGGCGGCGCTCGGCTGGCGGGCGCTCGGCGGTCGGGAGCTGCGCGCGGTCCCACGTCCCATCGCGCTGCCCGCCGCCGCGTTCCTCGCGCTGGCCTGCGCGTCGCTCCTGTGGGCCGACGACCTCGAGGCGGGCGCCAACCTGCTGCTCTTCTTCACGCTGCCGTTCGCGGCGCTGCTCGCCACGGTGGCGCGGGCCGACTTCCCCGACGCGGTGCCCAAGGCCATGGCGGCCGCCGGGATCGCGCTGGCCTCGCTGTTCGCCGTTGTCGGACTCTGGCAGGCGGCCACGCGCGAGCTCTTCTTCTACGCGCCCAACCTCACGGTCTCGAACGCGAACACGGACTACTTCCGGGTCACGTCGCTGTTCGGCGACCCGAGCCTCTACGGCCGCCACGTCGTGCTCGGCATCGCGCTGGTGCTCGCGCTGCTCGCCGCGCGGCGCTGGCGAGCGTGGCCGCTCGTGGCGCTGCTGGCGCTGATGTGGACCGGCCTGTTCTTCTCCTACTCGCAGTCGAGCTTCGCCGCGCTGCTCGTCGTGACCCTCGCGCTCGCGGTCGCGACCGGCACCCGCCGGGTGCGGCTCGCGGTCGGCGTGGTGGCGCTCGCCGCGGTGCTGGCCGGGGCGGCCTACGTGACGGTGCAGCTGATCGACGGCAAGTCGCTCAACCGGATCACCAGCGACCGCACGGAGCGGGTCGAGGACACCCTCGCGGTGATCGAGGACCAGCCGGCCAGCGGCGTGGGCATCGCCGGCCAGCCGCGCGCGAGCCGGCGCCTGGCCGACAGCGCGCGCCCCACGCCCACCTTCGTGTCGCACACCACGCCGCTCACGGTCGCCGCCGAGCTCGGCGTGGCCGGGCTCGTGCTCTACGTGCTGCTGCTCGCCGGCGGCGCCTGGGTGATCGCCCAGGTGCGAAAACGCGACGAGGCGCTCGGCCTGGCGCTCGGGGCATCGCTGCTCGTGCTGTTCGTGCACGCGCTCTTCTACAGCGGCTTCCTCGAGGATCCGCTCACCTGGCTCGTGCTCGGCACGGCGGCCGGCACGTACGCCTGGAGCCTCGCCCACGAGCCACCGCCGACGGCCGCCGAGCGCTCCCGGGCGAGGATGGCCACCACGTGACGCTCGACGTGCGGGGCGCCTGGATCCTCGTGGGCGTCCTGTTCGGCCTGATCGCGATCACGCTGCCGGAGCTCGGCTCGAACCCCTGGCCGTTCAGGCCCGGGACGGTGGACCCGCAGGGGCCGCTCGCGCCGCTCGTGCGTGCCGCGGGCGAGGAGTGGGACGTGGGCATCGCGCGCGCCGCCTGCTTCGTGGCGGCGCTCCTGTGCGGCGCCGCCGCCGTGCTGCTGCTGGCGCGCCCGCGTGCCTGGCCCCGCTGGGCGGGCATCGCGCTGGTGCTGACGGTCGGACTGCTGCTGGCGGGACCCTCGACCCTCCTCCAGCTCGGGCTGCGCGACTCGACCGCGCCCTGGTTCTTCACCAACGACTCGACCTACCAGATCGAGCTCGGCGGGGACCTGCTGCTCGACCTCGACAACCCCTACGGGCACGACTACCGCGAGTCGGGTCTCGAGCGCTTCTACACCCGCGACGGCAGCGTCTCCGAGCGCGTCCGCGAGCGCGAGGTCGCACTCGAGCACTTCGCCTACTTCCCCGGCGCCGCGCTCAGCGCCGCCGCCTGGCGGCTGCTGCCCGAGCCGGCGGACGACTACCGGCTGCTCGTGCTGCTGTGCACGCTCGCGATGCTCCCCGCCGCGCTCCTGTTCCGCGGGCCGCTCGGCTGGCGGCTCGTGCTGGGCGCCCTGCTCGTGTGCAACCCCATCGCCGTACGCTCGGCCTGGTTCGGGCAGAACGACGCGCCCAGCCTGCTGCTGCTCGTGCTGGCGTTCGCGCTCGTCACGCGAAGGCGGCTGGGCTGGGCCGCGGCCGCGCTCGCCGGGGCCGTGCTGCTCAAGCAGTTCTCGCTCGTCGCGCTGCCGTTCCTGGCGCTGATGGTCGTGAAGCAGGGCGCGTCGCGCGAGGAGCTCCGGCGTGCCGCGCTCGTGTTCGGCGGCGTGATCCTGGTCGGGGTGCTGCCGTTCTTCGTCGCCGACCCCGTGGCGTTCTACGACGACACGATCAGGTACGGGGCCGGCACCTACCGGATCGTGGGCTACGGGCTGTCGGGGATCCTCGTGCGACTCGGCATCGTGGAGGATCGCGACGGCGCCTACCCGTTCGCGCTGATCGCGCTCCTCACCTGGGTGCCGCTCACCGTCTGGCTGCTGCTCGCTCAGCGCAAGGCGGCCGAGCTCTGGGTCGGCGCGGCCGCCTTCGCCGTGTCGATCCTCTGGCTGATGTTCATCGGCCGGACGTTCAACAACTACTACCTCGTCTGGCCGATGACGGCGGCCATCATCGCGGCGGCGATAGGGTCGAGTCGTGAGACCGCTCGACCTGGGACCGGGTGAGGCGATCCTCCACGAGGGCGACCCCGAGCGCTGCGTGGTGCTGCTACCGGGCGTGCGCTACTTCAGCCAGGCGCCACTCCTGTGGTTCGCGCGCGAGGCCGCCCAGGCGGAGGGATGGTCGGTGCTGGAGCTCTCGGAGCGCGCCCCGGCGGACGCCGACCCGTTCGCCTGGATGCGCGAGCGGGCCTCGCAGGCGCTCGCGGCGACGGCGGCGGGCACCGTCGCGGTCGTGGGCAAGTCGCTCGGCAGCGCCGCGGCGCCGCTCGTGAGCGAGCGCGGCCTGCCCGCCGTCTGGCTCACGCCGCTGCTCGTGCGCCCCGACGTCGTGGACGCGCTACGAGCCGCGCGCGCACCCACCCTCGCCGTGGGCAGCCCGGCCGACCCGAGCTGGGCCGAGGGTATCCCGGAGTCGGACCACGTCGAGCAGCTCGAGCTCGACGGCCTCGACCACTCGCTTCAGGTCGAGGGCGACCCGCTCGCCTCGCTCGAGGTGCTGCGCACCGTCACGAGCCGGATTCGCGCCTTTCTCGCCGCCCTTCCCTAGCCGTGCCGCGCCGGTCGGCGCGAGCGTCCTCGCGCGCCGCCTCGGAGCCCTTGGGCGCGAAGGCGTACTGCTGCGAGCGGCCCGTGATGTACACGCGCTCCTCGTCCGCCACAACCGGGTTGGCGTACTTGCCACCGGGGAAGCGCCAGATGCGCTTGCCGTCGCGCGCCCGCACTGCGTAGGTGGAGTCTGGGCCCTGCGCCACGGCGCGCTGGGCGGCCGAGCCGCAGGTCGAGCAGATGGCGTAGTACACGAGCCCGTCCATCACCGTCGGCGCCGCGTGCACGGCGCCGCGCGCGTCGATCTGCCAGCGCGTGTCGCCCGTGGCCGCGTCGAGCGCGTAGAACTTGCCGTCGTAGGTACCGACGAAGACCTTGCGCCGGTAGACCGCCGCGGCGCCGTAGATGTAGCTGCCGAGCGGCCGCGCCCAGAGCAGCTTCCCGCTCTTCGCCCCGTACACGTACATCGTCCCGTCCGTGTTGCCGATGTAGACGCGGCCGTAGGCGATCGTCGGCGTCGCGTACCAGAACTCGCGCGACCCGAAGCTCGAGTTGGACTGCGCGCTCCACTTGAGCCGGCCGCTGCCGGCGTTCAGCGCGTAGAGCGTGCCGCCGTCCGAGCCGATGTAGATGTTGCCCTTCCAGTAGGCGGCGGAGGTGTTCACCTCGTTGTCGGCCTGGAAGCGCCACTTCACCCGCCCGGTCTTGGCGTTCAGCGCCACGACGTCGTTGTTCCAGGTGCCGACGTACAGCACGCCGTTACGGAGCAGCGGTGAGGACTCCACCGGTTTGCTGTTCCAGCGCCACAGCTCCTTGCCGGTGTCGGCGTCCCAGGCGACGACGAAGCCGGTCGCGCCCGCCTGGCCCTGGAGGCACTCGACCGGGTGCATCCAGGACTGGTAGACGACGCCCTTGCCGATCGTCGGCGAAGAGGCCGCGCAGCGGCCGAAGCTCTTCTTCCAGTCCACCTTGCCGGTCTTGGCGTCGAGCGCGAAGAAGAGCCCCTTCTGCTGCGCGAGGTAGACGCGTCCGTAGGCGATCGTGGGCGGGAACTCGAGCGTGTCGTGGGCGTCGATCGACCACAGCCGGCGGTAGGGCGGCCGGTGGTCGTAGGGCGAGATGTGCTGGCGCCCGATGTCGAAGCCGTAGGTCGGCCACGGGCGCGGGTCGTCCTTCTCCGGCGGTGGAGTGGGCTCGGGCTCCTCGGTGACCACGAACTCCTCGGTCGCCGAGCCTCGCTTCTCGATGGGCTGGCTCTCGTTGTAGGCGTACACGCCGACCGCGACCGCCAGAGCGAGCACGACCAGCGCGCCGCCGATCAGCAAGCGGCGTCGTCTGGACATCGCGGCTCAGGATGGCAGACGCCCAGGCCGCCACCCGTCGCCTCAGCCGCGGCCGAGCAGGCGCCAAATGCGAGTCGTCACTTGCGGCACTTCGAGGCTCAGCGCCGACTCCTCGAGCTCCCTCGCCCACTGGGGCGTGCCCGTTCGCAGCACGATCCCATCGCCCAGCTCGAAGGCCACGAACGCCGGTTGGCCGCTCTCGCGCCCGGCCGTCGTGAGCGGCCGTGCGCCATCGGCCAGGCCCCGCGAGACCTCGAACACCGTGAACTCGCCGATGAAACTCGACAGCTCCTCGAACAGCCCGAGCTCGTCCGTGAACACCTCGAGCGGGGCGAGGCTCGTGACCTCCACCTCAGTCGTCTCGCCGAAGGCCGTCCGCCGCCGCGCCGGCGACGGGTCGCTCGCCCGCTCGCCCGTCACCCGGACCGAGCGCTTGAACGAGTCGACCCCGAACGACGCCACGCGCCCGCCGTCGCTCGCGTAGCCGCGCAGCCGCCGCAACTGCCGCTCGGGCAGCCACAGCTCGCTGCCGGCGAAGGCCACGCCGGGCGCGTTGCCGACCGCGGGACCCTCGCCGCGCGCGAGGGCGATGTCCGTCGTGAGGTCGTAGGCGTGCTGCTCCCGGTCGAGCCAGCGCAGGAGCGGGGAGATCTCGGACTCGAAGCGCGGCGGCAGGCCCGAGCCGGCGAACGGGCGGTCGAGGCGCACCGCGCCCGCGCTCGGGAGCGTGTCGGCGAAGCCGTCGGCGTCGTCGTCCACCGGGTTCAGCCCCTGCCAGGTGAGCGCCGGGAGCACCACGAGCGGCCGCGGCCTGTCGATCGCCCGCTTCGTCTGGGGCAGGCCAGCCACCGCGAGCGGCCAGACCGCGCGCTGGTCGCCCGCCCTCACGCGCACGACGTACACGCCCGTCCTGAGCGTCTTCGGGATACCGACCTGGAAGCGCCCGCCGACCCTGCCGCCGCGGCGCAGCACCTTGGGATCGCCGAGCCGCGAGAGCGCGTAGTCGAACGAGCGGTCGACCGGCCCCACCTCGAGCTGTGCGCGCGAGCCGACGGGAACCACACCGAGCGGCCCCGCGAGCGAGAAGCTGCGCACCGTCACGCCGGTGCCCGGGCGCGCCGATCGCCGGCTCGGGATCTCGGTCGGGCCGAAGCCCTCGTTGCCGGCGCGGTCGCGGGCGGTGACGGTGAAGGCGTAGTCGCCGTCCGGCGCCGGCTCCACGGCGTCCGGGCCGGCGCTCACCTCCCCGCGCCACACCCCGACGCGCCGCTCGTTGCCGCGGAAGCGGCGCACGATCCGCGGCTCGCCGCCGTCCGTGCGCCAGACCCGGAAGACCGGCGCCTCGTTCGACGGCCCGCGGTAGCGCAGGCGCACCTCCGCGCTCTGGCCGGGGGCGTTCACCGCGATCAGCGACGGTCGCGCCGAGACCAGCGTGAGGCGCGGCGGCTCGGTGTCCACGGTGAGCTTCTTCGTCGAGTTGATCACCCGGCTCTCGTCGCGACGCACCACGCGCATCCGGTAGACGCCGTCCGGCACGCGGACCCCGTCGTCGTCGCGGCCGTCCCAGCGGAAGCGGTGCTTGGTGTCGCCCGCCTTGCGCTCGCCGTCGACGATCCGCCGGACCTCGTTGCCCTCCGAGTCCACGATCGAGAACGTCACGCTCGCGGGCTCCGAGAGATCGAAGCCCACCTCGGCGCTGTCGCGCACGCCGTCGCCGTTCGGGGAGACGTACGCCGGCAACGCGGCAAAGCGCAGCACGAGAGCGGCGTCGCTCTTGAGCTGCTGGGTGACGAAGAAGGCGGCGATGGTCGCGACTGCGAGCAGGGCGAACACCCACCGGACCAGGGGCCGGGTCATCGGGGCGGGGAGGGTAAACAAACCGGTGCGCCGCCGGCCGAGCCGGCGGCTTCCGCCCGGCCGAGCCGGCGGCTTCCGCCCGGCACAATGCATCGGAATGCGCGTGCATCTCGTAGACCCCTCCGGGGACGTGCTGCCCTACGACCACGCCCTGGCGGGCGCGCTCGCCCGCCAGGGGCGCGAGGTCGAGCTGATCACCTCGCGCTTCGTCCACGGCCCCTCGCCCGCCCCCGACGGCTACGAGGTGAGCGAGCCCTTCTACCGCCTCGCTACGCGCTACGCCGCCGACGCTCCGGGTCGGCGGCGGGCGCTGAAGCTCGCCGAGCACGTGCCGGACATGCTGCGCTACCGGCGCCGCGGCGCCGTGGCGGACGTGCGCCACTTCCAGTGGCTGCCGATCGAGCGCCTCGACGCCCACCTGCTGCCGAGCGCGCGGCCACGCGTGCTGACGATGCACAACGTGATCCGCCGGGAGGCGCTGGACCGCCGCCTCGCCGAGCGGATGGATGCCGTGATCGTGCACACCCGGCACGGGGCCGACCTGCTCGGCGCGGGTCCGCGCGTGCACGTGATCCCGCACGGGGCCTTCGAGCACCTCACGCGGCAGGGCGACGAGCGGCCGCTGCCGCCCGAGCTGGCCGCGGTGGAGGGGCCGGTGATCCTCTACTTCGGCGTGGTGCGCGAGTACAAGGGGGTCGACGTGCTGTTGGAGGCGATGCGCGCGGTGGAGGGCGCGGAGCTCTGGGTCGTCGGCCGGCCGCTCGGGATCTCGATGGAGCGCCTGCGCCGGCTCGCGCCGAGCGGCCGGGTGCGCTTCGTCGAGCGCTACGTGAGCGACGCCGAGCTGCCGGCCTACTTCCGTCGGGCCGACCTGCTGGCGCTGCCACATCGCAGCGTCGACGTGTCGGGGGTGCTGTTCGCCGGCCTGGCGTTCGGCACGCCGATGGTGCTGAGCGACGTCGGCGGCTTCCGCGAGCTGGTCGACGAGCACGGCTTCGGCCGGCTCGTGGCGCCCGGGGACCCCGACGCGCTCGCCGCTGCGCTCGTCGAGCTGCTGGCGCAACCGGACGAGCGCCGGCGCCTGTCGGAGCGCGCGCTGGCCGCCGCGGCCGGGCCCCTCTCCTGGGACCGGGTCGCCGAGCGAACCATGGACGTCTACCGTCAGGTGCTGGCGTGAGGGCGATCTTCATGGGCAAGCACAAGCGCTCGACCGTCCGCGCGCTCTCCTGGCTCGCCGCGCAGGACTGCGAGATCGTGGCCGTGGCGAGCCAGCCTCCCGACCCGGAGGCCCACGGCGAGCAGCGGGTCGACCTCGCCGCGGAGCGCCTCGGGCTCCCGCTCACGGACGACGCGGCGCTGCACGCGGAGCCGCCCGCCGGCGTCGACGTGGTGCTCTCCTTCCTGCACCCGCGCCTGATCCGCGAGCCGCTGCTGTCCCTCGGCGGCGCGGGCTGCCTCAACTTCCACCCCGCCCCGCTGCCCGACTTCCGCGGCCTCGGCGGGTACAACCTCGCCATTCTCGAAGGCCTGGAGGAGTGGGGCGTCTCCTGCCACTTCGTCGACGCGCGCCTCGACACCGGCGACCTCGTGGAGGTCGAGCGCTTCGCCATCGATCACGAAGGCGCCACCGCACTGTCGCTCGACATCGACACCCAGGCGCGGCTCACGGGCCTCTTCGAACGGGTGATCGGCCGCCTGCTCGCCGGGGAGGAGCTGCCGCGCTCGCCGCAGGGCGAGGGCCGCTACGTGTCGCGCGAGGAGTTCGAGCGCCTGCGGGTGATCCGTCCGGGTGACGACGTCGAGCGCAAGCTGCGGGCGTTCTGGTATCCGCCCCACCCGGGTGCGCTCGTGGAGGTCGACGGCCGCCTGCTCACCGCCGTGGACGAAGCGCTGCTCGCCGATGCCGCGGCGGCCTACCGCGACGCCGGCCACATCCCCTAGCCCATGGGCCTGTCCTGGGTTTGGTCGCTCCTGGCGTGCAAAGTCAGGACGCCAGGCCCAGATCGGGTCGAAACCCCAGACTGCCCAACGAGGCGCGACCGGGAGTGTCCTAGACAACCGCGGCGACCTCCTCCCCTACGGCGAGCGCGCGGAAGCGCGCCTCCCAGCTCTCGCGGAGCTCGCCGAAGCCCTCGTCATCGAGCTCATATGCGGTCACGGTCAGCTTCGTGTCGGACGGCTCGCCGGCGTCGAGCGCCGCCGCGCTCTCCATTACCGCCAGGCTGCCGTCCCGGGTGTGAGCGACGGCCACGTGGCGGCTGGGCCGAGCGACCGGCTCGCCGGCGTGCCGCTCCAGGTCGGCCACGAGGGCGCTCGGGCTCGCCCGGCCGCTCAGGTGGAGCGTCCGGCGCTCCTGGCCGTCGTGGCGCTCGAGGTAGTGCGCGAGCTGGTGGAGGAAGCACCACCAGCCCTCGATCTCGGCGTCGTAGACGTCGTCCGCCGGAGGCTCGCCCTCCTTCATCACCCGCACGAGGGTTACCGGGCTCCGCTCCTCGAGCTCGATCACCTGACCCGACCCGCCGTCGGCGAACTCGATGCGATCGGGCGGCTTCGGGGTGGCGGCCTGCACGAAGATGAAGTCCACCTCGTCGGCGAGGCCCTCGTACTCCCAGCCGAACCAGCGCCGGACCTCGGGCACCTCGGTGAGGGCTCGCCAGACGGCGTCCCTCGGCGCGCCCACCTCGACCTCAACGCGAAATGGCCTATCCGTCATCTCACTCCCTCCGGATCCAGCGAATCCGCCTGCAATGTGACGGTCGTCACGCGGCGGGTACGGGCCCCAACGGTACCCTCGCTCGATGAGCTGCGCGGCCTGCGGTATGGAGAACCCCGCCGGCGCGCGTTTCTGCATGTCGTGCGGCGCGAGGCTCGAACAGCGCTGCCCGGCCTGTGGCACTCCGGCTCCACCCGAGGCCCGCTTCTGCATGAGCTGCGGGCAGTCGCTCCAGGACCAGGCCCCGGCGGGGCCGGCCAGGCCCCCCGAGCAGCCACCCGAGGAGCGACGCCAGGTCACGGTGCTGTTCGCCGACCTGTCCGGCTACACGGCGTTCGCGGAGCGCATGGACCCGGAGGCGGTGAAGTCGCTCGTCGACCGGGCCCTGATGCGCCTCGGACGCGAGGTGTCGCGCTTCGGGGGCACGGTCGACAAGTACATCGGCGACAACGTGATGGCGATCTTCGGCGCACCGGTGGCTCACGAGGACGACGCCGAGCGCGCGGTCCGCGCCGGGCTCGGCATGCAGGACGCGATGGCGGAGGTGAACGAGGACCTGCCGCCGGGGGTGAACTTCGACCTGCGCGTGGGGATCAACACGGGCGAGGTGCTGGCGGGCGCAGTGGGCGAGGCCTACACGGTGATCGGCGACACGGTGAACGTGGCGGCCCGTCTGCAGAGCGCCGCCCGTCCCGGGAGCGTGACGGTCGGCGAGCGCACGATGCGCGCCACCCACGCGGCGATCGACTACCGCGAGCTCGAGCCGCTCGAGCTCAAGGGCAAGGCGGAGCCGGTGCCGGCCTGGGAGGCGGAGGGGCTGATCGCCCAGCACCCGCTGCGCCGCACCGGTCCGGCGAGCGAGTCGCCGCTCGTCGGGCGCGAGGACGAGCTGACTGCGCTCGGATCGCTCTACGAGCGTGTCGTGCGCGAGGGCTCGCCGCAGCTCGTGACGATCGTCGGCGAGGCCGGCGTGGGCAAGTCGAGGGTGCTGCGCGAGTACGAGCACCGCCTGAGCGAGCAGCCCTCGCCGCCCAACGTACGCATCGGCCGCTGCCTCCCCTACGGCTCGGGGATCGTCTACTGGGCGCTCGGCGAGGTGCTGCGCGCCGAGTGCCGGATCGTCGACTCCGATTCGGCCGACGAGGCCTGGGACAAGCTCTGCACCTACACCGGCGCGCTCTTCGCCTCCGGCGACGAGGCCAGCGACGACGGGCATGCAGAAGGCCGCCCTGATCGGCCGCCTGCTCGGGCTGGACGTGCCACCCGAGCTCGCGCCGGCCGAGCCCGACCCCGAGCGCCTGCGCGAGTCCTTCTTCTCGGCGCTGCGCGCCGGGATCGAGGCGATCGCCAAGCGCCGGCCGATGGTGCTCGTATTCGAGGACATCCACTGGGCCGACGACGGCATGCTGGACGCCATCGAGCACCTCGCCCAGTGGGTCCGGGCGCCGCTGATGCTGGTCTGCCTCGCCCGCGACGAGCTGCTCGACCGGCGGCCCGGCTGGGGCGGCGGACGCCGCTCGGCCACCCAGCTGCTGCTCGAACGGCTCTCCGAGGCGAACACCTGCGAGCTGCTCAGCGCCCTGCTGCCCGAGGGCCAGGACGTGGTCCCCGCCGTGGCCGAGCGCTCCGGCGGCAATCCGCTCTTCGCCGAGGAGATGGCCCGCCGCATCGCCGAGGAGGGCGGGAGCGACGCCGCCGAGCTGCCCGACACCGTGCAGGCCGTGCTGGCCGCCACGGCTCGACTCGCTCGAGCCGTTCGAGCGCCGGCTCGTGCAGCAGGCGTCCGTCGTCGGGCGCACGTTCTGGGAGGACTCGCTCGCCGCCGTCGCCGAGGCGGAGGGGCGCGACCTCGGGCAGGCGCTCAGGTCGCTGCGCCAGAAGGACATCCTCGAGCCCGACGCCGAGGGCGAGCTGGCGTTCAGGCACGTACTGATCCGCGACGTGGCGTACGGGATGCTGCCCAAGGCAGTCCGCTCGCGGAAGCACTTCGAGGTGGGCGCGTTCTTCGAGGAGCGGCACGAGGGGCGAACGGACGAGGTCGTGGCGCTGCTCGCCGAGCACTACGGGCGGGCCGCCGCCCTTGGCCGCGAGGGCGGCCTGCCGGAGAGCGAGCTCGCGGACATGCGCGAGCGGGCGGTTCGCTTCCTCGAGGAGGCGGGCGACGCCGCGGCGCTCCTGTACTCGAACCGCGAGGCCGCCTCGCACTACCGCCATGCCCGCGAGGTCGAGAACGGCGGCGACGCGCGCGTGCGCGTGGCGGAGAAGCTCGGCGACGTCTCGCTGAGACTCGGGCGCGTGGACGAGGCGATCGGCGTCTGGACCGAGTGCCTCGACTGGTTCCGCGGCCAGGAGGACCTCGAGCGCGTGGCCGACCTGCATCGCAAGATCGGCGCCGGGCTCTCGCACAAGGGCGAGCGCAAGGCGGCGATCGAGCACTACCAGAAGGGCATCAACCTGCTGAAGGACGGCCCGCCTCGTCTCGAGCTCGTGCGCCTCTACGAGGAGGCGGCCTGGCTCTACCTCCACACCGGCGACAACATGCTCGCCATCTACGCGTCCGAGAAGGCGCTGCGGCTGGCCGAGCGCCTCGGCGAGACGCGCGCCGCGAGCCGCGCGCACGGGATCTTCGGGCGCGTGTTCGGCCGCATCGGCGATACCGAGAAGGCCCGCCAGAACCTGGAGCGAGCGGTGGAGCTCGCGCGCGGCTCGGACCACGGCGAGACGATCCTCGCCCTGTCGGCGCTGGGGCGCCAGCTCGAGATCTCGGAGGCGGACGTGCGCGGGGCCCGCGAGGCCTACGAGGAGGCGCTCGCCCTCGCCGAGGAGGTCGGGATGCTGCCGGCGCAGGTCGAGCTCCACGCCTGGCTCGCGCAGCTCGCCGTCTACGGCGCCGACTGGGAGCGCGTGCGCTCCTCGACCGAGGCGAGCGCGGAGCTGGCCGAGCGGGAGGGGCTCGTGAGCAAGCTCTGCCTGCCCTACGCGCTGCGCGCCTTCCTCTGCTGGCGCGAGGGCAAGATCGGCGAGGCCACCGTCCTCTACCACCGCGCTCACGAGCTGGCCGAGCAGGTGGGCTGGTCGGAGCTGGCCTTCGGCGCCCTGTTCGGGCTCGCCACCGCGCTTCGCGACCAGGGCGACCTCGACGGCGCCGCGTCCGCCCTCGACCAGGCGATCGAGGTGTGCGAGCGCGCCGGCCTGATCGCGCAGTCGATCCAGGCGATGGGCGCCCGCGCCGTGATCCTCGCGCTCGCGCACCGGCCCGAGGCCGCGCGCGAGGCGGCCGAGGAGGCGGCGGTGATCGCCGACCGGCTGCACTACCCGCTCGGACGCGCGGCGGCGCTCGAGGCGCGCGGCGTGTCAGCCGAGGACCCGGAGGAGGGGGCGGCCCTGCTGGCCGAGGCAGCCGAGGCCTGGACGAGCCTCGAGCGCCCACTCGAGGCCGCGCGGTCGCGGCTGCTCATGGGTCAGGTGCTCGTCCGGCACGACCCTGAGCGTGCGCGGGTCCTGCTCGAGGAGGCGGCCGCCGAGAGCGAGCGCCTCGGCGTGGCGCACCTCGCGGCGAAGGCGCGCGCGGCGGCTCCGGCGTAGGCCGGGCTGTCGTCCTTCCTGTTGGGTTCCATCGCCGCGGTTGTCCGGCGGGTCGGGGCTGGGTGGGGGCCGGGGCCGGGCGCTCTCGGTCGGAAGCGGCAGCCGTCCTGGCGGTGGCTCCTGGCGTTGCCGCCGATCTGCGACGCTCCCGGTAGCTAGCCGCGGTCGCCGCCGGCGATCACCACGACCGTGGCGTCGCCCGCGAGGCCCTGGCTCTCGGGGTCGACGGGCTCGCGCTGGGTGATCTTCAGCCGCCGCCCGACCGCCACGGCCTCGCGCTCGTGCCCGCGCGAGTACATGACCACGGACTCGGCCCGCTGGCTCTCCTGCTCGGGCCCGTTCGCGACCGTGCCGATCTGGAAGCCGAAGCCCTCGACCTCGGTGGCGATCTTGGCGGCCAGGCCGGGCACGGTGGTGCCGTTGAGCACCGCCACCGTCACGTTGCTCGGGTTGACGGCCGGGCGCTTCTTGCGCTGGCCCTCGTCGCCGCCTTCGTCGTCGCCGCCCTCGTCGCCGCCCTCGTCCGCCGGCTGGGGGCTCCCGCCGTTCTGCGCCGGCTGCGTGCCGCCGGGGTCGGCGTCGTCGCTCGTGACCTCCGTGATCGCGAACGCCGCGCCGCCGCCGAGCACGAGCACCCCTGCGATCACCAGCACGATCGTGCGCGGGCTCGCGAGCAGCCGCCGGTACCACGGCTCGTCTGGCGGCGGCAGGATCACCGTCTGCTGCGACGGAGCCCGCGAAGGCAGCTTCGGCCCGGGCGGCTTCGCGCCCTGCGCCTGCGCGGGGGCAGGGGTCGACGTGGGCGGCTTGGATGCGGGCGGCGCCGTCGGAGCGGCGTTGGCCGCGCCCGCGCTCGCGGGGGCTGCCTGCTTGCCCTGGGCCGCGGCCGTGGCGGCTGCCGCGCCGGCGCCGGTGGCGGCCGCCACCGCTGGGGCGGCGGGCTTGCCTGCCGGCGTGGCCGGGGCGGCCGGCTTCTCCTCCGCCCCCGCGGGCCTTTGCCTGCGCCGGCGCGGGCTTCGTCGCCGCCTCGGCGGGAGCCGCCGACTTGCCCGCGACGGGGGCGGCGGGCACCGCCGGGGCCGCCGGCTTCGCCCCCGGCACCGCGGGAGGGCCGGGAACCGGCGCGGGCTTGGCGGCGGTCGGCGCCGGAGCCGGGGCGCCCGGGACCTTCGGGGCACCCGGAACGGGCGGGGCCGCCGGCTTCGCCTGGGGCTGTGCGGTCACGCGGCCCGGGACGGGCGTAACCTGCGCCGGCGCGCCCTCCTCGGCCCGCTCGGGGGCCCGTCCGGCCCATTCGCGCAGCCGCTTCACGTCCCGCGCCTGCGAGAAGTAGAGGACGGATAGCACGGCCAGGCCAAGGACGGACGCCAGGCCGGCGTAGGCGCCGATGTCTTGGACGATCTCCGGCAAGAAACGAAACCTTAGAAGGCGGGTCGGCGTGTCGTTCTGCGCTACCCGGCGTAGGGGGGCGCGTCGGCCGAGATGGTGAGCGCTCGCTCGGCCGACAGCTCGGTCACGGCTCCCGCCAGGGCGGCGGCGTCACCCGCGTAGACGAGCTCCTCGATGCTGGCGAACGCGTCCTCGACCCAGGCCGGGTCGAGCGGCGACTGCACGGCGCAGACGATCCTCTCCGCCGGCGTGGGCCGCGGCCGCTCACCGGGGTTGAAGAGCTCCTCGTGGACCTTCTCCCCCGGCCGCCGCCCGATGATCTCGATGCCGATGTCCACCTCGGGCTCGAGCCCGGCGATCCGGATCATGTTCCGCGCGAGGTCGACGATCCGGACCGGATCGCCCATCTCGAGCACGAACACCTCGCCGCCCACCGACAGCTCCCCCGAGCGGATGATCAGCTGCACCGCCTCGGGAATCGTCATGAAGTAGCGGGTCATCCTGGGGTCGGTGACCGTGACCGGCCCGCCCTGCGCGATCTGGCGCCGGAAGATCGGCACGACCGACCCGGACGAGCCGAGCACGTTGCCGAACCGGACCGCCGAGTAGCGGGTGCCCTTCCAGCGGTTCTGGGCCGCCTCCACGGCCCACTCCGCCAGCGCCTTCGACGCGCCCATCACCGTTGCGGGGCTCACGGCCTTGTCCGTGGAGACCAGGACGAAGCGCTCCGTCCCCGCCTCGCCCGCCGCCGACGCCACGATGCGCGTGGCGACCGCGTTGTTGCGCACCGCCTCGACGGGGTTCTCCTCCATCAGCGGCACGTGCTTGTAGGCCGCCGCGTGGAAGACCACCGACGGACGGTGCTCGTCGAACACCTCGCGCATGCGCGTCGCGTCCTTGCAGTCGGCGAGCACGGCGGCGGTCTTGGCGAAGTGACGCTCCTCCTCGAGCTGGCGACGGATCTCGAACAGCGCGTTCTCCGAGTTCTCGACGAGCACGAGCCGCTTCGGGCCCACGTGGGCGATCTGGCGCGAGAGCTCCGCGCCGATCGAGCCGCCGGCGCCCGTTACGAGCACCACCCTGCCGCGCAGGTAGGCGCCCACCCGATCGATCTCCACGCGCACGGGCTCGCGCCCCAGCACGTCCTCGACCTGCACCTCGCGCACCTGTCGCATGAGGTTGACCCCGCCCGAGAGGAGCTCGAACGTGGTGGGCAGCGTGCGCACCGGGATGCCGCGCTCGCGGCAGGACGTGACGACCTTCTGGCGCAGGGTGCCCGACGCCGACGGGATCGCGATGATCACCTCGGACGGCCGCACGCCGTCGAGGATCCGCGGCAGCTCGTCGGTGGTGCCGAGCACCTTGTGCCCGGCGATGCGCATCCCCTGCTTACGCGGGTCGTCGTCCACGAAGCCGACGGGCGCGCTGTGTAGACCCGGGTTGCGACGCAACTCGAAGGCCACCTGCTGGCCGCCGTTGCCCGCCCCCACGATCAGCACCTCGTTCGCCGCGCGCTCGAGCAGCGGGCCGCGGCTGGGGCGCTCGACGAGCGCGCGCACCGCGAAGCGGGCGCCCGCCACGAAGGCGAGCGCGAGCAGGAAGTCGAGCGCGACGACGCTGCGCGGCGGGTCGCGGCGGCCGATCGAGAAGACGAACAGGACGACGATCAGTCCGACCGTGCAGACCACGACCGCCTTGAGGATCGTCTCGAAGTCCTTCTGGTCGACGAAGCGCCACAGCTTCGAGTAGAGCCCGAACATCGCGAAGATCACGAGCTTCATCGCCACGACCAGCACGATCGTGTCCGCGAGCAGGTCCTCGTAACGCCCAGGGATGCCCTCGTCGAAGCGCAGGACGTACGCGAGGTAGTACGCGAGCGCGAGCAGGCAGGCGTCCACGCCGACCTGCCCAAGGCGGCGCACGTTGACTGATGAGGCGAGCGAGCGCATCGGGTTGGCAGAAGAAGTGTGGCGGATCGCTAGCCTACTTCGCTGCCATGCCCGTGTTCGCCTCGATCACGGATCCGATCGTCGAGGTGGCCGTTGACGTCGTGGATGCCATGGGCCTGCCGGGAGTGTTCGTGCTGATGCTCCTGGAGAGCGCATGCATCCCCGTGCCCAGCGAGGCCACCATGCTGTTCGCCGGCTTCAACGTGTCGCGCGGCGAGTACAGCCTGTTCGCCGCCACCGCGGTCGGGTCCCTCGCCAACCTGGTCGGCTCCTGGGTCGCCTACTGGGTCGGCTACATCGGCCGCGTCGACATCCTCGAGAAGCACGGCAAGAAGCTCCACATCAAGAAGTCTCATCTCGAGTGGGCCGACCGCTGGTTCGAGAGACACGGCGACGCCACCGTCTTCTTCACGCGCATGCTGCCGATCATCCGCACGTTCATCTCGCTGCCCGCCGGGGTGGCGCGGATGCCGTTCTGGCGCTTCAGCCTGCTGTCGCTGCTCGGCTGCATCCCGTGGGTGCTGATGCTGACCTTCATCGGCAAGGAGGCCGGCGACAACTGGGAGGACTGGAAGGACAGCCTCCACTACGTGGACTACGCGGTGGCCGCGGGCATCGTGATCGGCGTGATCTACCTGCTGATCCGGGCGCGCCGGCGCAAGCAGGCCGGGGGCGGCGAGGCCGCCACCGAATCCGCCTGATTTCCGTCTGGCGGAACGGCCCAATCGAACCTAGAGTGTCCCCAGGCCAGGGGACAGCTCATGATTCAACCGAACGTCCCCCTGACCACCCCTGCGCGCACGGCCGAGGCGTCGTGGCGCGAGCGCACGCTCGCGCGCCTGATCGGCAGCGTGCGCACGCTCCTGCCGGTCGACGCGGTCGCCTTCATCGCGCTCGACGCGCAGCGTGAGCTGCTCGAGCCCGCCGCCGGCTGGTACGCCGACGAGCGCCTGCGTGACGCGTTCACGCCTGTAGCGGTTGCGACGCTCGAGCGCGGACGCCCTCTGCTCGTACCGCACGTCGACACCTGGGATGCCGCCCCCGGCGCCTCGATCGTCGCGTGCGCCGTCCCCAGCGCAGCCGGCGAGCCGCAGGGCGTGCTGGCGGCAGCCTCGCTCGACCAGTCCCTGCCACTCGGTGCCGACGACCTGCGAACGCTCGGCGCGCTGGCCGAGCTCGCGGCGCCGGCGCTCGAGGGCGCCGCGCCATCTCGACCGGGAGGGGCGACGCGCTCGCGACGAGCTGCGCCTCAAGCGCGCCGCCGAGGACGTGTCCGGCTCGCTCGAGCTCGAGGAGGTGTACGACCGGGTGGCGCGGCACGCCGCGGCGGTGACCGGCGGCTCGCGCGCCCTGCTGTCGCGCATCAACGCACGCACGGGCGAGCCGCGCACGGAGGCGCACGTGGACCTCTCAGAGGAGCTCAGCGACCGGGCGCTCGCCCTCGGTGGCGGGAGCTTCGCGCAGGTCGCGCGCACCCGCACGCCGGTTCTGCGCCGGCGCAGCGAGGCCGATGGCGCCGACCTCGACCTGATGCGGGAGCTGCGGATCGGCTCGCTCATGCACGCGCCGATCGAGCTCGGGCCGCGGCTCTACGGCGTGCTCACCGTGGCCCACGAGGAGGACGACCGCTTCGCTCCGGAGGATCTCGAGCTGCTCGTCAGCCTCGCGCGCTCGTCCGCCGCGGCGATCGCCAACGCGATCGACTTCGGTCGCGAGCGGCGCATCGCGCGCGCGCTCACGGCCGGCTTCGTGCCCGAATCGCTGCCGGCCGTGCCCGGCTTCGAGACCGGCCTCGTGTACGAGCCCGCGGCCAGCCAGCCCACCGGCGGCGACGTGTATGGCGCCTGGCGCATCGGCTCCGCCGGCGAGATGGCCGTGCTCGTCGGCGACGTGGCGGGCAAGGGAGTGGAGACCGCGGCGCTCAGCGCCATGGCGCGGTTCTTCATCGAGGCTCGCAGCCACGACTCATCCTCCCCCGCCGAGGTGCTCGAGCAGGCGAACCGGATGCTGACCGGCCGACTCCCGAGCGACAGCTTCGTCACCGCCTTCCTCGCCATCGTCTCCGGCGACTCCCTGCGCTACGCGAACGCCGGCCATCTTCCGCCACTGGTCGTGTCGGGTGGGCGCGCGAGCGCGCTGGCGAGCCACGGACTGCCGCTCGGCGTCGAGCACGGCGCGCGCTACGGCGAGAGCGAGCTGCGGCTCCAGAGCGGCGATCTCGTCTTCGCGTACAGCGACGGTCTCGTCGAGACCCGGCGGGGCGGGGAGAGCTACGGCAGCGCGCGGCTCGCCGACCTGGTCGCGCGCCTGGCGCGCAGCCTCGCCCCACAGGAGCTGGTGCGGGCGGTGCACGACGAGGTGGCCGGCTGGGCGGACGGGCTCGCCGACGACGCCGTGGCGCTCGCTCTGCGGCGCGCCGGCTGAGCAACCCGGCGGGCGCATTCGCTTGAATGGCCGCGTGACCGAGGGCGCGTACGCACGAGCAGGCGTCGACCAGCGGCTGGCCGGCGACGCCGTGGCTTCCCTCGTCGCGGTGCTGTCCGGCATCGAGACGGGCCGCCCGTCGCGCGCCGCGCTCGGCCTCGGGCCATTACGCCAACGTGCTGCGGCTCGACGAGACGCGCGGGCTCGCGCTCTCCTGCGACGGGGTCGGGACGAAGATCATCGTGGCCGAGCAGCTCGGCCGGCTCGAGACGGTCGGGATCGACTGCATCGCCATGAACGTCAACGACGTGATCTGCGTGGGCGCCGACCCGATCGCGGTGCTCGACTACATCGCCGTCGAGCAGGCCGACCCGGCCGCGCTCGAGCAGATCGCGATCGGCCTGCGGGCGGGTGCCGAGCAGGCCGGCGTCGAGATCCCGGGCGGCGAGCTCGCTGTGATGCCGGAGCTGATCCGCGGCCACCCCTCGCCGCGCGGCTTCGACCTGCTCGGCTTCTGCGTCGGGCTCGTGGAGCTCGACCGGATCGTGACGGGAGCCGCCATCGAGCCCGGCGACGCCGTGATCGGCATCCCCTCCAGCGGCCTCCATTCGAACGGCTACACACTGGCCCGGCGCGCACTGCCGGACCTCGACGAACGGGTCGGCGAGCGGACGGCCGGCGAGCTGCTGCTCGAGCCGACCGTGATCTACGTGCGCGCGGTCCGGGAGCTGCTCGACTCCGGCGCAGAGGTGCGCGGGCTCGCGCACATCACGGGCGAGGGCTTCCTCAACCTGCTGCGGCTGCAGGCGCCGGTGGGCTACCGGATCGACGCCCCGCTGCCACTGCCGGCGGTGATCGAGCTGATCGCCGAGCGCTCCGGGGCCGGCGACGCGGAGCTGTTCGAGGTATTCAACATGGGTTGCGGCTTCTGCTGCGTCGTACCGGCCGCCGGGGCCGACGACGCCGTGGCCCTGCTTGGGCGCCACCACCCCGGCACGGCCGTCATCGGCGTGACCACGGCGACGGCCGGCGTGGTCGAGCTGCCGGCCACCGGCCTGGTCGGGCAGCGAGGCGAGGGCTTCGCGGCGGCAGCGCCCTAGCCCGCCCCCCTGCCGCATCTCCTCGGGCGATCTCGGACTTCGACCCGATCTGGGCTGGGTGAGGATGCGCCCCTCTTCCGTGCCGTTGGTGGCCAGCGGGCGCTCGCGACGGGTCAGCCGCGGGCCCGACTCCGAGGTCGTGCTGCGTTCACCTGCCTATGGAAGGTCAACCCAGGACGACCAGGCCCCCAGCCCCAGGCCCGCCGGACATCAAGCCGGCGCATGGACTACCCAACAAGAAACGACAGGGGGCTCCGCCCTAGTCGCGCTCGCTCACGCGAGCTCCCAGAGCTCGCCCGTGAGGAAGCGGGTGTGCTTGACGCGCCAATCGGCGGCGAGGCGCCACAGCTCGGCATTCGCCCTCGGACCAGGCAGCTCGCAGACCGCCTCCACCTCCGCGGCCGCCATCCGACC
Organism: uncultured Thermoleophilaceae bacterium; assembly: GCA_963812415.1. Classification (GTDB taxonomy): domain Bacteria; phylum Actinomycetota; class Thermoleophilia; order Solirubrobacterales; family Thermoleophilaceae; genus JACVRW01. The sequence continues at coordinate 123,315 of CAWEVH010000024.1, read as the reverse complement.
GAAGCGCCGCAGCGCGCCCACCACGTCGGGCGGCGACTCGCCGGAGACCTGCGCGCCGGCCTCCCTGGCGGCCTCCCGCCAGCGCTCGTAGCTCTCGGCGCCGGCGCACCAGGTCTCGCTGCCGCCCTCGCCGGCCGGCACGAAGTGCAGGCTGGGGAAGCCATGCCCGCGAACCTCCTCCGGGGCCGCCCGCGCCTCCTCGAGATCGGCGCCGAAGGCCTCGACGATCGCGTGCGAGCCGAGGTCGATGCGAAAGCGCTCGGCGTCGAGCCCGGCCCCGCGCGCCTCCTCGACGAGCGCCTCGGGCGCGTCGAGCTTGCGGGCTCGGCAGAGGATGCCCTCGCGCAGCGCGCGCAGGTAGCCGGACGCCGCCTCCGCTCCCTGCTCGGCCGCCGCCTTGACCGCCATGCAGGCCGGGTAGGTCGACCGGATCGCGCCGCTGCCGGCCCACACGCGCGGATCGAGCGGCATGCCCGAGCGCGCAGCCGCGTCGAGCCACTCCATGACGATCGCGGCGCGGTCGGCAGGATAGTCTCGGGCGAGGCCGCCCATCACGTAGGTGATGTCCACCTCGGCGCCGAACTCCCTCCGGAGAAGCCGAAGACGGGGCTCCAGCGCCCACGAGGCCGGACAGGCAGGATCGGTGTGATAACGAAGGCGTACCGCCACCAGAGCGCGGAAAATAGATGACGGTGATAGGGACACTGATCAGCGACCGCTACCGGCTCGAAGAGCAGATCGGGTCGGGCGGCATGTCCACGGTCTACCGGGCCTTCGACCCCACCCTTGAGCGCTGGGTGGCGATCAAGCTGATGCACCGGGACATCTCCCAGGATCCCGACCAGCTCGAGCGCTTCCGGCGCGAGGCGCGCGCCGTGGCGCAGCTCAACCACCCGCATGTGGTCACCGTGATCGACGCCGGCGAGGACGACGGCGCCCCCTACATCGTCTTCGAGTACGTCGAGGGCGAGACGCTCAAGGAGCGCATCCGGCGCCTCGGGCGCCTGCCGCTGTCCGAGGCCGTGGCGTACGCGATCGAGATCGGTCGCGCGCTCGAGAGCGCCCATGCGCACCGGCTGGTGCACCGGGACGTGAAGCCGCAGAACGTGCTGATCGACATGGACGGGCGCGCCAAGGTCACCGACTTCGGCATCGCGCGCTCGCTCGAGGCGCACGGGCTTACGGCCACCGGCCGCGTGCTCGGCACGACCGACTACGTGTCGCCCGAGCAGGCGCTTGGCCACGAGGTCACCGAGCAGTCGGACATCTACTCGCTCGGGATCGTGCTCTACGAGATGCTCACGGGCGAGGTCCCGTTCGGCGCCGACACGCAGGTGGCGGTGGCGATGAAGCACGTCCGCGAGCCCCTGCCCGACGTCCAGCGCCGGCGCCCGGAGTGCTCGGCCGCGCTCGCCGCCGTGGTGGAGCACGCCACCGCCAAGGAGACCCAGAACCGCTACGCCACGGTCGGCGAGATGGTGCATGACCTCGAGGAGGTGCTGGCGATCGAGGCCGCCCGGACCGGCCAGGCGACCGGCGAGGCCACGACCGTGCTGCGCAGCCTGTCCGGCGACACGGCCGACTTCGCGCCGGTGCGCATGCGCCACCCGCGGCGCATGGTGGCGATCATGGTCTTCGTGCTGGCGCTGACCGGCGCCACCGTCGTCTTCTTCGCGAACCGCACCGAGAAGGGCACGGGCGGGGCGATCAAGACTCCCACCCGCGAACCGAGCCTCTCGGACGTGCGCCTGGCGAGCTCGGCCGCCAGCGACTACGACCCGGAGGGCGACGGCGAGGAGTCCCCGGAGGCGGCCCGCAACGCGATCGACGGCAACCCACCGACGTCGTGGAACACCGAGACCTATCAGGGCGGCTTCGAGGGCTCCGACAAGAGCGGTGTCGGGCTCTACGTCGACGCCGGCAAGCGCATCGGTGCGCGCGAGCTCGGCCTCGTGACCTCGACGCCGGGGTTCAAGGCCACCGTCTACGCCTCGAACACGGTGCCGGGAGGGATCGGCGGGTGGCAGTCCGTGAGCCGCAACCAGACGGTGCGCGAGGAGCAGACCTTCGACCTCGATCTCGCCCGCTCGAAGTTCCGCAACTACCTGCTCTGGATCACCGAGCTGCCGGAGGGCGGCAAGGTCGAGATCCAGGAGCTCGGCCTGCGCAGCTGACGCGCGAGTCGGCCTCAGCCGCCGAACCAGCGCTCGCGCCGGCTGGAGCCGAAGTGCTCCTTCTCGGCGACGAGCGCGCGGGACGGCGCGTTGAAGGTCCCCGTCTTCGTGGGGCCGGAGAGGAAGTCGATGTCCACCCGCCCGACGCGTCCGCCGCCGAACTCGATGTAGCAGGAACCGCGCCCGTCGTAGGGGCCGGGGGGCTCGCCGTCACGGAGCTCCGCGATCAGCTCCCGCGCGACGACGCGAGCGGCGCCCTCGGCGAACACGCCCGCCTTCGGCACGCCGGCAGTGGCCACGTCGCCGATCGCACCCGAAGACGAACGCGTCGCTCTTGTCGATCAGCGTCACCTCCAGCTCGCCGCCGAACGCCTCCGACAGCATGGTGCTCAGCTCCAGCCCGCCGAAGCCCGCCCCGAGGATGACGACGCGTGAGCTCATCGAGTGACCATATCGGCTGACAGGATCTCGCCATGACGGATTTCAACCGGCGGGATGCCTCGCTCGATCTGATCGATGAGGACCTGCGCGCCCTGCTCGCCGGCGTGACGGCCCTTATGGAGCAGGAGGTCGGTGCCGCTCGGTCCGGGCCTGTCTACGAGCGCCCGCCGTCCGCCGCGGAGGTCGACCGCATGGTTGGCGCGGACCGGACCTTGCCGGCGGACGGGGAGAGCGTGGAGGCGCTGCTCGCGGCGTGCGCGGCCGTCCTCGCCGCCGGGCGGCGGACGACGCCGGCGTTCTTCGGCTTCGTGCAGTCGCCGCCGGCGCCGGTTGGGATCGCCGCGGACCTGCTGGCGTCGGCGGCCGATCAGAACCTCACGTCGTGGCGCTCGGCCCCCTCCGCGGTGGCGGTCGAGCACCAGACGTTGCGCTGGCTGGGCGAGTTCGTCGGCTTCGATGCGGCCGCGACCGGGATCCTGGTGAGCGGCGGGTCGGCCGCCAATCTGACCGCGCTCCTCGTCGCTCTGCGCGCGGCCACGGGTCCGGACGACGACCGCCGGTCGATGCGGGTCTACGCGTCGGCCGACACGCACTTCTCCGTGGCCAAGGCGGCGGCGACGCTCGGAGTCGGCTTCGCGCCGGTGGCGGTCGACCGCGACCGCCGGCTGGACCCGGCGGCACTGCGGAGGGCGATTGGGGCCGACCGTGCCGCGGGCCTGGTGCCGGTCTGCATCGTCGCCAACGCCGGCACGACGTCCACCGGTGCCGTCGACCCGCTGGACGCGGTGGCCACCGTCGCGGCCGAGGCAGGCGTCTGGCTGCATGTGGACGGCGCGTACGGAGCGCCCGCTGCGGCAGATCCCGCCTGTCGGCCGCTCTTCGCCGGCCTGGAGCGCGCGGACTCGCTGTGCATCGACGCGCACAAGTGGCTCTACGCCCCGGTCGACTGCAGCGCCCTGCTGTTGCACGACGCGGCGGCCACCGCGCGGGCCTTCGGCGCCCGCGCCGACGACTACGTGCGCATCCTCGCCACGCAACCGGCGGAGACGTTCGCGTTCTGGGACCACGGACTCGAGCTCAGCCGCCGCTTCCGGGCCCTCAAGTTGTGGGCGACGCTGCGCTTCCACGGCGCGCGCGGGCTCGCGGCCGCGATCGGCGAGGACGTCCGGGTCGCCGCCCACCTCGCCGAGCTCGTTGCGGCCGCCGAGGACTTCGAGCTCCTCGCCGGCCCGGGACTGAGCATCTGCTGCTTTCGGCACGCGCCGCCGCACCTCGACGAAGAGGCGCTCGACAAACACAACGAGCGGATCCTGGAGGCGCTGCAGCACGACGGCCGCGTCTACCTGTCGAACGCGACCGTCGGCGGACGCTTCGCTCTTCGGGCCTGCATCACGAACTTCCGCACCACGCGGGCGGACGTCGAGCGGGTGCTGACCGTCGTGCGCGAGCTCGCCGGCTGACGCGGGGACGGCTGTGGCGATGAGCGACCACCCAAGCGCACTCGCCCTGGCCGGGGCGCAGGTCGCGGCCGTGCGCGACGATCCGGCGGCGCGCCTTGCATTGATGTCGCGGGTCTTCCACGGGCCGACGGGTCGCGCGCCCCGACACCTGCCGTTCCGACGGGCGGCGTTGTCGTTCATGCGCTGGCAGGCGCGCCGCGGCGTGCTCAATCCGCTCGACGCGTCGCCCCCCGGCAGCGTGTGGTGGCGGGCGGTCAACGAGCGGCTGCTGCACGACGGATGCGAAACGGTCGCGCTCCTCGGTGGCTGGGCCGGCGAGCCGTCATCGCAGGCCGTACGGCTGTGGTTGGAGTTCGGCGCGAGACCGACGGGACGCAACTGGTACCGAGCGCACAACGCGAGCATCGTGGCCGGCTACCTGGAGAATCGGCACCTCGCCGAAGCAGAGGCCGAACCGGAGCGGTTCTTCATGAACGTCGCGCTGGTGCGCGTGCTGTACGCCCACGCACTCGCAGCCGCGCCGCGCCTGGCGCTCGGACGGTTCGCTCCGCTCGGCCGCCTGCTCGGCGATCCCCGGCTCGGGATGGCCGGCGCCTTTCTCTCGCTCGGCCGCGTGCTGCCGGACCGCTATCCCCTCGTGCTCGACGTGGAGCGCTATATCGCCGACGAGCAGCGGCTGGGCCGGATGCTCGACTACGCGGTGATCGTGCCGCGGCTGCAACCCCTGTACGAGTGGTCAGCCGGAGAGCTCGGCGAACCACGCGTGCTGGAGCTGGTGCGCGACGGCAACCCGATCTACGCCTGGCCCTTCGAGCAGCGACACGTATGGCGCACGCCGAAGATGCCGTTCGCAGGCCGGGTACTCGAACGCGTTACAAGGGCTCGCTGAAGATGCGTCCGCCCTAGAACCGGTAGCGGCGCTCCTCCGCGTGACGCTCCAGCGCGAGCGCCAGCAGCCGGTCGAGCAGCTCCACGTACGGGATCCCGCTGGCCGCGAACAGCTTCGCGTAGACGCTCGTGGCGGTGAAGCCGGGGATCGTGTTCAGCTCGTTCACCAGCACGCGCTCGCCCTCGACGAAGAAGTCGACGCGGGCCATCCCCGAGCAGTTCACGAGCCGGAAGACCTCGACCGCGAGCCTGCGCACCTCGTCGCGCACCGGCTCGGGCACGCGGGCCGGCACCACGAGCTCCATCCCGCCGGGCTCGTACTTGGCCTCGTAGTCGTACCAGTCGGCCGACGTGATCACGATCTCGCCGGGCTCCGAGGCGACCGGCTGCGAGTGCCCGAGCACCGAGCACTCCACCTCGAGCCCGTCGGAGAAGCGCTCGACGAGGGCCACGGGGTCGTGCTCGAAGGCGGTGGCGAGGGCGGCGCCGATCTCGTCCTCGGTGCGGGCCTTCGAGATGCCCACCGACGAGCCGAGCCGGGCCGGCTTCACGAACACCGGCGCCGGCAGGGAGGGCCGCGCCCCCTGGCGCGCCACCTCGTACTCGACCTGGGGGATCCCGTGCGCCGCCATCAGGTCCTTGAACACCGCCTTGTCCATGGCCACCGACGAGGCGAGCACGCCGGCGCCCACGTAGGGCACGTCGAGCAGCTCGAGCAGGCCCTGGACGGTGCCGTCCTCGCCGAACGGGCCGTGGAGCACCGGGAAGACCGCGTCGGCGCCGGCGAGGCCGCCCGCGGGGGCGAGGCGCAGCGGCTCCCCGTCGATCGCCCACGAGCCGTCGCGCCCGAGGCGGACGTCGACGACCTCGTGGCCACCCTCGGCGAGGCCCTCGCGCACCGACTCGGCCGACGCGAGCGACACCTCGTGCTCGCTCGAGCGACCTCCGGCCAGCACCGCGACCCTCATGGCGTGGTGGGCGTCTCGGGCTCGGGCTCGACCGGCTCGAGCATGTCCTGCTCCTCCAGCACGCCGATGATGATCACGACCTGGCTCCCCTCGTCGAGCTCGACGCCCGCGCCCGGCCGCTGGTCGACCACCACGCCGTCCTGGGCCGGGTCGGTCACGGTCCGGTCGCGCCGCACCGGCGTCAGCCCGGCGCCGCTGATCTGGCGCTGGGCGTCGCCGGGGCCAAGACCGATCACGTTCGGCACGCCCACCTGCTCGCGCCCGATCGACACCGTGAGCGTGACGGTCGCACCCCGGTCCACCGCCGTGCCGCCGCCCGGATCCTGCGCGATCACCTCGCCCTCGGGCTCGTCCGACTCCTCCTCCTGCACGGCCACCCCGAGCCCCTCGTCGCGCAGGCGGGCCTCCGCCGAGTCGCGCGAGAGCCCGGTCACGTCCGGGACGGTCACCTGCTCGGGCCCCTGGCTCACCAGCAGCCGCACGCGCGTGCCGCGGGTCACCTCCGTGCCCTCGCGCGGGACGGTCCGGATCGCGATGCCCCTGCGCACCTCGTCCGAGAACTCCAGGTCGCGGGTGACCTTGAGCCCGGCGCCCTCCAGCTCGTCGATCGCCTGCGCCTGGGGCAGGCCCTCGACGCCGGGAACGAGCACCTCACCCGGCCCGTCCGAGACCTCGAGCGTGACCGTCGAGCCGTCCTCGGCCTGCTCGCCGGCGTTGGGGTCCTGGTCGATCACCTGGTCGAAGGGCTGCGCGCTCCGCACGCGCTCGGTGGCGACCTCGAAGCCCTCACGTTCGAGGATCGCGCGCGCCTCTACGAGCTGCTTTGCCGTCACGCGCGGCACGTCCTTCTTCTCGGTCGTGAGCTCGCCGCTTGCGAACACCCAGATCAGGAAGCCGAGCAGCGCGAGCGCGAGCAGTCCAATCGTGAACCAGGGCCAGCGGCGCCGGCGCTCCTCCTCCGGCTCCGTCACGGGAGCCACGACGGGTACGTCGCCGTCGCCGACCGGCGCCGGCACGGGAATCGCGGCGAACGCCGCGGTGTCCTGCACCTGGTCGCCGTTCACGCCCGCCTCGATCTGGCTGCGAGCCGCCTCGAGCCCCTCGGCGAAGTCCTCGGCGCTCTGCCAGCGGTGGGCGGGGTCCTTGGCGAGCGCGGCCATCACCACGGCCTCGAGCGCCGGATGCACGTCGGGGCGCAGCTGGGTGATCGGCACAGGGAACTCGGACAGATGCTTGAGCGCGATCGCCACGGCGCTCTCGCCCTCGAACGGCAGCCGCCCGGCGAGCATCTCGTAGAGCATCACGCCGATCGAGTAGAGGTCGGACGCGGCCGTGACCGCGTGGCCCTGAGCCTGCTCGGGCGACAGGTAGTGCGCCGTGCCCATGATCGACCCGGTCTCGGTCATCTCCGAGGCGCCCGCGCGTGCGATGCCGAAGTCGGTGACCTTCGCGTGCCCGAGCTCGTCGACGATCACGTTGTGCGGCTTGAAGTCCCGGTGGATCACGCCGTGACGGTGCGCGAAGCCGGCCGCCTGGAGGATCTGCACGCCGAGGTCGATCACCCGCTCCTGCTGGAGCGGCGCCTCGGTCGACGCGATCTCCTTGAGGGTGCGGCCGGTGAGGAACTCCATCGCGATGTAGTAGGTGCCCTCGTGCTCGCCGCGGTCGAAGACGCCGACCACATTCGGATGGCTGAGGCCGGCGGCCGCCTTCGCCTCGCGCCGGAAGCGCTCGACGAACTCCTGGTCCTGGGCGAAGCGGCGGTGGAGCACCTTGAGCGCCACCTGGCGGCCGAGATGGGTGTCCTCGGCGCAGTACACGTCGGCCATGCCGCCGGAGCCGATCCGGCGCAGGATCCGGTAGCGCTCGTCCACCAGTGCGCCGGTGGCGACCTCCATTATTCGGGACCTCCGCACTCCGCCATGGCTTCGTGCCTCGGCACTACAGCCCGCTCCCGAGCATCGCCTCGAGCACCGACTTCGCGATCGGCGCCGCCACGGTGCCGCCCTGGCCCGTGGTGCGCTCCACCGTCACGGCGATCGCCATGCGGGGGTTCTCGACCGGCGCGAAGGCGATGAACCAGGGCTGCGTGAACTCGCGCGCCGCGCCCACCTCGGCGGTGCCGGTCTTCCCGGCCACGGTGATGCCGGCGAGCGCGCCGGCGGTGCCGGTGCCCTCCTCCACGACCCGGCTCATCATGGCCGCCAGCTGGTCGGCGGTCTCCGGCTCCATCACCTTCGACTGCAGGTCCGCCTCGACCCGCTCCTTCACGCGGCCGTCCTTGCGCACCACGCGGTCGGTCAGCCGGGGCTTCATCAGCCGGCCGTCGTTGGCCACCGCGGCGGCGACCAGCGCCATCTGCATCGGCGAGGCGCGCACCTCGCCCTCGAGCCCGCCCTGGCCGATGGCCGCGCGCCCGACGTCGAAGCGGTCCTCGACGTAGCGGCCGTCGCCGTTGATGATGCCGCTCGGCACCATCTGAAAATCGGGGTAGTCGAGCTCGGGGTCCTGGTAGAAGCCGAAGCGCTTCATGTACTTCACGAGCGTGCCGTGGCCGATGTTCTCGCCGACCTGCGCGAACACGGTGTTCACCGAGTTGGTGAGCGCGTCCGTGAACGAGATCGGGCCGAAGCTCGCGCCGCCCGCGTTGGCGAGCGGCACGCCCGAGATCGTCTTGGGCGAGCTGCCGTCGATCACCGTCTCCGGCTTGACCTTGCCGCTGTCGAGCGCCGCCGTGGCCGTCACGACCTTGAAGGTCGAGCCGGGCGGATAGAGCTCCTGCGTCGTGCGGTTGAGCAGCGGCTTGTTCGGGTCGCGATTGATGCGCCCGAAGTCCGAGGTGATCAGGTTGGGGTCGTACTCCGGGATCGAGACCATCACGCGGACCTTGCCGGTCTGCGGCTCGATCGCCACCACGGCGCCCTTGCGTCCGGCGAGGCCGGTCACGGCGGCCTGGGTGCCCGCCACGTTCAGGTTCGTCACCACGTCGAGGCCCTCGCGGTCGCGGCCCTCGAGCCCGGCGAACAGCGACTCGAACTCGTCCTCCTCGCCCGCGAGGTCGTCGTTGCGCGACAGCTCGAGGCTGCGCCGGCCGTTCTCGATGAACGAGTAGCCGATCGGGTGGGCGAACGTGCCGCCGGTCGGGTAGACCCGCGTGTAGATCCGGTTCTGCCCACGCCCGCGGCCGACGCTGCGGGCCAGCACGGTCCGGCCGTCCTGGGCGTAGATCAGCCCGCGCGGGATGCGCTGCTCCTCGATCAGCGGGCGCCGGTTGTACTGGTTGTCGGCCAGCGACTCGGCCTCGAAGACCGTCCAGCGCGACGTGAACGCCACCAGCAGGGCGAACAGCACCGCGAACAGGAGGAAGAGCTGGATGATCTGGCGGTTCATCAGACCAGCCCCCCGCGGCGGATGCGTTCGGCGCGCGCGTGGTTCGACACGATCAGGAGCAGCGCCAGCAGCACCATGTTCGCCACGATCGAGCTGCCGCCGTAGGAGACGAACGGCAGGGTCACTCCCGTCAGCGGGATCACGCGTGTGACGCCGCCCACGATCACGAACACCTGGAGGGCGAACACGCTCGTGAGCCCGACCGCGAGCAGCTTGGAGAAGCCGTCCGTGGCCAGCAGCGAGACCTTGAAGCCGCGGAACACGAGCAGCAGGTAGGCGCCCACCAGGCCGGCGGCCCCGAACAGGCCGGCCTCATTCGCCAGCACGGCGTACACGAGGTCGGTGTGCGCGGCGGGCAGGATCGTCCCGCCGCCGGGTAACTCGAGCAGCGCCTGGCCGAAGCCCTGCCCGAACAGCCCGCCGTCCGCCTGCGCGAAGAGCGACTGCGCGATCTGGTAGCCCTCGTCGTCGACCACGCTTGGCTTGAACGGGTCGAGCCAGATGTCCACGCGCTCCTGCACGTGCGCGACGTTGCGGGCCAGGAAGAAGGCGCCGCCGAAGAACATCGTGGCTCCGACGCCCACCAGCGACAGCCGCCCGGTGGCCACGTAGAGGAGCGCGAGGAAGCCGCCGAAGAACATCAGCGAGCTGCCGAGGTCGCGGATGAAGATCAGCATCAGCATCGCAAGGCCCCAGATGAGCAGGAGCGGACCGAAGTGCTTCGGCGAGGGCCGCTCGCGCAGCACCGCCACCAGGCTGGCGGTGAAGACCACCAGCAGCACCGAGCCCGCCGGCCCGAGGTCGAGCAGCGGGATCGCGATCAGCACGAGCAGCGCCGGCACGCCGTAGAGCAGCAGCTGGCGCTGCAACGGCAGCGGGCGCAGCCGCGCCCGCACGAGGATGTCGCCCGTCTCGCGCAGGTAGCTCGCGAGGAAGACGATGATCCCGATCTTGGCGAACTCCGCCGGCTGGAACTGGATCGGCCCGACGTTGATCGCGAGGAAGGCCCCGTTCACCTGCCCGCCGATGCCCGGGAGCCGCGGCATCACGAGCAGGGCGATGCTCGCGGCCGCGATCAGGTAGCGGTAGCGCTCGAGCACGTGGTGGTCGTCGATCACGAGGATCGTGATGCAGAAGAACGCGAGCCCGACCACGAACCACTGCGCCTGCTCGCGCGCCAGCTCGGGGTCGATGCGGTAGATCAGCACCAGCCCGATCGCCGCCAGCAGGGCCGCCAGCGGGAACAGGTAGGGGTCCGCGTCGCGCAGCTTCGCGCGGATGAAGATGTGCGCCACCACGCACAGTCCGAGGAATACGAGGCCGTAGGTGAGGGTGGCCTCCTGCACGTCGGTCGTACGCGTGGAGAGCACCGCTGCGAACCCGGCGGCGACCAGCAGCGAGACCGGCAGGAGCCCGAACAGCTCGCGCGTGCGGGCGGACATCAGCCGGAGGCCCTGCCGGCGTCGAGCTCGCCCCGCTCGAGCGCGCGCACGAGGTCGACGGCGTCCTCGTGGCTGCGCCACTCGTGGTCGAGCACACGCGCGCGGCGGGCGGATGGGATGGCCCTGGCGGGCATGCTGCTCGCGTAGTCCTCGTCGTACAGCTCGAGGCCGAAGGGCAGCTCGTACGGGACGCCGCGGTAGATCGTCACGAGGCCGGCGTCGTTGGTCCCGACGAAGTAGACCTGGCGCGAGAGCGCGTACAGGCCCGCCACTGCGGCGGCTACGAGCGCCAGGCCGAGCACGAGCTTCAGCGCCGCGCGGCCCACCGCCCGGCGGCGCCGGGGCTTGGGGGCGGCGGCTGGGGCGCTGCGCTCGAGCGGCGGCTCCGGGAGCGGAGCGGGCGGCAGCGGGGCGGTCGCCTTCGGGGACGCCGCGGCCGCCTGCACGTCAGCGACCGACACCTGGCCCGCGATCGTCTCGTCCTCGGGCGGAAGGGGGGCCGGCTCGCCGCCTTCGCCCTGGGCGAGCCGGAACAGGATCACGGTGATGTTGTCCTTGCCGCCGCTCTGGTTCGCCGCCCGCACGAGTTGATCGGCCGCGTCGTCGAGCGAGTCCGCCGAGCGCAGGATCGCCGCGACCTCCTCGTCCGAGATCATCGACGTGAGGCCGTCGGAGCAGATCAGGAAGACGTCGCCGTCGTGCCCGGGCACGGTGTAGGTGTCGACCTCGACGTCGGGCTCGGGTCCGAGCGCGCGCGTGATGATCGAGCGCTGCGGGTGATGCTCCGCCGCCTCCGGCGTGATCTGGCCGCTGCGCTCGAGCTCGGCGACCAGCGAGTGGTCGCGAGTGAGCTGCTCGAGCTCGCCGTCCCGCAGCAGGTAGGCGCGGCTGTCGCCGACGTGCCCGAGGCTCACGTCGTCGCCGTGGATCTTGGCGGCCGTCAGCGTCGTGCCCATGCCGCGACGCGACTCGTCCGAGACGGCGATCTCGTAGATGCGGCGGTTGGCCTCGCGCACGATGCGCGTGAGCTGCGCCTCGGCCGCCTCGCCGGACTCGGCGGCGCCCTCGAACGCCTCGGCGGCCATCGCCGACGCGACCTCCCCCGCGCGCGCGCCGCCCATGCCGTCGGCGACGGCGAAGAAGGGCGGCTGAAGGACGAGCGAGTCCTCGTTGGCGCTGCGCTGACGGCCTACGTCGGTTCGGCCGGCCTGCTCGATGATCCGGAGCGCGATGCCCTTCACTCCTCGTAGCGGTACTCGGAGTCGCCGATGCGGATCAGGTCCGCCATCTTGAGGCGCTCGGCGCTCTTCACCTGGCGGCCGTTCAGATAGGTGCCGTTGGTCGAGCCCATGTCCTCCAGGTACATGAACTCGCCGTGGGGATAGATGCGGGCGTGGGCCGACGAGGCGAAGGGGTCGTCCACGCGGATCTCCGCGGAGTCGGCGCGACCCATCGTCGCGCCCTCGCCGACATCGAAGCTCGTGCCCGGCTCGTGTCCCATCGCGGCCACCACCTCGAGCCGTGGGTCCACGCCCGCGCGCAGGTCCGGGACCGCTCCCTGGCGGCCGTCCCGGCGCTGGCCCGGGGGCTCGACCGGCTCGGCGGCCGCCGCCGAGCCCTCGTAGCGCGACAGGTCCTTCATGGCACTGCGCGCCACCCAGAGCAGGAACAGGTAGAGGACGGCGAGGAAGCCGAACTTGAGCGCGACGGCAAGCGGCTCGTCCATGGGGCTACTCGAGCTCGAAGGTCAGGTCGGTGAGTCCGATCGTGACCCGGTCGCCTGGACCCAGCGCCATCTGGTCGACGCGCCGGCCGTTCACCTTCACGCCGTTGGTGGAGCCGAGGTCCACGACGTGCCAGCCGTTCTCGTCGCGGCGCACCTCCGCATGGCGGCGCGAAACGTTCGGATCGGAGATCACGACGTCGCAGTCGCGGCTGCGCCCGATCACCACGCGGCTTCCGCTCGAGCCGGCTCCTGCGACCGTCGCCGACCAGCAGCGCCTGGCGCCTGTCGAGCGCCGGCTCGAGGCGGCGCGCCTCGCGGTCGGGCGAGTACACCATCGTGTGGCCGAAGTCGCCGGCCGAGGGCGCCGCGGGCACCGGAGCCTCACGCTCGGCCTCCTGCTCCTCCTCGGGGGGCGCCAGGAGCTGCGCCTGGATCCCGAACTCGCCGAGGTCGAGGCGCTCGTCGGTGTGGAACTCGATCTGGGGCCGGCTCGTAAGGGCGAGCGACTGCTGGCGCGCGTGCTCGAGCAGGTAGTCGGAGAGCTCCTTGCGGAGCGCGGGCTCGTAGCTCGAGAACTGCTCGCGGTCCTGGGGCGAGAGGAAGATCCGGTAGTGATTCGGCACGTAGACGCGAGAGACGGAGGCCATCTGGTTGTCCTCCATCTCCTTGGCCAGCTTGTGTGCCAGCTCGACCGGCTGGACGCTCGTCTTGAAGGCCCGTCCGAAGGCGCCCTCCACGAGGCCGCCGAGCTTCGCTTCCAGGTTGCGCAGCACGCTCATTCCGCCTCGCAGAGTAGTCCTATGCCGTGGTCACTCGCGGAGCCCGCCAGCCCTCCGCGGGAGCCGCGACCTGGGACACGGACACCACCACCACGGCCGCCACGAGCGCACCCGAGATCGCCCCGCGCGGAGCGTCGAGGGCCACGTCGGCCGCCAGCGCGTTCCCGAGTGCCAGCTGCGCCACGGCGAGGCCTGCCACCCAGAGTCCGGCGCCGATCAGGTCGAGCGCGAGCCAGCGGCCGCGGACCACGAGGGGAAGAAGCACCGCGAAGGCCGCCCAGACCACGATCGGGGCGAGCGCGGGCGTGGTCACGAGCGGCTGCAGCACGTCGGAGATCGCCGCCGAGATCGAGCCCTCCCAGTCCGCGCGAGGCGTCGTGCCGTCGGGCGAGCCGAACAGCAGCGCCCGGCCGGTCACCGCCTCGCCGAGCACGAGCCAGAGAAAGCCGGCCGCAGCCAGCCCGGCCCGGCGCCAGTGCGTGGGTGCCAGCGCGGCGATGCCCACGAAGGCGGGCGCCAGCGCGACCGTGCCGAGCAGCGGCGCGAGGATCGGCACCGACCAGAGCAGGCCGGCCCGTGGGAGCAGGAACGGCACGGGCGCCGCGGCGGCAGCGAGTACGAGGGCCGTGCCCTGACGATCCGCCTCGGGCGAGACGAACCAGGCACACACGCCCACCATCGCGAGGATCCAGCCGATGCGCGGGAGGAGTGCCACGGCGAGCGCGGCCACGCCGGCCGCCGCGGGGGCCGAGAAGGAGGGGTCCGGGCCGAGGCCCTGGAGCGCGCCCAGCACGAGACCGCCCGCGGCGAGACCGGCCAGTGCGCGCTGGGCGACCTGGAGGCCCAGCCGCGGCCGCGGCAGGCCCCGGCGGCGCTCGGTGGTCGGGAGGCCGACCCTGCGAAGTGTCTCCGGCTCCACGAGGCCGCCCTCGTCGTCGAGCTCTGCCTCGGCGGCCAGCAGGGCCGAGCGCAGCTCCTGCGGCGCCGGGCGGCAGGCGGGATCGATGTCAACGGCGTCGTCGATGGCGTCGCACAGCTCGGCCGGCAGGTCGCGGCGCGTCGAGGACAGCGAGGGAAGCGGGCGGCCGAGGCGGCGAGCCGTCGCCGCGGGCCCGCCCGCGCGGACCGGGTTCGTGCCCGCCCAGCACTCGTACAGGGTCAGGGCCAGGGAGTAGACGTCGCTGGCACCCGAGACCGGGGCGCCCTCCGCCTGCTCCGGCGCCATGTAGGCGAGCGTGCCCACCACGTCGCCGGTACGCGTCAGGGGATCGCCGCTGACCACGTGCGCCACGCCGAAATCGGCGAGCTTGGCGAACCCCACGCCGGCCGCCGGCTCGGCCACGACCATGACGTTCTGCGGCTTCACGTCGCGGTGGATCACCCCCCGCGCATGCGCGTGCTCGAGCGCCTCGCACAGGGCGGCGCCGATACGGGCCACGTCGCGGTCGGCGATCGCCCCCGCCCGCAGGAGCTCGGCCAGCGTTCGGCCCCGAACGAGCTCGGAGACGAGGTAGACGTCGTCGCTGTCGGCGGCCAGCTCGTAGATCGCGACGATCGCCGGGTGGCTGAGTCGTGCGGCCGCTCGCGCCTCGCGCTCCACCCGCTCCTCGCCCGTTCCGCGCTCGCGCGGGATGGCCTTGACGGCGACCTCGCGCTCGAGCTTCTCATCCCATGCCAGCCAGACGACGCCGAAGCCGCCTGCGCCGAGGCGGCGCTCGAGCCGGTAGCGCCCGAGCACGAGTCGCGGGCCGGGGGCGCCCGGGAGTCGTTCGGTAGGGTCAGAGGACCCGAGTGGCAGGGTCCCGGGCTCCTCGCTCAGGCTGAACTTAAGACGGTTCATTCCAGGTTTCGTTTTCGGTCTGCGAAGAGCGCGTCCTGCCCTCCGTTCATACTCCCACCCGAGCGCCATGGGCGCCTTCGCACGCCAGGAGCGATTCTGCTGTCCTTCCTCGACGAACCGGACGAGCCCGTAGCCCGTCGCACACGGCGGCGGCCGCCAGGCGGCCCCTCCACCGATCGCCAGACGCTGATGGTCCGGAGGACCTTAGCTGGCGGTGCCGTGCTGCTTGTGCTGATTCTGCTCGTTTTGGGCTTCCGCGGCTGCCTGAACGCGCGCAAGGAAAGTGCCATCAAGGACTACGTGCGCGAGTCGAGCGAGCTGGCGCAGCAGTCGCGTCTTCAGGGCGAGAACCTGTTCAACCTGCTGAGCGAGCCGGGCGACCAGGACGAGGCGATCGATCGCGAGAACGCGGTCAACGGGCTGCGGGTCGAGTCGGCCACCACCGTCGACCAGGCGCGCGACCTCGACGTGCCCGACGAGCTCTCGACCGCACAGGACTACTTCATCGACGCTCTCGAGCTGCGCCGCGACTCGATCGCGCGCGTGGCCGACGAGCTGCCCGGCGCACTCGCCGACCAGGAGCGCCGCCAGAGCACCGACCAGATCGCGCAGGTGATGCAGTTCATCTCCGCGAGCGACGTGCTGCTCGTGGGTCGCTGGAAGCCGAGCACGGAGCAGACGCTCGAGTCCGAGGACCTTCAGGGCGAGGTGGCGCTTCCGCGCGACAGGGCGCTGGAGATCCTGCCGGACATCCAGTGGGTCGACCCGAGCTTCGTGGCCGACCAGATCGAGGGGATCCGCAGCGGCACGGGTGCCACCGGCGACGCCGCGCCCGGCCTGCACGGCAACGGGCTCGGCACGGTCTCGCTCGGCGGCGTGGCGCTCACCCCGGGCGCGGGAGCCACCGTGCCGCTCACCGAGGACCTGGCCTTCGAGGTCCAGGTGATCAACCAGGGCGAGAACAACGAGACGGACGTGAACGTGCGCGTCACGGTCGGCGAGGGGGACGAGGCAATCGACCTGGAGGAGTCGATCGACACGATCGCCGTCGGCGAGCAGCAGACCGTCACGCTCCCGCTGGGCGCGCAGCCCCCGACCGGCCAGAACGTGCCGATCAAGGTCGTCGTCGAGCCGGTCGACGGCGAGCAGATGACCGACAACAACGAGGCTGACTTCACCGCCATCTTCACGAGGTAGCCGGCTCCTCCGCCGGTACCCTGGCTCTCCGTGGACGACCTGAGCACCACCCAGGGCATCGTTGCGCTCGCCGGCGCGGCGGTCGGCGCGCTCGCGCTCATCTGGGCGATAGTGCTCAGCGTCAAGGTCCGCCGCATTCGCACCGCCCAGCGCACGCTGCTCGGCCCGACCGGCGAGAGCGACCTCGTCACGCATGCCGCCAGCGTCCACGAGGCCTTCGTGCAGCTGCGCGACTGGGTTGAGGAAACCGCGGCCGGACTCGAGCAGCGGGTCGGCGCCGCCGAGCGCCGGATGGACGGCTGCGTGGCCCACACCTCCCTCGTCCGCTACGACGCGATGAACGAGCTGTCGGGACAGCAGTCGAGCACCCTGGCGCTGCTCGACTCGCGCCGCACCGGCGTCGTGATCTCCTCGATCCTCCACCGCGACCAGGCGCGCTTCTACGTCAAGCAGGTGCACGAGGGAGCGCCCGAGTTCGAGCTGTCACCCGAGGAGCAGGAGGCCGTCGACGCCGCGATGGCCGGCACGCCGGCCGCCGGCCCGTGAGGGTCGGCTACCTCGGCCCCGCGGGCACCTATAGCGAGGAGGCCCTGCGCGCCTCGGCGCCGGGCGTCGTCGACGAGGTCCCCTGCCCGACGATCCGCGACGCCGTGATGGCGGTCCAGGGGGGCGACGTCGAGCGAGCGGTGGTGCCGATCGAGAACGCGCTCGAGGGCAGCGTGGCAGTGACCCTCGACACGCTGGCCACCGAAGCGCCGGACGTTCGGATCGCGTCCGAGGTGGTGCATCCGATCCGCCACTGCCTCGTGGCGCGCTCGCGAGCTGGCGCTCGAGTCGGTCCGACGGGTGGTCTCACACCCTCAGGCGACGGCGCAGTGCGCTCGCTTCCTGCGTGAGCGCCTGCCGGGCGCCGAGCGCGTGCTGGCGGCCTCGACCGCCGACGCCGTCCGCTCCCTGCGCGACGCCGGCGACTCCGTGGCGGCGCTCGGCTCGCGGCTCGCGGCGGAGCTCTACGGCTGCGTGGTGCTGGTGGACGACGCCGGCGACCACCCCGACAACTCGACCCGCTTCGTCTGGCTCGCCCGCGCCGAGGATGCCGTGGCCGCCGAGGGTCCGGACCGCCAAGACCACGGTCGTCTTCTGGGGGGGCGGGGACCGCTCGCCCGGCTGGCTCGTGGCGGTGCTCGGCGAGCTCGCGTCCCGCGGGGTCAATCTCACGCGGATCGAGTCGCGGCCGCGACGCACCGTCCTCGGCCACTACATGTTCTTCGCCGACATCGAGGGAGGCGCCGGGGGACCGCCCGTGAGCGAGGCGCTCGCCGCCCTGGCGGGCCATGTGGACGAGCTGCAGGTGCTCGGCTCCTACGCCTCGAGCTGAGAACGAAGGCTCGCACGCACCGCGTGCTCGCGACCCCCGCTGAGCGGCTGAGCGCGTGGGTTCGCCGGAAACCGTGGGTACACTGAACCGGACCGTGGCAGCGCGGGCGGAGATCACCTACGAGACCGAGGCGGGTGACTCGGAACCAGGCCCTGCCCTCGCGCTGACGGGGACCGGCCGGCCCACGCAGCGCGCCACCTCGTCCGGCCGGGTGCTCGTGCTGAACGCGTCCTACGAGCCGATCAACGTCTGCACGGTGCGACGCGCCGCCGTCCTGATCCTGAAGAACCGGGCCGAGGTGCTCGAGAAGGGCGACTGGGCGCTGCACGCCGAGAGCCTGACCTTGCCGCGGCCCGTGGTCATCCGGCTGCTCAGCTACGTGCGCATCCCGCGCGACGCCCACCGGCGCAAGATCACCCGACGCGCGGTGTTCGCCAGGGACCGCTGGACCTGCCAGTACTGCGGCCATGAGCGAGGCAACCTCACGGTCGACCACGTGATCCCGCGCTCCAAGGGCGGGCCCTCGACCTGGGAGAACATCGTCACCTGCTGCGCGCCCTGCAACCGGCGCAAGGGCGATCGCCTGCCGACGCAGACCGGCATGACGCCGGCCCGCCGGCCCAAGGCGCCCAACCCGACGATCTTCATCCACGTCGCGGCGCCGAGCATCCCGGCGGCCTGGGAGCAGTACCTCGTGGTCCACACCAGGTGAGAACGAAGGCTCGCACGCACCGCGTGCTCGCGCGATGAGAACGAAGGCTCGCACGCACCGCGTGCTCGCGCGATGAGCGTTCCCCCCAGGGAACCGGATCCGCCCGAACCGCGGCCACCGGCTCCGCCCGATCCCGTGCCTGCTCCCGATGACGCGCCGGCCCGGGTCGGCGACCTGCGCACCCTGCGGCGCTGGCTGCTCGTGGCCGGCGTCTGGGCCGTGGCCGCCACCGCGATTGCCGTGATCGCACTGATCGCCGCGAACGACGACTCGGAGAGCCGGGCCGCGAACGAGCAGGCGGCGGGCGACCTGGCCCGCGTCCAGCGCGATCTGAACAAGCGGATGGACGACCTCGAGGGACGGCTGGACGAGTTGCCGAGCTCCGACGACCTGACCAAGCTGGACGACCGCCTCCAGAAGGTCGAGGACGACGCGAGCGCCACATCGGACAGCATCGAACGTCTGTCGGGTCGCGTCGAGGAGGTCGAGACCCAGCTCGAGGAGCTCGAGCAGGCGGTGGCCGCCGGCGGCGGAACCGACACGACCGAGACCACTCCGTAGAGACGCTACGAGCCGACGCCCCGGTCTGCTTCAATAGCGCTACCAGGGAAAGGAGGTGGTCCGAGCTTGACTGACAGAATTCTTGGGACCCTGGAGGTGTCCGGCCGCTAAACCCGGTGCTGGGCCCTGCGGTTAGCGGAGTCCAACCCGAGACACCGTCGGTCGCAAGGACCAGGAGTGGTCCCTCTGGTCGCCGTACTTCGCGCCGACGACGAGTCCAGCAACCACACTGCGAGGGGCGTCCGCACGGGCGCCCCTCGTGCGTTCCGTGACAGTCCACGAAAGAGGGCTGCCGTCCTGACTTTTCCGGCCAGGAACCGACTAAGTCAGGACAGCGGCGAGCGCGTCTTTAGGTCGGGCTCCCGTCGGCTCGGGCCCCGTCGGTCTCGGGCCGGCCGTCGGCTCGGGCTGGCCGTCGGTCGCGACCACGTCGGTCGCGATCCCATCGACGACGACCTGGGCCGCGGTGTCCGTGGTGGTCTCCATCACGAGGGCGACGGCGCTCACGACGTCGTCCTCGCGCAGGTTCATCACCCGCACGCCCTGAGCCGGCCTGCCCTGCTTCGAGATGCCCCTGACGCCTGTCCGCTGGACCATGCCGTTCTGGGAGATGAAGACGAGGTCGTAGTGCTCGCGCACGATCAGGGCGCCGGCCACGCCGCCCTTCTTCTCCGTCAGACCGATCGTCTTCACGCCCATCGTGCCGCGGCCCTTGACCGGGTACTCCTCCATGGCCGTGCGCTTGCCGTAGCCGTTCTCGGTGACCACCAGCAGCTCGGTGTCGGGACGCACGACGTCCATCGCCAGCACCCGGTTGTCCCCGCGCGAGACGTTCATGCCGCGCACGCCGGCCGTGTCGCGGCCCATCGCCCGCACCTGGTCCTCGCTGAAGCGCGCGGCCTGCCCTGAGCGGGAGACCATGATGATGTCGTCGTCTCCGCTCGTGCGGCGCACGGCGACGAGCTCGTCGTCGTCGCGGATCTTGATCGCGATGATGCCGTCCGCCTTGATCGGCGTGTTGTAGGCGAGGAACTCCGTCTTCTTGACCATCCCCTGGCGGGTGGCGAAGACGAGGTAGCGCCCCTCCTTGAAGTCGCGCGTGGACAGCACCGCCTGGACCCGCTCGTCCGTCGCGCAGCGGCAGCACGTTCACGAGCGCGCGGCCCTTGGCCGTCCGCGACGCCTCGGGCAGGTCGTAGACCTTCTCGCGGTAGACCTTCCCGCGGTTCGTGAAGAAGAGCAGGTAGTCGTGCGTCGAGCTGACGAAGAGGTGCTCGATGTAGTCCTCGTCCTTCATCTCCATGCCCATCACGCCCAGGCCGCCGCGACGCTGCTGTCGATAGGTGGCGAGCGGCAGGGTCTTGATGTAGCCGGAGTGGGTGATCGAGATGACCATCTGCTGGTCGGCGATCAGGTCCTCGATGTCGATCTCGTCCTCGGAGTGGGTGATCTCCGTGCGCCGCTCGTCCCCGTAGCGGTCGCGAATCTCGGTCAGCTCCTCCTTGATCACCCCCATGACCCTCGCCTCGTCGCCGAGCAGGTCGCGCAGCTCGCGGATCCGCTCGACCACGTCACCGTGCTCGGTCTTGATCTCGTCCGTCTGGAGGGCGGTCAGGCGCTGCAGGCGGAGGTCCAGAATCGCCTGCGCCTGGATCCGGGTGAGCTCGAAGCGCTCGATCAAGCCGGCGCGCGCCGTGTCCGGGTCGCGTGACCCGCGGATCAGCTCGATGACCTCGTCGATGTTGGCGATCGCGACGAGAAGGCCCTCGAGTATGTGAAGGCGAGCCTCCTTCTCGCGCAGCTCGAACTTGGTCCGCCGCACGATCACGTCGCGCTGGTGATCGACGTAGTTGCGGATCACCGGCAGCAGGCCGAGCGTCCGCGGCACGCCGTCGACGAGCGCGACCATGTTGACGCCGAAGGTCGTCTGGAGCGGGGTGTGCTTGTAGAGCTTGTTGAGGATGATCTTCGGGTTGGCGCCGCGCTTCAGCTCGATCACGAGCCGGATGCCGTCCTTGTTCGAGTAGTCGAAGACGTCGGCGATCTCCTTGATGCGGCCGGCCTCGACCGTCTCCTTGATCTTCTGGATCAGCCCGCCCGACTCGCCGCCCTTCATCACCTGGTAGGGCATCTCGGTGACGACGATCGCCTCCTTGCCCTGGCGCAGCGGCTCGATATGCGCCCGGCCGCGCAGCACGACCCGTCCGCGGCCCGTCTCGTAGGCGTCCCGGATGCCCGAGCGTCCGACGATGATCCCCCCGGTGGGGAAGTCGGGCCCCTTGAGCTCCTTCATCAGCCCGTCGAGCTCGATCGCCGGATCGTCGATGTAGGCCACCGTGGCGTCGATCGTCTCGCGCAGGTTGTGCGGCGGGATATTCGTGGCCATGCCGACCGCGATGCCGGACGAGCCGTTCACCAGCAGGTTGGGGAAGCGGGCGGGCAGGACGACCGGCTCCTGGCGCGACTCGTCGTAGTTGGGGCTGAAGTCGACGGTGTCCGCGTCGATGTCGCGCAGCATCTCCGTGGCGAGCCGCGTGAGACGCGCCTCCGTGTAGCGGTAGGCGGCCGCTGGGTCGCTGTCGATCGAGCCGAAGTTGCCCTGCGGGTCCACCAGCGGGTAGCGCATCGCGAAGTTCTGCGCGAGACGCACGAGCGTGTCGTAGATCGGCGAGTCCCCGTGCGGGTGGTAGCGGCCCATCACGTCGCCGACGACGGTCGCCGACTTGCGGTAGGGCCGGTTCGGCTGCAGGCCGTTCTCGAACATCGTGTAGAGCACGCGCCGGTGCACCGGCTTGAGGCCGTCGCGCAC
Organism: uncultured Thermoleophilaceae bacterium; assembly: GCA_963812415.1. Lineage (GTDB taxonomy): Bacteria > Actinomycetota > Thermoleophilia > Solirubrobacterales > Thermoleophilaceae > JACVRW01. Next base: position 101,550 of record CAWEVH010000024.1, on the reverse strand, counting down.
GTCCGGCAGCGCCCGGCCCACGATCACGCTCATCGCGTAGTCGAGGTACGAGGAGCGCATCTCCTCCTCGAGCCCGCGCGGCTCGATGTTCCCGCCTGTCAGCTGGTCGATGCTCACGGCAGCCCCCTAGCTAGACATCCAGGTTCGTGGCTTCGCGGGCGTGGTTCTCGATGAACTCCCGCCGCGGCTCGACGTTGTCGCCCATCAGCATCGAGAAGATCTGGTCCGCGGCGCTGGCGTCGTCGATCGTCACGAGCTGCAGCGTGCGCGACTCGGGGTCCATCGTCGTGTCGAAGAGCTGGTCGTAGTTCATCTCGCCGAGGCCCTTGAAGCGCTGGAGCGGGACGCCGTCCCGGCAGATCTGGAGCACACGCGCGCGCAGCTCCTCGAAGGAGAGCGCGTCGCCCTCCTTCTTGCCGAGGACCACGTGGAAGGGCGGGGTGCCGGCGAGCGCCTCCAGCTCCTTGTGGGTCTCGACGAAGCGACCGTAGGCCGGTGTGCCGAACAGCGAGCGCGCGAGCCGGTAGGTCTTCGCGGTTCCCGTCTTGCGCTCGACGACCTTCGCCACCAGCTCCGCCTCCGTCTCGTCGACGAGCTCGGTGATGTACGGCTCGCTCTCCGGATCGTCGCCGCGCAGGAGCGCGATCACGGCCTCCGGATCGGCGGCGCCCTCGTCCAGGATCGTCGACTCCTCCAAGAAGGTGATCGGGTCGTGGCCCCAGTCGGCCCGCAACGAGGCGGCCCAGCCCTCGTACTGCTTGAGGAGCCGACCGTACTTCTGCCAGCGCGCGTGCGTGAGGTTGAAGGCGCGCCCGTCGCGGTCGGTCACGTCCAGCGTCTCGAGCTTGTCGCGCAGCAGGATCTCCTCGAGCTCCGACTCCTTCTCGATGTAGACGTCCTGCCTGCCCGACTTGATCTTGTAGAGCGGCGGCTTCGCGATGTACACGTAGCCGGCCTCGATCAGGTCCTTCATCTCCCTGTAGAGGAAGGTGAGCACGAGGGTGCGGATGTGGGCGCCGTCGACATCGGCGTCCGTCATGACGATCACCTTGTGGTAGCGCGCTCGCTCGATGGCGAACTCGTCCCGGATGCCGGTGCCGATCGCCGTGATGAGCGCCTGGATCTCCTTGTTCGAGAGGACCTTGTCGATCCGGTTCTTCTCGACGTTGATGATCTTCCCGCGCAGCGGCAGGATCGCCTGGGTGTTCCGGTCGCGGCCCTGCTTGGCCGAGCCTCCGGCGGAGTCGCCCTCGACGACGAAGAGCTCGGTGAGGGCGGGGTCGCGGACCGTGCAGTCCGCGAGCTTGCCGGGGAGGTTCGAGTTCTCGAGCGCGGACTTGCGCCGGGTGAGGTCACGGGCCTTGCGCGCCGCCTCACGCGCGCGCTGGGCGGCCACGGCCTTGCGGATGACCTGGTTGGCGTCGGTGGGGTTCTCCTCGAGGAACTCCGAGAGCCCCTTGTTGATCGCCGCCTGCACGAAGCCCTCGACCGGCGGGTTGCCGAGCTTCGTCTTCGTCTGGCCCTCGAACTGAGGGTCGGCGATCTTCACCGAGATGATGGCCGTGAGCCCCTCGCGGATGTCCTCGCCCTGGAGGTTGGCGTCCTTCTCCTTGAGCTCCCCCTTCTGACGCGCGTACGCGTTGATCGTGCGCGTGAGCGCCGAGCGGAAGCCGGACAGGTGCGTGCCGCCCTCGTGGGTGTTGATGTTGTTGGCGAAGGAGAGCAGGGCCTCCTGGTAGGAGTTGTTCCACTGCATCGCGACCTCGACCTCGCCGATGTCGCTCGACTCCTCGACGTAGACGATCTTCTTGTGCAGCGCCTCGCGGGTGCCCTGGCTGTGCAGGTACTTGACGAAGTCGACGATGCCGCCGTCGTACTGGAAGCTCGTCTCGAAGCTCTCGCCGCGCTCGTCCCGGAAGTTGATCTTGAGGCCCTTGGTGAGGAACGCCATCTCGCGGAAGCGCTGCTCGAGGACGGTGCGGTCGTAGTCGATCGTCTCGAAGATCTCGAGGTCCGGCATGAAGGTGATGCTGGTCCCGCGGCGGTCGGTCGCCGCGCCCTTCTCGAGCGGCCCGCCGGGCTCGCCGCGCTCGTAGGACTGGCGATGCTCGTGGCCGTCCCGCCAGATCGTGAGGTGGAGGTACTCGGAGAGCGCGTTGACCACGGACACGCCCACGCCGTGCAGACCACCCGAGACCTTGTAGCCGCCGCCGTCGCCGAACTTGCCGCCCGCGTGGAGCACTGTGAGCACGACCTCGGCCGCGGGGCGGCCCTCCTTCTCCATCACCTCGACCGGGATGCCGCGGCCGTTGTCGCTGACCGTGACGCTGATGTCCGGGTGGATCACCACCTCGAGCTCGTCGGCCTCGCCGGCGAGCGCCTCGTCGACCGAGTTGTCGACAACCTCGTAGATCAGGTGATGCAGGCCGCGCAGGCCCGTCGACCCGATGTACATCCCGGGCCGCTTGCGAACGGCCTCGAGGCCCTCGAGCACGGTGATGTCCTGGGCGCCATAGGTGCGCGGCGTCCCCCGTATCGGGGGCAGCGCCGGTCTCGGCGGGACGCTCCGCCGCGTTGTCGCTCTGAGGCCTATCGCCGTCCTGGGGCTCTTTCGCCAAGCCGTTCCTTCCATCGAGCGGCCCGCATCACGGGGCCACTGCTTCGACCACGAAAAACCCCGGCGCCGCGAACCTTCCACACGGGCCGGGGGAGGTACATAAGACTGCTCGAATACTAGCAGGCGGAGCCCCTGTTCCGGCGCCCCTGAGTGTTACAAAATGCCCGCAAATCGCAGAAAAAGCGGCCACTGAACGCTCCGCCGAGCGCCTTTCAGCCACGGTTCGCCCCCGAACCCACGACGAAGCGCAGCCGGGCGGCCTGCGCGCCGCCGCCGGACCCGAGCGCGTCGTTGAGCCGCGGCAGCAGCTCACCGGCGAGCAGCTCGAGCTCCTGGGCCCACACGGCGGAGTCGCAGGCCACGGTGATCGCGCCGTCGCGCTCGCCCACCGGCCGGGTGCTCGCGGCGAGCGTCGCCCCCGCCACGCTCGGCCAGGCGCTCTGTGCGCGCGCGAGCAGCGTGGCCGGCTCCGCGCGCGCCAGCACGCGCCCGAGGGCGAGCTCGAGTGGCCGCGGGGCGGGCCGCCTCACGCGGCCACCGCGCGCCGATCGCCCCCGATGGTCCCGCTCCTCAACTCGCACCAGCTCGCCGGCGCTGAGCGCCGCACCCGGCACGTGCTCCGGCTCGGTCGTCGTGACCACCGCCTGGCCGCCCGAGCGCAGCAGCTCGGCCAGGAGCTCGCGGCGCTCCGCGTCGAGCTCCGACATCACGTCGTCGAGCAGCATCAGCGGCTCTCCCGCGCGACGCTCGCCCAGGAGCGTGCGCTCGGCAAACAGGAGCGCGAGCAGGGCCGCGCGCTGCTGGCCCTGCGAGCCGTACGCCCGCAGCGGAGCGCCGCCGAGCAGCAGCTGGAGCTCGTCGCGGTGGGGGCCGTGGGCGCTGAAGCCGCGCTCGAGGTCGGCGCCGCGGCGCTCGCCGAGCTCTCCCGCGAGCCCATCGGCGTCGGTCGCTCTCGACCGGGGCCGGTAGCGGAGCTCGGCCTCGCCCGGCAGGCCGAGGGCGGCCGCGAGACGGCTGAAGGGTGCTGCGAGGCCCGACACCGCCTCGTCGCGGTCCGCCATGAGGCGGATCCCCTGCCGGGCCAGCTCCACGTCCCAGGCGTCGAGCGCGCCGGGATCGGACGTGCCGGAGCGAACCCGCAGCAGCAGCGCGTTGCGCTGCGCAAGTGCGCGCGAGTAGGCAGCCCGCGTCTCCGCCCGAGCCGGCCACAGCGCCGCCACCAGCCGGTCGAGATGCGCCCGGCGCCCGGAGGGCGCGCCCTTCACGAGCTCGAGGCGCTCCGGCAGGAACACGCTCACGAGCGGCCGCGCCGCCGTGAGGGTCAGGCTGTCGACGGGGTTGTCGTCCACGCGCAGGCGCTTGGGCTCGCCCGGCTCGAAGCCGACCTCGATGCGGTGCTCTCCCTCGCTGGTCGCCGTGTCGAGCGCCACCCGGGTGACCGACGCGCCGCGGCGCACCAGCTCGCGCTCGTTGGAGGTGCGGCAGGAGCGCGCGGTGCAGCCGAAGTAGAGCGCCTCGAGCAGGTTGGTCTTGCCCGCGCCGTTGGGCCCGGCGACGACCGTCAGGCCCGCGGACGGCTCGAATGTCGCCGCCTCGTAGTTGCGGAAGTCGCGCAGCTCGATGCGCGTGACCCGCACCATGACGCGTCAGACGTTGAGGCGAATCGGCATGACGAGGTAGCGGAAGCCGCCGGCGTCGCCGCCCGACTCGATCAGGCCGGGCCGCAGCGGACTGATCAGCTTGAGCGTGAGCTCGTCCGACTCCGCGCTCTCCAGGCCGTCGCGGAAGAACTCGGGGTTGAAGCCGATCTCGAGCGTCTCGCCGGCGAACGCGATCGGCAGCGACTCGCTCGCCTCGCCCACGTCGGGCGTCTGCGCGGACACGTCGAGCGCACCCTCCGAGAAGCGCAGGCGAAGCGGGGCGTTCTTCTGAGCCAGGAGGCCGACGCGGCGCACCACGTCCAGCAGCTCGTCCCGACTCACCTTCAACTCGTGCTCGTACGACTCGGGAAGCAGCTGCTGGTAGTTCGGGAAGCGGCCCTCGACGAGGCGCGAGGACAGCACCACGTCCTCGACCGCGAACACCACCTGGTTCTCGAGCGCGGCGACGGCGATTGTGTCCGCTCCGCCGGCGGACGCGATCCGCCCAAGCTCCTGCAGCGTGCGGGCCGGCACGTTCGCCTCGAGCGCGCCGCCCAGCTCGGCCTCGAGGCCGGTCTCCTTGACGCTCAGCCGGTACGAGTCGGTGGCCACCATTCGCAGGTCGCTGCCCTCCGCGGTCACGAGCACGCCGGTCAGGTGCGGACGCGTCTCGTCACGTGAGGCCGCCCGCGCCACACGCCCGATGGTGTCCACGAACGCTCCCGCGGGCATCGTGAGCACACCCTCGCTCGGAAGCTCCGGCAGCGACGGAAAGTCCTCGGGCTGGAAGCGTGCGCAGATGGAATTTGGCCGGACCGGAGATCACCTCCACGTCCTGCTGGGAGCTTCGGTACTCGAGCGTCAGTTCGTCCTTCGGCAGGGACCGAACCACGTCGAGCAGCAACCGACCGGGGATGACGGCTTGGCCCGGCGAGGCATCTCTCGGCTCGAGCGCCACACGAACACCGAGCTCCATGTCCGTTGCCTGGAGCTCCGCCTTGCCCTCATCGACGCGCAGCAACACACCTGCCAAGGTCTGGATCGCGCTGCGGGTGGACGCACCACGGACAGCGATGCCGAGACTGGCAAGGAACGTTTCCCGTGAAACGGTGAGCTTCAACTCGAGCTACCTATCTCTCTCTTGAGGTGTTTGGCGGTGTTGAGACGTCGACATCGGGCTGGAAGCCGCCTCCGGAGCGGGCTGCGGCCTGTCGGGGAGCTGTGGATTCTTCCAGTCGAGCCGGTCATTACGAGGAGCGCCCGAGCTGGCGGCGGAGGTTGTCGACAGCGCTCTGGAGTGCTGGGTCGGTGCGCATCGCGGCGCCAACGCGGTCGAGCGCGTGGAGCACCGTTGCGTGCTTGCGCCCGCCCATGCCGCCGCCGATCTCCGTGAGGTTGTGGTCAGTCAGCTCGCGTGCGAGGAACATCGCGACGTGACGAGCGCTCGCCACAGCGGGCCGGCGGTCGCGCGCCAGCAGGGCCTCTCGTTCCACCCCGAACTCCTGAGCCGTGGCGTCCAGGATCTCCGGGATCCCGCAGGTTTCGCTCCCACTGTCCTCCCCGAGCCGCCGCAGAACGTGTCGCACGAGATCCGGGGTGGGTGGTTCGCCCTTCAACGAGGCGTATGCCACCACCCGTATCAGCGCCCCCTCGAGTGCGCGGACGCTGGTGGCCACGCGCGCCGCGATCTCGTCGACCACCTCGGGTGTGACGTCCACCCCGTCGAGGCGGGCGCGGGTGGTGAGGATCGCCCGCCGCACGGCCATGCCGGGCCGATCCAGCTCGACCACGAGCCCGGCGCGAAAGCGCTCGATCAGCCGCTCCTCGAGCTCCGGGATCTCCTCGGGGCGGCGGTCGGATGTCATCACGAGCTGGCGACCGTTGTCGAGCAGCGCGTTGAAGGTGTGGAAGAACTCCTCGCGGGTCTTCGTGCGGCCGGCGAGGAACTGCACGTCGTCGATGAGGAGGACGTCCGCGCTGCGGAATCCCTCCTTGAACGCGGAGGTCCGGCGGGTCCGCACCGCATCGACGAACTCCGCCGTGAACTCCTCGATCGTCGCGTAGCGGACCTGCAGGCCGCCGCCGAAGCGCTGGACGTAGTTCCCGATCGCGTGCAGCAGGTGGGTCTTGCCGATCCCCGGCGATCCGATCAGGAAGAGCGGGTTGTATGAGTGGCCCGGGAGCTCGGCGACCGCCAGCGCGGCGGCGTGCGCGAAGTGGTTCCCCTCGCCGATCACGAATTGCTCGAAGGTGTACTTCGGGTTCAGCGCCCCCGCGGGCCGTCGGGGCCCCGCGCCACCGCGCCTGCCGCCTGGGCGCCGTCCGTGGCCGGCGGCGCCGTCCAGTCCGCTCCCACGATCTCGACGGTCGCGCGCGAGTCGAAGGTGCTCGCCGCGGCGCGTCGCAGCAGCGGCAGGTAGCGCTCGGAGACTGAGGTGCGGATGTGCTCCGGCGCGCGCACGTAGAGCGTGCGGCCCTCGAGGCCGGCCAGCTCGAGCGGCTCGAGCCAGATGTGGAACTTGAAGTCCGGGGTGTCGCGGCGGAGCTCCTCGCGGATGTCGTCCCAAAGCTGGTCGAGCTGTGCAGGCACAGGAAGTCGCGACCCTCCTCGGGGTCCGGATGAAGGCTGGTGGGAAAGGGAGGGCGACGCCGGCCTGCGGCTCGAAAGACCCTCGGCGAAGCGAGTCTACACCTGCGTTCCGGAGGGTGAGCCGGCCCACCGGGGGGCCCCTCGCAAAACGCGAGAAAAGCGTTTCCGACGTTGTCGACACGAAATCGACGGGCGGCGGACGAGCGATCTTGTACCCTGGCTGTCCCGATGAAGCGGACCTACCAGCCGAAGAAGCGCAAGCGCGCTCGCACCCACGGATTCCGTGCTCGGATGAGCTCTCGCGCCGGCCGGAGGCTGCTGAAGCGCCGCCGGGACAAGGGCCGCAAGCGGCTCACGCCCTAGCGCCATGGCCGACCGCGCGCGCCGGAAGCGCCGCAGGCTGTCGCGCAGCGGCGAGTTCGAGCGCGTCTACCGCGAGGGCCGCTCGCATGCCAGTCGCTATCTGGTCGTGTACGTGTTCCCGCGTGCCGACGAGGATCGCGAGCCGCGGCTCGGAGTCTCGGTGGGGCGCAAGCTGGGCGGCGCGGTCGAGCGCAACCGCATGAAGCGCCTCCTGCGAGACGCCTTCTGGGCGAGCGCCGACGGCCTGAGCGACAGCCACGACTTCGTGATCGTCGCCCGGCCCGCGGCGGGGGAGCTGGCGCGCGAGGGCAGTGAGCAGGCTGTCGAGGAGGCGCTCCGAGCGGTGTTGACGGAAGCCGGCCTCGCCGGCGAGGAGCCGAACCGGTGACCGCGCTGCGGACCGTCCTGCTGGCCCCGGTCCGCCTCTATCAGCGGGCCATCTCGCCGGCCCTGCCCGCGCGCTGTAAGTACCATCCCACCTGCTCCCAGTACGCCGTGGACGCCGTGCGTCGCTACGGTGTGCTGCGGGGCGTCGTCCTCGCCGCCTGGCGGTTGCTGCGCTGCAACCCCTGGAGTCACGGCGGAGTCGATTACGTGGAGGACCAGAAGCTGTTCCGCCCACGCCCCCAGGCCTGACCCATGTTCATCGCCAACGTCCTTCAGCCTCTCATCGACGCCTGCGAGTGGGTGCTCGAGTTCTGGCACGGCGTGATCGGCGACGGCCCGAACTCCTGGGGCTGGTCCATCATCCTGCTGACCTTCACGGTCCGCATCGTGATCCTGCCGCTCACCTTCAAGGGCGTGAAGTCGATGCAGCGCCTCCAGACGCTGCAGCCCGAGATCAAGAAGATCCAGGAGCGCTACAAGGACGACAAGCAGCGCATGCAGCAGGAGGTCATGGCCTTCTACCAGCAGGAGAAGGTCAACCCGCTCGGCTCCTGCCTGCCGCTGCTGCTCCAGGTCCCGTTCTTCATCTCGCTGTTCTACCTGCTGCGCTCCGACTCCTTCCAGGAGGACATCGCCGCGAACCCGGGCTTCTTCCCGATCGACGACCTCGCGGCCAAGGTCACCGACCCGGTGCTGCTGGGCGTGCTCATCGTCCTCTACGTCGGCACCCAGCTCGCGGCCAGCGCGGTCACGGCGATCAGCGCGGACCCGATGCAGCGGCGCATCATGCTCGCGCTGCCGTTCGTCTTCGTCATCTTCATCATCAACTTCGAGGCGGGGCTGATCCTCTACTGGATCACCACCAACGTGTGGACGATCGGGCAGCAGCTGCTGGTGAGGAAGCTGTACCCGAAGCCGGTGCTCGACCGAGAGGCCGAGGAGGACCAGAAGGCCAAGTCGGCGCCCGCGCGGGGGAAGCCGGCGCCGGCGGCAGCGGCGGCGGTCGCGGACGGCGACGCGGCGCCCGCGAAGACGAAGGGCAGGTCGAAGGCGAAGGCGGGCGCGCCCACGGGCGGCAACGGCGGGCCGGCCAAGCCTCCGCCGGCCTCGCCGCGCAAGAAGAAGAAGCGCTCCGGACGGCGGCGCTGAGCGTGCCGCGACCATGTCCGTGAGCGAGGAGCCGCGCCCCGAGGAGCTCTGGGCCGAGGCGCAGGGCGAGACCCTGGGCGAGGCGAAGTGGGCCGCGATGAAGGCGCTCGAGCCGCGCTTCCCCGGCATCAACGCCGAGTGCGTGCGTTTCGACGTCACCGAGGAGCCGGGCGAGGGCGGGTCGGGTGGCCTCGCGCGCGTGCGCGCGGAGGTCGATGTCGAGACCTGGCGCGCCGTCGCCGAGTCGATCCCGGAGGAGCCCGCGGAGCGCGTACGGGCGATCGTGGCGCGCGTCGTGCACGCGCTCGGCCTGCGCGCCACGGTGGACGTCGACGAACGTGACGACGAGATCCGGGCGACGGTGAACGGCGAGGAGCTCGGCCTGCTGATCGGCAAGCACGGGTCGACCATCGACGCGCTCCAGCACATCGCGTTCCGCGCCGCGTTCCTCGGCTCCGGCGAGCGAAAGCAGGTGGTGGTCGACGCCGCCGGCTACCGCGAGCGCCGCGAGCACGCGCTCCACCGGATGGCCGACCGGGCCGCCGCCGAGGCGATCCGCTTCGAGCGGGCCGTGGAGCTCGAGCCGATGCGCGCGACGGAGCGCAAGGTGGTGCACACCTACCTCAGCGAGCGGGGCGACGTGGAGACGCATAGCGAGGGCGACGAGCCCGACCGCCGGCTCGTGGTGTCGCCGGCCCCGAGCTACCGGGAGTAGCGCCCGCTGGGCGTTTCACGGGAAACGCGTCGGCAGCAAGCAGCCGGCTCGGCCGGCTGCGCACGGTTTCGCTCCACGCTCGAGACGCTGGCGAGCCGCCACCGGCTGTCCGCCGGCGCCCGCCTTCAGCTGGAGCGTCTCCTGAGCGCGTTGGCGGCCGAGCCGGACCCGCACACCACCGTGAGCGACCCACAGGCCGCCCTCGACGTGCACGTGGCCGACTCGCTGAGCGCGCTCGAGCTGCCCGGCGTCGCCGGCGCGCGGCGGGTAGCCGACCTCGGGGCCGGCGCCGGCTTCCCCGGTCTCGCCCTGGCGATCGCGCTGCCCCGGGCGCGTGTCGACCTCATCGAGTCGGCCGGGCGCAAGGCCGCGCTGATCGAGCGCCTGGCACGGGAGGCGGAGATCGCGAACGCCCGCGCGGTCACGGCGCGCGCCGAGGAGTGGGGCGGGCGCCCGCCGGCGCTCGGCGGCGGCGCAGAGGCGTACGACCTCGTGACCGCCCGCGCGCTCGCCTCGCTGCCGGTGCTGTGCGAGTACGCGGCGCCGCTCCTGATCCGTGACGGCCGGCTCGTCGCCTGGAAGGGCCGCCGCTCCGCCGAAGAGGAGGCGGGTGGAGCGCAGGCCGCGGAGCGTCTTGGCCTGGCAGTCGAGTCAGTTGTCGCGGTCACGCCCTTCGAGGGCGCGCGCGATCACCACCTGCACGTCTTTCGCAAGCTGGCGCCGACGCCGGAGGGCTTCCCGCGGCGCCCGGGGATGGCGCGCAAGCGGCCGCTCGGCTGAGGAGGGTTCGGAGCCGAACCGGCGAATGACGGGAGACGGCGGGAAGTGGGCGCCATTCCGACCGACCGCCGCCGTAGCGTCCAACCCGATGGGCAGCGTCGTCGCGATCGCCAACCAGAAGGGTGGGGTGGGTAAGACCACCACCGCCGTCAACCTCGCCGCGAGCATCGCGGACGCGGGCTATCCGACCCTGCTCGTCGACCTCGATCCGCAGTGCAACGCCACGGTTGCGCTCGGCCTGCCCAAGGACGGCTCCCCCAACGTCTACGACTGCCTGGCGGGGGAGCTCACGCTCGCGGGCGCCGCGATCCCGAGCGGCCACGAGCGGCTCGACGCGGTTTCGTCTACGCCCGAACTTGCGGGGGCGAACGTCGAGCTGCCGCGGATCGCCGGCTCGGAGTCGATCCTGCGCGGCCGGCTCGGCGGCGTGCGCGAGCGCTACCTGCTCACGTTGCTCGACTGTCCGCCGTCGCTGGGCCCGCTCACCGTCAATGCGCTCGTGGCCGCGGACAAGGTGATCGTCCCGGTGCAGACGGAGTACTTCGCCCTCGAGGGCCTCGCCCAGCTGCTCGACACGCTCTCCCTGATCCGCCAGGAGCTCAACCCGCGCCTGACCGTCGCGGGGATGATCCTGACGATGCACGACGGCCGTACGCGGCTCGCGCGCGACGTCGAGCGCGAGCTGCGCGAGCACTTCCCCGAGCTCGTTTTCGACACCGTGGTGCCCCGCAGCGTGCGGCTCGGCGAGGCTCCGAGCTTCGGCCTGCCGGTGCTGCGGCATGCGCCCCAGAGCGCCGGCTCGGTCGCCTACCTGAAGCTCGCGAAGGAGGTGGCCGCCCGTGCCTGAGGACCGGCTCGGGATGGGTCGTGGCCTCGCGGCGATCCTGCCCCGGGGAGCGAAGGGGGAGGAGGGCCTGCGCGAGCTGCCCGTCGAGCTGGTCAAGCCCAATCCCCGCCAGCCGCGGCGGGCGTTCGACGAGTCGGCGCTGGCGGAGCTAGCGGAGTCGATCCGCGCGCGCGGGTTGCTCCAGCCGATCGTGGTGCGCGCGTTGCCGGGCGGCGACTACGAGCTCGTGGCAGGCGAGCGGCGCCTGCGCGCGGCACGGATCGCTGAGCTCGAGTCCATCCCGGCGGTCGTGCGCGAGGCGGACGACTGGGAGCGCCTCGACCTCGCCCTCGCGGAGAACATGGCGCGGGTCGACCTGAACGCGATCGAGGAGGCCCGCGCCTGCGCGATGCTGGTCGACGACCTCGGGCTCACGAAGGAGGAGGTCGGGCGCCGCGTGGGGCGGAGCCGGGTTGCGATCTCCAACCTGATCCGCCTGCTCGAGCTGCCCGATCAGGCGCTCGAGCTGATCGAGACGGGCGAGCTCAGCGAGGGCCACGGGCGGGCGATCCTCCTCTGCAAGGACCACGCCACGAGACGGCAGCTCGCGTTCGCCGCCCGCGACGGCGCCTGGTCGGTGCGCGAGACCGAGCGACGCGCGCGCGAGGCGGAGACCGGGAGCACGGAGCCGCCGCGCCCGCGGGCGGTGGTCCAGCCCGACCTCGCGGAGGCGCTCGCGGCCGCCGAGGACGCGCTCTCGGCGGCGCTCGGCCGCGACGTCCGGGTCAGGGCGAGGGGGGAGGGCTGCCGGGCCGAGCTCGAGTTCGACACCCCCGCGGAGGCGGTCGAGCTGGCCGAGCGAATCCTGCGCGCACCCCTGCGCCGGGCCGCCTGAGCCTGGATCCACCGCCTCGGCCTCCGGCGCGGAAACACTCGCCAGGCCTCGGCGGATCCAGGCTCAGCCGAGCCTCGGGGCACCGCTACAATCGGCCGGCGCGGGCGATTAGCTCAGCCGGTTAGAGCGCGTCTCTGATAAGGACGAGGTCCCTGGTTCGAGTCCAGGATCGCCCACTCCGAACCTCGAACAGGCGAGTGCCGGAGCCCCCGTCAAGGCGGGGGCTCCCGTCGTTTGCGAGAGGGCGGTCGTGTTTCGCTCCCGGTCTAGACTGTCGAGCAGATGCAGGAGATGGTGATTTACGGCGTGAGCTTCGACATGGTCGGCAAGCAGCCGATCGTGCTCCTGAAGACGCGTGAGGGCAACAAGTTCCTCCCGATCTGGATCGGCCACCCCGAGGCGGCCGCGATCCTGATGAAGCTCCAGGGAGCCAATACGCCGCGCCCGATGACGCACGACCTGATCAGCGAGATGCTGTCCGAGCTCGAGGTGAGCTGCTCGCGGGTCGCGGTCACCGAGCTGCGTGAGAACACGTTCTACGCCGAGGTGACCCTCCAGCTGAACGGCCGTGAGATTCCGATTGACTCGCGGCCCTCGGATGCGCTCGCGCTGGCCGTGCGCACGGGCGCCCCGATCTTCGCCGCCGAGGACGTGATCTCCGAGTCCGCGATCGAGTTCGAGCACGAGGTCGAGGACACCGAGGAGGTCGTCGAGAAGTTCAAGGACTTCCTCGACAACGTCACGCCGGAGGACTTCGCCAGCGGCGAGGATCAGTAGCGCGCACCGGCAGGCGCCAACTCGAGAATTCTCCCCACGAGCTCGTCGAAGCCGATGCCGGCGGCCTCGGCCGCCTGGGGCAGCAGGCTGGTCTCGGTCAGTCCCGGGATGACGTTGGTCTCGAGCACGGTCAGCTCGCCCTCGGCGTCGACCATCAGATCGACACGCGCGAACGCCGCACAGCCCAGCAGGGCGTAGGTGCGAAGCGCCAGCTCCTGCGCCCGCTCGCCAACTCCCTCGGGCAGCTCGGCCGGGCACACGAAGTCGGTGCGGCCGATCTCGTAGCGGGCCTCGAAGTCGTAGAACTCCTCCTCGCGCGGCACCGCCTCGACCACCGGGAGCGGCCGGCCGTCCAGGATCGAGACGGCGAGGTCGCGGCCGTCCACGTGACGCTCGAGCAGCACGCGCGAGTCGTAGGAGAAGGCGGCGACCAGCGCGGCCGGCACGTCGGCCGCGGTACGGGCGAACTTGATCCCGAGTGCCGACCCCTGGCTCGAGGGCTTGACCACGATCGGGAAGTCGAGGCGCTCCTCGATCGCCGGCAACGCCTCGGCGGCGCCCAGCTCGCGGAACGCGGCCTGGTTGAAGGCGAAGAACTCGGGCGTGGGGATCCCGGCCTCGATCATCAGGTGCTTGGCGAGCACCTTGTCCATCGACCGGGCGCAGGCGAGCACGCCCGAGCCGGTGTAGGGGATGCCCAGGATCTCGAGCAGCTCCTGGACCGTTCCGTCCTCGCCGTCGCGGCCGTGCATCGCGATGAAGGCGACGTCGGGCCCGGCCTCGCGCAGGCGCCGGATCAGGTCCACGCCGGCGTCGATCGGGACCACCTCGTGGCCGAGCCGGTCGAGCGCGTCCTCGACCCGGGCGCCCGAGCGCAGCGACACCTGCCGCTCCAGCGAGCGCCCGCCCTTCAGGACGGCGACCCTGCTCACCTCAGGAGCCCCGGGCACGGCGCTCGCGCTCGGCGGGCGGCGGCATTCGCAGCAGCTTGCCGCCGGCCGGCGCCTCGACCTCGCCCGTGAGCGTGCCGTAGAGCTGAACCTGCTCGGTCACGACCTCGCCGATGCGGCGGATCCCTTCGCGGATCGCGTCCTCCGGCGAGGCCGAGAAGTTCAGACGCATCGAGGAGCGCCCGCGCCCGTCGAGGTAGGCGGCCTCGCCCGGCACGAAGGCGACGTTGTCGCGCAGGGCGCGGGCCAGCAGGTCGGTGGTGTCGATGAAGTCGGGCAGGGTGGCCCAGACGAACAGGCCGCCGGAGGGCCGCGTCCATTCGGCCTGCGGCGGGAAATGCTCCGCCAGCGCGTCGAGCATCGTGTCGCGGCGCGTGCGATAGACGTCCACGAGCGAGCCCACGTAGTCGCGCCAGTTGCCGCGCTCGAAGTACGCCTGCACCATCAGCTGGGAGAGGGTGGAGGTGCAGAGGTCGGTGCCCTGCTTGCCGAGGTTCAGCTTCTCGAGCACCGGCGCCGGCGCCGCCACCCAGCCGAGTCGGATTCCCGGCGAGAGGATCTTCGAGAAGGTGCCGAGGTACATGACAAAGACGCCACGATCGAGCGCATACAGGGGCGGCAGCGGGTCGCCCTCGTAGCGCAGCAGGCCGTAGGGGTTGTCCTCCAGCACGAGCAGCTCGCGCTCGTGGGCGAGCTCGACGAGCCGGCGCCGGCGTGCGAGCGACATCGTCATGCCGCCCGGGTTCTGGAAGGTCGGCACCGTGTAGATGAACTTGGGCCGCCGCTCGAGCCGGTCGAGTGTTTGCTCGAGCAGGTCCACCCGCATGCCCTGGGCGTCCATCTCGATCTGGATCACCTCGGCCTGGTAAGCCGAGAAGACGGGCACCGCGCCCGGGTAGGTCGGTCCCTCCGCGAGCACCACGTCGCCGGGGTCGATCAGCGTCTTTGCCACCAGGTCGATCACCTGCTGGCCGCCCGTGGTCACGAGCACGTCCTCCGGCGCCACCTGCATGTCCTCCGCGGCCATCACCTGGGCGATGCACTCGCGGGTCTCCGCGAGCCCCTCCGTCGGCCCGTATTGCAGGGCCTTCGCGCACGACTCCGCGGCGATCCGCTGGGCCACCGCCGCGAACGTGTCGGGCGGGAACGTGCTCGTGTCCGGCAGCCCGCCGGCCAGCGAGATCACCTCCGGGCGCGCGGTGACCGCCATGAGGTCGCGCATCGCCGATGACTTCATGACCCTGGTCCGCGACGCGAAGAGGCCGGCGTAGCGCTCGATGTCGCGGGAGGTGCTCACGCGCCGGACGCGGGTAGTCTCACCGCCGGCAGGCTACCTGGCATGAGTCTCGTCATGGACATCGGAACGGGCGCCGGGCTCGCGGGAGCGACCGGCGTACGCCCCTACCTTCCGCCGCTGCTGGCGGGCGCGCTGGCGCGCGGCGACGTGGGGATCGACTTCGACGGGACCGACTGGAGCTTTCTCGAGTCGACCGGGTTCCTGGTGGCGCTGCTCGTGCTCGCGGTCGTCGCCTTCCTGCTCGAGCGCGGTCCGCGCGGCCGCCCCGTGGAGGTCTTCAGCGGAGTGGCGGGGATGGTGCTCGGCGCCCTGCTGTTCGCGGGTGCGATGGCGGACGGCGGCGAGCCGAGCTGGGTCGGCCTCGTGGCAGGGCCGCTGTGCGCGGCCCTCGGCTGGCTGGCGGTCGGCGGCCTCGTCGAGCGGGCTCGTTCCCGGCTCGACGACAGCGCGGCCGTGCTGCTCACCGTGTATGCCGATGGGGCGGCGCTCCTGCTTGCCGCGCTCGCGGTGTTCGTGCCGCCGGTGTCGTTCGTCGCGCTGATCGGCTTCGTCGTCCTTCTGGCCGGTGGCCGCCGCCGCGAGGGCGAGAAGTACGCGGGCCTGCGGATCCTTCGCTAGTGCCCGCCGCCCCCAAGAAGCTCGTCCTCGCCGTGATCGACTCGCTGAAGCCCGAGATGCTCGACCGGGCGATCGAGGAGGGGCAGGCGCCGGCGCTCGCCACGCTCGCCGAGCGGGGCACCTACGTGCGCAACTGCCTGTCGACGTTCCCGTCGGTGACGCCCGTGGCGAGCGCGGCGATTGCCACCGGCCACGGCCCGGGCGAGCACCACATCCCCGCGATGAACTGGTACCACCGCGGCGAGGAGCGCTACGTCGAGTACGGCTCCTCGATGCCGGCCACGCGGGCGTTCGGCATCGTGCGCTCGCTCTACGACACCGTCTACAACATGAACCTCGCGCACCTCTCGCGCGCGCACCGGACGGTCTACGAGCACCTCGACGATGCCGGCATCCGCACCGCGTGCACGACCTACCTGATCTACCGCGGGCGCACGCGGCACGATCCCTCGGGCGCGAGCGTGTACCGCCGGATCGCGGAGGCGGCGCAGTTTCGCCATGCCGTCTACGGCGCCCGTGAGCTGTTCTACGCCGACCTGTTCGACTCGCGCGACACGGGCTGCACGTCCGCGCTCGGCATGCCGGGCCAGCGCGATCGGCACACCGGCTGCGTCGGCGCCTACCTGGTGGAGCACGACCTGTTCGACTTCCTGCTCTTCTCGCTGCCGGACAACGACACCTACTCGCACAAGGTCGGTCCCGAGGGCCAGGTGCGCTCGATCGCGGAGGCCGACAAGGCGCTCGAGCGGATCATGCACGTGGCGGGGGGTCCCGAGGAGTTCCTCGAGGAGCACGCGGTGATCGTGATGTCCGACCACTCGCAGACGGCCGTGGAGGAGAGCATGAACCTCGCCGACGTGCTGGCCGACTGGCGCGTGCTGGCTCCCGGCGATCCCGCCCCGCTCGAGGCGGAGCTGGCCGTGTGCCCGTCGGCGCGCTCGGCGATGGTGTACGTGCTCGACGAGGAGCGCCGCGCGGAGCTCGTGCCGGCGCTGATGGACGTGCTGCTGGACGTGGACGGGGTCGACCTGCTCGTCACGCGCGACACCCGGGGCGCCCTCGTGCGCTGCGAGCGCGGCGAGCTGCGCTTCGCCCCCGGCGGTGAGCTCGTCGACACGCGTGGCGGCTCCTGGACGCTCGACGGGGACGAGGATGCCCTGCGACTCGACGTGATCGACGGGCGCGTGACCAGCGAGATCTACCCGGACGCGCTCGGCCGCCTCTGGTCGGCGCTCGTGTGCCCGCACTCGGGGGATCTGCTCGTGTCCGCGGAGCCCGGCTTCGAGTTCGTGGACTGGGGCGGGGCCCACCACGTGGGTGGCGGCAGCCACGGATCGCTTCACCGCGACGACTCGGAGGGAGTGCTGCTGCTCTGCGGAATCGACGCGCCGCAGCGCGAGCAGTGGTCGCTCATGGACGTCACGCCGCTGGTGCTCGAGCACTTCGGTGTACTCTCGGCCGGGTGATCGAGGAGGCGAAGGCCGCCGTCGCCGAAACGCGCCACCCCGTACACGTCCGGGTCCGCACCGGTCTGCGCAAGCCGCACAACTGGGTGCAGTTCGTCAAGTTCTGCGCCGTCGGCGCCTCCGGCTACGTGGTCAACCTGGCTGTGTTCGCGCTCTGCGTCGAGCTGATCGGCTTGCACCATCTCGCGAGCGCGACGGTGGCCTTCGTGGTCGCCGTGATGAACAACTTCTGGTGGAACCGGCACTGGACCTTCCGCGCGCGCGGGGGGCACGCCGGCTTCCAGGCCGCCCGCTTCTTCACCGTCAGCGTGGTGGCCTTCCTGTTCGCCGCGACGGTGCTCGAGCTGCTCGTGAGCGTGGCGGACGTGGAGGAGATCCTGGCCCAGGCGATCTCGATCGTCGTGGCCACCCCGCTCAACTTCATCGGGAACAAGATGTGGAGCTTCCGCATCGAGCTCTCGCGCGACTGACCGCCGCGCTCGCGGCCGTCCTCGCCGCGCTCCTCGTCCTGCCGGGGGCGGCCGCGGCGGCCGACGACCTGCGCCTGCCGGCCTCGCAGACCGAGCCGCCGCGCTTCTTCGAGCGCAGCGCCCGCGAGGTCAAGCGGATCGCGGCTCGCGCGGACGTGGTGGAGGAGGCCCGGCGGGACGGTCCGCTCGACCCGACCGCGTACACGAAGAGCGGCGGGCGCTGGCAGGTGAGCTTCTTCCGCGACGGCGACGAGGTCGTGCAGGTGCAGCTGGACGACTCGAGCGGCGCGCTCCTCGAGCAGTGGTCGGGCCACCAGGTCGCCTGGACCATGGCGCGCGGCTACGAGGGAGCGTTCGGCCGGACGCTGAACGCGCCGTACGTCTGGATTCCGCTCTGCGTGCTGTTCCTGGCGCCGTTCGTCGACCTGCGCCGGCCGCTGCGGCTGCTGCACCTCGACCTGCTCGTGCTGCTCGCCTTCGGCGTCTCGCACGTGTTCTTCAATCGCGGCGAGATCGGCGTCTCGGCGCCGCTCGTGTATCCGGTGCTGGTCTACCTGCTCGTGCGGATGCTGATGGCGGGGTTCCGCCCGCGCGCACGGGCGGGGCCGCTCGTGCCGCACGTCCCGGCCGCCTGGCTCCTGCCGGCGCTCGTGTTCCTGGTGGCGTTCCGCATCGGCCTCAACCTGGTCGACTCGAACGTGATCGACGTGGGCTACGCGGGCGTGATCGGGGCCGACCGGGTCGTGGACGGAGACCCGCTCTACGGCCAGGGCTTCTCCGAGGACGTCGAGCGCGGCGACACCTACGGGCCGGTCAACTACCTGCTCTACGTCCCGTTCGAGCAGGCGCTGCCCTGGAGCGGCCGCTGGGACGACCTGCCGGCGGCGCACGGCGCCGCGATCGCCTTCGACCTGCTCGTCATCGGCGGGTTGCTGCTGCTGGGGCGGCGACTGCGACCCGGACGGGACGGCGCGCGGCTCGGCGTGGCCCTGGGCTACGGCTGGGCGGCGTACCCCTACACGGCGTTCGTGCTCGAGTCGAACGCCAACGACGCGCTGGTGGCGCTGGCGGGCGTCGGCGCCCTGCTCGCCTTCACCGCCAGGGACCGAGTGCGCTCGGCGGCCGGCGCCGGCCTGTCGATCGCCCTCGGCACGGCCGCGAAGTTCGCGTCGCTCGTGCTGGCCCCGCTGTTCGCTCGGCGCGCGCCGGTCGTGTTCTGCGCGGTGCTTGCGCTTGCGCTGGCCGCCGTCGTGCTGCCCTTCGTCCCGGACGGTGGGCTGCGCGAGCTGTACGACCGCACGCTGGGCTATCAGGCGAGCCGGCCCTCGCCGTTCAGCGTGTGGGGTCAGGCGGAGCTCGGCTGGCTCCAGACCGCGACGAAGGTGGGGGCGGTCGCGCTCGCCGTGCTGGTGGCCTTCGTTCCCCGGAGACCCTCCCCGGCCCAGCTGGCCGCGCTCGGCGGGGCCGTGCTCATCGCGCTCCAGCTCGCCGCGACGCACTGGTTCTATCTCTACGTCGTCTGGTTCACGCCGTTCGTGCTGGTTGCGCTGTTCGCCGCTCATCGTGAGCAGGTGGAGGAGCCGGCGGCCGAGGCCTCGCCTCCGCTGCGGGAGGCGGTCGCGGCGTGAGGCGCGACGTCTGGCCGGCGGTCGGGCTGCTGGTGGCGAGCTGGGCGCTGACGCTGCTCGTGATGCCCTGGTCGGACGAGCGCATCAACGACCTCGGCGTCTACCGTGGCTTTGCCGCCGAGCTGCTGGACGGGGGGCTGCCCTACCGGGACTTCTTCTTCGAGTACCCGCCGCTGAGCGCGCCCGTCGTCGGGCTGCCCGGCGTGTTCGGCACCGGCTACGACAGCTACCGAATCTCGTTCGCGATCGCGATCCTGCTGCTCGCGCTGGTCGTGATGCTGCTCGTGGCGGCGCTCGCGGAGCGGACCGGCGGCGAGCGCCGGCGCGCGCTCTACGCGGCGGCGCTGATGCCGCTCCTGTGCGGGGCGATGCTCCGCACGCACTTCGACATCGCGCCGATGGCGGTCGTTCTCGCGGCGCTTTGGCTCCTGTGCAGCGGGCGCCCGCGCCTGGGCCTCGCGACGCTCGGGGTGGGGGTGCTCGTGAAGGGCTTCCCGCTCGTGGTGGTGCCGGTGGCGCTCGCCTGGCTCGCTGGTCGCGGCCTCCGCCGTGAGGCGTGGCAGGGCGCGCTCGCCTGCGCGGCCGTGATCGGCGCGGTCTCGCTGGGCGCGCTCGCGCTGTCGCCGGAGGGCGCGCTCGACACCCTGCGCTACCACCAGGAGCGGCCCGTGCAGGTCGAGAGCACGCCCGCGGTGGCGCTGCTCGCGCTCGACGCCGTGGGCCTCGGCCAGGCGGTGTTGGTGTCGAGCCACGGCTCCCAGGGGTTCGACCACCCTGCCGCCGGGGTGGCCGAGGGGCTGTCCGCGACGCTCGTGCTGCTCGCCGTCGGGCTGCTCTCGGCGGCGGCGGCGCGCGGGCCCGACGAGGAAGCCGAGCGGCGTCTCGTGCTCGCCGCCCTGGCGGCCGTGACGGCGTTCGTCGCGCTCGGCAAGGTGCTCTCGCCGCAGTTCCTGATCTGGGTCTATCCGCTCGGGGCGCTCGCGTTCGCCTGGCGGATGCGCGCGCTCACGGGCGCCATCGTGCTCGCGCTGGCACTCACGTTCGTCGAGTTCCCGGCCCACTACGCGGACTACCTGTTCAGGGAGCGGGAGATCGTGCTCGTGGTGGCGCTGCGCGACGTCGCGTTGCTGGCCGCGCTCGGGCTCGCCCTGGCCCGCCTACAGCCGCGCGGGCGCCAGGATCTGCTCGATCGCCGTCGCCCGGCCGTCGCCGCCGGCGTCGACTAGTACGGCGTTCAGCCAGGGATCGTCGGCCGAGGTCTCGAAGCGGACGTTGGTGAGGCTGAGGAAGCGCTCGAGCGCCTGCTCGCGCTTGACGCCGATCACACCGCCGCGCGGGCCGGTCATGCCGACGTCGGTGATGTACGCCGTCCCGCCGGGCAGCACCCGGGCGTCCGCGGTCGGCACGTGCGTATGGGTGCCCACGCACGCCGTCGCCCGGCCGTCCACGTGCCAGCCCATGCCCACCTTCTCGCTCGTGGCCTCCGCGTGCATGTCCACGAGCACGTAGTCGGCCGCGCCGCGCAGCTCGGACAGCAGGGCGTCGACCTCGGCGAAGGGCGAGCGCACCGCATCCAGGTAGAGCTGCCCCGACAGGTTGATCACCCCGAGGCGCGCGCCCCCGGCCTCGACCAGCGTGTGCCCGCGCCCGGGGCTGCCCTTCGGGTAGTTGGCGGGCCGCACGATGCGCTCCTCGCGGTCGAGGAACTCGTAGACCTCGCGGTGGCGGTAGGCGTGGTTGCCGAGCGTGATGGCGTCGACGCCCAGCTCGAGCAGCTCGCGGGCCGTCTTCTCGGTGATTCCCGACGCCGCCGGCGGCGTTCTCCCCGTTCACGACCACGAAGTCCGGCTGGTGCTCCTCGCGCAGGCCGGGCAGGAGCGCCGCCAGCGTTCGCCGGCCGAGCCCGCCCACGACGTCGCCGACGAACAGGAGCTTCACGGGAGACGATTCTGCCAATCTGCCCGCCGTGGACGATCCTGCGGCCCTGCGCACGACGATCGCCGCACGCGACCTCGTCAAGCGCTACGGCGAGCGGGAGGCGCTTCGCGGGGTCTCGCTGAGCGCGCGGCCGGGCGAGCTGGTGGCCGTGATCGGGCCGAACGGCGCCGGCAAGACGACGCTGCTGTCGATCATCGCCGGGATCCAGCGAGCGGACGAGGGCAGCGTCGACGCGCCGGCGGGGATCGGCTGGGTTCCGCAGCAGCCGGCCCTCTACGGCAAGCTGACGGTCGAGGAGAACCTGACCCTGTTCGCCCGGCTCGAGCGCTGCGACGACGTCCGGGAGACGGTGGCGCGGATGCTCGACCTCACCGACCTCGGCGAGCGGCGCGGCGACCAGGTCTCGACGCTGTCCGGGGGCAACCGCCAGCGCGTGAACATCGCCATCGGCCTGCTGGCGGCGCCCGAGGTGCTGCTGCTGGACGAGCCGAGCTCGGCGCTCGACCCGCGCCAGCGCGAGCGGCTCTGGCGCTTCATCCTCAAGCTGGCAGCCGACGGCACCACCGTCGTCTACGCGACGCACCACATCCAGGAGGCCGACCGCTACGCCTCGCAGCTGATCGTGCTGGCCGACGGCGAGCGCGTCTTCGCAGGCTCGCCGCAGGCCTTCGAGGAGGCCACCGGGACCACCGGGCTCGACTTCGAGGAGGCGTTCGTCGAGTTCCTCCACCAGCGAGGTCACTGAGCGTGCGCTGGCTGCTCGTCAAGGACCTGCGCATCCTGCGCCGCTCGCCGCTGCTCGTGAGCCTGCTCGTGATCTACCCGATCGCGATCGCCGTGCTGATCGGCTTCGCGCTCTCGCGCGGCCCCGACAAGCCCGAGGTGGCCTTCTACAACGGGCTCTCCGAGGGCGCCGAAGTGGAGCTCGGCGGCGAGACGATCGACCTCGCCGCCGAGGGCCAGCGGCTGTTCGACGCCATCGACCCGGTGCGCGTGGACAGCCGCGCCGAGGCGATCCAGAAGGTGCGTGACGGGGACGTGCTGGGCGCGCTGATCATCCCCGACGACCTCGCCACCAACCTGCAGTCGACCCTCGAGCCCGGCACCGTCGAGGTCTTCTACAACGCCGAGGACCCGGCCAAGCGTCAGTACGTCGAGAACACGATCAAGGCGCAGGTCCAGTCGGCCAACGCGGCGCTGACCAAGCGGGTGGCGGAGGAGGCGCTCGAGCTTCTTGACCTGATCTCGAGCGGCGGCGACTACACGTTCCTCGGGCAGGACTTCGACGTGCTGGGGCTCGAGCGCGCCGAGGAGATCCTGCGCGGGGCGCGTGCCGACCTCCCGGAGGACTCGCCGGAGCGCGAGCAGCTCGACCGCGTGATCGCCTTCGGCGAGCTGGCGCGGGAGAACCTCGCTTTCTCCGATGACGTGCTGGCCGTGGTCGGCGAGCCGATCGGGGTCAAGGCCACGCCGCTCGAGGGTGGCTCGACCTCGCTCAACTCGTTCGCGGTCGCGCTCGCCGTGGCGGTGTCGCTGATGTTCATCACGCTGCTGCTGGCCGCCGGCACGCTGGCGCTCGAGCGGGAGGAGAACGTCTTCCCGCGCCTGGTGCGGGGGCTCGTGTCGCGCACCGGGCTGCTGGCCGAGAAGGCGGCGCTCGCGACGGTCTGCTCGCTGGCGGTGTCGCTGCTCATGCTCGCCGGGCTCGGCCTGTTCGTGGACCTGGACTGGGGCCGCTTCCCGGCCTGGCTGGCGGCGCTCGGGGCGGGGGCGCTCGCCTTCGCCGCTCTGGGGCTCGCCATCGGCGCGCTCACGCGGGAGGTGCGGGCGGCGTCGCTGCTCGCGTTCATGCTCTGCCTGCCGCTCGCCTTCCTCGCGCTCGTGCCCTCCGGCGCCGTGGCGCCCGCCCTCTACGACGTGATCCGCGCGGTGTCCGCCGCGTTCCCGTTCAAGCCGGCGCTCGATGCGCTCGACGCGGCGCTCAACGACGCTGGCGGCCTCGGCGGGCCGCTGCTCCACCTGGCGGCGCTGGTGCTCGTCTTCGGCGGGCTGGCGCGCCTCGCGCTGGCGCGCTTTTCCGGGCCCTAGACTGGGGGCCGTGGCCTTTCCGGCAACTCGTCTCAGGCGGCTGCGCAAGACCGGGGTGCTGCGCGACCTCGTGCGCGAGGTCGAGCTGTCCGCCTCCGATCTCGTGCTGCCGCTGTTCGTCCAGCTCGGCGAGGAGCGCACCCCCGTCGAGGCGATGCCCGGCGTGGAGCGGATGTCGATCTCGAACGCG
The DNA here is from genome assembly GCA_963812415.1 of uncultured Thermoleophilaceae bacterium. GTDB lineage: Bacteria > Actinomycetota > Thermoleophilia > Solirubrobacterales > Thermoleophilaceae > JACVRW01. The sequence goes on along the minus strand of CAWEVH010000024.1, from coordinate 78,166 downwards.
GTCGCGGAGGCCGGCGCGGCATACGCGCTCGGCGTGCCGGCGGTGCTGCTCTTCGGGCTGCCGGCCGAGAAGGACGAGCAGGCTTCGGGCGCCTACGACGACGAGGGCGTGGTGCAGCTGGCGGTGCGAGCGCTGAAGGACGCGCATCCCGAGCTCGTGGTGATCACGGACGTCTGCCTCTGCTCCTACACCTCGCACGGCCACTGCGGCGTGGTGCTGGAGGACGGTCAGGTGGACAACGACCTGACGCTCGAGCTGCTCGCGAAGACGGCGATCTCCCACGCCCGCGCGGGCGCCGACGCCGTCGCGCCGAGCGACATGATGGACGGCCGCGTGGGCGCGCTGCGCTCGCAGCTCGATGCGGAGGGCTTCAAGGACCTGCCGATCGTCGCCTACTCGGCCAAGTTCGCCTCGGCGTTCTACGGGCCCTTTCCGCGAGGCCGCCGACTCGGCTCCGGCGTTCGGCGACCGGCGCAGCTACCAGATGGACCCCGCCAACGGCGACGAGGCCGTGCGCGAGGCGCTGCTCGACGTCGAAGAGGGCGCGGACGTGGTGATGGTCAAGCCGGCGCTGCCCTACCTCGACGTGATCCGCCGCGTGAAGGAGGCCACCCGGGTGCCGGTGGCCGCCTACAACGTGAGCGGCGAGTACGCCATGGTCAAGGCCGCCGCGGCCGCCGGCTACATCGACGAGCGCGCGGTGGTGCTCGAGGCGCTCACGGCGATACGCCGCGCCGGCGCCGACATCGTGATCAGCTATCACGCCAAGGACGTGGCTCGGTGGCTCAGCCGCTAGCGAAGACGCGCAGCCGCCGCGACGGCTCGGCCGTCCCGCTCGACGAGCTGGACAAGCGGCTCCTCAACCTCCTACAGGGCAGCTTCCCGCTGGAGCCGCGCCCGTTCGCCACGGTGGCCCGGCACGCGGAGCTCCCGGAGGACGAGGTGCTGCGCCGCACGCAGCGCCTCCTGGACGAGCGCATCATCCGCGAGATCACCCCCATCTTCGACACGCGCGTGCTCGGCTACAGCTCGATGCTGGTGGCTGCGAGGGTCGACGCCGAGCACCCCTGGGGACCGGCGAAGATCATCAACTCGCACCCCGGGGTCTCGCACAACTACCTGCGCGACCACGACTTCAACCTCTGGTTCACGATCGCCACCGAGCCCGACTCGAAGCTCGGGCTCGACGGTACGCTCGAGGTGCTGCAGCGCCTGACCGGCGCGGAGTCCGTGCGCAAGCTGCCGACGCTGCGCCTGTTCAAGATCCGCATGGACCTCGAGATGGAGAAGGGGACCGAGGCGCTGGCGGCGGCGGCCGAGGCGGTCGACCACAAGGAGCCGGAGGCGATCCCGCTGTCCGAGCTCGACGTCGCCGTGATCCGCGCCACGCAGGGGCCGATGACGGTCACGCCGGAGCCCTTCGCGGCCGCTGCGGCCGAGCTCGGCATGCCCCAGGCGGCCCTGCTCGAGCACCTCGAGAGCATGCGCGAGCGCCGCGCCCTGCGGCGCGTGGCCGCGATCCTCTTCCACCGGCGCGCCGGCTTCTCGGCGAACGGCATGGGGGTCTGGAACGTGCCCGAGGAGCGCATCCTCGAGCTGGGCCCGCGCATGTCCTCGTTCCGCGGCATCTCCCACTGCTACCAGCGGCCGACCTACCCGGACTGGCCCTACTCGGTCTTCACGATGGCCCACGGCCGCTCCAAGGAGGAGTGCGACGCGATCCTCGACTCGATCGCCGAGGACACCGGGATCGAGGACCGGCGCACGCTCTACTCGTCGACGGAGTTCAAGAAGATCCGGCTGCGCTACTTCACCGACGAGCACAAGCGGTGGGAAGCCGAGCACTCGTAACCTCGGAGGCGCTCTACGCCCAGGCGCTCGAGCTGCTGCCGGGCGGCGTCAACTCGCCCGTGCGCGCCATGCACTCGATCGGGCGCGACCCGGTGTTCGTGGCGCGCGGCGAGGGCGCCGAGCTGATCGACGTCGAGGGCGCCCGCTACGTGGACTGGATGATGTCGTGGGGTCCGCTGATCGCAGGCCACGCGCATCCCGACGTGGTGGAGGCGGTGAGCGCGGCGGCCGCTGCCGGCACGAGCTTCGGCGCGCCGACCGAGGCCGAGGTCGAGCTCGCCGCCGAGGTGGTGGAGCGGATCCCCTCCGCCGAGATGATGCGGATGACCTCGTCGGGCACCGAGGCCTCCATGAGCGCGCTCAGGCTCGCGCGGGCGGCCACCGGCCGTGACGTGATCGTGAAGTTCGCGGGCGCCTACCACGGCCACGTGGACGGCCTGCTCGCCGAGGCCGGCTCGGGGCTGGCCACCCAGGGCATCCCGGCCAGCCCGGGCGTGAGCGCAGCGCAGGCCGCGGACACGATCGTGGTGCCCTGGAACGACCGCGACGCGGTCGAGCGGGCGCTCGCGGACCACGAGGTGGCCGCGCTCGTGTGCGAGCCCTATCCGGCCAACATGGGCCTCGTGCCGCCGGCGAGTGGCTTCCTTCGCTTCCTGCGCGAGTCGACCGAGGCGGCGGGCGCGCTGCTCGTCTTCGACGAGGTGATCTCGGGCTTCCGCGTCGCACGCGGCGGCGCGCAGGCGATCGAGGGCGTGCTGCCGGACCTCACCGTGCTCGGCAAGGTGATCGGCGGCGGCCTGCCGGCGGCGGCCTACGCCGGCCGGCGCGAGCTGATGGAGCGGATCGCCCCGGCGGGGGACGTCTACCAGGCCGGCACGCTCTCCGGCAATCCGCTGGCCACCGCCGCCGGCCTGGCAACCCTCAGGCTGCTCGACGAGCCCGCCTACGCGCGGCTCGCCGGCCTCACCCGGGCGCTCGCGGACGGGCTTGAGGCGCTCGCCGCCCAGGCGGGGGTCCCCGTGCAGGTGGCGCGCACGACGGGCCTCTTCACGCTGTTCTTCGCGGAGGCGCCGGTGCGCGACTACGCCGGGCGCCCGCGCCTGCGACCTCGACGCCCACGCCCGCTTCTGCCGCGCGATGCTCGAGCGGGGCGTCTACCTGCCGCCCTCCCAGTTCGAGGCGTGGTTCCCGTCCCTGGCGCACAGCGACGGTCACGTGGAGCGCACACTCGACGCCGCCGAGGAGGCGTTCCGCGAATGCGCGACCTGAGCGCCGTCGTCGCGGCCTCGGGCCCGGCGCTCGAGCCCTACGCCGTCGCCGAGCCGCCGGCATGCCGGTTCGCCGAGCTCGGGGAGGCGGATCCGGTGCGCCGCTTCGTGCTCGAGGCGGTGTACGAGGGCTACCTCATGCACTACTGGGAGCCGCGCGCCTTCGCGATCGACGACCCGGACCTGAGGCTGCTTGCGGGCGACGCCCTCTACGCGCTCGGCCTCTCGCGCCTGGCGGAGGCCGGCGACCTCGAGGCGGTGGCCGAGCTGTCCGACCTGATCACGCGCTCGGCCGAGGTCCACGCCGCGGGTCGCGAGGACGAGGCGGCGGCGCTCTGGGAGGCCAGTGCGCGGGCCCTGGCGGCCCCGCCGCGATAGGCTCCCGCGGCGCTCCAGGTTGGCGCGCAGGTCGTGCGCTCCGCCACCATGTTGGCACTACCCTTCGTCGCGCGAGAGAATCCCTTCTCCTACCGTGGCCGAACCACCCAAGCTCGATAAGAAGTCCCGGTATACGGAGCCGCGCGGCGTGGCGGGCGCCTTCGAGGGCGAGACGGTGACGCGCCGCGGTCTCATGACCGGCACCGCCCTTGCGGCCGGCGGGGTCGCGACGATGGCGTTCGTGCTGCCCGGGCTCGGGTTCGCGCTCGGCCCCGTGCTCGAGGACACCAACCCGACGCGCTGGCAGGACGTGGGGCCGGAGGACGACTTCAACCCGGCGACCTACGTGCCGCGGGTGATCAACCTCGTCCCCGAGGTGGGCGACGCCGGGAAGACGACCATCTACGTGCGCACGTTCAACCCCGACCGCGACAAGGTGATCGAGGGCCAGGACCCGCAGCCGTACGTGGCGATCTCCACGCGCTGCGCCCATCTCGGCTGCCCGGTGCGCTACATCCAGGCCTCGAAGAAGTTCGTCTGCCCCTGTCACGGGGGCGTGTACGGCTTCGAGGGCCAGGTCGAGGGCGGGCCGCCCGTGCGCCCGCTCGACCGCTTCTACACCCGTGTGACCGCCGGCCGGGTGGAGATCGGCGACCGCTTCTCGCTGAACTCCGAGCTCGAGCGGTTCAAGCCGCGTGACCCGTCGAATCACCTCGACGGGCTCTGGCAGTACCTCTACCCATCGAGGCCGACCACATGAAGCTGCCCGCTCCCCCCAAGGCGTTCCGGCGCACGCCCCGTCCCGGTGAGAAGAACGGCAACGGGCGAAACGGCGCGCCGCCCGCGACCAAGCCCACGGTCAAGGACACCGCGGTCGAGGGCGCCACCTCGGCCGTCGGCTGGCTCGACGAGCGCACCGGCGCCAGCCCCTTCTTGCGCGGCTTCCTCTACCGCAAGGTCCCGAAGGGCACCAACTGGTACTACACGCTCGGCACGGCCACCCTGTTCGCCTTCCTCTCGCAGGCGGTCACGGGCGTCTTCCTGGCGATGTACTACGAGCCGGACCCCACGCGCGCCTACGAGTCGGCGTCGCGCATCACGAACGAGGTGTTCCTCGGCGAGTTCGTGCGCGGGATGCACAAGTGGGGCTCCACGGTGATGATCTGCCTGATCTTCCTGCACATGGGCAGGACGTTCTTCTTCGGCGCCTACAAGTACCCGCGCGAGCTCAACTGGGTGATCGGCGTGGTCCTGCTGGTTCTGACGCTGATGATGGGCCTCACCGGGTACCTGCTGCCGTTCGACCAGCGCTCCTTCTGGGCCACCGTCGTGGCGGTGAACATCAACGCCTCGGGCCCGATCGTGGGGCCCTACCTCGCCGACTTCCTGCGCGCGGGGGCCGAGTTCGGGCCCACCACGATCTCGCGCTTCTACTCGCTGCACATGCTCGCGGTCCCCGGCCTGATCATCGCGCTGATCGGCGCGCACCTGTACCTCGTCGTCAAGCTCGGCACCACGGCGCCGCCGTGGCTGAAGGCGGAGAAGAAGGACCTCTTCCGCGAGGAGGTCTGATAGCCGTGAACGCACGCGAGCGCGAGCAGTACCTGCGCGAGTACTCGATCCTGAAGAACCAGGGCAAGCCGTTCTTCCCCTACGCGATAGCCAAGGACTCGCTGATGGCCTGCGTCACGCTCGCCGTGATCATCCTGATGGCGATCCTCTTCGGGGCGGAGCTCGGGCCCAAGGCGGACCCGACCACGACCACCTACACGCCGCGCCCCGAGTGGTACTTCTTCTTCCTGTTCGAGCTGCTGCGCGTGGTCAAGCCGCCGGAGCTGGTGTTCCTCGCGACGGTCGGCATCCCGACGCTCTGCCTGATGCTGCTCCTGCTGCTGCCGTTCTTCGACCGCAGCCCCGAGCGCAATCCACTGCGGCGGCCGATCGCCACGGTGGCCGGCATCGCCACGATCGCCGCGATGGCCTACCTCACGGTCCTCGGAGCGCTCGCCGGCTCGCCCACCGAGATCGAGCTCGCCACGGCGCCCCAGTACGAGGAGGGGCAGAAGGTCACGGCGTCCTCCGGCTGCCTCGGCTGCCACAAGATCGGTGAGAACGGCAACACGCTCGGGCCGAACCTGACCGAGATCGGGTCGAAGCTCGGCAAGGACGCGATCGCCCGGACGCTCGTCAACCCGACCTCACCGATGCCGTCCTACCAGTCGCTCCGCGACGAGAACCCCGAGCAGTTCGACCAGCTCGTCGAGTACGTCGCTTCGCTCAAGGGCGAGTGACGGGATCGCCGGGGCCGGCGCGCGCTGACGCGGCGTCGGGCACGCTGCCGGAGGGCCAGGTGCGCGCGATGTTCGACCGCATCGCGGGCGTGTACGACCGCATGAACTCGGTGATGACCGCGGGCCTGCACCACCGCTGGCGCGAGCGGGCGGCCGATCTGGCCGCCGTCGGCGCGGGCACGCGCGCGCTCGATGTCGCCACCGGCACGGGTGACCTCGCGATCGAGCTCGCCTCGCGCGGGGCCGAGGTCACGGGGATGGACTTCGCCCCCGCGATGCTCGAAGTCGCGCGCGCCAAGGCGCCGGAGCATCGCGTTCGAGGAGGGCGACGCGCTGGCGCTCCGCTACGACGATGCCGAGTTCGACGCGGTGACGGTCGGCTTCGGCGCGCGGAACTTCGCCGACCTCGACGCCGGCCTGCGCGAGATGGCGCGGGTCACGAGGCCGGGCGGCCGGGTGGTCGTGCTCGAGATCACCACGCCGCAGCGCCCGCCGCTGTCCTGGTTCTTCCGCGCCTGGTTCGACGGCCTCGTGCCCGCGCTCGGCCGCCTCGCAGGCGACTCGGACGCCTACACCTACCTCCCCTCGAGCGTGCGCCGCTTCCCCGGCCCGGACGAGCTGGCGGGGCGGATGGCGGCGGCCGGGCTCACGGACGTTCGCTGGATCCTCACGGCCGGCGGCATCATCGCCATGCACGCCGGGACGCGTCCCGCGCCATGAACACCACCCAGGCCCAGCTCGGCGCGGTGCTGGCCGCGGGAGGCGAGGAGATGTCGCGACTGCTCACGCGGACCGAGGAGCGGCTGCTCGAGGTGGTGGTCGGCCATGGCGAGCAGCTCGACGGGCATGCGGGCGGCACGCTCGCGGCCGGCGGCAAGCGGCTGCGGCCGGTGCTCGTGTTCCTGTGCGCCAGCGCCGCCGCCGACGACCACCTGATCCACGCGGCCGCCGCCGTCGAGCTGCTCCACATGGCGACGCTCGTGCACGACGATGTGCTGGACGCCGCCGAGCTGCGTCGCGGCAAGCCGACCGTGTTCGCCCGAGGCGGGAGGCTCGCCGCCACCGCCACTGGCGACCTGCTCTTCTCGCGTGCCTTTGCCGAGCTCGCGGCCACGGACAGTGGCGACGCCGTGCGCGTCCTCTCCAGCGCCTCGTCGGCCCTCGCGCGCGGCGAGCTCATGCAGCGCGCCGACGCCTGGGACCCGGAGGTGACCCCGGAGCGCTATCTCGAGCGCTGCCGTCTCAAGACGGCGAGCCTGTTCGAGGCGTCCTGCCGGCTCGGGGCGCTGTTTGGCGGCCGGCCCGACCTGGCGGCGCCGCTCGGGCGCTTCGGAGAGCGGGTCGGCCTCGCGTTCCAGATGCTCGACGACGTGCTCGACGTGTCCGGCCCGGCGGAGCGCACCGGCAAGCCGCGCGGCACCGACCTGCTGGACGGCACGGTCACGCTGCCACTGATCCTGGCCCGCCGGCGGGATGCCGAGCTCGCCGCGACTCGACCTGCGGATCCGCCGTGACAACTGCCGCCGAGGCCGCGGCGATCTGCGAGCGGATCGCGGCCACCGGCGCGCTCGAGGAGGCGCGTCGCCAGGCGCTCACGCACGTCGCGGAGGCGAAGGCGGCACTGCCCGAGCTGGATCTATCGCCCGATCGCCTGCGCGCGCTCGACCTGGTGGCCGACGGCGTCGTCGCACGCTACGCGTAGGAAGGCATCGCTCCGGCGCGGGCCAGCCCGCGCCCTCGCGCAAGACGCATCGCTCCGGCGCGGGCCAGCCCGCGCCCTCGCGCACGGCCTAGAAGTCTTCAGGCAGGATCGCGTCGGCCTGGAGGGCGCCCACGAAGCGCTCGATCTCGTCGGCCATGTTGGCGCGCATCAGGCGCTTGTAGTCGCGGGCGAGCGCGTCGCCGCCGCGGTCGAGCTCCTCGTCGAACTCCTCGACGTTCTCCTGCGTGTAGACGCCCTCGCGGTAGACCTCGCAGTTCGGGCAGTGGAGCAGCACGCTCCAGTTCTCCGGACCGCTCTCCTCCCACTGCACGGGATACACGAGCTCGGACGCGCACTCGACGCACACGTGGAGGTCCTGGTGCTCCTGGGCGGGGGGATGCTCGGGCGCCTTCGGCTGGGCCTCCGGCATCGGCATGCCGTCGCCCTCCTTGAAGTACACGACCTCGATCGTCTTGCCGCTCGGAAGGACGACTCGCTTGATGTGGTGGGTCTGTTCTCCGTGGCTTTCCATCTCGCGCATCCTCTGCTCCCGGTATCGGCACGCCAGTGCCGAACTTGAAGGGAATCTGTGGTGGACCTCTCATCAGGTCCAACTACGGGGTGCGCGAGTACTTACGCGGCTACTCGTCGCGCCTGCCGGGCCCGCCCTCGTAGCGGGACTCGGTGGCCTCGAGCTGGCCGTGGTAGTGGCTGCCGAGGTCGGGATGTCCGTAGGGCCGCTCGGCCGGGCGGTCGAGCGTCATGAACGAGAGCTGCGCGATCGGCTTGCCGGGCCAGAGCACGATCGGCACGCGCGTGAGGTTCGTGATCTCGAGCGTGAGCGTGCCCGAGAAGCCCGGGTCGACGAAGCCCGCCGTGGCGTGGACGATCAGGCCGAGGCGGCCCAGGGACGATTGTGCGTCGCGATGTGGGAGCGCGTGACGACGAAGGTGCCCTCGGGATTCGCGACCGTATGCAGCGCACGGGGACGCTCGGGCCGGTCGCACTCGACGATCGCTCGCCGAAGCGGAAGGCCTGGGTGAGCGCCAGCCGGGCGGCCTTCCGAGGCAGGTAGAACACCTGCTCGTGCGGGGTGAAGGTCACCTCGTGGCGCAGGCCGCACACGCGTCCGTAGAGGGTCGCCGTCTTCGTGCGATCTTCGCGCGATAGCCGAGCGAGCATAGGAGCTCGCGGTACTGCTCCGCCAGAGGACGCTTCACGGTCGTGAGGTCACAACGGCCTAGGGTGTCCACGTAGCCGTCGGTGTCCATCAGCCCGGCGACCAGGGCGCGCCGCTGGTGCTCGCTCGCCTGCATGTCTCGCTCGGGATGTGCTTGTTGCCGACACGCCCATCGCGCGCAGCGTGCTCTGCAGCGACTCGTTCGACTCATAGCGGCCGGTCGCCGGGTGCGGCTGTGTCCACGCCGCCGATCCGGACGCGAGCGCTCCCGTGCGGCCGCCGCGTACCCCACTCTGCGATCTCTCGCAGGATCGGTTGGTCGATCGCGGTGATTTCAGCCTTCGCGCTGGTTCCGTCCCCGATCCACGCGCCGAACACGTAGGGGTCCACCGGAAGGTCGCGCTCGGGATACGCGAGCGGCAGCGTGTTGTCCACGTGGTACGCGTACTCCGTCGGGGAGCAGCGAAGCGTGTCCGCGATGGCGCGCGTGCTCAGGACCGGGTTCGGCCCACCCGCCGGTCGTACTTCGTCCGGACCTCCCACTGATGATCCGCATCGGCCACCACGCGAGTGTCGTCGGAGAACACCACCGTCCGCAGTCCCGGTCGTGCATAACCTCGCTGGCTGCGAGCACTTCGGTCGGCCGGCCGTTTGGCGTGAAACCAGGTCGCCCGGCTCGAGGTCACCCATCGTTCGCCAGCCGGCGGGAGTCGGCACCTCGGTGTCCACGGCCAGCGCCTTTCCCTCGATGCGCGCCACCAGGTCGTCCGGCATGGTCACCTGCTCGACCGTGTTCCCGAGCACGAACTCGCCCGGGTGGATCACGAACGACTGGCCCTCGTCGACGGCCACGTGCTCGGTCACGCCCTGCGGCGGCTCCGCCAGGTCGATCGCGGGCAGCCGGTGGTTGTGGAACACCCGGAACGAGCGGCCCAGCTTGAGGTCCACGCTGGCCGGCTGGACCATCGAGGGGTCCCAAGGGTCGATGGCGATCCGCCCCTCGGCGACGAGGCGGCGGATCGTGCCGTCGGAGAGCACGGACGCCGTCATCGCGAGCATCCTTCCAACTACCGCCGACAAGTGCCGCTACCATGGGCAGAGCGATGCCCACCCCAGGACCACTCGAGATCATCATCATCCTGGTCATCGTCCTTGTGATCTTCGGGCCCAAGCGGCTGCCGGATCTGGGCAAGTCGCTCGGGCGCGGAATGCGCGAGTTCAAGGACTCGGTGACCGGCAAGGACAAGGAGCGCGAGGAGATCGAGGCCGCGCAGATGGCGGCGGCCGAGAAGCCCGAGCCGGCGGCCAGCACGTCGCCTCGCGAGCAGAGCTCCTAGCAGCTGGAGCCGCGTAGGTCGTGCGGCGCATTCGGCCGATCGCCCACGAGGACCGGCTGTCGGTCGTCGAGCACCTCGACGAGCTGCGCACGCGGCTCATCATTTCCGCCGCCGCGTTCGTGGTCGCCTGGGCGATCACCGCCTGGCAGAACGACCTCGTGCTCGAGATCGTGAACGCGCCGCTGCCGGACGAGGTGGCGGAGAACGGGGGCCCGATCACGCTCGGCCCGGCCGAGGCCTTCTACACCACGCTCACGAACGCCGCCTATTTCGCGCTCCTGATCGCGCTGCCGGTGATCCTGTACCAGCTCTACGCCTTCGTGCTGCCGGCCTTCAGCCCCGGCGAGCGGCGCGTGGCCACCCCGATGCTGCTGCTGATACCCGTGCTGTTCATCTCGGGAGTCGTGTTCTGCTACTTCGTCGTGCTCACCCCCGCGCTCGACTTCCTCCTCAACTTCAACGCGGACGAGTTCAACACCCAGGTCAGGGCGCGCGACTACTACTCGTTCGTCACGCTGCTGATGCTGGCGATGGGTATCGGCTTCCAGATCCCGGTCGGGGTGCTGGCGGCCTGCAAGCTCGGCCTGACGAGCCCGGAGAAGCTGCGCCGCGGCCGGCGCTACGCGATCGTCGCGATCTTCGTGCTCGCCTCGCTCCTGCCCACGCTCGATCCGCTCACCCTCATCCTCGAGGCGATCCCGCTTTACCTGCTCTACGAGTTCAGCATCGTGCTCGCGTCGGCCTTCGGCAGTCCGCTCGGCGAGGTGGGCGAGGAACCGGCCCCCGAGGGGTCCAGCTAGCCTTCGGCACGTGCTGTTCGATCTCAGAGGCCGCCGCCGCCGCGCGGTGCAGGCCACCTACCTCATGCTCGCCCTGCTGATGGGCGGCGGACTCGTGCTGTTCGGAATCGGCGGCGACGTGTCCGGCGGCCTGTTCAACGCCTTCAGCGACGGCTCCGGCGGAGGCAACGGCAACAGCGTGATCCAGGACCGCATCGAGAAGCAGGAGGAGCGACTGGCGGCGCAGCCGGACAACGAGGCGCTGCTTCAGAGCCTGGTGCGCGACTACTACGGGCTCGCCACCTCCCAGCAGCAGTCGGGCGCGACCGAGTTCCCCGACGACGCCAAGGACGATCTGCGCAAGGCCGCCGGCTACTGGGAGCGCTACGTGGACACGGTGAGCGAGAACCCGAGCCCGAACACCGCGCTGTTCGCCCTGCGCGTGTACGACGTCGGCGCGCTCAACCGGCCGGGCGAGGCGCAGAAGGCGGCGGCGATCATCGCCAGGAAGCAGAACGACTCGGCCTCCTACCTGCAGCTCGTGTCGTACGCAGCCCTCGCGGGGGACACTCGCACGGCGGATCTCGCCGCTCAGAAGGCGATTGATCTCGCTCCCAAGGGGCAAGAGAAGGCAGTCGAGCAGCAGGCCGAACTGCTGAAGAAGCCGCCGGAGCAACAGCAGCAACAGCAGGTGCCGCAGGGCTGACGTAGGCTACCGACTCGCGGAGCACCGCTCCGCGGCAATGCGATAAACAGGAGAACCGTGAACTTCCACATCGAAGACGAGGCGATCGACGACGCCACGCACGTAATCGAGCTCGGCGGCGAGGTGGACTTGTACACCGCGCCCGAGTTCAAGGAGCGCATGGTCGAGCTGATCGAATCGGGCAAGAAGCAGATCGTGGTCGATCTGTCCAAAGCGACCTTCATCGACTCCACCACGCTGGGTGTGCTGGTGGGAGGGGTGAAGCGCCTGCGCCCGGCGGGTGGCTCGCTGGCGCTGGTCTGCACCGACGACAACATCACCAAGATCTTCGAGATCACCGGCCTCGACCGCGTCTTCCCGATCCATTCCTCGCGCGAGGACGCGCTCGACGCGGTCACCTCCGGCGCCGCCGACTGAGCCGGCGCGCCGCATCCGGACGCCCCGCCAGGCGTCTTCTAGAATCGCCTGCCGCGGGCCGTTAGCTCAATTGGCAGAGCAGGAGACTCTTAATCTCAAGGTTGTAGGTTCGATTCCTTCACGGCCCATCGGCGAAGGCCCCGCTCGAGGCCACGATCACGGTGACGCGGTGACGAAGCACGGTCCGTTGTCTTCTCCTCAGAGGACGTAGCCGAGCACCGACCCGTGGTCGTCGACGTCGGTGGCCAGCGACCCGTTGCCGGCGGCGCCGCGTGGTCTGATCTCGGTGAAGCGGCCGTGGTCGAGCAGGTATCCGTGGTGCACGAGCTGCGCGTCGACGGTGTCGATGGCGATCTGGCCGCGGTTGTTGATGCCGCGGACGCGGGTCTGGACCGCGCCGGGGGCGTCGATCGTGGTGACCTCGCCGGAGCGGTCGCGCCGGAAGCCGCGGACCCTTCCGCCGCTGTCGATGTAGGTGCCGGCGATCTGGCCGTGGTCGTTGATGTCGAACGCAATGGTGGCCATCGCGTCGGGGATGTGGATCGTGGTGAACTGGCCGTCGCGGTCGCGCAGGAACCCGTGCGGCACGCCGGCGGCGTCGAGGTAGGCGCCGACGACCTCGCCGTGGTTGTTGATGCCGGCCGCCTGGGTCGAGCTGGCGCCCGGGACGTCGATCCGCTCGAGGCGGCCGCGCCGGTCGAGCAGGAAGCCACGGATGTCGCTTGCCGTTCCGGGGTTGTCGTTGGTGTCGCTGTAGAAGCCGACGATCTGGCTGCGGTCATTGATGCGGGCGGCGGCGGTCCCCTTGGCGCCCGGGCCCGCGCGGATGGCGCAACTGCGGTATTGAACACGCCCATCCCGTAGCCAGCATTGGACGCGGTGATCGCACAGGTCGACGAGCACCTAAGGATCTCCTAAATGGCGTAATAGCCGGATCCTTGAGCTCTCTTCTATTGCAAAAGGCGCGCCGATCCGGCCTTCTCGCGGTGGATCGTGGCCCTTCAATGATCGACGGGAGCGGCCGTGAAAGGGACCGCCGCTACCGCCGGTCAACTGGCCGGAACCAAGACAACCCATAGGAAATGCATGGCATTGCTCAGCAAGACACCGGAGGCTCGATGACGCAGGAACCCATTGCGCGGACTGTCGCGCCATGCGGGATTGAGCACGCCGCATCCTGTAACCAGGTATGGGGAAGCCGCGTGCCGCGCCTGATCACAGCCCTTGTTCTCGCCACCGTGCTGTTCGCGATTTCCGCAGGCAGCGCAAGCGCGGCGTCCCCCCCCGGCTTCGTTGGGATGACCGCCGATGATCTCTACTGGAACGCCGGCCCCTATCGAGACCAGGCGCTCGATCAGCAGCGGGCCGCCGGGGTGAAGCTCCTACGCGTGACGTTCAGCTGGGCCACGATGGAGTACGAGCCCGGCAAGTTCGACTACACGAACCAGGACAGGTACGTGCTCGACGCCGCCCGCCACGGAATCGGCATGATGGCCGTGCTCTTCGATCCTCCCGACTGGCGGGAGCGCAAGCCCGGCAGGAACGAGTCACCACCGACCTCCAACGACGAGATGGCTGCCTGGGCGGCGGCGCTCGTCGACCGCTATGGCCCCAACGGCTCGATCTGGCGCTCCAACCCGACCGTGACGCCCCAGCCGATCACCGTGTGGCAGATCTGGAACGAGCCCACTCTCCCCCAGTACTGGGCCGGCAGGCCGAACATCAAGCAGTACGGGAAGATGCTGCGCAGCGTCGGAGCCGCGATTAAGGCCCGTGACCGCGCCGCCGAGGTCGTCACGGCCGGGCTGCCGGACAGCCGTCTGCGCGGGGCGATCCGCCTGGCGCCCTTCCTGAAGGGGCTATACAAGGGCGGCGGCACCAGCGCGTTCGACACGGTCGCGATCAACACCTATGCGGTCAACGCCCGCTACATGGGCAAGCTGATGAACAGCACCCGTGCGCTCATGAACCGCAGCGGCGGCAGGTCGGACGGCACATGGATCACCGAGCTGGGCTGGTGCGACAAGGGAGCCAAGAGCCGCTTCTGCGCCGGTACCAAGGGGCAGGCGAAGAACATCGCAGCCTCGTTGAAGCTCATCAAGCAGAAGCGGCGGGCTTGGAAACTGCACGGCTTCGTCCTTTTCTCCTGGCGTGACGGGCGCCCTTACGGCACCGGCAACCAGTGGGGTCTCCACACCGGACTGCTCAACCTCAAGGGCAAGAAGAAGCCCGCCTACAACGCCTTCGCCCGCGGCGTAAAGGGCCTCTAGCCCTGATCGTTCAGAACTCCGATCGGGGTGAGCACCCCCGCGGCTCCAGAGAGCCCCTCACTCCACACCAAGACGCTCATCAAGCGCGAGATGTGCGTGAGGCGACCGCTGATGGCTGCCTGGGTGTACTGCTGCTGCTACCGCGCTCATTCGGACCGACATCGCGTCAAGGTGGGCCCCGAAGCCCTGACCAACTCTCAATCTCAAGGTTGTAGGTCGATTCCTACACGGCCCATCGGTGAACCTGGCCAGCGGTCCGGTGACCGTAGTCGAGTGCCTCAAGTGCCTCCGCCACGGTGGCCGGGAGCGAAATACCCACTCCCGGTCGGTACAACGGACTGGAGCGGGCGTTCATGAGAAGCGCTGTACGTGCGAGGCCCTGGACGCCGAGCGGCGCGCCGTCACGGATGCGGTCGGCCAACACCACGAGCAGCTCTTCGTTCTCCTGGATCTCTCGGCACCGCAGTCGTGTCGTTGTGAGCGACGCTCGATGGCCGTTCGCCACCGCGACTGCCTCGCGGAGCGCATGCGCTAGTCGCACCCTCATCCCGGCCGAGCCGAGCTGCCCGACGCGCAGGCTCAACTCGTCGCTCTGCATCGGATCGGCACCGCGAGCCAGTTCCCGATCAAGCTCGTGTCTGCGCCGCCAAGTACGGCAGCGAAGCCAGACGCCACCGAGCACCACGCCGCGCGTTCGTCGCGCCAGACACCCGCTCGGTAACCATCGCCTGGTACCAGGTCGGGCCCGCATCCTCATGCCCTCCACTGTGCCCAACGGTTGCGTCACCGGCGATGGGGCTCAATGCCCAAACGAGACGCCCCCGGCCCCCATTCGAGATGGCGAAGCGCTCGGAGCGCCCGACTGCGCATCGATCCGCGCGAGCTTGGTCTCGATGCATGCGACCAGCTCGTGGTAGGAGTCGCAGAAGGAGCGCACGCCCTCGCGCTCGAGCTCGCTGGTGACGGCGGCGAGGTCGATGCCGGCATCCCGCGCTTCCCGCATGGTGGCGCTGGCAGCTCCCGCGATTGGTAGTGCATCCACCACCTCGCCGTGGTCGGCGAAAGCTCGCAGCGTGGCCTCGGGCATCGTGTTGATGGCGTCGGCCCTGATGAGCTGCTCGACGTAGAGCACGTCCGAGTAGGCGGGGTCCTTGGTGCCGGTGCTCGCCCAGAGCGGTCGCTGCGGACGCGCGCCGGCGTCGCGCAGCGCGCGCCAGCGTTCATCGGCGAGGCAGGGTTCGTTGCTGAAGCGATCGAGGTAGCGCGCGTGGGCCAGTCGCGCGTTGGCGATTGCGACGCCGCCGCGCAGACTGGAGTCGGCCGACAGAGCGGGTCGACCTTGGCGTCGATGCGCGAGACGAAGAAGGAGGCGACGGATGCGATCGAGTCGAGCGGCTCGCCGCTGCCAGGCGTCGCGCGAGCCCGTTCATGTATGCATCGATCACCTGCTGTAGCGCGCCACCGAGAAGAGCAGGTGATGTTGACGTTGACGCCGCGGGCGGTGAGCTCCTCGATCGCGGGAAGCCGGCCTCGGTGGCCGGACCTTGATCATCACGTTGGGTCGGGCGAGCCGGCCCCACAGCTCGAGCGCCTGCTCGATCGTGGCCTCGGTGCGTCGGCCAGGTCGGGGGTGCATTCGAACGAGACGAAGCCGTCGCGCCCGTCGCTCTGGTCGTAGACGGGCCGGAGCAGGTCGGCGGCGCGGCGGACGTCGTCGATCGCAAGCTCGAAGAACAGCTGCTGTGGATCGCGCATCCCGGAGGCGACGGCCGCCTGCAGCTGGTCGTCGTAGCGGTCAGAGCCGGTGATCGCCTTGGCGAAGATGGTTGGGTTCGAGGTCGCCCCGGTCACTGCAGAGTCGGCGATCAACCCAGCGAAGTCGCCGCTGTCGAGCAGCTCGCGCGAGAGGGTGTCGAGCCAGATCGACACGCCGGCGTCGTGGAGAGCCTGGAGGCGGTTCATGCCACGCCCCCCAGTCTCGACGGGGGCCAGGTCATCGAGCGGGACGTCCGGGTCGGAGAGGGTCCGGTCGTCAACGGCCAGGCGTGCGCTGATGAGGCGCTTGATGGGGTCGGTGACGTCCCACACGTTGACGTTCATGCCGGCCACGACGCGATCTTCGACCAGCCAGAAGGCAACGAACTCTCGGGTCGCCGGATCGCCGCGGAAGACCACTCTGTCCCAGGAGCGGGCGAAGCCGGAGTACTCCATGCCGACGTCGTACTGGTCGGAGAAGAAGTAGGGCAGGCGCTCGTATGGGGCCGTCTGCCCAAGCATGTTGCGGGCGGCGACCGGCCCTTGGTTGAGCGCGTTGGCCCAGTGCTCGACGCGGATGTGCTCGCCGTAGAAGGGGTGGCGGGCGTTGGCCACGTCGCCGGCGGCGAACACGCCGGGCACGCTGGTCTGGAGCCGGGCGTCAACGACGACTCCGTTGGCGACGGCGATGCCCGCCTTCGACGCGAGCTCGGTTCGCGGCTGCACACCGACCCCCACGACGACGAAGTCGCATTCGAGCTCGCGCCCGTCGTCGGTGCGAACTCGCTCGACCGCGGCGTCTCCCTCGAAGGCCTCTACCCCGGTGCCGAACAGCATCCGTACGCCGTGGTCCGTATGGATGTCGCGGTAGATGCACGCCCAGTTCGACCCCCAGCACCCGCTCGAGCGGCACCGAGGCGGGCTCGACGACGGTCACCCCGAGGCCGCGCTGGCGCGCCGAAGCGGCCACCTCGGCGCCGATCCAACCTGCCCCGACAACCACGACCGAGCCCCCGCCATCGAACCGGTCGCGTAGGGCGTCGGAGTCAGCGACGCTGCGCAGGTAGAAGACGCCGTCCAGGTCCGCCCCGGGGATCTGCAGTCGGCGCGGTTCCGCGCCCGTGGCGAGCAGGAGCTTGTCGTACCGCAGTAGCTCGCCGTCGTCGAGCTCGAGCTCGCTGTTCGAGGTGTCGAGCCGGACCGCCCTCCGACGAAGGCGCAGCTCGATGTCGTGCTCGCCGTAGAAACCCTCGTCATGGACGTAGACCTTCTCGCGCCCCACCTCGCCGCGCAGGTAGTCCTTTGACAGCGGCGGTCGCTCGTAAGGGCGTTCGTCCTCCGCGCCGATCACCGCGATGCGCCCCTCGAATCCCTCCTGGCGGAGCGTCTCGGCGGCCTTGGCGCCCGTAAGGCTGGCCCCGACAATGATGTGGGTTGGGTCATTGGCCATGTGAAGTCCTCGTGGTCAGGGCCAGGAACTCCTGGCGAGTACGAGCGTCGTCGCGGATCAGGCCGCGAAGCGCCGAGGTGGTGGTCTTGGCACCGAGCGTCTGGACGCCGCGCAGCGACATGCACAGGTGCTCGGCCTCCAGCACCACCCCGACGCCTTTGGGCTCCAGTTCACGCTCGAGCCAGGCGGCGACCTGGGTCGTGAGCCGCTCCTGAATCTGGAGGTCTCGGCTGAAGAACTCGACCACCCGGCCGAGCTTGCTGAGCCCGATGATCCGCTCGCCGGGGAGGTAGCCGATGTGGGCGACCCCCTGGAAGGGGAGCAGGTGGTGCATGCAGAGCGAGTGGAACGGGATCGCCCGCGCCACGATCAACTCGTCGTAGCCGTCGTCGTTCGGAAAGCTGGTCGGCCGAAACGGTCGCGGCGTGAGCAGCTCGGCGTAGGCGTCCGCGACCCGGCGCGGCGTCTCCTCGAGCGCCTCTGCTTCGACATCGGCGCCGACGGCCCGCAGGAGGTCGTAAGCCGCCTGTTGCACGGCCGCATGGTTGATACGGCGAAGCCGGGTGTCGGGCTCAGGCGGTTCTGCCAGTGCAAGCGCAGCGACGCGGTCGTCGTTCGCGGTCATGGCAAGTCTGCGTCCTGAGCGCATGACTTCTTACGTCGGGGCTGCGCAATCTCGCCAAACGCCACGTCAGGCGCGGCAGCCGTACCGTTGCGTTCCTAGCCGCCCGCTGCGGTAATCAGCGCGGCGGCCTCAAGCTCCACGCCCTCGGCCATGACCTGCAGGTCGTCGACGATGCCCGGATCGGCGCAGAAGCTGAAGTAGAGCCGCCCCGCGAGTGAGACGACCGCGACCCGGAGCGCGTGGCGCTCGCCGATCTCCGCTATCGAGTAGAGCGCGCCCACAGGGGCTCCGAGGACGGTCACGTGCGAGCGCGGGCCCGGGATGTTCGAGACGCTCACGGCGAACCTCCGCGGACTTCCTTCGAGTCGCTCGCAGAAGCTCCTGAGGCGCGGGGAGACGTGCGCGAGCTCGCGCGCCAGCTCGTCGAGCCGCTCGGCGTCGTGCTCGGCCTTGCGCTCCGCGGTGGCCGCGTGAACGGAGCACAGTCGGACCACCGGATCGGGCTCGCACAGCTGCAGTCCCAGTGAGAAGAAGGAGTCGCGATTCGCCGCGTCGTCGCCCTCGTGGTGGAGGCCCACGGGGACCCTCACGCGCACCTCCCCGAGATGCCCGTGGTGGCACTCGACCCAGCGCTGGAGCGCTCCGGCGAGGATCGCCAGGACCGCGTCGTTGAGCGTGGCGCCGTCGAGCGCCTTGGCGGCGTCGTGCAGGTCGGTCAACGGGACGGACGCGAAGTCGATCCGCCTGCGGGTGCCGATGCGCCCGTCGAAGGGCGAGCGCTCGCGGCTGCGGGCGAACTCGCGGCGCAGGAAGCCGGCCAGGTGCGCGCGCCGGCGGGTGTGGTCGGCGCCATTCGAAGCTGTCGGGTGCGCGCCGCTGGGCGCGGCGTCAGGTTCCGGGTCCCAGAGCAGGGCGCGCGCGTAGCGCATCGCCGTGGTCCCATCGGCGAGCGCGTGATGGATTCGCCACACGAGTGCCGCGCCTCCGCCGTGACGCGGCAGGACGTCGATGCGCCACAGCGGATGGGCCCGGTCGAGCCGCTCCTCGAACAGCCGGGCGACCTCCCTCCTGAACCCGTCGTCGTCCGGCGGCGCCTCCACCGCTGTCCGACCAACGTGGTTGGCGACGTCGAACTCGTCGTCGGGTACCCAGGCGGGGTCCGTCCGCGCCGGGTCCAGGCGCCGGGTCAGGGCGGGCACCGCGTCGAGCCGCCCGGCCACCGACGCGCGCAACGTCGCCAGATCCGGCGCGCCCTCGTCGAGGACGATCACCTTGCAGGTGTGGCCCACCACGGTGTCGCACTCGAGCGCCAGGATCGCCAGGTCCTCTTGGGCCAGAGGCACGACCTCCATGTAGGGGATTGTCCCCCTACGCGTGCAGCGACGCCAGGCCCTGCTCGAGATCCCGGTACTCGCGCATGCACGTCGGCGTGCCCGCGCGGAGGCTCCAGAC
Source organism: uncultured Thermoleophilaceae bacterium (assembly GCA_963812415.1). GTDB lineage: Bacteria > Actinomycetota > Thermoleophilia > Solirubrobacterales > Thermoleophilaceae > JACVRW01. The sequence continues at coordinate 58,705 of CAWEVH010000024.1, read as the reverse complement.
CTGGCAGAAGCTCGAGTGCAGCTGGACTCCGCTCAAGCGGCCGCGGCCGTGCCCATGCACCGCGGTGATCACGTGATCGCCGACCTCCCGCAGCTCCTCGAGCTCGAGGCGCACGGAGTCGAACGTGGCCAGCCAGTCCTCCACATAGCGGCGCACCTGCTCGCGTCCGCGATAGCGGTGCGCGATCGGGCTGTCCTCGAGCGGCGTCCACTCGAAATCGGGGTCGATCCGCTCGATCAGCTCGTCCACCCGCCCCCCGTTCAGGGCGTCGATGAAGGCGCGCACCACGTCGCCGTTGCCGGGCGGCATCGTCCCTGGATGGTCGCGGATCGAGCGGCGGCCGGCTCAGCCGAACGTGAACGCGTAGGCGCTCACGCCGGCCGGCAGGCGCAGCTCGAGATCCAGCTCGCCCACCTCGGGCAGCGAGACGAGGTGGTAGAGGCGCTGCCGGCGAACCGTCACCGACCCTTCCCGGGCGTCGGCACCGCCTGCCCGCGTCGGCAGCGGCGCCCCGTCGAGGAGCAGTTCCACGCGCCGTGGCCGGCCGTCGGGGGCGGCGAGCACGAGGTAGACGTCGCGGGCCACCGGGCGCGCGTGGATCGAGGCGTCGCGAAGGGCGGTGGCCGACTCGCCGGTCACCCGCCAGGCGCCGGAGAGGGCGAACTGGCTCGGAGGAAGCTCCTCGCCGGGATCCGGGTAGCGGCGTCGGCCCGGACTCGGCGCCGGCCCGACGAAGGCCTCCGCGCGGTCGGCTCCCAGGTAGGTCTCCGGCGTCCGCACCTCCGGGTCCGCGCCTGAGGGGTCCGCCCGCGTGGCTGCGCCCAGCCGAGCGCCGCCCGCCTCCGCGAGCAGTGTGCGGATGGCGTCCTCCGTCTCCCCGTAGGCGCCCTCGCCGAAGTGCGTGTAGCGCACCTGGCCGCGCGCGTCGATCAGGTACTTGGCTGGCCAGTACTGGTTGCCCCAGGCCTCCCAGGTCGCGTAGGAGTTGTCCTGGGCGATCGGGTAGCGAAGGCCGTTCGCCCGCACCGCACGCTCGACGTTGTCGCGCTCGCGCTCGAATGCGAACTCCGGCGTGTGCACGCCGACGATCACGAGCCCGTCGTCCACGTAGCGCTGGTGCCAGGCACGCAGGGCGGGCAGGGTGCGCAGGCAGTTGATGCAGGTGTAGGTCCAGAAATCCACGAGCACGACCTTGCCGCGCAGCTGCGCGAGCGACAGCGGGCGCTCCGTCGGGCGTGTTGAGCCACGAATCGTTGCCGGTGAATTCCGGGGCAAGGCCGAGCTTCGGCAGGCCCGCACGCTGCGGCGACTCGAAGCGCGGCGATCCGCGCAGCCGCTCCAGCCGGCGCTCCACGGCGCTCGTGCTCTCCAGGGCGGTGGTGGGGTTCGAGAGCGCCGCGGGCAGCTCGTTTGCGAGCACCGTCTGGAAGCGCACGTCGAGCTCGGCGGCCATCAGCGCCGCGGTGGCGATCAGCAGGGCTCCGAGCGTGCGCTGGACCACCGGCCCGTGTCCCGCGCTGCGAATCCGGTCGACGACGCGGCGCCCGCCGAACGCGATCAGGAGCAGCACCAGCGCCGAGCCGGCGCCGTAGGCGACCGCCAGGACGACCAGGTCGGCCGAGGTCCCCTGGGTGGCCGAGACCGAGATCACGGCGGCGAGAATCGGGCCCGCGCAGGGCGCGTAGAGGAAGCCGAGCGCGCCGCCCACGAGCAGGCCGGACCAGAAGCCTTCGCCGCGGGTCTTCGGCCCGAGCCGCTGGAGCGGGGCGAAGGCGCGCTCCACGAGCAGGCCGAGTCGCGGCCAGAGCAGCGCCAGGCCGAACGCCGCGAGCACCACGACGGCGAGGCTGCGCACGAAGCCGTCCGCCAGCCCGACGCCGTCGATCACCGACGCGAGAGCCACGATCGCGATGGTGTGCGTGAAGACCAGACCGAGGATCACCCCGAGCGGGCGACGCCGGCCGCCCGCCGCGCTGGCGGAGAGGAGCGCCGGCAGCACGGGGAGCACGCAGGGCGTGAGCGCCGTGCCCGCGCCGGCCAGCACCGCGAAGACCGTGAGCAGCAGCATCGCTATCGACTATCTACGCACGGGATTGCAATTCGGTGAACTCGTCCCCCAAACCGTGCGGAATCGCTCACAAGGCCCACACGCGGCCCGCGAGGATGCGCGCATGGCGGAATGGACCTCGACAGCACGGGCGAACGCCAGCGCGGACGCGCTGCTCGAGGTGCTCACTCGGCCGGACGAGATCCGCCGCTGGTCGCCGGTCGCCTTCGACCTCGAGGACCAGGACGTCTGCCGTCTCGCCTCCGGCACGCGCAGCCGCGTGACCGGCAAGGTCGCGGGCGTGCGCGTGGGCTTCGACGTGGAGGTGCGAGTGGCCCACGAGGCCGCGCTCGAGCTGTCCGCCGAGGGTCCGGTTGGCTTCGACGTCCGCTATCAGCTGAGCGACGACGAGCGCGGGACGGAACTGAACGCGTCGGTGTCGATGCGGCCTGCGGGCGGCCTCACCGGGCGCCTTGTGGCGAGCGCCACGGCAGCGCTCCTGTCGGCGGGCGCGCTCGACGGTGCGACGGGCCGGATAGCGCGCGTGGCAGAGTCGTTTCCCCAGGCTGCCTAGCCGCGCCGCCCGCGTGATCCGCGCGGGCTCGACCTGCGAACATGGCCCGCATGTCAGACCACAGCGCCGCTGCCACCGCGACCGCCGAGCTGGCCTGCGTGAACGGGATCACGATGCCGGCCGCCGACGCCACGATTCCCGCCACGGACGACGGCCTGCTGCGCGGCGACGGCGTGTTCGAGGTGATCCGGGTCTACGACGGGCGCCCGTTCGCGCTCGCGGACCATCTCGACCGGATCGAGCGCTCCGGCGCCAACCTGCGCCTGGAGGACGTGTTCCGGGGTGAGCTCGAGTCCGAGATCCCGGAGCTGCTCGAGGCCCGCGGCGGGGCGGCGTTCGACGGCTGCCTGCGGGTCGTGGTCACGCGTGGTGGGCACCGGCTGCTGCTCACCGAGCCGCTGCCGAGCACGCCTGAGCGGCTGAGGCTGGGGGTGGTCGAGTACGCGCCCACGCGGGTGCTCGACGGAGTCAAGTCGCTCTCCTACGGGGCCAACATGCTGTGCGGGCGCTTGGCGCGGGAGCGCGGGTTCGACGAGGCGCTGCTCGTGACGCCGCACGGCCGGGTGCTCGAGGCGCCCACCTCGTCGCTCTTCTGGGTGGACGCCGAGGGCGTTCTCTCGACGCCGCCACTGAGCGAGCACATCCTCGCCTCCATCACCCGCGCACGCGTGATGGAGGTGGTGGCCGTGCGCGAGCGGTCCTGCACGATGGACGACCTTCGCGGCGCCGGCGAGGTGTTCCTCGCGTCCACCACCCGCGAGGTGCAGTCGATCGCGGCGATCGAGGACATCGAGCTGCCGGAGGGCGAGCGCACGCGCGAGGCCCAGGCGGCCCTACGCGACCGCATCGACGAGGAGCTGGCAGCGCTCTAGCGACGCTGGCGCGGGCGACGCTCGATCTGGTGGGACACGAACCACGCCACGTGGCGCGCGAGGTCCGCCGCAAGGCCCACCGCAGCGGCGGCGCCCCCGAGAAGCTTCCTCCCCATCGCATGAATCCTACGGCCGTACGCGGGTGAGCCCGGGATCGTGCGCGCCCGAATCGTCACGATCGTCGGAAACCGGCCGCAGTTCGTGAAGGCGGCTGCCGTGTCGCGGCTGGTGCGCGAGGTGGCCGACGAGTCGATCGTGCACACCGGCCAGCACTACGACGACGAGCTCTCCCGGATCTTCTTCGAGGAGCTCGGCGTGCCGGCACCGGCGCGCGAGCTCGGGGCCGGGGGCGGCTCGAACACCGCCCAGACCGCCCGCATCCTGGCCGCCCTCGAGAACGTGCTCGGCGAGCTCCAGCCCGACCTGGCACTGGTCTACGGCGACACCAACTCGACGCTCGCCGGCGCGCTCGCCGCGGCCCAGGCGGGCATCCGCGTAGGTCACGTGGAGGCCGGCATGCGGTCCTTCGACCGCTCGATGCCCGAGGAGCTCAACCGCGTGCTCACCGACCACGCGTCTGATCTGTTGCTCTGCTCGACCGAGACCGCCATGCGCAACCTGGAGCGCGAGTCGGCCGTCGGAGAGGCCCACCTGGTCGGCGACGTGATGGCCGACGTGTCGCTGGCCTTCCGCGGGATCGCCGAGGAGCGCTCGGCAGTGCTCGCGGACCTCGGCCTCGAGCCCGGCGGCTACCGCGTGGTGACCGCCCATCGCGCCGGCAACGTGGACGACCGCGCCCAGCTCGAACGTCTCGTCGCCCTGCTCGAGGCGCTGCCGGGCACCGTCGTCTTCCCGATCCACCCGCGCACGCGTGCGCGGCTCGAGGCGAGCGGGCTCCTCGACCGGCTCGCGGCTTTGACCCTCTCCCCGCCACTCGGCTACCTCGACTTCCTGAAGCTCGCCCGGCACGCGCGCACGCTGCTCACCGACTCGGGGGGCGTGCAGAAGGAGGCGTACCTGCTCGGCGTGCCGTGCGTGACGCTGCGCGACACCACCGAGTGGGTCGAAACGGTCGACTCGGGCTGGAACGTGCTGGTCGGCCTCGACCGCGAGGCGGCACTGGCCGCGCTCGAGCGCAGGCCGCCGGCGGAGCGGCCCGAGCTCTACGGCGGCGGTCACGCCGCGGAGCGCGTCCGCGACGTGCTGGCCTCCTACACTGCGCGACCAGCGTGACGCTCGAGCCATCCGACCGCGCGCCGGGTCTGCTGCTGGGAGCGGGGGTGTCGCTGCCGGACAGCGTCGAGCTCGGCGGAAACGTGATCGTGCACGCCGGCACCACGGTGGGCGAGGGGGTGCGCCTCCAGGACGGCTGCGTGATCGGGAAGCCGCTGGCGCTCGGCGCCCGCTCGAGCGCGAGCGGGCAGGCGCCTCCTCCGGCGATCGTCGGCGCGGGCACGACGGTGGGCGCGGGGGCGGTCGTGCTCGCCGGAGCGGAGATCGGCGAACGCTGCGTGGTCGCCGACCAGGCGCACGTGCGCGAGCGGGTGGTGATCGGCCACGAGTGCGTGATCGGCCGCGGCGCGTCCGTCGAGAACGACGTCCGGCTCGGGACCCGCGTGCGGATGCAGACGGGCGCCTACGTGACCGCGTGGTCGATCGTCGAGGACGATGTGTTCATCGCACCGGGGGTGATGACCACCAACGATCCGACCGCGGGCCGCCGGGCCGCCGGCCTCGAGTTGACGGGGGCGCTGCTGCGCCGCGCTTGCCGGATCGGCGGGAGTGCCGTGCTGCTGCCGGGGGTCGAGGTCGGCGAGGAGGCGTTCGTGGCCGCCGGTGCGGTCGTGACCCGCGACGTGCCGGCGCGGATGCTCGTGATGGGAGTGCCGGCGCGCGTGATCGGCGAGGTCTCGGCCGAGGACCTGCTTGCGTGAGACGGCGCCGCCGGCACCGGCCGCTCGCCCCGGGACGAGGCACGCTGGCACTCGGCGCGCTCGCCACGGTCCTGCTGGGCGCCGTGGTGGTGGGCGAGGTGGGACGCGTGTGGAAGCGCGGGCACGCCCCGCTGCCGACGGAGGCTGACGACCTGCTGCTCGCAGGCCAGGAGGCCGTGGTCGAGACGGCCGAGGTGGCGCGGGCCGGCTACCGCGAGGTCTCGACGCGCGAGAACTCGCTCTTCAACATGCTCACCGCGTTCACCACGACCTTCCTCGTCGTCCGTGGGGTGACCTACCTGCTGCGCGGCCGCCCGCGCGTGGGGCCGTTCCGCAACGTGCGGCTCGGACGCCGTCACATCCACCATTTCGTGCCCGGGATCGTGATCGCGTTCGCCGCCGGCGCCGGGGCGATCCTCACACGCGACGAGACCCTGGAGCCATGGCTCGCGGTCCCATTCGGCGCCGGCATGGGCCTGACGCTCGACGAGTCGGCCCTCCTGCTCGAGCTAGAGGACGTGTACTGGAGTCGCGAGGGACTGCTCAGCGTGCAGATCACGCTGGCCGTGATGGCGATGCTCGGAGCGCTCACGCTCGGCCTGCGCTTTCTGCGGCGTGGCGAGCAGGTCGTGCTCGAGGACGCTTGAGCAGCCCCTGGGCCGTGAAGTACCCGCCCCGCCGGCAAGCGTGTTCTGGCCGCTCTGGGGCTGGCCATCGTGCTGGCGCTCGCCCTGGCCGTGGTGGGGGGCTCCTAGGCGAACCTGGCGGGCCCAGGGCGGGCACCCTTCCGCCCCGAATGGTTGTATTCCGGCCATGGAAAGCGGACCCCCCTCTCCCGACCGCCCGCGCGACGGCGAGCCCGCGGGCGGCGAGCCGCCGGCGGAGCCGGATCCCACGCCGCCAGGGCCGCAGGCGCCACCACCCGGGCCGCAGGCGCCGCCACCCGGGCCGCAGGCGCCGCACGCCCCGCCCGAGCCACAAGTGCCCGGCGGCCTCCAGGCGCCACAGCCGGGTCCGCCCGCCGGCCCCCAGACTCCGGGAGGTCCCGAGAGCCCGGCCGGCTACGGGGGCCCCGTCCCGCCCGGGGGCTGGCAGCAGCCGATCGCGCGGCCCCAGGGGTGGGGTGGCGCGCCGCTCGCCGGCTGGTGGAGCCGCGTCGGCGCGGCGATCCTCGACGGCCTGATCCTGCTGATCCCGTCGGCGATCCTGATCGCCATCGTCGTGGCGCGTGTTCGCGGCCAGCGACGTCGGCGGCGTGGTCACGGCGATCATCGCCTTCCTCGCGTACATCGCCGTGTCGATCCTCTACGCACCTGTGCTCGTGGCACGCCAGGGCGAGCACAACGGCCAGACCTGGGGCAAGCAGATCGTGGGCATCCGGATCGTGCGCGACACGGGGCAGCCGGTCGACCTCGGCTTCGGCTTCCTGCGCGAGATCGTGGTCAAGGCGTTCCTGTTCGGCTTCCTCGGGGGCTTCCTGGCCTCGATCCCCACGATCCTCGACTGGCTCTGGCCGCTCTGGGACGACGAGAACCGCTGCCTCCACGACATGCTCGTGAAGTCCCACGTCGTGAAGGCCTGACCGGACTTCCGAGCGCCGGGAGATCAGGCCGCGGCGGGCCGGAGCCGCTCGGCGGCGCCGGTCCAGATCATCTCGTCGCGGCCGGGGCCGACCCCGACCATCACCACGGGAATGCCGAGGAACTCGGCGATGTAGTCGAGATAGGCCTGCGCGTGCGCCGGCAGCTCCTCGACCGAGCGGCAGCCGGAGATGTCCTCGTGCCAGCCCGGCAGCTCCACGTAGTCACCGTCGGCCCGGTGCAGGATCGTCTGGTGGTAGGGGAACTCCTCGAAGCTGGCCCCCTCCGGCCCCAGATAGCGGACGGCCACCTGGAGCGGGTCGACGCCGGTGAGGACGTCGAGCTTGGTGACCACGAGCCCGGTCAGGCCGTTCACGCGAGTGGCGTAGCGAAGGGCCACCAGGTCGAGCCAGCCGGTCCGCCGCGCGCGCCCGGTGGTCGTGCCGAATTCGCCGCCGGCGTCGCGGATGCGCTCACCGAGGTCGTCATCGAGCTCGGTGGGGAAGGGACCGGCGCCCACGCGGGTCGTGTACGCCTTGGCGATCCCCCAGACCTCGTCGATCGAGCGCGGCCCCACACCGGCTCCGGCGCAGGCGGCGCCGGCCACCGTGTTCGACGAGGTGACGAACGGATAGGTGCCGTGGTCGATGTCGAGCAGGGTGCCCTGGGCGCCCTCGAAGACCACCAGGCCCCCCTCGTCCAGCACGCGCCAGGAGATCGGCGCGGTGTCGGCGATGAACGCCTCGAGCCGGTGACCGAGGATGCGGTAGTCCTCGGTCATCGTGTGCAGGTCGAGCTCCGGCAGCTTGGCGTAGGGGCGCAGCATCATCCGCTTCGGCTCCATCGCCGCGTAGATCTTCTTGCGCAGGATCTTCTCGTCGAGCAGGTCCTGGACGCGGATGCCGAGGCGCGAGGCCTTGTCCGCGTAGCAGGGGCCGATCCCGCGCCGCGTGGTCCCGATCTGGAGCTTGCCGAGCTTGGCCTCGCCCTCCTGGTCGAGGAGTTGGTGGTAGGGCATGATCAGGTGGGCGTTCGCCGAGATGCGCAGGCCGCTGATGTCGATCCGGCGCCGCCGCAGCTCGTCGATCTCGGCGGTGAGCACCTTCGGATCCACGACCACACCGTTGCCGATGGCGCACAGCTTGCCGGGGTAGAGGATCCCGGACGGGATCAGGTGGAACTTGAAGGTCTCGCCGTCCCGGACGATCGTGTGACCGGCGTTGTTCCCGCCCTGGAAGCGAACGACGAGATCGGCCTGCTCGGCGAGCAGGTCGACCACCTTCCCCTTGCCCTCGTCGCCCCACTGGGCGCCCACGATCACGAGACCTGGCATGGCGAACCGAGTGTAGGGCCGCGCGCGCCTACGCGCCCTGGGCCGCCATGCGCAGGTCCGGGCCCATGATCGGGATCGGGTCGTCGCAGATCTCGACCAGCCGGGACACGGTGCGCGCGCCTACCTGTCGGCGCAGACGCGCGATCGGATCGAACTCCGCCACCACCTCCTGGGCACCGATCTCGCCCGTCACGCGCTCGAGCCGGTCGAGTACGCGCTGAAGGTCCTCGATCACGGCGCCGTCGATCCGTCCGCCCGCGATCCGATCGCGTAGCTCGCGTGCGCTCGCGCGGAGCATCCGGCCGGGGGCGTCCGGGTCGGGATCGGGGATGTTGGTGGTGACCACGATCGATCGGCGGTCCTGCCAGCGCTCGTTGACGATCGAGTAGAGCTGCTCGAGCACCCACTCGGTCTGCTTCTCCGCGCCGAGGTCGTCGAGCACCAGCACGTCGACGGAGCACAGACGCCGGAAGAAGGGCGAGGTACGAGTCGCTCGCGTCGCGGTCGAAGGTCCGCTTGATCTCGGCGAGCAGGCGCGGGACCGGATAGACCGCGTACGAGCGCCCGCTGTCCTTCGCCGCCTTTGCGACCAGGATGGCCAGCGAGGTCTTCCCGGTGCCCACCGGGCCGTCGAACCAGATACCGCGGCCGGCGTCGAGGTTGTCGTCGATCGCGTGCACGAAGCGGCGCACCTGGCGGAGCACCATCCGATCCTGGGAGACGATCGGCTCCCTCTCGAACGACACCTCGAGGAAGCGCCGGCCGATACCCGTGCCGACGCCGCCGCTGACCGACCGCCGGACGCGCTGCGAGCGGCAGCGGCAGGGACGCGTCTCGTTGGTCTCCTCGTCGAGGACCCAGGTGCTGCCGTCGCACTCCCCGAACGGGCAGGTGCCGGCGGAGTCGTCGACCTTCCGCAGCACGCTCAGCCGCCCCCGTTGTCGGAACGCGGCGGCGCGATGCCCTCGCGGTCGCGGTACAGGCTTGCGAACTTCGGATACTTCGGCAGGAAGGAGAGCGTCACGTCGCCGATCGGCCCGTTGCGGTGCTTGCGCACGAGCAGGTCGGCCTCCCCGAGCCGCTCGGTCTCCTTGTTGTAGTACTCGTCGCGGTAGACGAACATCACGACGTCGGCGTCCTGCTCGATGGAGCCGCTTTCACGAAGGTCCGACAGCATCGGCTCGGGTGGGTTGCGGGACTCCACGGCGCGCGAGAGCTGCGAGATCGCGATCACCGGGACGTCGAGCTCGCGGGCGAGGATCTTGAGGCCGCGGCTCATCTGCCCGATCTGCTCCACGCGGCTGTCGGCGCGGCCGTCGGGACGCATCAACTGGAGGTAGTCGACGATGACCAGGCCGAGGCCGCGCCGGTTCATGAGGCGGCGTGCCTTCGCCCGCAGCTCGAGCACTCCGAGGTCGCTCGAGTCGTCGATGTAGAGCGGAGCTTCGGCGAGCTTGCTCGCCGCGGCGTTCACCTTCGGCCAGCGGTCGGAGCGGACCTTGCCCTTCCGCAGCTCGTCGCTCGACACGCGCGCCCGCGATGCCAGGAAGCGATGCGCGAGCTCGGTCTCCGACATCTCGAGCGAGAAGAACGCGACCGGCACGCCCGCCTCGACGGCAGCGTTCTCGGCAATGTTGGTTGCGAGCGCGGACTTGCCCATCGACGGCCGGGCCGCCAGCACGATGAGGTTCCCGGCCTGGAAGCCGCCCGTCACGTCGTCGAGGTCCGGGAAGCCGGAGGTGACGCCCGTGAGCCCCACGTCCTTGCGCGAGAGCTCGACGAGCTTGTCCATCTCGTCGTGGAGCACCTCCTCGAGGGAGCGCATCTCGCCCTTGCCGGTGTCATGGCCGATCTGGAAGAGGGCCGTCTCCGCCCGCTCGATCAGCTCCTGCGGCTCGCCGCGGTGGGCGAGCACCTCGGCCTGGATATGGCGCGTGGTCTCGAGGATGCCGCGCATGAGCGCGTCGTCCCGGACGATCCGGGCGTAGTCGAGTACGGCGCCGACCGCCGGCACCACCGCCGGGAGGCCATGCACGTAGCCCTCCCCGCCGGCGTTCTCGAGCTCCCCATGGCTGCGCAGGTCGTCACAGACCGTGAGCGCGTCGACCGCCTCCGGCTCAGCCTTCTCCTTCAGCCGGATCATCGCCTGGAACACGAGCTGATGCCGCGGCCGGTAGAAGTGGTCGGGCCGCAGCCCGACCTCGAGCAGCACCCCGTCGAGGGCCTGCTCGGTCATCAGGATCGCGCCGAGGACGGAGGCCTCGGCCTCCTCGTTGTGGGGAGGGACGCCGCCCGGCGCGTTAGACGATGTCGCGATCGCCATCGCCGTGACCAGGCCTGTTCAGGACGCTTCGCAGCGTCACTGGATCAGGCCTGAGGGGTGACGATGGTCTTGATATCCGCCGTCACGCCGTCCGTGACCTCGACGGAAACCATGTGCGTGCCGGTGGTCCGGATCGGCTCCTCGAGCAGGACGCGGCGCTTGTCGAGCCGCACCCCGCGTGCCTGGCGGATCGCGTCGACGATCTCCTGCGAGGTGACCGAGCCGAACAGCCGGCCGTCGTCACCCGCCTGATGGGAGATCGTGAGCACGGTCTTGCGCAGAAGCGCCGCGGTCTCCTCTGCCTTGGCGGCCGCCTCGGTCGCGGCGCGCTCGGCCGCTTCCCGCCGGCGGTCGGTCTCGGCGATCGCGGCCGGCGTGGCCGGCTGAGCGAGCTTGCGCGGCACGAGGAAGTTCCGCAGGTACCCCGATGACACATCCACGACGTCGCCCCGCTCCCCGAGCGGGTCGACGTCCTGAAGGAGGATTGCCTGAGCCATGGTCTTCGTCCTTACGCCGACGGGTGAGGTGATTGCGAGAACCGAGCAGTCCAAGGACGCAGGGAGCGGACAAGGCTCTGCCTGTCCGCGACCGAGGACGCAGGAATGCGACGGTTCGCAGCCATCACCTGTCGGAGACGTACGGGAGGAGGCCGAGCTCACGAGCGCGCTTGACGGCGATCGCGAGCTGGGTCTGGTGGCGGCGGCAGGCGCCTGTCACCCGGGAGGAGCGGATCTTGCCCTTGTCGCTGATGGCCCGCCGCAGGGCGGCGAGATCCTTGTAGTCGACGACGTCGATCTTCTCCCGGCAGAAGGGACAGGGCTTGAACCGCCCGCTTCCGGGCAGGCCCTTGCCACGGCCGCGTCGGCGGTCCCTGGTCGGCCCTGAGCTTCCACGCTGCTTTGCCACTTGTACTCCTGCGTACTCGCTACTTCGGGGTCAGAACGGGATGTCGTCGTCCGAGCCCCCGGCGCCTACCGGCGCCTGCGCGAAGTCCGCGGTGTCCGCGGGAACGTCGCTCTGCGGCGTGAAGCGGCCACCGTTCTCGCCTGACTCACGGGAGCCGAGGAACTGGACGGAGTCGGCAATGATATCCACCGCCTGCCGCTTGTTGCCCTCCCTGTCGGTGAACTCGCGCCACTCGAGCCGTCCGTCGACCGCCACCGGCCGCCCCTTGGAGAGGTACTGAGCGCAGTTGTCGGCCTGCGCGCCCCACACGGTGACGTCGAAGTAGTTGGGCTTCTCGCCCCACTCCCCGGTCTGCGGATCCTTGCGACGGGTGTTGACGGCCACCCGCAGGCTGCAGACCGACGTGCCGCTGTTGGTCGAGCGCAGCTCGGGGTCGCGCGTGAGGTTGCCGGTGATGCAAACCCGGTTCAGATTGACTCCTGCCATAAGACTGCTTCCTCCTGTCCCGCTTTGTCGGGGCGGCTGATTCGCGTTCGATCGAGAGTACAAATGGGGTCGGCGGGGGTGGGCGGTTCCTGACGGAAGTGGCCGCGAAGTGCGGGTTCTTTCGCGGGGGCGTGACGTTCGTCGCTCGGACGTCACGTCCGGGACACCTGCGGTGACGCTGGGCGAGACCTACGCCTCGTCGCCGGAGGCGCCGCCGGCCGGCGGCTCGGCATCCGGGGCTGCCTGCTCGGCCGGTGCTGCGGGGGCGGCCTGCTCGACAGGCGGGCCGGTGGGCGCGGGGGCAGCCTCGGCCGGTGCGGCCACGCCGGCGGCGGCCGGGGCCTCGGAGTCCGCGGCGACCTCGCCGTCGGCGGCGGGGGCGTCGGCGGCCGCGCGGGCGGCGACCTTGGTGTCCTGCGGCTCGCGTTCGTCACGGCGGCGGAGCGCCTGCTGGTCGGGCGGCGGCGGCACGGGCTGGCCCGGCTTGGCCTTGATGATGCGGAAGCGCAGCACCCCGTCGAGGATCCGGAGCCGCTGGTTCAGCCGCTCGAGGAGGGCGTTGTTGCCCTCGAACTGGTAGAGCCGGTAGTCGGCCTCGGGCCGGTGGTCGATCTCGTACGCCATCCGGCGCTGGCCCCAGTCGTAGCTGCCGACCAGGGTGCCGCCGGAGTTGATCATCGACTCGGCCTCGGACACCGCTGCGTCGCGGCGGTCCTCCGGCGCGGTCGGGTCGATCATGAGCATGAGGTCGTACAGGCCTGCCATTCGAGCGGGGCACGATAGCAGCGGGCAAGCGGCAAACCGGGGGCGAAGGGCGCGGTCCTCGCGGGCTTCTCGTGAGCGTGAACGGGCGGCGGGCAGGCGGCTCTTCGGCGCTCTGGCGGCGGATTCGATGGGGCAACCTGGGTGTGCTCGCCGCGCTGTTCGCCGCCGGCTTCCTGATCGTCACCGGAGGCCGCGGAGGGCGCTCGGATCCGGCCCCGGCGCCGCCCGAGGCCCTCGACCCTCCATCAGGACCGGCAGATCCGCCGGCCGCCGGACCGCGAGCCGCGGTCGGGAAAGCCGCGGAGGCTCGCCGCCGCGGAGCGGCGACCGAGCGCGGGCGAGGGTCCTCGGAGCGGCGCCCGGAGCGCCGCCGCCGTATCCGCTCAGGCTCGGCGCATGCTTCGCCCGCACCCGTCCCTGGCGCGCCCGCCCGCGTACCCGCGCCGCCTGCCGCACCTACACCGCCCAACCCGCCTGCCCCGCCCGCGCTCTCCTCCAGCGAGTTCCTCCCCGATCCGGGTCCGTAGCCGGGTGGACGGGCTCGGGCTGCGACCCGCTGTCAGCCATTCGTCCTGGGTTGACCCCATAGGAGGGGGTGAACCCAGGACGAATCGAAGTTCGAGCGAGTTCCTCCCCGATCCCGCCGCCTGACGTCGGGGCGAGATTCGCCCGGCCCCAAGGCGCGCCGAGGTAGCCTGGCCCGCGATGCCAGGCGCCGAGACGTTCCTCGTAGCCGCCGATGCCTACGACCGCCACATCGGTCGCTACGGCCGGCAGCTGGCCTCGGCCCTGACCGCGTTCGCCGGTGTCGACAAGGGCATGAGGGCCCTCGACGTCGGCTGCGGGCCGGGGGCGCTCACGGGGGTGCTCGCGGAGCGGCTCGGGAGCGCCGCGGTCTCCGCCGCGGAGCCGTCGGCGCCGTTCGCGGAGGCGTGCAGGGCACGGCTGCCCGGCGTTCAGGTGGTCGTGGCGGCGGCCGAGGAGCTCCCGTTCGCCGACGGGACGTTCGACGCCGCCCTCTCGCAGCTCGTCGTGAACTTCATGCGCGATGCGGAGACGGGCGTGCGTGAGATGTCCCGCGTGACGCGGCCGGGCGGCGTCGTGGCGTCCTGCGTCTGGGACTACGCGGGCGAGATGACGCTCCTGCGGGCGTTCTGGGACGCGGCCCGCGAGGTCGAGCCCGAACGCGCCGCCGCCGCCGACGAGGGCGTGGTGATGCGCTGGTGCGCCGCGGGCGAGCTCGCCGAGCTGTGGCGCCACGCCGGACTCCGGAACGTGCGCTCCGCGCCGCTCGTGGTGCACGCGAGCTACACGGACTTCGAGGACCTGTGGTCGCCCCTGCTGAGCGGCGTCGGTCCGTCAGGCGCGTTCTGCGCGTCGCTCGACGACGAACGCCGCAGCGCGCTCCACACCGCCCTGCGCCACCGCCTGCGCGTCGGGGGCGGCCCCTTCGCGCTCAGCGCCCGCGCCTGGGCGGTGGCGGGCACGGTCGACGCCTGACGGTCGCGCGGCCCCGACTCCCTCCCCTGAGGCTGCGTGGGGGCGGCGGTCCTTCCGAGCGCATGGTCCAGCACGGGCGACGCTGCGACGACGGCTGACGAGCCCGCCTCAGCTCGCCACCGGCTCGCGCCCGTGGCGCTTCGCGTCGATGTCGGCGAGCTGGGCGTCGACCCAGTCGCCCGGGTCGCGCGAGGTCACGATCCGCTTGAGGCCCTGCGCGCGCCAGGAGCGCTCCTCGGCGGACATCGTGAGCGCGCGGTGGATCGCATCGGCCTGGTCCTGGACGTCGAACGGATTGACCGAGAGCGCGAACTCCGCCAGCTCCTCGTGCGCCCCCGTGTTCTCCGACAGCAGCGACACGCCGTTGCGCTCGTTGACGAGCGGCCCCTCCTTGGCGATCAGGTTCATGCCGTCGAACATCGCGTTGACCATCAGCAGGTCGTAGTGCTTGTAGGCCGCGATCGCCTCCTCGAGGTTCTCGCGCAGGCGCAGGTCGATCGGCATCCAGTCGGTGGTGCCGTGGCGGTGGTTGACCACGGCCACGAGCGCCTCGATCCGCTCGAGGTACTCGGCGTACTCCGGCACGTCCTGGCGCGAGGGGATCAGGTGGGCGATGAAGGTCACCTGCTCCTTGAACTCGGGGTGCTGCTCGAGGAACAGGTCGAACGCCGTGAACCCGCGCAGGACGTTCTTCGAGAGGTCGGCGCGGTCGACCCGCAGGATCAGGTGCTCGCGCCGGCGCCGCAGGATCTCGCGCTCGTACTGGTGCACGGCCGGGCGCTGGGCGGTGCGGTGGAAGGTCTCCGCGGAGATCGGCAGGGGGTAGGAGCGCACCCAGACGTCGCGGCCGTCGAACTTCACCACGCCGAGCTCCTCGTCCACGTCCATGTCGAACAGCTCACGGCAGCAGAGCAGGAAGTTGCGCCGGTAGGAGCGGGTATGGAAGGCGATGATGTCGTTGGACAGGATGCCCTCGTAGACGTCCTCGCGGATGTCGGCGGGCAGCACCCGCCAGGCGTCCGGCTGGGTCCAGGGAATGTGGACGAAGTGGTGCAGGAACAGGTCGGGGCGGGCGCGGCGGATATCCCTCGGCGCGGTGTAGAGGTGGTAGTCGTGCAGCATCACGACGGCGTCGTCGTGGTCCTCGACCTCCTCGAGCACCGCCCTTGCCAGGTCGCCGTTCACGACGCAGTAGCCGTTCTCGTACGCCTCAACCTCGTGGCGGCGGATGTCGGGCGCGTTCGAGAGGTCCCAGAGGTAGTGCTGGATGAACCAGAGAAGCGGGTTGGCCACGACGTTGTAGAAGCCGTCGTAGGCGTCCTGCTCGCTGGCCACCAGCTTGATCCGATAGGTGTCGCCGTCCAGCTCGACCTCGAAGGAGCGGCCGCCGTGCTCGGCGGAGACCCGGGCATCTTCCTCGCTCATCGCGGAGGCGACCCAAACGGCGTCGCGGTGGTGGACGAGGCCTTGGAGCGCCGTCACCAGACCGCCGCCGCCCCGCTTTGCCTGGCCGTCCTCGAACGTGGCCGGGCCGCGGTTCGAGACGAGGACGAGCGGGATCTGCGAAGTCACCTGTGTTCCCGGAAGAGCCTGAGCCAGTCTCGCAGGAGTCGCGGGGTGAGGAAGTGGGTGCGCACGTGCTCCTTGCCCGAGCGGCCGAGGCGCTTGCCCAGATCGGGCTCGCGCAGGATGCGCAGCGCGCGGTCCGCGCACTCCTCTGGTGAGGAGACGAGGAAGCCCGTCTGCCCGTCCGCGACCTGCAGCGGGATCCCTCCCACGTCGCCGCCGATGAACGGCCGCCCCTTCCAGAGCGCCTCGCTCACCGTCAGGCCGAAGCCCTCGCGCGTGGACTTCTGGATCATCACGTCGGCCTGGGACTGGAACGCGTTCACCTCGATGGCGCCCACGTTGTTCAGGTTGTTGAGGATGTGGATGTCGGGGTCGGCGTCCGCGTAGGCCATCGTCGAGTTGAAGAACTCCCAGCCCTCGGGGTCGTCGGTGGCCATCGACCCGACCAGCGCGAGCTGCACCTCGGGCAGCTCCTCCGTGACCTTGCGGTAGGCGTCGATCACGCCCATCGGGTCCTTCCAGGGATCGAAGCGCGACACCTGGCAGAGCAGCGGCCGGTCGACGTCGATCCCGAACTGGTCGCACACGAACGCGGCGTCCTCAGGGGAGAGGGCCATGTTCTTGGGCGAGAGCGGGTCGATCGCGGGCGGGCAGATGACCACGCCCGGGGCGGCCCCGTCCATGCTGGCCGGCACGTACTGCTCGAGGTGCCAGACCGAGGCGTCGTACTCGCTGATATACGGGATCAGGTGGTCGATCGCGGCCGGGTTCGGGGTCGAGAGGTCGATGTGGCAGCGCCAGACCCAGGTTCGCGCCTTGCTCGGGTCGTGTCGCCGCACCGCGGCAGGCTGCGGGTCGTGGACGATGATCACGTCCCAGCCGTCCGAGAGCTCCTTGGCGTTCATCTCGTTGTAGCGGGCGAAGATCTCCCACTCCTCGTCCGTGAGCGAGTCCGGGTTGCCCTGGAGCGCGTTGTGGAGGCGCTTGGTGGCGTTGTAGAACTCCTCGCGCCCCAGCATCACCTGCCACTCGGCCGACAGGCCGGCGTCGTTCATCAGCGGGATGAGCGTGTAGAGGATCTCGGCGACGCCGCCGCCGAAGGCGGTCGCCGAGAGGTGGAGCACGCGCAGGCCCTGGAGGTCCTCCGCGAGGTCCCTGATCTCCTGGACGAGCGGGCGGCCTACCAGGTGCGTGTAGTCGGCCAGGCTCTTGTGGCCTACGGAAACCGGCTGGAGCACGCGCGGCAGGTTAGTGGCTCACGCGGGGTTGAGGTACTTCACGAGGTGCGTCTGCCCGTCCAGGAAGCGCGCCTGGTCGACCGTGGCCTCGATGATCGCCCGGCTGAGCTCGTGCTCCGTCCCCGCGGGAGGGCCGGTGGGGCCGTCGAGGGACATCTCGAGCTTGTCGTCGCTCAGCGTGAAGGAGAAGGCGAGGCTCGCCTCGTCATCGGGGTCGCCGCTCTGGTCCACGAAGTCGTTGGCCGCCTCGGTGATCGCGAGCTTCAGGTCCGCGACCTCCTCTGGAGAGAGCGGTGTGAGCCGGCAGACGGCGGACAAGGCCAGACGCGCCAGTACGAGGTAGTCGGCGCGTGCGGGGATGGTCAGCGACACATCCCGACTGTCCGATGCCTGGGGCACCTCCGCCACGCTTTCACCCTACCCGGGTCGCCGGAAAAGCCTCCCCGCGGTAACAGGTGCGTTACGGCCCGGCGCCGGCGGGCCTGGTGCCGAGCTCGATGTCGAACGTCCGGCGCTTGCCGTCGCGCAGGATCACGAGCGAGACCTCGTCGCCCGTGCGATGCGCGCTGATCACGTCCGCCAGGTCGTTCTCGCGCGTGAGGGCCTGGCCGTCGACGGCCAGGACGACGTCGCCGCCCTTGACGAGGTCGTTGCCCTGGAAGCTCACCTGGTCGCTGCCCTCGCGAATTCCGGCGTCCTCGGCCGGGCTGCCGCTCTCGACCTCCTGCACGAGGGCCCCCTCTCCCCTGGGCAGGTCGAGGCGCTCCGCGAGCTGCGGCCAGAGGACGACGGTCGTCACGCCCAGGTAGCCGTAGCTGACCGAGCCGTCGGCGCGAAGCTCGTCCAGCGAGCGCCGGACGGCATCCACCGGGATCGCGAAGCCCACGCCCTCGCCGCCGCCGGACTCCGACTTGATCTGGGCGTTGATGCCGAGCACGCGGCCGCGCGCGTCGAGCAGCGGGCCGCCCGAGTTGCCGGGGTTGATCGGAGCGTCGGTCTGGACCGCGTTGCCGATCGCGAAGCGGGTGAGGGACTGGATGTTGCGGTCGATCGCGGAGATCACCCCGATCGTGAGCGACTGGCGCTCGCCGAACGGGCTCCCGATCGCCGCCACCGGCTCGCCGACCGTGATCGAGCGCGACCTGCCAAGCGGGATCGGCGTGAGCGAGAGGCCCTCGGGGTCGACCTTCAGGAGCGCGACGTCGGCGTTCGGGTCGGTACCCACGATCTCGGCTGGCACGCGGTTGCCGTCGGCGAACTCGACGTACACCTGCTCGGCGCGGTCGCCGCCGCCGGACGCGGACTCGGTGGTGACCACGTGGGCGTTCGTCGCCACGTAGCCCTCGGCGTCCACCACGAAGCCGGAGCCCTGGCCGCCCTCGCCGTCCTCCTGGAGCAGGCTGGCGCCGTCGCCGAAGATCGAGATGACCGTGACGACCCCCGGCGCGAGCCGCTCGTAGATCTGGCCGGGGTCGAAGCCGCCGTCGCGACCGAGGCCCTCGACCACCTGCACGCGCGTGGTCGTGACCTTCCGCGTGTCTGAGGACGGCTCGTCGCCGCCGTCGCAGCCCGCCGCTCCGAGCGCGACCGCGAGCGCGGCGAGGAACGGCCCGGCGGGGCGCATCATTCGCGTGGCCCGTTCGCGGGCAGCTCGAGCGTGAAGCGCGTGTTGCCCGGGGCCGAGCGCAGCGTCAGCCGGCCGTCCATGCGCTCGGCCAGCTCGCGCGCGATGGCGAGCCCGAGGCCCGCTCCGCGCGCCGCGTCGCCGGTGTAGAAGCGCTCGAAGACCTTCCCGCCGGCGCTCGCGGGGAGCCCCGGGCCGGTGTCGGCCACCGTGACGCCGGCGGCCCCGTTGTCGCGGTGTGCCCTCACGGTGACGTCCGTGCCCTCCGGCGTGTGGCGAAGGGCATTGTCGAGCAGGATACGCATGATCTGAGCGACCCGCTCGCGGTCGCAGCGCGCCTCCGGACCGGTCTCGGGCACGTCGACGGCGAGCTCCGTGTGGTGCTCGGCGAGCGCGGGGCGAAACTCGCCGACGATAGAGCGCGCCAGCTCTGAGAGGTCGACGGGCTCGGTCTGGAGCTCGACCGACCCGGCGTCGAGGCGCGACAGGTCGAGCAGGTCGACCGACAGCTTCTGGAGCCGGGCCACCTGCTCGGCCATCGTGTCGAGGAACTCGCGACGTGTCTCCTCGTCGAGGTCCTCGTCCTGGAGCAGCTCCACGAAGCCGCCGAGCGAGAAGATCGGCGTGCGCAGCTCGTGCGAGGCGGTGGCGATGAACTCCTTGCGCGCGACGTCGAGCTCGCGCAGCTGCTCGCCCATTCGGTTGAACGTGCGCGTGAGCTGGCCGAGCTCGTCCTCGGAGTCCACCGGGAGCGGGTCGACGTAGTGCCCGCGGGCCACCTCGGCGGCGGCGTGCTCCACGCGACGCACGCGACGGGCGAGCCGGCCCGCCACGAGCCAGCCGCCGAACAGCGCGATCAGGAGCGCTGCACCGGTCGCGAGCAGCACGCGGTCGCGTACGAACTCGACGGTGGCGGCCACCTCCTCGAGATCGAGCGAGTAGATCACGGCGGCCTCGGGCACGCCCTCACGCAGCAGCGGCTGCACGACCATGCCGATCTCCTGGCCCTTGAAGGTCTGGAAGGCGCGCTGCTGGCGCCTGGTGCGGAGCGCGCGCCGGGTGAGCGCGTCGTTGCGCGGGAAGGCGCGCTCCTCGCGCGAGTCGAAGACCGCGTAGAAGCTGAGGTTGAGCAGGCCGGTCTGGGGCCCGTCCGGCAGCTCCTCCCATCCGAGGAAGGTCAGCCGGGCGTCGGTGCTGTCGGCCACCGCGCGCACGCGTCGCTCGAGCTGCTTGGTCGACACCTCGCCCAGGACGAGCCCCTCGAGCACCGGCTTCGACGCCTTCGCCTCGGCCTCGAGGCTCGCCAGGCGGCGCTCCTTCAGGTTCTGCTCGAGCTGGGGGACCACGATGAAGTAGATGGCCCCGAAGGCCGCGGCGGTGATCAGGAAGAAGAGCAGCGCGACCTTGTTGCGCAGCGACCGCAGCGGGATCATCGGTCGCGGAACCGGTAGCCGACCCCGCGCACGGTGAGGATCAGCTCGGGCGTCTTCGGCTCGGATTCGAGCTTCTCGCGCAGGTGGCGAATGTGCACGTCGATGGTGCGGGGATCGCGGTAGGAGGAGTCGCCCCAGACGCGCTCGAGCAGCATCGTCCGGGACAGCACCCGCCCGGGCGACCGCGCCAGCGCGGCGAGGATCTCGAACTCGACGTAGGTGAGCCTCACCGCCTCGCCGCGGACCTCGACGGTGCGCTTCTCGAAGTCGATCCGCAGGTCGCCCTCGTCGATCGGCTCCTCGAACTGCTCCTCCGGCGGCGCCAGCGCGGCCCGGCGCAGCACGGCCTTGACGCGACTGCGGAACTCGCGCACCGAGAAAGGCTTCGTGATGTAGTCGTCGGCGCCGAGCTCGAGGCCGAGAACCCTGTCGAACTCCTCGGTCTTGGCGGTGAGCATGATGATCGGGACGGTGCTGCGCTGCCGGATCGCCCGGCAGATGTCGAAGCCGTCCATGCGCGGCAGCATCACGTCGAGCACCACGAGGTCGAAGCTGTCGTCCTCGAGCCGCTCGAGCGCCTCGTGGCCGTCGAGCGCGGGAACGACGTCGTAGCCCTCCTTGCGCAGTGGATAGGTGAGCAGCTTCTGGATTGAGTCCTCGTCGTCGACCAGAAGGATGCGGGGTGCCGTAGCCGCCACCTTCGGAATTGTAGGTTGAGGCCGAATGATCGAGCCGCGTGTGTACAGAGCGGCGTTCATCCCTGCGCTCCTGGCCGTGCTGCTGACGATGTTCTCGTTCCAGTCGCGTCCGCGCCCGCTGCCGCAGGGTCTGGCCGCCGACGTCCTCTTCGACGGCGTCCAGGCCGCCGAGCTCGCCGCGCGGATCGCGACCGAGCAGCCCGACCGGCGCGCCGGCGGCCGCGGCGACGCGGCGACGGCCCGCTTCGTGGCCGACACCTTCGCCGCTCGCGGCTTCGTGGTCGACGAGCCTCAGCGCTTCACCCACGCCGGGCGCCGGCTCGTGAACGTGATCGCCCGCCGCGCGGGCGCCTCGCGGCGCCAGGTGGCCGTCGTCGCCGGTCGTGACGCGGCCACTGTGCCCGACGCGCCCGGCAGCGCGTCGGCGACCGCCGCGCTGCTCGAGCTCGCGCGCGTGTTCCAGGGGCGGCCCTCCAACAAGACGCTGGTGCTCGCGTCGATCGACGGCTCCAATCTCGGCGAGGTGGGAGCGAGCGAGCTCGTCGACGAGCTGGGCGACCCGAGCCTCGTCGACGCGGTGCTCGTGATGTCGGACCTCGGGGCCGGCACGAGTCGCGGACCGCTGCTCCAGACCTGGTCGAACAGCTCGCGCCGCACCAGCATCGGGCTCCAGCGCACGGCCGCCGACTCGATCCGGCAGGAGCTCGAGCGCTCCGCCGGCGGCAGCGGGGCCGTCGGCCAGCTCGCGCGGCTCTCGTTCCCGATCGGTATCGGAGCCCAGGGCGTGCTCGTGGCGGAGGGCTACGACGCCGTGCGGATCTCCGGCAGCGGCGAGCTGCCGGCTCCCGGCGACGGTCCGGTCGAGGAGATCGACGAGGTGCAGCTGGGCGCGCTCGGCCGGGCCACGCTGCGAACGGTCACGGCGGTCGACCAGGGGCGCCGGCCGGAGCACGGCCCGGAGTCCTACGTGCTCGCCTTCAACCAGTTGATGCCGGGCTGGGTGCTGGCGCTGCTGGCCGGCAGCCTGCTCCTGCCCGCGCTGGTGGCGTCCGTCGACGCGTTCGCGCGCGCGCGGCGCCGGCGCATCGAGGTCCTGCCCTGGCTGCGCTGGGTGGGCGGCTGGACGGCGCCCTTCCTCGCCGGGCTCGCGATGGCGGAGGTGCTCGCGCTCGCGGGCGCCACGCCCGCGCCGCCGCCGGCGCCGGTGCCGCCGGACGTGCTGCCGCTCGACGGACCGGCGCTCGCCGTGCTGGGCGGCGTGGCCGTGACGATGGTGCTGGCGTTGCTCCTGGCCCGCTGGCTCGCCGCGCGCCCGGACCCGTCGCTCACCACGCCCGACCAGCCCGGCGCCGGTGTGGCCGTGGCGCTCGCCGTGAGCGCCGGCTCGCTGCTGCTCTGGCTCCTGAACCCGTACGCCGGGCTGCTCGCGGTGCCGGCGGCCCATCTCTGGCTGCTCGCGTGTCTCATCCGCCCCCTGCCAAGGCGCCGGGTCCGGATGATCCTGATCGGGCTCGGCCTGCTGCCGCTGCTGTTCGTGACGGTCTATTACCTGTTCGCCCTGAGGCTCGACCCGCTGTCCGGCGCCTGGTACCTGTTCATGCTGGTCACCGGCCACAGCGTGGGCCTGCCGACCTCGCTGCTCGCCTGCCTGCTGATGGGCGCGGCCTGCGGCGCTTTCGAGATCGCCTGGCGGGCGCCGGGCGAGGAGCCCGCCGCGCCGTCGGGCGAGCGGCCGTCGGTGTACGGGCCCGGCGCGTACGCGGGCCCGGGCTCCCTCGGAGGGACGAAGTCCGCGCTGGGGCGCTAGGTGAATCGGCGAGTTACAGCGGGCGCGCCCGGTCAGCGAGAAGCGTTCGCATTTCGGCGACGGTGGGCTCCGGCACCTCGACCACGTCCTGCCAGGTGTAGCGCCTGAACTCGTCGCCGCGGGAGCGGGCGTCGCGCTCTCGTTGGCGATCCTTCTCCCACGAGTGCCGGCTACGGTGAAAGCGGAACGAATCGAGTTCCACCGTGAGCCGATGGTCGGGCCAGCGGCAGTCCACGTAGCTCGCGCCGTGCGGCCTGTTGGTGACGGGAAGCGGGAGCCCGTGCTCGGCCAGTAGAGCGAGGAAGAGCCGCTCGAGGCGGCTCAACAGGACGGGCTCGTCGCCACGCGCGAGCGCGAGCAGGGTCCTGCGCCTGCGCGCCGCCGGGTGCCGCTCGAGCGCCGCCTCGATGTGAGCCGCCGTGATGTCGTAGCGCACGTCGGCCTCGTGCACCGCGCGCGCCAGCCCGTCGACCGGCAGCAGCGATGCGAGCGCCACCAGCGAGGCTGGCACGGTGAGCAGTGGGATCCCTCGGTGAACCGTCCGGTCACGCCGATCGATGCGCCGGCGGCGCTGCACCCTCACGCCTCGCGGCCGCCGCTCCCTCAGCGAGATCACCTCCGCGGGCGGCGCGAGGCCGCGCACGAGCCTCCATAGCCAGCTGCCGGCGAGGGCTCCGAGGAGCGCTCCCTCCCCGCAGGCCTTGACCGCGGCCAGGTAGCGCGCCTCGACACTCGGTGCGCGGTGCCCCACGCGGTAGACGCCGCGGTGCTGGACAATCAGGAGGCCGCTGCCCACGCGATGGTCGACCTTGTTGCGAGTGAGCCCAGCCCGCAGGAGCTCCTGCCGCGTGACAATGCCATGCGATCGACTGGCCAGTCCGGCGAGGATCCGCTCGGTCGTCCTGGGTTGACCTGCCATACGCAGGTAAAGTCAGAACGACCTGAGATTCGCCCCCGGAATCGGTCAGCTACTGGCCGTGCTCGTACCCGCGCAGGTCCGCCACCGGACCGTCGGGGCCGAGCAGCACCAGCCCGCTCCCGTCGTGCACTTCGCCGATCACGGTGAGCGGCGCCGCCGACCGCGCCCGCTCCAGTAGCTCGGGCGCGAGCGTCACGAGCAGCTCGTAGTCGTCGCCCCCCGTCGCGGCCTCGTCGGGGCTGACACCCGCGGCGCACGGCAGGCGGTCGAGGCTGACGCGCAGCTCGACGCCGCTTGCCTCGGCGACGTGGCGGGCGTCGGTGGCGAGCCCGTCGCTCAGGTCGATCATGGCCGACACCCCCGCACGCGCCAGCCCCGCGCCCTCGCGCAGCCGCGGGACGGGGCGCAGATGGCGCCGCGCATGCGCGCCTTCGCGTCCGCCGGCCTCGAGCTCGCGGCGGCCGGCCTCGGAGCCGCCGAGCTCCCCCGTGACCGCCACCAGCTGGCCCGGTTCGGGCGCCGTCGCGGCCGGCCAGCTCCTGCTCGTCGTCCGCCCAGCCGGTGACCGCGACCGTGACCACGAGCGCCGGCCCGCGCGCCACGTCGCCGCCGGCGATCGACACGCCCGCGTGGCCCGCCAGCTCCTCCATCGCGCGCACGAGCTCGAGCGCGCCGTCGAATCCCTCCGGGATAACGAGCGACACGTAGGCCTCGCCGGGCTCGGCGCCCATCGCGGCGAGGTCCGAGAGCGCGGTGGCGAGCGCCTTCCAGCCGACGTCGCCGGGCGTGTGCGTGGAGAGGCGGAAGTGGGTGCCCTCGACGACGGTGTCGATCGATGTGACCGCCAGCGGGCGGGAGCGGACCACCGCGGCGTCGTCCCCCGAGAAGCGGACGGTGCGCTCGCCGCGATCCGTGAGGGCGGCGCGGATGGCGGCGATCAGCTCGAGCTCGCCCAGACCTACTCCTGGCCCGGTGGCACTCCGCCGTTGCCGTTCCCGTTGCCCGGCGTGACCTGCTCGGGCGGGGCCTCGAGCTGCGGCGCCTCCTGGGGCGGCGACTCGTAGTAGCGCGGGTCGTACTCGGTCCCGCCTGTGCTGGGCGGGGTGGTGGAGCCGCCGTAGGTGTAGTCGCTCGAGGTCGAGGCGCCCGTGCTGGCGTACTTGCCGAAGAACGGCGAGGCCTGGAACGGCTCCTGGGGCAGCGGGAAGTCCTCGCAGAAGTCGCCGTGCGCCGGACTCATGAACGCGTGCCAGACCGGCGCCGCATAGGTGCCGCCCTGGGCGCCGGGCATCGCCACGCCGGCGTCGGGATAGCCGACCCAGACCGCCGTCGAGAGCTGGGGCGTGTAGCCCACGAACCAGGCGTCCTTCGCCTCGTCGGTCGTGCCGGTCTTGCCGGCCGCCGGACAGCCGTAGTTGGCCGCCGTGCCGGTGCCCGAGGTCACGTTCATCTTCAGGATCTTCGTGACCTCGTAGGCCTGCCCGTCGCTTATCACGCGCTTGCCCTCGCCGCCCGCGAGCTGGTCGCTCTTGCCGTCGGGGAACACGACCTTGCGGATCCCGGTGGGCCGATGGCGCACGCCACCGTTGGCGAGCGTCGCGTAGGCGCCCGCCATCTCGAGGGTCGTGACACCGCGTGTGAGTCCGCCGAGCCCCTCCGCGGGGTAGCAGTCCAGCTTCGTGGTGATCCCGAGCAGCTTGGCCGTCTTGCACACGGCCTCGGGCCCGATGTCGAGGATCAGCTGCGCGTAGACGGTGTTGTCCGACGAGAGCGTGGCGCGAGTCAGGCTCATGGTGCCCGAGTAGCTGTCGCCGAACGTCCTGACGTTCCACTCGCCGTACTTGGGGTCGTTGATCGCCAGCGGCTTCGAGGTGTAGCTGGTCGAGTCCGGGTCGACCCCCTTGCGGATCGCCGCCGTGAGCACCATGGTCTTGAAGGCCGAGCCCGGCTGGCGATGCCCCTGGGCGGCGAGGTTGAAGTTGCGGTCGTCGTAGGTGCCGCTCGACGCCATCGCGCGGATCTTGCCGTTGCGCGGGTCGAGCGCGACGATCGCCGACGCGGGGCCGGCCGGGTCGCCGTAGTAGGCGTTGATCGCCTCGCGCGCCGACTCCTGCATGACCGGGTCGATCGTGGTGAAGATCTTGAGCCCGCCGCGGCGCACCACGCCCACGCCGTACTTCTCGATCAGCTGCTCCTGGACGTAGTCGAAGAAGTAGGGCTCGCGGCGAGTCGTGTAGCGCGTGCCGCGCTTGAGCTTGATCGGCTTCTGGATCGCCTCGAGATACTCCTCCTGCGTGATGTAGCCGTTCTCCTTCATCGCGCGCAGCACCTCGTTGCGACGACCCAGGGCGGCGCCCCTATTGCGGTAGGGGTTGTACTGCGAGGGCGCCTGTGGCAGCCCCGCCAGCAGCGCCGACTCGCCGAGGTCGAGGTCGTCGACGTTCTTGTCGAAGAAGGTCACGGCCGCGGCCTGCACGCCGATCGCCGTGCGGCCGCCGACGGTGCCGTACGGCACGGAGTTCAGGTACTCGTGGAGGATCCAGCGCTTCGAGTGCTTCTCCTCCAGCTCCGACGCGAGCTTGGCCTCGCGGATCTTGCGAGCGAAGTCGCGCTTGGGGTCCCTGATGTAGAGGGCGCGGACGAGCTGCTGGGTGATCGTCGAGCCGCCCTGCACGGTCTTGCCCGACTCGAGGTTCTTGATTCCGGCGCGGATGATCGCGTTGAAGTCCACGCCCTCGTGCTTGTAGAAGCGCTCGTCCTCGATCGCGACGGTCGCCTGGCGGATCTCCGGCGGCATCTCCTCGAAGGTCACGACCCGGCGCAGCACGTCCGACTGCACGAAGCCGAGGCGGGTGCCGTCCGACGCGAAGACCGCGGACACCTCGCCCTTGTCGTCGGCCCGCAGCTCGCTCAGATCGGGCGCCGATGGACGCGATCGCGAACACGTAGCCGGCCGCCGACAGGATGCCGATCGCGGCGAGGGTGGCGATCACGCCGAGTCCGAGGAAGAGCTTGCCCTTGGCGCTCGGGCGCTTTCGCCTCCTTGACTTTCGCTGGCGGGAGCTCATAGGGAGTTCGCTTAGGAGGAGGCGACCGCCTCTGAGGATAGACCGTGCTCTCGGAGCAGCCGCAGCCAGCGCCGGCGCAGCTCCGCGCCCACCGCTCCGCGCTCGTCGGGATTCGAGCACCACGTGGTGGCGCTGAGGCGCACGCCGTCCGCATCCACCTCGGCGACGGACGCCCTGATGCCCTCCTCCGAGTCCACGATCAGGTCGAGCGCGCGGTCCACGTCCGCGCCCTGGGGCAGCCAGATCGACACCTCCACCTGCACGCGTGGATCGAGGATCGTGTGGTTCTCGATCGAGCTCTGGGCGAGCAGCTCGTTGGGGACGATCAGCCGGTGCCCGTCGTCCAGCCGGATGTAGGTGTAGCTCAGCTTGACGTCCTCGATCTCCCCCGTGCGCTCCTCGAAGGTCACGAGGTCGCCGATCCGGATCGGCTGGGTGATGGCGAGCATGACGCCGGCCACCGCGTTGGCCAGCGTCGCGCGGGCGGCGAACCCGATGATGATGCCGAGCACCGCCGACGAGGCGAGGATGCCGGTGGCAAGGCGCTTGACGCTCGGGAACTGCGCGGCCGCCAGCGCGAGCCCGATGACGATGATGAGCGCGAAGATCAGCCGCCGGATCAGCCGCAGGCGGGTGCTGGCCACCGGCGAGAGCTCCCCTCCGGCGATGGCCGCCGACAGTCGCTGGCCGCGGCGGGCGAGGGCGTGGTCGACCAGCTCGGCGAGGACGATCGCCAGGATCACCGTCACCACGGCCGTTATCCAGTTGCCGTTTTGGTCCAGCCAGGATTCGGCCGCGGTGTAGAAATCGAGTTCCGGCATGACGTTTCAGGCTACCCCCGCGCTGGCGCGGTCATCCGCCGCGAAGCTCGCGGCGTTTCGCCACTCGGAAGCGCTGCGCGCCGCTGTGCGCGTGGCGCTGCCCACCCGCGCCGCGGTGCTCCTCGTGGCGGTCTTCGCCGCCGTGTCCTTCGGTCCTGCGACCGGCGGGCTCGCCCGGGAGAA
This sequence comes from uncultured Thermoleophilaceae bacterium, assembly GCA_963812415.1. Taxonomy (GTDB): domain Bacteria; phylum Actinomycetota; class Thermoleophilia; order Solirubrobacterales; family Thermoleophilaceae; genus JACVRW01. The sequence goes on along the minus strand of CAWEVH010000024.1, from coordinate 31,025 downwards.
CGCCGACAAGTTCGACGAGCCCGCCCTCACCGGCCCGCTCGCCGAGCCCCTGCTCGCGCCCCTCGCCCGCTGGGACTCGGTCTGGTACCTGCGCATCGCCGACTCGGGCTACGGCGAGTCGGCGCCGCGGGCCGCGTTCTTCCCGCTCTACCCGCTCCTGATCCGCTCGCTCGGCACCCTGCTCGGCGGGTCCGAGGCGGCGCTGCTCGTGGTCGCCTACCTCGTGTCGCTGATCGCGTTCGTCGCGGCGCTCGCCCTGCTCTACAAGCTCGTGGTGCTCGAGCGCGGGCGGCAGGTGGCGCCGGCCACGCTGCTCCTGCTCGCGGTGTTCCCGGCGGCGGTGTTCTTCGGCGCCCCGTACTCGGAGAGCCTCTTCCTCCTGCTCGCGGTTGGAGCGTTCTACGCGGCGCGGACGGGCCGCTGGGCCTGGGCCGGCACCTGCGCGATGGGCGCCTCCGCCACGCGCAGCGCGGGGCTGCTGCTGCTGATCCCGCTGGTCATGATCTGGTGGAGTTCGCTTGATGAGCGGTCGCTCCGGCGCGGGCCGAGCCCGCGCCCTCGCGCACGACGACGCTTACGTGATGCGGCCTGGCTTGGGCTCGCACCTCTGGGGGTGGCCGCCTACGCCGCCTGGCTCGGCCTGGTCGAGGGCGACGCGCTGCGCTTCCTCGACGTCCAGGACGCCTGGTCGCGTGAGCTCACGGTGCCGCTCGCCGGCGCCTGGGACGGCTTCATGGCGGCGCTCGACGGCGTGCGCCAGCTCGCGTCGGGGTCGCGCTCGCCGGTGTACTTCGAGGTTGCGGCGGGGGACCCGTTCCGGATCGCGGCGCTCAACATCATGCTGTTCGGCACGCTTGTGTTCGCGGTGTGCGCGTGCGTCGGGGTGCTCCGCCGCCTGCCCAAGGCCTATGGCGCCTGGGTGGCGGCCTCGCTGGTGCTGCCGCTCACGTTCCCGGTCACGCCGCAGCCGCTGATGTCGCTGCCGCGCTTCGTGGCCGTGCTCTTCCCGATCTTCGTCTGGCTCGCGATCGTGTGCGACGAGCGCCGAATCACCACGCCGGTGGCGGCATTCTCGGCCATCGGCCTCGGCCTCTTCACCGCCCAGTACGCGAGCTGGCACTGGATCTCGTAGACCACTAGGGGCCCAGGGGCACGCGGATCGGAAAACCATTAATGGCCACGCGGGCCGTCCTGCTCGACGCGCTCGGCACGCTGGTGGAGCTCCAGCCGCCGGCGACCCGCCTGCGCGCGCTGCTCGCCGAGGCGGGCTTCGAGGTGAGTGAGGAGCAGGCCGCGCGCGGCTTCGGTGCCGAGATCGACTACTACATCGCCCACCACGGGGAGGGCTCGGATCGGGCGTCGCTCGACGAGCTGCGCGACCGCTGCGCGGAGGTGATGCGGGCGGCGCTCGCCGTGCCCGGCCTCGATCACGCGGGCGCGCGCCGGGCGATGCTCGGCGCGCTCGAGTTCCGAGCCTTCGACGACGTCGCGCCCGCGCTCGCGGAGCTGCGCCAGCGCGGACTGCGGCTCGTGGTGGCGAGCAACTGGGACTGCTCCCTTCCCGACTGGCTCGACGGCGCCGGGCTGTTGCCGCTCGTGGACGCAGTGGTGACATCGGCGGAGGCCGGGGCCGCGAAGCCGGCCGCGGCGGTGTTCGAGCGGGCGCTCGAGTTGGCGGGTGCCGGTCCGGCGGAGGCCGTGCACGTGGGCGACTCGTTCGCCAACGACGTCGAGGGCGCGCTCGCCGCCGGCATCCGGCCCGTGCTCGTGGTGCGCGGACGCGCGCCGGCGCCGCCGGGCGTGGCGGCGGTCGGCTCGCTCGCGGAGCTCCCCTCCCTAGTCTGAGGGCCGTGGAGGCTCCGCTCGTCCAGTCAGCGCCGCCACCGGAGCACCCCGAGCTCCCGGAGGCCGCCGCTCCGCGCTGGCCCGCCTGGTACGCCGGGGTGGGCTTCCTCGTGGCGCTGATCGGGACGCTGATCGCAGTTGGGATCGTGGCGGCCGCCACCGGAGCGGGAACGGACGAGGACGACCCGACGTTCACCGTGATCGCCACGTTCATGCAGAGCCTGGTCTTCGTGGGCACCGCCGTGCTGTTCGCGTCGTTCACGCGCAAGCCGAAGGCCTGGCACTTCGGGCTCAGACGCTCGCGCTTCTGGCCCACGGTCGGCTGGGCCGCGCTGGGGCTGTTCAGCTTCTACCTGCTCGCCGCGATCTACTCGGCGGTGGTCCAGCCGGACGCCGAGCAGACCGTGGCGCAGGACCTCGGCTCCGACGAGGGCACGCTCGGGCTGATCGCCGCCGGCTTCATGGTGGTGTGCGTGGCCCCGGTGGCCGAGGAGATCTTCTTCCGCGGCTTCTTCTACCGCGCGCTGCGCAGTCGCTACACCGTGCTGGGTGCCGCGCTGATCGACGGGCTCGTGTTCGGGGTGATCCACTGGGACTTCTCCGGCGAGGGAGCATTGATCCTGCCGCCGCTCGCCGCCCTGGGGGTGATGTTCTGCCTCGTCTACGAGAAGACCGGCTCGCTCTATCCCGTGATCGCCCTGCACGCGCTCAACAACGCGATCGCCTACGGCGTGGCCGTGGAGGAGGCGTCCGTCTCGCTCGTCCTCGGACCGCTGATGCTCGTCGCCTGCGCCGTCGTCCCGCGCCTGTCCGCCCCCGCGCCCGCACCGGGATGAGCGCGGTCCGCGGTCGGGGGCTTCGCAAGCGCTACGGCTCGCTGACGGCGGTGGACGGCATCGACTTCGACGTCGCCCGGGGCGAGTGCTTCGGCTTTCTCGGCCCCAACGGCGCCGGCAAGACGACCACCATGAAGATGATCTACGGGCTGGCCGCCATCGAGGAGGGCGAGCTCACGGTGCTCGGGCTCGACGTGCGAAGCGAGCGGAGGGCCGTCAAGGCGCGTATCGGCGTCGTGCCCCAGGAGCAGAACCTCGACCGCGAGCTGACCGTGCGCGAGAACCTCGAGGTCCAGGCGATGTACCACGGGGTGGAGGCCGACGGCCGCGTGGACGAGCTGCTCGACTTCGCGCTGCTTCGCGAGCGCGCCGACGCGCGCCCGGCCGAGCTCTCCGGGGGGATGAAGCGGCGGCTGCTCGTGGCCCGCGCCCTCGTGAACCAGCCCTCGCTGATCGTGCTGGACGAGCCGACCACGGGTCTCGACCCGCAGGCGCGGCGCGCGGTCTGGGAGCTGCTCGGCTCGCTCCGGGCGCGCGGCGTGACCCAGATCGTCACCACCCACTACATGGAGGAGGCCCACCGCATCTGCGACCGGCTCCTGATCATGGACGAGGGCCGCATCGTCGCCCAGGGCACGCCCGACGAGCTCCTGCGGCGCTACTCGGAGCCCACGCTCGAGGGCGTGTTCCTCCAGATCACCGGCCACTCGCTGCGCGAATGAGCGCCCTCATCAGACGGTGACGGGTGCGAGCAGGCTCTGGCGCCGCAACCTGCTCTGGTTCTCGAAGGTCTGGAAGGGCGCGCTGCTCCCGCAGTTCATCGATCCGCTCTTCTACCTGCTCGCGATGGGCTTCGGCCTCGGCACCTACCTGGCGGTGATCGAGGGCATCCCCTACAAGCAGTTCGTGGGCCCGGGCCTGATCGCCTCGGCCGTGATGTGGGCGGCGTCGTTCGAGACCACCTGGAACATCTTCTTCAAGATGGAGGAGACGCGGCTCTACGACGCGGTGCTCACGACGCCGCTCGAGGTGTCGGACCTGGTGCTGGGCGAGGTGGCGTGGGCGGCCACGCGAGCGACGATCTACGGCACGGTCTTCACGATCGTGGTGGCGCTGTTCGGGCTCGTCGACTCCGCCTGGGCGATCGCGACGCCGGCCTTCCTGGTGCTGGGCGGCGCCTGCTTCGGGATGCTCGGGCTCGCGTTCACGAGCTCGATCCCGTCGATGGACTGGTACAGCTTCTACTACACCCTCTTCATCACGCCGCTGTTCCTGTTCAGCGGCATCTTCTACCCGCTTGACGAGCTCCCGGACTGGGTCTCGGTGGTGGCCTGGTGCACCCCGCTCTACCACCTCGTGGAGATCACGCGCGGGCTCGTGCTTGGACCGGACGCCCTGTCGGTCCTCGGCAACGCGCTCTGGCTGCTCGCGCTCACCGCTGCGCTCTACGTCGTTCCGGTGCGCGCGCTCCGGCGTCGCCTCGTGGCATAGTGGTTCGCGTGAACGCTCGCTCGCTGGTGCCCGCCGCTCTCGCCCTGCTCCTCCTCGCTCCCGCCGCCCAGGCGCAGACCGCACCGGCCACGGGGACGGTTCCGGCCCTGGGCGCGGCGTCGCTCTCCGTCCACGGTGGAGTCGCCACCAAGACGCTGCGCTACTACGCGCCTACTCAGCGGATCACGGTGCGGGGCGTCGTCAAGCCCTATGTGGCCGGCGAGGTCGTGACCCTGTATGCGCTGCGGCGGGGCCGGGTCACCAAGCGGGTGCGCCGCACGGTGGACGCGGGCGGGCGCTACGTGTTCCGTTTCCGGGCGGGCAAGCCGGGGCTCGCGCGCCTGGTGGTAAAGCACGCCGCATCGGCCGGGCAGCTGGCCTTCAAGACGAAGAGCGAGCGGGTGCGGGTGGTGCGTTGGAGCGCGCGTCGGGGTGACAGCGGCGTCAAGGTGCTGCTTCTGCAGCGCCAGCTGATGCGGCTCGGGTTCGCCACTCCCGTGTCTGGCTCGTTCGACTGGCTCACGTCGATCGGCGTGCTCGCCTTCCGCAAGACCAACGGGATGGGCCGCAGCGGCTATGCCAGCAGGGCGGTGTTCGCGAACCTGCTGCGCGGCGAGGGGGCGTACAAGCTGCGCTATCCCAAGGCCGGCAAGCACGTCGAGTTCGACTGGTCACGCCAGGTTCTGGTACTGGCCGACAAGGGCAGGCCCTACCGCACCTACCACACCTCGTCGGGCACGCCGGCCACGCCGACGGTGTTCGGCACCTACAAGTTCTACCTCCAGACGCCGGGCACGAACGCCAAGGGCATGGTGCATTCGTCCTACTTCATCCGCGGGTACGCGATCCACGGCTACGCATCGGTGCCCAGCTACCCGGCGAGCCATGGCTGCCTGCGTGTGCCGATCCCGAGCGCACGGTCGATCTTCAACTGGATCGACATCGGCGACACGATCTTCACGTACCGCTAGCTCGGCAAGCGGGGGCCAATGGTCAATCCGTCCGGACTTGACCCCCACCCAGCCCTAGCGCGGCCCGACCTCGCCGGCCGCCGAGCCCAATGACCAACGACCAACGACAGGGGACCTAAGCGTTCACAGAACGCGAAAGCCGCGCCCTTCGACGCGGCCTTCGCGGTTCCCCCATGGTCCGCCGGCCCACCGGGCCGGCGGCCGTCTTGACCCTTTAAGGCGTGACGGTGGTGCTCGCCTCGGCCGGGGTCGCAGGTGTCGCCGGTGCGGCGGGCGCCGCCGCGCCGCCGCTGGTGGAGGGCGTCGCCGGAGCCGCCGGCTCGGCCGGGGTCGCGGGTGTGGCCGGCTCCGAGGGGGCCGGAGCCACCGGGGCCGCCTCGGGCGCTGGGGCCACCGGGGCGGGCTCGGCGACCGGCGCAGGCGCGGGCGCCGCCTCGACGGCCGGAGCCTCGACCACCGGGGCGGGCTCGGCCACCGGCGCGGGAGCGACGGGAGCCGGAGCTGGGGCCGGAGCGACCGGAGCCGGGGCCGGAGCGACCGGAGCTGGGGCCGGAGCGACCGGAGCTGGGGCCGGAGCGACCGGAGCGACCGGAGCCGCCTCCGCCACAGGCGCGGGAGCGACCGGAGCCGGAGCGACCGGAGCGGCCGGCGCGGGAGCAGGCGTGACCGGAGCGGCCGGAGCCACCGTCGTGGCCGTGAGCTGCTCCTCCGCTTGGAGCGAGTCGCCCTCAGCCGCCGCGGCGGACTGCGTCTTGCTCCAGACCGTGGTGCTGGTGGCGCCGCCGGACGCGCCGGTCTTGGCCGAGCCGACCGGCATCTGTCCGGGTCCGCCGCCGATCGCGCTGCCGGTCGGCGCCGGTGCCTTGGCGGCCGCCGTGCGGGCGCCGGACAGGTAGCCGCTCGGGTCGACCGCCTGGCCGTTCACCCTCGTCTCGAAGTGGAGATGCGGCCCGGTACAGCTGCCCGTGCAGCCCACGTAACCGATCACCTGACCCTGCGAGACCTGCTGCCCGTCGGAGACCGCGAAGCGCGACATGTGCGCGTAGCAGGTCGAGAGCTGGCTCGTGTGGGTGATGCAGACCATGTTCCCGTAGCCGCTCTGCTGGCCCGCGAGGGAGACCGTGCCGCACGCGGCCGCGCGGATCGCGGTGCCCATCGGCGCGGCGATGTCCACGCCGTCGTGGTTACGCCCGCCGCGCGGGCCGTAGGGGGAGGTCTCGGTGCCGTTCACGGGCATCGTGAACGTGGCCGAGCAGCCCCCGCCGCCGCCGACCGGCTGCGTGGGAGCCGGGGCAGGCTTGGCCTGACCGCCCGGCGCCGGGTCGCTCGTGGTGCCGGGCGACGTGGGCGAGCTGGTCTCGCCCGAGCCGCTCTCGCCCGAGTTGCTGATCGTGGGCGTCTTCGCCCGGGCGCTCGTGTCGGTGCTGCTGCCGCCCGCCTTGGGTGCGCTGATCCGCTTGGCAGCCACCGCCTGGCCCGCCTGAACGAGCTCGCGCTCGATCGTCTCCTTCACCTGCGGCGGGATGTTCGACCCGCCGATCGGCGCCCCGCTCCCCTGCGGGAACAGCGCACCCCAGGTGGCGAGCCCGACGATGCCGTCGACCGTGAGGCCCGCCCGCAGCTGAAACTGCCGGACGGCGGCGTCGGTCTGCGGTCCGAAGATGCCGTCGGCGACCACGCCGAGGCGCTTCTGGAGGTGGGCCACGAGGCCGCCCTGGTCGCCCAGGTCGAGCGGGAGGCCGCCGTCGCGGACCTCGATCGCGCGGCCGGCCGGAGATGCGGCCGCGAGCCCGGCCTGCGCTCCGGATGAGATCTGTGCTGCCGCGACGGTGGCGCCGGGGCCGGCGGCCATCGCGGCTGCCAGGGATGCCGCCATGCCCTTGCGGCGGCTGTGCTCGCGCCGTGCGCGCGGCGCGAGCTCGCGCCTGGTCTGGGAGCGCTCGAACGAGCGCAGCCAGTACTCAGACTGGGCCAGGTCCCTGCGGGCGTCGTCCATCCGTCATGTCCCCTTCCTTTCGGGCCTACGGGGTTAGCTGACGGGCTCGCGCTGGAAGATGCGCTATGCGAACAGTCGTCCGCGATTCGCCCCTGGCGGCCACGGCGGCCACCAACTGGTTCCCCCGTCCCCGGCATCTGGGAGGTGCCGGAGCTCGGCGCTTGACTTCACAATTCTTCCTGCGCAAACAAGACCCTGCAAGGGAAGTTGCGCACGAGCAGAGTAGCGGAAACCCCGGGAGGGTTTCAGGCAGTGCGCCAATCGGCGCCGTGCTCGCGCTGCTTGGGCAGCATGTTCGCGAGCAGTCCGAGGCCGAGTCCGTACAGGAGCAGCGCGAGCAAGGTGGGCACGCCGTGGTTGACCCAGGCGTTGTTGCTCTCGGCCAGGCTGCTGAACGGTGCGAGCAGCACGTCGTTGGCGTCGTCGACCAGCTCGCGCACGCCGCTGTTGGCACGCTCGCGCTGCGTCTCCTCGGCGGGGCTGGGCGCCACCGGCGCGGGGTCGTCGCCGTCGCCTCGCAGCTCGTTGTCGAGCGCGTTCTGCTGGTTCTGCGAGCCGCGGTTGAGCTCGTCGACCGCGAAGAACGCGAAGCCGAGCAGCACGATGAGCGACGTCACGATCGCTACCAGTCGGATTGCGGAGCCCACGGCAGTACTATCGGCGGCTTCGTGCAGATCCTGACCCCTGCCGCCTCGCTCTCCGCGCATGTCTGATGCGCGCGAGCGGCTCGTGGCCGAGCTGCGCGAGCATGCGCTCGTGATCGGCGAGGTGACGCTGACGAGCGGCGCCACCGCCCAGTACTACGTCGACGCGAAGCGCGCGATCCTGCGGCCCGAGGGCTTTCGCGCGCTCGGGTCGCTCGTGGCGGGGGAGGCGAGCCGGCTGGACGCGGGCGCCGTGGGCGGCATGACGATGGGCGCCGATCCGGTGGCCTGCGCCGCGCTCGCCGGCGGCGCCTCTGTCAAGGCCTTCTTCGTGCGCAAGGAGCGCAAGCAGCACGGGCTCCAGCGCTGGATCGAGGGACCCGAGCTCGATCCGGGCGAGCGCTGTCTGATCGTGGAGGACGTGGTGACCACCGGCGGCTCGACGGTCATGGCGATCGAGCGGGTGCGCGAGGAGGGCCTCGCGGTGGTCGGCGTGGTGAGCGTCCTCGACCGGCTCGCGGGCGGCGCCGAGGCGATCGAGGCAGCCGCCGAGGCCCCCTACGTCGCGCTCGCGACGATCGACGACGTCTATCCCGAGCGCCCGGATCGCCGAACTCCCTGACCGAGCCACGCGTCGATGAGCCGGCGCGCGATCGAGTAGGGCGGCGGCAGCCTGAGCGCGCCGCGACCCGCGGCGGCCTCGGCGACCTCGGCGCGCTCGAACCAGCGCACGTCCGTCAGCTCGACGCCGTCCGCGAGCGGCTCGCCGCGCTCCGCCAGCGCCTGGAAGCCGAGCATCAGCGAGCTCGGGAACGGCCAGGGCTGCGACGCCACGTAGGAGACGGCGCCCACCTGGACAGCAGACTCCTCCGCCACCTCGCGCCGCACCGCGTCCTCGAGCGTCTCTCCCGGCTCGACGAAGCCGGCCAGCAGGGAGTAGCGCCCCTCCTCCCAGCGCGACTGGTTGCCGAGCAACAGTCGCCCGCGGCCGTCCACCACGCGGACGATCACCACGGGATCGGTGCGCGGGAAGTGGTGCGCCTCGCAGGCCGGGCAGTGGCGCTCGTGACCGCCGTCGGCGACCGCGGTCGGCGCGCCGCAGTTGGCGCAGAAGCGGTGGCGGCGGTGCCAGTCGAGCAGCGAGGCAGCGTAGGCGGCGAGCGCCGCCTCGGGCTGAGACAGCTCGGTCGCGGCCGCGCGCAGGCCGGCGGCGTGACCGCGCGCGGGCTGCGCGGCCCCGGTGTCGACCGCGAACAGGGGCATGCCGTCGGCGAGACCGAGGAACACCTCGGATCCGTCCGGCGGAGCAAGCACGAGCCGGCCGTCGTCGATCCAAACCCCGCCCTCGCCGATCAGCACCGCCCTCGCACGCGGGTCCGCGCGGCGCGCGTCAACCCAGCCCTCCCGCCCGCGCTCGGCGGGCGCGCGGTCGAGTGAGGGGCCGGAGAAGGCGATCACCGCCCGCTACTTCACCAGATGCCTACTGGTTGCAGGCGGCCGCGCGCCGCAGCAGCAGCTCCCGCTCGCGCCGGTTGCGCGTGAGCTCGGCCGCGCGCTCGAACTCGCAGCGTGCCTCGCTCGTGCGGCCGAGCTTCGCGAGCAGGTCGCCGCGCACGCTCGGCAGCAGGTGGTAGGTGCGCAGCGACGGCTCCGCGGTCAGCTGGTCCACCAGCTCGAGGCCGGCGGCCGGCCCGTCCGCCATCGAGAGCGCGACGGCGCGGTTCAGCTCGATCACCGGTGAGGGAGTGAGCTGCGCAAGCGCGTCGTAGAGCGCGACGATCCCTTCCCAGTCGGTCTCCTCGGGCGTGCGCGCGCGGGCGTGGCAGGCGGCGATCGCGGCCTGAAGCGTGTAGGGGCCGAGCGCTCCGCTGAGCTGCTCGGCCCGCGCGAGCGCCGCCAGGCCGCGACGGATCAGGAGCTGGTCCCAGCGGCTTCGGTCCTGGTCGAGCAGCAGGATCGGCTCTCCGTCCGCAGCGACGCGCGTGCGCGCCCGCGAGGCCTGGATCTCCATCAGCGCGACGAGCCCGTGGACCTCCGGCTCCCGAGGCATCAGGCCGGCGAGGATGCGGCCGAGGCGCAGCGCGTCCTGGCAGAGCTCGGGACGCATCCAATCGTCGCCCGCGGTTGCGGAGTAGCCCTCGTTGAAGATCAGGTAGACGACCTCGAGCACGGAGGGAATCCGCGCGCGGAGCTCACCACCGGCCGGAACCTCGAACGGCACGTGGGCCTCGGAGAGCGTGCGCTTGGCGCGGCTGATGCGCTGGCCGACGGTGGGCTCGGGCGCGAGGAAGGCCCGAGCGATCTCGGCCGTCGTGAGGCCGCCGACCAGGCGCAGCGTCAGGGCCGCGCGCGCCTCGGTGGAGAGCACCGGGTGACAGGTCATGAACACGAGCCCGAGGAGGTCGTCGCCCAGCTCGTCCTCCACGGAGGCGCTCGGGTCCGGCGCCGTGGCCGGCTGTGTCTCGAGCTCGCGTCCGAGCTCCTCGTGCTTGCGCTCGCGCATCACGTCCCTCCGCACCAGGTCGATCGCCCGATGCCGGGCGGTGGCCATGAGCCAGGCGCCCGGGTTGTCCGGAACGCCCGACTCGGGCCACTGCTCGAGGGCCGCCACCAGCGCGTCCTGCGCCAGCTCCTCGGCCAGGCCGACGTCACGCACGATCCGCGTGAGGCCCGCGATCAGCCTGGCCGACTCGATCCTCCAGACCGCATCGATCGCGCGATTCGTGTCGGAGGAGGTCGTCATCTAGGCCGGCGCGTTCTCGAAGTCGGACTCCTCGGCAACCTGCCGGATCTCGATCTGGCCCTCCTCGCCCGTGGGGTTGGGCACGCGCTTGGCCCACTCGACCGCCTCGTCGAGTGACTTCGCCTCGATGATCCAGAAGCCCGCCACGAGCTCCTTCGTCTCGGTGAACGGGCCGTCGGTCACCTTGCGCTGGTCGCCGGAGAAGTACACCCGCGCGCCCTTCGAGCTCGCATGGAGGCCGTCGCCCGCCAGCATCACGCCGGCGTCGATCAGCGACTGGTTGAACTTGCCCATCTCGGTGAGCAGCTCCTGGGAGGGCATGACGCCCGCCTCGCTGTCGTCGTTTGCCTTGACAAGCATCATGAATCGCATAGCCGCGTCTCCTTCGGGTTGTGGGTTGAGGCTTGCTCTACCCAGGCGTCGAACGAGCTACGGCGATTTCGACATGAAGGGGCGCATCTCGTGGCCGCCGCCGGCGTCCACGAGCAGTGCGGTCGACTCGGGGATCTCGTGCCACGCGCCGGGAAGATCGGCGAACGGCTCGGAGACGACGACCCGGTCGCCCTCCCGGAGCATTTGCAGCCGCGGGTTGTCGGGGTGAAGCCGGCGCAGGGCCTCCACGTCCGCGGAGGTGAACAGCGTGCGCGAGCGTCCTTCGCTCGAGTACCTGCACCGCCCAGAGCTGCCGGCCGTCGCTGACGCCGATGCTCGCCTGCAGCGCCGGCTCGACTCCGTTGCGACGTTGGGTCTCCTCGACCTGGCCGAGGGTGGCCTCGAGAGCCCGGACCGGGTCGTCCTCGAGCCCGCGGGCGAGCGCGAGGTGGAATATCAGCTCCGAGTCCGTCGAGCCCTCGATCTCCGCGAACGCCGGTGCGTCGAGCTCGATCATCAGATCGCGGCGCACGGCATGGAAGTCGTTGATCAGGCCGTTGTGCACGAACAGCCAGCGGTCGTGCGCGAAGGGGTGGCAGTTCGTCTCCTGCACCGCGGTGCCGGAGGTGGCCCGGACATGGGCCAGGAAGAGCGGCGACTCGATGTGGCCCGCCAGGTGACGCAGGTTCGCGTCGCCCCACGCGGGCAGGACGCTGCGGTAGACGCCGGGCGTCGGGGCCTTGCCGTACCAGCCGATACCGAACCCGTCACCATTCGTGGTCTCGGCGCCCAGCCGGGAGTGAAGGCTCTGGTCCACGAGCCCGTGCTTCGTCTTGAACAGCAGCTCCTCGAGCGGCACGGGCTGCCCGTGCCAGGCCATCCAGCGACACATCAGGACACGCCCCTGCCGCTCATGTCGTGTACTCCGCGAGCCGCTCGGCGAGGATGATGCGCGCGCCCGCCTCGATCAGGGCGAGGTGCGAGAAGGCCTGCGGGAAGTTGCCGAGGTGGCGTCCGGTGCTGGTGTCGAATTCCTCGGCGTAGAGACCGAGCGGCGAGGCGACGCTCAGAAGCTTTTCCATCAGGTCCCGGGCGCCCTGCATGTCGCCCACGATCGCGAGCGCGGACACGAGCCAGAACGAGCAGATCAGGAAGCTGCCCTCCTTGCCCGACAGGCCGTCGTCGGTCTCGTCGGTGATGTAGCGCAGCACGAAGCCGTCCTCGGTCAGATCGTCCGCGATGGCCTCGACCGACTTGCGCAGCCGCTCGTCGTTTCCGGGTAGGAAGCCAAACAGCGCCGCCAGCAGCGTCGAGGCGTCGAGTGCATCGGTGTCGTAGTGCTGGCGCAGCACGCCGTCGCGGAGACCGTGCTCGAGGATGTCCGCCTTGATCTCCTCGGCCGTGGCGCCCCATTTGGCCTCGAGCTCCTGGTCGCCTCCGATCCGGGCGAGCTTGGCCGCGCGGTCGAGCGCGACCCAGCACATCAGCTTCGAGGAGACGTAGTGCTGCGGATCGCCGCGGGCCTCCCAGATCCCCTGGTCGGGCTGGCGCCACACCTGGGTCGCGCACTCCGCCTGCGCCTGGACGATCGGCCAGAGCCGCCTGGGCAGCCGCTGGCTGCGATGCGTGTGCAGCAGGATCGAGTCGAGCGCCGCGCCGAAGACGTCGTTCTGGCGCTGGTCGAACGCGCCGTTGCCGAGCCGCACCGGCCGGGCCCCCGCGTAGCCGGAGAGCTCGTCACGCGTGGACTCGGTCAGGTCGCGCCGGCCGTCGATGCCGTACATGATCTGGAGCGCCCCGTCGTCGTTCGGCTCGAGATCGGCGACGAACTGGATGAACTCGTCCGCCTCCCAGTCCAGGTTCAGGAAGTGCAGTGCCTGGAGCGTGAAGGTCGCGTCTCGGATCCAGGTGAAGCGGTAGTCCCAGTTGCGCTCTCCGCCCGGCGTCTCGGGCAACGAGGTCGTGAGCGCGGCAACGGTCGCGCCGGTCGGCATGTAGGTGAGGCCCTTGATCGTGAGCGCCGAGCGCTCGATCGCGTGGCGCCAGCGGTGATCGACCGGCCGCGACCGGTGCAGCCAGGCGCGCCAGAAGCGCGTGGTGGCGGCAAGTCGGGCCTGGGCCTCATCGATGCTCAGCGGTGAGAGGAGGCCCTCGGCCCAGGAGAGCGAGCAGTAGGCCTGATCGCCCCGGCGCAGGGTGTGGCGAGCGCGCACACGCTCGCCCTCGATGCCGAGCGCCATGTCGGTCTGGAGCCTGATCGTCTGGCCGGCGCCCACCGCGTCGGCAGCGTGGCGCTCTCCGTCCACCAGCGACCACTCCGCCGGGGAGCGCCCGTAGTCGAAGACCGGCTCGCAGACCAGGTCGATGTCGACGCTGCCCTCCAGGCACAGGACCGTGCGCACCAGCATGTGGTCGCCGTCGTCGTCGGCCGGCGGCCGCGTGTGCGGGGTCACCTGCGTCGTCCCCGTCGCGCGGCCCCATGGTCAAGGCGTCGCGCACCATGATCCACCCGGTCGGCGTGTTCCAGGTGGTGAGCAGGGTGTTCGTGCCGGGCTCGTAGACGCGCGTCGCCGGAACGTTGATGCCGAAGGGGCCCAGACGGAACGACCCCGCCTGGCGGTCGAGCAGGGTCCCGAACACGCTCGGCGAGTCGAAGCGCGGCACGCACAGCCAGTCGATCGAGCCGTCGGGCGCGACCAGCGCGCCGGTGTGGCAGTTGGACAAGAACGCGTAGTCCGCGATCGGCGGGAACGGGGAGGGCGCCGCTGCGCTCTGCGGCGAGGGGGATTCCGAAGGGCTACTCATGGCTGCGGTTCCACGGCGTCGGCGGGGTCGATGCTCGCTCACTCCCCCTGGCGCGACATCACCCGGTGCGGGTGATTCGGAGCCGAACGCGTCCTGGTCTGCTTCGCGTCGAGGTGATCGGTCACGCACTGGCCTTTGCTCCCCGGCCCGAGACGCGCGCGCTCTGGGACCGCTCGATCGCGATCGGCTTCGCCATCGGATCGACGTGCTTCCTGGTGGGCCCGTTCCCGGGCTTCGCGCAGCTCGTGGGCCCGGGGGCGGATGCGGCGGTGTTCTTCGCCGGCTCGATCTTCTTCACCTTCGCCGCCTTCCTCGAGGCGCGCGAGGGGACGGTGCGACTGGGGCGCTGGGCGTCCGACCCGTCGTGGTGGAGCGCGGCCGTGCAGTTCCTCGGCACGCTCTTCTTCAACGTCAGCACCTTCACGGCGATGCTGGACGGCCTCTCGAGCGAGCAGACCAACAAGCTCGTGTGGGCTCCGGACGTGTTCGGCTCGGCGTGCTTCCTCGTGTCCGGGGTGCTCGCCTACCAGGTGGCGAGCGGCGGGCGTCTTCGGCCGGCCACGCGCGACCGGGACTGGACGATGGCCGCCATCAACCTGCTCGGGTGCGTGCTCTTCGGTGTGTCGGCGGTGGCGTCCTTCGTCGTGCCGTCCACCGGCTCGATCCTCGATCTCGCCGCCGCTAACTGGACGACCGCGCTCGGGGCGCTGTGCTTCCTGGTGGGCTCGCTGATGCTGCTGGCGCCGGAAGACCCGGACCGTTCGCAAGGCTCCGCCGCCAGCCCTTGAGGAGCTCGTGGACGGCGGCCGCGCCCACGAGCGGCTCGGCGGGCAGCGCCAGCCGCGAGGGGTGCAGGATGAACGCCCGCGTCTGCGGCCCGCCGATCCCGCCGTGGAACGAGATCAGCTCCTCGAACGCGCAGCCCTCCTCCAGCTCGGGGTCGTAGAAGCTGCCCACCATGATGTCCGCCACGTGCGCGAAGCCGTCGCTGCGGAGCAGGTGGCGCGCGGCGCCGGCGGAGAAGGGCGCGAGCGGATCCTCGCCCTCGACCGCGCCGCTCGCGAGCTCGCGCGTCCCCGCCGGGCCGAGCGCGAGCGGCCCGCGCCGCGCCGAGCGCACCAGGAGCCAGCCGACGTGCGGGTGCTCGCGCAGCGCCGGGATCAGCTTCGGGTGGCGCTCGTCGATCTCCTCGAGCGTCAGCCGGCGCGGCTCGCCCATCAGGTAGATCAGGCCGAGGTTCCCCGATCCGAGCACCACCGCCTCACGGCCGGACACGTCGTTCTTGGCAGGCTTCCGCGGCTTCTGGCCGGTCGCCTCGTTCACGGCGTGGCCGACCATCGCCTGCTGCTCGTCGCCGCCGCTGTAGGCGGCGACCGTGGCGTCGGTGAGCGATCGCTCCACGAGCTCGTCGAGCCCGTAGCCGTTGCGCTGCTTGAAGGTCGCGCCCTGGGTCTGCCCGTGATCGGAGAGCACGACGATCTCGTAGGGCCGCGGGGCGTACTGGCGGGCGCGCTCGATGCGGCCGAACTGCTGGTCGAGCTTGCGGAGCGCCTCGAGCGTGTCCGCCCGCTCGAGCCCCGAGTGGTGGGCCACCTCGTCGTAGCTCGAGAAGGTCGCGTAGACCGCCGGCCGGCCGCGCATCATGTCCGTCAGGACCCCGTGCACGATCGCGTTTCGGACGATCACACAGAGCGCGCCGCGCAGGAACGGGTAGCCGCCGCCGCGATGGCCGCGCGGCTGGACGTCGCGGCGCTTCGCGCGCGCGGCGGCCGTCCACTCGAGCAGCACCTCCCAGAAGAACAGGACGAGCGCCTGGGTCACGTTCACGCCGTCCGCGAAGAACGCCCGGTAGCCGGGGTTCGCCCCCTTCTCCGCCTCCATCCGGCTGACGGTCAGGATCGTCTCCTCCGCGTCGCCGGAGAGCAGGTTGCCGCGGCTGGCGCCGCCGACCGCCAGCAGCCCGTCGCCGCTCGAGTGGCGCCGCTCGATCTCCGCGCAGTGCTCCGGCGAGGAGCAGACCATCATGGTCGCGCTCTCCTTCTCGACCCAGCGGAAGGCCGGGATGTCCTCGTTGGAGCCGAGCAGGATGCCGGCCTGGCTCGCGCCCGTCTGGGAGGAGAGGTCGGTCTCCCACTCGCTCAGGCGGTAGTCGCTCTCGGCCATCCAGCGCGCCATCGTGGGGGCGCTCCCGCTCTGCATCGCTCGCCGCAGCACGGGCAGGGCGAGGCCGTCGATCTCGAGGAAGATGATCCCCGGCGCCTTGCTTTCGTCGACGATCCCCTGGCGCCTGGCCACGCGCCGCACGATCCGGAGCGTGCTCTCGTCGTCGTCGTTGGTCCCGATGATCACCTGGAGGACGATCGACGCCGCGGCGATCACGAGCGCGGCGAGCAGCGCGATGCCGAATGACTCCACCTGTCCGAAGCTCGGCACCAGGTCGTCCGCCAGCACGAGCGCCAGCGCGTCCACGAGCAGCACGAGCACGAAGCCGAGCGCGAGGGTGAAGGGGAGCCGGAGCGCCGCGATCAGCGGCGGCAGCACGGCGTTGAATACCGCAACGAGCGCGGCCACGACGAACGCGGCGCCCGGGCTGTCGAGGTCGAAGCCGGGTACCACGACCGATGCGACGAACACCGCCGCCGCCGCGACGATCCACGAGATCAGCAGCCGAAGTGGCCTCAGCCGCGGCTTCGCCGGCTCCCAGCCGAGCCCCTGGCCGTACGCCGCGGGTGAGCCGGTCACGTTGGGCTCGGCGCCGGGCCGCCGGGTGAGGGGACCTCCTCGGACGCCTCCTTGGCCCTCGCCTTGGCCAGGTCCGCGCTGATGCGCACGACGGCGGACGTGACCGGAGCGGCGAGGATGAGTCCCACCGCGCCGAACAGGGCGCCGCCACCGATCGTGACCACGAGCACCGCCAGCGGGTGGATGCCGAGCGCCGCCCCGTAGGCAATCGGCTGGATCAGCTGCTGCAGGATCCCGTTGGCCAGCAGTTGCAGCACGATCATGCCGATGGCGGCGTCCGTGCCGGCGCCGCCGAGCGCGATCACCACGCTGAAGGCTCCGGCCGACCACGCGCCCAGGTAGGGGATGTAGGCGCCGACGAACGTCACGATCGCGATCGTGCCCGCCAGCGGCACGCCGAGCACGAAGGCTCCGATCCCCACGACGAGCGCGTTGAAGCCGGCGACCGCCGTAACGCCGAGGAAGTAGCCGCGCAGCGCGCCCAGCGTGCGCTCGCTGACCACGTGCGCCACCGGCTCGGGCACGCCCCAGTGCCGCTCCGACCAGGCGCGGATCTGCGGGCCGTCCTTGAGCAGGAAGAACAGGCTGAGCGCGGTGAGCGACAGGAAGAAGACGAGCGAGGAGAGACTCACGATGCCGTTCGCCACGCCGTGCAGCAGCGTCGGCAGGATGCTGCTGAGCGAGTCGCTGGCGTCCTTGTTCGCGGCCTCGGCCTTGCCCTGGTCGACGCCCAGGTCCTGAAGCCAACCCTGGATCGTGTTCGCCGCGTCCTTGAGGTGGCCGCTGATGTCGGATGTCTGGCTGCCGATGCCCGCGAAGATGATCACGACCATCGCGATCACGACGGCGATGATCGCGAGCATCAGGAGGCCGGCGCCGGCGCCGCGGGGGATCCGGTGGTGCGCCAGCCAGCTCACCAGTGGAGAGGCCACCGCGGCGACGATTCCGGCGGTGATCAGCGGCATCACGATCGTGTGCGTCAGCGACAGCAGCCACACGGTGCCCGCGATCAGCAGCGTCGCCCCCACGAGCAGCCAGGAGGTGATCCCGACGTCCCTCAGCCAGGTCGGCGCGGCGAAGACGCCGCTGAGACCCCTGACGTCGACCTCGATCGGCTCGTCCGGCCTCGGCCCGCCGCGGCGCTGCCGACCCGGATCGCGACGCCAGATCACGACGCGAGCGTATGCACGCGCTCCGGACGGAGCATCACCCGACGCGGGTGATGTGGGCCTGTGGCCCGCCCCGTCTTCTCCCCTCGCGTCAGCCGTGCGCTTTGCCGGGCACGACGTCACCGTCTCCCAGTCCGATCAGTCGCGCGTCCCCGGCAAGTTCTCCCGCCGGGGGCCGCCCGTGTTGCGCTGGGCGGCTCTTCGAGGCGGCCCGAGTGCGCCTGGCGCGAGCGCTCCCCCGATCACCAGGCCGCGCTGACGATCGCCCGCCAGCTCATCCGCCGCGCTCACCACACGCCCTGCGCGAACTCGGCGACGAGGCGCTCCAGCCGGATCCCACCCACCGAACGCCATGCGATGACCTTCCCGCCAGGAGCGGCACTGGCCGTCGGTGCGGCCTCATCGGCTCTTCGGCTGCCGTGCTCTATCCATTTGGTAGGGCGTGATTTGATCTGACGCAGGGTCAAGGGACAACGGATCGCCCCTAGGGCGAAGGAGGAGGACAAGTTGAGCACTCCCGACTTCATCGAGGCGATGGCGACCGGCACGTGGCTCGTGGAAGACGCCCCCGACGCGGCGATCCCGGACGATCCGATGACGCCGACCGCGGCAATGCGCCTGGTCAGCCAGGAGCTCGCGGTGGAGGGGATCCCGGAGCGGAACCTCGCCACGTTCGTAACCACCTGGATGGAGCCCGAGGCGCGGAGGGTGATCGACGCCAACCTCCATCGCAACTTCATCGACCACGCCGAGTATCCGCGGACTTTCGAGATCCAGCAGCGGTGCATCCGGATGCTGGCCGAGCTCTTCCATGCGCCGGGCGAGACCACGGGCACGAGCACGCAGGGCTCCTCCGAGGCGATCATGCTCGGCGCCCTGTCGCTGAAATGGAAGTGGCGCGAGCGCCGCGAGGGGGCCGGCAAGCCCAGCGACTCCCCCAATCTGGTCTTCGGCGGCGACGTCCACGTTGTCTGGGAGAAGTTCTGCCGCTACTTCGACGTGGAGCCCCGGATCGTGCCGCTGCAGCCCGGGAAGTACACGATCGGCCCGGATGACATCGAGCCGCACGTCGACGAGAACACGATCGGCGTCGCTGCCGTGGTCGGCACCACATTCACCGGCCACGCCGACGACGTGGTGGGCATCAACGACTTTCTTGTCGAGCTGAAGGACAAGAAGGGCATCGATGTGCCGCTTCACATCGACGGCGCGAGCGGCGCCTTCGTGTGGCCCTTCCTCTACCCACACACAGAATGGGATTTCCGCCTCGACCAAGTGCGCTCAATCAACGTGTCCGGCCACAAGTTCGGCCTCGTCTATCCGGGAATCGGGTGGCTGATCTTTCGGGAGAAGTCAGACCTCGCCGAAGATCTGGTCTTCTATGAGAACTACCTCGGTAAGACCGATGCGACGTTCACGCTCAACTTCTCGACCGGCTCCGCGATGGTCTTGGCGCAGTACTACAACTTCGTTCGCTTCGGTAAGGCTGGCTATCGCAGGGTCATGGAGATCATGCGGGACAACGCGCAGTCCCTGGCCAGGGACATCGCGGGCATCGGCAAGTTCGAGATCATCGGTGCAGATGACGAGAGATTGCCCCTCGTTGCCTTCAACCTCGCCGAGGAGCATCCCTACGACGAGTTCGACATTGCCTTCCAGCTGGCCGCCGAGCGCGGCTGGATGGTTCCCGCCTACACGATGCCGCCTAACGCCCAGGATGTGAAGATGATGCGTGCCCTGGTCAAGCTCACCCTGAGTCGGTCCCTTGTCGACACCCTGCACTCCGACATCGCCGGCGCAATCGAGACGCTCGAGAAGAAGGGGCGTGTGAGCGAGTCGGAGCGCCAGATGGTGAAGACCAGCGTCACGCACTGAGTGAGCAACAGCGGGCGCCTGACACGGCCATGATTGGGTAGCCGCTGCTGGTCACTCGGCCTATGGCGCGCCCGGGCCAGGCGAATACGGAACTGGGAATCGCCGGAGGTGCCGAGCGGTATTGCTCGCTCGGCCTCGCCGTCTAGGACACTTGCGTCATCGCGGGGCTCCTGGCATCCGGACTTTGCGCTTGCGCCCGGCATCGAGTGCACGTGGAACCCGAAGGGCGGGTCTGCCACGGCCGCAGCGCCTCATATGCCGACCCGCGCCGGGCTGCGCGGGTTTGGTGGGTGACTGGTCGACGCTCCGCTGCGCCATGAGTCGCAACGACCAGTTCATCGACGACCGGTGCCGCCGCTCGCCGAGCCGCGTGCGATGAATCTCGAGGCGCTGGTCCTGGGGTTGTTCAGCGGCCTACGGCCCGGGACGAGCCAAGCGGCGGTCCTGGTGTTGCTCGAAACGCCCAAGCCCCAGCGGCTGCTGCTCTTGTTCACCGCCGCAGGCTTTGCCTCGAGCTGGGCGATCGGGCTGCTAGTGGTCGGGGTCTTTCACGGTGCCAACGTGGCTGTCGGGGGGTCGACGTTCACGGCCGTGCTCGACGTCGCCTTCGGTGCGGCGGCGCTCGGGTTCGCGGCCGGTCTGCAACGGGGCTGGGTTCAACCCACGCGTCGGCGCAGCCCGAGCCCGTCGGCAACAGCCGCGGGCTCGCGGTTCGGCCGGGACCTGCGCAACCCCTCCGCCCGCAACGTCGTCGCCGCCGGGATAGGCACGCATCTACCCGGGCTCATCTACCTGGCGGCGCTCAACGCGATCGCCTCCGAACGGCCTGCCCCCGTGGACGCCGCCCTGCAGGTCGCGATCTACGACGCCCTCTGGTTCCTGGTCCCCCTCGCGTCGCTCGTGCTGGCGGTGGTGCGCCCCGGTGCGGCCCGCGCTTATCTCGACGAGGCGACTGCCTGGGTCCGTCGCCACGAGCACGCCGTCCTCGTGTCGGGCTCGCTCGTTCTCGGCGGCTACCTCGTCGTCAAGGGGACGGCGCGCCTGCTCACCTGAAACGGCCGCGAATGGGCGATTTGCTCGCGGAGGCCCCCCGCCGGCGCGTCAAGACCGGCGTCGGCTACTGAGCAGCGTCGCGAGCTCGGACTTCAGCTCCGCCAGGCCGGTGGCCTCGACGCTCTCCGCGCCCAAGGTCCAGCCGCCGCTGCGGGTCACGGCCTCGTCCAGCTCCTCGCTGTCGACCCGTTCGACGAGCAGGGCCACGAGGGCGCCCCCGGGCTCGAGCATGTCCCCGAGCTCGCGCAGCGTCGCGGCGGGGACGGAGCCCGAGTCGCCGAGCGCCCGCTCCGTGGCCCGCCGGCGGGCGCTCGGGTCGAGCCTGAAGGTGAGCAGGCGCGCGACGGCTTGCGAGGGCCCGCCGGAGCGGAGGTCGATCGCCTCGAGCGCGCCCGTGTCGGCGTCGACGCCCACGAACAGGCCGTCGAGCACGCGCGCCGCCGCCTCGCCCTCGATGCGCTCGAGCGCGCCCAGGAGCCGGCCCTCGTACTCGGCGTCGGGGCCGAACTCGTAGACGAGCAGCTGTCGCGGACCGCTCACGTCCGCCCGGCCTTCCGCGGACTCAGCTCTGGAGGATGCGCGCCTTCTCGGCCGCGAACTCGGCTTCGGTCAGGACCCCCTGGTCCTTCAGCGAGGCGAGCTCCTTGAGCTTCTCCACGCGATCCTCGGCCGGCGCGGCAGCCGGCGGCGGCGCGGCGGGCGGAGGCTGCTCGTACTGCGGCGGCGCGTCCTGCTCCGACCAGCGCTGCGCCTGGCGGCGGCTGACGCGATTCGAGACGGAGGTTGCCGTGCCGGCGATGACGGCGGTGCGGGCCATGCCGCGAAGTAGTCCTGGCATCGGATCGTCCTTTTCTCGTCAGGCGGTCGCTTCGACCGCGTCGAGGGCATCCATGAGGTCCTGCGCGGGAATGCGCTGGTTGTCGATCAGCACTCCGCCGTTGCGCCGGACGGCGGCCGCGAACGGCGCCGCCCAGCGGTTCTCGTAGACGAGCAGCACCGCCGCGCTGCCGGGCTCGAGCGCCTCGGCGGCGGTGGCCGCGTCCTCGTCGCCCAACAGCCCCGACGAGGCGCCCTCGAACTCCCGAAGGTCGCCCACGCCCTTCTCGTCGAGGCCGACGGCCTCGAAGCCCGAGAACGTGCCGTCGGCGTTCTTGACCACGAACAGGGCATCGAGCACGCGGATGATCCCGCGTTCGACGAGATCGAGCAGCAGCGGAACGGCCTCACCGGTCATCGGCGCATCGGCCGGATAGCCGATCACCACGATGTCTACAGGGCCGAGTTCTTCACCGTGGGCATCCATGCCGCGGATGCTAGTCGCTGGGCGCGCCAATTCCTCACCCGGAGCGGGTGAAATGCGACGCCGGGCGGATGTTCTGGTTGAGCCGGAAGACGTTCTCCGGGTCGTACGCGGCCTTGATCCGCGCCAGTCGGTCGTGGTTGGCGCCGTAGCTGGCGCGCACCGCGGCCTCCCCCTCCTCGAGCAGGCCGGGGAAGTTGAAGTACGTCTTGCCGCTGCGAGAAGCGGCGTCGCCGGCGTCCCAGAAGGCGCGCGTCCAGGCGATGTTCGCGTCGTCGTCGGCCGGGTCGTGCCAGGTCGAGTCGATGCTCAGCATCCACTCCGAGCTGCGGTCGCCGAACGCCGTCTCCTCGGCGCCCACGCGGCTGATCGCGCCGCCGCAGTGGCGGATGATCACGAGCGTGTCGTTCGACGGGCGCCGCTCGCGACCAGTCGACGGTCGTGTCGATCGCGGCGTCCGAGAGGCCGTCGAGGTAGAGCGCCTTCCAGTAGTAGCGCAGGCCCGCCGGGAAGAACGGGTCGAGCGAGCGCTGGAACTCGAGGTAGTCGACGGGCGCGCTCATGTCGAGCAGCGGCGTGGCCAGCTCGCGCAGCGCGCGCGTGGCGCGCTCGCCCTCGTCCGGGTCGCCCGCCCACATGCCGGCCACGCCCACGTACGGCTTCCCGCGCAGCTGCTCGGGCAGCGCTCGGGATCGACCGGCAGCGACCAGATCAGGCCCGCGGTGGACAGCTCGTCCGGCGCGTCGGCGACGGCATCGCGCCAGCCGCCGAGCACGCGCGCCGCGTCCTCGATCGGGTAGGCGACGTTCGAGCCCGTACACCTCCGGGCCGAGCTCGTGCAGGCGCAGCTCGAACGAGGTGACGACGCCGAAGTTGCCGCCGCCGCCGCGCAGCGCCCAGTACAGGTCGGCGTGCTCGTCGGCGCTCGCGCGGACGCGGCGGCCGTCGGCCAGCACGACCTCGGCGGAGACGAGGTTGTCGACCGTCATGCCGTGCGGCGGCGCTGGTGCGAGACGCCGCCGCTGAGCGCGAGCCCGGCCACGCCGGTCTCCGACACGACCCCGCCGGGCGTGGCCAGGCCCAGCGGCGCGGTCGACGCGGTCGACGTCGGCCCAGGTCGCGCCGCCCTGCACGTGCACGGTGCGGCCGGCGGGGTCGATGCGAACGGCGCGCATGGCGAGAGGTCGACGACGAGGCCGTCGTCGACAGACGGCGGTGCCCGCGACGTTGTGCCCGCCGCCGCGAACGGCGAGCGGCAGGCCGTGCTCGGCGGCGAAGCGGACGGCGAGCGGCCACGTCGTCGGCGTCGACGCAGCGCGCGATCGCGGCGGGGCGCCGGTCGATCATGCCGTTCCAGACACGGCGGGCGCTCTCGTAGTCGTCGTGCTCGGGCGTGATCAGCTCGCCGGCGAGGCGAGCGCGCAGCGCGTCGAGGGTTTCGGGACCGGCGTAGGCGACGGACTGGACGGCCATGGATGCTCCTCAGGGTTGGGGTGCGTCCACCATCCCGTCCGCCCGCAAGGCCACCGTGAGGCCAGCGTGAGTCCTGCGTGCGCGCCGCTCAGGGCGCCAGGACGAGGCCGTGCGGCAGCGCCGTGCCGGTCGCCTCGGCGGCCGCGTCGGCCTCGCGCCGCAGCTCCGCGGCCCGCGCCCCGTCGCCGAGCACACCGGCGAGCAGCGCGACGCGCGGCCGCCGCGAAGGCCACCGCGCCGAGCTGCGTCGTTGCGTCGCACCGCCTCCTCGAGGTGCGCGACGGCGGCCGGCGCGCTCGCCCAGCGTCGCGGCCAGCAGCCCGAGCGCGAGCGACGCCGAGCCCGATGCAGATGGCGCCGCGCCCCACCGTCACGATCCGGTGGCCGTAGGGCGAGCAGGCGCGGGTAGAGCTCGGCAGCCGCGCGCGCGTCGCCGAGCTGCGCGGCGAGCGCGCCGAGCGCCGTGGCCGTGTAGAGCCAGTTCGCGTCGAGGGGTGCCGCGGCCAGGATCGCGACCCCGTCCTCGAGCGCGCGCGCGCCGCGTCGACGTCGCCGCGGAGCAGCCCCGGGCCAGGAGCGCCGCGCGCCAGGCGCCCCGAGCGGGCGAGCGCTCGGCGCGCCCCTCGATCGCGGCGTACTCCGCGGTCGGTCAGAGCGGCCGCTGCGGCGTCGGATGCGCGTGGCGCTGGACCTCGAAGAGCAGCTCGGCGTTGTCGTCGTGGGCGCTGCGCCCGATGCGCGCGCCCTCCTCGCGAGAGCCGCTCGCGCCTCGTCCAGCCGATCGCGCCAGCAGCGCGAGCGCCGCGCGCCAGAGCGGGACGTACCAGTCGTAGGCGGGCAGCCGCAGCTCGGCGGCCAGCCGCTCGTGGTCGGCGACCGAGGCGCGCAGCGCGTCGAGCTCGCCCAGCTCGAAGAGGTCGGCGACCCGCCAGTTGATGCCCTGGAGCTCCGCCTCGCGGTCCCCGGCCGCCCGCGCCGGCGACCACGAGCTCGTCGGCGATGGCGAGCCGCTCCTCGGTGTGCGTCGGGGCTCCAGAGCGCGACGTGCCGGGCGCCCAGCGCCTCGAGCAGCGCGCGCCCGCCGATGCGCCGCCCGCCCGCGAGCGCCTCGTCGCTCAGCCGCTCGCGCAGCGTCGGCGGCGGCGCGTAGTAGACCTCGATCGCCAGCCGCGCGAGCAGGCGCGGCCGCAGCGGCCGAGCTCCGGTCGACGGCGGCGAGCGCCTCCTCGAGCAGCGCGCGGACGTCGTCCGCGGACCGGCCCGACGCTCACGGTCAGCCCGGCCGCTCCGAGCGCCGCGCGGGCCAGCAGCTCGCCGTCGCCGAGAGCGCGCGCCATCGCGCGCGGCCTCGTCGAAGCGGCGGTCGGCCGCGGGCGCGTCGCCCAGCGCGCTGGCGGACGTCCGCCGAGGCCGAGCAGCAGCTCCACGCGCAGCGGGTCGCGCCTCTCGAGCTCGCCCGCGGCGGCCCGCTCGAGCAGCGCGCCGGCGTCCTCGTAGGCGAGCGTACGCGTCGCCTCCTCCGCCGCGCGCAGCGCGCGCTCGCCGCCGCCGCCGCGTCCACCAGCGGCCGCGCGTCGAGCAGGTGCCGCGCCAGCTCCGGCAGGCGGCGCTGGTCCTGGCAGCGCGTCGAGCACCTCGGCCATCGCGCCGGTGCAGCAGCGCGCGGCGCGTGCCGCTCAGACCCGCCAGCACGCGCCTCGCGGACGAGCGCGTGGGCGAAGCGGTAGCGCCCGGGCGCCGCGGCCTCGTCGACCAGCCCGCCGCCGACGGCCACCTCGAGACCGTCCGGCGAGCGCCTCGTCGCTCGTCTCGCAGGCGAGCGCCACGTCGGCGAGCGCGAAGTCCTCGCCGCACACGGCCGCGACCCGAAGCGGCGCGCCCGGCGCGGCTCCGGCAGCCGGTCGAGCCGGCGGTCGATCACCGAGCGCACGCCCAGGGGCACGTCGGCGCCGGCCGCGGCCACGAGCGCCGCGTCCGCGCCGTCCGGGGTGCGTCTCGACGAGGTGGCGTACGAGCTCCTCGACGAAGAGCGGATTGCCGCCGGTGCGCCGGTGCACGGCCGCGACGAGCTCGGGCGACGGCGACGCGCCGAGCCAGGCGGCGGCAAGGCAGCCGGTCTCCGCCTCGGCGAGGCCGCCGAGCGTCACGCGCTCGAGTCGCCGCTCGCGGTGCAGGTCGCCGAGCAGCGCGCCCAGCGCGGGATCGGCCTCGGCGCCCTCGTCGCGCAGCGAGCCGCGCGACGAGCAACGGCGCCGCAGCCACGGTGCGGATGACGTGCGCGAGCATGCCGAGCGTCGCGCGGTCGGCCCAGTGCAGGTCCTCGACGATCAGCAGCACGGGCCCCCGCCGGGCGGCCGGCCCGATCGTGGCGGCCACGGCCTCGAACAGGCGGTGCGCGAGCGTCCTCGGGGCTCGCCCTCCGACGGCGCCGCATCCGGGTCGCAGCTCGGGCAGCAGGCGAGCGAGCTCGCCGATCACCCATGGCGGGAAGCGCGCCCGCGCGAGGCGGCCACGAAGGGCCGCAGCGCCTCGCTGAACGGGGCGAAGGCCATGACGCCCTCCTCGACGCAGCGGCCGGCGAGCACGGTCGCTCCGGTCGCGCGCACCTCCTCGGCCAGCTCGGTGAGGAGGCGTGTCTTGCCGCTGCCCGGCCTCGCCGACGAGCATGACGACCGCCGCCGTGCCGGCGCCCGCCCGGCGCCAGGCGGCCCGCAGCACGGCGAGCGGCTCGCGCCGGCCCACGAGCGGCGGCTGCGCGCCGTGGGCGAGCGCCTGCGGCAGCGGCAGCGCTCGCGCGTGCGGCCGCGCGTCGCGCTGCTCCTCGCGAAGCTCGCTCCGCGAGCGCGCGCGTCTCGCCCGACGGCGCCATGCCCAGCTCGCGCCGGAGGCCGGCGCGGAACGTCTCGTAGGCGGCCACGGCCGCCGCCCGGTCCCCGCTCAGCGCCAGCCGTCGCATCAGCACCCGCGCGGCGTCCTCGGACACGGGATCGAGCTCGAGCCGCCTGCGCGCGTGGGCCACGGCGGCGTCCAGGTCGCCGGCCGCCTCGGCCGCCTCGCCGAGCGCCGCGAGCAGCTCGCCGGCGCGCTCGCGCTCCGCCCTGCGCGCCTCGAGCACCCAGTCGTCGTCGAGGTCCACGAGCAGGTCGGCTCGGGACAGCTCGAGCGCCGTCGGCGTGCTGGCAGCGTCGACCCAGACCTCCGCGCCCTCGACGAGACCCACGCGCTCGCGCTCGGCCACGACGTAGCTCGCGGCGCTCGCCGAGCTCCCGACGCAGCGTGGCCAGCGTCGTCCGCAGACTGGCCCGGGCGCTGCTGTCGAGCACGTCGGGCCAGAACACCGAGGCCACCCGCGAGCGCGGGTGCAGTCCCCGGTGGTACGCGAGCCACGCGAGCAGCGACCGCGCCCGACCGCTCGCGATGGGGCCGAGCTGCCGTCCCTCCAGCTCGAGGCGAAGCTCGCCGAGGAGACGGACGCGCAGCATCTGGCGGCAACCCTAACCGGGGGTCGCCTCCATCCCTCATGAACGTTCCGGAGTAGCTGCCAGAGCGCATAGTCCGGGACGTTCGATGTGGAGGGGGCCGCTACGAGGGCGGCGTCAGGGCGGCCGGCTGCTCCGAGGGCGCGCGAGCCAGCTGCAGCAGCCTCTCGAGCTCCGCCGCCGCGTCGCCCGTGAGCGGCAGCAGCGGAGCGCGCGTCGGGCCGGTGGTGTCCCCCACGAGCCTGCACGCCGCCTTGACCGCCGCCGAGTAGCTGTGGCCCTCCAGGAACTCGCAGAGCGGCCAGAGGCGGGCCCACAGCTCGCGGGCGGCCGGGAGGTCGATGTCGTCGATGAGCAGGCGGTGGAGCGCCACGCACTCGCTCGGGCACGATCGAGGCCGTCCCCCACACGACGGCGCGCACGCCGGCGGCGAGCGCGGCGAAGGTCAGGGTGTCCCAGCCGTTCAGGAGCGTCGGGCCTCCGTCGCCGGCCTGGATCAGCTCCGTGGCGGCGACGGCGTCGCCGCCGGTGTCCTTCAGCGACGTGACTCCCGCGACCTCGCGCAGCTCGCGCAGCTGCCCGGCGTCGAGCGTCACGCCCGAGGCGCTCGGCAGGTTGTAGTACATGATCGGGATCGAGATCCGTTCCGCGACGGCGGCGTAGTGGGCGAGCAGCTCGCGCCAGCCGAGCGCGTCGTAGAACGGCGGCACGATCATCACGGCGGCCGCGCCGCTCGCTCGGCGTGCACGCTCAGCTCGACGGTCTCACGCGTCGAGAGCGCGCCGCTGCCGGCCACGACCGGCACGCGCCCCGCGGCGGCCGCGACGGTGACCTCGATCAGCTCGCGGCGCTCGGCGCCCGTCAGCGTCGTGAACTCGCCGGTGCTGCCGCCCGGCACGAGCCCTGCCGACACCGGCCGCGGACGAGGCGCTCGACCATTCGCCGCGAGCGCGTCGGCGTCGATCGCGGCGCCGTCGTCGCTGAACGGCGTGATGAGCGCGGGCAGCACGCCGTGGAAGCCGGCGTGATCAGGCATGGCGAACCTCGTTCTCTCGGTCGGGGCGGTGATGGGGGGCGGCTTTGCGGAGCTGTGTCTCGACGCGCTCGGCGGCGAGCGTCCCGTACGGGCGGCGGCCTCGAGGTTGCCGAGCTCCGCGAAGTAGTCGCCTGCCAGGTGCAGGTTGGCGTGCGCTCCGAGGGCGGGCTCGAGCGCGGCCTGGAAGCGGTGTCGTCCCGGCCGTGCGTAGACGTTGCCCAGCTCCCAGCGCTGCACCACGGCGTCGGCGATCACGCCGCGAGTCTCCGGATACAGCTCGTGCAGGTCGGCCAGGAAACGTCGGCGATTGCCACGTCGGGCTCGCCCAGCAGGGCCGCGGCCCGGCGCCCGCCGCCGAACAGCATCAGGCTGCCCCCAGGCCGGCGTCCGCCGTGGCCGCGCAACGCGCAGGCCTGGTTGGTGAACATGTCGAACACGCGGCCCGGCGTGGCCATGGCGTACAGCCGTCCCACGGCATCTCCCCGGTCTCGCGCGTCTCAACGGCCACGCTCACGAACGCGCCGTAGGTCAGCTGCTCCAGCGCCGTCGCCGCCTGAGCGGAGACCGGTGCCACGAGCGGCGCGGCGAACGGCGCCTGCGCCGCGACGATCACGTGGCGGGCGCGCACGCTCTCCACGCGGTCGCCCGCCAGGAACTCGACGACCAGCCCGCGCCCTCGGGCCGCAGGCCACTCACGCGGCAGCCCGTTCGGGCCCGGGCCCCGAGCCGGCGACCAAGAGCGGCGGCCAGCCGCCCGGTTCCGCCAACGAGATTGCGGGCGATCAGCGAGCGCCTGCCGCCCCAGACCAGCGCGAAGAGCCCGATGCCGCAGCCGGCTGAGAGCTCGGAGAGCTCGGCCGTGGCGCGGTGGGCGGCGCACGAGAAGATCGACTCGACCGTTCCGGCGGCAGCGGCCCGAGGAAGTCCGCGAAGGAGCGCTCGTCCTCGAATCCGAGAACGCCAGCCCGCACCGCGGCCGGCGTCTCGCGCGCCCTCGGCGTCGCCGCCCGCCGATACGAAGCCACGGCCCGCTGCATCCTCAGGCCCGCCCTCGCGAACGCCACCCGATCGCGCACCGGCAGCGGCAGGCGCAACGGGTAGGTCTCGACGGCGCCCGCGGGTCAGCCGCTGGCGCCCGGCCGCGAGCCCCATCATGCTGCCGCTCACCGGCACGGCGTCCAGGCCGCACTCGCGCGCCAGGCCGTCCACGACGGTGCCGGGGCGGGGAAACAGGTGCGCGCCGTAGTTCATCCAGTAGTCGCCGCGGGCCTCGGAGCGGATGCGCCCGCCGAGCCGCCCCTCGGCCTCGAGCAGCAGCACGTCGCGCTCACGCAGCCGCCACGCCGCGGCTAGCCCGGCGATGCCGCCGCCCACCACCACCACGTCCCGCGTGCACGTCACGGCCGACATCATCGGCTCCCGGAGTTACCGCAAGCTAGGGTTCGATGATTGGCTGAACCAAAGGCTGAGCTTTTGTCTCTCCAGCAGCTCCGCTGCTTCTGCGCTGCCGCGGAGCTGGGCTCGTTCACCGCCGCGGCCGAGACGCTGCGGGTCTCGCAGCCCGCGGTGGCGGAGCAGATCCGCAAGCTCGAGCGCGCCCTGGGCGCCGACCTGTTCGTGCGCGCCGGTCGCGGGGTGGTCACGACGGACGCCGGGCACGCCTTCGCCGACCACGCCGTTCGCACTCTCCGCTCTCTCGAGGACGCGGCGGACGTCGGCGAGTCACGTCGCTGCGCGGCGGCGTAGTGGCGCTCGGCACGTTCAACGCGCCGGGGCCCTGGCGCCTCCACGAGCTGGTGTCCTCGTTCCTCTCACGCCACCCCCAGGTGACCGTGCGGCTCGTGGGGCGCAACTCGTCCTGGACGGCCGAGCGCGTCCGGCGCGGCGAGCTCGAGGCCGCGGTGGTGTCGCTGCCGATCGACGACGCGAAGCTCGACGTGCGCCCACTCGTGCGCGACGAGGTGCTCTACGTCGAGCGCCGACCCGGAGCGCACGAGGAACTCGGTGACGATGGAGCGGCTGGCCGGCGCGCCGCTCGTCTTCTACGACGCCGAGTCCGCCGACAGCGACCCCATCCGCCGCCAGCTCGCCGAGCGCGCCCAGGCCGGCGGCGTGACGCTCCGTCCACGCGTGGAGGTCGAGTTCATGGACCTCGCCCTGCGCCTTGTGGCCGAGGGCATCGGTGACACCTACCTGCCAAGCGCCTACACGCGGGCGCCCGGCTATCCCGACGGCCTGAGCACCGTGCCGTTCGCCCCCGCGCTCACGACACGTTCGCGGTGATCACCCGCCGCGCCGCCCGCCTCTCACCTGGAGTGCGTGAGCTGATCGCGGATCTGGAGGCACACATGCAAGCCGTGGCCCTCGAGCTCGACCGCTCACGTGGCGTTTCGTAGCATCGGATCCGTGGCCAAGTACGTCCTAGACCATCACCTCGAGGGCGAGGGCACGCGGCTGGCTCTGATGTCGCGGCTGCTCGACCCGATGCACCGGCGGCATCTCGAGGCACTTGGAGTGGGTCAGGGTGCCCGGACGCTCGAGGTGGGCTGCGGCAACGGCTCGATCTCCGCCTGGCTCGCCGAGAGCGTCGGTCCAAGCGGCGAGGCGGTCGCGTTCGACCTCGACCTGTCGTTGGTGGATGTTCGGGCGCCGAACCTCGAGCTGCGAAAGGGCGACATCGTCGCCGGGCCAGTCGATCCCGGCGGCTTCGATCTCGTCACCGCGCGGGCGGTGCTCCACCATGTCGCCGACGCTGAGGCGGCGATGCGGAACCTCGCCGCAAGCCTGGCGCCGGGCGGCGCGATCCTGCTGATCGAGCCGGACTTCCTGCCGGTCACGGTCGCCGAGCCGCCCGAGGTGCAGGCGTTCTGGAGTGGGTGGCTCGAGTGGTCGCGAGACCAGGGCATCGACTACCACGTGGGTCGCAAGCTGGCACCGAGGCTCGCGGAGCTCGGACTCGAACAGGTCGCGGGGACGGCCGAGACCGCCGTCTACAACGGGGGCTCCGAGTGGGCGAGCTACTGGACAGACACGGTCGTCGAGCTACGCGAGCGGGCTCGTCGCCTCGGGGAAGCTCGACGACTCTCTGATCGACGGGTTCCTGGCCCGTTGCGACGATCCGAGTTGGTGGACGCAGACCATCGCCTTCACCGCCGTCCACGCCGGGCTGCCTGTCGCGGGCTGAAGCGTCGGCTC
>CAWEVH010000023.1:0-180515 GCA_963812415.1 uncultured Thermoleophilaceae bacterium | reverse complement strand
GCGGTGGGAAAACAACTCGAACATGCGGCGAAGAAGCTCCACGTTCTCCCGCGACATCGCCTACTCCGTCAGCCCCACGGCTTCGAGGGCTTCGGCTTCCGTCGAACAGTTGCGCCACCAAACGAGCTGTCCGTCTCGCCACCTCATCGGAATCCAAAACGGGTCGACCAGCGGGGTGGCGCTGTCTGCGCCGTGTCCCCAGCCGCGCATGCGGCCAAGAGTCACGTCTCCCAGGTCACGCAGCTCCTCAACTTCGAGGCTGTAGTCGGGAAAAGCACCAAGAAAGTCCCGCCACCAGGTACGCAGTCCCTCGTGACCGTGATAGCCGCCCTCCATGGCGACAAGTCGGGATTCCACCTCTATCCCATCGTCGGCAAGGGCCACGAAGGCGTCCAGGTCACGCCGGTTGAATGCGTCGAGCAATTCCAACGCCCGGTCTACGTTCTCCTGCGACATCGCCAGACGAGTATCGCGCGGGGAAGGGGATGGTCGCCACGTCGCGATGGTCCCGGCGCTTTGGCGGGATGGATCCGGGGCCAACCTCAATCCCGGGAGATCATCTGATCGGGTAGGCTCGCGCCCTCGCACAGGTCATGCCCGTCGTCTCTCTCAAAGAGGTTCTCGATCCCGCATTCGAAGAGCGCTACGGGGTAGCAGCCTTCAACGTGGTCGACGACGTGAGCCTGCGGGCGGTGATCGACGCGGCCACCGAGCTCGACTCCCCCCTGATCGTCCAGACGTCCGTCAAGACGGTGAAGTCCATCGGGGCCAAGGTGCTCTACGAGATGTTCCGCGCAATGGCCGACGACGCGCCCGTGCCGATCACCCTGCACCTCGACCACTGCCCCGAGCGCGAATGGGCGACCACCTGCCTGAAGACGGGCTGGAACTCGGTCCTGTTCGACGGGTCGCATCTGGACATCGAGGAGAACACTCGCCAGACGGCCGAGGTCGTGGAGGAGGCGCGCGGGTACGGGGCGGATGTCGAGGGAGAGATCGAGAGCGTCAGGGGCGTGGAGGACGACGTGGGCTCCGACGAGGCGGGCGAGGTGCACCCGGTCGATGTGTCGCTGAAGTTCATCGAGGACACCGGGGTCTACGCCTTCGCTCCGGCCATCGGGACGGCGCATGGGCTCTATGCGTCAAGCCCCAAGCTCACGCCCGAGCGGGTGACCGAGATGGTCGAGCGGCGTCCCATTCCGATGGTGCTGCACGGCGGGACAGGCCTTTCCGCCGAGCAGTTCCAGGACCTCATCGCCCGCGGCTGCGCCAAGGTGAACATCTCGACCGCGCTGAAGATCGCGTTCGTCGACTCCTTTCGCGAATACCTGGAGTCCAATCCCGGCAAGCACGATCCCCCCTCCCTGCTGAAGAGCGCGAGCGATGCGGTGCGGGCCATGGCCATCGAGCACATGCGGACCTTCGGCTCGGTGGGCAAGGCGCGCACTGCAGTAAGCCGCTGATGCCGGCGTTGTTCTTCGACTGCGACGGCGTGCTGGGGGACACCGAGCGCTACGGGCATCTCCCGGCCTTCAACGAGACCTTCGCGGAGGAGGGCCTGCCGATCCGCTGGTCCGACTCGGAATACGCCGAGAAGCTCCTGATCGGCGGCGGCAAGGAGCGCATGGCCTCGCTTCTGACGGACGATTTCGTACGCGAGAACGGACTGCCGGCCGACCCTGAGGGCCAGCGCGAGCTCATCGCGCGGTGGCACCGCACGAAGACCGCCGCCTACAAGGCGCGCGTGCAGGCGGGCGAGATACCCGCCCGCCCGGGCGTGGCCCGCGTCGTCGACGAGGCACTCGCGGCGGGCTGGGTACTCGCGGTCGCGTCCACCTCGGCGGAGGAGTCGGTGCGCGCAACCCTCGAGCACGCCGTAGGGAAGGAGAAGGCGGCCCACTTCAGCGTGCTCGCAGGCGACGCCGTGCCGGCGAAGAAGCCCGATCCCGGCATCTACCTGCTGGCGCTTGAGCGCACCGGCGCGGACCCCGACGAGACGCTGGTGATCGAGGATTCCCGCAACGGTCTTCGAGCGGCGGTGGGCGCGGGCCTGCGTTGCGTGGTCACCGTCAGCAGCTATACGGGTGGCGAGGACTTCTCGGAGGCCGTGCTCGTGGTCTCGAG
Organism: uncultured Thermoleophilaceae bacterium; assembly: GCA_963812415.1. GTDB lineage: Bacteria > Actinomycetota > Thermoleophilia > Solirubrobacterales > Thermoleophilaceae > JACVRW01. Next base: position 178,391 of record CAWEVH010000023.1, on the reverse strand, counting down.
CCTCGGCGACCCGGGCGAGCCGGCTCAGGTCCTCGCCAATCGCGGCCCGGCCGAGCCCGGGCCGTTCATCACATTGGACGACCTTCAGACGTGCCTGGAGGTCCCTCGCCCACAGGAGGTCACATGAGCGACGCCGCTCTCCGCGACGCCGAGCAGCTGGTGCGGACCATCGCCGACACGGCGCTGGAGAACGAAAAGTACTTCTGCGACCTCGATGCCGTGGTCGGCGACGGAGACTTCGGCTACTCCCTGGCCCGGGGCTTCGGGAAGGTGATCGAGGAATGGGACGCGATGGAGTACGACGACGTCTCGGGCCTGTTCAAGAAGACGGCGCTCGTGCTGTCGAGTCGTGTCGGCGGGGCGTCTGGGCCGATCTGGGGAACCGCGTTCCTGCGGGCGGGCACGACGCTGAAGGACAGCCCGGAGCCGTCGGCGGACGACGCGGTCGCTGCCCTTCGCGCCGCCGTCGAGGGGATCAAGCAGCGCGGTGATTCGGATCTCGGCGACAAGACCCTGCTCGACGCGCTGATCCCCGCAACCGATCGTCTGGAGCAGGAGTTCGCGGGGGGCGCGAGCGCCTCGGACGCGCTGGCGGCGGCCGCGGAGACCGCGCGCGAGACTGCCGAAGGAACCAAGGGAATGCTCGCCAAGCGCGGCCGGGCCGCGTACTCGGGCGAGCGCAGCAGGGAGTCTGTCGACGCCGGCGCCATAGCGATCGCGGTGCTCTTCGAACGCGTCAGCGCGGCCTGGCGCCCCACCACCGTCTAGGCCCGGGCACCGGGCAGAGGAGGAGTTACATGAAGAAGTTCGTCAACGATCCGCAGCAGTTCGTTCCCGAGATGCTCAAGGGAATCGAGGCGGCGAATCCGGGCAAGCTGCGCTATGTCCCCGAGTACAACCTGATCATGCGGACGGACGCTCCGCGTGACGACAAGGTGTCGATCATCCAGGGCTCGGGGTCCGGACACGAGCCAGCCCACGTGATGGCGGTCGGTCCCGGGATGCTCGACGCGGCGTGCCCAGGCGACGTCTTCTCCGCTCCGCCCTCGGACTACGTCTACGAGACCAGCAAGCTCCTCAACAGCCCCAAGGGCGTCCTGCACATCATCAACAACTACACCGGCGACAGGATGGCCTTCGACATGGGGCGGGAGCTCGCCGAGGCCGAGGACATCGAGGTCGGCACGGTCATCGTCGACGATGACGTGGCGGTCAAGGACTCCACGTACACGGTCGGACGCCGTGGCGTGGCCGGCAACTTCTTCGTGATCAAGGCACTCGGTGCCGCCTCGGACCGGGGCGCCGATCTGCAATCGCTCGTTGCCCTCGGAGATCGGGTCAACTCGATCACGCGCTCGATGGGCATGGCGCTCACGTCCTGCACGCCTCCCGCGAAGGGCTCCCCGCTGTTCGAGCTGGGTGACGACGAGATCGAGATGGGCGTCGGCATCCACGGCGAGCCGGGGCGGCGCCGCGAGAAGCTCACGAATGCCAACGCGATCATCGACGAGATGCTCGAGGCCGTCGTCACGGACCTGCCCTACGAATCGGGCGACGAGGTCGCGCTGATGATCAACGGGCTCGGCGGGACGCCGATCTCGGAGCTCTACATCCTCTACGGACGCGCACACGAGCAGCTCCAGGAACGAGGCATCAACGTGGGTCGCTCCTACGTGGGCGAGTACTGCACGTCGCTCGACATGGCGGGAGCCTCGGTGACCCTGGTCAAGCTCGACGACGAGCTCAAGGAGCTCCTCGAGGCTCCGGCCGAGATCGCGGCTCGGGTGTTCTAGAGCGGGAGCTCCAGCACCGCGCCGTGCGCCAGCGCGGACTCCGCGGGCACGAGCGCCCCGGAGTCCGCCAGCGCCGCGCGGATGGTGCCGGCGTGCGCGACAACGAGGGCCGGTAACGGCCCGGCTCTGACCGCCGTGAGCGCTGACCGGGTACGTGCGCGCTGCTCGGCAAGCGACTCCCCGCCCGGGAAGCGAAACGAGGGGTCGCCTGCGATGAAGGCTGCGTGCAGATCGGGACTCTCGTCGGCCAGTTCCGCGACCCGCCGGCCCTCCCAGTCGCCGCGATCGGATTCCACCAGCTCACCGAGCACGACCGGTTCGACACCCAGGACCCGCGCCACGACCTCTGCTGTTTCACGGGCGCGCCGCAGCGGCGAGGTCCATACCGCCACGATCCCGACATCCCGCAGGCGGCCGGCGAGCCCCTCGGCCTGTGCGACCCCGGCCGGGCTCAGCGGAGGATCCCGCCGCCCCAGGATCCGCCCCTCGGCGTTCTCCGCCGTCTCGCCGTGCCGGGCCAGCCATATGGACACCGGCGGGACGCTAGCCGAGGGGATGGAAGCGGAGCGAGTGGCTTAGCGGCGTCGCCGAGCCGTGATCAGCCAGGAACGCGCATCGAGGACCACGCCGCGCTCGTCGTCGTAGTGCGCCGCGAGCGTCTCGCGTAGGCGCTCGACGGTACGAGCCGCCTCGCGGTCGCTCAGCCTTGCGAGGGCCGCGCTCGTGCCCTGAAACCCCCGGACGAACGCGAGCGCGGCGTCGAGGTCGTGTCCGTAGAGGACCGGCTCGTTGACGTCTTCGAAGCGCATCCCGTCGAAGCCGGCGCGCTCGAGCATTCCCGCGGTGGCTTCGGCATCGCCGAGGGAGAACGGGTCCGCGCCCGGCTGCGGTGGCTGCGCCGCGTCGCCCAGCGCGGCGTCGATCGCCCGCGCCCATTCGTTGTGGTCGTGTCGCTGCCAGACGAGCAGCACCAGGCGCGCCTCGGGTCGAAGGGCGGCGGCGATGTTGGCGAACGCGGCGGCCGGATCGGAGAAGAACATCGTCCCGAAGCGGCTGATCGCCACGTCGAAGCGGCCGGGGTCGAAGCGATGCACCTGGGCGTCACCCAGCTCGTACCGGACGTTCCCGAGCCGTTCCGCCGCCGTGATCTGACGGGCGCGCTCGAGCATGCGCTCGGATACGTCGACGCCGACGACGCGGCCCGGCGCCGCGGCGCGCGCCGCCTCGCGAGTCGTGAGGCCCGTTCCGCACCCGATGTCGACTACCTCGTCACCGGGGCTGATCCCGTAAGCCGCGCGAAGGTGCTCGTGGTGAGCGCGCAGCTCGGCGTCGTAGAAGTCAAGGCTGTCCGGCGAGGACACTGACGCGATGCTATGGACAGGGCGGCGCGCCGAGCGATCGAACGTCTTCGAGACTCGGCGAAGCGGATGGATAATGCAGGAGCTGCGCTGAGCGGTCCGGAGGAGGTTCTTCGCAATGGCTGAGAGGAAACCGGCAGAGAAGGGCACGCGGAAGTCCGCCAAGAGCACCACCGCGGTCAAGAAGAAGTCCAAGGGATTCACGGGCGAGGAACGAGCCGCGATGAAGGAGCGCGCCAAAGAGCTGAAGGCGGAAGAGCGCCGCGGCGCGCGCGCGGGCAAGGCGGACGGGGAGAGCGACGTGCTCGCGAAGATCGCCGAGATGCAGGGACCGGATCGCGCCATGGCCGAGCGGCTCCATGCCCTCATCAAGGCCAGCGCGCCGGCCCTATCGCCGAAAACCTGGTACGGGATGCCCGCGTATGCCAAGGACGGCAAGGTCGTCTGCTTCTTCCAAAGCGCGCAGAAGTTCAAATCGAGGTACGCGACGTTCGGCTTCAACGACAAGGCGAACCTCGACGAGGGCGGCATGTGGCCGACCGCCTTCGCGCTGAAGGAGTTGACCGCCGCCGAAGAGGCGAAGATCCGCGCGCTCGTGAAGAAAGCGGTGAGCTGAGCCCAGCTCCTCAACCCGCTCCCTGCCTCGTCACCTACGACCGAGCCGCCTACCGCCCCGCGACCTGTCTCAGGGTTGAGCTGTGCGTCGGTTTGGCTTGGGTGGGGTGCCGAAGGTGCGTAGGACGTGTTCGAGTGTTGTGGCGATCAGTTCGTGGGTCTGCTCGCGGGTGGCTTCGCCTTGTAGCCAGCGTCTGGTGGCGGCGCGGTTGAGCCCGGTCCAGCATTCGAGCGCGTAGCGCAGCCGCGGCGAGTCGTCGGCGATGTCGGCGTGGTGTTCGGCGACCAGCTTGACGGCGCGGCGCACGAGGTCGGTGACGACTTGCCTGATGTCGGGGTCGGCGATGTCCTCGCCGCGCCCGAGCGTGGCGAGCCAGATCGTGCGGTTCTGCTCGGTCCAGTCGAGCCAGCGCGACACGTTATCGGCCAGGCGCGCGCGGGCGCTGCGGCCGACGGGCGGCGGTAGTTGTTGCTCGCGCACGGTGCCGAGCCGCTCGAGCAGCGCGATGTAGACCTGCTTGCGGCCGCCGAAGTAGTGGTGCACGAGCCCGCGCGCGACGCCGGCGGCGCTGGCGATGTCCTCGACCGAGACCTCGTCGTAGCCGCGCTCGGCGAACAGCGCGTTGGCGGCGTCGAGGATCTGCTCGCTGCGCTGCTCGGGATCGAGGCGGCTGAACTTCGGCGTGCTCATAAAACGAGTCTAAATGTTGTTGGCGTTTTGTCAACAAGCTTGTTAGCATTTCGTCAACAAGGCCGGAGAGCTGCTGTGCGTGTTGGCAGGGCTCATGCGGCCAGTCGCGGCGGAGCGGTGCAAACGCTCTAGCTGACCGGCCGCTGATGAATCCGGACGGGACGACCTACCGATTGGGTCGTGCCGCCTGGCGTTCGCCAGGGATCAACCAATCCCGAATGGAGCTGTACATACAGCGCTCTCCGCCAGGAAGAGCGTCCGGCCCGCTGGGAGGCGAAACGGCCCTGCCTTGACAGGGATGAAGTTCCTCAAGCCCCTTGCCATCGGCGCCTGCGCACTGGTCGCGCTCGCCGCCGGTGTCTCCAGTGCGACGGCCGGACAGCCGGCGAAGACCACGCCCCTGGCTTACGACAAGGTGACCGGCTCGTGCGATGAAACGACGCCCGGCGCGGTTTCGATCATCGGTGGCGTTGCCAACCTCAGTCTGCCCGACCAGATGTCGTGGGCGCAGATCCGCACCCACCCCGAGGGCCTGAAGCTCTCGGACCTCACGCGCCTCACGTTCGACAGCAAGGCCTCCGACGCCGGCGTGGTCTAGTGGACACCGCGACGGGATCAACGTGAAGTTCAGCGAGCCGCCCCCAACGGCACCTTCGGTCAGTCGCAGCCCATCGCGACCAAGCTCGACCGCAAGGCGTCGCACACCGTTCGCTTCAAGCTGCTGATGAAGCCCGGTGCGAACAACGACCAGGTCAAGGTCTGGGTCGATGGCAAGCTCGCCGCCAACAACTCAAGTCGTGGGAGCAGTACTACCGGGAGGGCGAGAAGCACGATCCGGGAACGGTAGATCGCATGCTCTTCCAGGCTCGTACAACGGCGGAACCGCGCCGGCCGCTGTGAACGGCAATGGCGGCTTCCTGATCGACGACGTGTCGGTCACCTCGTCGGTCAACTAGCCGGACGGGGTCAACACAGTGGAGGAGGCTCGCTTCGGCGAGCCTCCTCTGCTTGTCAATCAACAACCCAAGGCTGCATCGACGCCGCCAGGCGCACCCCACTGCTGGGGGAACGGCTGATTGACGGGAGCGGACACGGCTGGAACGCCGGTTGCTGCCGAGTCGGCACGGCCGAAATGCGGCTCCTGGCGAGCCGAAGCACGAGAAGACACTCACCGGCCGCTGGCGAATCCGGATCGGGACGACCGACCGCGACTGACGCCTTGGCGCTGGCCTGGATCGAGCCAAAGGAGCCACGATGAACACTCAAGCGACACGAACCCCCGGGAGGCTCAAGCAAGGAGCCACCGTAGGCACGGTCGTCATTGCGGCGACTGCCGCGGCTCTCCTGGGGGCCGGTGGAGGCGTTGCCATTACCTCTCTCCAAGACGCGCCGACTGGCCCTCAGGGTGAGCCGGGCCTACAGGGGCCCCCCGGACCTCAGGGCGAGCAGGGCGAGCGTGGTCAGCGCGGACCCAAGGGCGAGCGCGGCCCGGCCGGGGCCACGGGGCCAGCCGGTGGGGGCGCTCCTGCAATCGAAGAAAGCACAGCGGCGGCTGACTCCGGATTCGACGGCATGGCCCAACTTGCAGACGGCAGCGACTATCTCGCCAATGGCGCGGATGACCTCAACTGCGCCGACATCGCAGACGTGAACTTCCCGACGCCACCCGTAGACGAAGACGGGCTAGATAGCGACGGCGACGGTATCGCCTGCGAGGTCTAAAGAGCAGATCGTGGCTGACAACCAGACGCAAATGTGCGGGCAGGGTGAGATGAGCCGACGCCGGGCCGCGACCGCGGTCTTGCTCGGGCTGGTGTTCGCGGTCAGCCTGTTGGCGGCGCCAGCCGGCGCCGCCGCCTCCGAGCCCTGTGCGGATGGCACGCCCTCGGCGGTCCGCTTCGCCGGCCTGCCGGAACGGCTCCCGATTGGCTACAAGGAGCGCTTCGCGCTAGACGCGGGCGATTTCGACTGGGAGGTCACCGGAAGCATTCGCGTCACGATGGAGAGTGGCGGCGAGGTCTTTTTCGAGGGCACGACCGACGACCCTTACGCGGTGCTCTGGCTTCGGCTCGATCCCGGCGACACGGAGGCGACCGTCAGCGGCGACGTTCGAACAGTGGAACTACATCAGCGATGCCGCGTGCGTGAAGACGATCGTTCGGACAGTCAATGGCTTCGTCGCCCCGGTGCGACTCGTCTGCAACCGGTGGGACCGGCGCGGCGACAACATCGCCTACCGCACGGTGACACCGATGCGGTGTTCGATCTGGCGCAGCAACTGGGCGCATTACCAGTCCGCAAGCTTCATCAAGGCGCGGTGGCGTGGCTGGGGTAAGCCGCGAGCAACGGCGCGCGCGACGCTCGTCTACAACATGGGGTATCGGGCGCGCGTGCGCGTCCGCGCGTATCGCCTGCGGCTGGACTGCACGCGCCGCCTCTTCGTCTACACGAGGGTGTTCATCAAGGGTCCGGATGGCCAAGGCGTCGTACGCCCTGACACGTGTGCCTGAACCAGCTTCAGACACCGCGGCATCCGTATGGCAACCCCGGCAGAGGCAACGCTGGCTCCACGCTCTCGAGCGTCGACCTGTTCGACATCAGACAACGACGAAAGTGACAAAGGATGACCAGCGGCACGAACGGTTACCTCGCTACGCGATGAGATCAACTTTTCTTCGTGCGCGATTTTTTGAGGCGCATTCAATCCCGCGTGCGCGCGAGGCTCGCCGTCGGATGGGGATCGAAGGGCTTGCGCCCGCTCCAAACCTGAGCTACGGTGGCTGGCCGCCACTGAGGCGACGAGACCAATGATCAGCTTCGAGACCAACCATTACCCCAGCAGGCCGTTGCGTGGCGGCCGCGTCCTCTCGTGCCATGAGGGACGCCAGGCGCGTGACGTCCAGCCCCTCGTCCGGAGGTGCACTCGGTAGACCGAGCGACACCGGAACCGTTGACGAGGGCGACCCAGAGGGTCGCCCTCTTTCGTTGAAGAACCGACCGAAGTAACAGAAAGGTGATGCCCAGCTTGAAGAAGACCTAGAGGTAATCGAGGCCCCTCCCAAGAGAGAAAGGCCCCTCCGCCGATGGCGGCCGGAGGCGCCGGGCTCCAAAGCCCCTCCACGTAGGACGCGATCCAGGGTCGAAGGGCGGGAGAGTGGCGCAGACAAGTCCGTTTCAGAGATGCCTGCGACGAGCGACCAACAGGTCGTTGGTCAGAGGCATCCAAACATTCGCCGAGGCGCGTATTACGCCCGGGGCTGCAGGTTCGAGTCCTGCCGGGGCCATGGAAGGGCTGCCACTGGCGCGGTACCCCGTCTCGAAAACGGGTGGGCCTTCGGGCCTTGGGGGTTCAACTCCCTCCCCTTCCGCTCGTGGAGGCATGGCCGAGAGGAAAGGCGGCGCCTTGCTAAGGCGTAGGGCGCCTGTGCGCCTCGCAGGTTCGAGTCCTGCTGCCTCCGTCATCTGATCCGGCGTGGTCCAACGGGAGGACGCGCGGTTGTTGCCCGCGAGGCGCAGGTTCGAGCCCTGCCGCCGGAGCTTTCTCACCTGGCCGTGGTGGAGGTGGAACCACGCCGGCTTCGGGAGCCGGAGATCGCAGGTTCGAGTCCTGCCGGCCAGACCTTGCGCGGTGGAGGAACGGCTACCTCGCGAGCCTCATGAGCTCGAGAAGCGGGTTCGACTCCCGCCCGCGCTACCCAAGAGGGGACGTAGCTCAGTGGGAGAGCGGCCGCTTGTCGAGCGGCAGGCCATCGGTTCGATCCCGATCGTCCCCGCCTCACGTGAGGGCCGTGGTGTAGCGGACGCATTCGAGGCTGTGATCCTCGCGGCGCCGGTTCGACTCCGGCCGGTCCTCCCTCGCACGCGGACGCTGAGCACAGGTGAGCTCGCCGCGCTGTAGACGCGGTGCCGCTGGCTGTGGTGGTTCGACTCCATCCGTCCGCATCGCCTCCGTGGGGCGTGCTCCAACCAAGGCCCGTGGTGTAACAGCAGCATGGCGAGCTCCAACCTCGCCGGTCCGGGTGCGACTCCTGGCGGGCCTGCTCGACCGCAGCAGTCCTTCCCGATACCGCGGGCCGAAGGGGTCCAGTTATCCCTGCGGCGGGATCGCTCTGACCGACGGGGGTGCGGGCAGCAGGCAGGCCCGCACCCCCTGCCGCCGGGGGCGGCCTCATTCCCACCACCCGCACTTGCCCTCGTAGCTCAGCGGACAGAGCGCCGGGCTTCGAACCCGGGCCGTCAGAGGTTCGACTCCTCTCGAGGGCTCTCCCCGACACCGTGGCCGAGTGGACAGGCGCGCGCCTGCAAAGCGCGAATACGGAGGTTCGATCCCTCCCGGTGTCTTGCCGAACGAACAGGAAAGGAGGAAGCAATGAAGATCAAGACGTTCGGCCCGGTCGACGACCGGAGCCTCAAGCAGCTCGAGACGTGCATGCAGGCGGGCGACGCCGAGTTCGGCGTGCTGTGCGCCGATCATCACCCGGGCTACAGCCAGCCGATCGGCGGCGCGGTGGCCTACGAGGGCTACATCTCGCCGTCGGGTGTCGGCTACGACATCGGCTGCGGCAACAAGGCGGTCCAGACGAACGTCACCCGGGCCGACCTCGACGCCGCGGGCGGCGCGCGCCCGGTGATGCGCGAGATCGCCCAGCGGATCTCGTTCGGCATGGGCGTGCCCGCCCGGGAGCGGGTCGAGCACCCGGTGCTCGAGCGGATCGCCGAGGCGCCGTTCGAGCCGCAGCGGAAGCTGCATGACCTCGCGGTCAAGCAGCTCGGCACGGTGGGTTCCGGCAACCACTTCGTGAACCTGTTCGAGGACGAGCAGGGCACGATCTGGGTCGGAGTCCACTTCGGCTCGCGTGGCTTCGGCCACAAGACGGCGTCGGGCTTCCTGGCGCTGGCTCAGGGCCTGCCCTTCGACGAGGGCGAGCGCAAGCGGCTCGGCCTCAAGGTCTCGGAGGGTGAGATGGACTCGCCGCCGGTGCTGCTCGAGCTCGACAGCGAGGTCGGGCAGGGCTACGTCGAGGCGATGAACCTCGCAGGTGAGTACGCCTACGCCGGTCGCGATGTGGTGGTTGACAAGGTGCTCGAGATCCTCGGCGCCGAGTCGGTGCACGAGGTGCACAACCACCACAACTTCGCCTGGCGTGAGCGGCACTTCGGCCGCGACCTGTGGGTGATCCGGAAGGGCTGCACGCCCGCCCAGCCGGGCCAGGAGGGATTCGTCGGCGCCACGATGGGCGACGAGTCCGTGATCCTGGAGGGCGCCGAGGCCGCGGAGGCCGACGAGGCGCTCCACTCGACCGTGCACGGTGCCGGTCGCGTCATGAGCCGCCGACAGGCGGCCGGACGGACCCGGCGCCGCAAGCGGTACGCGTGCGCCCACCGTGACTGTGAGCGTGTCTTCGACATCGACGGCATCAGCTCGCACCACGGTCCGCCGAAGCGAGGCGTGTGTCCGGACCACCCGGAGGCACGAGTCCGCAAGGTCTGGGTCGAGGAGAAGCTCAGCCCAGGCAAGGTGGACTGGCCGGCCGTCAAGAGCCGGCTCGAGGCCGAGGGCATCGTCCTCATCGGCGGAGGCGCCGACGAGGCGCCCGAGGTCTACAAGCGTCTGCCGGAGGTGCTGGACGCCCACGGCGACACGATCCGGGTGAAGCAGCGGCTGAAGCCGTTCGGCGTCGCCATGGCCGGCCGCGACGTGTTCGACCCCTTCAAGGACTGAGGGGGTCGGCGCGTCGCGGCCCGCCGCACGGCGCTGCCGCTCGCCGCCGGTAACGTCCGTGCGCATGTCCGTCCAGCGTGCGTCCGAGCCCGATCTGCTGTCCGCGGCCCGGGGAGGGGACGAGCAGGCGTTCGGCCGGCTCGTCGCGCCTCACAGGCGCGAGCTCCTCGCCCATTGCTATCGCATGCTCGGCTCGTTGCACGACTCCGAGGACGCCCTGCAGGATGCCCTGCTGCGCGCGTGGCGGGGGCTGTCGGGCTTCGATGGGCGCAGCTCGCTGCGGGCGTGGCTCTACCGGATCGCCACCAACGCCTCGCTCGACGCGATCGGTCGGCGCGCCAAGGCGCCTGTGCTGCCCGCTGACCACGGTCCGGCCGCGACCGGGGGCTGGGCCGAAGACTTCGTGCCGGACACCGAGTCGGTGCCGTGGCTGGAGCCGTTGCCCGGGCGCGGTGACGACCCGCCGCCCGATGCGGCGGCGCCCGAGGTGGCCTACGAGCGACGTGAGAGCGTGGAGCTGGCGTTCGTCGCGGCGCTCCAGCACCTGCCGCCGAACCAGCGGGCGGCGCTGATCCTGCGCGACGTGCTGGGCTTCTCGGCGCAGGAGGTGGCGGAGCTGATGGCCACCAGCGAGGCGTCGGTCAAGAGCGCGCTCCAGCGTGCCCGGGCGACCACGGGCGAGCGCCTGCCCGACCGCAGCCAGCAGGCGACCTTGCGGGCGCTCGGAGACGCCAGGACGCGGGCGATCGTGCAGAGCTACACCGACGCCCTGGAGCGCGGCGACGTCAACGCCGTTCTGGACCTGCTCAGCGAGGACGCCACCTGGTCGATGCCCCCTTACGTCCAGTGGTACCAAGGCCTCGAGTCGATCGCCGAGTTCCTCCGGACCGGGCCGGGCACCGAGCGCTGGCGTCATCTGGCCACCTGGGTCAACGCTCAGCCGGCCGTGGGCTGTTATCGCTGGCATGAGGGCCGCGGCGTGTTCGCGGCCGACGTGATCGACGTGCTGAGCCTGAGCGGCGACGGCCGGATCGCCGCGGTCACGGCGTTCATCGACCCCGAGCTGTTCCTCCGGCTCGGGCTGCCGGACCAGATCTCTCCCTAGCCACCGATTCCTTTCGGCTCCGCGGCCGGTCTCAACCACAGACCGTGCAACGACCTAGAGGAGCTACCACCGTGGAATCGCGCAACCGGAGATGGGTCCTGGCGCTGACTTCGATCGCGTCGCTGATGGTGGCGCTGGACACGCTCGTCGTGTCGACCGCGCTGACGACGATCCGGGAGGATCTCGCGGCTTCAGTCGAGGAGCTGGAGTGGACCGTGAACGCCTTCAACCTGAGCCTGGCGGTGCTGCTGCTGCCCGCTGCTGCGCTGGGGGACCGCTTCGGCCGCCGGCGCCTGTTCGCCGCCGGCCTGGCGCTGTTCACGGCAGCCTCGGCGGCCTGCGCGCTCGCGCCTGACGTGGGCTGGCTGATCGCGGCGCGCGCAGTGCAGGGCGTGGGCGCCGCGCTGGTGCTCTCGCTCGCGCTGGCACTGGTGAGCGCCGCGTATCCCCCCGAGCGCCGCGGATCCGCCATCGGCATCCTCGAGGGGGTGACCGGGCTGGCCGTCCTGGCCGGGCCGACGCTGGGCGGGGCCGTGGCGCAGGGCCTTTCGTGGGAGTGGATCTTCTGGGTGAATGTTCCGATCGGCGCGGCCGCGGTGGCGCTCGTCCTGACACGCGTGGAAGAGAGCGTCGGCACTCGGCGTGCGGCGCTGGACGTGCCCGGTCTACTGCTGATCACGGCCGGAGCGCTGGGCCTGGTGTGGGGCCTGGTGCGGGGTAACGTGGCCGGCTGGTCCAGCCTGGAGGTATCCGGCTCCCTGGCGCTCGGCCTGGGCCTGGTGGGCGCGTTCGTGGCCTGGGAGCGGCGCGCCCCTGACCCGATGCTGCCAATGCGGTTCTTCCGTCGCCGCGCCTTCGCCGCCGGGAACGCCGCCGTGTTCTGCCTGTTCGGCTCGATCTTCGCCGGCGTGTTCTTCTTCGCCCAGTTCATGCAGGTCGGGCTGGGCTCCGACGCGCTCGAAGCAGGGCTGTACCTACTTCCGTGGACCGCGAACCTGTTCCTGCTGGCGCCGCTGGCCGGGGTCCTCGCGGACCGCGTCGGCGAGCGCCCCCTGCTCGTGGGCGGGCTGGCGCTGCAAGCGGTCGGCATGGGCTGGGTGGCTGTGGTTGCCGAGCCCGGTATGGCATACGGCGAGCTGATCGCGCCGCTGATCGTCGCTGGGGTCGGTGGCTCCGTGGCGATCCCGCCCGCCGCAAGCGCGGTGATCCGGGCCGTGCCGACCGAGTCGGTCGGCGCCGCCGCCGGAGCCAACAGCATGCTGCGCGAGCTGGGCGGCGTGTTCGGCATCGCGGCGGGCGTGGCCGTGTTCGCCGGGGCGGGTAACTACGCGTCGGCGAGCGCCTTCGTGGACGGGTTCGCTCCCGCCATCGCGCTCGCCGCCGGACTCGCTCTGGTCGGCGCGCTCGTGTCGCTGGCGCTGCCAGCGCGCCGGCCGACGCCCGGGGGCGTGCCGGCTATGACCGCCGACGCGGCGAGCTGCCCGTGAGGTTCCTGCAATCAGAGGAGGTAGACCAATGCCCGATGACCGAGAGAAGATCCGAGCCCTGATCGAGCGCTGGGCCGACGCCGTGCACGGCGGAGATCTCGACCGCGTGCTCGAGCACCACTCCGAGGAGATCGTGATGTTCGACGTGCCGCCGCCCTACGAGGGCGTGCGCGGCCTGGACGCCTATCGCGAGACCTGGCCCCCGTTCTTCGAGTGGCAGGCGAGGGGCGCGTCGTTCGAGATCGTCTCGCTCGAGGTGACGGCCGGCGAGGACGTCGCTTTCGCCTACGCCCTGTTGCGCTGTGGAATGCCGCGGGAGCTCGCCGAGCAACCGAGCAACCGTCTACGACTCACGCTCGGGCTGCGAAAGGAGGGCGGACAGTGGATCGTCGAGCACGAGCACCATTCGTTCCCCGACGCAACGCAAGTCACGTGAAGGAGCCAGGCGGTCCGCGTCAGGAGCCACCTGGCCGGCCAGTTCGAGCGCGGAGCCGTCCGCTTGCGGCAGCGCCCGCCGGTTGATCGCTACTTGCGTAGCTCGCGGGCGGTCTTGCGGGCGAGTTCGCGCACATGTTCTGTGGCGTCGCCGGTGGCCAGTTGGTTGACCTTGTCCGTTACACCTTCGGGCTTTGCGGCGCCAACCGACTTGAGCGCGCTGCGGCGCACACCGGCGTCGTTGTCCGAGAGCAGCCGCTCGAACAGCTCGGGCGCGTCGGCGCTCAGGTGCTGGGCCGCGGAGGCGGCCGCGACGCGTACCGCCGGCTCGTCGCTCTGGGCCGCCTGGTCGAGCACGGCGGGTGACTTGTCGCTGTCGATCAGTCCGGCCAGGTAGGCCGCCTTGGAGGCCAGCATCGCGTCATCGCCGCGCACGAGGCGGCCAAGGTGGGGGAGCGCCTCGGGACCGAGCTTGGCGGCGTCGTTGTAGTCGGGTTCCTCCCGCTCGAGGGCGGCTCTCACCTGTTTCATGCTTACGGCCATCGGCTCACCCCTCGTTCGGTTAGACGGTTAGGTTGCTGTTGCGCATCGTTTGGATCTCGCTGGCGATCAGGTCGGGGGGCGGATTGGTGATGTTCGAGGTGCCGTTGCCCGTCATCAGCCGGTTGTTGTCGTTGACGTGGTTGAGCCCGAGCACGTGGCCGACCTCGTGGCCGAGTGTCCAGCGCGTCGCGCCCTGTGCGACCACGGCGCCGGGCCTGCCGTTCGGGTGCGCGGCGCAGCCGTTCGTTGGTGGATTCGTCGAGCGCACGAAGTACACCACCACGTCAGTGGCGCCGACGTTGTTGCGGTTCCCGAACAGCTGGGTCTGCTCCGCGGTCGGGGTCTGTCCGCGCACGCATTGCCCGATGTCGCAGTCGTTGAGCGTCGGCAGGTTGAGCGTCTCGATCGAGGCGCAGATCACGCCGATCTCGGCGGTCGCGTAGACGGTCTGCATCTCGGCGAGCGAGGTGACGATCGGAACGGTGGGGGTGGTGAGCACCTTGACGTGCAGGCGGATCAGCTCCCTGCAGGCGACCGCGCCCACGGTGGCCGACCAGACGATCACGCCGTGCTGGAAGAGGCTGAAGCGGCTTGCCCCATCCGCCGTCGCGAGCTCGTTTGAGATCGGGTAGCCGAGGAAGCTGCGTTCCCAGCCCAGCTGTGACCAGAGGCCGCGGATCGCGCCGTGCACCTCGTGCGCGCCGGTCTGAGGGGTCCAGTAGATGGAGCCGCCCTGGAAGTGGTTGAAGCGCCCCACGCCGTCGGGCGTGGTGGTCTCGTTGGTGAGCGGGTAGCCGAGGAAGCTGCGTTCCCAGCCCAGTTGTGACCAGAGGCCGCGGATCGCGCCGTGCACCTCGTGCGCGCCGGTCTGAGGGGTCCAGTAGATGGAGCCGCCCTGGAAGTGGTTGAAGCGCCCTACCCCGTCGGGCGTGGTGGTTTCGTCGGTCGTCGGGTAGCCGAGGAAGCTGCGTTCCCAGCCGAGCTGTGACCAGAGGCCGCGGATCGCGCCGTGCACCTCGTGCGCACCGGTGGCCGGCGTCCAGTAGATAGAGCCGCCCTGGAAATGGTTGAAGCGCCCGGTGCCGTCCGGGGTGGCCGTCTCATTCGTGAGCGGGTAGCCGAGGAAGCTGCGCTCCCAGCCGAGCTGTGACCAGAGGCCGCGGATCGCGCCGTGCACCTCGTGCGCACCGGTCTGAGGGGTCCAGTAGATAGAGCCGCCCTGGAAATGGTTGAAGCGCCCCACGCCATCCGGGGTCGTCAATTCATCGGTGGCCGGGTAGCCGAGGAAGCTGCGCTCCCAGCCGAGCTGTGACCAGAGCCCGCGGATCGCGCCGTGCACCTCGTGCGCACCGGTGGCCGGGAACCAATAGATCGAGCCGTTGGCGAAATGGCGAAAGCGGCCGACCCCGTCAGGAGGAGTCGACTCAGGGCCGGCCGGCGCGCCGAGCCAGCCCGACGGCCCGCCGAGCGAGGCGTACTTGTCGTCGATCGCCGTCATCGCGGCCCCCGACGGCGGGCGATTGCGGTCCCACAAACGTGCACCACGCGACCTCCTTGCGCCGAAGCGGCGCCCCGCAAACACCGCGCCGTCGATGCGATGGCACCAGGGTGGGCGTGGGCGGGCCGTCGCTGAGTCCAGGGTCCAACCTAGCCCTCACGCGGAACGTGTCAAACGGCCAGCGGCAACTGCCCGTGCTTCGCGCGCGAACGTGTCCGGAACTTGGTCCCAAACCGGCCTCGCGGCCTCGCCGCAGCGCCCCGCGCCTCGCGGCCGCTCTCAGAAGACGATTACCGAGCGCGCGACCTCGCCGGATTCCATCGCCGCGAACGCATCGTTCACGTCCTCGAGCTTGATCTCGCGCGAGATCAGCTCGTCGATCTTCAGCTCATTTCGCTTGTAGAGGTCGAGGAGCTTCGGGACCTCGCGGTCGACGTTCGAGGATCCGTACCAGCAGCCGCGCAGCGTCTTGTTGGTGTAGAGGAACGTGACCGCAGCGGGAACGTTCAGCGCGACTTCCAGGCGCGGGATGCCCACCAGGATGGTCTCACCGCCCCTGCGGGTCATGTCGAGGGCCTGCATGATCGTCGACTCGAGTCCGATGACCTCGAACGTCGCATCCGCGCCCCGGCCTTCGGTGAGCTCTCGCACAGCCGGCGCGGGATCGGTCTCGGAAGCGTTGACGGCCTCCGTAGCGCCGAACTGCGCGGCCATCGCCAGCTTCGAGTCGAATTTGTCGATGGCGATGATCGCTCCTGCGCCGGCGATCTTGGCTCCCTGGATGACGTTCAGTCCGACCCCGCCGCAGCCGAGGACGGCCACCGTGTCGCCTTTGCGAATGCTCGCCGTGTTGGTAGCGGCGCCGACGCCGGTAAGCACCGCGCAGCTGATCAGTGCGGCGACCTTCATCGGCACATCGGCCGGTATCCCGACCGCGCTGACCTCGGGGATGACGGTCTCCTCGGCGAACGTGCCCAGCATGGCCATCTGGCGCACCGGCATGCCATCGGCTTCGAATCGCGGGGTGCCGTCGAGCAAGCCACCGGTCGCCACCATCGCAGCCAGCTCGCACAGGTAGCCCTGGCCGCGGCTGCAGAAGTAGCACTGCCGGCACTGCGGGTGGAACTGCGTGACGACGTGGTCGCCGACCTTGAACCGCGACACGCCATCACCGACCTCGACCACCTCTCCGGCGCACTCGTGCCCCGGCACGACCGGCGGCGGCGGGACGGGCAGCGTGCCGTTCTGAAGCGAGAGGTCCGAGTGGCAGACCCCAGAGGCGCGGACCGCAATCCTGATCTCTCCCGCCTTGGGGGCCGCGAGCTCGACATCGCGTAGCTCGACAGGCTCGTTGTGCGCGACGACGACGGCCGCTTTGGTCACGCTCACTCCTCACCGGGGCCAGGCGAATCCCATCGTCACGATACCCGCCGACGGCCCCCCGGCGCCCAAGGCCCAGAACTGGTTGCCTACCGCCTGGTGACAAAGCGGAGCGCCGGCATCCTCCTCTACCGGACGACCGGGCCAGCACCCGAGGTGCTGCTCGTGCACCCCGGCGGGCCGCTCTGGGCGCGCCGTGACGCCGGCGCGTGGTCGATCCCGAAGGGCGAGTACGACGACGGCGAGGATCCGCGCGAATGCGCGCTGCGGGAGTTCGAGGAGGAGACTGGCATCGGGCTTCCGGCGGGCGAGCTGATCGAGCTCGGCAGCGTCAGGCAGAAGGGCGGCAAGCTGGTGAGCGCCTGGGCCGCCCACGGCGAAATCGACGCCGCCGCCGTGCGCAGCAACACGTTCACGATGGAGTGGCCGCCGCGCTCCGGCCGCACGGCGGAGTTCCCCGAGATCGACAGGGCGGACTGGTTCGACGTCGAAAACGCGCGCGCCAAGCTGGTCGCGGCCCAGGCGGCCTTCCTGGATCGCCTGCTCGAGCTGCTTCGCTGAGCTCCCGCGCGGACTGTCGCCCGCAGGCGCTCGCGACATCGTCGTTGCCGGCCTTGACGACGCTTTTACCGGCCGTTGACATGCGGCCGGTGGCTCCGGGACATTCTGTGCGTGTGGCGCCCAACTCCGCCCACGGTGGTGGCCGCGCGTGAGCGGAACCGGCCCGACCCGGCGCCAGTTCATCGGCGTGGGGATCGGGGGCGTCGCGGCGGTGGCCCTTGGTGGTGCGTTCTGGCGCGACGTACTCGGCTCCGACTCAGGCGCGCGCGCCAACGGGCTGGGTCCCTATGGCGCTCGTGGAGCCCCGAATGACCTGGGTCTGAGGCTCCCGGACGGCTTTCGGTCGCGGCTCGTGGCGCGGGGCGGCGAGCCGGTGGCCGACACCGGCTACGCATGGCACAAGGCCTCGGACGGCAGCGCCACGTTTCCGACGAGGGGAGGGGGCTGGATCCTCGTGTCCAACTCGGAAACCCTGGAAGGTGGGGCGTCGGCGATCCGCTTCGGCCCCGACGGCGAGGTGGAGGACGCGTACCGCATCCTGTCCGGCACCACGCAGAACTGCTCGGGCGGTGGCACGCCGTGGGGGAGCTGGCTGTCGTGCGAGGAGACCGAGAGCGGGCTCGTGTGGGAGTGCGACCCGACGGGTGTGCGCCGGGCGGTGGCGCGCCCGGCCATGGGCGTGTTCAAGCACGAGGCGGCCGCCGTCGATCCTCGGGGCCGGAGCATCTACCTCACCGAGGACCTGGTGGACGGGTGCTTCTATCGCTTCACCCCGCGACGCTGGCCCGATCTGAGCGAGGGGCTGCTCGAGGTCGCGGTCGTCGAGGATGACGGCCGCACCCGCTGGGTCACCGTCCCGGACCCCGCTGCGCGGCGCGAGCGCACCCGCCGCCAGGTGCCGGGCGCGACGGTCTTCAAGCGCGGCGAGGGTCTCTGGCACGACGGCGGCATCGTCTACGTCGCCACGACCGCCGACCACCGAGTTCACGCGTACGACACGCGACGCGAGCGCTTCGAGGTGATCTACGACGGGCTGGCCTCGCGCTCAGCGCCGTTGCTGCGGGTCGACCAGCTCGTCGCAAGCCGCGCGGGCGAGGTGTTCGTATGTGAGGACATCGCTACCGATGAGATCGACCTTGGCGTGATCGACCGCCGCGGTCGCGTGACTCGCTTCCTCTCCGCCACCGGTCGCCAGCACCAAGCATCCGAGCTGACCGGCGTGACGTTCGACCCCTCCGGCTCGCGCATGTACTTCGCCTCGCAGCGGGCATTCGGGAGCTACGACGTTCCCGGGCCCGGGGCGGTCTACGAGGTCAGCGGCCCGTTTCACCAAGCCAGGTCGTAAGCGCCTCGAGATCGGTTCCCACCTGCTCGCGCTCACTGGCGTGGGCGAACGGCTCGCGCTCGGCGACGATGCCGTTGGCGGCCACCGTGTAGATGGCCTGGGGGCTGAGATCGCGTGGTCCGGACACGAGCAGCCCGGGCTGCTCGGCCATCACCTGCAGCAGGTCGGCGCCGCGCATGCGAAGGCGCCACACCGGGTGCTCGTAGGCTTGAACCTCTGACGCTTCGGCATACGTGATCGGTCCGGCGTCGATGTCGGAACGCGTACTGCCGGGGTTGAGAAAGGCGAGGTCCGCGTCCGCCAACGCTCGCTGGGAGCGCACCGCGATCCGGTCGACGGCGGCGTTGTCGAGGGCGCCCGCGGCGTGTCCGACCACGCGATCGGCCAGCGGTGCGACGGCCTGGCGGTGGCGCTCGACCAGGGTCGCCAGCTCGGGATCGGGCTCGATGCCGGCGTGACGGGTGGCCACCACCAGCGCCGACTTGTCGACCACGTCGCCGCTCGCGCGGTCGACGGCGATCCTCACCTGGTCGAAGGCCATCCCGTAGGAGAGCGCCTCGACGACCAGCTTGCCCTCGACTTGGAGGTTGAGCTCGGAGTGCGTGTGTCCGGCGATCACCACGTCGACCGCGTCGTCCATCTGGCGTGCTTCATCGACGATCTCGCCCGCGGCGCCACGCTCGTCTTGCAAGGCGCCGGCGTGGGCGAGCACCACGATCGCCTCGACCCCTTCGGCCCGCAGCTCGGCCACCCAGCGGTTGACCGACTCCGAGAGGTCGAGCCAGCGGTACTCCCGCGCGAACTGCGGACAGCAGGAAGTAGGGGGTGTCCTCGGTGGTCACCCCGATGAAGCCGACCTTGACGCCGGACCGCTCCACGATCCGGTACGGCGGCAGGATCAACTCGCCACCCTCGCGCGTGACGGTGTTGGCCGCGATATAGGGGTAACGCGCTCGACGAACGAGCCTCAACGCCTCCGCGCCGCCCTCGTCGAACTCATGGTTGCCGAGCGTGCCCACGTCGAAGCCCATCAGGTTGGTCGCCTCGATCGTCGGCTCGTCGTTGAAATGGCTCGAGATCAGCGGCGAGACGCCCACCATGTCGCCGGCGTGCACGCGGATGGTGCGGTCAGGGTGAGATAGCCCGGCTCGGTCGAGCCAGGCGCCGAGCCAGGCAGCCCCGCCCACGCCCGGCTCGGGCGGCTCGAGATGGCCATGGAAGTCGTTGACTCCGAGCAGCTGCAGCTCGACGGTGCCCGAGCCTTGGGGGCCGGACTCGCGCGCGCCCGCGGTCAGCCCCAGCAGCGCTACAAGAAGAGCGGCCGAAAAAGCGGCCGCTCCCGGGAGCAGATTCTGGCGCTCCACGCCTCTCATGCCCGCAGCGTAAGCGGCGTTTTGCAGGGCATTTGTCAACGACCGATGACGCCGGCGTGAACTCCCGGTGAACGACCCGTTCGGAATCGCGGGTACGCTGGCGCGGATGGACGAGCCTGCGCGTGCACTCGACTGGCGTGGTTCAGCCGACCCGGCCTGAGCGGCTACGGCTGCGCGACTCCGCCCGCTACGTGGTGCGGGTGTACGCGGAGCAGGCCGGGCCCCTGCTGGCGGTGGCCGTGGTGCTGTTCGTGCCGCTCGGGCTGCTCGACGCGCTGGGCGAGCACGGCTGGGAGCTCGGCCCCGACGAGGTGACCGTGGGCGAGGTCGCCGGCGTCATGCTGGGGGTGGTGGCGCAGGTGACCACGGCGACGCTCGGCGAGGTGTTCTACGCCGGGGTGGCCATGGCGGCGGTGACCCAGTCGATGGAGGGCCGGCCGCGCGCCCCGCTGGACCGGGTGATGCGGAGCCTTCCGTACGGGCGGTTGATCGCGGTGGACATCCTGTTCTCGGTCGGCCTCGCGGTGGGTCTGGCACTGCTCGTGCTCCCGGGCCTGATCTTCTTCGCGCGCTACGTCCTGGCCGCGCCGCTGCTCGAGGTCGAGCGACACGGGGTGGCCGACTCGTTCCGCCGCAGCCGCCGGCTTGCGCGCGGCCACGCGATCCCGCTGCTCGCGCTGCTGGGCGGGCTCTGGGTCCTCACGGACGGGCTCACCAGCCTGCTCCAGGACGGCGGCGCCGGGGCGCTCGGCGAGACGCTCTTGGCTGACTGGGCGATCGCCGTGGTCACCGGCGTGGCCTTTACGCCGCTCTGGGCGGTGGCCTTGTGCGTAGCGACCTGGCAGCTCCTCCAGGCCGAGCGCAGCGCCGGCGCCTGAGCGCTGCCTGCGACGCCTCAGACCCAGACGAAGCGCACGTCGATGTCGGCGAACTCCGCGAAGCGCCGCCGGTTGACCATGTGGGGGGCCACGTCGACCACGAAGCGCTCGGCCGGGCGCCAGAGCGCCACCCAGCCGACCAGCAGGATGCCCTGGGAGAGGCCCTCGATGAAGACGTTCTCGCTGGCCTGGTCCATGGCCGTGGAGGCCATCACGCAGGCCAGGAGGAACAGGATCCCGATGGTCGCCGCCACCTTCTCCTGGCGCGAGAGCGGGTCGACACGTCGCAAGCGGGCCGGACGCCCGCCGCAGGCTCGTCCAGATCGCCCTGCGCACGGCGTCCTCGTCCGTGCCCGCGCGGTCCGACTCGGGTGCGTACACGACCAGGTACGAGGGCTCGGCGTTCCGCACGCGCTCCCATTCGTCCAGCAGGTACCAGCGCGCGTCACCCGAGAGCGTGCGATCCGCCACCGGGCGACCGTCGAACTCCCAGAAGAGCTGATCGATGGAGGAGACACGGATCGCGAACTCCGGCCTGGGATGTTCCGGATCCGCCATACGACATGCTCCTTCGGGACGCCGGGCCGCTTTACCTGCTCGCGATCGACGCGAGGGCGGCGAACTGCCGGCGGCCGCGTTCGAGCTCGTCGAGCCGGATGAGCTCCTCGTCCTGGTGGGCGAGCTCGGGATCGCCCGGCCCGAAGATGACGGTCGGGATGCCGCGTGCCGCGCTGATGCTGCCGTTGGTTCCGAAGACCGCCGGGGGCCCGACGGGTACGGCCTCGCGGACGGCGTCGACGAAGCCGGTGCGCTCCGCGCGCCAGGCGGGAAACCAGCGCGGGGCCGAGAGCCGGCGTCCCGTGTAGGTCGTGACGCTGGCGTCGGATATGGAGACCTCGGCGCGGGCGCCATAGCGCTCGGCCTCGGCCAGGCACGGCTCGAGCTCGGCGAGCACCTGTTCCGCGCTCTCCCCGGGGAGCGTTCGCCGGTCGAGGCGCAGCCGGCAGAGTCCCGGGACGACCGAGTTGGCGGGGAACGGCGCGGTCGTCGCCTCCGTGGCCACGAGGATCGCGGCCCCGAGCTCCGGGTCACGGGCGACCTCCCTGTCGCCGAGCGCGCGCAGGATCGCGGCGGCGGCCTCGAGGGCGTTGACGCCGTTCTCGGGGTAGGCCGCATGGGTGCTTCGGCCGGTCACCTCGACCACGAGCTCGGCGCGCCCGCGCTGCGCGAGCGCCGCCCGTCCGCCCGAGGGCTCGACGATCACGGTCGCGTCCGGCGAGAAGCGGTCGAGCACGGCCGCCAGCGCTGCGCCTTCGAGCACCTCCTCCAGCGTGGTCACAGCGACGCCGACCTGAGCGCCCAAGGTGCCCGCGCGGGCGGCGTCGGCCACGCCGTGGATCAGCGCCGCCATCGGACCCTTGACGTCGCAGGCGCCGCGTCCGAACAGGCATCCGTCGGCGATCGTCGCGCCCTGCGCCGTCGGGGCGACGGTGTCGGCGTGCACGTCGAACAGGAGTCGCGAGTCTCCCCGGCCGACGGTTCCGAGCAGGTTGCCCTCCGGATCCCGAGAGAGGTCGTAGCCGAGCCGCTCCATCTCGGCGGCGCACAGCTCGATCACGGCCCCCTCGTCGCCCGATGGCGACGCCGTGGCGACCAGACGGCGGGCGAAGTCGATCACCGCGGGATCCCCGTCAGCGATCTCCGTCCGGCCCGCTTCCCTCGGCGAAGCGAACGGCGTCGTCGCGGTTCGCGAACGACTGCAGGCTGATCGCCCGGCCGTCGCGGAGAGTCCAGACGTGGGTGAAGCGGTGCTCCACCTCGGCGCCGCTCGCCTTTCCGCGGCCGCGCTGGCGCATCGACGCGAGCACATGGCCGCCCAGCTCCTCGATCTCGATCAGGTCGACGGCGAAGTCGTCGAAGGCGTCGTCTCCCTCGTCCAGCCAGCCGAGCAGAGCCTCGGGACCCCGATAGGCCTCGACGGTCGTTCCGACGACGATGTCGGGGTCGCTCAGCGCCCTGATGGTCCCGCGATCGCGGGCGTTGATGGCCGCGTAGACGCGCGCCACGAACTCGCTTCCCTCGGGCACCGCGCCAACGCTATCGGAGCTTGTGAGGGGCCCCCTTCCGCTCTGGTAGCGTCGCATCAGTCGGGGATCGAGCGAAGGAGCCTGGATGCTGGCCGTTGCTTTCCCGCACGGGACTCGTGCGCCCTCGACAACCTCCTCGGACACGGGGCGAACGAGTCAGTCGCGGGAGAAGCGGCGCGCGCGGCGGGGACGTAGGAGGGGGAGCGCCGTCTCGTCGGCGAACTGCTCGCCGGTCACCCCGGTGACGAAACGCCCGCCGCGGATCTGGCCGCGGGCCTCGAGACGGCGCAGGGCCCAGAGGACCTCGCGCCACGGGACCGCCAGCCGTTCCTCGAGGTAGACGTCCCGGAACACCACGCCCCAGCGCAGCAGGAGCTGCCACGCGACGGACTCCGCGAGCTCCTCGATGTCGTCGATCGGAGGGGCGGCGGGCAGCAGCGTCCAGCGCCCCTCCACGCCCTGTCGCCATGTGCCGCGTCGGCCGCGGGAACCCGGTCGTAGCCTCGGTCCCTGGCGGCGGGCGCGCCGGGTCCGTGCGTTCAGGAGCGAGCGGACGGCATTGAATCCGTCCGCGGCGACGAGTCCGCGAGCGACGCTGTCCCACAAGCCTTCCTCGACGTCGGTGGGACCGAGCCCGGTGATGACCTGGAGCTCGGAATGGAAGAGGGCGCCGCGGCCCCGCAGGGCGTCCAGGATCTCGCGCCCGGATCCCAGCCCGGGCTCGGCGGGCGCCACGGCCCCGCGGTGGGCCTGGAGCAGCCAGGGCAGGTCCTCGCGGAGCATGAAGGTGATCGGCGTCCGCCGTGACGGCCGCTTGCCAGGATCCCGGCCCTCCGGAGACGGGGAGGCGTCGCCCTCCGCGGCGGGCTCGAGGACGGACAGCCGACCCCAGACCACCTCGCCCGACAGGCACAGGTCGTCGAGCCACTCGGGACGGTACGACTCGACCCGCTCGGCGAAGATCCGCTCCCAGTCCCCGGCCGGGCACTCGAAGCCCTGTAGCTGCTCGATCACCTCCGCCAGCCCGGCCCGACCGTTGCGAAGGGTGCCGGGCGCCGCGTGCCACCAGGTCTGGAGGAAGACCTGCCACTCCTCCTGGCTGATCGGTCGTACCTGCGCCCGCCGGCGCTCCCGCGAGTAGGCGTGGATGCGGGCGAGCAGCCGGCGGGCGCACCACTGCTCGCCGCGCTCCGGCTCGAACCGTCCGCTGACCGCGAACCCGCGTCCCCGGAGGGCCTCGAGGGCGATGGTCGCCGACGAGGCCGACAGGCCGGTGGCGGTCGCGAGGTCCGTCGCCGCGACCGGGCCGCAGATGTCGAGATGCCCGCGAACGAGGCGGATCGCCGCCTCCTCGGCCGCCTCCGCGTCGAGCACCGGGGGCAAGCCTGGCGGAAGTGGGTGATCGGGTACGAGCCGGGCGCCGGGGAAGAGGGCCTCGATCTCGGCTCGGCGCTCGGTGGCGGCCCACAGGATGTCGGCCTCGCCGGACCGGCGCACCTCGAAGGACCGTCCGGCGCTCGCCAAGCCCTCGAAGAGCTCCGCCCACTCCCGCCGGGGCCGGGCGACGACCAGGGACAGGAGCAGGTCGTGCAGCTCGTCGCCGTCGCGCACCTCCGGGATCGCCTCGGCCCGCACCCGAGCGATGGCCTTCGGGTCGAGGCGGCCCAGCTCGCGGGGCTCCACCGGCAGGCCCCGGCGCAGCGGCACGGCGCGCGAGCGGCGCTCGCCGATCTCGGCGTCCTCGTCGAGGTAGGTGAACGGCGCCCCACCGAGGATCTCGTGGGCGAGCACGCTGGGCTCGACGGTGTCGACGAAGTGGAGGCGAACGGTGCCTTGCTCGAACCGGCGCAGCAGCGCCTCGAGGCCCTCGATGTCCATCGCCTCGGTGAGGCAGTCGTTCAGCGTCTCGCGCACGAGCGGGTGATCGGGGATCTCGATGGGACCCGCCGGGGCGTTGTCCTGGCAGGCGGCGAGGGACGGGAAGACGGCGGCCATGAGGTCGTCCGCCTCCATGCGCTGGATGTTGAACGGGTTGAGCCGACCGCCCTTGCGGCGCAGCACGGCGAGCGACCGGTTGAGGTTCCAGCGCCAGCGGGCGGTGAACATCGGGCTGCGGAGCACGGCCTGGGACACGGCGGCCTGCACGCCCGTCGAGCGAAGGAACGCGGGCACGTCCTCCAGCGGGAACGAGTGCTGGGGGCCGAGCGACAGCAGCACGGCGTCGTCGCTGGCAGCTGCCTGCAGCTCGAAGTCGAACGTCAGGCAGAACTTCTTGCGCAGCCCGAGACCGAGCGCCCGGTTGACTCCGGCGCCGAGCGGGGAGTGGACGATCAGCTGCATGCCCCCGGCCTCGTCGAAGAACCGCTCGAAGACGATGTCGTCGTGGCTGGGGAGCACGCCGCCCAGCTCGGCCCGGCCCGCGGCCAGGTAGTCGACGACGAGGGCGGCGGCAACGACGTCGACGCCGGACCAGTCACGCACCAGCTCGATGGCCGCCTCCCGTCCGCCGCCGTCGAGCCGCTCCGATACCGCAACCCGCAGCCGCGAGACCTCCTCGGACAGCTCGTCCGTGCGGCTCGGCGCCTCTCCCGAGCCAGAACGGGACCGTGGGGTGCCTGCCGGCGGCGTCGCGCACGCGCATGACGCCGCCCGATACCTGCACGATCTGCCATGGGTGCGTACCCAGCAGGAACACGTCGCCCTGCTGGGACTCGATGGCGAAGTCCTCGTTCACGGTGCCCACGAACACGTCGCCGGGCTCCATCAGCACCCGGTAGTCGCCGGTCTCGGGGATCGCTCCGCCGGAGGTGAGCGTGGCCAGCCGGGCGCCGCGGCGGCCGCGGAGGCGCCCGCCCACGCGGTCGCGGTGGAGGTAGGCCATGCGCCGGCCGCGACCGGTCTCGATGCCGGCCGAGACCAGCTCCACGATCTCCTCGAACTCCTCCCGGGCCAGGCGCCGGTACGGCCACGCGCGGGTGACCAGGTCGAACAGCTCGTCCTCGGCGACGCCGTCGTCGCCGCCGGCGGCGGCCTCGGCCACGATCTGCTGGGCGAGGACGTCGAGCGGCTGCTCGGGCGGATGGAGGGCGTCGAGGCGTCCGCGCCCCACCGCGGCCAGCAGCGCCACGCACTCGACCAGCTCGTCCCGCGTGGTCGGGTACACGACCCCGCGGGGCACACCCGCGCGCTGGTGGTTTGCCCGGCCGACCCGCTGCAGGAAGGTGGCGATGCTGTGCGGAGAGCCGATCTGGCACACCAGCTCGACCGGCCCGACGTCGATGCCGAGCTCCAGCGAGGCCGTGGCCACGAGCGCGCGCAGGTCGCCCGCCCGTAGCCGCCGCTCCACGCGCTGCCGGCGCTCGCGTGACAACGACCCGTGATGGGCGGCCACCTGGTCCGGTCCCAACCGCTCGCCGAGCTGATGCGCCACCCGCTCGGACAGCTTCCTCGTGTTGACGAACACCAGCGTGGTCCGGTGCTTCGTCACATGACCGGCGATCCGGTCGACGATCTCGTCGAACTGGGTGGCGGGGATGGCGGCCTCGAGCTCGCCGTCGGGCAGCTCCAGCGACAGGTCGAGCCGGCGCCGGTGCCCGCTGTCGACGACGGCGGGGAGCGGCTCCTCCGCTCCCACGAGCAGGCGGGCCGCCGTCTCGACCGGCTTGACCGTCGCCGACAGCCCGATCCGGACCGGCTGACGCCCGGTCGCGGCACGGAGGCGCTCGAGCGAGAGGGTGAGGTGGGAGCCACGCTTGTCGCGAGCGAGCGCGTGGATCTCGTCGACGATGATCGTGTCCACCTGCGCGAGCGTGGCCCGGGAACGCTCCGCGGTCAGGTACAGGTAGAGCGATTCCGGAGTGGTCACGAGGAGGTTCGGCGGCCGGCGGACCATCATCTGCCGCTCCCACGCCGTGGAATCGCCGGTTCGCACGGCCACGGTGATCGGAGCGGGCTCGAAGCCCAGCTCCCGGGCCACGTCCGCGATCTCGGCGAGGGGCGCTTCGAGGTTCGTGTGAACGTCGACGGCCAGCGCCTTCAGCGGGCTGAGATAGACCACCCGGGTGGCGTCCTCGATCGCTTCGCCGGCCTCGTGGGCGCGATACAGGGCGTCGATGGCGGCCAGGAACCCGGCCAGCGTCTTGCCGGAGCCGGTGGGGGCGCAGACGAGCGTGTGCCGACCGGCCGCGATCGCCGGCCAGGCCCCGACCTGGGCTTCCGTCGGTCCATCGGGAAAGCGCCGCTCGAACCAGGCCCGCACCGCCGGATGGAACTGCTCGAGGCCCTTGGGTTCAACGGAAGCGGCGGGCGTCGACGGCAGCGAGCTCACGGACACGCGTGACATTCTCGCAGTCGCGCAGCCCCGCGATTCGGCACGAAGGAGCGTAACGTATGCCTGCCGCCGGTTCGCTAGGTTCGCGCCGGTTCCGGCGGGTCGCTCCCATGACCAGCTCGCCGTCGGCGACTGGCATAGCGCCGCGTAGGCCGTGCCAGGTCGGTAGCGTCCGCCCTGAGGCATCGCGCGTCAGGCTACTCAACGTCGAGCCGCCCCTGGGCGGGCGGATAGACGAGCCGCCCGTCTTCCACGACAGCCTGCTCTGTCAGCCGGTGGGACGCCGCGTCTCCGCGGGGATCGATGTGGCAGACCTCGAAGTCATGGACGAGTAGGGCGTCGGCGATCAATCGCCGGTGGCAGCGCCACCACAGCGCCTCCGCGCACATCACGACGACGCGGCGCCGACGAGCGAGCCGGCAGAGCCGGTCGAACCCCGAAGCGAACTCCGTGCTCGCCATGTGGTCCGCGTAGCCGCGGAATCCGTCGTTCTCCCAGAACCCGTTGAGCGAGTCCGGCGCCGGCCGTCGCCTGCCTCCGAGCTCGCCCAGATGGAGGTAGTCGATCGGCAGCAGCCGTTCGAGCTCAGGCGCGTTCGTCCAAGGCAGGCGCCGCGAGCCCGGATACCGGCGCACGTCGACGAGGATCTCCAGATCGAACGCCGTGAGCAGCCGCATGAAGGCGTCCGGCTCGTGGTTGGAGTGCCCGATGGTGAAGGTCGTGGGCCCGGTGGAGGTCAACCCGTCGGACCGTCGATGGCGGCCAGGTCGCAGCCGAACACCTCGAGGAGCCCTCGGCGTCCCGCGGGCTCGACGCGCACGGCGCGGTGGCGGGGCCGGCGGGTCAGCCAGCCGAGCTCGACCATTCGGTTGAGCAGCGCCGCGCCGAGCGCGCCGGCCACGTGATGGCGGCGCTCGCTCCAGTCGAGGCAGGGGTGCGCGAAGGAGCGCCGGGCGCGCCTGATCTCGTCGAGGTCGAGCCCGAATGCCGTGAGCTGTTCGGCCCCGTGCTCGCCGAGCTCGAAGCCGTGCTCGCCCCTGGTCAGGACGCCGGTCTCCATGCAGCGGTCGGCCAGGAGCACCGCGACCTGGCCGGCCAGGTGGTCGTAGCAGGTGCGCGCGACCCGCAGCTCGACGGCGACCCGGGACTGGCGCAGCGAGCGCACCGGCCGGACCGGGGCGAGGGCCGCCAGCGACTCGAAGGCGTTCGCGGCTCGTTCGTCGACCAGCCGGTAATAGCGGTGACGGCCCTGGGCCTCGACCGCCAGCACCCCGGCGTCGAGCAGGCGACGGAGGTGCGTGCTCGCGGTCGCGGCCGACACGTCCGTTGCTCGCGCAAGCTCGCCGGCGGTGAGGGCGCGACCGTCCAGCAACGCCGCCACGAGGTCGGCCCGGGTGCGATCCGCGAACAGGCCGGCGGCAGCCGCCACGTCGACATCCATATTTCGACTGTATCGCAACTGTCACGGCCATAGAGTGGCCGCGCATGGTCGCGATGATCTTCGAGTTCTGGTTCGACCCGGACGACCAGTCGACGTTCGATGAGTACCTGGCGGCGTCCACCGAGGTGCGCGAGCTGCTGGCGGGAGTGGACGGCTTCGAGGGCGTCGAGCGCTTCCAGAGCACGGCCGAGCCGGGCAAGTACGTAGCGCTCGGCTTCTTCCGCGACGAGTCCGCCGTCACCGCCTGGCGCACGCACCCGGGGCACCGCCGAGTCCAGCAGCTCGGGCGCGAGCGCTTCTTCACCGGCTACCGGCTGCGGATCGCCGAGGTGGTCCGCGACTACGGCCCCGACGAGCGCGCGCAGGCGCCCGAGGACAGTCGCCGGTTCCATGGCTGAACGCCCACCACCACGGAGGCACTCCCGTGCACGACCTCACGATCCACCTCGACAACGAGCCCGGCGCGCTTGCCGCGATGGGCGAGGCGCTCGGCCGCGCCGGTGTGAACATCAACGGAGGCGGCGTGTTCGTGGTCGACGGCGAGGCGGTCGCGCACTTCCTCGTCGACGACGAGGCCTCGGCGCGGCGGGCGCTCGAGGAAGGCGGACATCGCCGTCGGAGAGAGCCGCACGCCGCTGGTCCAGCGACTCGATCAGGAGACACCGGGCCAGCTCGGCAAGATCGCGCGCTCGATGGCGGACGCCGGGGTCAACATCGAGGTCATGTACAGCGACCACGACCACCAGCTCATCCTCGTGGTCGACGACCACGACGCCGGCGCCGCCGTGTCGGCCGCCTGGGCACAGCGGGCGGCCTCCTGACATCGAGAGAGTTGGCCTTGCCGAGCATCCGTTGGGAACGCGCGATGCGCGCCGGTACGGTGGCGCCATGGCGATTCCATTCATCAGCGTGCGACATCCGCGCGCGCACGACATCGTCGACGACCCGGTGGAGGTGGCCGGCGTCGGAACCGGGTTCGAGGGGACCCTGAGCAGCCGGCTGCGCAACGCCCAAGGCCAGGTGATCGCCGAGAAATCGTTCCAGGCGGGCGGCACCGGCATCTGGGGGAACTTCTTCTTCCGGATCGACGTGCCCGGCGTGCCGGAGCGGGCGCGGGGGACGCTCGAGGTGTTCGAGTCGTCCGCCGAGGACGGCAGCGATCTGCACAAGCGCGTGATCCCGATCCTGTTCGGGCGCGCCTTGGTCGACCCGTTCGCGGGCTTCGCGGTCCACACCGTGCAGAGCGGGGAGACCCTGTCCGGGATCGCGACCGACTTCTACGGCGACCCGGCCAAGTTCCGGATCATCTTCGCCGCCAACCGCCAGATCCTCGACGACCCGGACGTGATCGTGCCCGGCCAAGAGCTCCGCATCCCGCAGTAGGCCGGACGAGCTCCAGCCTGCCGCCCGGTAGCGTGCCGGGCGTGGACGAGCGCGTGGCCTTGGTTCGGCGCCCGAGCCGCCGGATGGCGGACGGCATCGTCACGCATGTCGAACGGCGGCAGGTCGATGCCGAGCTGGCAGCGGAGCAGCACGCCGGCTACGTGGCGGCGCTCGCGGACGCGGGCTGGTCCATACGCGAGGTGACGCACGCGGACGATCTCCCCGATTCGGCGTTCGTCGAGGACACCGTGGTCATGTGCGACGGGCTGGCCGTGCTCACGAGACCGGGTGCGGCCGAGCGACGAGCGGAGGTCGAGGGCACCGAGGAGGCGCTGCACGCCCTCGACCTGGAGATCGCCCGGATCGAGAACCCGGGCACGCTCGACGGCGGCGACGTCCTGCGGGTGGGCACGACTCTCTACGTGGGCCGCGGCGAGCGCACCAATTCCGAGGGCATCCGTCAGCTGCGCGCCCACGCCGCGCCGCGCGGCCTGAACGTCGTGCCCGTGCCGCTCCGTGAGGTGCTGCACCTGAAGTCGGCTGTCACCGCCCTTCCGGACGGCACGATCATCTGCGCCGACCCGTCGCTGGTCGACGCCTCGGCCTTCGCGACGCTGCGCCCGGTGCCCGAGGAGGGCGGGTCTCACGTCGTTCTGCTCGGGGAAGGCGCGGTCCTGATGGCCGCGTCGGCGCCGCGCACGGCGGCGCTGTTCGAGGACTGGGGCTTCGACGTGATCGCCGTCGACATCGGCGAGTACGAGAAGATGGAGGGCTGCGTGACCTGCCTGTCGGTGCTCATTGGCTCTTGAGCCGGCGATCGGATCAGGTCGGCGGCGGCACGACCAGCAGCGGGCGCTTGCTGTTGTGGACCACGCCGTAGCAGACGCTGCCCAGGAGGGCGGACTTGAGCGCGGACCTGCCCCGCGAGCCGAGCACGATCACGTCGGCCTCCTCCTCGTCAGCCGTCTCGAGCACTGCCTGCCACACGGTCACCTCGGCACGCTCGGCCAGACGCCCGAGCGCCCGCCGGGCAAGCGGCCGCGCATCGAAGCCGGCCGCCTCGGCGAGCTTCGCTCCTTCGGCCGCGGTGGCCTCGGCCCCTCCAGCCGTATTGCCGTCGAGCTCGTCCACGACATCCGCCGAGATCTGCTCGAAGTCGCGTCCTAGCTCGGTGCCGGCGAATGGCCGGTGCCGGAGGAGCGCCGAGCCAAGCGATTCCCACACGGTCAGCACGATCGCCGGGCCCCCGCATCAGCACCACGCCCGCGCGCTCGATTGCGCGGCGCGCCGAGTCGGAGCCGTCGTAGCAGAGCAGAGTCGTCATCCGTCGGCTCCATGGTCGTCCCGCGGCCAGAGCTGCGGGAAGAGCGGATGCTCGAGCGGGTCGCCGTGACCCAGCGCCCCCTCCAGCTCGGGGAAGGTCGGGCTCGTCGGGTTCGGGCGAACGGCGATCCGCACGTCGTCTCCCACCAGCCGCACCGAGAACGCGCGGCGGCGGTTGCGCGCGCCCGCGGCCGCGTGCAGCGTGAGCATGTTGAACGCCACGGCGTCGCCGGGCTCGAGCGGCCAGCCGAGGATTGGATGGGCGGTGCGATCCGCCTCGATGTCGGGCACCTCCTCGAAGGTGCCCTCGTCGAAGACGAGCGCGCGATCGTCGAAGAAGCTGCGCGGCATGTACCACGTGCGCGAGGCGTGGGAGCCGGCCACGAACTCGAGCGTGCTCTCACGGGGCACGGGGTCGAGTGGAATCCAGAACGACACTGTGTCGAACCCGTCGATGTTGTAGTAGGGCTGGTCCTGGTGCCAGGGCGTCCGGATCGTCGTGCCCGGCTCCTTCACGAGCAGGTGGTCGTGGTGCAGGCGGACCACACGAGAGCCCATCAGCCGTGCGGCGACCTCGCCGAGACGCGAGCCGCGGATTACCTGCTCGTAGTCCGCGATGCGGGTCCAGTTGCGGAAGTCCTCGAAGAATCGGCCCGAACCGGCGTCGCCGCCGCCCTCGATCGCGCGCTCGCTCGGCTCGGCCAGGTTGCGCTCGACGCCCTCGCGAAGCCGCGTGACCTCGGCATCGTCGAACAGCCCCCGGACGACGCAGGCCCCGTCGCGCTGGAAGTCCGCTGCGAGGCGGCCGAGGTCGTCAGTGGCGGGGTTCGCGGCCATTGCGACACGGTACCCGCACGTTCAGGGGTGCAGCGCGGCGCGCGCGCGTTCCCCCAGCAGGGCGATTCGATCGACCGGCTCGTTGCTGAAGACGAACCGGATGTAGCGCTCCGCGACGCTTCCTCCCCAGCCCTGCATCTGAGTGGCGGCAACCCCGTGCTCGAGGAGTCGGGCGGACGCGTCCGCGCCGTCGATGCCCAACCTGCCGACGTCCAGGAGGGCGGCCCACGCGCCGGAGGGCTTGACGATCGGGAAGCCCTCGAGCTGGCGCAGCGTCTCGTCCCGCCGTCGCTGCCACTCCGCGTTCGCTGCGTCGAGGTCCGCGTCTCCCACGAGCAGCGCCTCACGGGTGCCGATCTGTGCGAAGCCGCTCGCGACCAGTCCGTTGTAGATCTGGCATCGAGCGACCGAATCCGTGAGCTCCGCCGGCATCACGACCCATCCGACACGCCACGCGATCATGCGCTGTTCGCTGCTGGGGGCACCCACCGTCACGGTGCGAGCGCGCATTCCGGGCAGCGCGGCGGGCTGGCGGGGCGTCAGACCGTCGTAGAGCACGCCCTCGAACCCGCCCCAGTAGAGAAGCCACAGGTCGTGCTCGACGCACAGCGAGGCGACCGCCTCCCACTCGTCGTCGCTCGCGACCCAGCCGGTGGGAAACGAGGCGTTGTTGAGGAAGACGACGCGGCTGCGCGGGCTGACCGCGGCGGCGAGCGCGTCGAGGTCGAGTCGCCACTCGCCGGTGTCCGCGTGGAGCGGCACCAGGCGGGGCTCTGCGCCCACCAGACGCACCCGGTTCAACATGCCGGCATAGGTGGGGTCGGTGAGGATGACCTCGTCGCCCGGCTCGGTGAGACAGAGCAAGGCGTCGAGCATGGCCTCGCCCTCGCCGCAGGTGATCACGATCTCCCGCAGCGGGTCGTATGCGGGGCCGCCGCGGCCCCTCACGTACCCGGCGACCGCCTCCCTGAGATCGGCGCGGCCGTTGAACGGCAGCCAACTGTTCGCATCGTCCTCGCCGATCGCCGCGCGGGTCGCCTCGAGCGCGATCGCGGGAGGACTGATGTCGGTGTCGAGATTCTCCATCCGCAGGATCTCGGGGTCATCTCCCGCCGCCGCGGCGACGGCGTCGATGTTGAATCCGGGGATGTCCCGCAGACGCTCGCCGGCCACGAGACCAGCCTACCCACGCCGTTTCCGTCGAGCGCCGTATCCTCTGCGCTCGCGATGGCGCTCGTAAAGACACAGGTCACCCAGGAGGTGGCGGACTACCTCGCCCGCCACGCGCGGCAGGACGCGGTGCTCGAGCGGGTCGCCCGCGAGACCTCCGAGATGCCGATGGCCGTGATGGCCACCACCCCCGACGAGGCCGCGCTGCTGACGATGGTCGCCCGGCTCACGGGCGCGCGCCGCGCGCTCGAGGTGGGGACGTTCACCGGCTACGGAGCGATCGCGATCGCCCGCGGGCTTGCCGAGGGCGGCCGGCTCACCTGCCTGGAGCTCGACGAGGAGTACGCGGCGATCGCCCGGCGCAACCTGGAGGACGCCGGTCTCACGGACCGGGTCGAGATCGTCGTGGGGCCCGCTCTCGAGTCGCTGCGCGCGATGCCGGCGGAGCCGACGTTCGACTACGCCTTCCTCGACGCGGACAAGACCGGCTATCCCGCCTACTACGAGGAGATCATCACGCGCCTGCTGCCCGGCGGCCTGCTCCTGATCGACAACGTGCTTCTGGGCGGCCGGGTGACCGCCCCGCAGGAGGAGCGCGAGCGCATCATGGACGCGCTCAACGAGCGCGTGACGGGCGACGAGCGCGTGGACAGCGCAATGGTGCTGGTGGCCGACGGGCTCACGTTCGTCCGACGCCGCTGACCGGTCCGGTGCGCGCCACGTTGGAGGCGACGGACGGCTGGCGGAGCGCCTTTCCCGGCGCGGTGGCCGGCGCCCTGGTGATGCGAGCGGTCGCAAATCCCGAGCAGAGCCCCGCGCTCGAAGCGGCGAAGCGTCAGCTCGAGGAGCGGCTGCGGGCCGGCGCGTCAGAGGGCGAGGGCGAGGAGCGAGTCCTCGCGGCCTACACCGACTACTACCGGGCGCGGGGCAAGACCTACCACCTGCGAGCGCAGCGCGAGTCGGTTGCCTCGGGGCGCCGGCCGATCCCCAGCCGCGCGGCGCTCGTCGAGGCGATGTTCATGGCCGAGCTTCAGAACCTGGTCCTCACGGCCGGTCACGACCTCGACGCGGTCGCGCCGCCCGTGCGCGTCGACGCGACCGTCGGTGGAGAGCGCTACGTCCAGCTGAACGGCTCCGAGGCCGGGCTCGAGCCCGGCGACATGATGATGGCCGACGCCACCGGGATCATCTCGAGCGTCCTCCGCGGCCCCGACCAGCGGACGCGGATCGCCGCCGGCACGAGCGCTGTTCTGTTCGCCGTCTACGCGCCGGCCGGCGTGGGTGAGCAGACGGTGGCTGATCATCTCGAGGACATTCGCTCCAACGTCCTCCTCGTGGCGCCGGAGGCCGAGACCGAGCTGCTCACGCAGGTCCACGGCTAGCTGAGCGTGTCGCCGGCTCGATCCGGGTATCGCTTCCCCATGGGCTTTCTCGACCGACTTCTGGGCCGGAGCGAGCAGCAGGGGCGGCCGCTCGACGCGCAGGATGAGCAGGCGCTCGAGCGCTATCGCTATCTCGTTCGGACGGCGCCGCCGGAGCGCCTCGAGGAGGCGCACGAGGAGGCTTTCGCCAAGCTCTCGCCCGAGCAGCGTCAGGCGGCGCTGCGCGAGCTGAGCGCGACCGTCCCCGAGGGCGAGCGGGCCGGCGGCGACGACCCGCGCTCCCTGGCTCGCATGGCCACCCGAGCCGAGGTGCGCGAGCCTGGCACCGTCGAGCGGGCCTTCGGCGGCCGCGGCGGCGCGCTCGGCGGGATGGGCGGCGCGCTCCTGGGCAGCTTCGCCGCCGCGTTCGCCGGCACGCTCGTTGCCCAGTCGCTCTTCGACGAGTTCGGCGATCCGGGCGCCGAGGCCGGGGGTGACACGGCCGGGCCGGATGCGGGCGGCGACTTCGGCGCCGGCGACTTCGGCGGCGGCGACGTCGGCGGCTTCTGACCCGCCCTTCGGCTCATGGGGGAGCCACCGGCTCGCCCTTCTCGGCGGGATCCTGCGCCGGCGCCCCGAGAGTCTGGATCAGGATCGCGGCGATCACGATCGCGCCGCCGATCAGGGTCGCGCTGTCGGGGCGCTCGCCAAGCGCGATCCAGACCCAGAGCGGGCCGAGCACGACCTCGAGCAACGTGATGAGGGCGACCTGCGCCGTGGGGATCAGCCGGGCGCCGATCGTGAGCAGCACCAGTCCGAGCCCGATCTGGCCCGCTCCCAGCAGCGCGAGCCAGACCGCGTCGCCGCTCCCGATCTCGCTCGGGGTCGCGAAGGGCGCGAACACGAGCACCAGCAGCACCTGCGAGAGGATCGTGGCGGGCGCCATCGACACGTCGCGGCGGTGCCGGGTGATCACGAGCGCCAGCGCGAAGCCGAGCGCGGTGAGGAACGCGAGGGCGTCTCCGGTGAGGTTGCCGCCTCCCGGGGCGCCGACCATGACGGTCACGCCGGCGAGGGCCATCGCCATCGCGAAGGCCGAGCGACGACTGACCGGCTCGCCGAGCACCATCCACGCCAGGGCGGCCGCGAGCACGGGCGAGATCGCGAGGAAGAAGAGCACGCGCGCGACGGACGTCTGGTTGAGCGCGGCGATGAAGCCCCCCGACGCGATCGCGATGCACACCGCCACCCCGACGCCCGCGAGGCCGACCGAGCGGAAGGCGTGCAAGACCCGTCCACGCTCGACGATCGCGACGTAGAGGAGCAGCGACAGCCCCGCGAACACCGCGCGGCCCGCCACCTGGGTGGCGGTGTCGACGCTGACCTGGCGCTGCAGCACGCCGGCCGACGACCACGCGATCGCGGCAAGCGCGACGTAGATCTGGCCGCGGCGCTGCTGCTGCGCGTCGTCGAGGACCGGTGCAGTCGCGCTCGTCACGGTCCTCGTCGGCTACCGCAGCCCGGCGGCCGCGAGTGCCCTGTCCCGATCCGTGTAGCTCTCCGCGCAGAACACCCGGTTCTCCAGCGTCATCGGACCCAGTATCTCGTCCCGGCGATCTCACGTTCGCGAGCCCGGCCGCGTTCAACGGAAGGAACCTGCGAACGAAGGAGAGTCATGGATCTCGAGCTGAATGGCCGCGTTGCCGTGGTCACGGGCGCCTCGAAGGGGATCGGCCTCGCCGTGGTACGCACGCTGCTCGACGAGGGCGCGCGCGTGGTGGCGGCATCGCGCAGCCGCAGCCCCGAGCTCGACGCGCTGGGTGGAGAGCTGCTTCACGTGCCAGCCGACTTCATGGACGCGGACGCTCCCGCGGAGGTGATCGCTCGCGCGCTCGAGCGGTATGGGGCGATCGACGTGCTGGTGAACAACGTCGGCGGACCGCCGCCCGGTACGAAGATGCCCCAGTTCGGATTCCTCGAGCTGAGCGACGGCGGCTGGCGCGAGATGTTCGAGTTCAACCTGTTCTCGGCCGTGCGTGCATGCCGGGCGGCGATTCCGGCCATGATCGAGCGCGGCGGGGGCGCAATCGTGAACGTCTCCTCCGGTCACGGCCGGCAGCCGTCGGCGATCAACGTCGACTACGGGGCCGCCAAGGCCGCGATGATCAACTTCACGAAGGCGCTGTCCGAGGAGTTCGGCCCTGAGGGGATCCGGGTCAACGGCGTCTGCCCGGGGCCGGTGAGGACGCCCTGGTGGACCGACGAGGGCGGCGCCGCCGACATCATGGCCGCCCGCACCGGCGCCGATCGCGAGAGCGTGATGACCACGGTCGCGCCCGAGATGATGCAGCTCGCCACCGGACGGCTCGCGGAGCCTCAGGAGATCGCCGACGCGGTGGTGCTGCTGGCGTCGCCGCGCTCGGCCAGCACCACGGGCACGGAGTTCGTGGTCGACTCGGGCTGGCTCAAGGCGAGCTAGGGCGATCGGGCGATCGCCGCAGCGGCGGCCACCCGGATCACCCCACGACCAGCGAGTTGTGCACGCCCTCGTAGGAGTGCTCCCACCAGTTGACGAACGGGATCGGCTTGCGCAGCACGTTGGTGCCGCAATGCACCTCACCCATCAGCTTGTGGTAGGAGAGCCAGTCGTCCACGAAGCGGACGTCGCGGTCCGGCACCGCGAGACGGAAGGCCTGCTCGAGCTCGTCGACGCCGTCGGCGTTCAGCGGTCCGTACGGGCGGGGAACCACGGAAACGTTCCCGAGTACCAGGTGGTTCACCATGTCGGGGAAGTAGGCCCCGGCCT
Source organism: uncultured Thermoleophilaceae bacterium (assembly GCA_963812415.1). Classification (GTDB taxonomy): domain Bacteria; phylum Actinomycetota; class Thermoleophilia; order Solirubrobacterales; family Thermoleophilaceae; genus JACVRW01. Next base: position 140,869 of record CAWEVH010000023.1, on the reverse strand, counting down.
GCCCGTCACCCGCGTCCTCGAAGGCGACGGGGATCGGGACCAGCTGGTCGTCGTCCAGCCCGAGCTCGGCGCGCACCTCCTCCTCGACCGTGGCCATGTGCCCCTCGCAGGCGCGGTTGAACTCCCAGAGCTCGTCCTTCGCGAGCAACTCGTCGACGGTTTCTTCGGCGGAGCTGCCGTCGCCGAGCCGCTGGCCCCGCCAGAGCGTGGCGCCGCCCGAGCCATCGCGCGCGAGACGCTCGAACAGCGCGCGTGCCGCCGCGGGCGAGGCGACCAGGACGCGGAAGCCGGCGCCGTTCTCGCCCGGGACGAACGAGATCGCCTCGTCGACGTGCCCCACCGCGAGCCAGTCTGTATAGACCTCGAACGGCGTCTGGATGAACTGCTCGTACAGGAACTCCCTGAGACGCAGCGAGGCCTTCCGGCCGGTGTCGTCCCCGAGGCGCTTGGTCCCGAAGACGACCCGACCCAGCGGGTACTCGGAGGCGCCGACGGTCGTCGGCGGCGCCACCTCGACGTTTCCGAACGCGTCGAGGCTCGAGGTCACGTTGAAGTCGGCGTCGAGCAGCAGCGCGCCGATTCCCTCGCCGAGCTGGCCGCTGGTGCCGATCGTGTCCAGGCCGCGATTGCGCGGCCCGTCCACGACCACCGGCACCGAACGGCCCGGTGCCGCGACATATCCGAACTCGATCTCGTCCTGGATCCAGCGGTCGAAGGGCTCGAGCGCGTGGCCCGGCAGTGAGCGCGTGTCGATCTCGCGAAACTCGACACCGGCGGCGACGCAGGCGTCGGCCAGCTCGGCGATGAACTGGGCGTTGGCGCCCTGGTCCCCCTCCGGGACCCGGACGGCGAACACGCGCATGGGCGTGCACGTGTTCGGCGTCATGATCCAAGGGGAGACGCGCAGGACGGCGCGGTCGACTTCGCCGGTGGGGGCCAGGCCGTCGGGGCCCTGTCGCAGTCGCGCCGCGGTCAGCTCCACGAGACCGCGAAAACCGGAGTCCGGCATCTGGAGGGGGCGCAGGCGGAGGTCCTGGGAGCCGGCGAACGGACCGGCGGACCGCCGCACGCGCTCGCCGACCACACCGAGGATCGGCTCGAGTTCCCCGCCCTCCGCCAGTCGGTAGATCGTCACGAACGCCGCTGCGTACTGACTCACGCCGATCGTCACGTGCGATCCGGCCGGGACGGTCACCCTGATCGGCGTGAGCTCAGGCTCGTCCGCCTGGTTCAGGTCGGGGAGGGCGATCGCGCCAAGCCCGCCGGCCTGCCACTGCCAGTCCCAGCGCCCAAGCTCGCCGGGCTCGAGGACGCCGTCCCGATTCGCATCGACTTCGAGTCGAAACCGCTGGGGCTGCGCGTCGGGCATCTCGGCCTCCGGGTCGTAGCGTGGTGACGACCGTAGCTCACCCTGATGGAGTGAGCCAACCGAGATGGTGATGCCACAATTAGAGCATGTACTCTACTATGCTCGGACCACGAAGGCGGAGGTGGCAGTGTGAGGATCTTCGTTGCCGGCGCGAGCGGCGCGATCGGGCGGCCACTGGTGGCGAAGCTCGTGTCGGCCGGTCATGAGGTGACCGGAATGACACGATCCGACCGTAGTGCGGAGGCGATCAGGACGGCCGGGGCCACGGCGGCCGTGGTCGACGTGTTCGACGCCGGGGCGGTGCGGGACGCGGTCGCCGAGGCTCGGCCCGACGTACTCGTCCACGAGCTCACGGCGCTCCCCGAGCGCTTCCAGCCGCGCAACAAGAGGATCTACGACGCCACCAACCGGGTGCGAACCGAGGGCACGCCGAACCTGATCGCCGCCGCCCGGGAGGCCGGCACGCGGCGCTTCATCTGCCAGAGCATCGCCTTCGCCTACCGGCCCGCTGCGGAGCCCAGGGTGGTCGCCGAGGACGCCCCGCTGTTCACGGACGCGCCGGCGCCGTTCGGCGACGCGGTGCAGGCGCTCGGGGAGATGGAGCGCCTCGTGCTCGGGGCCGATTCGCTGGAGGGCGTCGTGCTTCGCTACGGCTGGTTCTACGGCCCCGGCACCTACTTCGCCCACGACGGCTCTACCACGCGGGACGTGCGCAAGCGGCGCTTCCCGGTGGTGGGCGGAGGCGGCGGCCTGTGGTCGTTCATCCACGTGGACGACGCGGCGGACGCGACCGTGGCGTCCGTCGAGCGCGGGGCAGCGGGCGTCTACAACGTGGTCGACGACGAGCCGGGCGCGATGCGCGACTGGCTGCCGGTGCTCGCCGATGCGCTCGGGGCCAAGCCACCGCGCCGCGTGCCGGTGTGGCTGGCGCGGCTGGTGGCCGGCGGCGCCGCGGCGACCATGGCGACGGTGCTCCCCGGCGCGAGCAACGCGAAGGCCAAGCGCGAGCTCGGCTGGCAGCCGGCGCACGAGAGCTGGCGCCGCGGGTTCGCGCAGTCGCTGCAGGCCTAGTCGGCCCCTGCAAGACACCGCCCACGAAGCAGGAGAACTCCGTCCGGCGCCGATCGGTATGGTGGCCACGTCATTGACCGCCGAATCGTCCGTCCGGCAAGGCGGGCGAGCGGGGGAACCAGTGGCCCACATGTGGCCTGGGGCGAACGCCGCGTGATCGCGGCGAAGCGCAACACCAGCGCGAGCCCGACAGCTAACCCCGTAGGCGACCGTCGCCATGACAGCTCGTGCCGCGAGACATCTGAGCCTGTTCGCCGCCACAGTGGCCGCGTTCGCCGCGATGCCGAGCAGCGCCAGCGCCGAGACCTACGGCTCGCGCACGCTCAGCGTCGGGACGCGCGGGTCCGACGTTGAAGCAGCTCCAGCGCTACCTGTCGCTCGCCGGGCACCGGATCGTGCGCGACGGCGAGTTCGGATCGCGCACCGCCCGGGCTCTGAGGGCGACCGAGCGGAACCTCGAGCTGAACGCCGACGGCATCGCGACCCGCCGCGAGCAGCGGGCCATCCGGCGCGCCGTGAGGCGCCCGGGCAACGGCGGCTCCGCCTACGCCCAGCCACCGCCCCCGGCCGAGACCGTGGTGGTGCCCGGAGCGACCGGGCAGGTCAGCGCGGACGGCTTCGCCGTGGCTCCCGAGTCGGCGCCGCCCTTGGTGAAGAGCGTGATCGCCGCCGGCAACGCGATCGCCCAGACGCCGTACAAGTGGGGAGGCGGCCACGCCAGCTGGACCGACACCGGCTACGACTGCTCCGGGTCGGTCTCATACGCGCTCTACGGCGGGGGCCTGTTGACGAGCCCGCTCGTGTCGGGCGCGTTCGCCGGCTGGGGCGAGCGGGGCCCCGGCCAGTGGATCACGATCTACGCGAACGCGAGCCACGTCTACATGGTGGTGGCGGGGCTCCGGTTCGACACGAGCGCCCGCTCTCAGACCGGCTCGCGCTGGACGACGACGATGCGAAGCTCCACCGGCTTCGCCGTCACGCACCCCGCGGGCCTCTAGCGCGGCTCGCAGTTGGCCGCGTGCGACGCGGCGATCACCTCGGCGAGCCCACCCGACGCCCGGGCCGTGCCCGACACGAGCTGGCCGAAGCCCGCGCCGAACTGCTGCGCGTTGCCGGACACGAAGGCCCCTTCGGCGGCACAGCTGCCCTGGCCGGGGAACGCGCCCGCGGAAGCGGGGAGTGCGGCTGCGAAGGTGATGGCGAGTGCGACCGAGATGGTCGTGGTGCGCATGGCGAGGCTCCTTTCTGCCTTGCAAGCGACGGGCTGACGAGCTCAGGCTATGCTCGCGCGGTCGTTCACGGAAGTCGAGGGAGGAGTCTCTCCATGAGAGTTATCGATCGCCGGGCGTTCCTGAGGCGCGCCGGACTGTCCACGGCGGCGCTCGCCACCCTGGGCGGGCCGCTCCAGGGTCTCTTCGCGCGCGGGGCGCTCGCCGTCGGCTCGACCGGGGTGGCTCCTGACAACGGCGGCTATGGGCCGATCGGACCGGTGCCCGACCTGACCGACGACGTGGTGCGCCTCCACCTGCCCGAGGGCTTCGAGTACCGGAGCATCACCCCGACCGGCACGCTGATGGACGACGGCGTGATCACGCCGGGACGGCACGACGGCATGACGGCCTTCGCCTGGGGCAAGAGCCGCTACCGGTTGGTCCGCAACCACGAGATCAACAACCCCGTGGGCGCGTTCGGCACGACGAGCAAGGCGTACGACACGATGGCCGGCGCCGGCACGACGACGGTCGAGGTCAACCGCCACGCCGCGAAGGTGGAATCGTGGGTCAGCAGCAACGGCATGCAGATGACCTGCGCCGGTGGAAGGACCCCGTGGGGTACCTGGCTCACGGTCGAGGAGACCGTGAACGGCCCGGACGTCGGCCCCGACTTCACCGGCGCCGACAACAGGCTGCTCAACCAGCGCCACGGCTACGTCTTCGAGGTGCCCGTGGACTGGGGCCCAGGGGAGTACGCGAAGCTCGCGCCGGTCCGGTCGGCCGGGCGCTTCGCGCACGAGGCCGTCGACATCGACCCGCAAACCGGGATCCTCTACGAGACAGAGGACAACTTCACGTTCCCGTCGGGCTTCTACCGCTACATCGCGCCGCAGAATCCGATGCAGGTGCGGGAGCTGCGCGACGGGGGCAGGCTCGAGATGCTCAAGGTCGAGGGCGTGACGAACGCCCAGCTCGACCGCGGGCAGACGCCCGGCGTGACCTACGGGGTCGAGTGGGTCCCGATCGACACGCCCGACACGACGTTCGCGGCCGGCACGACCAACGACCAGGCGAGCGTGTTCGTGAGCAACCAGGGGATCGCCCAGGGCGCCGCGACCTTCAGCCGCCTCGAGGGGATCTTCTTCGACTCCGGCAAGGTCTACCTCGTCTCGACGCAGGGGGGCGACACGCCCCCGGGCGAGACGCCTCCGGTCGACGGCTACGGCGACGGCTTCGGTCAGCTCTGGGTGTACGACACGGCGAACGACACGCTCACGCTGCTGTTCGAGTCGCCCAGCCGCACGGTGCTGGAGTTGCCGGACAACCTCTGCATCAGCCCGCAGAAGTCGTCGCTCCTGTGCGAGGACGGCCCGACCGAGAACTACCTGCGCGGCGTCACGCCCGAGGGCGGGATCTTCGACTTCGCGCTCAACGCCATGAAGCAGCGGATGGGCGACGAGTTCGCCGGCGCGACGTTCACGCCGGACGGCAAGGTGCTGTTCGTGAACATCCAGGCGTCCTCCGGGCTGACCTTCGCGATCTGGGGCCCGTGGAAGAAGGGCGCGCTGTAGTCGAGCCGGCTCAGACCCAGCCCGCGGCGCCAAACGCCTCGTCCTCGCTCCGGTAGACCTTGGCCCAGACGACCCGGTGCTCCCGGAGGCGAAGCACGAAGGCGGCCCGGTCGTCCAGCTCGAGCGTCCCCTGGCGCGCGCGGATGCGTCCGGTCGCCACGACGTAGTCGTGCCGGGCACGGACCTCCTCGATCGTGACCTCGAACTCCTCCCAGGTCTCGTCCAGGTCGCGGAGGTAGCGCCGCAGGCCGCCGACTCCGAGATAGGGGGTGCGCCGCTCGACCGGGGTCGAGAGTGGCTCCATCATCACGCCGCGATCGACGAGCCCGATCGTGCGTTCCACGTCACGCTCGGCGAACGCATCGAACAGCTCGCGCACGACACGGCGGTTGCGCTCCATCGTCTCGGGCCCGGGCTCGCGCTCGGGCGCCCGGCTTCCGGGCAGCCACTTGGTGAGCCGAAGCACCGTCTCTCCCGCGCGTGCGTCGAGCCGCACGTCGTCCATGAGCAGGTTCATGAAGGCAAAGCCGCGACCCCGCTCGGCGACCGGGTCTGGGTCCGGCGCCCCCGCTTGCGCGAACTCGCCGCAATCGCGGACCGAGAGCACGAAGCAGCCGGACTCGACGCTCGCCTCCAGGTGGATCTGGCCGTCCCCGCAGGGGCCGCCGTGTTCCATGGCGTTCGAGACCGCCTCGTTGGCCGCGACCGTCACCTGGTAGCGCGCACGCGCGTCGAAGCCCGCGACCGACAGCACTCGCTGGACGAAGCTGCGGCACTGTGAGAGACCGCCGGGGCCGACGGGCACGGCGAGCACCTGAGGAGCCACCCGCGTACCGTAGGTCAGTGGCCGCGGAGGCGTCCGAGCTCGATGCGCACCGGCACGCTGTAACGCTGGGCGAAGGTCTCGGGTGTCATCCCGATCCGGGCGATGTGGTCGTCGTACTTCGCCCGGTACTCCATGGCCCGATCGACGGGCGGGGCCTCACGGTCGATGGTGGCCGTGCCGGAGAGGACGACGATGTCGCCGCCGCGACCGTCACCGGAGAAGTTCAGCGTCACGCGCGGGTTCGCCTCGACGTTGCGAACGCGTGCTCCCAGCCGGCTGTACATGAGCACGGATCCGGCCCCGTCCCAGAGGAACCAGACCGGCATGGGGAGCGGCGAGCCGGCCGGGGTGACCGTGGTCAGCCAGACCACGATCTCCTCGCGCAGGTGGCGGGCGACGCGTGCGCCGAACTCGGTGCTCTCGTCGATCACGCTTCGATGGTAGGGCTGGGCTGGCGGCGGACCGGGTATCCGCAGCCCATGGACGCAATCAAGGTGGGCCAGCACGGATTGACAGGGTGGCGCGTGAAGGTGGCGGACGGGGCGGCCAAGCCGTTCGAGACGCGCACGAAGGTCGAGCCCGACCACGTGCGCGCCGTCGTGGGCGCTCTGTTCTTCGTGCTCTCGATCTACTACGTGATCAGCACCACGGCGAAGATCGTGAGCGAGCTGCGTAGCTAGGAGCGGCCAATCGACAGGAGGGCTCAGCCGGCCGGCCAGGCGTCGTGGATCTCGCGCACGTGCCGGTGGTCCGTGCCACAGCATCCGCCGAGCACGTTGAGGCGCGGCAGCAGCTCTCGGAGCGCCGCGTAGCGGGCGCCGAGATCGGCCGGGTCGCCCTCATCCAGCTCGGTCGCCTCATCGAGCTCGGCGTGGCTCCTCGTCGACGCGTTCGCACGCAGGCCGCGGATGCGCTCCTGCCAGGGCGCGCCCGCTTCGAGCACGCTCTCGAAATGCGTGGGGTGCGCGCAGTTGATCATGTAGTAGGCGGGTCCCTCGCCGGTCTCGCGGTCCACCTCGGCTATCGCGTCGCCGAGCGCTTGACCGCTGGGGAGGCGGCCGTCGGTCTCCACGGTGAACGAGATCACGACCGGCATGCCTCCCTCGAGCGCGGCCCGGGTGATGCCCACGGCCTCGTCGGCGTACGTGATCGTGAGCGCGCCCACGAGGTCCGCGGCCGTGCCGCTGAAGGTGGCGATCTGGGTCGAGTGGTAGTCCTGCGCGGCGGCCGCCGTGAGGATCTCGGTCGGGTTGTAGCCGTCGTCGTGCGGGCCGATGCAGCCGCTGATCACGAACGGCGCCTCGTCGGTCCCGTACTCGTCCCGGAGCTCCTCGAGCAGCGCGATCGCCCTGCGGTTCAGCCGGTCGAGCTCCTCCTCTGAGTAGCCGAGCTCGGCGGCCCAGCGCGGGCTGGCGCGCCAGGTCGGGCTCTCGAGCACCACGCCGACGCCGCGCTCGCGGGCGAGCTCGGCGTAGGGCGCATAGCAGCGGCGCAGCGCCTCGGTGCCCTCCGCGTCCTTCAGCAGGTCGAAGGCCGCGAACAGCGGCAGGTCGATGCCTTCGTGGAAGACCAGGGTGGTCTCGATGCCGCCGTCCGTCAGGAACAGCCCGGACTCGAGCTGGGGCAGACGCTCTCGGTGGGTCATGGGCTCCCCTCCTTGGAGCGACGAGCCTAATAGATTCGCGTGGGGTGGCCACCACCGTCGAGACCGAGCCGCAGGCTGCGCTGAGGCGTGACATCCGCGAGCTCGGCAACCTGCTCGGGCGCACGCTGGTTCGCCAGGAGGGCGAGGACCTGCTGACCCTGGTCGAGCGGGTCCGGCAATCGATCCGCACGGACCGCGAGGCGGCGGCGGCGCTCCTCGCGGACGTGGATCCCGGCACGGCGACGAGGCTCGTGCGCGCCTTCACCACCTACTTCCACCTGGCGAACGTGGCCGAGCAGGTGCACCGCGGACGCGACCTCGCCAGCGTCCGGGCGCGCGAGGGGAGCTGGCTCACGCAGGCCGTCGACCGAATCGCCGCGGCCGAGATCCCGCACGCCGAGCTGGCGGAGGAGGTGGCTCGCCTCGCCGTGCGGCCGGTGTTCACCGCCCACCCCACGGAGGCGGCACGCCGCACCGTGCTCTACAAGGTGATCGGCATCGCTGCGCTGCTCGAGGACTGGCAGGACGAGCAGGGCCCCGCCGGCGAGCGACGCGTCCGCGGGCGGCTCGAGGAGCTGGTCGACCTGCTGTGGCAGACGGACGAGCTGCGCATCGCGGCTCCCAACGTGGTCGACGAGGCGCGCAACGCGGTCTGGTATCTCGACGCCCTGTACCGCGACGGCGTGCCCGAGGTGCTCGAGGCGCTGGCGGACGAGCTGAGCCGGCTTGGGCTCGAGCTCGACGCCGGTGGCCGTCCGCTCGCGTTCGGCAGCTGGATCGGCGGTGACCGCGACGGCAACCCGAACGTCGGGCCCGAGAGCATCCAGGGGGTGCTGGACCTCCAGCACGCACACGGAATCGACGGCGCGCTCGCGCTCGTCGACGGGCTTCGTCGCGACCTGTCGTCGTCGGTGCGGATCGCGGGTGTGACCGAGGAGCTGAGCGAGTCGCTCGCCCGCGACCTCGAGCTGCTTCCGGGCGTCGAGCCGCGCTTCCGGCGGCTGAACGCCGAAGAGCCCTACAGGCTGAAGCTGACCTGCATGCGGGCGAAGCTCGTGAACACCCGCCGCCGGCTGGAGGAGGACCGGCCCCACGAGCAGGGCATCGACTACCTCGGCTCGGCGGAGCTGCTGGGCGAGCTCGAGCTGATCCGGGACTCGCTCTTGGCCCACCGCGGCGAGCTGATCGCGCGCGGCCGCGTGGAGCGCGCCAGGCAGACCCTCGCGGCGTCCGGCCTGCACCTCGCCACGCTCGACGTGCGCGAGCACGCGGACGCTCACCACCGCACGCTCGGCCAGCTGCTCGACCCTCTGCGAGAGCCCGGCGATCCTTCTTACGCCGAGCGCACTCGCGAGGAGCGGCGCCGGCTGCTCTCGGGCGAGCTCGCATCGCGACGGCCACTGGCGTTCTCGCCGCCCCCGCTCGACGACGCCGGCGCTCGCACGCTCGAGACCTTCGAGGCGATCCGCGCCGCGCACGGGCGCTATGGCAGCGAGGCGATCGAGTCCTACATCGTGTCGATGTGCCGCGGCGCCGACGACGTGTTCGCCGCGGTGCTGCTCGCTCGCGAGGCGGGGCTCGTGGACGTGCACGGCGGCGTGGCCCGGCTCGGCTTCGTGCCGCTGCTGGAGACGATCGGCGAGCTGCGGCGGGCGGGCGACGTGCTCGCCGAGCTGCTCGAAGACCCGACCTACCGCCGCGTCGTGGCGCTGCGCGGCGACGTGCAGGAGGTGATGCTCGGCTACTCGGACTCCAACAAGGAGGCGGGTATCACCACGAGCCAGTGGGAGATCCACCGCGCCCAGCAGCGCCTGCGCGACGTGGCCGCCCGCTACGGCGTGAGGCTGCGGCTGTTCCACGGCCGCGGCGGCACGGTGGGCCGCGGCGGCGGGCCCGCTCACGACGCGATCCTCGCCCAGCCGCCCCGGACGCTCGACGGCGAGATCAAGGTGACCGAGCAGGGCGAGGTCATCTCGGACAAGTACCTGGTGCCGAGCCTCGCCCGGGAGAACCTCGAGCTGACGCTCGCGGCCACGCTCGAGGCGACGGTCCTGCACCGCCGGCCGCGCATGACGCCCGAGTCGCTGGCGAGCTGGGTCGAGGCGATGGAGACCGTCTCGTCGGCGGCGTTCGAGCGCTATCGCGAGCTGATCGAGGATCCGGCCGTGCCGCACTACTACTTCGCCTCCACCCCGGTGGAGCTCCTGGCCGAGCTGCATCTCGGCTCGCGGCCGTCACGCCGGCCCGAGACCGGGGCGGGTCTCGAGGGCCTGCGGGCGATCCCGTGGGTGTTCGGCTGGACCCAGTCGCGCCAGATCGTGCCCGGTTGGTACGGCGTGGGCAGCGGCCTCGCGGCGGCCCGCGCGGCGGGTCTGGGCGACCGGCTCGCGGAGATGCACGAGCGCTGGTGGTTCTTTCGCAACTTCCTCTCGAACGTGGCCATGACGCTCGCCAAGACCGATCTGGTGATCGCGGCGCACTACGTCGAGCGGCTCGTGCCGGCCGGCCAGCGCCGCCCGTTCGAGGCGATCAGCGCGGAGTTCGAGCTGACGAAGGAGGAGCTCCTGCGGCTGCGCGGCGAGGACGAGCTGCTCGGCACCGACCCGGTGCTGCAGCGAACGCTGCGGGTCCGCGACGCCTACCTTGCGCCCCTTCACTACCTCCAGGTGGCCCTTACCGATCGCCGCCGCGCGGACGTGGAGGCAGGGCGAGAGCCGGATGCGGAGCTCGCCCGCGCGCTGCTGCTCACCGTGAACGGCATCGCCGCGGGGCTTCGGAACACGGGCTGAGCCAGGCCGAGCCCCCGGCAGAGCCAGCTGTCCTGGGTTTGGTGTCTCCTGGCCACCAAAGTCAGGACGCTAGGCCATGAGGGCGCGTCGGGCGCATCCTCACCCAGCCCAGATCCGATCGAAGGCCCCAGATCGCCCAAGGAGAAGCAAGAGTGGGGCGCGAGCTACGCCCGCCAATAGCTGCGCGCGAACAGCACGAGCACCGGGATGATCTCGAGCCTGCCGAGGTACATCTCGGCGGTCAGGACGAGCTTGGAGATCTCGCCGAAGGGCTGGAACGAGCCCATCGGACCCGCGAAGCCGAGTCCCGGGCCGGCGCCGCCGAGCAGGCTCGCGGAGTCCGCCAGCGACTGGAACGCCGTGAGGCTCACCCCCTCGAACGACGAGTCGATCAGGATCGCCAAGGCGCCCGCGACGCATACGCCGACGTAGAGGAAGAGAAAGACGATGATCGCCCGCAGGGTGCGCTCGTCGAGGACCGCGCCGTTCAGCCTGAGCGGCGCCACGAGCTCGGGATGCACCGTCTGGCGGATCTCCCGGTGCAACATCTTCGCGATCGCGACGTGGCGGACGAGCTTGATCGAGCCGCTCGTCGAGCCGGCGGAGGCGCTCACCATCACGGCCCCGAACAGCACCAGCGACGTGAGCGACGTCCATTCGGCGAAGTCGCTGCTGGCGAAGCCGGTCGTGGTCATCATCGAGACGGTGTTGAAGACGGCGTTGCGAACGGCCTCGCCGCCGCTCTGGACGTCGGCGCTCCAGAGCTCGACGAGCACGATCAGCGAGGCGAGCGCGAGCAGCACGACGTAGACGCGGAACTCCTCGTCGCGCCGCATCGCTCCGAGGCGGCGCCGCACGATGCCGGTGAACAAGCAGCGCGAAGTTGGTGCCCGCCACGACCATGAAGACCACGATCGCCCACTGGGTGGGCGCCGCGAACGGCTCGATGGAACGTGCCTCGGTCGAGAACCCTGCCGTCGCGACCGTGGCGAACGAATGCGCAACCGCCTTGTAGAAGGTCATCTGGTCGTCGAGGCCGGCGACGGCGATCGCGCTGAGCACGAGGATCTCGAGCGCCGTGATCGCGATGTAGAGCACGACGAAGCGCCTGGCCGTCTCGCGGATGGTCGCCTCCAGTCCGATCTCGGGCCCCGGCGCCTCGGTGCGGAAGAGCGCTTGGCGGCCGGCGACGTTCAGGCGCGGCAGTACCGCCAGGAACAGCACGATGATCCCGATGCCGCCGAGCCACGCCGTGAACTGGCGCCACATCGCCATCGAGCTGTTCAGCCCCTCGACGTCGGTCAGCACCGAGGCGCCGGTGGTGGAGAAGCCGGACATCGACTCGAAGAACGCGTCGATCGGGCTCGACAGCTGAGCCACGGCGAGCAGATAGGGCAGCGCGCCGAACGCCGGGACCAGGATCCAGATGAGCGCGATCACCAGGTAGCCCTCGCGGGCGCCGACGCGCTCCTTGCCGGTCGTCACCCACTCGAGCCCGGCACCGGCACCGGAGGTGACGAGCCCCGAGACGACGAACGGCCAGACCGCCTCGCCGTAGCCAAGCGCCAGAGCCGTCGGGAACGCGAACGCCAGACCGAGCGGCTTGAGCAGCGAGCCGATCAGGTTCAGTGCGCCGACGACGTCGACACCGAGGGAGCCCGGCCTTCGCCGTCGTCGTGCCGCGGCGGCTCGCACGCCACCATCATCCCTGCCCGGGAAGCTCTTATCCTCAGAACATGAAGGTCATCGTGCTCGGTGCCGGGCACGTCGGGAAGGCCCTGGTCGATGCGCTCCATGAGGAGCACGAGCTCGCCGTCATCGACGTCGACAACCGGCGGCTCACCGAGTTCTCCGACCGCTACGACTGCCGCACCGTGCAGGGGGACGGCACGACCCGCTCGGTCGTCCGCAAGGCGGGCGTCGAGGGCGCGGACCTGCTGATCGCCTGCAGCCCGCGCGAGGAGGCCAACCTGGTCTGCGCGATCCTGGCCAAGCGGCTCTCGAACGCGAAGACGGTCGTGCGCACCACGAGCATGGAGTTGTTCGACGCCTGGCGAGAGGGCGAGATCGAGGTGGACTGCATGATCTCGCCGGAGCTCGAGACCGCCAATGCGATCGCCGGCATCGTGGGGCTTCCGGCCGCCCGCCAGACCGACGTGTTCGCGGAGGGAAGGGTGCAGGTCGTCGAGTTCGACGTGCCCACCGACGCCTCGGGAGACACCCTCGTCGGCCGTCCCCTCCGCGAGGCGGCGCTGCCGCCCGACTCCAAGGTGGCGGCGCTGATACGCGGCGGGCGACTGGTGTTCCCCCGCGGCGAGGAGAGGATCCTGCCGGCCGATCGGGTGGTGGTGATCGCCTCGCCGGAGTCGGCCCGTGCCTGGAGCCTTTCGCTCGCCCACGAGGAGCGGACGGTCGACGACATCGTGATCTTCGGCGCGGGCAGGATGGGGACCACGATCGGCAGGGTGCTGCTGGAACGCGGCATGCGCGTGCGGCTGGTCGACGCGAATGCGGCGCGAGCCCACGAGGCCGCCGAGGACATGCCCGAGGTCCGCGTCTTCCATGCCGACGCCTTCGACCCGTCGTTCCTCGAGCGCCAGCGAATCGGCCAGGCCGCCGCGGTCTTCTGCATGAACGACGACGCCAAGAACCTGTACGGCGCGGTGCTCGCGAGGATGCACGGCGTGCGCCTGACCGTCGCGCTGTCGCACGACCCGACCGCCGTTCAGGTCTACGAGGAGGGTGGCGTGGACGTCGCGATCAACCCCCGTCAGGTGACCGCCGAGGAGATGGTGCGCTTCGCCCACGACCCGCGGATCAAGCAGATAGCGATGCTCGAGGGCGATCGTTTCGAGATCCTCGACATCACGGTGCGCCCCGACTCGCGGATGGTCGACCGGCCGCTGGCGGAGCTGCCGGCGACGAACTCGCTCGTCGGCGCCGTGATCCGCGACGAGTCGGTGCTGTTTCCGCACGGGCGCGACGCGCTCCACGCGGGCGACCGTGTGATCGTCTTCGTGGAGTCGGGCCGAGCGACGGCGGCGGAACGCGCGCTATGACGTCCCGACTACCGCGCTCAGGTGTGAACGCGCCCACCTAGGAGGGGTACCTGCGCTCGACCGCGCGCGACACACTCGCTCCCGACCGTTCGACCTGACGAAGGAGGCGGGAAATGAGTGAGCTCTCGACACTAGACGCCCTGGACCCAGCCGTCGCGGTGGAGCGGTACGCGCCGGTGATCAGCCGCATTGCCCGCGCCAAGCGCATCCGCAGGCGCAGCGCCGAGCAACGCTTCGTGGAGATGCTGAAGTTCCTCGACGTCTGCGCCCAGGCCGGAGCGACCGTCTCACCGCCCCCGCGCGTCGACGACGCTTGGCACGCCTTCATCCTCTTCACCCGTGAGTACGCCGCGTACTGTGAGGAGCGCTTCGGCCGCTTCATCCATCACGACCCGATGGAGTCGAGCGACGCGGAGGCGTACGAGCTCGCCTATGCGGAGGCGCAGGCGCGCTTCGGCGACCTCGACCGCCGTGTCTGGCCACGGCCTCACTGCGGCGTGTCCTCAGGAGGCGGCTGGTTCGGCTGCGGCGGCGGAGGCTGCGGCGGGGGAGGCTGTGGTGGCGGCGGCTGAGTCTGCCTAGCCCTCGAGCGCCGACATCACGTGCTTGACGCGCGTGTACTCGTCGAACGAGTACTGCGACAGGTCCTTGCCGTAGCCCGAGTGCTTGAAGCCGCCGTGCGGCATCTCGGCCACGAGCGGGATGTGGCAGTTGATCCACACGCAGCCGAAGTCGAGCGCCCGCGACACCCGCAGCGCGCGCTTGTGGTTGCTCGTCCAGACGCTCGAGGCGAGCCCGTACTCGGTGCCGTTGGCCCAGCGCAGGGCCTCGTCCTCGTCGCTGAACGACTGGACGGTGATCACGGGGCCGAAGATCTCGGTGGTGGCCAGCTCGTCGGCCTGCTCGACGCCGTCGATGACCGTGGGGGAGTAGAAGTAGCCGTTGTCGGTCGCGCGCTCCCCTCCCACCAGCACATGGGCGTGATCGGGCGCGCGCTCCACCATGCCGCTGACCTTGCCGAGCTGGTCGGCGTTGTTGATCGGCGGGATGAAGAAGTCCTCCGAGCCCTCCTCCTCGTCCTTCGAGAGCCTGACGGTGCCGGCCTGCTCGACGAGCGCGGCCGCGATGTCGCCGCCCACCCGCTCGCTGGCGAGCACGCGCGTGGCGGCGGTGCAGTCCTGCCCGGCGTTGAAGTAGCCGGCTACGGCGATGTCCTCGGCGGCGCCCTCGAGGTCGGCGTCGTCGAAGACGATCACGGGCGCCTTGCCCCCGAGCTCGAGGTGCGTGCGCTTGAGCGTGTCGGCGGCGGAGCGGGCCACCGCCTTGCCGGCGGCGATGCTGCCCGTGATCGAGACCATCTGCGGGATCGGGTGGGCCACCACCTCGGCGCCCGTGTCGCGGTCGCCGCAGACGACGTTGAACACGCCCGGCGGGAGGATCTCGGCGAACAGCTCGGCCAGGTAGACCGTGCTCGCCGGGGTGGTGTCGGAGGGCTTGATGACCATCGTGTTGCCCGCCGCCAGCGCCGGCCCGAACTTCCAGACGGCCATCATCATCGGGTAGTTCCAGGGCGTGACCGAGCCGATCACGCCGATCGGCTCGCGCCGGATCGAGGAGGTGAAGCCGGTCATGTACTCGCCGGTGGCGCGCCCCTCGAGCATCCGCGCGGCGCCCGCGAAGAAGCGGATCTGGTCGCACATCGGCGGGATCTCCTCGGAGAGCGTGAGGCCCTTCGGCTTGCCGGTGTTCTCGGCCTCGATCTCGACGAGGCGCTCCGCGTTCTCCTCGATCGCGTCGGCCATCTTCAGCATGGCCGTCATCCGCTCGCTGGGAGTCGTGTCGCGCCAGCCGCCGTCGAAGGCGGCCTGGGCCGCCGTGAGCGCCTCGTCGACGTCCGCCGCGCCGGACTTGGGCGCGCTCGCGTAGACCTCGGCCGTCGAGGGGTTGACGACGTCCATCGTCTCGCCGTCGCGCGGCGCCTTGAACTCTCCGTTGATGAAGTTGCGCAGCTCGCGCGGCTCGGCCATCGGGCGGCTCTCCTCGTTCGTTCCGTGAAACGGGCAGCCGCGTTTATGGCACAGCCGGCGCGGTCGCGCAACGCCGGCTGCGCTGACCGAGCCGGCTGCAGTTGCCGAGCGCGGGCGCTGGGCGACCCTGCGGCGGCGGCCGAGCGCGCCGCCGACGACGGCGGACCGCTGCCGGCGGCGCCGGGAGACGGTCACGGGACGGGCGTTCCGGTACTCGACGGCCTTGGCGGCGTAGTAGAAGGGTGCGATTCCGATCATGGAGGGCTCCAGTGGCTGGCGGAGGGCTGGATGCGAGCGTGGCGGAGCTCGGAAACGCGCGGTGAGCGATCCGTCACACAGCGGGCCGGCGAGCGGCCGCCCGTATCATCGACCCATGGCCGACCTGCCGGGCCGAGCGAGGGGATACGTGCTCACCCACTTCATCGTGAGCGACGACGTGGCGCGCTCGCGCGACTTCTACGTCGACGTGCTCGGCGGCGAGCTGGTGAGGGACGGCGAGCCCGCGTTCGTGAAGCTCGCCAACAGCTGGATCATCATCAACGTGGGCGGCGGGCCCACCGAGGACAAGCCCGACGTGATCCTCGAGACGCCGCCCGACCCGACGCGCACGAGCGCCTTCCTCAACATCCGCGTGGCCGACATCCAGGCGGTCTACGACGACTGGAGCTCCCGCGGCGCGCAGTTCCTCACGCCGCCGCAGGACCGCGGCGCGGAGATCCGCTGCTACATCCGCGACCCGGACGGCCACCTGATCGAGGTCGGCCAGTCCACCCCGTAGCGGCATTACACTGGTCCCTCGGGGCGGACACCGCATGGGACTCACGTTTGGCGATCGAATTTCTGGCCTGACCGTTGACGGTAAGGAGCTGCACGCTGCCGTCTTCAACGAGAACCAGGTCCGCGCCGCGGCCGGCCTGACGCTCGTGATCGGCGCAGTCGCCTTCAGCTTCGCCTACTTCGACCAGCAGTACGTGCCGCTCCGGGTCGCCTCGAGCCTCTTCTTCGTCGAGTTCTTGACCCGGGTGACGTTCGGCATCCGTTACAGCCCTGTGGGCATCATCGCCGGCTGGATGACTCGCCGCCGGCCGCCGGAATGGGTCTCAGCCAAGCCGAAGCGCTTCGCCTGGGAGATCGGCCTCGCCCTGGCCCTGTCCATGACGATCATCACCAACAGCGGCATCACCGGCACACTGCCGAGGACGCTCTGCGCGATCTGCATGGTGCTGATGTGGATGGAGTCGGTGCTCGGCCTCTGCGCCGGCTGCGAGCTCCACGGCTTCATGGTGCGACGCGGCTGGACGACCAAGGATCCCGCCTTCGAGGTCTGCGCCGGCGGGGCCTGTGAGATCCCCGCGCAGCCGGCCGCCCAGCCGGCCTCCAGATGACGACAGAAGCGGCGTCGCGCGACCACGTGGAGGCCGAGGCCGCGTTCCTCGAAGCACACCCCTCGTTCCGTGAAACGGCCATCGTCGACGAGCTGCGCGCGACGGAATACGGCCGAATCGACGCCCACGGCGACGTCTACCTCGACTACACGGGCGGGGGCGTCTACGCCCAATCGCAGCTCGACGAGCACATGCGCCTGCTGCAGGAGAGCGTCTACGGCAATCCCCATTCGGTGAATCCAACGTCGTCGGCCTCGACCCAGCTCGTCGAGGACGCGCGCGCCGCCGTCCTTCGCTACTTCAACGCTGACGAGAGCGAGTACGAGTGCGTCTTCACGCCGAACGCGACGGGCGCACTGCGGCTCGTCGGGGAGGCCTACCCGTTCGGTCCGGACGACCAGTTCCTCGCCACCTTCGACAACCACAACTCCGTCAACGGCATCCGCGAGTTCGCCCACGCAAAGGGGGCGGGGTCGGCGTACGTTCCGCTCGAGGCGCCCGATCTCCGGGTGGCGGATGGGCTGCTCGAGCGCTACCTCGACGCGGCCGCGGGCGAGGGCCGCCACAACCTCTTCGCCTACCCGGCGCAGTCGAACTTCTCGGGCGTCAAGCACCCACTCGAATGGATCGCGCCGGCGCAGGAGCGCGGCTGGGACGTCATCGTCGACGCGGCCGCGTTCGTGCCGACGAGCCGGCTGGACCTGTCGGTCTGGAAGCCGGACTTCGTACCGATCTCGTTCTACAAGATGTTCGGCTACCCGACCGGCCTCGGAGCGCTGCTCGCGCGGCGCTCCACGCTGGAGAAGCTGCAGCGTCCCTGGTTCAGCGGCGGCACCGTGGTGGCCGCGAACGTCCAGGCTGAAATGGTCGTGCCGGAATCCGGCCACGCGCTCTTCGAGGACGGGACGGTCAACTACCTCGGCATCCCGGCGATCGCGATCGGGCTTCGCCACCTCGAGCGCATCGGCATCGACACCGTCTCGCGCCGGGTGGACGCGCTCGGGGCGTGGCTGCTCGAAGCCCTGCAGGGCGTGCGGCACTCGAACGGCGAGCCGGCGACGCGCGTGTACGGGCCGACGACGTGGGACCGTCGCGGCGGCACGATCGCGTTCAACTTCCTCCACCCGGACGGCGCCGTGGTCGACGAGCGCTTCGTCGACATCGTCGCGGCGGCGCACAACATCTCGGTCCGCACGGGCTGCTTCTGCAACTCGGGCGCGGGGGAGACCGCCTTCTCGATCTCGAAGGACACGCTGATCGGCGCCGAGTTCGCCGAGGGGATGATCCTCGACGACTACATCCGCCTCGTGGGAATGCCGACGGGCGGCGCCGTGCGGGTCTCGCTCGGGCTCGCGACGAACTTCGCCGACGTCTACCGCTTCCTGAGCTTCGCGACGGAGTTCCTCGACGTCAGCGACGTGCCGGCGGATCTGCCGCCGCGGCTGTCCTGCTAGCTAGCTCAGAGCCAGCCGAGCGTGCGGGCGGAGCACCTGCCGCAGGTTCGCCATCAGGTCGCGGAGGATTACGTCGAGGAACGCGTGCGACGCGTTGTCCTCGCCGTTGAACATACGCTCGAACGGCTCCTGCGGCAGCACGAGTAGGAGCGTTCGCTCGCGCGTAGTGGCGGTCACCGAAGACGGACCGCCGTCGATGAGCGTCTCGTAGCCGAAGGCATGCCCGGGCCCGACGAGGCTGACCCGGATGCGGCGGTCGCCGCGGATGATCACCTTCTCGACGGCGCCGTTGATCATCACGAAGCACGCCGTCGAGGGAGTTCCCTCGGTGATCAGCGTGCGGCCGGGTGGGCACAGCGCGTACCGCCCGGCGGTCAGGAAACCCCAGAGCGCGAGCGAGTCGAAGTCGTGGAAGGCCGCGAGCCGCCGCACGTACTTGCTGTCGGGTGGCCCGCAGAACTCGAGCTCGGCGATCTCATCGGCCGGCGGCTCGGGGGGCGCGTCGCCGCCGAGCGAAGTGGCGAGGGCCGCGAGCTGGTCGCGGAGGCGCGCACAGGCCACCCGGGCGATTCGGCGCTTGAGCGCGAAGGCCGTCGGATGCCGGCGCGAGACGAGCGCCGCGAAGTCCGCGCGGCTCAGGGACAGCAGGGTGGCGGGCTCAGCGACGGTCGCCGTGGCCGAGTGCTGCCCGCCGTCGAGCAGCGGAACCTCGCCCAGCACCTCGCCCGCGCCCAGGCTTGTGACCTCGACCACGCGGTCGCCGGGCAGCGGAACGGAGACCGAGATGCGTCCGTCGACGATCAGGAGCATCCCCTTGACCTCGTCGCCCTTGCGCCAGAGCACCTGGCCCACCGGCAGCTCCTGGCGGCGCATGATCTGCGCGAGCTCCGCGATCTCCACCTCCGACATCCCCTCGAGGAGCGGAACGGTCGGCAGGAACGCCCGCGCCTCCGCCTGCGCGGCGGCCGGGTCAAACATCGAGGTCGAGCGTCTCGTAGTCGAGGACGTCGTCACGCCGCGTCGCCGTGATCATCGAGTATTCCGGCACCTCGAGCCAGGTGGAGATGTCGACGGTGAGTGGCTCCGATGCGATCAGCAGGGAGCGGGGAACGTCGCTGGCCGCCATCGCCGAGCCGTTCTCACCCTGCACGTACTCACCGCCGACCGTGTACCAGAGGCTCACGTATGGCAGGTCGGTCTCGAGCAGGTGGTCCTCGTCGGGGTACCAGCCGTAATCGAACGAGAAGCGCGTCGCGACGAGCACCTCGCCACTCGAGAGACACAGGTTCACCGGCGATGACGTATCGATTCCGTGCCTCGCGCGGACCTCGCGCAGCACGCGCAGCGCGGCCATCGTCGCCTGAGAAAGCTCGTCGGCGTCCGGACGTCCATACGGGTCCTCGAGGTGCGAGAGCACGAGCGCGTAGATCCACTCCGAATCCGTGGTTCCCTCGATCTCCCGCGCCAGCTCGGGCCTGACGTGCTCGACGAGGTCGTAGCGCATGCGGGTGAAGTCGCGCAGGTGACCGTTGTGCGCCAGCGCCACGCTCGCGCCGCGGAAGCGGAAGGGGTGGAGGTTGGACTCGCCGACAATCTCGCGCTCGGTGTGCGTCACGCCGCGGACATGGGCGATCAGGCACGTCGGGTCGAGCTTGCTCGCAAGGCTGCGCAGGTTGCGGTCGAACTCGGGGAGGGTGGTCGCCCGGTAGGTGAACGGGTCCTCGGCGCGGAGGGAGCGCTGGTCCCAGGCGACCATTCCGAACCCTGCCAGGTTGAGGAAGGTCTCCATCATCCGCGGGTTGTAGGACTGGCGGACGAGGCTGCTGTCGGTCTCGAACAGCACGTGCGAGAGGCCGATCGGCTCGCCGAGATATGCCAGTACTCGGCACATCCGAGCGATCGTAGCTGGGTAGCCTTCGCCGGGAGCCAACAAGGAAACGGGAGGCAGATGAAGGAGTTCAGGTGCGGGGAGATCGTCCCCGGTTGCGATGCGAAGTTCGAGGGCGCGTCCGAGGAGGAGATCCTCGAGCAGGTAGCCGTCCACGCCCGCGAGGAGCACGGAATGGACGAGGTGCCGCCCGACGTCGCCGACAACGTCCGCGCGCGTATCACCGAGGCCTAGCGGTTCCGGCGGCGCTGCTGCGAACCCGTGCAGGGCAGCGCGTGCATCCGGCTCGTCGAACAATCGCACGCAGTGATGCGTCTCGCGATCCATCGCGGCGGGCAGGAGGTCGCCGAAGCGCTCGTTCAGCATCGCCTTCGTTGCCGCCACGGCCGCGCGCGAGCTGTTCGAGAAGACGCCCACCCAGTGCTCGATGCGCGAGTCGAGCAGCTCAGCGCGAACCATCTCGGTCGCGAAGCCGCGCTCGCGCGCCCAGCCGGCGTCGCGCTCCTCGCCGCCGAGCAGCAGCTCGCGCGCGGCCGTCTCGCCGAGCAGCTCCGGCAGCAGCAGCGTGCCGGCGTTGCTCGCCACCAGCCCGATGCCGACCTCCGGCGTGAGCAGCCGCACGCGGTCCGTGCACAGCCGCAGGTCGCAGCTCGCCGCGAACTCGAGCGCGCCGCCCACGCACACGCCGTCCACCGCGGCGATCGCGGGCACGGGACTGGCCAGCACCACGCGGGTCATGCGCTGGAAGCCCTCGATGGTCGCCGCCCAGGCGTCGTGGTCGGCCTCGATCGCCGCCTGCAGGTCGTCGCCGGCCGAGAAGTGGTCGCCCTCGCCGCGCAGTACCACGCAGCGCACCCGCTCGTCCGCGCCCGCGGCCTCGATCGCGTCGGCGATGGCGGTCATCGTCTCGAGGTCCCAGGCGTTGCGGCGCTCCTGGCGGTCCCAGCGGACCAGCCGGGCGGAGCCGAGGTCCGAGGTCGTGACGGTCATCCTGCGCTCTCCTTCCTGAGTGCCTCGACGGCGGTGGGCAGCTCGTCCCCGCGGGCGCTCCGGTGGACGATGCGGGTCTTGTGCTCGGCCACGGGCAGCGAGCCCGGCTCGAGCCGGGAGACAGCGAAGCGCGCCCGCAGCGCGGACTCGAGCTCGCCTCGCAGGCCGCCGAGGTCGAGCCCCGGGGGCGCCTCGACGTACACGTGGAGCGGCGGCACGATCGGGTCTCCGTCCGCGACGATGCAGTGGCGGCCGAGCCGCGGCTCGCCGGCGAGGATCGTGCCGACCGCCTGTGGGTAGACGTTCACGGCCTGCACGCGCAGCATGTCGTCGCGGCGGCCGTCGATGCGGATGCGCGGCGTGGTCCGTCCGCAGGCGCAGGGCGAGGTCCAGACCCGGCCGAGGTCCGCCGAGCGGTAGCGCAGCAGCGGTGAGGCCTCGCGGCGCAGGTGCGTCCACACGAGCTCGCCGCTCGCGCCGTCCTCGAGCGGAACCGGGTCGCCGCTGTCGGGGTCGACCAGCTCGAGCAGCGCGTGCTCGTCCACCGTCAGATGGAGCCCCTCGCCCTCCCCGCAGGCGCCGCCCATCGTGGACCACACGTCGCTCATCCCGAACGTGTCGACGACGCGGGCGCCCCAGGCCGCCTCGATCTCGCTCCGCACGGCGGCCAGCCCCGCGCCCGGCTCGCCCGCGGTCACGATGTGGCGCAGGCCGAGCGCGCGCGGATCGATCTCGAGCTCCCGCGCGCGGGCGGCCAGGTAGGCGGGGAACGAGAGCGTGCCGAAGATCGCGGTGATTCCGAGCCGCGGGATCAGCTCGAGCAGCCGTCGCGACTGGCCCGTGCCGACCGGCACCACGGTCGCCCCGCTCGCCTCGAGCGCCATGTGGTCGGCGATGCCGCCGGCGTAGAGCGCGTAGTTGAGGCAGTGGGCGACGACGTCGGTCGGCTCGAGGCCAGCGATCCGGAACGCCTCGCCGCCGACGGCGCTGTTCGTCTCGTGGTCGGCCCGGGTGAAGCCGACCGCCACCGGGTCGCCGGTCGTGCCGGAGGTCACGTGCATGCGCACGAGCCGCTCGGGTGCGGCGCACAGCTGCGGGCCGAAGGGTGGATCGGCGCGCTGGCCCGCGCGCAGCTCCTCCTTCGTGGTGAACGGGAGCCGCGGCAGGTCCGCGGGGCTCCGTATGTGCTCGCGGACCCCGCGCAGCCGCGCCGCGTAGAACGGGCTCGACGCCTCGAGGTAGGCGAGCTGCTCCTCGAGGGCGGTCACCCGCGCGCGGGCAGCTCGTCCGTCGCGGCCAGCTCGAGGGCCGCCGCGACCGTGCGGCCGTAGGCTTCGAGCGCCACCCGCAGGTCGGCTTCGGGGGTGTCCTCCTCCTTCGTGTGCGAGACCGGAGGGGACGACGAGGAGAAGATCATCACGGTCGGCAGGAGGCGGGCCATCTCCGCGGCGTCGTGCAGCGGGCCGCTCGGGATCGCCGTGTCCTTGCCGCCCGAATCCACCACCGCCTGGCGCGCGAGCGCGATCAGGCGGTCGTCGAACGGGATCGGCGGGATCGACCAGAGGTGCTCGAGCTCGACCTCGCAGCCCTGGTCGGCGGCGGCCCGCTCGCAGGCGGCGCGCGCCTCCGCCAGCATCGCGGCGAGCTCGTCGGGGTCGAGGTGGCGCTGGTCGAGCAGCATGTCCGTGCGCCCCGCCACGGCGGTCACGACGCCCGGCTCGCTGGTCGCCCCGCCCACGGTGCACACCCCGCCCTCGTGGGCGAGCCCGACCTCGCGGATCGCGAGAGCGGCCTGGGCGGCCGCGGCGAAGCTGTCGTGCCTGAGGGCCATCGGGGTCGCGCCCGCGTGCGCCGCCTGGCCGCGGAAGACGGCCACGTGGCGCTCCACCCCGCAGGTGCCGAGCACCGTCGCCGCCGGCTCGCCGCGGCTCTCGAGCACCGGGCCCTGCTCGATGTGCAGCTCGAGGTAGGCGTGCGCCCCGCGCAGCCGCTCGCCCGACTCGTGAGCCCGGTCGAGCGCCACACCCTGACGCGCCACCACGTCCTCGAGCCGCTCGCCGTCGCGGTCGCGCAGGTCGCGGACCTCGTCGACCTCGAGCGTGCCGGCGCAGGCCGAGGAGCCGAACAGGCTGCGCCCGAAGCGAGCGCCCTCCTCGTCGGCCCAGTCCACCAAGCGCAGGCCGACCGGCGAGCGCTCGCCACCGGCGTGCGCCCGGAGCGCCCCGAGCGCGGCGAACAGCCCGAGCGCGCCGTCGAGCCAGCCGCCGGCCGGCACGGAGTCGATGTGCGAGCCGACGATCACGAAGCCGTCCCCGTCCCCGGCGAGCTCGGCCCAGAGGTTGCCGGCCGGGTCGACCGACACCTCGACCGGCAGCTCGTCCAGGCGAGAGCGCAGGAACTCGCGCGCCCGCACCCACTCGTCGGTCCAGCACACCCGCCGCGCGCCGTCCGGCCCGCCGGTCAGGCGTGCCAGCTCCCGCAGGTCGTCGAGCACGCGGGCGGCGTCCATCACGTGGGAACGGGCGTGCGGGCGCCGAGCGACCTCGGCACGAAGCGCCCGTGGCCCGGCTGGGTCACGATCTCGCCGCGGTCGTAGACGAGCGTGCCGCGGCAGAGCGTGTGGCGCACGCTCCCGCTGGAGCTCTCGCCCTCGAACAGGTCGTAGTCGACGTTCATCTGCGACGTGCGCGTGGAGAACTCGAACGGCGTGGTGGGATCGAACACCACGAGGTCGGCGTCGAAGCCGGGCGCGATCGAGCCCTTGCGCGCGAGCCCGAAGCGGCGGGCGATCGTCGTCGAGGTCATGTCGACCAGCTCGCTGGGGCTGATCCGGCCTCCCTCGACCCCGAGGTCCCAGAGCTTGACGAGCCGGTGCTGGATCATCGCCAGGCCGTTCGGGATCTTCGAGAAGTCGTCGCGGCCGAGCGCCTTCTGCTCGCTGTTGAACGGGCAGTGGTCGGTCGAGACGCTCTCGAGCACACCGCGCTCGAGCGCCGACCAGAGCAGCTCCTGGTTGTGCCGCTTGCGCAGGGGCGGCGAGCACACGTAGCGGGCGCCCTCGAAGTCCGGTCGCTCGAGGTCCTCGACCGTGTTGGTCAGATACTGGAGGCAGGTCTCGCCCGACACCGTACGCCGCGCTCCTGCCCGGCGGCGATCTCGTCGGCGGCGAGCCCGCAGGTCACGTGCACGATGAAGACGTCGGCACCGGCCAGCTCGGCGAGCCGCACGGAGCGGTGCGTGGCCTCGGCCTCGAGCGATCTCCGGGCCGGGTGTGCGCGTGGTGGATCGGGTCCGTCTGGCCCGCCGCGAGCGCGCGCTCGACGAGCACGTCGATCGCCCAGCCGTTCTCGCAGTGGACCATCGTCAGCGCGCCGAGGTCGCGCGTGGTCTCGAGCACGCGGAAGAAGAGGTCGTCGGTGACCATCAGCACGCCCTTGTAGGCGAGGAAGACCTTGAAGGAGCAGAGGCCCTCCTCGACCATCGGCTCCATGTCGGCGAACGTGCCCTCGTCGGCGTTCGTTATCGCCATGTGGAAGCCGTAGTCGACGTGGGCGGCGCCGTCGGCGCGCTCCTGCCACTCCTCGAGCGAGGAGCGCAGCCCTCCCGGCTCCTGCTGGATCACGAAGTCGACGATGCAGGTGGTGCCTCCGGCGGCCGCGGCGCGCGTGCCGGTGTCGTAGTCGTCGATCGAGCGGGTGCCGCCGAACGGCATCGCCATGTGCGTGTGGTTGTCGATCAGGCCCGGCAGCACGTAGCAGCCGC
Organism: uncultured Thermoleophilaceae bacterium; assembly: GCA_963812415.1. GTDB lineage: Bacteria > Actinomycetota > Thermoleophilia > Solirubrobacterales > Thermoleophilaceae > JACVRW01. Next base: position 115,819 of record CAWEVH010000023.1, on the reverse strand, counting down.
TCGCGTCGATCAGCTCCGCGTCGACGTCGCCGAGCGAGCCGACGGCCACGATCTCCTCGCCGTCGACGAGCACGTCCGCCACCGACGAGTGGGTGGCGCTCACGACCGTGCCCCCCTGGATCAGCTTTCTCATGGTGCACCTCCTGTCACTCCGGTGAAGCGCGGGACGATCTCGCTGCCGTAGACCTCGAGCGTCTCCTCCTGGCCTTCCGTCATGAGGTAGATGTTGAACTGGTCGACGCCGATCGACTCGAGCTCGGCGAGCTTCGCGGCCGCCTGCTCGGGTGTGCCGATCACGCAGAAGCGGTCGCAGATCTCGTCGCTCACGAAGGCGCCGTGCCGCGCGCCCACGCGCGAGTGCTCGTCGTAGTCGTAGCCCGTCTCGGCGGGCACGTAGTCGGTCAGCGCCCTTGGGACCACCGAGCCGTCGGCTCCGTAGCGCGCGATCAGGTCGCGTACGTGGTTCGACACCATCGCCGGGAACCAGCGCACCTGCTCGCGCGCGGCCTCGATGTCGTCGGAGATGTGGCTCGGCGCGCAGACGATGCACTTGAGCGCCGCGGGGTCGCGCCCGGCCTCCTCGGCCGCTCGCCGCGCCGTTGCCATCGTCCACTGGATGATGTCCGGGTCCGCCAGCTGGATGATCACGCCGTCACCGACGCGCCCAGCGATGGCGAGCACCTTCGGCCCGTAGCCGGCCACGTGCATCTCGATCGGCGGCAGGTCCTTCCGCACCCAGCCGAGCTCGAGCTCGGCGCCGTTCCACTCGACCTTCTCGCCGTTCATGAACGGCTTGATCATCCGGAGGGCTTCCTCGAAGGGCTTCACCCTTACCGGCTTCTGGTTGATGTAGCGGCGCGCCGAGTCCCCCCGGCCGATGCCCATCACCATGCGCCCCTCCGAGATGTCGTGCAGGGTCGCGTAGGCGCTCGCGACGACCGTCGGGTCACGCGTGCCCGGGTTCGTGACCATGTGGCCGAGCTTGATCCGCTCGGTCGCGGCCGCGGCCAACGCCAGCGTGGGCGTCGACTCCTGCCAGAGCACGTGCGAGTCGTAGGTCCAGCCGTACTCGAAGCCGTGCGCCTCGGCGAGCTTGATCAGCTCGACGAGGCGCTGGTAGGGCGGATCCGGCAGGACGGTGACGCCGAAGCTGAGGGCCATCGCGACAAGCTACCTCGCCCGAGCCACCGGAAGCGGCTCGGGCCCTCAGACGCGACCTATCGTCCCGAGAGCGCCATCCACACATTCGGTCGCGTGGTTTTCCATCACTGTCATGGAAAACCACGCGACCGTTGGCGAGGTGGAGCCCGGGCGGGGTACGCGAGCTACCGGCCCGGCGTCAACTCGTCGCGCTTGCGTCCCTTGCCGAGACCGCCGCTGTCGGCTGCCCCGATGAACAGGGCCGCTGCGATAACGCCGACGATCGTTCCGAGGAAGTTGAGCTCGAAGATGTCGCCGGTCCCGATCGCGCTCGCCACGATCCCGCCCACCAGGGCGCCCGCGATACCGAGCACCACCGTGAGGCCCGCGCCGATGCGCTGGCGGCCGGGAAGCACGAGCCGCGCCAGGACACCGATGATGATGCCGATGACGATCAGGCCGAGAATCTGCATGTATCGATCTTTCCCCAGTGTGGCCGGCGCCAATCCGGCGGTGGCCAGGTGGGCGCGAACGACCGCTACCGGTAGGCGCTCTCCACGTCCTCGACGATCGTGATCACCTGGTTCAGGTTCGAGAGCTCGAACGCGCGCCGGACGCTGAATGGGGGACGCACGACCACGAAGCGGCGACCGGCGTCGAGGGCACGGGCGTGGGCGGCGGCGACCACGCCCATGCCGCTCGAGTCCATGAAGCTGAGCCCGCTCAGGTCGAGCACCAGCAGCTCCGGGGCGCCCGCCTCCACGCGGGTGAGCTCCTCCGCCACGTGCCCGGCCACCTGGAGGTCGAAGTCCCCCGTCAGCGTCACGAGTGCGCTCTGGCCTTTGGTCTCGGACGTGACGTCGAAGAGCGGCACGTCCTGATTCTCACCGCCCGGACGAAGCGCCAAACTCGCAGCGGGCGCGGTCGCCGGCGCCGGGGCACCTGTCGCGCCCGGGGCCGCCGGTCAACCGGTCGGCACCGGCGCCGCCGATCAGGCGGTCGTTGCCCGCGCCGCCGATCAGCCGGTCGCGCCCCGCCTGGCCGAGCACCCGGTCGTTGCCGGCGCCGGCGCAGACCGTGTCGTTGCCACGCGCCGCCCGGACCACTGTCCCGGCCGCCCAGCGCCACGATCACGTCGGCGCGCCGGGTGCCTCGGAGGACGTCACGGCCCGCGGTGCCCACGATCGTCGCGGGCTTGCCGGCGCAGCGCGGGGCGGCCGGCGTCAGCGGCTGGCCGCCGGCGTCGTTGCCTGCGCCGGCGCCCGGGCCGGTCCCACCCTGCGGGGCGGGAGGCGCCGGGATCGTGACGGTCGCGCTTGCGGGCGAGCCCACTCTGGCGTCGCCCGTCGGGGTGTCGATCGTGACGACGAAGCTCTCGTCCGGCTCGTCGGCGGCATCGGCCAGGGCGGTCACGTCCACGGTCTTCTCGGTCTCGTTGGCCGCGAACGAGACGGTGCTCGAGATCGGCGTGAAGTCCTCGCCGGAGCTCGCCGTGGCGGGCAGGCTCTTGACCTCGACGGTGCCCGGGCCCAGGGTGGCTGGACCGGTCCGCTTGAGCGTGAGCGCGCGGGTGGCGCCCTCCTCGACCTGGGCGACGGCCTCCGCGAACGCCACCTCCGCCTTCGTCCTGGTCGCGATGCCAAGCGCGAAGCGGTTGGTGAAGAAGCCCGTCGCGCCAAAGGAGTCGTCGTTCACGTAGAGGCGCCACTCGCCGTTCGGATCGGTGAGGTCGAAGTCCGACAGCGCGCTGCCGTAGGGGCCCGCGGGGGCCGGGGCGGGCCAGACGTCGCCGGGCTCGTGGTCCGTCGGCTTGTAGGTGTTGGGGACGGCGCACACGTTCGTGCCGTCGCCGTCCGGCATCGGGCCGGCCGCCTCGTCGTCCCAGCGCCAGCCGAAGGCCGCCACCTCGAACGTTCCGCACGCGTCTGACATCAGCACCACCTTCTGCCCTCGCGGTCCGACCAGGAGCATGTCCAGGTCGTCCGGGCGCTGATGCCAGATGCCGTCGAGCACGACGCCGAGGTCGGTGATCACGCCCGTCTCGCCCGCGATCGTGCGGGTGGCGGGGTAGGGGCTCGCCGCACCGAAGTTGCCGGCGTCCGGGAGCTCGACGTCGACGGGACCGGTGCTGACCGTGAGCGTCCAGCCGCCCTCGATGTCGCCGGTGTCATCGGTCGCTTCTGGTCCGCCACGTAGAGCTCCCAGGTGCCGTTGGCCTGCTCGCCGTTGAAGCTGTTCGAGGCTCGTGGGAGTACGGGCCCTCGGGCGCCGGCGCGGGCGGAAGGCTGCCCGTACTGCCCGCCGGCCGGTAGGCGAAGCCGTCGCACGGGGCCCCGACGGCATCTCCTCGAGGGCCTGCTGGTCGAGGATCCAGGTGAAGTCCTCGATGTCGTCGGCGCCGCAGCGTCCCGACATCAGCCGCACCTTCTCGCCGCTCGGCGAGACGAGCAGCGCCCTGATGTCATTGGGGAAGGAGTGCCCGACGCGGTGGAGGGTGACGTTCACGTCGGTGATCGGTCCCGTCATCCCGCTGACGACGACCGGGGAGGGATAGGGCGACGCCGGGCCGCTGTCCCCGCTCCCGGGGATCTTGATGAGGGTCGTGTTGGGGAACGAGCCCGACCCGGCGGATGCCGATCCGGCCGCGAGCAGGAACACGGCGACCGTGCAGGCGACGAGCAGGGGCAGCAGCAGGCGCGGTCGCAGGTTGATCGAGACGTGGGTGGCGCTGCGGGAGCTGGTCATGCCGACCATGCTCGGCGCCCGCGCGCACCCCGACCAGGCACCCTCAGGGGGAAGTGGGGTACCCCTCGCTCAGCGCGGGGGCGCCGTGGACTCGCGCACCAGGAGCTCGGCCGGGAGCACGATCCGCTTGCGCGTGCGGCGGCCCGCCATGCGCGCGTCGAGCAGCTCGAACGCGCTCGCCCCCAGCTGCTCGCCGTCGAGGGCGACCGTGGTGAGCGCCGGCTCGAGCACGCGCGCGAAGTCCATGTCGTCGAAGCCGACCACGGACACGTCGTCCGGGATGCGCACCCCGTGCTCGCGGGCGGCGAGGTAGAAGCCGGCCGCGATCACGTCGTCGTCGCAGAACACGGCGGTCGGGCGCTCCGCGAGCAGGGGTCCCGCGGCCGCCCGAGCGTCCTCGATGCCGATCGCGGTCCCCACGCGCGGGAGTGAGTCGGGGTCGAGGCCGGCCTCCGAGAGGACGCGCCGGCGGGCGGCCTCGCGCAGGTGGAAGGTGGGTGCGTCGAAGGTGGTGGCGAGGTGGCCGATGCGCCGGTGCCCGAGCTCGAGCAGGTGGCGGAACGCGGCCGCCGCGCCGCGCTCGGCGTCGAAGCGCACCGACGGTCGCCGGGACGCCTCGGTCTCCATCAACACGACGGGCTGGTCGGGGCCGAGCCCCTCCGGCGCCGGCACCTGGAAGAGCAGGTAGCCGTCGACCGGGCCGGCGCGCAGGGCCTCGAACGAGCTGGCCTCCCAGCGCGGATCCCTGCCGGTGTCGACCAGCGCGACCGTGTAGCCGGCGGCCTGGGCGGCGCGCTGAGCGCCGCGCAGCACGCGCCCGAAGAACGGGTTGGTCACGTCGGGGACGAGCAGGGCCACGGCGCCCGAGCTGCCGAGCCGCAGCGCCTGCGCGGCGACGTTGGGGCGATAGCCCAGCTCGCGCGCGCTTCGGCGCACCCGCTCCTGGGTGGCCTCCGAGACGCGCCCCTGGCCCTTGCCCGAGAACACGAGCGACACCGTCGACTGCGAGACGCCGGCGTGCTCGGCGACCTCGATGCTCGTCACGCGGTGGGGAGCCGGCCGGTCGATGGTGAGGAATGGAACCACGCGCTGATCGCTCGGGTTGACGCTCGAGTACATCATACGTAGTATGTTCATACGTATGACTTCTCTTGAGCTCGAGTCTCGCCACCTTCGTCGCCGCCGGTCGTCGCCGCCGCCGCGGGGCTGCTCGGTGGCGCCGCCGGCGAGCGACCGGAGTCCGGCACCCGCACCGCGCTCGTGATCGACGCCGCCGAGGGCCGCGACGGCCGCGAGCTCGTGGACCAGCGGCTGCGCGCGGTCCGGGCTGAGGTGCGCCTGCCCCGGACGCCCGAGGAGGCGCGGACGAACCTGCGCTACTTCGAGGCCCAGGGGCTGCGCATCGTGGTGAGCGGCCCGGACGCCCTGGCGGCGGCCGAGGCCACCGGCGTGGACGCCGTCCAGGCGTCCGATCTGCGCGAAGCACTCACCGCCGCCGGTCGCTGAGGCACCGTCTGGGCATATAGTCGCGCCCGTTCTACCCGCAAAGACAGAGGAGAGGAGCCACCAGATGGCGGACAGCGTGTACCGGGTGACCGAGGTGATCGGCGCGAGCTCGGAGTCGTGGGAGGCGGCGGCCCGCAACGCGGTCGAGACCGCTGCCAAGACGGTGCGCGACCTGCGCGTCGCGGAGGTCGTTCGGCAGGACATCACGATCGAGAACGGCGCGGTGACCGGCTACCGCGTGCGGCTCGGCATCTCGTTCAAGTACGACTCGGGCGACTAGCGCGAGCGAGACGCTCGCGCAGCAGCGGCAGGACGTCCTCGCAGAACTGCTCGAGGAAGCGCCGCTGGTCGGCTCCCGGGCCGTGGAAGACGAGGTGGTCGAAGCCGAGCTCGGCGTACACGGCGATCCGCTCGGCGCAGTCGCGCGGATCGTCGCTGACGATGAAGCGGGTGTGGGCCCGATCGAGGTGGGCGTCGGCCAGGCGCTCCATCTCGAGCGGGTCCTCGACGCCGCTCTTCTCCTCGCCGGTGAGGGCGAGGGCGGCCCACCAGTTGCAGGCTTCGAGCGCGCGCTCCGCGTCGCGGTCGTACGAGACCTTGATCTCGATCATGTGGTCGATCGCGGCCGGGTCGCGGCCGGCGGCCTCGGCCCCCTCCGCCACCTTGCCGAGCAGCTCCTCGTAGAGCTCCGGCGCCTTGCCGCTCGTGCAGATGAAGCCGTCGCCGGCGCGGCCGGCGAGCTTGGCCGCGAGCGGGCCGGAGGCGGCGACGTAGATCGGCACGGGGTCGTCGGGACGGTCGTACACGGTGGCCTGGCGCGTGCGGTAGTAGTCGCCGTCGAAGCTCACGCGCTCCTCGGTCCAGAGCCGTCGCATCAGCCGGATCGCCTCCGCCAGGCGCATCCGCCGCTCCTTGACGCCGGGCCAGTCGACCATCGTGGCCGGCGTCTCGTTCATCGACTCTCCCGTGCCGACGCCAAGGATCACGCGCCCCGGGTTCAGGCACGCCAGCGTTGCGAACGCCTGCGCGACGATCGAGGGGTGGTAGCGCATGGTGGGGGTGAGGACGCTGGTGGCGAGGTTCACGCGCTCGGTCGCGTGCCCCGCGGCGCCCAGCCATACGAATGCGTTCGGCGAGTGCCCGCCGGTGTGACGCCAGGGCTGAAAGTGGTCCGAGGTCGCCACCGTGTCGAGCCCCAGCCGCTCCGCCAGCACCGCGAACTCGAGCAGCTCGCCGGGCGCGAACTGCTCGGCCGAGGCCTTGTAGCCGAAGCGCATGACCTAGTCGGAGTACTCGTAGAAGCCGCGCCCGGTCTTGCGACCGTGGTGCCCCGAAACCACCATGCGCTTCAGCAGCGGCGGTGGGGCGTACTCCGGACGCTTGAACTCCTCGTAGAGGGAGTTGCAGACCGCATAGAGCACGTCGAGGCCGATGAAGTCGCAGAGCGCGAGCGGCCCCATCGGGTGGCCGCAGCCGAGCCGCATCCCCTCGTCGATGTCCTCGAGCCTCGCGAAGCCGTCCTCGTACATCCGCACGGCCGCCATCAGGTAGGGCACGAGCAGCATGTTCACGATGAAGCCCGAGCGGTCCTTGGTGCGGATCGGGTGCTTGTCGAGCTGCCGCACGAACGTCTCGGCGCGCTCGACCACCGCCGGCTCGGTGTCGAGCCCGACCACCACCTCGACCAACTTCATCACCGGCACGGGCGAGAAGAAGTGCAGCCCGAGCGTACGCGTGGGATGGCCGGTCCACGAGGCCAGCTCGGCAATCGGGATCGACGAGGTGTTGGACGCCAGGATGGCGTCCTCCGCCAGCACCCGGTCGAGCTCCTGGAACACCGGGCCCTTGACGGCCGGGTCCTCGAACACGGCCTCCACCACGAGCTCGCTGTCGGCGAGCGCGTCGAGGTCGGGGCTGTGCTCGATCCGGTCGAGCAGTGGTCCGACCGCGTCCTCCTCGAGCTTGCCCCCGCGCACCGCCCGCTCGACCGAGGTCTCGACCCACTTGCGCGAGCGCTCGAGCGCGCGCGGGTCGCTGTCCACGAGCCTGACCTCGGCCCCCGCTCGCGCCACCGACTCGGCGATGCCCGATCCCATGAATCCGGCGCCCACCACGCCGACCCGCTGCATTTCCATGCCCGGTTCGATATCACGGTTCCATGATTCGCGGCCGCTGGGTCACGTGACCGGTTCGGGAGGCGCCCCTGCGCCCCGCTTCGCGCCGGACTGGAGGCGCACCGTGCACCTGATCGGGGACCTCCACGCCGGCGCGATCACCGACGTGCGGCTGCGGGCGCTCGGCGCCGACATCGCCGAGCTCGACCCGCCCGCCCTCCACCTCCAGGTCGGCGACGTGACCGAGCGCGGCGCCGCGCGCGAGGACAGGCTGGCGCTGCGCTTCCTCGAGCGGCTGCCGGGCGGGTGGGTCACGGTGCTCGGCAACCACGACATCCTCGCCAACAAGCGCGGCGTCCGGGCCTGGGCGCGCGCCTACGGGCAGGAGTCGCAGAACTTCGTCGGTCGAGCTTCCGTTCGCTCGGCTCGTGGTGGTCGGCCCGGACCGCAACGAGCCCGGCGAGCGCGCCGGCCGCCTCTCGCGGACGACGTTGTCGTTCCTCGACGACGAGCTCGGCCGGAGCACCAAGGACTGCTGGGTGGTCTGCCACTGGCCGCTCCACCGCACGGTCATGGGGGACCCGAAGCTGCACTTCACCTCGGCGATGGCGGCCTTCCACGCCAAGCCGGACGAGCGCATCCGGGAACTGCTGGCCGAGCACCCGAACGCCAAGCTGTGGCTCTCGGGTCACACCCACTCGCCGCTCGGGGTGCCGGGGCTGATCAAGCGCGCGAAGCTGGCCCGCGGGCGCTCGATCCTCGCGATCAACGCGTCGGCGCTGGTGGGAGTCGGGAAGCGGCGCGACCCGAGTGATCCGCTCTGCTCGCTCTACGTCACCCACCGATCCGGGCGAATCGAGCTGCGCTGCCGCGACCATCGAGCCGGCGAGTGGCGCAAGCTGCGCGGCCGCTACGTGACGACGCTCTCAATCCCGAGCTCCCGGTAGGTGGAGGCGGCGGCGGCGGTCAGCTCGCGCGAGCGCTCGGCGTCCGCGGGGCGGGCTCGGGCAAGCAGCATGTGGGCGTAGGCACTCTGCGTGTGGGCGTGCCACGGCCGCGCCTGAGCGGCGGCGTTCAGCTCGAGTGCCTGCTCGAAGTGGCGCTCGGCGGCATCCGTGTCCCCGATCGTCGTCGCGAGGATGCCGAGGGGACGGGCCACCGCTCCGATCGCGACCTCCCCGGAGGCCATCGCGTTCAGGTGCCCGTACGGCTCGAGCAGCCGGTAGAGGACGGCCGCACGCTCACGGTCGTCGAGGTACGCGGCCACCTCGGCGAGGATCGACAGGCAGAAGAGCCACTCGCTGTCGCGCGGGAGCGCCGCGAACTCGTCCGTCGCGAGCTCGTCGAAGTGCCGGCGCGCGTCCTCCTCGCGACCGAGCTCCCAGTCGAGCAGGGGGATGAAGCAGCGGAACGACCGGTAGCCGGGATAGCGGTCGGCGGCGTCGCGAATGAGCTCCTCGACCTCGGCGAGCCGGCCCTGCTCGCGGCGCAGCACGAACATCGCCAGCCGGTACGAGCAGTCGGCGTCCGCGCTGAGGGACTCCGCGAACTCGAGCGTCTCCGTGGCCAGCCGCTCGGCGGCGGCAAAGTCGCCCCGGAACAGCGCCGCCACCGTGTTCACCATCGCCCCCTGCCACTGCCTGACGGGCTGCTTCAGCCGGGTGGCGAGGTCCTCGTAGGCGGCGTCGAGCCTCCCGGCGTCGTCCCAGGCCAGCATCGTCCAGGCGAGCACGCCCCGGAGCGTGAGCGCCTCGAACGCCCTGTCGGGATCGTTCGACTGCCTGGCCAGCTCGCTCACCTCGTCCGTGATCGCCGTCAGCTCGCCGGGGTCGGGCCCCCAGACGGCCATGAACCGGCTGGCCAGTGCGTAGACGAGCGTGTCGGTGTCCCCGACCCGGCGGGCGAGCTCGACGGCCTCGCGACTCAGCGTCCCGCGCGGCTCGAGCGTGGGCTGATCGCGGAGCGCCCCGGCGAGCCTGGCGAGCAGCCTCGCCCTGAGCGGCGAGTCACTCTCGCCGATGGTGGCCAGCGCCTCCTCGAGCAGCGGCACCAGCCGCTCGTCGTCACCGGCGCGCTGCCAGCCGGACCTGCTGCCGCCGTAGCCGAGCGCCGCGCGGGCCCGGTGCTCGGGGAGGTGGGCGCTCGTCGCGAGCGCGACGGCCTCGAGGAACGTCCGCTTCGCGTCCGCCGTGCTGCCGCCGCGGGCGAGCGCCTCTCCGGCCGCCAGGAGCAGCTCGCAGCGCTCGTGCGGATCCGGACCCGAGCGCTGGTCGTGCGCCTCGAGCGCCAGGCCGTAGAGCCGCGCGGCCTCCTCGTAGGCCAGCTGGTCGAGCGCGAGGTCGGCCGCCTCGCGCGCGTAGCGAAGCCCCTTCGCCGGCTCCCGGCCAGCCACCGCGTGATGGGCGAGCTCGGCGAGGTGCGGGCCGGGCCAGTCGGCGTGAAGCTGCTCGAGGCCGGCGATCGCCAGGCGGTGAAGCCGGATGCGGCGGCCACTCGTGAGGCCGTCGTAGAGGGTCTCCCGGATCAGCCCGTGCTCGAAGCGGAGGCGGCCGGGGCTGCCCGGCAGGTCTGACACGACGCCCGCCGCGATCGCCTCGTCGAGCCCGTCGAGCAGCTCGGACTCGGGCACGCCGCTCATCGCCACCAGCGTGCCGAGCGAGAAGTCCCGCCCCAGCACGGACGCCAGCACCAACAGGTCGCCCGCCTCTTCCGACAGGTGGGCGAGGCGCCGCGCGATCACGTCGCGGACGGTCTGCGGGATCGCCAGGGCGTCGACCTGCGGGTCGGGCGGCGCGCCCTCCACGGCCAGCAGCCGCACGATCTCGCCGACGAACAGGGGGTTGCCGTCGGTCTCCGCGTGCAGGCGCGCCGCCAGCTCGGGCGACGCGACCTCGGGCGCGGTCAGCACCACGTAGCTGGCGACCTCCGGTTCCGCGAGGCCGGCGAGTGAGAGGCGGCTCGTTCCATGCTCCCGGAAGACCTCGGCGAGCATGTCGGCGAGTGGCCCGGCCGGGATCGGGTCGACGTCCCGGTAGATGGCAAGCACCAGCACGCGCATCGAAGCGAGCTCGCGGGAGAGGAAGCGCAGCATCAGGAGCGAGCCGGCGTCGGCGGCGTGGAGGTCGTCGAGCACCAGCACGATGGGCACACGTTCGGAGGACGCGCGAAGGAACTCGGCCGTGGCGTCGAACAGGCGCACGCGCGCGCCCTCGGGCTCGAGCGGGGAGGGCGCGGGGAGGTCGGGGAAGCGGCGCCGCAGCTCCGGCACGATCTGGGCGAGCTCGGGGCCGCCCCTTCCGAGGTCTGCCTCGAGCTCGTCGTCGCCGGTGTCCCGGACGTGACCCCTGAGCGCATGGGTCCACGGCCAGTAGGTGGGTGCGCCGCCGGCCTCCCAGCAGCGACCGACCAGCAGCTCGGCTCCTCGCGCGTGCGCGCGGGTACCGAGCTCCTCCGCCAGCCGGCTCTTGCCCACTCCGGGCTCGCCCCCCAGCAGGAACAGCCGGCCGCGCCCCGCGAAGACATCGTCGAGACCGCCGGCCAGCTCCGCCAGCTCCCGCTCTCGGCCGACGAAGTCGGAGCCCGGCGCAGACGCGGCCGGCTCGCCGGCCGACGGCGCGGCGTCGAGCGCGGGATCCTGCTCGAGGATGCGCTGGTGGAGCTCGCGCAGCCGCCGTCCCGGCTCGATCCCGAGCTCCTCGACGAGCACCCGGCGGGCGTCCGAGTAGACCTCGAGCGCCTCGGCCTGGCGGCCGGAGCGGTAGAGGGCCAGCATGAGCTGGCCGCGGGGGCGCTCTCGCAGCGGCTGGGCCGCGATCAGCCCCTCCAGCCGCCCGATCACCTCCTCGTGGTCGCCGAGCGCGAGGTCGGCCTCGATCCGGTGCTCGCGCGCGGTCAGATGAAGCTCCTCGAGCCGGGCGATCTCGGCCTGGGCGAACGACTCGTAGGCCAGGTCGCCGAGCGGCGGGCCCCGCCAGAGCTCGAGCGCCGTGTCCAGCTTCGCGCGGGCGGCGCGCGGATCGTGGGCCGCCAGCGCGCGTCGCCCCTCGCCCACGAGCGCCTCGAATCGCTTGGCATCGAGCCGCTCGGGGTCGACCCTCAGCTCGTAGCCCGGCGAGCGCGTCAGGAGCACGCGGCTCTCGCCGGCGGGGGTACCGGGCTCGAGGATCTTCCGCAGTCGCGAGACGGCCACCTGGAGCGCTTTGATCGCCTGGTCCGAGCGCTCACCGGGCCACAGCTCGTCGATCAGGCGGTCGCTCGAGACGGCCTCGTTCGCGTGCAGGAGCAGCACTCCGAGAAGCGCTCGCTGTCGGGAGCCGCCCAGGGCGAGTGGCGCGTTGCCGTCGGTCGCCTCGAGCGGCCCGAGGATGTGGAAGTCCATCGGCCGAGTCCTTCGGACGAACGTAACACGCGCCCGCCCCTGATGCGTGGATCAGGCGCTCGTCGAGTCGAGCAGCTGGAGCAGCTCGTGGGCCGCCAGCTCGATCTCCTTGTGCCGCCACTCTGCCGCCCGGTAGTGGCACGCGATCAGGCCGGTCCGATGTAGCCGGCGAAAGTCGCCGTACACGAAGGCGTAGCGGGCCTTGGTCTCGTCCGTCGCTCCCTCGGTGAGGCCGAGATGCCATTCGGCGTACTCCTCCCACGAGTGCGACTCGAGGAAGGCGTTCTCGGCGGCGGCGCGGGGCTGCACGTCGCCCCAGTCGCTGTCGAGCACGTACTGGCGGGCCTCGATCAGCTCGCGTGCGCGGGCGAGCGCGCGCTCGTTGACGGAGTAGGAAGCGATCGCCGCAGCCTACTGCCGTTTGTGTTCGCACCCACCGAGCTGAGATGGTCGGTCGACCCCCATGGACGAGCGCGAATTCGTCGCACAGGTCGAGGCCGCCGACCCCGAAGAGCTGGCGCGGCTGCTCAGCCGGCCGACCGTGCATCAGGAGGAGGTGCTCGTCGCCCATTTCGGCGACGAGCGCTACGCGCGCATGCACGAGCGCGCGCTGCGGCGCAACCTGCGCCGGGCCGCCGAGCCGCCGCTCGGCAACGTCGTGGTGCTGCACGGGATCATGGGCTCGGGACTGACGGCGGTCGACCGGCGCGGCAAGAGCTCGCTCGTGTGGGTGCAGGCGCTCAAGCTCCTGGGCGGCGGGCTGGCGCGACTCGCCCTGGAGGAGAAGGGGCTGGCCGAGCGCGACGAGCGCTACACGGTCCACGCGTCGGGGATCCTCAAGCGCTACTACGGCGAGCTGCTGCTGGCGCTGTCCGAGCGCTGGCGCGTGCGCGCCTTCTGGTACGACTGGCGCAAGGACCTGCGACTCGCCGCCGACGGGCTCAACAGCGCGATCGCCAACTGGTTCCCGAGCGGCGAGCCCGTCCACCTGGTGGCGCACTCGATGGGCGGCCTGGTGGCGCGCTCGTTCGTGCAGGCTCATCCCAAGCGCTGGAACGCGATGTGGGACGACACGGCCGGCTCACCGGGCGCGCGCGGCGGCCGGCTCGTGATGCTCGGCACCCCCAATCACGGCTCGTTCGACATCCCGCCCGTGATCTGCGGTCTCGAGCGGCTGGTCCGGCTGCTCGCACTCGGCGACCTGCGCATGTCGCTCGACGAGCTCCGCGACATCCTGAACACCTTCGTCGGCACCTACCAGATGCTGCCCTCGCCGCTTCAGGTGAAGGGGATGGACAAGCTCTACGAGGCCGGCACCTGGGCACCGTTCAAGGTCTCGCAGCGCCACCTCGACAACGCGCTCGCTCATCACGAGCGGCTGCGGCCGATCGTCGATCCCGAGCGCATGATCTACGTGGCCGGGGCGGGGGAGAACACCCGCGTGGGCATCTCCGATCTCGCGCGGGTGCGCGAGGACGACGGCTACCGGCGCAGCCGCGAGGGCGACGGCCGCGTGGCACACGAGCTCGGCCGCCTCAGCGGCGACGCCGGCGAGGTGCCGATGTACTTCGCGCAGACCTCGCACGGCGGCCTGACCACGAGCAGGAAGGTGCTCGACGCGCTGACCGGGCTGCTCTCCGACGGGAAGACCGACGCGCTCGAGACGACCCCGCCCGCCGTACGCGGGGCGCGCGAGAGCGCCGCCGACCTGAGGACGGACGCGAACAGGCGCGACGGGGCGGACGAGGAGCGCATGCGCCAGCTGCTGCGCCAGATCGTCACGCGCGAGCGCGTGGTGCCGGTCGAAGGCGATGAGGAGAGGCAGGCCCCGGATCGCCCGCGCGCCGCGACCGACGAGGGGCTCGTGAGCGACCAGGAGCGGCGCCTCGAGGATCTGCTCGTGCGCGGGTGGCTGGACGACGACGGGTCGCGTGCGGCTCCGCCTCGCCCGCGACAGCGGCCCACTCCGCCCGCGATCCGCGTGGACCTGCGTCACGGCGACATCGCCGCGGCCCACGAGCTGATGGCGGGGACCTCCCCTCCAGTCGACGTGATTGCCGCCGGCCACTACCTCGGCGTCAAGCCCGCCGCCTCCGAGCTCGCACTCGACCGCGCGATCAGCTCCGTCCTGGACGGCGAGAACGGGGGCGGAGATCCGTCGCAGGGCGTGCTCACCCAGCTGACGCTGCGCGGCACGATCTCCGGCGCTCTCGGTCAGCCGTTCTTCCTCGTCGACCCGAGGTCGAAGGCCACCGCGACACGGCCGCCCCGCCTGATCGTGCTGGCCGGCATGGGGGTGCCGGGGCGCTTCGGCGCGGGCGAGCTGACCGTCACGGCGCGCGAGCTGTGCTGGGCGGCGGGCCGGCTCGGGCGCCGCCATCTGGCCACGGTGCTGATCGGCGCGGGCACCGGCAACCTGCATGCGGTCGACGCGATCGAGGCCTGGGCCCGGGGCCTGGCCCAGGCGCTCATCGGCCAGCGTCCCGGCACCAGGCTCGAGCGGATCAGCTTCATCGAGTACGACCCCGAGCAGCTGCTCGACGCCGACCGTGCGCTGAGCGCGGCGAGGGAGCGCCTCGCCGCCGAGGGCACGCTCCTGCTCGACTACGAGCCCGCCGGCGACGAGGCGCAAGCAAGGCCTGGCGGGCCGAGGGTCGCGCGCGCGACCAGAAGCAGCTGCGCGCCCGCTGGAGGGCGGACGGCCGCGGCGCGCAGCCAACCGAGCGGCCGCCCACGCGGATCACGATCTCGCGCGAGGGCAGCTCGTACCGCTTCGGCGCCATCACCGCCCGCGCCGCGATCCCCGAGCGCGACATTCCGCTCGACCCGGTGCTCGTGACCGAGGCGAACGACCAGCTCGTGGACGAGGCGGACCCCGAGCGCCGCCGCGATCAGGGCCGCTTCCTCGCCCGGCTCCTCTTCCCGGCCGACCTGCGCCCCGAGCTGTCGGGGCCTGCGCCGATCGTGCTGATGCTCGACGCCTCGACGGCGCGCATCCACTGGGAGCTCGTGACGCGGCCCAACGCCGTGGCCCGCCCAGCGGCACCCGACCCGGAGGGCTGGCTCGAGGACCACCTGGGCGTGGGCGGGCGCCTAACCCGCCAGCTGCGCACCGCGTTCGCGCCTCCTCCCGAGCCGCCGCCGCCTGCGGAGCGGCTGCTGCGCGTGCTCGTCGTGGCCGATCCGGCCGAGGATGCGCCGCTTCCGGGCGCCGAGGAGGAGGGCATCGCCGTGGCCGACCTGTTCGAGCGTGTCAACGACGTGGGACCGGCACGCGTCGAGGTCGTGCGCCTGTTCGGCCCGCGTCAGGCCACCCGCACCGCCGTGCTGCGTCACCTGATCCTCGAGCGCTTCCACGTCCTGCACTTCGCCGGACACTGCTTCTACAACCGCGACGACCCACCGGCGTCCGGCTGGATCTTCGGCGGCGGCGCGTCGCTGTCGGCGCGCGAGCTGCGCCGCATCGACCGCGTGCCCGAGTTCGTGTTCTCGAACGCCTGCGAGTCCGGGATCACGCCCGACCGTGCCGGAAATCGCTCGGTCGACCTCGCGCCGAGCTTCGCTGAGTCCTTCTTCGAACGCGGCGTGGGCAACTTCGTGTGCACCGCCTGGCCGGTGGACGACGAGGCCGCCCGCAGCTTCGCCACCAATCTCTACGAGGGGCTGCTCGGCCTGTCGGCGAGCCCGAAGGGCGCGCCGCTCCCGATGTACCGGGCCATGACGGGCGCCCGCAAGGCGATCGCGAACGTCGGCGGAGGCGTGCGCTCGTGGGGGGCGTATCAGCACTACGGCGACCCGCTCTACCGGCTCGTCTCCGTAGACAACGCGGCAGCGGACGGGGCGGAGACGCCTGCGCCACGCCGCCGTCGGACATCCAGACGCTAGGAAAGGAGGGCACGTGCCCAACGCAGTCAGCATCAACATCGGCCTCAACCACGTCGACCCCGCCCACTACGAGGGCTGGGACGGCGCGCTCGTGGCCTGCGAGTTCGACGCCCAGGACATGCACGACCTGGCGGACGCCGCCGGCCTGGACGCGCAGACCATCCTGGCCTCCGACGCCACGGCCGACGGCGTGTCGGCGGCGATCTCGGAGGCTTCCGAGAAGCTCGACTCGGGCGACCTGCTGTTCATCACCTACTCGGGCCACGGAGGCCAGATGCCCGATCCGGACAACGAGGAGTCGGACCGCCGCGACGAGACCTGGGTCCTGTACGACCGCCAGCTCCTCGACGACGAGCTCTTCTCCCTCTGGTCCAAGTTCAAGCCGGGCGTGCGGATCTTCGTGCTGTCCGACTCCTGCCACAGCGGATCGGTGACGCGCGCGGGACAGGACCGCTACGCGCAGATCCGCAAGGACGAGGATCGCGCCACCAAGGAGCTGCCGGCGGACGTGCAGGCGAAGACGTTCCGCGCGCACCGCGACGAGTACGCGGCCATCAAGCGAGAGCACCCGGAGGGCGACGACGTGGAGGTGGGCGCGACCGTCCAGCTGATCTCGGGCTGCAAGGACGACCAGCTCTCGCTCGACGGCGTGAGCAACGGGCTCTTCACCGAGAACCTGCTCGCCGTCTGGGACAAGGGCAGCTTCGAGGGCGACTACGCGGTGTTCCACGAGGCGATCCTGGAGCGCATGCCCGACGAGCAGAGCCCGCAGCGCACGGTGGTCGGCGCGGCGTCGGCGGAGTTCGAGAAGCAGCGGCCGCTGACGGTCTGACACGAAATGGCTTCCGTGCCACATTTCGACAAGCCCACGAGGGCCCGCGCACCGGGCACGGAAACCTAGAGCCTAGGTGCGGTAGTAGTGACCGCGGACGTCCGACTGCCACTTCAGGAACACGTCGCCGAGCGCCGCCTTCCGCGCGGAGTCGTCCGACGGCGAGGGCATTGGGTGGATGAAGACGTCGGTCACGCCCGGATCGAAGACCCCGCCCTCGATCCCGTCCTCCCGGAAGATCAGGATCGGCAGGGTCAGCCCGAACAGGATGCCCGCCTCGAGGTGGTTCCAGGAGGTTGGGAACGGGACCGGATCCTCGTGACCGGATTCGTCGGCCGTTCCCGGCTTGCGGACACCCGTCAGGCTCCGGTACTGCTCGAAGCCGAGGATCACGCCGCCGGAACAATGCCTGGCGAGCAGGAGCACCTCGCGCAGCGGCAGCTCGGTGGGGTAGTCCGAGCGACCGAGTGCCCGTGGCTCGAGATTGAAGCGCCTCAGCTGCCGGAGGACCATCGACCGTGCGGCGTCCTGCTCCTTCGTGAGGCTGGTGGGGCAGGACACGAATACCGGGATATCCACCGCGGCGACCCTACCGGCCTGTGGAGAGCGGGTCATGCCTGAGGCCCTCGACGCCAGGGAGCTGCTCGAGCGCCACCTGCCGGTGCTGCGTTACGACTCGCAGGGCAGCTTCATGGCGGACTCGCCGGCGATCATGACCGACCGGGTCTCGCAGGCCGGGCGGGGGAACGAGCTGAAGCGCGCGGACGGGACGGTGCTCGCCAGCGCCGGGGCCGCGGGCAACGAGCAGCTCCGGCTCGAACTGCTGGGCTGGCCGCGCTACACGGACGACACCCGCGCGGCGCGCTCCGACTACATCGACGCGTTGGGCCGCGACTACGTGGCCCAGGCGCGCGAGATGCACCGCGGCGAGCTGGCGGACCGCATCCACGGTCATGCCGTGCCGGATGAGGAGGGCGGCGGCTGGTGGCTCCAGTACTGGCTCTTCTACCTGTTCAACAACAAGGCGTTCCTCGGCTTCGGACTGCACGAGGGCGACTGGGAGATGGTGCAGGTCAGGATCGGCCCGGGGGGAAGGCCGCGCGCGATGGCCTTCGCCCAGCACAGCCACGGGCAGCGCTGCGGCTGGGACCTCGTCGAGGCGCGCGGCGAGCGGCCGATCGTATACGTCGCCCGCGGCTCCCAGGCGTCGTTCGCGTCGGCCGGGAGCCACGACGCTCCGGTGGTCGCCGACCAGGCGGACGGGAAGGGCCCGGAGGTGGCGGACGCCACGCTCGACGTGATCGGCGACGACGATCCGCCTTGGGTAGCGTGGCCGGGACGCTGGGGATCGACCAAGGCCCGTCACAAGCTCGAGTCGAACAGCCCGCGCGGCCCCGCCCACCAGGACAAGTGGGGCGACCCGGCGACCTTCCACGAGGAGTGCGACGAGATCCGCCGGCGGCGCGGCCCCGAGCCCGTCGTCCCCGGTCCGCCGGCCCCGGAGATCACCGTCCGCCGCGAGGGCGAGCGCGCGCTGATCTCGTACCGCTTCCCCGCGGCCGTCGCCGGCCCCGAGCCGGCGTGGCTGATCCTCACGCTCGACTCGCTCGCCGACGAGCTGCCGCCGTACACCGACACGGTGCCGGTCGATGCCCCGAGCGGCGAGGTCGTGCATCCACTGCAGCTCGAGGACGGCAGCTACCGGGTGCTGGCGAGCGCGGCGGACGCGCAGGGAAACGTGAGCGAGCAGGTCACGACCATCCTCGAGTAGGCGCGCCGGTTCTCACGGCGTCGGGAGATCGCTATGACCCCGCCCAAGCGCGGGACCGGGCTGGATAGGGGGACGAATCCGGGGGCCGCGATCGGCCTTACGGGGAGAACTCGGACGCCTCGAGCTCGCGGCCCGCTCCCGAGCGGGCCCGCGCCAGGCGCTGACGTGCCAGCGCCATCAGCTCGTCCGCGCCGCCGCAGATGCGGCAGTCGTAGACGCGCACGCGCCCGGCCTGGTCGGTGAGCACGATCTCGCGCCCGTCCGAGGCGAAGCGGGCCGAGACGATCCGCTCGTCGCCGGCGGCGCCGCCAGCTCCTGGCAGGGCACGCGCGGGAAGCGCGCGGCCAGCGCCCCGCCGCCGACGCCCCAGAGCCACAGCCTGGCGCAGCCGTCGTCGCTCACTTCGAGCACGAACCTGCCGCGCTCGTCGGGCGAGAAGCTCGAGCGGAGCACGGGCCGGGCGTGCTCGCCAAGCACCGCCAGCGCCCGGCCCGTTCGCGGGTCCCAGACGCGCGCGGAATCCCGGCCCGACGTGACGATCGCGCCCCCGTCGGGACTGAACGCGACGTCGCTGGTGCCCGTGTGCACCAGCGACGTGAGTCGTCGCCTCGTGCTCAGCTCGCGCACCTCGGTCACGTTCCCGCGGGTCACGGCGCGCAGCTCGCCGTCGGCGCTTGTCGCCACGCTCCTCGACCGGGCGGACCCACCGGCGGCCTGGTCGGAGCTGCGGCCGGCGTCCCGTCCCGGGTCGACCTCCCAGACGCGCGCCTTGCCCTCGGTCCGGGACATCGTGGCGAGGCAGCCCGCCCGCTCCGAAGAAGACACGCTTGACCGGTCCGGCGTGTCCGCGCAGCACGAGCACCAAGCGACCGCTCGAGGGCACCCAGACGCGCGCGGTGCCGTCGATGCTCGAGGTGGCCACGCGCTTCCCGTTCTGGGCGAACGCCACGCCCGCGCACGCCTCCGTTGTGACCTCCGAGCACCGTGCGGAGCTCCCCGGTGGCGGTGTCCCAGATCCGGGCGGTCTGATCCATGCTGCCCGTGACGAGGAGGTTCCCGCGCGGGCTGAAGACGGCGAGGTTCACGGCCTGCTTATGCCCCTTCAGGCGGCGCGGGTCGCGATCGAGGCGACCGTCCCAGAGATAGACGGCGCCGCTGCGCGCGGCCAGCACGGCGAGCCGGCCGTCCTGGCTGAAGGCGGTGGTGGCGATCGGGGAGCCGGAGACCAGCCGCCTCGCGGTCACCCCCGGCGCAACGGGCCGCAGGAGGAACGCCCCGTTCGAGCCGGTCACGATCGCCTGCCCTCCGTCGGGGGCCACCGCCACCGAGGTGACCTCGGAGTCGAGCGTGGTCAGGTTCCGGACCCGGTTGCGCGGCTCCCCGCGCCCCTGCCAGCGGCGGACGAGCCCGCTCCGGTAGGCGACGACGACCGTGTTGCCGTCCGCGGTGAAGTCCGCGTCCTCCACCACCGCGTCCGGGCCGGGGCTGGGCACGCTGCCCACCAGGTTGCCGTCGCCCAGCGCGCGGATGTGGGTCGTTCCGGCCGAGGTCACGAGGAAGCGCTCACCCCGGCGGCTGATCTCGATGTCGCTGATCACGTCCTCCTCGGGTCCCCTGAAGGGACCCGCGCGGGTCTTGCCGGTCGGCACGTCCCAGATCCGCACCTGGCCGTCGCTCGCCCCGGTTACGAGCGTCTGGCCGTCCGGCGTCATCGAGATCGACGTGATCACCGAGCGGTTCGGCGCCGGCGGGAAGACCCGGCGCAGGCGCGATTCAACGAGCGCCGCTCTCAGGGCCTCGACGGTCACGTCGCGCGCGTCCTCCTCCACGGCCTCCAGCGCGAGCAGCACGCTGAGCTCGGGGTTGCGCTCGAGCTGCGCCCCCGAGGCGCTCGCCAGCCGGCTCGAGCGCTCGAGCTCGTTGTTGCGGGTGGTCTGCCAGAGCAGCAGGGCGAGCAGCCCGATCGCGATCCCCACGAACACGATCCCGCCCGCGATCGCGAAGCGGCGCCTGCGCCTGCGCTCGGCCTCGCGAGCCTCGAGCTGCGCGCGCTCGCGTTCCCGCTCGCGGTTGTGGTCGGAGCACCAGCGGAGGATCGGATCGGCCAGCTTGTCGTGGTAGATCTCGACTCCCGGCTCGACCTCGCCGCCGCTCAGCACCCCGACCGGCCGCAGGATCCGGGCGTCCTGCGAGGACAGCTCGCCGAGCAGGGCCTCGAGCGCGGCCTGGTCCGTGCGGGTCTGCCCGGCCAGGTCGGCCACGGTGTAGGCGATCTTCGAGCCCGACGGCGTGACGAGATACCGGAACACCTCCGCCGCCATGTCGCGCTCCTCGCCGTCGAGCTCCTGCACCGCACGCCGCACGTGGTCGCGCATGATCTCCTCGGCGCCGCCCGGCAGGCGGTCGAGGAGCGCGGTGCCGAGCCGGGTCGTGCCCTGCGCCTGCGCCTCCTGCCAGATGCGCTCCAGGACGAGCTGCAGGTAGGCGAGCTCGACGGCCGGCTCTCCGTTCGCGTCCTCGCCGCGGTTCCCGCTCACCTCGCGCAGGATCCGGTCCACGAGCGGCTGCTCGATCTCCACCTGCTCGGCGCCGGGGTGCTGGCGGTTGTACCAGGCGATCGGCCCCGTGATCGCCTCGCTCGCGCTGGCCGTGTCCACCGGCTCCAGGTGAAGGAGGTTGTCGAACAGGCGCGGGATCGCGCGCTTGAGCGAGTCGAGGCGCGACAGCGCGTCCTCGCGGATCGAGATCACCACCGCCGCCTGCAGGCGCGGCTCCTCGAGCACGCGCGCGAGCTCCGACGGCAGGCTGCCCGGCCCCTCGCGGTGGCCGTGGTAGAGCAGGTACTCCTCGAACTGGTCGAGGATCAGCACCACGCGCGCCTCCCGCTCGCGGGCGACCTCGCGCAGCGCATCGCTCAGCGAGTCGGGTGCGGGGCCGTCGGTCGTTCCGCGGGCCCACACCGCGTCGATGAGCGGCCTCACCGGGTCCCCCTGCCAGGCGCGGAACACCACCGGCACGAGCTGCGAGCGGCGCGGCCGCGGGCCGCCGTTCGACGCGGACTGGCGCAGCTGATGCTCGACGCCGGCCTGCAGAAGCGAGGTCTTGCCCACGCCGCTCTCGCCGTACAGCAGCGTCAGCCGCGACGCGACCAGGTTGCCCACCACGATCTTCGTCCAGGTCGCGCGACCGAAGAAGCGGTCCCACTCGTCGGCCTCGAACGCGCGCAGCCCCACGAAGGGGTCCGCGGGCGGTGCGCCGCTCGTCACGGCCCCTCGGCGCCGGCGCCGTTGCCGCGCTGCGGCCGTTTCTCGAGCGCGGCCTCGAGCGTGTCCGCGTAGACGTCGAGATCGGCGTCGAGGATCTCGAGGTCCTGCTTGATCCACACCGAGCGGTCGAGCTCGGCGCTCTCGAGCTGCACCGCCCACCACTTCCAGCCCTCGGCCCGGTCCTGACGCAGCCGGCGCAGGATCGCGCGCAGGTTCCAGTCGCGCAGGCTGTAGCCGAGGCACTCGAGATTGCTCTCCTGAAGGCGACTCGAGAGCCCGACCGGCATCCAGGTGGAGATGTCCGTCCGGGTCAGGTAGTCGACGTAGTGCTCCTCCGTGATCACCCAGCTGTCTCGGTCGGCGTCCTTCGCGATCGATCGCGCCGTGGATCTTCAGGATCGCCGTTCGCTCGAGGCCGAGCTCGACCATCTTGTTCGGCTCGGTGATCACCGTCGGCGCCCCGCCGTGGGGGATGTGCAGCACGCGGCCGCGATGCTCGCCGTGGGCGATGTAGACGAGCAGGTCGAACGGCGTGTCCTCCTCGCGGAAGGCGCGCTCGAGCACGTCGTCGTAGTTCGTGGTGATGATGAACTGGTGCGGGAAGCGTGCCGCGCCGGCCTCGAGCAGGTGCGGGAGCCGGGCCAGGATGCGGTGGATCTGCGTGGGCGCGCCGTCGACGTCGAAGAGCTCGTGAAGCTCCTTCCGCAGCTTGCCCGCGCCGCGCTCGGCGCTCACGTACTGAGCCACGCGCGCCAGGTCCGCTTGCCCCTCGACGGGCAGTCGGAAGCGCTCGACCAGGTAGTCGGCCAGTTCCTGGCCGGTCGGCAGGTACTTCCCGCCCCGCTCCCATTCCACGTCCTTGGGACGGCCACAGAGGTTCACGCCCGCGCCGAGGAAGAAGACGATCTCGCCGTCGCAGGCTGCATCGACGACGTTGTCGCAGTGGCGTTCGAGTTGCTCGTCCATGAGAGCGGGGGGCCACCTGGCCAGGGGCTCTCCGAACCATGTTCAGACCCGCGCTCGCGGATGTCAACGCGTGAGGGCGCTGGTGCAGGCGCTAGGCGCGCCCTCTCGCTTCTCATTGGGCGTTTCGGACGGGCCGAGGCGGACCCGGCTGGGTGGGGATCGCCGTCGTGGCCCTGGCTGTCGTGCGGCCCTGGCTCGCGACGCGTCCTGGCTTTGCACGCTCCTGGCGTACAAACTCAGGACGCTGCGATCGGAGGGGTTAACCAACAAGGTGCGAGAGGCCAGCGCCCATCCTCGACGCCCAGCACGGGGGGCCGGCTTCGACCGGATCTGGGCTGGGTAAGGCTGCGCCCCGCGCTTCTCGCCGCTGTCCTGGGTTACCCGGCCACCAGCCGGGCAGGACAGGACAGCTGCCCGGCCCGGCTACGCTCGCATGTCGCCCGGCTAGCCGCGGCGCCGCGAAAGGTCACTCGTCCTGGGTTGACCCCCTCCTGGGGGGTGAACCCAGGACGAATAACGAGCTAGGGCGTCGCCTGCGCGAAGTAGGACTTGCCGGCGGGCACCAGCACGCGATCCCCGGTGCCGTAGTCGTGCACCTGGACGACCCCCTCGCGAACGACGGTGAGCGTGCCGTCACAGCGGTCGACCGTCAGCCACTTGGTGCCGCGCACCGATCCCGAGGAGTAGCTGCCGCGCGTGCGGAACCTGCCGCGCGAGCTGCCCCAGAGCCGCCTGCGCCGGGCCGACGCCTCGGCGCGCGGGGCGCCCGCGGAGCGGGCGCCGCAGTCGAGCCTGCCGCGCAGCGTGAGCAGCACCTCTCCGTCGTCCGACTGGCGCACCCGGAAGCGCCCGTCGCTGAAGTTGCCTACCTGCCGGCGGTTCCGGCGCAGGGCGAACAGCTTGACCCGACCGTCGCTGCTGTCGATCACGCTTCCGAGCGGAAGGCTCAACGTCCCCTTGATCTGGGCGACGCTGCCCGAGGCGGTGCCGATCGGCGGCGCCTGCCCGCCAACGGCCTGGGGCACCCGCACCACCACGTCGCCGGAGAGCTGCGTCAGGTTCACGGTCGCGTCGGCGACCGGCGCCGCCGGGCCGCTCAGCGTCACGCCCGCGTAGCTGATGTTGTCCACCAGCGTGCTGAAGCCCCCGGGGTAGAGCCAGCCGCTGTCGTTCAGGATCTCGACGCTCGTGACCTGCGCGCCCGGGTGACAGGCCACCACCTGCGCGTAGGTCTGCGTGGTCTGATAGCCGCAGCTGCCGCCGGTGGTGTCCCAGTTTGGCCCGGCGCCGTTCACGAACGACCAGTCGCCGGCCTGGAAGCTGAGCGGCCGCAGCTCGCCGTTTCCGCCGTCGCTGAACCGGATCAGGAGGCGCACCGAGCCGCCGCTGGCGCCTGCGGTCGAGACCTTGAAGAAGAAGCTCGGGGGCTCGGCCGGCGGCTCCGCGGGGACGCCGGTGAACAGCGCCCGCGCCGCGTCGTCGAGATCCTGGCTCGAGGAGCCGTTCACGAACAGCTGCAGCGAGAGCTGGTCGGTCGCGCCGGGCGGGGTGTTCGTGTCCGTGACCCAGCCAGTGGTCGCGTCACCCTGCGTGATGAAGGTGTTGAACGCGAACTGGGCGTTGGCGGGTGTCGCTGCGGCGAGCCAGAGCGCCGTGGCGGCGCAGACTAGGAGCGCGCGCGTGACGATTCGCCGATTGGCTGCGGGGCGGTAATGCACTGTTCACCTCTATGAGTCGGCCAGGCCATGGCCGGCAAGGGCGGGGGCGCCCCGGCCGTCTTACCACCCTAGAACGGATCTGCCGTTTCCGGCAACAAATTTGCACAAAGCCTGCTGTCAGCGCCGCAGCCGCCGCAGAATCCGGTCGATCCGGCGCCGGGCGTCCGCCTGGCTGGTGACCGCGAGGTACGGCTCACCGCCCGTGGCCGCCCAGGGCACGAGCACGTCGAAGTCGAGCTCCCGCATCAGCTCGAGGCTCGCGGCGTACGCCTCCCGGTCGCTCGAGTCGAGGACCGCCGCCACCCATTCGCCGTCGTCGAGCAGGATCGTGTCGCCGGTGAACAGGAAGCGATGCTCGCCGCTGTCCCAGAGATAGGCGGTCGCGCCGGCCGTATGGCCCGGCGTCGGGATCACCTCGAAGTCCTCGTCGAGCATGTGCCGCCTGGTGAAGGTCGCGCGCACGTGGGCGCTCTCGGACACCGACTCGCGCTCCGCCTCGTGGACGAACAGCGGCGCGCTCACCCAGTCCGAGCTGAACGCCGCCTCGTGCCGGTGGTTCAGGTAGTGACGCGCGATTCCGCCGAGATCCTCGATCGCCGGCGCGTCCGCCTCGAGCGTGGCCACGCTGTAGATCAGGAGGTTGCCGCGTGTGCGCGTGAGCAGGAAGGCCCGGATGTCGAGCGCGGGCGCGAACGGCAGCGCCTGCGGGCTCGAGGCATGCAGTCCCGCGATCTGAGTGTCGAGCTTGACGAGCGTCATGAGCTCCGCTCAACCACGCGGTCGTAGTTGAGGCGCAGCAGGGCGATCACGTCGCGGACGTCGTCGTCGTTCTCGATCTTGCGCGCGCCCCAGGCGGCCTTGTGGGGCGCCACCGGGTGCGGTCCGACCCGCCCCTGCTCGCGCAGCTCGGCGCCGACCTCCTTGGGGAAGCCGAAATGGGCGGCGTGGTCCCCGTGCAGATGGCCGATCTCGCGCCGGCCGACCGTGAAGGCGAACTCGCCGCGCCGGCCCGGCCCCGCCTCGACGCCCGGCCAGGACGTGACCTCGGCGGTGATCTGCTCGCTTGCTGTGAGTGTCTGCGCCATTGAGTGGCCTCCTCTGTCTGAAGACGTGGATCCGATGCCTCGTCCCGAGGCTACAAGTTCAAGTAAGCTTGATGTCAAGTGTCCGAGCTCATGACCATCGGCGAGGTGGCCAGGCGCAGCGGCGTGGCCGCCTCGGCGCTGCGTTTCTACGAGGAGCGCGGCCTCATCACCTCTGAGCGCGCCGGCTCCGGCCATCGGCGCTATCCGCGTCCGGTGCTGCGCCGGATCGCGTTCATCGTCTTCGCCCAGCGCGTGGGCCTCACGCTCGCCGAGATCGCCGCCGAGCTCGCCAAGCTGCCCGAGAACCGCGCGCCCACCCGGCGCGACTGGTCGCAGCTTTCGAGCAAGTGGACATCCCGCATCGACGAGCGGATCGCGGAGCTCGAGCGCCTGAAGCTCGGGCTGACCGAGTGCATCGGCTGCGGCTGCCTGTCGCTCGACCGCTGCCGTCTGGCCAACCCCGGCGACCGCGCGGGCTGCGCGCGGGCCGGGTCCGCGCTACTGGATCGGCGACCCGGCGTGATCAGATCCAGCCGCGGTACTTGAACGTGCGGTAGAGCGTGAAGCCGAGCGCGAGCATCAGCGCGAGCGCAAACGGGTAGCCGAGCTGCCAGCCGAGCTCCGGCATGTGGTCGAAGTTCATCCCGTAGATCGTGCCGACGAGGCTCGGCGCGAACAGGATCGCCGCCCAGGCCGAGATCTTCTTGACCTCCTCGTTCTGCTCGTTCGAGATCTCGGTCAGCGACTTCGTCTCGAGCGTGAGGTTGACGCTCAGGATGTTCTGGAGCAGCTGCCGGAAGGCGTCGGCCTGGTCGACCACGCGCAGCGCATGGTCCTCGACGTCGCGCAGGTAGCGACGCTCCTCCTCGTCCACGGCGCGGGCCCGCATCAGGCGCTCGAGCATGGGCGGCAGCGGCTTGCTCGCGCGCTGGAAGGCGATCACCTCGCGCGAGAGCTCGTAGATTCGCCGCGAGACGTCGGTGCTGCCGCCGAAGACCTCGTCCTCGATCTCGTCGATGTCGTTCTCGACGCCGGCGAGCACCGGGAGGTAGTCGTCCACGACGCGGTCCATGATCGCGTGCAGGACCGCCACCGGTCCGCGCCGCAGCAGGTCGGGCCGCGCCTCGAGCCTGCCGCCGGACCTCCGCCAGGTCCGGCGACTCCGAGTGGCGGACGGTGATCACGAAGTGTCCGCCCGCGAACACGTGCACCTCGCCGAACTCGACCGTCTCGGTCTCGTCGATGTAGCGCGCCGGCCTCAGCACGCAGAAGAGCGTCTCGCCGTAGCGCTCGAGCTTCGGCCGCTGGTGGGCATGCACCGCGTCCTCGACGGCGAGCTCGTGCAGCCCGAACTCGCGGGCCACCGCCTCGAACTCCTTCTCGTCGGGCCGGTAGAGGCCTATCCAGGCGATGCCCCCGCCCCTGCGGCACTCCTCGTCCATCGCGCGCAGATCGGTCGGCTCCGAGGTCCGGCGACCGTCCACGTAGATGGCGCGATCGACGATCACTGCCTCGGAACGCTACCCCCGACCCCGGCGCGTACCCGACGAGTAGTGCGCTCGACCTCGGGTACGACCGACCCCATGCAACTTCGAGTTCCATCGGACACGGTCAGCAGCGCGGGCAGGGCCGCGCACGACGCAGGGATCGCGGCGATGCTGGGAGGGAACCTCTACGGCCGCGTGGCGCTCCATCCCGCGCTTTCGGAGGTCAGCGACCAGCGCGAGCGCGGCAAGCTCGTGAATCGCGCCTGGCGGCGCTACGGCTGGATCAACTCGGCCTCGCTCGTGGCCGTGGTCGCCGGCTGGGTCGGCGCTCGCATGAACGAGGCGCGCCCGAGCGCGCTGTCCGGCCGTGAGCGCGCGCTCGCCAAGGGCAAGGACGCGGCGCTGGCGGCGGTGGTGGTCACCGGGGTGGCCACCGCGATCGAGGGCGTGCGCTTCGCGCGCAGCGCCCCGGACGGAGCGGTCCCGCTCGAGGACGGGAGCACGCCCTCTCCCCAAACGCCGCACGACGCGGCGCGGCTGAAGCGTCGCCTGAACGTGCTCAGCGCGGCCGGCGCGGCGTCGGAGCTCGCGCTCGTGGGCTTCAACGCCGCCCTGGGGCAGGCGAGCTTCCGGCGCCCGCCCGCCCGCAGGCTGCTGCGCCGCCGCTACTGAGAACGGGCGCGGGCGCGCTCCAGCGCCTCGGCGCGATCGTGATCCTCGGCCGAGCGCCAGAAGAAGTACCCGAGCGCCACGAACACGATCAGCAGGTCGAGCGTGAGCATCATCGCGCCCGCGATCTGCTGGTCCTGGAGGCCGGTCAGGCCGTGCTCGGGGGCGCTCTCGGCGTACAGCGGGTAGGCCGGCGAGCGCATGATGATGAACGCCATCCCGAGGAACATGCCGACCGTCCGTGCCCCGATGATGTGGCCCGCCTTCCAGAGCGCGCCCGGCACGCGGCGGCGCGCGGGCTCGAGCGCGGGCAGCCACACCAGCACGCTGATCGCGATGAACGACTGGTGCTGGAGGGCGTGGATCAGCGGGTTCTCGGTGGCGGCCTCGAAGAGCAGCGCGAAGTGCCAGGCATAGAGCACGACCGCGTAGATCGCGATCGCCGCCAGCGGCCGGGAGATCGCGCTGAGCACGCGCCGCAGCCGCCGCCGACGCGCCAGGCTCACGAGGGCAGGGCGGGGGAGGTAGAAGAAGAGCACGGGGGCGCGAAGGCCGATGAGGATGAACGGGGCGCCCAGCTCCGCCAGCAGCAGGTGCTGCGCCATGTGGGCGCTCAGCAGGTCCTCGGCGAGCTCGTCCACCGGGGAGAGCAGCGCGGCCGTCCAGAACGCGATCCCGGCGAAGAATGCCGCCTGCTGGAGCGCCGGGACCTCGAGCCCGCGCTCCCGGGCGACGCGCACGGCGCGCACGTACAGCGCGACCGCGAGGGCCAGCAGGGCAAAGACGCCGGGGTCGAACCAGGCGGGCACGAGCTCGATTCTGGCAGTGCACGAGGGGCCGGGCTCGGCCCGGACCGGAGTGATGGCATCAGTCCGCCGGGCCGCCCCGGCGGCTCATCGTCATCTCACGAGACGCTCGTAGCGTGCTCCCCGTAGAGTCGAACAAGGCGAGAGGAGACGGTGGTATGCGGGACAAGGTCAAGGGAGGGCTCATCGCGTTGGCCGCGGTGGCCGTGCTCGCCGTGGGCGGTGCGGCCATCGCGGGCGCGGCCGGTGGCGACGACGACGGGAGCGACAAGCCGATCGCCGGCAAGGCGCTCGACCGGGCGAGCGCGGCGGCGCTCGCGGAGACCGGCGGCGGGAAGGTGACGGAGACCGAGGTGGGCGACGAGGAAGGCGCCTACGAGGTCGAGGTCACGCGCGCCGACGGCAGTCAGGTCGACGTCCACCTCGACGAGGACTTCAACGTCCTCGGCTCGGCGGGCGACGACGACGGCTCCGGCGAGGACGACGGGTCCGGCGGGGACGACTGATGCGACGCGCCCTCGTTGCGGGCGCGGCGGTGCTGTGCGCGGGGGCGGCCCTCGGAGCGGCCGCCTCCGCGCAGCGCCAGGGCGGCGGCCTGCCGCAGGGAGGCGAGCGGGTGACGCTCGACCCCGCCGACTTCACCACCCGGATCACGAATCCCTACTGGCCGATGCGGGTCGGCAGCCGCTGGGTCTACCGGGAGACCGACTCCGAGGGCACGCGCCAGAAGGTGGTCGTGACCGTGACCCCGCGGACCAAGCTGATCGCGAACGGCGTGAGGGCGCGCGTCGTGCGCGACGTGGTGACAGAGAAGGGCGTGCCCGTGGAGGTCACCGACGACTGGTACGCCCAGGACCGCGCCGGCAACGTCTGGTACCTCGGCGAGGCGACCACCGAGTACGAGGACGGCAAGCCGGTGTCGACCGAGGGCTCCTTCGAGGCCGGGGTGGACGGCGCCGAGGCGGGAGTGATCATGCCGGCGCGGCCGCGTCCGGGCCTCCGCTACCGCCAGGAGTACTACGAAGGGCGAGGCCGAGGACCGGGCCCGGATCGTGAGCCTGCGCGAGCAGGCCGAGGTCCCCGCCGGCCACTACCGGCGCGTGCTGATGACCCGCGACGTGAACCCGCTCGAGCCGAGGGTGCTCGAGTTCAAGTTCTACGCCCGCGGGGTCGGCCCAGTGCTCGCCGTGAGCGTGTCGGGCGGCAGCGACCGCGAGGAGCTCGTGCGCTTCAGGAAGAGCGGCTGATCGGGAACCGGGGCGGGCGCTATGCTCGCCCGATGGCCCTCTCCCAGAGAGCGCCAGCCGAGCGGCCTTCGGCGAGAGAGCGAATCCTGGACACCTCCTACGAGCTGTTCAGCGCCCACGGGATCCGGGCCGTTGGAATCGACCGGATCATCGCCGAGTCGGGTGTGGCGAAGATGAGCCTGTACCGCCACTTCTCGTCGAAGGACGAGCTCGTGCTGGCCTTCCTCGCCCGCCGCGAGGAACGCTGGACGGTCGACTGGCTCAAGGCCGAGGTGGAGCGCCGCGAGCCGCCGGGCCCCGGCCGCCTGCTCGCGATCTTCGATGTCTTCGGCGAGTGGTTCGTGCAGCCGGACTTCGAAGGCTGCTCGTTCATCAACGTGCTACTCGAGTTCGACGACCGCGATCATCCGATCCGGCACGCCGCCGTCGCACACCTGTCGGTCATCCGCGGCTTCGTGTGCGAGTTCGCTCGGAGCAGGCGGGCGTCGGCGATCCGGAGGCGCTCGCCCACCAGTGGCACATCCTGATGAAGGGTTCGATCGTGGCCGCCGGCGAGGGCGACCGCCAGGCCGCCGTACGCGCGCGCCGCATGGGGGAGCTGCTGCTCGAGAAGGAGGGCGTGCTCGCGCGCTGAGCCGGGCGCCGGTCCCGTCCCCCAAGCCGGGACCGACGCGCCGTGCCAGTTCCCGCAACTCAGGAGGCGGTGAGTGCCTCGGTGCCGACGCCGAGCTTCTCGGCCGCCATACGTGTGCCCTCGACCCGGGCCTTGACCTTCTGGAAGGCCACTTCGCGCGCGTAGTCGGGCGACCCGTGGTTGGGCTTCTCGTCGATGCTGAACGGTGAGAAGCCGCAATCGTCCGTCGATGCGAGCCGCTCCTTGGGAATGAAGTCGGCCGCGCGCACGAGCTGGTCGCAGACCTCCTGCGGGCTCTCGACCCGCGGGTTCTGCGGGTTGATCACGCCGATGTAGCACATCTGCGGAACCCCGTTCGCGTCCTCCCGGCTGTGCTCGCCGATCAGCTCGTAGACGCTGTCCTTGTCACGCTCGCTCTTCATCTGGATGAGGAAGTAGCCGGCGTTGATCTTGAACATCTCCGGCAGCAGGTTCGCGTAGGGCACGTCCGCGCTGTGCACGGAGTCGCGGTCGCCGCCGGGGCAGGTGTGGAGACCGATCCTCGCGCGCTCCTCGGGCGTGAAGCGGTCCATCACGCCGTTGATCAGCTCGATGAAGTGCGGCAGCATCCCGGCGCCCGTCCAGGGGTTGCGCGGATCCTCCCGGGTGGCGAGCCGCCCCTCGGTGAAGTCCATAGAGACCCGCTTCGCGCCCGCCTCGAAGGCGCCGCGGATGTCCTTCTCGGCCTCGTTCGTCAGGTCCTCCTCGAACTGGTCGCGCGGGTAGCCCTCGACCTCCTCGTTCAGCGGGTAGAGCAGGGCGAGCATCGAGGGCGCGATCACCGCCTGCTTCATCGGCCCGCTCGCGAACTTGATCGACTTGGCGAGCGTGTCCCCCGCGTAGGTCTTGTACGTGAAGGGGCCGCTCACGAGCTTCGGGAGCTGGCGGTGGTGGCCGTCCGCGAAGATCGCGAAGTACTGGCCGCCAGGCCCGAGATGATCGGCCAGCCCCGTGCCCGCGAGCGTGTCCGTGACCGGGTAGGTGGCGAAGCTCGACCAGCGCTGCTCGCCGTCGGAGACGATCGGGCAGCCGGTGGCCTCCATGTTCTCGATCGAGTCCTTGACGGCCTCGTCCTGGAGGCTCTCGAGCTCCTCGCGCTCGATCTTGCCCTCGTCGTAGTCCGCGTAGGCGGCCTGGAGCTTGGACGGCCGGGGCAGAGATCCGACCGGTTCCGTGGGGATGCCGGTCGCCGTCCGTGGGTCGTACGCCATCGGTAGTGCCCTCCTTTGACCCTCGATTACCGCGCTGGACAGGGACGAGACAGACCCGTCTATCCAGGCGAGCGCGACCATATCAAGGCATCCCCGGGCGGTGTGATGCCATACGTGCCGGTGTCAGCGACCGCCACCCTCCTCTCGATCGCCGCGCTGCACTGGGCGGCGATGGCCTCGCCCGGGCCCAACGTTCTGCTCGTCGCCCAGACGGCGATGTCGGAGAGCCGGCGCGCCGCGCTGGCCGCGGCCGCCGGCGTGGCGAGTGGGGCGGTGCTGCTCACCACCGCTGCCCTCCTCGGACTGGGCTTCGTCGTCGAGCAGGTCGACTGGGCGCGCACCGTGCTCCGGGTCGCCGGCGCCGGCTACCTCGTGTACCTCGGCGCCCAGATCTGGCGTTCGGCCTCCGACCCGCCCGCCATCGGCCGGCCGCAGACCGACGACCGGGGCGGCTGGCGCGACTACCGCCGCGGCCTGCTCACGAACCTCACCAACCCGAAGGCGGCGCTCTTCTTCGGCAGCATCCTCACGCCGACGCTCGCCGCCGGGGCGTCCGGTTGGGTAGCCCCGGCGGCGGTCCTGCTCATCTTCGTCGACGCCCTGGTGTGGCACTGCCTGCTGGCGGTGCTGTTCGCCCGTCCCGGGGTCCAGCGCGGCTACGCGCGCGCCAAGCGCACGATCGACCGCGTGGTGGGTGCGGCGCTCGCCCGCTCGGCGTGCGCCTCGGGTGGTCGGCCTAGAACCGGGACCGGCCGCGCATTCAAGTCACCTCGGCAAGCCAGGGGCCGACCGCCGCGGCCACCGCGCCGGGGTCGCTTCGGAGGCTGTGGTCGCCGGGCACGGCCACGACCGTTCGGCCGGCCGCCGCGGGCGGCATCCCGAAACGGTCGCGCTCCCCCTGCACGATCAGCACCGGCACGGTCACCGCCTCCAGCTCCGGCAGGCGGCTCGGCGACGGCTTGCCGCCCGCTCGCCGCGGCGGCTGGAGCGGAAACGCCATGCACAGAATGCCTTCGGCGCCCGTCGCGGAGGCGGTCCGGCACGCCACCCGGGCGCCGGCGGAGCGCCCGCCCGTGAGCACCCGCAGGCCGGCGAGCTCCCCCTCGCGCAGCTGGTCGACGACGGCCTCCCAGGCGGCGTCGAGCTGGCGGGCAGGAGCCTGGGAGCGCCGACCCGCCACGCGGTAGGGCTGCTCGACGAGCGCCACGCTCACCCGCTCCTCGAGCGCGGCGTCCGTGGCGGCCACGAGGTCGGGAGCGGCCACGCCACCCCCGGCCCCGTGACCCAGCACCACGGCGGCGCGGGGGTCGCCGGCGTGGTGCACGTGGGCTCTTGCCTCGCCGTGCGGGGTATCGATCTGGACGATGGTCGGCTCGCTTGTCACCTCGCGGCAGTCTTACGGTATTTCGCGACGGCCAGCGGCGCGAACACCGCGATCAGCACGACGCACCAGACCACGGACAGCCAGATGTCGTCGCCCGCCGGGCTGCCGAGCCAGAGCGAGCGCAGGGCGTCCACCACCGTGCTCACCGGATTGGCGGCGGCCACCTCCTCGAGGCCGCCCGGCATCGACTCGACCGGCACGAACGCCGACGAGATGAACGTGATCGGGAAGATGAGCGTGAAGCCGATGCCGTTGGCCGCCTCGGGCGACGACACCGACATGCCGATCAGGGCGAAGATCCACGAGAACGCGAAGCCGAACAGGAGCAGCAGCCCGACGCCCGCGAGGATCTCGAGCACGCCGGCGTCGAAGCCGAAGCCGATGATCAGGCCCGTGACGAGCAGGACCACGATCGCGAGGGTGTTCGTCACGATGTCCGCCACCGTGCGGCCCGCAAGCACGGACGCACGCGCGGTCGGCAGCGAGCGGAAGCGGTCGATCAGACCCTTCGTCATGTCCTCCGCGAGCCCGAGCGCCGTGACGAAGCCGCCGAAGGCGATGTTCTGGGCGATGATCCCCGGGATCAGGAAGTCGACGTAGTCGTCGTATCCCGGCGTCTCGATCGCCCCGCCGAAGACGTACACGAACAGCAGCACGAACATGACCGGCTGCACCGTGAAGCCGAGCAGCAGGTCGGGTGCTCTCGGCAGACGCACGAGGTTGCGCTCGGCCATCACCAGCGTGTCCGGAACCAGGCGGGTCATGCCGCCACCTCCACCTCGTCGTCGATCTCGGCCGCATGGCCCGTGAGCGAAAGGAACACGTCGTCGAGCGTCGGGCGCCGCACCGCGATGTCCTCGACGCCGACGCCCGCCCGGTCGAGCCGGCGCGCGGCGTCCATGATCGCCCCGCTGCGCGCGTGGACGGTCACCCGCACCAGCTCGCCCTCGGTCTGCGGCGGCTCGTCGGTCATGTCGGCGAGCGCGCTCACGGCCGCGTGCGACGCCGCGGGATGGGTCAGCGTGACCTCGACGCGCTCGCCGCCGACGCGGTCCTTCAGCTCGTCGGCGGTGCCCTCGGCGATCACCCGGCCGCGATCGATCACGGCGATGCGGTGGGCGAGCCGGTCGGCCTCGTCGAGGTACTGCGTGGTGAGGAGCACGGTGGTGCCGTCGGCCACGAGGCCCTCGATCGTCGTCCACAGCTCCAGGCGGCTGCGCGGGTCGAGCCCGGTGGTCGGCTCGTCCAGGAACAGCACCGGCGGCTGCGCGACGAGCGCGGCGGCCAGGTCGAGACGGCGCCGCATGCCGCCGGAGTAGCTCTTGGCCACGCGATCGCCGGCGTCGGAGAGGTCGAAGCGCTCGAGCAGCTCGCCGGCGCGGCGGCGCGCCGCGCGTCGTCGCTCGCCGTAGAGGCGACCGACCATCACGAGGTTCTCGACGCCGGTGAGGTTGTCGTCGATCGCCGCGTACTGCCCGGCCAGGCCGATCTTCGCCCGTAGTTGCGCGGCGTCCTCCACGACGTCGAGGCCCGCCACGCGAGCGCTGCCCGCGTCCGGGCGGAGCAGTGTCGTGAGCACGCGCACGGCGGTGGTCTTGCCGGCTCCGTTGGGTCCGAGCACGGCGAGCACGGTGCCGGGCGCGGCCTCGAGGTCGATCCCCGCGAGCGCTCGCACCGAGCCGTATGACTTGACCAGGCCGGTGACGGAGATCGCCGGGCTGGAACTCGATTGGAGAAGGTGCATCGGGACAGGGTGGCAAGCATTTAGGCCAAGATCTGTCCTCAATGTGAGCGATGATGCTCGCGATGAGCGAGACCACCTCGAGTCGCCTGCTCACGCTGCTGTCGCTCCTCCAGGGACGGCGCGACTGGCCGGGCGCCGAGCTCGCGGAACGCCTCGGCGTGTCCGGACGCACCATCCGTCGCGACGTCGAGCGGCTGCGCGAGCTCGGCTACCCGGTCGAGTCGCTGACCGGCCCGGCCGGCGGCTACCAGCTGCACGCCGGCACCGCGATGCCGCCGCTGCTGCTCGACGACGACGAGGCGATCGCGATCGCGGTCGGGCTGCGCACGGCGGCCGCCGGGGTGGCCGGGATCGAGGAAACGGCCGTGCGGGCGCTCGTAAAGCTCGAGCAGGTGCTGCCCGCGCAGCTGCGCCGGCGGGTCCGGGCGCTCCAGACCTCGACGATGACCGTCCCGATGACCGGAGGTCCGCAGGTGGACCCCCAGCACCTGACCGTGATCGCGGCGGCATGCCGTGACCACGAGCGGGTGCGCTTCACCTATCGCGCGCGCGACGATGCTCAGAGCCGCCGCGAGGCCGAGCCGCACTCGGTCGTGAACGCCTGGCGGCGCTGGTACCTGGTCGCGTGGGACTGCGGGCGCTCCGACTGGCGCACGTTCCGGCTCGACCGCATGGCGCGGCCGGCGTCGACGGGCGTGCGCTTCGAGCCCCGCCCGCTGCCGGCCAAGGACGCGGCGGCGTACGTGCAGCAGAGCCTGTCGGCCGCGCCCGCGCGCTACGAGGCGCGGGTGACCGTCGAGGCGCCCGCGGGCGAGCTCCGCCGCCAGCGCTGGATCGGCGGCACCGTGGAGCCGCTGGGAGACGAGCGCTGCGTCTACCGGTCGAGCGACGACAACCTCGACTGGCTCGCGATCCGCATCGCGATGCTCGGCTTCGACTTCGAGGTGCACGAGCCGCCCGAGCTGATCGAGCGGCTGCGCGAGCTGAGCGGCCGCATGGCGCGCGCGACCCAGCCTCTTTGACATACCCCCTGGGGGTTAGTAGACTGCCTTGGCTCGCGATGGCCGTCGAGACCCCCCGCACCCCCGAGCGCCTGGAGCTGCCGATCACCGGCATGACCTGCGCGTCCTGCGCCAGCCGCGTCGAGCGCCGGCTCAACGAGCTCGACGGCGTGAGCGCCTCGGTCAACTACGCCACCGAGCGGGCGAGCGTCGACTTCGACCCCTCCGCCGTGGCGCCCGAGCAGCTCGTCGACGCGGTCGAGGCCGCCGGCTACGCGGCCGTCCTGCCGGCGAGCGAGCCTGAGGCGGAGCCCGCGGAGGAGTCGGACGAGCTCGCGTCGCTGCGCCGGCGACTCGTGATCTCGGCCGCGCTCGCGCTGCCCGTGCTGCCCATCTCGATGATCCCGGCGCTCCAGTTCGACAACTGGCAGTGGCTGGCGCTCCAGCTCGCCACCCCGGTCGTGCTCTGGGGCGGCTGGCCGTTTCACCGGGCGGCCTGGGCCAACCTGAAGCACGGCGTCGCCACGATGGACACGCTGATCTCGGTCGGCACGCTCGCCGCCTGGCTCTGGTCCCTGTACGCGCTCTTCCTGGGCGATGCCGGCATGACCGGCATGACGATGGCGTTCGACCTGATCCCCGAGGCGGGCGAGCGCGGGGACGAGATCTACCTGGAGGTGGCCTCCGCGGTCACGGTCTTCGTTCTCGCGGGGCGCTACTTCGAGGCGCGCGCCAAGAGTCGCGCCGGGGCTGCGCTCGAGGCCCTGCTGGAGCTGGGCGCCAAGGACGTGGCCGTCCTCGACGCCGACGGTGCCGAGCGGCGCGTGCCCGTGGAGCAGCTCCATGTGGGAGACCGCTTCGTGGTCCGCCCGGGCGAGAAGGTCGCAACCGACGGCATCGTCGAGGAGGGCACGAGCGCGGTAGACCAGTCGCTGCTCACCGGCGAGTCCGTACCGGTCGAGAAGCAGCCGGGCGACGAGGTGGCCGGCGCGACCGTGAACGCCGGCGGGCGGCTCGTGGTCCGCGCCACGAAGATCGGCTCGGACACCGCGCTGGCGCAGATCGCGAGGCTCGTGACCGAGGCCCAGTCGGGCAAGGCGCCCGTCCAGCGGCTGGCCGACCGCGTGTCGAGCGTCTTCGTGCCGGTGGTGATCGCCCTGTCGCTGGCGACGCTGGCCGGCTGGCTGCTGGCGGGCGAGTCCGCCGAGTTCGCCTTCAGCGCCGCGGTGGCCGTCCTGATCATCGCCTGCCCGTGCGCGCTCGGGCTCGCCACCCCCACGGCGCTGCTTGTCGGTACCGGCCGCGGCGCTCAGCTCGGCCTGCTGATCAGGGGGCCCGAGGTGCTCGAGTCCACCCGCCGGGTCGACACGGTGCTGCTCGACAAGACCGGGACGGTGACCAGCGGACGCATGAGCCTGGTCGGCACCTCGGTCGCCGAGGGCGTGGACGAGGCGGACGCGCTCCGGCTCGTCGGCGCCGTCGAGCACGCGTCGGAGCACCCGGTGGCCCAGGCGCTGGCGCGGGCCGCCGCCGAGCGCTCGGGCGCCCTGCCGGCCGTGGAGGGCTTCGCCAACCGCGAGGGCCTCGGCGTCGAGGGCACGGTTGAGGGGCGGGCGCTCGTGGTCGGCCGTCCCGCGCTGCTCGCCGAACGGGGCATCGAGCTGCCGCCTGCGCTCGAGCGAGCGAGGGAGGAAGCCGAACGGCGCGGCCAGACGGCGGTGGCCGCCGGATCGAGCGGGCGCGCGCTCGCGCTCTTCGCTGTGGCGGACACCGTGAAGCCCAGCTCGGCGGAGGCCATCGCCCGCCTCAAGGACCTCGGCCTGCGGCCGGTGCTGCTTACGGGCGACAACACCGCCACCGCCCGGGCGGTCGCCGAGCAGGTGGGGATCGAGGAGGTGGTGGCCGAGGTGCTCCCCGCGGGCAAGGCGGACGTGGTGCGGCGCCTCCAGGAGGAGGGACGCGTGGTGGCGATGGTCGGCGACGGCGTGAACGACGCGCCGGCGCTCGCGCAGGCCGACCTCGGGCTGTCGATCGGGACCGGCACCGACGTCGCGATCGAGGCCAGCGACCTCACCCTCGTCTCGGGCGACCTGCGCGGCGCGGCCGACGCGATCCGTCTCTCGCGCGCCACCCTGCGGACGATCAAGCAGAACCTCGGCTGGGCCTTCGGCTACAACGTCGCCGCGCTGCCGCTCGCGGCGGCCGGCCTCCTGAACCCGCTGATCGCCGGGCTGGCGATGGCGTTCTCGAGCGTCTCGGTCGTGGCCAACGCGCTGCGGTTGCGCCGCTTCCGCCCGGGCGCCTGATCGGCCCGCTCAGGAGCCTCCGGCGGGCCGCTCGTGGCCCGCCTGGCCGGAACGTATGCTGAGGTCGGTGGGCGTACTCGATCAGGTCGCCGCGGCGCTGCCGTCCTACGAGATCGGCGAGGAGCTCGGGCGCGGCTCGACCGGGATCGTGCTTGCGGCCCGCCACCGCCGTCTCGGCCGCGACGTGGCGATCAAGCTCCTGCCCCCCGACCTCGCCGAGGACTCGAAGGTGCGCCATCGCTTCGTGGCCGAGGCCAGACTGCTCGCCTCGTTCAGCCACGTGCACATCGTCCCGATCTTCGACTTCGTCGAGGAGGACGGGCTCTGCGTGCTCGTCATGGAACGGCTCGGCGGAGGCACGCTCGAGGGGTACGCGCGCGCGGGTCTCGATGCTCCCGGCGGCTGCGCGGCCGTGCTCGCGCTCTGCTCCGGCCTCCAGTACGCACACGAGCGCGACGTGCTCCATCGCGATGTCAAGCCGGCCAACGTGCTGGTGGCCGAGGACGGCCTCGTAAAGGTCACCGACTTCGGCATCGCCAAGGTGCTCGGCGGCGCGGAGACGCTCGTCACCCGCTCGGGCTTCGTGCTCGGCACGCCGGCGTACATGGCGCCGGAGCAGGCCGAGGGCGCGGAGCCGGGCCCGGCCACCGACGTGTACGGCGCGGGCACGGTCCTCTACGAGCTGCTGGCCGGGCGCCTGCCTTTCGGCCCCGAGAGCAGCCCGCTCCAGATGCTCTACAGCCGCGTGCACAGCGATCCGGAACCGCTTCCCGCCGTCGCGCCCGAGCTGCCCGAGGCGCTCTCGGCTGTGGTCATGAAAGCCCTCGAGCGCTCCCCGGACGACCGGCACGCGAGCGCGGAGGAGCTCGGCGTCGAGCTCGCCTCGGCGGCCTCCGGCACATGGGGGCCGGGCTGGATCGCGGAGACCCCGTTCAAGGTCGCGGCGCCGGGCCCGATCCTCGCCGCTGCGGGCGGCGGCTCGGGCGGGCCCGCCCAGCCGCTGACCGAGACCGTGGCCGAGCCGCCCGCGCCGGCGCCGCCGGCCTCACCGCCCGCGAGCGGGGGCGGGCCGCGCCGGCGTCTGATCCCGGCCCTGCTCGCCGCCCTCGCGCTGCTCGTGGTCGCCGCGGGCGCGCTCCTGCTGCTGGGGGGCGACGACGACGATCCGGAGGGCGGCGGCCCCGCCGAGCGCGCCGCCGCGCCCACGCCGAACACGCGCCCGGCCTCCGCGTGGGACGAGCTCGCGCCGGCGGACGGCGCCCGTCAGCAGGCGCCCGGCACCGTGCTGGCCGGCACCGCCTGGGTGCTCGGCGGGCTCCGGGACGGCCCCTCGGGCGTGCCGGCGGCGCTCAGGAGCGTGGAGGGCTTCGACACCACCACGCGCCAGTGGAAGACGGGTCCCGAGCTCCCCATCGACGTCCACCACGCCATGGCCGTGACCTACCGCGACGAGATGGTGCTGATGGGCGGCTGGATCCCGAGCGGGTCGAATCTCACCGCCTCCTCGTCCAAGCGCGTTTTCGCCTTCCGCGGAGGCAAGTGGGTGGAGATCGCATCGATGCGGGAGCCCCGCCTGGCCGGCGGGGCGGGCGTCGCGGATGACAGGATCGTGGTCATGGGCGGTCAGGCGAACGACCGGCTCGTGGCGGGCAGCGAGGTCTTCGACGGCGAGACCTGGAAGCCGGCCGCCGACATCCCGACGCCGCGCGAGCACCTGGCGGCGGCCTCGGACGGCGACTACGTCTACGCGATCGGCGGTCGCGACCTCGACGCCGGCAAGAACACCGCGGCCTTCGAGCGCTACGACCCCGACACCGACCGCTGGGAGCGGCTGCCGGACATGCCGGAGGAGCTCGGCGGCCTGGGCGCGGCCTATGTCGAGGGGCGCATCGTGGCGGTAGGCGGCGAGACGTCCACCGACGTGCTCGACACGACGCTCGTGTACGACATCGCCGAGCGCACGTGGACCCGTGGCCCCTCGCTCGGCACCGCCCGGCACGGGATGGCCGTCGTCGGCTTCGGGGACACGGTCTACGCGCTCGACGGCGCGCTGGTCGCGGGCCACACGCGCTCGACCCCTATGGGTGAGGCGCTCAGCTTCGAGCCGCGCGGGAAGGGCTAGCCGCGTCGCCGTGCCCGGCTCCCCGGTGGACATCCACGGCGCCTCGCCGGCCGAGCTCCAGGAGCGCATCGCCGCCGACCGCCGCGGCGAGCCCTACCTGCTGTTCCGCGACGGCGAGGGCGGCCAGCGGATCGTGACGCTGGCCGACCGGTACGAGCGCATCACCCTCGGACGCGCGCCCGGCTGTGAGCTGGCGCTCGACTGGGACGCCAAGGTGTCGGGCACGCACGCGCAGCTGGAGCGCATCGGCGGCAGCGACTGGACGCTGGTCGACGACGGGCTCTCGCGCAACGGCTCGTTCGTGAACAGCGAGCGCCTGCGAGGCCGGCGGCGTCTGGCCGACGGCGACGTGCTGCGCTTCGGCGAGACGACGATCGTGTTCCGGGCGCCGGTGACGGAGGTGGTCGAGACGGTCGCGGTGAGTGACGAGCTCAGGCCGGTGGAGCTCTCGCCCGCGCAGCGGCGGGTGCTCGTTGCGCTCTGCCGCCCCTTCCGGGACGACCAGGACTTCGCCACGCCGGCCTCGAACCAGGAGATCGCCGACGAGCTGGTCGTGAGCGTCGAGGCCGTGAAGACCCATCTGCGCGCGATGTTCGACAAGTTCGGGGTGGGCGACCTTCCGCGCTCGGCCAAGCGCGTCCAGCTCGTCAAGCGCGCCTTCCAGACCGGCTCGATCTCGCGGCGCGATCTCGAGAGCTAGACCTGTGAACTGACTGGGCAGGGCCCGCGTATACCCGCATGTGTGACGTTCGTCCGACTGTGACGCGGGTCGCCCAAAGCGACACCTCACAGCCATAGAAATGGGACACCATGTCGGCGATTGAGAAACAGCATGAGCTTCAGGCGCTCGAGGCGGAGCGCGCGCTCGCCTGGATCGAGGGGCTCTCGAGCGACTCGGCGTACATGGACGACCTGCGCAGCGAGATCGCGGCCACCCGCAGCGCCTACGTGGCCATGGCCGTGACCGAGATCGCGACGCTGCGGGCGGAGCTGTCCGGCCCGCAGGAGGGCTGACCCCACGTAGAGTTCCGGGCGATGGCCGCCCCGGACTCCAGGAACGAGATCGTGGTCGTCCCGCCCGGCGGGGGAGACATGCTCGGCAACGTCGAGTTCCTCGCCCGCAGCGCCGACACGCCGCGCTTCAACCTCTCGATCATCACCGTCGCTCCTCATCGCCACGGCCCCGAGCTCCACAGCCACGACGCGGAGGACGACTCCTTCTACGTGCTCGAGGGCGAGCTCACGATGCACACCGAGGACGGCGAGTTCCCGGCCCCGGCGGGGACCTTCGTGCTCGTGCCGCCGCACGTGGAGCACACGTTCTCGAATCGCACGGCCGAGCCGGTGCGCGTCCTGAACGTGCACGCCCCGGCGGGCTTCGACCTCCGCCTCGGGCTCAGGCCGTCCGACCGTTGAGCCGCGCCAGCACCTGACGCGCCACCACCGCCGCGTCCTCGCCCACGCCCACGAACAGCGAGGACTTGCGCTTGCGCAGGAAGTGGACGCCGCAGAACAGCAGGCCGTCGGCCGCCGTGCTCGCGCACTCGTGGTGAATCGGGAAGCCGAGCTCGTCGAAGGCGCCCGGGACGCGCATCCAAGAGCCGTACCCGGGCCGGAAGCCGCCGGCGAACAGCACGGCGCCGAAGCCGCTGCAGGTCCAGCTCCTCGGGCGCCTCCGGCTCGAACGGCTCGGGGTCCTCGAAACCGGGATCCGGGAGGCCGCGCTCGGCCACGAGGCGCCGGCCGAGCTCCACGAGCTGCCGATGGCGCGCGTCGCCCCAGGCGATGCTCTCGACGAGATCGGGAGCGAAGCGGGCCGTCTGCCCGTCGGCGCCGAGGAAGTGCCCGAGCAGGGTCACGCCCATCCGGTGCAGCGTGCGCAGGTGCAGGTCGTGCCCGCCGTCGCGACCGCTGGCCAGCACGTTCGCGCCGAGGCGGTCGCGCGGCGACGCGAGCGCGGAGACGGGCTGGTCCAGGAACCCGGTCTCGAGCGCCCACCAGAGCAGGTCGTGGTCACCGATCCGGCGCGGCAGCCACGGGGCGCGTCCGCAGGCGAGGAAGACATCGCGGCCGGCCTCGTGGAGCTCCTCGGCGATCTGCGCGCCCGACTGGCCACTGCCCACCACCAGCACCGGGCCCTCCGGCAGCTCGCCGGGCGCGCGGTAGTCGGACACGTCGAGCTGGAGCAGCTCGGGCGGGAGCGTGGCCGACGCCCGCGGGCCGGTGGGGCCGCTGGTAGGCCCCGGTGGCCACCACCACGACGCGGGTGGCCAGCTCGCCGGCGGAGGTCCCCAGCACGAAGCCGCCGCCGGGCCCCGCCTCGAGCGAGGTCACCTCCACGCCCTCGCGCACGGGCGCGCCGGAGCGCGCGGCGTAGCGCCTCGAGGTAGGCAACGATCTCGTCGCGCGGCATGAAGCCGTCTGGGTCCGGCCCGTCGTAGGGATGGCCCGGCAGGCGGCAGCCCCAGTTGGGCGTGACGAGGCAGAAGCTCTCCCAGTGCCCGCGCCAGGTCTCGCCCACCCGGCCGCGCTCGAGCACGACGTGGGACACGCCCGCGGCCGAGAGCTCGAAGCTGACGGAGAGCCCGGCCTGGCCAGCGCCGATCACGACCACGTCGAAGCGGTCGCTCATGCGTTGCACGCTACCGGCTGCGGGCAGGCCGCTCTAGGATCAGGATCGACGAGATGAGCGAGCCGCTTCCCACGCCCGATCGTGTCGTCCCGGCGTCGGGGCCGACGCCTCGCGCCCGCCCGCGCTTCCGCGGCGTCGTCCATCAGTGGTCGTTCTTCGCGGCGCTCGTGGCCGGGGCGGCGCTGGTCGTCTGGGCGCCCGCCGGCCGCGCGACCGTCGCCTGCGCGATCTACGCCGCCGCGCTCGCGGGGCTGCTCGGCACGAGCGCGCTCTACCACCGGGTGACGTGGCGACCCGGCGTCCGCGCCTGGCTGCGGCGCCTCGACCACTCGATGATCTTCGTCCTGATCGCCGGGACGTACACGCCCTTCGCCCTGCTCGTGCTCGACGACCCGCTGAGCAGCGTCGTGCTCGCCGGGGTCTGGGGCGGAGCGGCGGCGGGAATCGTGTTCACGCTGCTCTGGATCGACGCGCCGGCGTGGCTCGTGGCGGCCGCATACATCGCGCTCGGTTGGTTCTCGGTCGTCGCCATGCCACAGATCGTCCAGCGCACCGGGGCGGGCGCGCTCGCGCTGCTCGCCGCCGGCGGGGCGGCGTACACCGCGGGCGCCGTGATCTACGCGCGCCGGCGACCGGACCCGCGTCCTGCCACCTTCGGCTACCACGAGATCTTCCACGTGCTGGTGGTCGTGGCGGCGGCCGCGCACTTCGCCGCGATCGCGGCGTTCGCCGTCCCGCACGCCGCCGGCACTGAGCGAGGAGGAGGGGAGGGCCCCACGCAGCGGGGCCCTCCTGTCACGCGAGCGTCCGGCTGAGCAGGCCTACTGCAGCCAGGCGTTCACCTTGTCCTGGTTCTGTTCGATCCACTCGTTGGCAGCTTCCTCGGGGTCCTGCTTGTCGCCGGCGATGGCTGCGGCAACCGCCTCCTGATCATCATTTGAGAGCTCGAACTTCTTCAGCATGTCGTAAGCGGGTGAGCCGCTCTCCGCGAACTCCTTACTGAAGAGCTTGTTGAGAACCTCCACCTTGTACTCACACTTGTACTGCTCAGGGTCACCGCCGGCGTCCGCATTCTCCTTACAACCGGGGTTGTCCTCGAGCGGCGGCAGCTCCACCTCGGCCAAGTCGTAATCCTGGTTGAGGTACTGCGGCGTGTACCAGTAGAAGATCACCGGCTTCTTCTGCTTGTAGAGCTGGGTCCAGCGCGCGATCTGCGCCGGTTCGGCGCCGGCGGTCACGTGCTTGAAGTTGAGGTCGAGGGCTTCGATCAGCTCCTTGTCCTTCTGGACGTAGCTCGGGTCGCCGCCGAGGAACATGCCCTGGTCGCCGGACTCCGGCGTCTTGAACAGCTCCTCGTTGCCCTTCAGCCCCTCCCAGGTCTTGAACTCGGGGTTCTCGTCCATCACGTACTTCGGGATGAACCAGCCGA
Organism: uncultured Thermoleophilaceae bacterium; assembly: GCA_963812415.1. Classification (GTDB taxonomy): domain Bacteria; phylum Actinomycetota; class Thermoleophilia; order Solirubrobacterales; family Thermoleophilaceae; genus JACVRW01. The sequence continues at coordinate 71,702 of CAWEVH010000023.1, read as the reverse complement.
TGTGCCCCTTCACGCCGAGCGGGCCGCCTTCAATGACGGTCCCGGCCTCCTCGACGTACTTCTTGTATTCGTTCGGGTGATCCCAGTCCTCGAGTACGGCGTCGACCTTGCCGTCGGCCATGGCCTGGTAGACGGGGCCCTCGACGACCTTGGTGATTTCGACGTCGCAGCCGAGCTCGTCCTCGAGCACCGCCTTGGCGATATAGGTGTTGGCGGTCGAGCCGGCCCACGCCTGCTCGTTCACCACGACCTTGCCGCAGTCCTTGCCGGCGGACGCGCCGCTGCCGGACCCACCGTCGCCAGAGCTCTCCTCCTCCTTCTCCTCACCGCACGCGGCGACGAACAGGCCGAGCGCGAGGGCAAGTGCCGCGATCAGCACCAAGCGAATCCTCTTCCCCTCCATCAGACGTTTCCTCCTCGTGGTTGTGTTTGTCGTCTCAGCAGCGTCCAACCGCCCCCGGGTCCGCGTCCCTCGCCTCTCCTGCGCGCTGCGGCCGGGCCCTGCGTGACCCGGTCGAGCGCGATGCCGAGGGCGAGGATCGCGAGCGACGCCACAACTCCCTGCCCGAACTCACTGCGCTGAAGTCCGAGCGCGACCTGGTATCCCAATGCGCCCGAGCCAACCAGCCCGCCGATCACGACCACCGCCAGAACCATGATGATCCCCTGGTTCACGCCGAGCATGATCGAGTCGCGCGCCAGCGGCACCTTCACCTTGGCGAGCACCTGTGTGCGCGAGGCGCCGAACGCCGAGGCGGCCTCCACCGCCGCCGGAGGGACGTTGCGGATCGCCGTTGGTCACCAGCCGGATCACCACCGGGATCGCGTACAGCACGGACGCGACGACGCCGGGGATGCGCGACACCGGCATCAGGTAGATGAACGGGATGATGTAGACGAGCTGCGGAAGCGTCTGGAGCGTGTCGAGTAGCGGCCGCAGCAGGCGCTCAACGCGCGGGCTCTCGGCCGCCCAGATGCCGATCGCGATCCCGATCAGCACTGCGAGGGCCGTGGCCACGAGCACCTGGGAGGCGGTGTCCATCGCGGGGTCCCAGACGCCCATCACGCCGATGGCGGCCAGCATCAGGAAGGTGGTGATGGCCGGGCGCAGCCCGCTCAGCACGAACGCGATCGCCGTGAGCCCGCCCAGCACCACGAACCAGGGCGTCTCGGTGAGCACGAGCCGCAGCGGCTCGAGGAAGTTCTCGAGCAGGAAGTTCCCGATCGGCTCGGTGATCCCGAAGATGAACGAAGTCGGATCCTGCACGTAGTCGAGACCGTCCTGGATCCAGCCGAGCAGCTGGTCCTCGATCGTCGCCGTGTAGACCGTTGTGGCCGTCTCGAACTCGTCGGGGTAGATGTCGTCCGCGCCGAGCGCCTTGGCGAGCGCCACGATCGCCACGATGCCGCCGAACACTGCGGCCGTGAGCATGCGCGCGCGCCGGCGGCCCTCGTCGGTGAGATGGCGGCGGGTCGGGTCGGTGCGCTCCGCGATCGCCTGGGTCGAGCGATCGAGGGCGATCGCCATGATCACGATCGCGATGCCGGCGAGCAGGGCGAGCGCGGGATTGGAGTAGAGGCCGTTCGTGACCACGTCGCCGAGCCCGCGCCCGCCGATCAGGCCCGCGATCACCACGAGCGAGAGCGCGAACATGATCGTCTGGTTCACCGACAGCAGCAGCTGGCGCCGCGCGAGCGGGAGCTGGACCTTGAAGAGGGTCTGCGCCTTGGTGGCGCCGAGTGCCTGCGCGGCCTCCACGGAGTCGGCCGTCACGCCGCGGATGCCGAGGGCGGTGATGCGCACGGCCGGCGGAATCGCGTAGATCATCGTGCAGATCACGGCCGCCGCCGGGCCGACCGAGAACAGAATCACGATCGGCAGCAGGTAGGCGAACGCGGGCACGATCTGCATCGCGTCGAGCGCGGGCGTGATCGCCCGGTGGAAGCGCTGCGTTCCGCCCCGCGATCACGCCCACGGGGACGCCTACGAGGAGCGAGAGCAGCACCGCGGCCGACATCAGCGCGAGCGTCTGGATCGACTCCTCCCAGAGCCCCATCAGGGCGAACGACACGAACGCGAAGCCCGTGAGGAGCGCGGGGCGCCAGCCACCGAAACGCCACACGAGCAGCACGCCTGCCGCAATCACGCCCGGCCCAGGTGAGCCACAGCAGCACGTCGTTCAGGCCGGTCACCAGCCACTCGGCGAAGGCGCGGAAGCCGTCGAAGATCGCGAAGATGAGGCTCGGGTTTGCCGCGGTGCGCTCGTCGAGCAGCCAGCTCTGGAAGTCGTCGAGCTTCTCTGGCAGCGCCTGCCACGTGAGCGACGTCGGGCCAGGGGTAGTCGCCGCGCAGCAGGAAGTAGGCGGCCAGCATCACGGCCACGATGGCGCCGACCTGCGCCGGCTTGCCGCGCCAGCGGGTGGACGGCGCCACCAGTGCGGGCGCCGCGACCCTGCCGCTAGCTACCGCCACCGGCCCGGCGCCCTCGTGCTCTCCTCACCGGGGCCATCGCGTCGAGCACGCTCACGCGGTCGACGATGCCCACGCAGCGACCGTTCTCGACCGCGCGCACCGGGCCGTCGGTGGCGGCCACGACCCCAACGGCGTCGTTGACCTTCGTGCTCACCGGGAGCTCCGGGCCGGAGCTCTCCTCGCCTGGGCGGGGGTCGCGCATGATCCAGCGCAGGGTGAGCACGTGGGTGCGCGGGATGTCGCGCACGAAGTTGGCCACGTAGTCGTCGGCGGGCGAGCCCACCAGCTCCTCGGGCGTGCCCAGCTGCACGATCGCGCCGTCGCGCATGATCGCGATCCGGTCCCCGAGTCGTAGCGCCTCCGGCAGGTCGTGGGTGATGAACAGCATCGTCTTGCCGGTTTCGATCTGGAGTCGGCAGACCTCGTCCTGCATGTCGCGGCGGATCAGCGGGTCGAGCGCGCTGAAGGGCTCGTCGTAGAGCATCAGCTCTGGATCGACGGCGAACGCGCGCGCCAGGCCGACGCGCTGCTGCATGCCGCCCGAGAGCTGGTCGGGGAACTGGTTGGCGGCGTCCTCGAGCCCGACCAGCGAGAGGATCTCGTTCGCGCGCGCGAGCCGTTCCGGCTTGGAGACGCCCTGGATCTCGAGCCCGAACGCCACGTTGTCGATCACCCTGCGATGAGCCAGCAGGCCGAAGTGCTGGAACACCATCGAGACCTTGTGACGACGCAGCTCGCGCAGCTCGGCGGACTCGGCGGCGACCACGTCCTGCCCGGTTATGTGGATGCTGCCGGCGCTCGGCTCGATCAGGCGGATGAGCGTGCGGATGAGGGTCGACTTACCGGAGCCGGAGAGGCCCATCACCACGAACACCTCGCCCGGCTGGATGTCGATCGAGACGTCGCGGACGGCGACGACGCAGCCGGTCTTCTCGCGCAGCTCGGCGCGCGAGAGCTCCGCGTCGGGCGTGCCGACGAGCCTGTCGCCATGCGGGCCGAAGATCTTCCAGACGCCCTCGGCACGGACGACCGGCTCGGCGGAGGTTTCCCGGACGATGGGCGTCTCGGAGGTCTCGACGGCGGCGGTGCCGCGCGAGTCCGTCACTGCGGGCCATGATATATCAGGGTGCCCGGGCCTCGCCACCGTGCGCGGGCAGGGGACGGCGGCCACCGGTCGCCAAGATACGCAACGTGCGTGAAGCGTCTCGAAGCGCGCGAGAGGCCGGGTTCCCGATCGGGGCGGCGGCGACCGTCGAGGAGCTCGACCGCGACCCGCATCCGCTGCTCGCACGGCTGCGCGAGCAGGAGCCGGTGTCGTGGCTGCCGGCTCTCGAGGCCTGGCTCGTCACGAGGCGCGACCTCGCCCTGACCGCGATGCGCGACTCGGAGACGTTCACGGTCGACGACCCGCGCTTCTCCACCGGCCAGGTGGTGGGCCCGAGCATGCTCTCGCTCGACGGGTCCGCGCATCGCCGTCATCGCGACCCGTTTGCCGCACCGTTTCGCCTGGACGCCGTCCGCGATCGCTTCACCGAGCTGGTCGAGGCGGAGACCGACGCACTCGTGGAATCGCTCCGTCCAGCTCGCGAGGCCGAGCTTCGCCGCGCATTCGCGGGCCCGCTCGCAGCAAGAGTCGTGGCGCACGTCGCTCGGCCTGGAGGGCACCGACGCGGCCACCATGCTCGGCTGGTACGACGCGATCGTCGATGCCGTGACGGGGGTCGCGGCGGGCAGGCCCGTCAGCGACACGCGGCCGTGAGGCGTTCGAGGCGCTCCGGGTCGGCGTCGAGCCGAGCCTCGATCGCGATCCCGACTACTCCCTCGTGGCCGCGGCCAGCGGCCCGGGCGAGCTCGCGCGTGCCGAGGTCACCTCGAACGCCGCCGTGCTCATGTTCGGCGGCATCGAGACGACCGAGGGGATGATCGCGAACGCCGTCCTGCACCTGCTCTCGCATCCCGAACAGCGCGCGCTCGTGGACACGGAGCGCGCGCTGCTGCCGAACGCCGTCGAGGAGTCGCTGCGCCTCGAGCCCGCGGCCGCCGTGATCGATCGCTACGCGACCGCGGACGTGGAGCTCGGAGGCGCGCCGATCGAGCGTGGCGAGCTCGTGACGATCTCGATCGCGGGCGCGAACCGCGATCCGGCGGTCTTTCCCGACCCGGATCGCTTCGACGTCCGGCGCGAGAACGCCCGGCTGCAGGTCGCCTTCGCGCATGGGCCCCACGTGTGCCTCGGCATGCACCTCGCGCGTCTCGAGGCGCACACGGCGGTCGGCCGCCTCCTCGACGGGCTTCCGGGCCTGCGTCTCGACCCCGACCACCGAGCCGCCCCGCGCGGTCTCGTGTTCCGCAAGCCGCCCGAGCTGCGGGTGGTGTGGGATTAGCATCGACCCGATGAAGCACTCCGCGCCCCGGCCGGCGGCCGCGCCCGACGTCGTCCGGCTCACGGTCGACGGGCTGGCGGTCGAGGACGTCGGGCGCCTCGCCCGGGGCGCGATGCTCGAGCTCGCGCCCGACGTCGAACGGCGCGTGGAGGCGAGCCGCGCCGTCGTCGAGCGGGCGCTCGAGAGCGGCGAGCTGATCTACGGCCTCACCACGGGCCTCGGATCGCGGCGGGACCGGCCCGTGTCGGCCGACGATCTGGACCGCTACCAGGTGCAGATGGTCCTGGACCACGCCGGCGGCGTCGGCGATCCGCTGGCCGACGAGGATGTGCGGGCGATCATGGCCGCTCGCATCGTCGGGATCTCGCGCGGGGGAGCGGGCGCGCACCCCGGGGCGCTCGAGACGCTCGTGGCGATGCTGAACGCGGGGGTGCACCCGATCGTCCCCGCGGTCGGCTCCGTCGGCGCGTCCGACCTCATGCACATGGCGGCGATCGCGATGGTGGTGATGGGTCGCGGGCAGGCGCGGGTCGAGGGACGCACGCTCCCCGGAGGCGAGGCGCTGGCGCGCGCCGCGATCGCGCCGCACCGGCTGCGTCCCAAGGACGGTCTCGCGCTGATCAGCGGCAACGGCGTCTCGATCGGGCTGGGGGCGCTGGCGACGCTGGCGGCCGAGCGCACCGCGGTGCTGGCCGACGTGGCCGGCGCGCTCACCCTGGAGGCGATCGCGGGCAATCCCGGCCCGTTCGACGAGGAGGCCGCCCGGGCCAAGCCGCTTCCCGGCCAGATCGCGGTGGCCGCCCACCTGCGCGAGCTGCTCGCCGGCGGCGACCTGGCACGCCAGGAGACGGCGCGCTCGGTGCAGGACCCGCTCTCCTTCCGCGTCATGCCGCAGGTGCACGGCGCCCTGCGCGACCAGGTGGCCGCGGCACGGGCCGCGGTCGAGCTCGAGCTCAACGCGATCGACGACAGTCCGCTCGTCTCCATCGAGAGTGAGCGCCTGCTGTCGACCGGCAACTTCCACCCGATGGGGCTGGCGCTCGCGTTCGAGTCGCTGCGGGTTGCGCTCGCGCACGTCGGGATGGTGTCCGAGCGCCGCATGAACAAGCTCGTCGCCGCGCTCTACGGGGAGACGACCTTCAGGTTCGGCGGCAGATCCGGGCCAGGGCGCTGGTCGCTGCCGGGCTACGTCGTCTACTCCGCCGCGGCGCTCCTGAGCGAGCTCAAGCAGCTCGCCTCGCCGGTGACCCTCGACTGCCCGCCTCTCGATCTCGACGTCGAGGACCACGCGACGCTTGCGCCGCAGGCCGTGATGTCCGCCCGCCGCGCCCTGCTGGTGCTCGAGACGATCCTGGCGATCGAGGTGCTCGTGACCATCGCGGCGCTCGACGAGCAGCCGGGGCAGCCGCGGCTCGGCCAGGGCACGCGGCCGGTCTACGACGCGGTGCGCGCCACGCTCGAGCCGCTCGAGGCCGACGCCTCGGCGGCGACGGTCGTCGAGACGGTGCGCGGCCGCCTGCTCGAGATCGCCTCGTAGGAGACCCGCTACGCCGCGGCGGCGTCGGTGGGGCGGAGCTCCTCGGCGTACGAGATCGAGGTGCGCCGGAGCGTCCCGTCCGGCTCGATCAGGTACGTGCCCATGCGCCACAGCGGGGGCGAGTAGGCGTGGATCGAGACCGCCGGGCCGCCGCTCGCCTGGTGCATGCGGTGCACGTGCGAGGCGTCGAACCCGAACGTCTCGCCGGCCCCGTATGCGCGGCGGCGGGGCGGGCCGCCGAGCGCCATCCGCTCCTCGACGAGCTCGCCCTCCACGACCGCGACCGCGCCGCTCGACAGGTCGTGGTCGTGGAAGCCGGTGTCGTGCCCGTTCATCCAGGAGATGACCCAGATGTCCACGTGGTCGTCGCGCCACAGCTGCGCGTAGTGGCGGTGCTCGGCGTCGAGGTTCACGAGCTCGCGCCATATCGACGGGTCGGCGCCGATCGCGCCCACGAGCCGGCGCAGGGCCGGCAGGTCGAGGTCGCGGTCGAACCCAAGGCTTACCGCCACGTGGCCACCTCCGCCAGCCCGAGCAGCCGCCCGGGGTTGCGGTCCCGCAGCGCCACACGCACGGCCTCGCCGAGCTCCGGCTCGGCGGCCGCCAGCACCGGCCGGTCCGAGCCGTAGACGAGCGCGTCGACCCCGAGCTCGCGGATCACCGCGTCCGTCGCGCGCGTGCCGTAGGACGAGGTGTCGAGGAAGACGAGCGGGTCGGGCGCCGGATTGGCGCCGCGCGCGAGCAGCCGCTCGCGGTGGAGCGGCCCGAGCCCGGCCAGCATCGCGAAGCACACGCGCAGCTCCGGGTGGGCCGGGCGGCCGAAGGTCGCGAAGGCGTGCCAGGCGGCGTTCATCGCCGCCACGTACCGGGTGGCGGCGGGCCACCAGGGCGGGACGGCCGCCCGGCCGCCGGGCTCGCCGCGCGTCGCCAGGGTCTCGGGCGCGGGGCCCGGGTGAACGAGCAGCGGCGCGTCGCGCTCCTCGAGCAGCGCGAGCAGCGGCCCGCAGCGCTCGAAGCCCGCCGGACCGGCGAGCGCCTCGGCGGGCAGGCAGGCGCCCGACGAAGCCCGCGTCGATGAGCGCGGCGAGCTCCCCGGGATCGGGATCGGCGAGGCAGGGGGCCGCCCAGGCGCCGAGCTCGGCCGGCAGGGCGGCGGCGCCCTCGTGCCAGGCCTCGAGCAGCGGTCGCGCCGAGTCGGGCGCGAGCGACTCGATGCCGAGCGGGCAGGAGAGCGCGACGTAGGCGCGGTCGAGGCCGTCGGCGCGCACCAGGGCGGCGCGGGCGTCGGCGTCGTGGTCGGCGAGGTCGACCGGCGAGTCCGGCTCGCCCGGCACCTCGACGACCCAGCCGCGCCGCCGGAGCGGCGCAGTCGCGGCGCCTCGTGACGCCGCGCCAGCTGCGCCAGCAGCGGCTCGGGCCAGAGGTGCTGATGGACGTCGATCTGCACGCTTGTGAAAGGTTTCACTGAAAGGTTTCAGTGAATCGTTTAAGTCGTGAGCCCATTATGCGCTCGGATGCGGCGATTTGCAAGCCCCGCCTCGACGTCCAGTACGCTCCCGCAGGGTGCCGGAGCGACCGAAGCGCCGCGCCACGATCCGGGAGCTGGCGGAGAAGACCGGTCTGTCGACGGCCGCGGTCAGCTACGCGCTGCGCGGGATGCACGTCTCGGCGGAGACCGAGGAGCGCGTTCGCGCCGCGGCCGATGAGCTGGGCTACGAGGCCGATCCGATCGCCCGCGCGCTGCGCGGCGGCACGACGACGGTGGTCGGGCTGCTCGTGGGCAGCCTGGCCGACTTCTGGAACCAGGAGCTGGTGCGCGCGGTTCAGCGCGAGCTCTACGACGCCGACCGCAGCACGCTGGTGGCGGACGCGGACGGCGAGCCCGAGCGCGAGCTCGAGCTCGCCCGGCGGCTCGTCGACCACCGGGTGGACGGCCTGATCGTGCTGCCCGTGGGACCTCCCAGCGGCGGCTGGGAGTCGATCGCGCAGGACATCCCGGTGGTCACGATCGGGGACGCCCTGCCAGGGGTGACCGCCGTCGGCGAGGTGGTGTTCGACAACGATCGCGGCGTGGAGGACATCCTTCGCCACCTGAGCTCGCTGGGTCACCGCCGGGTCGAGGTGCTCTCCTGGGCGGTCGAGACCTCACCGGGGCGCCCGGCCGAGCGCGCGGTGGCCGAGGTGGCCGCCGCGCTCGGGCTCGACTGTCGCATCGTGCCGTGCGCGTACTCCCTCAACGGCTCGCGGCCGCTCGCGCTCGAGCTGCTGTCGGCCGACGACCGGCCGACCGCGATGTTCTGCCTGTCGGACTCGATCGCCTACGGCGTCTGCGTGGCCTGCGCGGAGCTCGGGCTCAGGATCCCCGACGACGTGTCGGTGGCGGGCTTCGGCGAGCATCCGATCTCGCGCCTGCTGGCCCCGCCGCTCACCTCCACCACCTGGGACGTCGAGCGGGTGGCCCAGGCGGCCACGGGCTTCCTGCTCGACGCCCTCGACGACAACATGCCCGACGAGCTGCGCCGGGAGCTGTTCGAGCCCGTGCTGGTGGCGCGCGCCTCGACGGGGCCGGTGCCCGGCTGAGCGCCGGCCGGGGGGTCAGCCGGCGAGGGCGCGGCCCGCAACGGCGCCGAGCACCCGCCGCGCGGAGGCGGCCATGCGGCCGTCCTCGTCGACCTCCGGGTCGTACGCGGTGAGGGCCGCCGCGGCCACCTCGAAGCGCGCGAAGACGAGCTCGATCGCCTCCTCGAGCTGACCGAGACTGAGACCGCCCTCGGCCGCGAAGCGGTTGGCGCGGCCCTCGGACGGGTCGAGCGCGTCGAGGTCGACGTGGAGATAGACGCGCTGCACCCGCCGATGCAGCTCGTCGAGCGCGGCGGCCAGCTCCGCCGGCGTGAACGCGCTGCCCGCCAGCACCCGCAGCTCCGAGGCGTCAAGGGGGGCGCGCTGGTGTGGCTCGACGTCGCGGACGCCGACGAGCACGACGTCGCGCTCGGCCACGGGCGTGAACCCGGGGATGGTGGAGCGGAGCAGCTCCCAGCCGTTCCCGGTGAGGATCGCGAGCCCCATCCCGTCGAAGAAGCCGAGGCTGCGGTCGGGGGTGTCGAAGTCCGGGTGGGCGTCGAACCAGACCACCCCGAGCGGCGTCGCAGCCGGGTCGATGCCGGCGACGGTCCCGAGGCAGCTGTTGCAGTTGCCCGCGAGCACGAGCGGGAACGCCCCTTCCTCGACGGCGGTGCGCACGCGGCGCGCCAGGCGGCGATCGCCCTCGGCGATCCGCACGATCTCGGGATCGGCGGGCGTGGGCGCGTCGATCGTCTCCGTGTCGAACGCCACGCCCGCCGCACGGAGCTCGCGGGCGAGCTCCGGATCGCCGCTCAGGCGCAGCGGCCCGGCGCCCATTCCCACACCCTCGAGCCCGTTGTGGAACGGGTGGGAGAGGATGCGCAGCCGGCGGAGCGCCGGGCGGGGAGGAGCTCCCCGCCCGTGCCGCTCGCCTGCCTGCATCGTTCGGCTACAGCAGGTTGTTGGCCTCGAGGAAGCTGCGCGCCACCTCGGCCTCGTCCTGCTTGTCGATCGCGACGGCCTTGTTCATCGAGATCATCGCGTCGTTGGTGAGCAGCGCGCTGACCTCGTCGACCACTTGGAAGAAGTCCTGACCGCCGAGCTCCTGGAGCTTGTCGTCGTTCATGACCATGGCCACGTGCTGATAGCCGAAGACGCCCTTCGGGTCCTCGAGCACCGTGTACTTGCCGCTCGCGAGCTGCGCGTCCGTCGAGAACACGTTCGCGCTGTCGACGTCGCCGTTGTCGAGCGCCTGGTACTGGATGCCCAGCGCCAGCTGCTTGAACTGGGCGTTGGTCAGCCCGTACTCGCTGCGCATGCCCTTCAGCCCCTGGAAGCGGTTGCGGAACTCCGGCCGCGCCCCGACCGTGAAGCTGTCGAGCTTCTTCAGGTCGGCGACGGTCTTGAGCCCGTTCTCGTCGGCGAACTCCTTGGTGACCGCGATCGCGTCGACGTCGAAGAACGGCGTCTGCTCCGAGAGCATCTGCCCGCGCTCCTCGTAGAACGTCTGGGCGAGCTCGTAGGTCTCCTGATCGCTCTTGGGGATGATGTCCTGGCGGGCCACCACCGCGACGGAGACGCCGAGGTACTCGGGGTAGCCGTCGATCTCCCCGCTGGTGAGCGCCTTGTCGATGATCTCGGTCGCCCCGATGTTCTTCTTCAGGTTGACCGTGTAGCCCTTCGCCTCGAGCGCCTGCTTGTACAGCTCGCCGAGCACGAACTCCTCGGTGAAGTCCTTCGTCCCGAGCGTTACCGGCGGCTTGCCCTCGCCGGGCATGTCGGACGACGCCTGCTCCGTCTCCTGTCCGCCGCTCGATCCCCCGTCGTCGTCATCGTCGTCGCCGCAAGCAGCGAGCGCGAGGCTCGCGATCAGGGCGAGCAACAGCAGCAGTCGGAAGGTGGCTCGGTTCATCTGGATCTCCTCATGGGTTGGTTGCGGGTGTGATGGTGGGCTCCAACAGGGCCTGCTCGCCGCGCTTGCGCAGCCCTCGCGGCGTGACCGCCCGCTGAAGGAGCGCGAACGCCCCCTCGGTGGCGAACGCGAGGACCGCGATGGCGATCGAGCCGGCCACGACTCCCTCGGGGCCGTAGGTCGGCTGGTTGACGATGATGTCTCCGAGGCCGCCCCCACCCGCCAGCGCGGCCAGGGTGGCGGTGGCGACCACGTATACGGCCGCGGTGCGAATACCGGCGAACATGAGCGGCAGGGCGAGCGGAATTTCCACGCTGAGCAGCACCTGGCGGGGGCGCATGCCCATCGCGCGGGCGGCCTGGACCGCGTCCTTGTCCACCTGCTCGACGGCGACGTAGGCGTTGGTGAGCATCACCGGGGCGGCGAGGATCACGAGCGCGACCATCGTGTTCAGGAAGCCCACGCCGAGGATGCCGAGGCCGATCGAGATCACCGCAAGGCTCGGCAGGGCGCGCCCGACGTTCGACACGTTGATGGCGAGGAAGGAGCCGCGGTGGATATGGCCGAACCAGACGCCGAGCGGGATCGCGATCAGCAGCGCGACGCCGATAGCAGCGCCCGAGAGCAGCAGGTGCTCGACGGTCTTGTCCCAGATCAGCTGGAGGTTGTCGGCGAGGAACTGGATTGCGTCGACGAACGTCTGCACGTCAGGCCTTCCTCACCCGCGTCCAGGGCGCGAGCCCGCGCTGCACCAGCACGAGCAGCCCGTCCACCACGAGCGCAAGGAGCACGGCCAGCAGGCCGGCGGCCACGAACTGCGTCTTGAAGCCGCTCTGGATCGCGTTGAAGATCGGCTCGCCGAGCCCGCCCACGCCGATGTACGCCGCCACCGTTGCGAGGCTGATGATGGTGACGGTGGCGATCCGGATGCCGGCCATGATCGCCGGCAGTGCGAGCGGCAGCTCGACCCGCCAGAGCAGCTGCCAGGGCGTCAGCCCCATCGCGCGCGCGGCCTCGCGCGCGTCCTCGGGTACCTCGCGCAGTCCGGTGATGATGTTCCGGAACAGGATCAGCAGCGTGTACGACACGAGCGCGATCTCGGCGCTCGTGACGCTCAGGCCGGTGATCGGGACCATGAGCTGGAAGAAGGCCAGGCTCGGGATCGTGTAGAGGAAGGCGGCGAAGATCGCGAACGGCGTCTCGAGCCAGCCGTGGGCGTACGCCGTGAGCGCCGCCGCGAATGCGATCAGGAAGCCGATGCCGACCGCGATGGCCGTCAGCTCGATGTGCTCCAAGAGCCGCGGCGCGAACACGCGGTCGAAGTTGTCCACGAACCAGTCGAAGCAGAACTGGCCGTTCTCGCGCACGCAGTCGCTGCCGCGCTCGAACTCGGGGATGACCGGGCCCTGCTGCGCCACGACAGCGGTCATGCCCGGACCGCGCCCTTCTCCGGGCCGATGAGGCCGGTGACCTTCTCGAGTGCCACCGTTCCCTTCGGCTTGCCGTCGCCGTCGAGCACGGTCATGCGCTCCACGCCCTCGGTCAGCATCAGCGACAGAACATCGCGCAGGAAGGTGTCCTCCCGCGCCGAGGGATCGGGCGGCTCGCCGGGCGGCAGCGGGTCGAGCTCCAGCTGGCTCAGCCGCCACACGTTGAGTCGCTTCAGCCCGCGATCGGCTCCCACGAAGTCCGCCACGAACTCGTCGATGGGCGAGGCGAGGATGTGATCGGGCGTGTCGTACTGGACGAGCTCACCCTCACGGAGGATCGCGATGCGGTGGCCCATCTTGATCGCCTCGTCGATGTCGTGGGTCACGAACACGACCGTCTTCGGCACCTCGGCATGCAGGCGGAGGAAGTCGTCCTGCAGCTGGTCGCGGGCGATCGGGTCGACCGCGCCGAACGGCTCGTCCATCAGCATCAGCGGCTGATCGGCCGCCATCGCGCGCGCCACGCCGATGCGCTGCTGCTGACCGCCCGAGAACTCGCCGGGATAGCGCTTCAAATCCTCGCTTGGATCGAGGCCGACCAGCTCGAGCAGTTCCTGGGCGCGCGCGCGGATCCGTTCCTTGGGCCAGCCGGCGAGGCGGGGCACCGTCCCGATGTTCCCCTCGACGGTCATGTGCGGGAACAGCCCGATCTGCTGGAAGACGTAGCCGATTCCGCGCCGAAGCTCGGTCTCGTCGAGGCTCCCGATGCTGCGGCCGTCGATCGTGACGTCGCCCGACGTGAGCGAGATCAGCCGGTTGACGAGCTTCATCGCGGTCGTCTTCCCGCTGCCGGAGGGGCCGATCAGGACGCAGATCTCACCGGCCGGTATCTCGAGCGACAGGTTGGAGACCGCCGGGGTGCGCCGGCCGGGATAGATCTTCGTGGCGTCGTCGAAGGCGAGAACGGCCGCGCCATCGCCGGAGCTCGCCCCCGCCTGCTTGGTCTGCTGTTCGTCTCCCGCGGGCCGCTCGAGACCGTCGGTGACGTCGATGCCGCTCGAGTCGGTCATCCAGGGCCGCGATGATATATCAGGGTCCGCGTACCCGACCAGAGCGCAATCACGTCTTAATGAGGACCGTCTGCAACTCCGTAAGGGTGTCCATCGGATAGGGGCCGCCGACGCGCCCGATCCCGCTCTCGGAGCGAGCCCGGCCGCCCCAGGGGAGGTGCGGCTCCCAGTAGTTGGTGGTCTCGTTGATGTTCACGAGACCCATGTGCACCGAGTCCGCGTAGCGCAGCCCCGCGTTCACGTCGCCGGTGAAGATCGCGGCCATGAGCCCGAAGGTCTGGGCGTTCGTCTGCTCGATCGCCTCCTCGAGCGAGCCGATGCCCACGACCGGCGCCACCGGGCCGAAGGTCTCGCTCGTCGCCACGATCGAATCGGCCGGCACGCGGTCGAGCACCGTCGGCTGCCAGTAGAGCCCGGTGGGAAACCCCTCGGCGCGGCTGCCGCCCGTTACCACGGTGGCGCCGCGCTCGACGGCATCCGCCACGTGCTCGTCCATCTTCGCCGCGCCCGGCTCGTTGTTGACGGGACCCATCGTGGTGTCGTCGTCGAAGGGATCCCCGAGCCGCACCTCGCGCCTCACCTCGCCGGCGAGCAGCTCCACGAACTCCTCGCGCACCGCCTCGTGCACGAGCAGCCGCTCGGCCGCCGAGCAGCTCTGGCCGGCTCCGAGGAAGGCGCCCACCCGCGCCGCGTCGGCGGCGGCCACGAGGTCGGCGTCGTCCATCACCACGAACGGCCCGTTGCCGCCCATCTCGAGCAGCTGCACCTTGCCGGCCGCCCGGGTGGCGACCGTGAGCCCGGTGGCGGTCGAGCCGGTGAAGGCGACCGCGTGGGTGCCCCGTCCCGCCGCCAGCTCGTCGCCAACCTCGGGGCCCGGGCCGAGCACGAGGTTCACGACCCCGGGCGGGAGGTCCGCCGCGGCGACGCACTCCATCAGCACGCCGGAGCACACCGCGGTCGAGGGCGCGGGCGCCCAGACCACGGTGCAGCCGCAGGCGAGCGCCGGCGCCAGCACCTCGGCCGGCATCGTGTAGGGCCAGTTCCAGGGCGTGATCAGCCCGAGCACCCCGACCGGCCGGCGCAGCAGCAGCACCCGGCGGCCGGGGGCGGCGCTCTCGGGGATCGAGCCCGTGCACGCGCTTGCCGTCCTCGGCCGCCATGCGGAAGAACTCCACGAGCTCGCCCACCTCGACCTCCGCCTCCGCCTTGAGCGGCTTGCCCTGGTCGAGCGTCAGCACGCGCGCCAGGTCTTCGCTGCGCCGCTCGCACTCGTCGGCCACCCGGTGAAGGAAGGCCGCGCGCTCGAAGCCGGTCCGCCCCGCCCAGCCGGGGAACGCCGCGCCCGCCGCGCCGATGGCGCGCCGGGCGTCCTCGCGGTCGCCCTCCGCCACCGGCCCGAGCGACTCCCCGGTGGCCGGGCTCGTGGCCTCGACGGTGGCGCCGCTCGCGGCGTCGCACCACTCGCCGTCTATGAACATGCGGGTGCTCACGGAGCGGACTCGGGGAGCGCCCCCAGCTCGTCGACGGCCGGCGACGCCGAGTCGTACCGGTGCGACTCGAGCACGCCGGTCTTGTGGCGCTGCACGAACCAGTACCAGGCGAGCCCGCCGAAGAACACGATCCCGATGAACAGCAGCGCGCCGTACTGGAGATACCAGTGGAACGGCTCGCTCGCGTTGTAGACGTCCTTGCGCGGCCAGATCAGGTTGACGGCCATGAAGATGCCCCATCCGACGGCGAGCAGGTTGATCGGCAGCCCCAACTTGCCGAGCGTGAAGAAGCGCGTCTCCTTCGGCGGCCATTCGCCCTTGAGTCGCTTGGCCAGCATCGGCATCGTCACCAGCAGGTACGCGATGTAGATCATGATGATCCCGATGCTCGTGATCACCGTGAAGATCTGATCGTTGCCGATGTTCACGACAAGGATCAGGATCGCGAGTAGGCCGCTGATCACGGCCGGCACGATCGGGGTCTTGGTCTTCGGGTGAACGGTCGCGATGCGTTCACCGGCGGGCAGGTTGTTGTCGCGCGCCATCGCGAACGCCATGCGGATCGTCGCCGTGTGGACGGCAAGGCAGCAGACCGTCACGGCGATCACCACGCAGATCAGGAAGATCTTTCCGACCGTGTCGCCGAACACGTCGAGGATGATGTACTGGAGCCCGCCGAACTCGCCGATCTCGGGCGCGTTGATGTTGCCCACGGCCATCATCGCGAACAGGATGATCAGCCCGCCGAGGACGAACGAGGCGATCACGGCGCGCATGATCGCCTTCGGAGCCGTCTTGCGCGGTTCATGCGTCTCCTCGCCGAGCGAGCTCGCGGTGTCGAAGCCGTACATGACGTAGGCCGAGGCGAGCGAGGCGGCGAGGAAGGCGCCGAAGTAGCCCCACTCGTGGCCTTGCGCCGGTGCCCTGCGTCTCGAACACCACGTCCGGACCGCGCGTGGCGCTGGCGAGCAACGCGACGATCAGGACCACGGCCGCGATCAGCTCGATGAAGACGCCGCTGCTGTTGATGCGCGACATCAGCTTCACGCCGAGCGCGTTGATCACCGTGGTGAAGATGATCAGGACGCTGCCGAGGATGACCGCGTTGATCGCGAAGTCGTTGTCGCCGCTGCCGTCGCCGTAGAACCAGAAGAAGTCCGAGATCTCCGGGAGGGTGATCTGGTAGGCGAGTGCGACGGCGGCGATCGTGACGATCGAGGCCGTGAGCATCATCCAGCCGCCCAGCCAGGCGACGGTCGATCTCGCGAGCATCTTCCCCCAGTTGTAGATCGAGCCTGCCACGGGGAAGTTCGCCGCCAGCTCGGCGAAGCAGAGCGCGACCATCAGCTGGCCGACGAACACCATCGGCCAGGTCCACCAGTACGCCGGGCCGCCGAAGGCGAAGCCGAAGTAGAAGAGCTGGAAGACGCCCGTGAGGATCGAGATGTAGCTGACCCCGGCGGCGAAGCTCGCGAACCTCCCGATGCTGCGGTCGAGCTCCTGCTTGTAGCCGAACTCGGCAAGCTCGTCCGGTTGATCGCCGGCAGCGGTCGTTGCCACGTCGAGTTCCCCCCTCGTATTGACGATCGTCGTGCGCGAATATTTCAGCGAGCGAGGGGCCGCGTCAAGAACTGATCGAGCCGACCCTCCGTGCGCGCCCGCCCCCATGCACGACATCGCCGAGTTCCTGCGCCGCTACCCGCCCTTCGACACGCTCGACGAGGGCGCCCTCCAGCAGGTGGCCGCGAGCGCCGAGATCGAGTTCCACGCGGCTCGCGAGCCGATCCTCGAGAGCGCCGAGGCCACCTCGGAGCACGCCTACGTGGTGCGCCGCGGGGCCGTCGAGCTCGTGATCGACGGTCGCCTGCTCGACCTGCTCGGCGAGGGCGAGATGTTCGGCTTCGCCTCGCTGCTCGAGGAGGCGCCGCTCGGGTTCGTCGCGCGGGCGGCCGAGGACACGCTTCTCTACCGCATCCCCGAGCCGGCCATCCTGCCGGTGCTGGAGCGCGGCGACGCCGCACGCTTCCTCGCCCGCTCGCTGTCCAAGGGCGTGTTCCTGCTGGCGCGTCACGAGGACGAGCCACCGCCCACGAGCGCGGGACGCCAGGTGCGCGAGCTGATCAGGGCCCGGCCCCTGCTCTGCCCCCCGGCGACCGGGGTGCAGGAGGCGGCGCGGCGGATGGCCGAGGCGGGCGTCACGTGCGTGGTCGTGGACCTGGGGCACGAGCTCGGCATCGTCACCGATCGCGACATCCGCACCCGGGTGGTCGCCGCCGGCGCGGGCCCGGACACGCCGCTGTCCGAGGTCATGACGGCGCCCGCCTGGACGGTGGCCGCCGACCGCTCGGGAACCGAGGCGCTGCTCGAGATGCTCGACCAGGGCATCCGCCACCTGCCGGTGCTCGACGCCGGCGGCCGCCTGCTGGGCGTGCTCGACGACGTCGACCTGATGGAGAGCGAGAACCGCGCGCCGTTCCGGTTGCGGGCGCTGGTCGCGCGCAGTCCCGACGCGGAAGCGGTGGCCGAGGCGGCCAAGGAGCTGCCCGACATGGTCATCGCCCTTCACAGCGCCGATCTGCCCGCGCGGGCCATCAGCCGCGCGATCGCGAGCCTCCACGACTCGATCACGCGGCGCCTGATCGAGATCGCGCACGAGGAGCTGGGCGGGCCGCCCGTGCCGTACACCTGGCTGGCGATGGGCAGCTTCGGGCGTCGGGAGCCGTTCCCGAGCTCGGATGTGGACTGCGCGCTCGGCTGGGAGGGACCCGACGACGACGCGCCACTGCGGGAGTGGTTCGGCAGGCTCGCTGATCGCGTGCTCGACGGCCTCGAGGCGAGCGGTCTGCCACACGACCGTCTGGGCGCCGTGGCGTCGAACCGCCTGTTCGCGCGCTCGATCGCCGCCTGGGAGGCAGCCGCCCGGTCGTGGGTCAAGGAGCCGGATGAGAACCGCGGGCTGATGCTGCTCTCGGTCGTCGTCGAGAGCGACCCCGTGTGGGGCGCCACCGCGCTCGCCGAACGTCTGTCGGAGGCGTTCGCGCGCGCCCCGCGGCGCGAGCTCGTGCTGGGCATGCTCCTGAGCGCCGCGCTGGCGGTCCGGCCGCCCACCGGCTTCCGCCGCAACTTCGTGCTGCATTCGAGTGGTGAGCGCAAGGGCGTGCTCGACATCAAGCACGGCGGCCTGCTCCCGATCGAGAGCCTCGCGCGCTGGGCCGGTCTCAAGGCGGGCGTCGGTGCGGCCTCGACCCTGGCGCGCCTCGACGCGGCGGAGGCGGCCGGCACCCTCGCGGCGGACGACGCCGCCATCCTGCGCGACGCCTTCGAGCTGGTCTGCGCGCTGAGGATGGAGCACCAGGTCGCGCAGCTGCGGGCCGGCGAGCCGCCGGACGACCTGATCCGGCCCGCCGACCTCGCGCCGCTCACGCGCAGCTCCCTGAAGGAGGGCTTCCGCGCCGTTCGCAGGGTCCAGCGCGGCATCGCAGGCGAGCGCGCCCTGGCGAGCTATTGAGAGCGGCGCGGCGCAGGTCGTGGCGCGACGGCCGCTTCGTCGCGGTCGACGTCGAGACGACGGGGCTCGATCCGAGCCGGCACGAGGTGATCTCCTTCGCCGCCGTGCCGATCGAGCAGGGCAGGGTCGTGCCGGGCGAGACCGTCCGTGGCCTCGTGCGCCCCAGCGCTCCGCCGCCGGCGTCCTCGATCGAGATCCACGGCCTGCGCGCCCCGGACCTGGCCGCGGCGCCGCCGGCGCCGGAGGCGCTCGAGCCGCTGGTCGCCGCGCTGAGGGAGCGCATCCCGGTGGCCCACGCCGCCTGGGTCGAGCGCGGCTTCCTGGCCCCTCAGCTGTCCGCGCTCGGCTCCCGGCTTCCGCGCCGCATGGTCGACACCGCCGTCCTGTGGCGGCTGCTCTCGATCGAGCGCGGGAGGGGCGACCCTGGGCAGCGCGGGCTCGCGGAGGTGGCCGCCGAGCTCGGCCTGCCCTCCCATCGGCCGCATCGGGCCGAGGGCGACGCCCTCACGACCGCCCAGGCGTTCCTCGCGCTCGCTACGCATCTCGAGGCGCACGCGCGCGGCCGGGTAGGCGATCTCACGGACGCGGCCTGGCACGTGCGCGCCTGGCGACGCTGGCATCCGGACGGCCTGCCGTGAGCGTTCGGCTCAGTCGCGCCTGAAGGCGGCCAGGACCTCGCGCTGGAACTCGAGGATGTGGTCGCTCATGACCCGCCGGGCACGCGTGCCGTCGCGGTCGAGCAGCGCCTCGAGCAGGTGCATCTGGTCGTGGACGGTGTGCCCGAGACCGGGCACGCGGTCGAGCACGAGGTACCAGATGCGCAGGGAATGCGTGAAGTAGCGCTCGAGGGTGTCGACCAGGAAGCGGTTGCCGGCGGTCTCCCAGGTGAAGCGGTGGATCCGCTCGTCGAAGCGCATCAGCCACTCCTGCTCGTGGGGGCGCGTGACCTCCTCGATCTCGCTGAGCAGGACACCGGCCGCCTCGCTGGCCGCGTCGTCCATCCGCGCCGCCGCCAGCTCCGCCGCGTAGGCCTCGAGCTCGACCCGCACCTCGCTGATGTTCACGATGTCGCTGGCCTCGACCTCGGTCACGAACGTCCCGCGGCGCGGCTGCACGGCCACGAGGTCCTCGAGCTGAAGGCGCTTGACCGCCTCGCGCAAGGGGGTGCGGCCGATCTCCATCTCGCGCATCAGCTCGTCCTCGCGCAGTGCGGTGCCGGGAGCGAGTCGGAGGGTCACGATGCGGTCGCGGAGCGCCACGTAGGCGCGCTCGGCTACGAGCTCGCGCGCGGGCGCTTCGACGACGGGAATCGGTTCAGCGGCCACTGCTGACCATGATGGTAGCCTGATATATCACTTATGGGGAGTGGTGCGCTGCCCCTCGACCCGCGGGCCGGTGACCTGTCCGGGAGCAGCTCGCGGGCGCTCGCCGAGGCTTTGCGCCGGCCACGCCTCGAGGTGCTCCCCTTCGACGGCATCGAGGACGAGGTGCGCGCGAACCTCTCCACCGACGCCCGCGTAACGATCACGGCCTCGCCTCGGAAGGGCCTCGAGGCGACGCTCGACCTGAGTGAGCGGCTCGCCCGCGCCGGCTACATCGCCGTGCCGCACCTGTCGGCTCGGCTCGTGCGCGACCGCGCCCATCTCGAGGAGGTGCTGGTGCGCCTGCGCGAGCGCCGGCGTGCGCGAGCTGTTCGTGCCGGCGGGCGACGCGACCCACGTCGCCGGCGAGTTCGCGGGCGCCGCGGAGCTGCTGGAGGCGATGGGTTCGCTGCGCGCGGACTTCGACGAGGTCGGCATCACCGGCTACCCGGAGAGCCACCATCTGATCTCCGACGCCGAGACGATCAGGGCGATGTTCGCGAAGGCGCCGATGGCCACCTGCATCGTCAGCCAGATCTGCTTCGACGCCGAGACGATTCGCCGTTGGATCGAGGCGGTGCGCGAGCGCGGCACCTCGTTGCCGATCTGGATCGGGCTGCCCGGAGTGGTCGACTCGCGGAAGCTGATGCGCGTCTCGATGAAGATCGGCCTCGGGCAGTCGGCGCGCTTCCTCGGCCACAACCGGGGCTGGATGTCACGCATCCTGACCCGTCAGTTCAAGCCCGACCGGCTGGTACGCGAGCTCGCGCCGGTCGTGGAGAACCCTCAGGCGGGCGTGGCCGGCTTCCACCTCTACACCTTCAACGAGGTGGCGCGCACCGAGCGCTGGCGCCGGCAGCTCCTCGAGCAGCTCGGCGGATGAGCGAGTTCAGGACTTCGTAAGCCTTCCGTAGCACTCGCGCAAGCTTCGGGGAGCAACGTGGGCCGCTCCCGAACCGAAGGAGGGCACCTCGTGAAGGTGGCACTCACGGCGGCGCTCGTGGCGTTCGCCAGCCTCGGCTTCACGGCCACGGCGATGGCGGACGGCCTCGGCCCGCCGAGCGGAACGATCTACGCCTTCGACCAGGCGTACCGGACGGTGGCGACGCCCACGTCGCTGCCCGACCGCGGCAGCGTCGACACGATCTACGTCTTCCCGGACTGCGCCTCGTGCGCGAGCGTCTCGGACGCGGCGCCGGGCACGCCCGGCTACAACGGCGGGCGCTGGAACGTCGTTGAGGCCGCGGGTATCTCGACGCAGCTCACGAACGCGGAGGACGTGCTGGCCCAGGCGACGTCCCTCACCGAAACCGGCACGCGTTTCGTCTGCCCGCTGATCAGGAGGTGACTTGGGCCGGCGCGTCCGGCATGATCTCGCAATGACGACCGAGCACCTGGACGTGCTGATCGTCGGGGCGGGCTTGTCGGGCATAGGCGCCGGCCACCACCTCCAGACACGCTGTCCCGGCAAGACCTACGCGATCCTCGAGGCCCGCGACGCGATCGGCGGCACCTGGGACCTGTTCCGCTACCCGGGCATCCGCTCGGACTCGGACATGTACACGCTCGGCTACGCGTTCCGGCCCTGGAAGGACGCCAAGGCGATCGCGGACGGGCCGTCGATCCTCGACTACGTGCGCGAGACGGCGCGCGAGCACGGCATCGACCGCCGAATCCGCTTCGGGCACCGGGTGGTCCGGACGGAGTGGTCGAGCGCCGATGCGCGCTGGACCGTGCACGCCGAGCGGACGGACACCGGGGAGACGGTGCGCATGACCTGCGGCTTCCTGTTCAGCTGCACGGGCTACTACCGCTACGACCAGGGCTTCCTGCCGGAGTTCCCCGGCCGCGAGCGCTTCGCCGGCCGGATCGTCCATCCGCAGCACTGGACCGGCGACGTCGACTACGCGGGCAAGCGGGTCGTGGTGATCGGAAGCGGCGCCACCGCCGTCACGCTCGTCCCGGCGATGGCGGACAGCGCCGAGCACGTGACGATGCTCCAGCGCTCGCCGAGCTACGTCGTCGCGCTCCCGGGGCGCGATGCGCTCGCCGATCGGCTGCGGCGCGTGCTCCCGGCCAAGGCCGTCTACTCGATCGTGCGCTGGAAGAACGTGCTGATGACGCTCCTCTTCTACCAGGCGAGCCGGCGCTGGCCGCGGCGGATGAGCAGGCTGATCCGCAAGGGCGTGCGCAGCCAGCTTCCGGAGGGCTACGACGTCGACACCCACTTCAACCCTCGCTACGACCCCTGGGACCAGCGCGTCTGCCTCGTGCCCGACGGCGATCTCTTCGAGTCGATCTCGGCCGGCCGGGCCTCGATCGTCACCGGCGAGCTCGAGACCTTCACCGAGACGGGCGTGAGGCTCACGTCCGGCGAGGAGCTGCCGGCCGACCTGATCGTCACGGCCACCGGGCTCAACCTGCTCGCCCTCGGCGGGATGGAGCTCGCGGTGGACGGGCGGACGGTCGAGCTGCCGAAGACGCTCGCCTACAAGGGGATGATGCTCGAGGGGGTGCCGAACTTCGCGATCGTGATCGGCTACACGAACGCCTCCTGGACGCTCAAGTGCGACCTCACCTGCGAGTACGTCTGCCGCCTGCTGAATCACATGGACGAGCGCGGCTTCGCCGCCTGCGCGCCGCGCAACAGCGACCCGGCCCGGCCGACGCTGCCGTTCAACGACCTCAGATCCGGCTACGTGCTGCGCTCGCTCCACGAGTTCCCCCGCCAGGGCACGGAGGCCCCCTGGCGGCTCCACCAGAACTACGTGCGCGACATCCTGATGCTCCGCTACGGCCGGCTCGACGACGGCGAGATCGAGTTCTCGCGGCCGGCGTCGACGCCGGAGCGGGCCGAGCGCGCCGCGGCCTGAGCGACGCCGTCAGCGGGCTAGGGCAACCCGGCGTTCAGCTCTTCCAGCAGCCGCCGCAGCCGGCGCATCTTCGCCGCGCCGAGGCGCGTGGTCCAGTCGGCCTCGATCTCGCCCACGATCTCGCGCGCGAGCGCGTACACCTCGCCGCCCCGCGCCGTGGCGCGCACCAGCTTCGCCCGCCGATCGCTCGGATCGGCCACCCGCTCGACGTAGCCGTGGCGCTCCAGGTGCGCGACGAGCTCGGCCATCGATTGCTTGGTGATCTGCGCGCGCTCCGCGAGCACGCTCACGCGCGTGCCGGCGTCGTCGAGGTACTGGAAGACGTTGCCGTGCGGCGGCCGGACCTCGGGATGCCCGGCCTCGCCGAGCCGCTCGTGCAGCAGCTCCGAGCCGATCCGGAACGGCTCGCGCAGGAGGATGCCGAGGTTGGGCCGTGGGGCGGCAGCGGCTATGGTAGACAGGATACCTGTCTACTTGTTCGGACTCGCACCCGAAAGGAACCCTCTCCCATGCGCGACCTTCCCACCCCGACGGCCTACCTGACGATCACGCGGATCTCGGGCGACCCGGACCAGCTCCTCGACGGCTACCGCGAGTCGGCCGCTGAGATGGAGGGCGTGGGGCGCGACCACGGCCTCATCGTCCACGCCGCCGCCCCGACGGACGACGGGCTCTTGATCCTCAACCTCTGGCCCTCCAAGCACGGCTCGGAGGCCGCGGCCCGCGATCCGCGCCGGCTGGGCACGATCGACCGCCACGGGCTGAGCCCGGACCAGATCCGCCCGGAGCACCACGAGGTGGCGAACTACGTGCTGTTCGGGTAGTCCCCGGCCGCCTCCTCCTGCGGGGCCGTTGGCCGCGTGTAGGCGGATTGAAAGGGCGACCCGGCAGGTTGCCGTCAATGACCAGAGGAGGAGCAATGCGACGAGGAATCTCAGCGGCGGTGGGCGTGTTGATCGCGGTTGCGGTGGGCGGCGGGCCTGCGGGCGCCGCCAGGCCCGAGATCGTGGAGCAGGTCCGCTTCGATCCGGCCATCACCGAGCTCGATCCGTACTACTCCGACGTCTGCGGCTTCCCCGTGACGTTCTCGGCCAGCGGCCACTTTCGCGAGACGATCTACTTCAACGCCGACGGTTCCTTCCGCCGCCTGGTGCGCCATCCCAGCTTCCGGCGGACGCTCAGCAGCGAATGGAACGCGATCACGACGGACGACCGAGGCGTCGACAAGATCAGCCTCAACCCGGATGGGACCGTCTCCGTCTTCGGCACGGGCATCCACCTGCGCGTGAAGGGCGAGGCCTACGCCATCGGCCTGTGGCGGCTCGTCATCGACTTCGAGACCGGTGAGCTGCTCGACGCCTCCTACCACGGCAACTTCGGGCTCGAGGAACCCGACATCGACCCCTACATCTGCGCGCGTCTGGGGCCACCGAAACTCTCGACCACGGGTTGAGGTGTTTCCGCGGGAACGGTGTCCCCACTCCAGCCGCCTCACTCGTCCCCTTCGAGCGACTCCGCCAGCAGCGTCGACACGTCCGCCACGCGGAGCTCGTCGCCGTTGGCGCGCACGCCGTCGTCGAGCATCACCGTGCAGAAGGGGCAGGCGACCGCCAGCGTCTCGGCGCCGGTCTCGGCGGCTTCGCGGGCACGTTCCTCGTTGATGAGCCCGCCGCGCTCCTCCATCCACATGTGCGCACCGCCGGCGCCGCAGCAGAAGGTGCGCTTGCCGCTGCGCTCCATCTCGACCGGCTTGCCCACCGCCTCGACGAGCTCGCGCGGATCGGCCATCACGTCGTTGTGGCGGGCCAGGTAGCAGGAGTCGTGGTAGGTGATCGAGCGATCGCCGGCGGCCGGC
Source organism: uncultured Thermoleophilaceae bacterium (assembly GCA_963812415.1). Taxonomy (GTDB): domain Bacteria; phylum Actinomycetota; class Thermoleophilia; order Solirubrobacterales; family Thermoleophilaceae; genus JACVRW01. The sequence goes on along the minus strand of CAWEVH010000023.1, from coordinate 47,247 downwards.
TCGAGCCGCCCGTCGCGCACGAGCTCCGCGAGCAGCTCCGAGTGGTGGACAACCTCGTAGTTGCCGCCGAAGTCCGGGTACTCGCCGGACAGCGTGTTGAAGCAGTGCGGGCAGCTGGCCACGATCTTGGTCACGCCGGCCTCGTTCAGGGTGCTCACGTTCTGCTCGGCGTGCGCCTGGAAGAGGTACTCGTTGCCCATCCGCCGCGCCGGGTCGCCCGTGCACGACTCGCGCGGGCCGAGGATCGCGAAATCCACTCCCGCGGCCTTCAGCAGCTTCGCCGTGGACTGCGCGGCGGTGCGGGCGCGCTCGTCGAACGAGGCGGCGCAGCCCACCCAGTAGAGGACCTCCGGCGCCGGCTCCCCGGGCTGGAGCACCCGCACGCCGAGCTCCTCCGCCCAGTCGGCGCGCTCGGTCTGCGCCTTGCCCCACGGGTTCGAGGCGCGCTCCACGTCGCGCAGCATCTGCTCCGACTCGCTCGGGAAGCGGGAGTCCATCATCACCAGGTGGCGGCGCAGGTCGATGATGTGGTCGATGTGCTCGATCGACACCGGGCACTCGCGCACGCAGGCGCCGCAGGTCACGCAGTCCCAGACCACGTTGTCGCTCACGGCGTTCGGCACCAGCGGCGAGAGCTCGAAGCCCTCCTCGCCGCGCACGAGCGGCGGGCCCTCCTCGAAGACCTGGTCGCGCAGCGCCATGATCAGGAGCTTGGGCGAGAGCTCCTTGCCGGTGTTCCAGGCGGGGCAGACGTCCTGGCAGCGCCCGCACTCGGTGCAGGAGAAGGTGTCCACCACCTGCTTCCAGGTCAGGTCGGGCACGGTGCCCGCGCCGAAGCGCATCTCGTCGTCCGGCACGTCGAAGCGCAGCGGCTCGATCCGCCCGCGCGAGCGCGTGCGCCCGAACCAGACGTTGATGGCGGCGGTGGCGATGTGGAGGTGCTTCGAGTGCGGCAGGTAGGCGAGGAAGCCGAGGATGATCAGGACGTGCGCCCAGACGAACACGCGCTCGAGCACCTCGGTCGCCGATCCGTCCCCGAACAGGCCCGACAGCGCGTCCGAAACCGGCGACCACGACGCCGGCCACTCGTTCAGGCCGAGCGCGATCCGCGCCGCGTGCCACAGGAGCAGCGTGGTCACGATGCCCGCGATCAGCGCCAGGATCAGATCCGCCTCGCCCAGGTGGCTGCCCTGGAAGCGCGCAGGCCGCTGCACCTTGCGGATCGCCACGGCGCCGGCCACGCCCGCCAGCACCAGCACGCAGAAGACGTCGACCATCAGCGCGAACCAGCCCTGGTGCCCGAGCCAGGGCAGGGTGGCGTGCTTGTCGACCGCGCCGATCATCGCGATCACGATCGTGGGGAAGAGGACGACGAATCCCCAGAAGATCGCGGCATGCACGAGACCGGGCACGAGCCGCAGCAGGAGCTTGCGCTGGCCGACGACGATCACGGCCTCGTTGCGGAGGCGTGCGGGAACCTCGCCCGAGCGCTCGACCGGGCTGCCGGCCTTCACGAGGCCGACGAGCAGCCCCACGCGGCGCACGAACAGGAAGCCGGAGACTCCGAGTGCCGCGGCGAGAGCGAGCGCTCCGGCCAGCACTAGAGCCGAAACCCTCCGTCCACTACGAGTGGACCTCGGGCACTACGCCGAACGCGCCTTTCGCAGCTCGGCGGTGATCGCGGGCACGACCTCGGCGAGATCGCCGATCACCGCGTAGTCGGCGCTCATCAGGATCGGCGCCTCGGCGTCCGTGTTGATCGCGAGGATCTTCTTCGCGCCCTTGCAGCCGGCGATGTGCTGGGTGGCGCCGCTGATGCCGCACGCGATGTAGAGGTCGGGGGAGACCTTCGTGCCGGTCTGCCCGACCTGGTCGGTGTGCGGCCGCCAGCCGGCGCTCGTGACCACGCGCGAGCAGCCGACCGCCGCCTCGAGCAGCTCGGCCAGCTCCTCGAGCATCGCGAAGCCGTCCGCCGAGCCGACGCCGCGCCCGCCGCTGACCACGACCTTGGCCTCGGCGAGCGAGACGCCGCTCGTCTCGGTCTCCACGTGCTCGCTCACGCGCACGGCGAGGTCCGCGTCGTCGAGCGCCGGCTCGAGCGGCTCGACGGCGGGCGCGCCCGCGCCGTTGGCGCTGGTCGCGGCGACCATGTGGGGCGCCACGGAGAGCAGCGGCAGCTCGCCGTGCACGCGCGCCTCCTCGAGCAGGGTGCCGCCCCAGCGCACGCGCACGACGGTCAGCGGATCGTGCGAGCGCAGCTCCGTGCAGTTGGCGGCGAACGTCTGTCCCAGGCGGGTCGCCACGTGGGCGAGCACCTCGTTGCCGCGGTTCGAGCCCGCCGCGACCACGGCGCTCGGCCCCACACGGTCGATCGCGTCGGTCAGGCAGCGCGCCCAGGCGCCGGGCGCGTAGGCCGCGAGCCGGTCGTCCTCCGCGACGTGGGCGCTCGACACGCCGTAGGCGCCCAGACCGGTCGCCGCCTCGCCCGCGCCGGGACCCACGAGCAGGGCCGTCACGGGCTCGCCGCCCGCCAGCTCGCGCGCGAGCGTGAGCGCCTGGAGCGAGAGCTCGTCGACGCCGCCCTCGGCGTGCTCCACCAGCACGAGCACCCCGGCCACCTATGCCACCCCCAGCTCGCGCATGACCTCGACCACCGCCGGCGCCGCATTCGGCCCCTCGCCGAGGATCTCGGCCTGGCCCGCCTGGCCCGCCGGCACGATCAGGCGCAGCTTCTCGAGGCGGGGCTCGGGCCGCTCGGGGGCGCTCCGCTCGACGGGCTTCTGGCGCGCGCGCAGCTTGGCCGGCACGGAGGGGTAGCGCGGCAGGTTGATGCCCTCGAGCACGCTCACCACGGCCGGCAGCGGCAGCTCGTACACGTCGCGCCCGCCCGGCACCTCCTGCTCACAGCGGGCCCGGTCACCATCCACAGAGAGCCCCTTGAGACCGGTGGCCACCGGACGACCGAGCGCGTAGGCCACCCGGATGCCCACCTGGAAGTTGCCCGCGTCGGCCGACTCGTTGCCGAACACGATCAGGTCGAAGGCCGCGTCCGCCTCCTCGGCGGCCGTGACCGCGGCCACGATCGCCTGGGCGCTCGCCTCGGGGTCCCACTCCGCGCCACCGTCCTCGAGCAGGATGCCGCGGTCGGCGCCGATCGCCATGCAGTCGCGAAGCTGCTCCTCGGCCTCGGGCGGGCCGAGCGTGAGCACCGTGACCTCGCCGCCGTGCTGCTCCACGAGCCGCACCGCCTCCTCGACGCCGCACTCCTCGTGGGGGCTGATCGTGAAGCCGAGGTGACGGGTCTCGAGCGCCTGCTCGTCGGCCGTCAGGACCATCTTGCCGCCCGTGAGGGGGACGCGCTTGACGCACACGAGGATCCTCATGAGCGCACCCGCGTGTTCTCGGGATCGAAGACGGCGGTGGAGTCGGCGCTCGCCACGGTCACCGGGTAGCGCTCGGTCATGTACTCCACCGCGAGCTCGTTGCCCACATGCGCGTGCTCGGGTGGCAGGTACGCCATCAGGATGTGCTTCCCGATCGAGGGGCCGGCGCCCGCGCTCGTGACGAACGAGCGGCGGCCCTTGGCGTCAACGAGCGGCTCGCCGCCGTCGCGCGTCACGATCGGCTCACCGCCGAGCATGTAGCGCTTCTGGCCGTTCGCGCCGTTGTGGTCGTCCACGGTCAGCGTGCACATGTGGGCGACGGGCTCCGACTCGCGCTGGCGCACGTACGCCTCCTTGCCAACGAAGTCCTGCTCCTTGACCTTGCCCCAGGCCATACCCGCCTCGACCACGTCGTACTCGGCGTCGAGCTCGAAGCCGAAGGCGCGGTAGCACTTCTCGAGCCGGCCGGTGGTGCCATACACGCCGATGCCCGCCGGCACGACGCCGTGCGGCTCGCCGGCCTCCCACACCAGGTCCCAGAGCCGCGCGCCCTGCTCGAGCGGCACGTACAGCTCCCAGCCGAGATCGCCGACGTAGGAGATGCGCGACGCGAGCACGCGCAGCGAGCCCATCTCGATCGTCCGGCAGGTGGCGAACGGGAAGCCCTCGTGCGACACGTCGGCGCTCGTGGTGCTGGACAGGATGTCCCGGGCGCGCGGCCCCCAGAGGCCGAGAGTGCACCAGCTCGAGGTGAGGTCGACCACCTGGGCATCCGGGCCGGCCTGGTCGCGGTAGGCCTTCAGGTCCGCCATGCCGTGGGCGCCGCCCGTGACCACCCGGAAGTGGTCGTCGCCGAGGCGCATCACCGTGAGGTCGGAGCGGAAGCCCCCGCTCGGGCTCAGCACGGGCGTGTAAACGACCTTGCCGTGCTTCACGTCCATCTGGCGCATCGAGACCTTCTGCACGCAGTCGAGCGCACCCGGGCCGACGACGTCGAAGATGCAGAACGCCGTGAGGTCGAACACGGCGGCGCGGTCGCGCATGGCGAGGTGCTCGGCGTTGATGATCGGCGACCACCAGCGCGAGTCCCACTCGGCCTCGCGGCCGTTCACCTGGTCACGGAACTCCTCGAGCAGCTTCTCGTTCGAGGCGTACCAGTGCGGGCGCTCCCAGCCCGCCGCCTCGAAGAAGACCGCGCCGAGCTGCTCCTCGCGCGCGTAGAACGGCGACAGGCGTACGCGCCGGTTGGACTCCCACTGCTCGCCCGGGTGGACGATCCCGTAGGTCTTGTTGAAGCCCTCGGCGGCCCGCGCCCGCACGTGCTCGGTCGCCTTGTGGTGCTCGTAGAAGCGCGCGATGTCGGACGCCTGGAGATCGATCTCCGGCTCGCCGTGGACCATCCACTCGGCCACCGCGCGACCGACCCCCGGCCCCTCCTTGACCCACACCGCGGCGGCCGACCATAGGCCCTGCACCTCGGGCGTCTCGCCGAGGATCGGCAGGCCGTCGGGCGTGAGCGAGAGCAGCCCGTTGATGGCGTACTTGATGCCCACCGACTCGTCGCCGACGATCTCCGGCATCAGCTCGAGCGCGTGCTCCATCTGCTGCACGAAGTCGTCCTCGGTGAACGGGAACTCGGTGGGGGAGAGCGCCGCCTCCTCGACCGACGGGATCTCGTCCGGGTCGTGCAGGATCGGGCGGTGGGCGTAGGAGCCGACCTCGAGGCCGCTGCCGTCCTGGCGCTCGTACATGTTCGTGTCCATGTCGCGGACGATCGGGAACTCGATCGCGCTCTTCGCGCCCGCGAAGTGCGGAACCGGGCCGATGTCGATCATCTGGTGCACGGCCGGGGTGAGCGGGATCGAGGCGCCGGCCATGCGCGCAAGCCGCGGGCTCCAGACGCCGCAGCAGATCACCACGGTCTCGGCCTCGACGTCCCCGCGCGTGGTGCGCACGCGCTTCACGCGGCCGCCCTCCACGTCGATGCCGAGCACCTCTGTGTTCGGCGAGACCGTGAGCGCGCCCGCCTCCTGCGCGCGCTCGCGCATCAGCGTGCCGGCGCGCAGCGAGTCGACCACGCCGACGCCCGCCGAGTAGAAGCCGCCGATGATCACGCTCTCGTCGATGAAGGGGACGAGCTCCTTTACCTCGGCGGGGGTCACCAGCCTCACGTCGTCCACGCCCCACGACTTCGCCGAGGCCATCCGCCGCCGCAGCTCCTCCATGCGCTCCTCGGTGCGGGCGACCTCGATCCCACCGGGGACGGTGAGCACGCCGAGCTCCTCGTACTGCTTGACGCTGTCAAGCGTCAGCGCCGTCATCTCGCGCGAGTGGTCGACCGGGTAGATGAAGTTCGACGCGTGGCCGGTCGAGCCGCCGGGGTTGGGCAGCGGGCCCTTGTCGATCAGCACGAGGTCGGTCCAGCCGAGCTCGGCCAGGTGATAGGCGAGGCTGTTGCCCACGATGCCGGCGCCGATCACGACCGACTGCGCCGTGGCCGGCAGGGATGATGATGCTGAACCCTGCGCAGCCGGCCGAGCCGGCTGCTTGGGCCCTGCGCTTGAGTCGTCCACCTGGCCGCTACCTCGAAGTTGGGAACGAGCGAGGGGTCTGATATATCACACTCGTGCACTCGGCGCGGGAGCTCCGCAGCTCAGCGTTCGCCATCGACGTGGACGGCCGGCGCGCCCGGCTGGAGGAGCTCTTCGAGGGCTTCGGGGAGCAGGACCGGCTGGGCGTCGTCGTGAGCGAGCCCTGTGGCGCGGTCGGCGCGAGCGCTCTCATCAGCGCCACCGTCACGGCCTTCTACGACATCCAGCGCGCCCGCGGCCCCGACTTCTTCGTCTACCCCGACTACTTCCTCTTCCACGTCGGGGGTCCGCTCGGCGACCACGCGCGGCTGGACGTATGGCCGCGGCGCAAGGAGGTGGTGGTCGCGGACGACCCGCAGGAGATCCTGGAGGCGATCGACGACCGGGCGATCACGCGCCTCGTGGTCGAGGACGGCCCGCCGGGAGAGCCGGAGCTCGAGGAGGAGGCCGTCGCGAGCGCGCGCGGTCGGATCGCGAGCTGCCTGGCCTACTCGCCCGGCGGGCCGTGTGGCCGACGCCGACGTGCGCATCGAGAGCAACCCGGTGACGGAGGGCTACGTGGAGGCGATCCTCGATCCGGAGACACGTCTGTCCCGGCTGCGCTCGGAGGGAGGCAGCGAGGCTCTCGTCGCCGCGATCGAGCGGCGCGCGGGGGAGGTCGGCCGGGAGGTGCGGCAGCCGGATCGCGGCGGGGCGGGCGGAGCTCGTGGAGAACGGGTCGGTGGTGGAGACCTACCGGCGGCTCGAGCTCGACGAGGCGCTGGCGCGGCTGGGCTCGGGCGGCTGATCCGCGCCGCCGGCCGGCGCCGGGTTGACCGCATCCCCGCCCGGGCTGATATATCACACGCTCGGGTTCCCGCCGAGAGAGGGGCCCGTTCCTGACCCGATCTGGAGGTAGACGTTGGCACAGGTGAACGAGAACCCGGGGATCCTCCTCTACCCCCGGATCAAGAGGTCGCCGTACTTCTACGCGTCGCGCCGGCACGGCGTCCAGCTCTACAGCGTCTACAACCACCACTACCACCCGCGCCACTACGGCGACCCGGTCGAGGAGTACTGGCAGCTCCTGAACGGCGTGACGCTCTGGGACGTCGGCGGTGCCGAGCGGCAGATCGAGATCAGCGGCCCGGACGCCTTCGACTTCACCAACCTGATCGTCGCCCGCGACCTGCACAAGTGCCAGGTCGGGCAGTGCAAGTACGTCTTCAACACGCTCCCGGACGGCGGGATCATCAACGACCCGGTGCTGCTGCGGGTCGAGGAGAACCGCTTCTGGCTCTCCCTCGCCGACAGCGACGTCGAGCTCTGGGCGCGCGGCGTCGCCCACGGCTCGAAGTACGACGTGACGGTCAAGGAGATCGACGTCGGCCCGGTCCAGGTACAGGGGCCGAAGTCGAAGGACGTGATGGTCGATCTCTTCGGCGAGAGCATCCTCGAGATCCCCTACTACTTCGTCCGCCCGTTCGAGGTCGACGGCATGAAGGTGCTGGTCTCGCGGACCGGCTACACGGCCGAGCTCGGCTACGAGATCTATCTCTACGAGGCGAGCAAGAACGGCACCCGGCTCTGGGAGGCGGTCCTCGAGGCGGGCAAGCCGCACGACCTGGCGGTGATCGGCCCCTGCCACATCCGGCGCATCGAGGGCGGCATCCTCGCGCTCGGCTGCGACATGTGGTTCGACACGAACCCGTACGAGGTCGGCATGGGCTACGACTGGATGGTGGACCTCGAGCAGGGCGCGGACTTCATCGGCAAGGACGCCCTGCACAAGATCAAGACCGAGGGCCCCAAGCGCCAGCTCGTGGGCATCGAGCTCGAGGGAGCCAAGCTCGGCTCGTACAACGACGGCTCGATGATCGACGTCTTCCCCGTGCACAAGGGCGGGAGCCGCATCGGCGAGGTCACCTCGGCCTGCTGGTCGCCGAAGCTCGAGAAGAACATCGGCTTCGCCATGGTTCCGACCGAGCACTCGGAGCTCGGCACCGAGTTCGAGATCGAGAAGCCCGAGGAGACCGTGGGCGCCGTGGTGGTGCCGAAGCCGTTCGTCGATCCCGAGAAGGAGACCCCGAAGCAGGAGCTCGCGGCGAGCGCCGAGTCGTAGCCGGAGGGGGCGCCTGACCTGACCACGTCGCTGCACGTCCTCGAGGGGCCGCTCGACGACGAGCGGCGTGGCGAGCTCGTGTTCCGCGGCGACCTGGTCGTCTTCAAGGGCGTGCCGCCGCTGCGGGAGGCGGTGGAGATCGGCGAGGACCTGATCCGGCGCGTGCTCGGGGCGGCGGAGGACGTGAGCGCCGTCGCCGAGCTCCAGAAGCGGTTCCTCGCCGACGCGGACGTGAAGCGCCTGCTCCGCTCCACGCTCGAGCACGCCGGCGTCGATCCCCGCCGCACGTACTGGGACTCGCCGTTTCTCCGGTTCGTGCCTCCGCTCGAGAACGGCGACGAGCAGGTCGGAGCGATCGGATACCACCGGGACACCTGGTCGTCCAACCTGCTCCAGCAGACCAACTGGTGGATGACGATACGGCCGCTGTCGGCCGACCGGACGCTCGCCTTCTACCCCGCCTACTGGGGGCGGCCGATCGAGAACACGAGCGCGGGCTGGGATCTCGCCGCGATGCGCGAGCGCCGGCGGGCGGGCGAGCGCGAGGAGCTGCCGATCGTCCCCGAGCCGTCCGAGCCGGTGGACACGAGCGCCGAGCTGCGCGTGGTGATCGAGCCCGGCGACCTGCTCTGCTTCTCGGGCGCGCACATGCACGCCACCGTGCCGAACACCTCCGACCGGGCCCGCTGCAGCGTCGAGCTTCGCACCGTCAACCTCGACGACCTGAAGCACGGCCGCGGCGCGCCCGACCTCGACGGGCGGGCGCCGGTCGTGCCCTTCGAGTGGTTCAGCTCGATGGTGGACGGGACACCCCTGACGCGGGATGATCCTCGGCTATGAACACGCACTACGACTTCGTGATCGTCGGCGGCGGCTCAGCGGGCTGCGCACTTGCCAGCAGGCTCTCTGAGGATCCCTCGAACCAGGTGCTCGTACTGGAGGCGGGCCGGCCCGACTGGTCGCTCGACGTGTTCATCCACATGCCGGCGGCGCTCGCGTTCCCGATCGGCAGCCGCTTCTACGACTGGAAGTACGAGTCCGAGCCCGAGCCCTACATGAACGGCCGGCGCGTGTTCCACGCGCGCGGCAAGGTGCTCGGTGGCTCGAGCAGCATCAACGGGATGATCTTCCAGCGCGGCAACCCGATGGACTACGAGCGCTGGGCGACGGTCCCCGGCGTCGAGAACTGGGACTACGCGCACTGCCTCCCGTACTTCAAGCGGATGGAGAACTGCCTGGCCGCGGATCCCGACGACCCGTTCCGCGGTCACAACGGCCCGCTCGTGCTCGAGCGCGGCCCGGCGCGGGGCCCGCTCTTCGACGCCTTCTTCGCCGCGGTCCAGGAGGCGGGCTATCCGCTCACGAACGACGTGAACGGCTACCAGCAGGAGGGCTTCGCCAAGTTCGACCGCAACGTGCACAACGGGAGGCGCCTGTCCGCCGCGCGCGCCTACCTGCACCCCGTGCTCGGCAGGCCGAACCTCGACGTCGAGACCTTCGCCATGGCCACCAAGATCCGCTTCGAGGGCGGGCGCGCGACCGGCGTCGAGTACATACGCTTCGGCCGCAGCCGTCCCCCGGTCAGCGCCGGCGAGGTGGTGCTCTGCGGCGGCGCGATCAACTCACCCCAGCTGCTCCAGATCTCGGGCGTGGGCGCGGCGGACGAGCTCCGCGCGCTCGGCGTGGACGTGGTGGCGGATCTCCCCGGCGTGGGCGAGAACCTCCAGGACCACCTCGAGGTCTACGTCCAGCACAGTGCCACCCAGCCGGTTTCGATGGCGCCCTACTTCAAGATGCAGAACCGGCCGAAGGTGGGCCTCGAGTGGCTGCTGCGCAAGTCGGGCCCCGGCGCCACCAACCACTTCGAGGCGGGCGGCTTCGTGCGCAGCAACGAGCAGGTGAAGTGGCCCAACCTGATGTTCCACTTCCTTCCGATCGCCGTGCGCTACGACGGCACGGTGCCCGGAGGGCGGCGGAGGCCACGGCTACCAGGTGCACATCGGGCCGATGTACTCGGACGTGCGCGGGACCTGCAAGGCGGTGAGCTCCGATCCGCGCAAGCACCCCGCGCTGCGCTTCAACTACCTCTCGACCGAGGACGACCGTCGCGAGTGGATCGAGGCGATCAAGGTCACGCGCAAGATCCTCTCCCAGCCGGCCTGGGCGCCGTACGACGGCGGCGAGATCTCCCCCGGCCCCGACGTGGCGACCGACGCCCAGGTGCTGGAGTGGGTGGCGAAGGACGCGGAGACGGCGCTCCACCCGTCCTGCACCGCGCGGATGGGCACCGACGAGCTGGCGGTGGTCGACCCCGAGTCGATGCGGGTGCACGGCCTCGAGGGGCTGCGCGTGGTCGACGCCTCGGTGTTCCCCTTCGTGACGAACGGGAACATCTACGCGCCCGTGATGATGACCGCCGAGAAGGCCGCGGACCTCATCCTCGGCAACACGCCGCTGCCGGCAGAGCCGGAGCCCTTCTACCGGCACGAGCCGGCGTCCGAGTCCGCCGAGGCGGTGGCCGTGCCCGAGTCGGACTGACGGCTCGGGTGAGCGGCCAGGAGGCGATCGAGCTCACCCGGGCGCTGGTCGCGATCGACTCGGTCAACCCGGCGCTCGTGCCCGGTGGCGCGGGCGAGCGCGACGCGGCCGCCGCCATCGCGGAGTGGGCGGGCGAGGCCGGGCTCGGGGTGCAGGTGCTCGAGGAGACGCCGGGACGGCCGAGCGTGCTGGTGCGGGCGCCCGGCAGCGGAGGCGGCCGGACGCTGCTGCTCTGCGGCCACATCGACACGGTCGGGACGGCGGGCATGAGCGCACCGCACGACCCCCGCCTCGACGGCGACCGGCTCCACGGCCGCGGCTCCTACGACATGAAGGCGGGCGTGGCGGCCGCGCTCGTGGCCTGCCGCGACGCGGCGGAGAGGGGGCTCGCGGGCGACGTGGTGGTGGCCGCGGTGGCCGACGAGGAGCACGCCAGCATCGGCGTCCAGGAGGCGCTTCGCCACGTCAGGGCCGACGCCGCCGTGGTGACCGAGCCGACGGAGCTCGAGATCGTGATCGCGCACAAGGGCTTCGTCTGGACGGAGCTGACGGTCGAGGGGCGGGCGGCCCACGGGTCGCGCCCGCACCTGGGCGTGGATGCGATCGTCAAGGCAGGCCCGCTCCTGACCGGGATCGGCGCGCTCGACGAGCGCGCTCGGCGATCACGAGCACCCCCTGGTCGGGCGCGGCTCGGTGCACGCCTCGCTGATCGAGGGCGGTCTCGACCTCGCCACCTACCCGGACCGTTGCACGATCAAGCTGGAGCGGCGCACCGTGCCGGGGGAGGACGCGGAGGACGTGGAGCGCGAGATCGCCGAGCTGCTCGAGCGCTGCCGCCGCGACGACCCCGCGCTCGCGGTCGAGCCGCGCACGCTGCTCGTGCGCGACCCGTTCGAGATCGGGGCCGACGCCTCGCTCGTGGGGGCGCTTCGCGACGTGGCGGGAGCACGGCTCGGCTCGCCGCCGCCCGTGGTCGGGGCGAGCTACTGGGCCGACTCGGCGTTCATCGCGGCCGCCGGGATCCCCACGGTCCTGTTCGGGCCGAGCGGCGAGGGGGCGCACGCGGCCGAGGAGTGGGTGAGCGCCTCCGCCACTGCCGCCTGCACCGACGTGCTCGTGGAGCTCGCGGCGAGCGTCTGCGGCTAGGGCGGACGAACGTCCCGGAGTAGCTGCCAGAGCGCATAGTCCGGGACGTTCGATGCGTGCGGGGCCTGTGGCAGGCCGCTCGGTATCGTCGGTGCGCGTGACCGACCGCGCCGCCGCCGGGCTGCCGATCGCCCGCAACACCGCGCTGCTCTCCGCCGGGCTCGCGGCCAACTCGGCCATGCTCCAGCTGTCGGCCGCCGTCGCCTCGCTCACGCTCGTGCTGGTGCTCGACGTGGAGGGCCTGCTCGGGCTCGGTCCCGCCATCGTGCTCGGCGCGGGCGCGCTGTCCGCGCTTCCGGCCGGGCGCGCGATGGACCGCTACGGTCGCGTGCCGCCGCTCGCCGTCGGCTACCTCTTCGGGATCCTCGGCTGCGGGCTGGCCGGCCTCGGGAGCGCGCTCGACTCCGCGCCGATCGTGCTGCTCGGGCTGCTTGGCGTGGGCGCGGCCAGCGGCATCTCGCTGCTCGCGCGCACGGCCGCCGGCGACATGTACCCGCCCGAGCGGCGGGCGCGCGGGATCGGGCTGGTGCTCTTCGGCGCGGTGTTCGGCGCCCTGCTCGGCCCCTTGGTGTTCAGCCCGCTGCTCCAGGGCCGCGACCTCGACGGCGACGCGCTGGCCCCGCTCTGGCTGGCGGGCGGCGCGTTCATGGTCGTGGGCCTCGCGCTCGTGTCGGCCGTGCGGCCCGACCCGCGCGAGATCGCAACGCGGCTCGGCCACCAACAGGCGCCCGCCGACCACGCGCACGCGCCGCTCAGCCAGCTGCTCGGGCGGCCGGGCGTGGTGCCGGCGATGCTCGCGGCCCAGGCGAGCTTCGCGGTGATGGTGGCGGTGATGACGCTCACCGGCGCGGTGGTGGTCGACCACCACGGGCACGAGGCGCACAACGTGTTCCCGATCATCGGCGCGCACGTGATCGGCATGTACGCGCTCGTGATCGTGGTGGGCGACGTGATCGACCGCATCGGCCGCACGCCCTCGCTGGCCGGTGGGCTGCTCGTGATGGCGGCGTCGGTGATCAGCCTGCTCTGGATCGAGAGCGTGCCCGCCACCGCGGTCGCCCTGTTCGGGCTCGGGCTCGGCTGGAACTTCTCGTTCGTGGCCGCGACGGCCGAGCTGGCCGACGCCACGCAGCCCTGGGAGCGCGGCCGCCTGCTCGGCTTCAACGATCTGCTGGCCGGGCTCACGGGTGCGTTCCTGGCCCTGCTCGGCGGCGTCGCCCTGACGGCGCTCGGCGTGGCGGCGCTGGCCATCGGCGCGGCGCTGCTCGTGAGCGCCCCGGCCGCCTGGATCCTGCGCAGCGGGCCGGCCCGCCGCGGCGGCCCGCACCTGAGCCGACCCGCTACGGTCCCGCGCATGAGCGATCTCGCCCCGGGTTCCGGCGGCCGCCTCTCGAGAAGCGAGCGCGAGCAGCGCGCCTACCGGCTGGTGGTCGCGGGCGGCGGCGCCGCGGTCGTCGCCGTCGTCGGGGTGGTGCTGGCGATCGTCGGCGTGGTCGGCCTCTGGCTGCCGCTGCTGGCGGTATCGTGGTCGCCGCGATCTGCGGCTGGCTCTTCCGGCGCACGGTGTCGGGCTCAGATGACTGATCCGGTGGCCGCCAACGCCGAGCTCGCCCAGCGGCTGCGCGAGCTCCACGTGCCCGGCGACCCGCTCGTGCTCGTGAACGTCTGGGACGTGGCGAGCGCGCGCACCGTCGCCGCGCGTCCCCGGCTGCCGGCGCTCGCCACCGCCAGCTGGTCGATCGCCGCCGCACACGGCTACGCGGACGGCCAGCACATCCCGTTCGAGCTGATGCTGGCCGCGGTCGAGCGGATCGCCGCGGCGGTGGAGCAGCCGCTGACCGCCGACCTCGAGTCCGGCTACGGCGAGACCCCGGACCGAGGTGGCCGAGGCGGTGGCGCGGGCGATCGCCGCCGGCGCGGTGGGCGCGAACCTCGAGGACCGGCCTGCGCCCGGCCAGCGAGCACGCCGCGGTGGTGAAGGCCGTGCGCGAGCGCGCCGGGCGCGAGGGCGTGCCGTTCGTGATCAACGCCCGCAGCGACGAGTACCTGCTCGGCGAGCGCCGCCTCGAGCGCGGCGCTCGAGAGCGGCCGCGCCGTACCTCGACGCCGGGGCCGACTGCATCTTCGTGCCGGGCATCCACAAGCTCGACGAGATCGAGCGGCTCGTGGAGGCGCTCGCCTGCCGGTGAACGTGCTCGCCTCGCCCCGCCTGCCGCCCGCTGCCCGAGCTCGCCGCGGCAGGCGTGGCGAGAGTCAGCTTCGGGCCGGGGGCGCTCGGCGTGGCCAGCGCCGCGCTCGCCGCGGCGGCCGAGCGAGCTGCTCGCGCGGGGGGAATACCCGCCCGAACTTGGGCATCGCCCACCAGCGGGTTGACCGGCGCCCGCGGGCCTGCCTAGAGTCGCGCTGGCTACCCCGTTCGGGGCGGACCCGACACGGGAGACAGCATGGCGCACCACGGTTCGGAGAGCTACTTCGTGGTCGGCGAGGGGCTGCTCACGGAGAGCGGCGGCGGCCGCGACGGCGAAGCCGTCGCCACGCCACGACCGGCGAGCGCGCCGCGGCGGCGGCGACGTCGCCGTTCCGCTTCTCGCGCATGGGGCCGAAGGGGATCGGCCGCCAGCTCGGCGAGGCCAACCGGAAGAAGATCGGCCGCGCGATGGCCGCGGGCGGCGGCGGGGCGGCCGCAGATCCCGGCCGGCTTCACCTACCTCGGCCAGTTCGTCGACCACGACCTGACGCTTCGACAAGACGCACGTCATGCTCGGCGCGAACGTGTCGCCCGGCGCAGCTGCTGCAGGCGCGCTCGCCGAGCCTCGACCTCGACTCGCTCTACGGCGCCGGGCCGCAGGACCCCGAGTCGGCCAAGTTCTACGAGGCCGACGGGCTCCACCTGAAGATGGGCAAGACGGTCGCGGCCGACGGCGTCCCGGCGAAGGACGGCTTCGACCTGCCGCGCGGCGCCGGCAACACCGCGGCGCAAGAAGCGCAAGGCGATCATCCCGGACCCGCGCAACGACGAGAACCTCGCGGTCGCCCAGACGCACCTCGCGTTGATCCGCTTCCACAACCGCGTCGTCGACACGCTGCCGGCCTCGGTGCCGCCGGCGCAGCGCTTCGCGAAGGCGCGCGAGCTCGTGACCAAGCACTACCAGTGGATGCTCCGCACCGACTACCTGCCGCGCATCTGCGCGCCCGGCGTGGTCAACAACGTCTTCAACAACGGCCGCAAGGCCTTCGAGGTCGGCGCGCCGCCGACGCGACGTGCCGACGATGCCGATCGAGTTCTCGGTCGCCGCCTTCCGGCTCGGCCACGCGATGATCCGCGCGGCCTACAACTGGAACGGGATCTTCGACGTCGGCACCGGCACGCTCGACTGCTGTTCATCTTCTCGGCCGGCAGCGGCGACCTCGGCGGCGAGCCGCGCCTGCCGAGCACCTGGATCGCCGACTTCCGCCGGCTCTACGACTTCAAGGAGGCGGACAAGCCGACCTCGCCGTGCCGGCCGGCAAGTTCAACCGGGCGATGCGCATCGACACCGACGCTCGTCGACCCGCTGAAGAACCTGCCGCCCGGCCGTTCGGCGGCCGGCGGCGGCCTCGACGACCGCCGCAACCTCGCCTTCCGCAACCTGCACCCGGGCGAAGATGGTGAAGCTCGCCACCGGCCAGCAGATGGCCACGTTCCTGAAGAACAAGGGCGTGAACGCTGACCAAGCTCACCAAGGCGCAGATCCGGGACGGCAAGAACGGCGCCGACCTCGAGCGCGCTCACCGCAGGCGCAGCGCGAGGCGCTGCTCACGAACACGCCGCTCTGGTTCTACATCCTGCGCGAGGCGGAGCTCAACGGCGGCAAGCTGAAGGGCGTCGGCGCGCGCATCGTGGCGGAGACGTTCCACCGCGCGATCGAGGGCAGCCAGCACTCGATCGTGCGCGACCCGGCCTGGCGCCCGTCGCTCGGCCCGAACAACAACACCTTCCGCATGGTCGACCTGCTGCTGTTCGCGTTCGAGGGGAAGAAGGCCTGCTCGCGCCGCTCGGGTAGAGGCCGGCCGAAGTGTGACGTTCCTCCGACTGTGACCGGGCTCGCGCTCGGCGCGGCCCGGGCGCGTTAGAAACATCCCATTCGACACGCGGCCGGCCCGGATCGGACTCGCAGCCCCCGCGCTCAGGCCACAGGAGGTGTCCACCCATGCAGTACAGCGAGCGACTCCCCATCCCCCTCCCGACCAGGAGCCTCGTGACCCCGCTGGTCGCGCTGCTGATCGGAGCGGCCGCGGCAACCGGCGCCTACGCGCTGATCGACAACGGTGACGAGCTCCAGCCGTCCAAGGTCATCGTCGTCGAGCGGCCGCTGCCGGCCGGCGACGGAGTGGCGGCCAAGGACGAGGCCGCGAGCGCGGCGGCGATCGGCGCCTCCGGCATCGAGCTGCGCGGCTCCAAGGCCTCGATCACCGGCCTGGCCGCCAGCGCCCCCAGATAGTCCCTCCCCCAGGACCGCCTCGGGGGGCGGGCCCGGCTCGCCCCCCGAGGATCGGTCCACGCCGCTCAGGAGTCGCGCTTTCAGCGCGCGCCCCTCAGGCGGCCGAGCGACGACGCGCTCGAGCTCGGTGAGCTCGTGCCACAGCCAGCGCGCTGCGCTGCCGAGCATGCTCTTGTAGCCGTCCAGCGGGCCGCCCCCAGGCGCGGCCGGCCAGCCCTGCGGCGCCGGTGTGTCTCCCGTCGCCGTGACGCGGCCGATCTCGTAGCCGTCCTCGACCTCGAAGTCGATCTCGATGTCGAACGACAGCTCGGCACGCTGGTCTGTCGAGCCCCAGCTCCTCCCGGATCGGATGGCTGTCCAGGTGGTGCACGGCGAACGTCCAATCGTTCTCGGCCGGGCGGGTGAGCACCCGCTGGATCCGCACCGGCGCCTCCACGACCGACTGGTAGCAGGCGCGCGTGCCGTCGCCGGCGTCGCGGAGCTGCTTGAGGAAGACCTGGCCGACCCTGCCGTCGATCAGGTCGCCCACCAGGTCCGCGCCCAGGCGCAGGTCGGCGATCGCGAGCTCGACGGCGTCGAACGGGTCCGGCAGGTCGGGCACCAGATGGCGCAGCAGCCCCATCGGGCCGCTCTCGGCCGGGGCGCGCCGGGCGCGCGGGCGCGCGGCGCCGGCGCGCAGCTCGAGAAACGGGCGCCAGGCGGCGCCCTCGCCGAGTCCGAAGTTGCCGCCGAACGCCTCGATGGACACCCGCTCCGCGAGCCCCTCGGGCGGCGAGAAGCGCCCCATCACCTTGGCGTAGCCGTAGATCTCCCTGCCGCCCAGGTAGGACATCGGGTTGTCCACGAGGATGTAGGGCACCGCCAGCAGCAGGCGCTCTGCAAGGAACACGTGGCCGAGGTCGCGTCCCGCCAGCACCGGGATGAAGAAGGACGCCTGGGTCTCGCGCACCGCGCCCCAGCGGTCGAACGGGGGCGTCAGTGAGGTCACGCGCGCGAAGTCGCCCACGAGCAGCATCACCCGCGAGCTGAACGCGCGGTAGTCGAGCCCGCGCCCGGAGGGCACGTTGAACATTCGCTCGACCAGCTTGTCGATGCGCGTGGCGTCGCCCCTCAGCAGCAATCCGCGCAGCCGGCCGCCCTGGCAGGCGAATGGCGCCGGCGCGGTGGCCCGCCCGCCGTACTCGATGTAGGGCGGGAGCTCGACCGTCCCCTGGCGCAGCCAGTCGGTTGCGCGGCCGGGCACCGGGCGCTCGTTGCCGCTGAGCGCGCGAGCCGCCTCGATCCCTGAGATCGCCGCGGCCTCGACGCAGCCGCCGTCGATCCCGTTCCGGGTCCAGTCGCCCGCGAGCACGAGGTTGTCGAAGCCGGAGTCGCCCGAGGGGAGCCGGTGCTCGACCGAGCCGGCGGGCGTGAGCACGTAGCGCTCCCAGGCGGTCACGTTCGCGCGGTGGTACTGGGCGTCGAAGCGCGCGCGGCCCGTACCCCCGTCGCGATCCACGAGCACGTTCCAGTCGAAGCGCCCGCCGCTTGTCGCCGCCGGCCACAGCACCGGCAGGTCGCGCTCCACGAACTCGATCGCGTTGTCGCGTACGCGCGCGGTGGCTGCGGCGGCGCCCTCGCCCTCGCGGTCCTCGAGCACGCCGCAGACGTAGGCGATCGTCTTCACGTCGTCGGCGGGCGTCCAGCTCTCGCGCGGGATCAGGTGCGTCATGTCGCAGTAGGTGTCGAGCGGCTCCACGAAGCAGCCGGTGACCGAGTTCTCGCTGTGGGCCCACCCGAGCTCCTCGGAGCTGCGATTGGCCCAGAGCTGGAAGGCCTGGGTGCGCACGGTCACCCCGGTCTCACGCCGCGATCGAAGCGCTCGCTGCGCTCCATCAGCTCGCCGCAGATGTCCGGCAGCGCGCCCACCGGGATGCCGAGCACGACCTGGTCGAAGTCGGTGCCGCGTCGCAGCGTCCGGGCCGGCCGGCCAAGCGGGTTGAGCTCGGCCTCGAAGTTCGTTCCGCGCGCGCCCTCCTCGAGCTGGTCCCAGCGCGGCTCGCTCGGCCAGCAGGGGAGGCCCTCGACGGGCACGAGCGGGTCGTACTCGTCGCGGCCTGGAGCGAGCTCCACCTGGCGTACGACGTCGATCGCGTCCACCAGGTCCGCGTCGGCGTGCGAGCCCGAGGCGCGTGACCGCGTGGAAGTACTCGAAGCGCACGCCGCGCCGGCGTAGCACCTCGTAGAGCGGCGTGAACACCACGTCGCCCATCCCCGCCTGCATCTTGTACATGATCGATCCGCGGTAGCCGAACACGAGCTTCAGCAGGTCGCCCGTCGCGGTGCCGGCGGCGCAGTTGGCCTTCCCGATGTCGCCCTCGGGATAGGCGAACGCCACGTCGTATACGGAGCGCAGCAGCGGCGCACGCTCCGCGGGGTTCCGCCCGATCGTCACGGGCTTGGCGCCGTGGCGGGCGAGCCAGGCCGCCCACTCCTCGTCGTTGATCCGGTCGAAGCCGTGCTCGAGCACGCCGTCCTCGACGATCCCCGCGGCCATCGCCACGCCCGCGTCGACCGTCGTGAAGAAGAAGCGCAGGTCGGGGTTGCGCTCGCAGAGATCGCCGAGCACGACCCAGAGCCAGTCGCGAACGGCCTTGAGCAGCCGGACCAGGAGCAGCGGCTGCGCCGCCTGGCGGGGCGCGAGGTTGTCGGTGTGGCGCGCCCGCTCGCTCGCCAGCCGCTCCGCCACCGACAGCAGCCGCTCGGCCACGTCGAGCGGGAGCTCGAGCACCTCCTGCGCCACGTCGCGCGCGAGGTTCTCGAACCAGTCCGGGATCAGGTCGGATCGTTCGTCGGGCTCGGGCGACACCTCGTCGTGCTGGTCGCGCACCAGGCGCCAGCCGTCGAGCGCCCAGCGGGACGCGCTGGCGGCCATCTCCCAGAAGGTGGGCAGCTCGGCGGCCTCGCCCGGGCGCAGCAGGTTGCGCGGGCAGTCGAGCTGGAGCGGGTGCCAGGCGCCGTCCTGGCGGTCGAGCAGCACGATCTGGTCGCAGGGTTTGAACGCGTCCTCGAGCGTGGCCAGCGGCTCGCCCGGCGCGCGCCCGAGCTCCTCGTAGGCGTCGCGCATGAGGCGGAAGGCGTTGTCGTAGAAGCCGAACCAGACGTGCAGCCCATGCTCCTCGATTCGGTCCGCGACGGCCGCGTTGCGGCCGCTCGCGCCCTTGCCGCCCACGCGCCAGCCGAGCTGATAGACGGTGACCTCGTAGCGCTCGCGCAGCTGGGGCGTGGCGGTCAGCTCGAACGCGGCTGTGAGGCCGCCGACTCCGCCGCCGAGGACGGCAACCTTCGCGGGTGATTGGGCTGCGTTCACGCCTTGGTTCACGGACTGCGCCGGCTCGTGCGATCCTACTGGGCACCGATGCCCGGGACTCGCTCGCAGGGTGAAGAGGACCTGATCGCGTTCGTGCGCAGCGGCTACGCGCTGTGGAACTCCGGCGATCTCGACCAGGTCGCGAACATGTGGAGCGAGGACGTGGAGTGGCACAACGCCCCCGAGTGGCCGGGCCAGCGCGTCTACCGCGGGCGCGGCGAGGTGGTCGCGTTCCTGCGCGCCGAGGTGGCCGAGGTGATCGAGCTGGGCGACATCGACGTGACCGGCGTCGACGTGCACGGCAACGAGCTGCTGATCCGGCTGGCCGCGCGGACACGCGGTCACGACAGCCGGGTCGACATCGGCAAGATCCCCATCTTCCACGTCGCACGCGTGGAGAACGGCGAGGTGGTTCGCGTGCGCGCCTTCCTGGACGAGGGTCAGGCGCTCGCGGCGGCGCTGGGCGCCGCCTGATTTGAGCACCCGCGAGCACACGAGCGCCCGGGCCGCCTTCACGCGGGGTGTCCGCGAGGGCGTGCCGTTCGCGATGGCCGGCGGGCTGCTGGCGCTGTCGTTCGGGGTGGTGGCGCAGGGCGCCGGGCTGTCCGCCACCGCGGCCGTGGTGATGTCCGCCATCGTCTTCGCCGGCTCGGCGCAGTTCACGGCGATCGCGATCGTGGCTCAGGGCGGGACCGTGGGCGCGGCCGTGGCGGCGGCCGCGCTGATGAACTCGCGCTTCCTCCCGATGGGCGTGGCTCTCGCGCCGTCGCTGCCGGGAGGTCCGCTGAAGCGCGCCCTCCAGGGACAGACGGTGGTCGACGCCTCCTGGGCGCTCGCCTCGCGCGGCGACGGGACCTTCGATCGCTGGCTCCTGTTCGGCTCGAGCTCCGTCCAGTACGTCACCTGGACGCTCGGCACCGTCGTCGGCGCGATCTGGGGCGAGGGCCTCGGCGACCCCGAGACGCTCGGGCTGGACGCGATCTACCCGGCCTTCTTCCTCGGCCTGCTGATCAAGGAGGTGCGCGACGGGCGGGCGCTCGGCGTGGCGGCCCTGGGCGCACTGATCGCGCTCGTGCTCGTGCCGTTCGCGCCGGCCGGCGTGCCGGTGCTGGCGGCGAGCCTGGCCGCGCTGGTCGGCCTGCGCCGGCGTGCCGGCGACGAAGGCTGCGACGAGGACCTCCGCCGCGAGGCCGGCGCGGAGTCGCCGCGATGAGCACGAGCGCGAGCCTGATCGCCGGCTGCGCGGTGGTGACCGCCGCCATCAAGGCCGCGGGGCCGGTGGCGCTCGGGGGACGCGACCTGCCGGAGTGGTCCACGCGCGTGATCGTGCTGCTTGCGCCCGCGCTGCTCGCCGCCCTCGTGGCCACGGCCGCGCTGGCGGACGGCGACGAGCTGGCGCTCGGCGCCGAGACCGCGGGCGTGGCGGCGGCCGGCCTGGTTGTCTGGCGAACGGACTCCATCGTCGCCTGCGTGGCTGTCGCGGCGGCGGTGACCGCCGGGCTGCGCGCGCTCTGATCCGCGGAAACCTGGCGCGCCGGCGGCCTCGGCACTACGCGAGCCCCTCGCAACGCGCCAAATCGTCCTGCCGGCTTGTGCCATTGCGTACCATTGACAGCAGAGCGATGGTCGAGATTGGCGCCCTGTTCGTGCTTGTCGGGGCCGCCCTCCTGGTGGCCGAAGCACACGTGCCCGCAGGAATTCTCGGAGCGACCGGAGGCGTGATGCTGGCGGGCGGCGCGGCGCTGGCGATCGCGGGCGCGGGTGGTTCGCTCGGCCTCGTGATCGCGGCGATCCTCGCGGCCGGCGCGGTCACGACGCTCTGGCTGGCGCTGGCCACGCGCAAGGCGCTCGCGACGCGCCAGCTGCGCGCGTCGTCGGGGCCAGAGGCGCTTTCGGGGCGGACCGGGGTGGTGCGCAGCTGGGCCGACGGCGCCGGCCAGGTGCTCGTCGACGGCGCCCTCTGGCGCGCCCGCCGCAGCTGGCCGGACGACGACGAGGGCGAGGGCGAGCTCGGCGCGGGTGACGCGGTGGTGGTCGAGCGGGTGAGCGGCCTGACCCTCGGGGTCCGCCGCGCCGAGGAGTGGGAGCAGGCCTGGTGATCGAGGTTGCGCTGATCGTCCTGCTCGTGGTGGCGGTCACCGCCGCGGCGCTCCTGGCGTCGTCGGTGCGCGTCCTGCGCGAGTACGAGCGGGCGGTCGTGTTCCGGCTCGGTCGCATCATCGACCAGAAGGGCCCCGGCCTCGTGATGCTGATCCCGGCGGTCGACCGCATGGTGCGCGTGAGCCTGCGCACGGTCACGCTGCGGATCCCGCATCAGGAGGTGATCACGCGCGACAACGTGCCGGTGAAGGTCGCCGCGGTCGTGTACTTCCGCGTGATCGACCCGACCAAGTCGGTGGTCGAGGTCGAGAACCACGTGAACGCGACCCTCCAGATCGCGCAGACGACGCTGCGCTCGATCCTCGGCAAGGCCGAGCTCGATTCGCTCCTGTCCGAGCGCGAGCGCCTCAACGAGAGCCTCCAGCAGATCATCGACGAGCACACCGAGCCCTGGGGCATCAAGGTGTCGGTCGTCGAGATCAAGGACGTCGAGATCCCGGACCGGATGCAGTCGGCGATCGCGCGCCAGGCCGAGGCCGAGCGTACGCGGCGGGCGAAGGTGATCAACGCCGAGGGCGAGTCGCAGGCCGCCGCGAAGCTCGCCGAGGCCGCGGACGTGATCAGCCCGAACCCCGTCACGATCCAGCTGCGCTACCTCCAGGCGCTCACCGACATCAGCGGGAACCAGGGCTCGACGATCGTCTTCCCGCTCCCGCTCGACATGATCCGGCCGTTCCTCGACCTCGGCGAGAGCGGGCAGGGCGAGGACAAGGCGGACGAGCAGCGCCGCCTCGAGGCCGGCCCGCCCGCCGAGACGCCGCCGGAGCCGGCCGAGCAGCCCGAGCCGGCCAGGTTCGCCCGGCGGCCGAAGTAGCGCGCGCTAGCTCGCGTCCGCCAGGGCCTTGCGCGCCATGCGCTCGGGGTCCACGCGCACGACGTCCCAGGCGAGCCCGAGCGCCTCCATCGCGCGGATCACGAGCCAGGACGGGTCGACCGGCCAGCGGCTCATGCCGTGCGAGGCCGAGGTCGGGAAGGCGTGGTGGTTGTTGTGCCACGACTCGCCGAACGAGAGCGGCACGAGCCAGAGCAGGTTGCGCGACTCGTCGTCGGTCTCGAAGCGGCTGGCGGCCGAAGAAGTGGCAGAGCGAGTTGATGCTGTAGGTCACGTGGTGCACCACGAGCATGCGCACCCCGCCGCCCCAGAGCAGCCCGGTGAGCGCCGCCGTGAGCGTGCCGCCGATGGCGTAGCCGAGGGCGAACGCCGCCGCCAGCCCGCCGAGGACCCAGACGAGGAAGGTGCGGTCCACGAAGCTCACGACGGGATCGCTTCAGGAGGTCGGGCGCGTAACGGCGCCCGCGCGCCGCGCTGCGTGTGGATGAACAGCCATCCCACGTGCGCGTGCACGAGCCCGGTGAGCGCCCCCTTCCAGCCGCCCTCGTGGCCGACGTGCGGGCTGTGCGGGTCGCCCTCCTTGTCGGAGAAGGCGTGGTGCTTGCGGTGGTCGGCGACCCAGGAGATCACGGGACCCTCGATGGCGGCCGAGCCGCAGCACCGCCAGGACGGCTCGCACCGGCCGGCTCGTCTTGAAGCTGCGGTGAGTCAGGTAGCGATGGAAGCCGACCGTGACGCCCCCCGCGGTGAGCGCGTACATGATCAAGAACACGGCGACATCGCTCCAGTGGAGCAGGTCGTTCCAGAGCTGCCAGCCGACGATCCCGAGTGCGATGAACGGGAGCACGGTGATCGTGCCCGTGGCGATGCGGTCCGCCGTTTCGTTCTTGACCGGCTCGATGTCGTCGGCCGTTGGTGCGATCGCCTGCTCTTCGGTGGCGGTCGTACTCAAAGGCGCCTCCTTGCCTCGTCCTACCCGCTGGGGGGTAGGCCGACACTAGCGGGCCGCGGCGGCCAGATGTCGCGCGCCTGCTAGCGTCCGCCCGTGCAGGCAGCGCCGCTGCTTGCGAGGTTCTCGTCTCCGAACGCACGCGCGGTCTGGGCCAGCTGAATCTCCCAGACCGTTCGCGGCCCACTTCGGGCCGCCGTTAGGAGCAACGATGTCCAAGCAATCCTTCGCCGATCTCGGCGTGTCGAAGACGGTGGTGCGCGCCCTCGCCGGGCGCGGCATCGACCGGCCCTTTCCCGTCCAGGAGGCGGTGATTCCCGACGCCCTCGACGGCCACGACGTGCTGGTCGAGTCCCCCACGGGCTCCGGCAAGACGCTCGCCTTCGGGGTGGCGATCGCCGACCGGCTCGAGGCGGACGACCCGCGCTGCGCCGCTCTCGTGCTCGTGCCGACCCGCGAGCTGGCTGCTCAGATCGTCGAGGCGCTGCGCGAGGTCCTGAGCGCCCGCGCGCTGTCGGTGGCCTCGGTGTACGGAGGCGTCGGGATCGAGCGCCAGGCGAAGCTCGCCCGCCGCGCCCACGTCGTCGTGGCCACACCGGGCCGCCTCGAGGACCTGATCGCTCGCGGCGCCGTGCGGCTCGACCGCGTGCGGGTGCTCGTGCTCGACGAGGCGGACCGCATGCTCGACATGGGCTTCCGCCCGGTCGTCGACCGGATCGTCCGCCAGACGCCGCCCGAGCGCCAAACGCTCTTCCTGTCCGCCACGCTCGGCGGCGAGGCCGGCCGGCTGGCCGAGGACTACACACACGCGCCGCGCCGACACGAGCAGCGGAAGCCGGAGCGAGAGCGCGGGCGCGTCGAGCACCGTTTCCTGGCGGTCGCGCACGAGGACAAGCTCGACTCGCTCGTGCAGGCGCTCGCCGGCGAGCGCGCCACGCGGACGCTCGTGTTCGTCCGCACCAAGCGGGGCGCCGACCGGCTGGTCAAGCGGCTCGCGCGGCGCGGCGTGGAGGCGGCGGCCATGCACGGCGACAAGTCGCAATCCCAGCGCGAGCGCGCGCTGCGCCGTTTCGACCGCGGCGACGTGAGCGCGCTGGTGGCAACCGATGTGGCCGCGCGCGGCATCGACGTCGAGGGCATCACCCAGGTCGTGAACTTCGACGCCCCCGAGGATCGCGACACCTACATTCACCGGGTCGGCCGCACCGGCCGAGCCGGGCGGCACGGACTGGGGGTCACCTTCGTGATGGCCGACCAGGCAGGCGACCTGCACCGCATCGCCTCCGAGCTGCGGCTGCACGCCCAGTTCGAGGAGAGCGGCCTGAGCGTAGCCGGCGGCCGCGGCCACTCCGGTCCGCGCGCGCCGCGACCCGGGCGGCGCAGCTCGCACCGCCGGCGCGGCCGCACGCGCGCACGCTGACCGGCTCCCGCCGGACCGAGCGGCCGGCGGGTCCTACAGCCCGGCGGACGCCGCTTCGAGCTCGCGGATCAGCGCGCTGACCGCCGGGTGGCCCGCGCCACCGGCCCGCGCGGCCGCGAGGACGCGCCGCCGCAGCGGCCTTCCGGATGCGGGCGCCAGCGCGACCCCGGCCGGGGCGGCCTCGAGCGCCAGGCGCGGCACGAGCGCAACGCCCTGACCCGCGGAGACCAGCGCGAGCACCACGCGGAAGTCGTTGCTGCGGGCCCCGATCCGCGGCTCGTAGCCGGCCGCGCGGCACGCGGTGACCACCACTCGATGGCAGGCGGTGTCGAGGTAGCCGGCCACCCAGCGCTCGTCGGCGAGCGCCGCGAGGTCCACGCTCGCCCCGGCCGCCGGATGTCCGTCGGGCACGGCGACGAGGATGTCGTCCTCGAGGAGCGGCCGCAGCTCCACGCCCGGGTCGCTGCCGCGCGGGCTGAAGTCGTACTCGTGCACGACCGCGACGTCGGCCTCGCCGAGCTTGAGGGCGGGCAACGCCTGCTCGGGCTCGAGCTCGCTCATCACCACCTCGGCGTCCGGGTGGGCGGCGGCGAAGGCGGCCATCGCGATCGGGGCAAGCGTGGCGGCCGCCGTCGGGAAGCAGGCGAGCGTGACGGTCCCGCGCACGTCGCCGGCGGGGGCCAGCTCCGCCTCGGCGGCCTCGAGCTGGGCCAGCACCGCCTCTGTGCGGCTCACGAGCCGCTCGGCCGCGTCGGTCAGGCGCACGCTGCGCCCGTCGCGCTCGAGCAGGGACGCACCCGTCTCGCGCTCGAGGGCGATCAGGTGCTGCGACACGGCGGACGGCGTGTAGCCGAGGGCCTCGGCGGTCGCGGCGATGGTGCCCCGGGCGGCGACCTCGCGCAGCATTCGCAGCCGGCGGACGTCGAGCATACGGTGTCTCAGCTTACGCCAAGCACGAGAAATCGTAAATTGAGCTTTCGCCCCGAGGATGCGAGCCTCCCCGGATGCCCGTCCTCGCCTTGGCCGCCACCGTCGTCCTGTGGGCCTCCGCGTTCGCGGCGATCCGGGAGGCGGTGGCGGCGTTCGGCTGGGCGGACCTCTCGTTTCTGCGGCTCGCGCTTGCCGCGCTGCCGCTCGCCGTGGTGGCTCTCGCCCGCCGGCGTCGCTGGCGTCCCGCCCGCCGCGACCTGCCGCTGCTCGGGCTGGTCGCGCTGAGCGGGATGACGCTCTACCAGGTGCTGCTGAACGCCGGCGAGGTGACGGTCGACGCCGCCACGGCGAGCCTGCTCGTGGGCACCGCGCCGATCTTCACCGCGTTGCTCGCAGTCGTCCTGCTCGGCGAGCGGCTCCGGCCCGCCGGCTGGGCCGGGGTGGCGCTCGGCTTCGCGGGCGCGGCCACGATCGCGCTCGGCTCCGGAGGCGGCGTCTCCCTGTCGGGAGGCGCCCTGCTCGTGCTCGGCGCCGCGCTCGCACAGGCGGTCTTCTTCGTCTCCCAGAAGGCGCTGCTCTCGCGCGGCGCCGAGCCGCTCGAGCTGACGGCGTGGGCGATGGCGCTCGGCGCGCTGCTCGCGCTGCCGCCGGCGGCCGCGGCGGGGGACACCGGCCTGCCGGTCGGCGTCGGCGCCGGAGCGCTCGCGGCGCTGGCGTTCCTCGCCTTCGGCGCCTCTGCGCTCGGCTTCTTCACCTGGGCGCACGCCTGCGCGCGCATCGACGTGTCGCTCGCCGCCGCCTCGCTCTACGCGGTGCCGCCCGTCGCGGCGCTGGTGGCCTGGCTCCTGCTCGGGGAGCTGCCGGCGGCCAGCACGCTGGCGGGCGGAGCTGTGGCGCTCGCGGGCGTGGCGCTGACCGCACGCTCGCGGCGGGCGCCCGCCAGCGGGGATACTTCGCCGTCGTGGAAGGCGGGTTCCCGCACGTCCCCGGTGTCGAGCACCGCTACGTAGACGCCGGCCGGCTGCGCATGCACGTGGCCGAGGCCGGGAGCGGCGAGCCCCTGCTCATGCTCCACGGCTGGCCGCAGCACTGGTACCTCTGGCGCGACGTCATCCCCCTGCTCGCGCCCCACGCGCGCCTGATCTGCCCCGACCTGCGCGGGTTCGGCTGGACGGCCGTGGCGCGAGGCGGGTACGACCGCGAGACGATGGCACGCGACGTGCTCGCCCTGATGGACGCGCTCGGCCTCGAGCGCGTGCGGCTCGTCGGCCACGACTGGGGCGGCTGGATCGGCTTCCTGCTCTGTCTGCGCCATCCCGCCAGGATCGAGCGCTTCCTGGCCTGCAACATGCTGCCGCCGTGGCCGTCGCGGAGTCCCCGAGCGCTGCTCGACGTCTGGCGGCTCGCCTACATGGCGGCGCTGTCGCTGCCCGTGGCTCGGCGGGCGGCTCGGAGTGCGCTTCGCGCGGCTCGGCCTGGAGAGCACGGGCGCCCTCAGCGGCGGCCGAGCTGGACGCGTTCGTCGAGCGGCTGGGCGGCGAGCGCGCGCGGGCGTCCGAGCTGCTCTACCGCACGTTCCTGTTGCGCGAGGTCGGGCCGGTCGCCGCCGGGCGCTACCTCGGGATGGAGCTGCGAGTGCCGACGCTGATGCTCTTCGGCGACCGCGACCTGGTGCAGCCGGTCCGCGCCGCCCGCGAGGCGGCGGCGCGCTCCGCCGCGATCGAGCTCGAGCTGGTCCCGGGAGCGAGCCACTTCGTCGTCGACGAGCGCCCCGAGCTGGTGGCGGAGACGGCGATCCGCTTCTTCGGGGCTACTTCATCGCCTTGAAGTTCACGAACCTCGACTGACCGTCGATGAACTTCACGACGAGCTGGCGGCACTTGCCGGCCCAGGCCTTGTCGGTCTTCCAGACGTAGCTGTACTCCTGCGACAGCATGTCGTACGAGAGCCCGTTGGCCGACGCCGAGAAGATGCTCACCAGCTCGCCGTCGGGCACCACGTCGACGGGCGCGCTCCCGCACGGGAACTCCGCCGACTTCGGATAGCCCGCCGCGAGCACGCCCAGGCCCTGGAAACCGCCCAGCCTGAACTTGACCGGCACGGAGCTCCCCGCCTTGACGCCGTTCATCTTGCCGGTGACCGGGTTGTCGATCGGCGGCAGGAAGCCCGTGAAGTCGAAGATCACGCTGTAGGCGCAGGTCGCGCTGACCTCATGGCCCACGTTGTCCTTCGCGGTCACCGTGGTGCTCTTCGAGCCGACGCTTCCCGTGTCGAGTGCCAGCGTCCCGCTCGGGTCGGTCGCGAGGCCGGACTCGCCATCCGAGGCGCTCGCCGACAGCGACTGCACCGAGCCGAGCAGCACCGGCCCCGTGGGGCACCCGCTCGTTTCGAGCGAGGGGTCTTCGGCATCGACCTTCACCGTGCCGGTGGTCGCGGCCGATTCGTTGTCCGCGCGGTCGGTCGCCTTGCCCGAGTAGCTCAGGGTCCCCGAACTCGTGAGCGAGTCGTCGCCCGAGTAGCCCTTGACCCCACTGCCCGTCTTGTCCGCAACGCCCACGCGATCGTCGTCGAGATCCGGATCGGAGCTGCCGCCGAAGCTCACGGCCACCGAGTCCTTGTACCAGTCCACGTCGTCGCCGTCGGTATACGCCTTCGGCTTGTCGAACTGGGCGGTCGGCGCGGTTGGGCCGGTCCTGTCGATGTCGATCCCGGACACGGTGTCCGAGCTGCCGTTGCCGGCTTCGTCGGTCACGCTGCCCGTCACCGAATGCGCGCGGCCCTCGTCCTCGAGCGTCTGGTCCGGCCCGCACGAGACGACTCCCGAGCCTCCGCTGTCGGCGCAGGTGAAGGCCACCTGGACGTTGCCGTTGTTCCAGCCGTCGGCGTTCGGCGCCGGCGAGGCGCTACCGGTGATGGTCGGGTTGACGCTGTCGATCTTGTACGGGCCGGCGTCGATGGCCGCCGCCTCGTTCCCGGCGTCGTCCTCGACAGCGCCGGACGAGATCATCACGGCCGCGCCGTTGGTGGTGGTCGACTTCGTGAAGGTGTGCGTGAGGGCGCCGCCGGCGAATCCGGAGGTCTGATCGCCGGCCAGGAAGCCCGCCGTCTGCTCGCCGCGGCACCAGCCGTTGTCGCCGGGCAGGCTGCAGGAGTCGCCCGCCGGGCGCAGGCTGATAGACGGCTCGACCGAATCGATCTTGTAGGGGCCGGCGTCGATCGGAGTGGCCTCGTTACCCGCCTCGTCCGCGAGGGTGCCGGACGAGATCATCACGGCCGCGCCGTTGGTGGTGGTCGACTTCGTGAAGGGATGCGTGAGGGCGCCGCCGGCGAACCCGGAGGTCTCGTCACTGGCCTCGAAGCCGGCGGTCTGCTCGCCACGGCACCAGCCGTTGTCGCCGGGCACCGAGCAGGAGTCGCCTGCCGGCCGCAGGCTGATCGACGGCGCGACCGAGTCGATCTTGTAGGGGCCCGCGTCTATCCCCGCCGCCTCGTTGCCGGCGTTGTCCTTGACAGCGCCGGACGAGATGTTCACGGCCGCGCCGTTGGTGGTGGTCGACTTCGTGAAGGGGTGCGTGAGGGCGCCGCCGGCGAACCCGGAGGTCTGATCGCCGGCCAGGAAGCCCGCCGTCTGCTCGCCGCGGCACCAGCCGTTGTCGCCGGGCACGCGAGCAGGAGTCGCCCGCCGGGCGCAGGCTGATCGACGGCTCGACCGAGTCGATCTTGTAGGGGCCGGCGTCGATGGCGGCCGCGGTGTTGCCGGCGTTGTCCTTGAGCGTGCCGGAGGAGATGTTCACGGCCGCGCCGTTGGTGGTCGTCGACTTGGTGAAGGTGTGCGGTGAGGGTCCGGCCACGAGCCCCGAGGTGGGGTCGCTCGCCTCGAAGCCGGCGGTCTGCTCACCGCGGCACCAGCCGTTGTCGCCGGGCAGGCTGCAGGAGTCGCCCGCCGGGCGCAGGCCGATCGAAGGCGCGGTGGCATCGCGCTTGATCGTCACGGACTCGGTTGTGGAGCCGCCCGTGCTCGTGGCCGTGCACGTGAAGGTCACGCCCGTCGTGTCCGAGGTCACCGCTCCGCCTGCGCAGCCCGCCGACTGAGAGGTCACGGTCGATTGCGGGTCCGTGACGGTGAAGCTCACGGTCACGTTGCTCGTGTACCAGCCGTTGTCACCCAGCGTGCCCACGACCGACGGAGTGACCACCGGGGGCGTGGTGTCGGTCGGCACCGGGGTCTGAACCTGGAAGCTTCCCGACGTGTAGCTACCGCCGGTCGCGCCTCCGCTCTGATAGCTGGCGGTGACGGTGGCCACCTCGCCGCCCGGCGCGCCGGCTGCGACGGAGTAATCCACCTGCGCCGCCGGCGACAGGTCGCTGAGGTTGCCGGTGTCGCAACCGGTCAGGCTGATCGTGCT
The DNA here is from genome assembly GCA_963812415.1 of uncultured Thermoleophilaceae bacterium. Lineage (GTDB taxonomy): Bacteria > Actinomycetota > Thermoleophilia > Solirubrobacterales > Thermoleophilaceae > JACVRW01. The sequence continues at coordinate 16,961 of CAWEVH010000023.1, read as the reverse complement.
CTGCGTGAGCGTCAGCCAGGGCTTGTTCGAGGACAGGCTCAGCACCACCGGCGGCTTCGACCCGGGCCCGGTCCCGGGCCCGGCGTTGCATCCATTCACCGGGTCGGTGGCGTTGTCGCTGACCACGAGCGCGAACTCGCCGCTTCCGGTCTGGCCGGGCGACGTCGTCACGATCGTTTCGATGCCCGGCGTGACGCTGTTTGCGTCGCCCTTGATCTCGTCGGCGATGGCGAGCGCCGCGCAGGAGAGCGCGACGAGCGCGAGAACGGCGAGCAGTGACGGCAGGTGCCGGACGGGTCTGGAGCTCCACATGGGGATCCAGCCTGGCACCGCTTCTCTGTTCCGCCATAGAACAAATGGCCAGGTTCCGGCCTGTTCTTAAGGTCAGTCGTCTGGCTTGCGGCAACGCACCTGGTACACCGAGGTGAACCCGGAGGTGAAGCCGTTGCGCGCCGCGCGCAGGTAGAGGCGCCAGACGCGCAGCCGCTCCGGGCCGGCGAGCCGGAGCGCCTCCTCGCGGTGCTCGTCGAGCCGCCGGGCCCAATGCTCGAGGGTGATCGCGTAGTCGCCCTGGAGCTCCTCGACGTGAGCCGTCACGAGGCCGGCGCGCTCGAAGGCCGTCAGCACCCGCGACACGTGCAGCGGCGCCGCATCGGGGAAGACGTAGCGCTCTGAGAAGGCACCGGCCTCCGGGTCGCCGTGGCGCAGGCGCGCGATTCCGTGGTTGAGGGCGTTCCCGCCCGGCCGCAGGAGCCGCGCCACCTGGCGGGCGTAGAGGTCGATCTGGCTCGCGCCCACGTGCTCGACCATGCCGATGCTCGCCACGGCGTCGAACGGCGGATCGGCCAGCTCGCGGTAGTCCATTACGCGGATCTCCACGCTGGCCGGCGAGATCGCGCTCCGCGACCCGCCGCCGGGCCAGCTCCGCCTGCGGCTCGGAGAGCGTGATCCCCACCACCTGCACGCCGTGCTCCGCTGCCGCGTGGATCGCGAGGCTGCCCCAGCCGCAGCCGATATCGAGCATGCGCATCCCGGGCTCGAGCGCGAGCTTCGCGCACACCAGCTCGAGCTTCGCTCGCTGGGCCTCCTCGAGCGTCGCGGCGCCGCGCGACCAGAGCGCGCAGCTGTAGGTCAGCGACTCGTCGAGGACGAGCGCGAAGAAGTCGTTCGAGACGTCGTAGTGGTGGCGCACCGCGCGCGCGTCGCGCTCGGGGCTGTGGCGCCGGCCACGCGGCCTGAGCTCCGCCGCCGGTGGGCGGGGTGGGAACGTGAGGCCGGCGGCGCGGGCAGCGGCCAGCGCCAGGCGCAGCCGCGTGGAGCGGTCGAGCTGCGGCGGGCTCCAGCTGCCGAGCAGGGCGAGCACGGCGTCGAGGTCGTCGATGTCGAGCTCGCCCGACACGTACGCGCGGCCGATCCCGAGCTGGCCGGGCGCGCGGAGCATGTAGCCGAGCGCCTTGGGCGAGCGGACCCGGAAGGTCGGTCCCCCGCCGTTCGTGGCGGGCAGTCCGGTGCCGTCCCACAGCTCGACGGAGAAGGGCCGTTCGGGCAGCGAGCGGCTGAGCTCGTCGCGCAGCGCGGTCGTGTCCGCCAGGAGGGTCATGCAGGGGACGATACGCTGGCCGGGTGGCTCCGCGCGGCCTCCCGCTCGTCGTGCTCATCGTCGCTGCGCTTCTGGCCCCGGCCGAGTCGGCGGCCAACCCGCCCGCGACCGCGGGGCACGCCGCCGCGAGCGCCGCGCGCCTGAAGCCGTTCGCCTCTTGCAAGGGCCTGATCCGCTACGGGCGCTCGCACGTCCGGGCCGGCCCCGGCGCCTGGTCGCCCCCCGGCTCGTCCTTCCCGCGGCCGCTCACCGGCCTGCCGCTCCAGGAGGACCTCGGCGTGCCGCCACCCGTTCCGCGCTCGCTGCCGGTCGCCGAGGACGACTCCGGCACCAACGTCCAGGAGCGGGGCGTCGACGAGCCCGATCTCGTGAAGGCGGCCGACGGTCGCATCTTCGTGGTGGCGGCAGGCAAGCTCCACGCGGTCGGAGCCGCCGGCCTCGAGCTGCTCGGCTCGCTCGAGCTCGACGGCTGGGGCCACCAGCTGCTGCTGCGCGGCGAGCGCCTGCTCGTGATCGCGCAGTCGGCGCCGCTCGGCTCGGCGCAGACGCGCGTTGCGCCGGGGCTCATGGACGAGGTGACCGAGCTGAGCGAGGTCGACGTGAGCGACCCGGCGGCGATGCGGATCGTGCGCACCGAGCGCATCCGCGGCAGCCACCTCAGCTCGCGTCTCAGCGGGGCCACGGCCCGGATCGTGGTCTGGACCCGCCCGCGCGCGCTGCTCGAGCCCGCGTTCCGCAGCCGGCTGCGCGGCTGGCTCCCACGGCGCGTTTCCCGGCGCGCGCGCGGCGGGCGGCCGGTGGCCAGGAGGGCGGCGCCTTGCCGCGAGGTCTTCCGGCCCGCGCTCTACTCGGGGATCGACGTGCTCACCGTGCTCACCGTCGACCTCGCGAAGGGCCTGCCGGCCGTCGACTCCGACGCGATCATGGCCGGCGGCCAGACCGTGTACGCCTCGCCCTCCGCGCTCTACGTCGGCACGCCCGAGTGGGCGCCCGAGCCCGAATCGGCCGATATGCCGCCCGAGCGGGCGCTCACCACCGTCCACAAGTTCGGCGCCTCGGAACCCGACCGAACCCACTACCGCGCGAGCGGCCGGCTTCCCGGCTACCTCCTGAACCAGTTCTCGCTCTCGGAGCACGAGGGCGTGCTGCGCGCCGCGAGCACCGACTCGCCCGTCTGGTGGAGCGGTCGCGAGCGCCGTGAGCCGGAGAGCTTCGTGACCACCCTGGCCGAGCGCGACGGCCGGCTCGTCCAGCTCGGCCAGGTCGGCGGCCTCGGCAGGGGGGAGCAGATCCACGCGGTCCGCTTCCTCGAGGAGCGCGGCTACGTCGTGACCTTTCGCCAGGTGGACCCGCTCTACACGGTCGACCTCTCGAGCCCCGAGCGGCCCCGCGTCGCGGGGGAGCTGAAGATCCGCGGCTACTCGGCCTACCTGCACCCGCTGGCGGACGACCTGCTGCTCGGCGTCGGGCAGGACGCGACCGAGGGCGGCGCCACGCTCGGAACCCAGCTCTCGCTCTTCGACGTGTCCGATCCGGCCCGGCCGGCGCGGCTCTTCCAGCACGCGATCGCCGACGCGTCGAGCGAGGCCGAGTGGGATCACCACGCCTTCCTGTTCTGGGCGCCGCAGAAGCTCGCCGTGCTGCCGCTCACGAGCTACGGGCCCGGGGAGCGCTACTTCAGCGGGGCCGCGGGCTTCACGGTCGACCGGGCGGCCGGCATCGCCGAGGCGGGTCGGGCCGAGCACAGCGCCGATGTGCGACGCTCGCTCGTGCTCGACGGGCAGCTGTTCACGATCTCGGACGCCGGGATCGAGGCCAATTCGATGCCGGGGCTGGCCGAGCAAGCCCATCTGGCGTTCCCATGAGCTTCGAGATCGCGCGCCACGAGTCGCCCGAGCTGTCCTTCGAGATGATGTCGCGCGGGGCCCACCCGCGGCTGCGCGGGCTCGTGCGCGACTACATCGGCTATGACGAGCACAGCAGCGAGCCGCTTCGGCGGCGCGAGGTGCCCTCGGGCGACGTCCACCTGATCCTCAGCCCCGAGAGCGAGCTGACCGTGGGCAAGGCGGGCACCGTAAGCCGCCACACGTCGTTCGTGGCGGCGCTGCACGAGACCCACTCGCTCGTCGAGCACGGCGGGCGCCAGCACGGCATCGAGGTGCGGCTGACCCCGCTTGGCGCGTACGCGCTGTTCGGCTTCCCGATGGACGAGCTGAGCAACCGCGTGGTCGAGCTCGACGACCTGCTCGGAGCGAAGGCGCATGAGCTCGTCGAGCGGCTCTTCGAGCCCGAGGGCTGGCACGAGCGCTTCCACCTCCTGGACGCGCTCCTCGCGGCGCGCGCCGATGGCGGGCGCGGGGCGGCGCCGGGGGTGGCCTGGGCCTGGCGCCGGCTCGGGCAGACGAGCGGCCGGACCAGCGTGCGCGGCATCGCCGAGGAGCTCGGCTGGAGCCAGCGCCGCCTGGTGGCGCGCTTCCGCGAGCAGGTCGGGCTGCCGCCCAAGGCCTTCGCCCGCATTCTCCGCTTCGAGCGCGTGTCGGCGCTGCTCCAGGGCGTGGAGGGAGCGCGTCTCGCCGAGGTGGCCTACGACTGCGGCTACTTCGACCAGGCGCACCTGAACCGCGACTTCCGCGAGTTCGCGGGCACCACGCCCACCGCCTACATCGCCGCGCGGCTTCCGCCAGGGCGGCGGCGTGGCCGGCTGAGAGCGCGCGACCCGGAACGTACGAGGGGCGGCCCGTGGGCCGCCCCTCGCAGTTGGCTTCCGGTTGTGCGGTGACCTAGTCGCCGGTGTAGCGGAAGATCTGGATGCCGAAGTCGCGGTCAGAGCCCGCGAACAGGCGCTTGCCTTCCAGGTCGCCGGCCCGCGGATCCCCGGCACGAACGTCTCGACGCCCCAGAAGTTGCTTCCGTTGTCGTCGATGTAGTGGCCGACCTCCTCGATGCCGCCCGCACCGAAGTCGAACACGCGCATGCCGCCCGCGTAGTACGAGCTGTAGGCGCGGTTCTGGCCCGGATCCATCGCGACCTCGTGGATCGAGAGGTCACCGAACCCGAACGCGAACGCCGGGTCGAGGGCCTCGGGGATCGCGTACGAGTCGACCCGCTCGACCTTGCCGGTCTCGCGCGCGGAACAGGCTCACGTAGCCCCAGCCGTCGAACATCGACGTGCGCGCGCACGCGCCTGACGCTGATGTCGCCGATCGCCGGCGGGTCGTCCGGCGAGTACGGCACGTCGAACTCCGGCGTCGTCCCGAACAGCTCGTGGAACGCCGCATGGGTCGTGCAGATCGTGACCATCGGCTTCGCGTGTAGCCGCCCGAACCGCAGTTCGGCACGCCGGTCGTGTCGTCCGACGCCGAAGTGACGGTTCACCAGCACGATCGCGTCCCAGCCCGCGTCGAAGGCCTCGGCGGCCTTCTCACCGGGGAAGCACGCGTCGTCGGTCAGGTCGCCGTTGCCGTTGTAGTCGGCCGACGGATCGTCCGGACGGACCGCGCTGCAGCAGCGAGGATCCTCTCGTCGCCCGGCTGCAGGCCGAGCTCCGCGTCGGTGTAGTCGGCCGCCAGCGGCAGCGTGGTCGGGTCCGCCGGGCAGCCGTAGCCGCCGTACACGCCCTTGCCGCTCAGCGTCTGGTCCGGCAGCGAGGCCGGCGACGTACCGCCGCCGACCTCGACCGCGGGCCGCTCCTGGTCGTTCGACGAAGAACTTGTCCGAGCGGTACGGATTGAAGTCCTCGTCCGCGCCGAGGAAGTACGTGTTGTCGTGCGAGAACTCGGCCTCGTGGGCGTTGCCCTCGGGCGGCGAGATGCCCGGCACGAGCGGATCCTCGTCCTCGAAGTCGGTGTCGCCGATGTAGGTCGCCTTCGCCGGGTTCTCGACGTCCAGCTGCACGTAGCCGCGCGTCCCAGTAGGAGTCGAGCATGACCTGACGGCCGTTGATCTCCTTCACGACCATGTCGTGGTGGAAGATCTCGTTCAGCCGCGGGAGCTGCGCGGTCTGGGAGATCTGCGGGAAGTCCGCCAGCAGGTCGTACTCGTCGACCGGCTTCGGCTTCGTCGGGATCGGTGATGTCCCAGATGTCGACGTCGTTGAGCTCCTCGTTGTCGGTGCCGACGAGGTAGACCTTGCCGTCGTCCTTCCACATGAAGACGCTGTGGTAGGTGTTGGACGGCTGGGAGCCGTTCATGCGGTTCTCGCCGCCCGTGTCGCCGGCGCCCTGGACGAGCGATCCTCGGGTTGCGCGGGTTCGCTCACGTCGTAGAGGTCGAAGCCTCCGCCGGCCGTGGTGTCGACGTCCTGCAGTTGCGTGCTCGTTGTTGACCGCGAGGATGTCGCCGCTGAACGTCTTGGTGTTGACGCTGATCACGTGGGCGCCCTCACCGTGGTAGTTGCCCGGCAGCGCGGGCATGAAGTCGAGCCTCCTCGGGTTCGCGCGGGTTCGCTGATGTCGACCGAGTAGAAGCCGCCCTTCGTGCAGGTCGGCTCGTTCCACGAGTTGAGGTAGGCGAAGCCCTTGCAGACGGCCAGGTCCGCGATCTGCCCGGGAACGATCGTGCCGAACTCGTCGGTCGGCTCGAGCTCGCCGATCAGCTCGACGTTTGCGGTCGAGCCCGGCAGGTGGCCTGTCGGCTCACCGTGCTGCATGGCGCCGCCGGTGAACATGCTCGGTGCCACGTCCCCGGCGAAGGTCTTCGACGGCGCCCGGTCCTTTGCCTTGCGGTTCTCTTGAACCGCAGCCGTCGAGCGGCTCTTGGCCTTGCGATTGGGCAGATGCCGCCCGGCTCGTCGTGCTGCATGCGTCCACTGAACATGCTCGGGGCGTCATCGGTAGCGACGGCCTTCGACGGTGCGCGGTCAGCGGCCTTGCGGTTCTTCTGAACCGTCGCCGTCGACCCGGACTTCGACTTGCGGCTGGCGGTCGCGGCGGCAGCCGTGGCTACCGCGACCAGAAGTAGGGCGACCACCGCCACCAGCGGCCCCCTTCTGAGAAGCTTTTGCAACTGAACCCCTCCTCGGGTTTTCCTGCGGGACCCGTGGGCCCGTGTTCCCGCGTCCGATTCGCGACATCCTGTCGCGACGGCGCCCGAGGATAACCAGTTCCTCGCGGGTTGTCTCGCGGGCCCTCCACCGGCGTAACCTCATCTCAACGCAGCGCATCGGCGCCGTCGCGCACGGGGAGTGCGTGACGAGCTTGTGATGGTCAGCTCGGCGCGGCTGAGTGCCGAGTCGCTGTCTGTGGTTCGGCTGCTAGAGGACGGTTCCCCCGACGACAAGTCTCGACTACAGGTCGAGGTGTTTCCGCGGAAGCAGCGTCGGGCTCCCGCCGGTTCCGCCAGCCCCAACGAACGCCAAGCCCAGTGCGAGCCGCTGCTAGACGCCGGCGGCCACCGGCTCGCGCGCCCGCTCGCGCAGCACCGTGACCGCGCCCGCGCGCGGGCTCACCGTGATGCCGCGGCGCCGCGTGTGCTCGTGATCCTGGGCCGGGCGGATCTCGGTGGTGGCGAGCATGGCCCGCAGCACGATCTTCATCTCCATCTGCGCGAAGCTCGCGCCCAGGCAGCGCCGCCGTCCCCCGCCGAACGGGATCCAGGTGTAGGTGCCCGGCGCGCTGTCGAGGAAGCGCTCCGGGCGGAACGCGTAGGGATCCGGGTAGATGGCGGGGTCGTGGTGGATCAGGTAGGCGTTCGCGGTCAGCACCACGCCCGTTGGGTAGCGGAAGCCGCCGATCTCCACCGGCTCCATCACCAGCCGCGGGGCGGAGTTGGGCAGCACGGGCCGCCGCCGCAGCGTCTCCTTCACCGTCGCGGTCAGGTACGCGTCGTCGCTCCCCTCGTCGATCTCCTCGACGAGCGCCCGGAGCGCAGCCGGCGTCCGCGCGAGCCGCTCGAGCGCCCAGGCGAGCTCGGACGCCGTGGTCTCGTGACCGGCGACCAGCAGCGTCATCAGCTCGTCGCGAAGCTCCTGACGCGACATCTCGCTGCCGTCCTCGTGACGCGCGGCGAGCAGCATGGCGAGCACGTCATCGCGCTCCTCGCCGCCCTCGGCGCGCCGCTCGGCGATCAGCTCGAAGATGAGCGAGTCCGCCTCCTCGCGGTCGCGAAGGAAGCGGTGCCAGCGCTCGCCCCGCTGGAGGAACGGGATCATGGTCATCGGGCGTGACGCGTTGTCGAGCATGGTGGTGAGCAAGGCGCGCAGCCGCTCGAAGCGACCGCCCGGATCGACCCCGAACACCGCCCGCAGGATGATCTCGAGCGTGAGCGCCTGGAGGCGCGGGTGGAGCTCGACCGGCTCGCCGCGCGGCCAGCTCGCCACCTCGCGCTCCGCCACCTCGGTCACGAGCCCGGCCAGCCGCTCCATGCGCTCACCGTGGAAGGCGGGCAGCATCAGCTTGCGCTGGCTCAGGTGCGCCCCCTCGTCGAGCAGGATCACGGAGTTCCGGCCCACCACGGGCTCGAGCACGCGCGCCCCCTCGCCCGGATGGAGCACCTCGGGCGGCGCGGTGAACACCTCCCGCGCCTGATCGGGGTCGGCGAGATGCACGAACAGCGGGGTCTGGAGGAAGCGCAGGGTGAAGCGGTTGCCGTAGCGCGCGCGGCAGCGCTCGAAGAGCGGGATCGGTCTGGTCCACCAGGCGAGCGTCTGGACGGCGGTGGGCGCCCGCGGGCCGGGCGGGAGTCCGTTCCTCATGCGCCCAGCCTACGGGACCGCGGGCCCCGGCGGGCGAGGATCTAGCGGAGCCCCCTGACCGCCCTGCGGAATGCGCGGTACGCCGGCTTGGCACTCCCGTCCACGCGGAGCAGCCCCGTGTGGAGGCCCCACATGTCCTTGTACTGCGGCGGGTACGGATGCCCGTCGCGCCACGAGTAGTAGACGACGCCGCGCAGGCGAAGGCGGCCGCGACTGCGCCTGAGGTATCTGAACGAGCGCGCGATGCGCTTGGCCTGGCCGCGCGCGCCGACGACGAAGCGGTGGCGCGGGCCGCTGTCGCCCCAGCCGAGCTCCGTGAGCCAGATCCGCGCGCGCCAGTCGCCGTGGCGGTTCATGATGCGGCGCACGCCGCGCAGCAGGCGTCCGAGCTCGCGGTGGTTCTTGGCGTACGAGTTGATCGCGAGCGTGCTGAACCAGCGCCGCCCGCCGGCCCGGTAGAGCTGGCGGATGTAGCGCGGCAGCGGCACGGTGCCGCTCAGCTCGCTCGGGGGCAGCCCGGCGGTCACGATCTCCGCGCGGCGGTGCACCCGGCGGATCGACTTGCCCACCACGCGCAGCATCCGCGCGTAGGCGCGCGCTCGCGGCCTGCCGCACCAGTAGATGCGCAGGTTCGGCTCGTTCCAGATCTGCCAGGACTTGATCGGCACCTTTCGCACGCCGGGGTTCTGTCGCCACAGCGAGCCTCGCGGCCCGTAGCGCCGCACGAGCTTGCGGGCGAACCTGCCCATCGCGGCCATGCGCCGCGGCGGGCAGGCGGCGCGACCGCGCTGGCGCACGTAGAAGGAGGGCGCGTTGAAGAGGATCGGCAGCACGCGCATGCCGTGGCGCGCCGCGTCGAGCACGTAGCCGTCGTACCAGCCGAGCTCGTAGCGGCGCGGGCTCGACTCGATGACCGCCCAGTCGAACTTCTGGCGCAGCAGCCCGATCCCGCTCGCACGCTGAGTGGACAGCGTCTGGGCGCGGTAGCCGCTGCCGCCCGCCAGCACGTCCTCGCTCGTCATGCCCACGAAGCCGGCAGGGGCGCCCGCCTGCGCTGCGGCAGGCAGCAGCAACAGTACGACCAACGCAACGGCACAGGGACGCCCCACGCGGCCAAGGTACCCAGCAGGGCCGCTGGATGAACGTGGCGCGCTACAGACCCTCGGGCAGCTGCCCCAGCGTTCGCGCCACGCCGCGGTAGGCGCCGAGCGCGGGCTTGGGCCGGCCGTCCCGGCTCACGAGCCCGGTGTGCAGGCCGAAGAAGTCCCGTCCGCCGGCGTACGGCAGCGAGTCGCGCCAGTTGAAGTACACGACGCCGCGCAGCCGGAGGTCCTGACGGCGACGGGCCAGGGCCCGGAGGGTGCTGTCGAGGAGCCGGGCCTGCTCCGCCTCGCTCACGCGGAACTCGCTGGGAGGTCCTCCGGTGGCCCAGCCGAGCTCGGTGATCCAGAGCGCCGGGTCGTCCCCGCTCGCCGCGGCCACCCGCCGGGCCGCGCGCGCGGCGGCGAGCACGTCCTCCGCCGTGCCGCCGAAGGTGTGGAGCGCCAGCGCATCGAACGCGTCGGCGCCGCCCGCGGCGTAGACGCCCTCGAGGTAGCGGCCCGGCGGGGTCCCGAGCGCGCTCTCAGGCAGCCCGGCCATCACGATCTCGGCCTTGGGATCGACGCGCTCGATCGCCCGCCCGGTGGCTCGCAGCAGCCTCACGTATGCGGCCGGGTCCGGCCCCGTGGGCCAGTACACGGGCAGGTTCGGCTCGTTCCAGATCTGCCACGACCGAATCGGCCTGAAGGGGAGCTTCGGGTTCTCACGCCAGATGCTCCCGCCGGGTCCGTAGCGGCGGGCCAGCACGGCCGCGAACCTGCCCATGTCGCTGGGGCGCGCCGGCGGGTAGGTTCCCCGCCGGCGGGCGCCGGCCGGCGCGCTCGAGCGGAACGGCGGAGGGTTGAAGACGATCGGGAGCACGCGCAGGCCGCGCTGCGTGAGGTCGGCCACGAAGCGGTCGTAGAAGCTCAGGTCGTAGGCGCCGGGCGAGCGCTCGATTCGAGCCCAGTCGAACGTCTGGCGCACGATGCCGGCGCCCGCCGAGCGCAGGCGGCCGAGGTTGTTCCGCCGGTAGCGGCCCGGCTTGCCGAAGGCGTCCTCCGCGACCATCCCGAGGAACCCGGGCGGCGCGGGCGCGAGCCTCGGCACGGCGAGCTCGTCCTCGCCTCCGGTGGCGAGCGCGAGCGCGCCGATGCACGCCGCCAGCGCGAGCGCGCCGGCGAGCGGGCCCCTAGCGCGCTTCCACACGCGCTCTCGGTCGCCGTCCGCCCAGGAGCGCCATCGCCAGCAGCGCCGCGCCGAGCAGCGAGAGCCAGAGCACCGGCGCACTGCCGCCGCCGCTCGTCCGAGACTCCCGCTCGTCGCGACGCCGACTCGCCACCCGCCGACAGCGACTCCGGGCCGGCGCCGTCCAGGAACTCTCCCCGCTCCAGGTCGGTCGACCGTGTAGCGCGGGCCCCTCGCCCAACCCGAGGCGCTCGACGAACAGCACGGCCCTGTCCTTGCGGATGCCGTCGGGGAAGGGCTCGTACAGGCCGTTCCCGCTCTGGGCGAGCGCGACGGGGGCGAGGCCGAGCGACCCCGCGAGGGCGATTGTCACGCTGAGTGCGAGTCGCATCTGGCCTCGGGGTCACGATACTCGGGAAGATGCTGCGTCGGTTGAGGACTCGGCCGTTGGCCGTGAGCGCGCTCGCGATCGTCGCGCTCGAGGCGCTGCTTGGCGCGGCCGGCGTGTCCGCCCCGCTGCTCTCGGCTCGCCGCGCTCGTGCTGGCGCCCGGCCTCGCGCTCGCCCCGCTCCTGCCCGCGCGGGTCCGCGACGAGCCCGGTGGCCGTGCTGGCGGCCTGCCCGGCGCTCGGGATCGCGGCGGCGGCGGTCGCCCTGATCACCGTGGCGAGCCTCGGCGCGCCCCTCGACGGCGTCGTCGTGAGGCTCACGCTCGCGGGCCTCGTCGCGATCGGTCTGGCGCTCCCCTGGCCCGAGCGCGGGCGCGCGCCCCTGCGGGCGGACCTGCCGGCGGCCGCCGGCCTGGCGCTCGCGGTCGCGCGTCGGCGTGCTGCTCCAGCAGCGCGTGATCGGCGGCGACCCGATTCCCGGCAACGACTGGGCCAAGTACCTCCTCTACGCGGACGAGATCGCCCGACACGGCGACGCTCCTGCTCGACAACCCCTTCTGGATGCTCGGAGTGCCGTTCCGTGAGGACCCGGGCGTGCCGGCGCTGTACGGCTCGTTCCTCGAGCTGAGCGGCGAGCCCACGGCCGTGCTCACCCACGGGATCTGGGTGTTCGCGATCGCGTCGATCCTGTCGGTGTTCGCGTTCACTCGCGCGTTCTGGGGAGATCTCGCGGGCGTGCTCGCCGCGTGCCTGTGGGCGGTGCTCCCGATCTCCCACGACATCCTCGGCTGGCACGGCGCGCCGAACCTCGCCGCGATCGCCCTCTTCCCGCTCCTCCTGGCGTACACCACGGAGCTCGCCGGCGAGAAGCGCTTCGGGCCGAGCCAGGTGGCGGGGTTCGCGCTCATGCTCGTCGCGCTGGCGGCGATGCACCGGCTCTCCACGCTCGTGTGCGGCATCGCGATCGTCGTGGCGCTGGCGGTGGCCGCCGGGCAGGGCCGGGGGAGGCGGGTCGCGACGACGTGCCGGCTGGGTGGCGCTCGCCGCGCTCGTGCTCGCGCCGGGGGTCGCCTACGACCTCGTCGAACGCGGCCGCACGTTCGGCGGGACGCAGGGCTACCAGGCCTACCTGTCGTCGAAGATCGATCTCGGGCCGCTCGTGGGGGACCTGAGCGTCGCCTTCACCGTGCTCGCGCTCGCGGCGCTGGTGCCGGTCGTGCGCTGGAGCCGGCGCGACCGCGGGCTCGTGACGCTGCTCGCGCTGCTCGCGACGATCGTCGCCCTCGCCTTCTCGTGGCTGCTCGAGATCCCGCTGCACTACCTGCGCATGGCCTACTTCCTGCCGCTCGCGTTCGTGCCGATGGTGGCGGTTGCGCTCAGCCGGCTGCTGCCTCCCCGGCAGGCCGCGCTGGCCGGCGCCGGCCTCGTGGTCCTGATCGCCGCCTTCGCGTGGCCGCAGGCGGGCAATGTCCGCTCCTTCTACTCGTTCGCCAACGGCGCCTCGCTGCGGGGCCTCGACGCCGTTGGGGCCTCGCTGCGGCCCGGGCGAGGTCGTCGTCACCGACCGCTGCTGGAGCTTCCAGGCCACCTGGCTGCTCCGCACGCGCACCCTCCCCGCGCTCGAGCCCGAGGACATCCAGCCGAAGGCGGAGCTGCGGCGCGCGCGCCAGGCGCGGGCGGTGCTCGACGGCACACCGCGCGGGCTTGCGCTGGCGCGCCGGCTGGGCGTGCGCTACCTGCTCGTCGACCCGACCTGCCCGGACGCGCGCGGGCGCACCCCCGATCCGCCGGCGGTGGGCTCGCCGCTCTACGTGAGCGACCGCCTCGTGGTGCTCGGCCTGCCCCCGGCGTGATCCGCGCGGGCGCTAACGGAGCTTCCGGGCGGCTCGCCGGAAGGCGTTGAAGGCCGGCTTGGCGGTGCCGTCGAGCCGGAGCAGCCCGGTGTGGAGCCCCCACAGGTCCTTGAAGGCGGGCGCGTAGGGGCGCCCGTCCCGCCACGAGAAGTAGACGACTCCGCGCAGCTTGTAGCGCGTCTTTCGCTTGTCGATGAGCGCGAGGGACTGGGTGATCCGGCTCGCCTGGCCCTTGGCGCCGACGATGAAGCGGTTGCGCGGGCCGCGGTCGCCCCAACCGAGCTCGGTGATCCAGATCTTCGCGCGCCGGTCGCCGCGCTCGTTCATGAGCGCGCGGACGGCATCCAGCAGGCGGCCGAGCTGCGCGGAGCCCTGTGCATACGAGTTGATCGCCATCGTGTCGAAGGCACGCTTCGCGCCGGCCGCGTACAGCTGGCGGATGTACTTGCGGAAGGCGATCGCGCCGCTGAGCTTGCTCGGAGGAAGCCCGGCGGTCACGATCTCGGCGCCGCGCTGGGCGCGCTTGATCGCGCCGCCGACGGTCTTGAGCATCGCCGCGTACTGCTTCGCGTTCGGCTTGTTGCACCAGTACTGGCTGAGCAGCGGCTCGTTCCAGATCTGGTAGGAGACGATCGGCGTCTTCGGCACCCCCGGGTTCTCGCGCCAGAGCGTGCCGCGCGGTCCGTAGCGCCGGACCACGGCGCGGGCGAACGCCGCCATCGACGCGTTCGAACTGGGCGGGCAGCTGGTGCCGGAGCGGCGCGGAGCGTGGAAGCGCGGCGCGTTGAAGAGGATCGGCAGGATCCGGATCCGCGCGCTCGCGGTGGCCAGCACGTAGGCGTCGTAGCGGGAGAAGTCGTACTGCCCGCGCGCCGTCTCGATCAGGGACCAGTCGAAGGTCTGGCGCAGGAGCCCGACGCCGACCCCGCGCTGCGAGGAGAGCGTCGCCGCACGGTAGGCGGCATCGCCGGCGAACACGTCCTCGCTCGTCATTCCGACGAAGTCACGAGGGGTGGCAGCCACGGCGGCCGGCGCGAGGGCCAGTGCGAGGGGCACGAGAAGGAGAAGGCGGAGGACGCGAGTCATGCCGCCGCCAGCGTAGCCAGCGGATCTGCGGATGCGGCCCGCTACGCGCGGCGCGCGGGGCGCCAGGTGCCGGCCAGCCGGCCGGTGCAGGCGGCGCGGCGCTTCGGCGCGGTCCTCCGGATGCCGCGCCTGCGACCGTGGCCGCGCGGCAAGGAAAGCGCCTGTGATTCGGCGGCCTTGCAGGCGAGGCAGAGACCGACCACCCCGACGACCGCGAACAGCCATACCGACGCGATCATGACCATTGCAATCGACACTACGGCCGGTATCGGCCTGAATCCTGACAAACCATGAGCAGCCGGGCGGAAATGGACGGATTGCGCGCGGTGCTTCTTACAGCCCACGCGCGCGGATCATGTACGGCACGGTCCGGAGCAGGCACTTGACGTCCGACCAGAGCGACCAGTTCGCGACGTACAGATAATCGATCGCGACCATCTCCTGGAGCGGGATCCGGGCGGCGCCCATCACCTGCCAATGACCGGTCATCCCCGGGAGGAGGCTCAACCGGTCGCGGGCGCGGCCGACCACGCGCTCGTCGTCCTGCAGCACCAGCGGCCGCGGGCCCACGAGGCTCATGTCGCCCTTCACGACGTTCAGCAGCTGCGGCAGCTCGTCGAGCGCGCTGCGGCGCAGCAGCCTGCCGATCCGCGTCACGCGCGGGTCGTCGGCGATCTTGAAGAGGCCGTCGGACTCGTTGAGGTGCTCGAGCTCCGCCTTGAGCTCGTCGGCGCCGTCCACCATCGTCCGGAACTTGAACATCGTGAACGGAACGCCGTCGCGCCCGATCCGCAGCTGGCGGTAGAAGACGGGTCCGCGCGACCCGAGCTTGATGCCGAGCGCGATCGCGAGCATCAGCGGCGCCACCACCGCCAGCGCCACGAGCGCGACGGAGATGTCGAAGGCGCGCTTGAGGGCCCGCGACGACCTCGACAGTCCGAGGCGCCGCATCCCGAGGAGCGAGATGCCGTGCAGCTCGTCGGTCACGACCGAGGACCCGAGCACCTCCGTGAAGCGCGGCCAGAGCGTGGTCTTCACGTCGAGCGACTTCGCCTCGCGGATCAGGTCGAGCACGGCATCGGACTCCGTGGCGGTGGGCACCAGGATCAGCCGCTCGGCGCCGGTGCGCCCGACGAGCTCGCCGAGCTGTCCCGACACGAGCACGTTGCCGTGCTCGTCCTCGAGGTCCTGGCGCGCCACGATTCCCGCCCCGCCGTGCCGGCCGAGCTCGAGCTTGGCCTCGATGCGAGCGGCCGCGTAGCTGGGCCCGAGCACGAGGCAGCGCTCGGTCGGAGCGGTGCGCGTGCCGAGCCAGCGCATGAAGGCGCGCGCTCCGAGAACGCCCACGAACGTGGTCGACCCCGAGCACGACGAACTGCGGCTTGCCGAGCGACCCGTCGATCAGGTACGCCTCGGCCAGCCAGACCAGCAGCACGAACAGCGTCGACGAGCTGGAAGACCGCCGGCGCCTCGTCGAGGGTCGACTTGTTGATCACGAGCTCGTCCCGCTCGTAGAGCCCGAGCAGCTTCCCGAGGACGACGAACACCGGAAGCGCCAGCACGGCGGCGACCTCGAGCTGGTCGCCGCTGACGCCGAAGCGGGTGGCGACGATGAGCGCGACGCCCGCGGCAAGAAGGTCGGCGGTGGCCAACAGCCGCCGGAAGTAGGCATCCCGGTTGCGGACCTGCTCGGCGGAATCGACGAGCGACACGGACAGCGGCCCGAAGCGGCTGACCGGGCGCGCCGTGGCGTGGCCGTTACGGGTCGGTGCCTCGTGAGGTCGCGTGCGTACCTCGGGCCGGTGCGTGCTTGTCTGAGCTTCCATCTAGCGAGTTGGCCGTGCCTGCCGCAGCGCCCCTGCCACGGCTCCCTTCAAGACTTGCTCCACGCTAAGGCACAACGCACGATTTCGCCACAGGTTTCGGTGTCGCATGTCCACAAATACGCGTCGGCTGTACCTCAGGTTCGATCTGAGGTCCGAGGTCGGGCAGCGCCCCTCCCGCCGCCGAGCCGGCAGCGGACGAGCGTCCCCAGCACTCGCAACCCGTCGCGGCCGGTGAGCTTCTTGCCCTCTTCCCGGGTTCGAGCCGCGTACACGACCGGCACCTCGTAGATCGTGGCGCCGCTCTGGAGCAGGCGCGCCGTGATCTCCGCCTCGATCGCAAAGCCGGGCTCGCGCAGCTCGAGCGACCGGAACAGCTCGGTCGGCAGGACCTTGTGGCAGGTCATGATGTCGGCCAGATAGCTGTTGTAGAGCAGGTTGGTCGCCAGGCTGACCGCCTTGTTCCCGGCCACGTACCAGAAGCTGAAGGAGGAGTGGGCCTGGAACCCGCGGATGCCGTAGACGGCGTCCGCCGTCCCGTCGCGCAGCGGGGCGACCAATCCCGCGATGCTTGCGGGGTCGTACTCGAGATCGGCGTCCATGATCGTCGCCCAGTCGCCGCGGGCCTCGGCCAGCGCGGTGCGTAGCGCCGCTCCCTTGCCCTGGTTGCGCTCGTGTGTCAGCACGCGCACGCTCGCGGGCCAGTCCCGTCCGAGGAGCGCCTCGCGCGTGCCGTCGGTGGAGCCGTCGTCGACCACCACGACCTCCGCGCTCTCCACCCCGAGGTCGGTGGCCAGCACGCCCTCGAGCGCCGCCTCGAAGGTGGCGGCCTCGTTGTAGACCGGCATCAGCACCGAGAGCTCCACCCGTTCCTTTTCGGGCTGGATGCCGGCCCCCATTAGCGGCGGGCAGTGTAGCGGCCGCGCCGGGCCCGTTAGCTTGCAGGTGTGGACGCCGGCGCGAACGGAGCCAGCTCGGTCGGACTGGTGCACGACTACCTGCTGGTGATGAGGGGCGCCGAGCGCACCTTCGCCGCGATCGCCGATTGCTTTCCGAATGCGCCGATCTACACCCTGCTCTACGACCCCGAGGGCACGAACGGAGCCTTCCGGGACCGCGAGGTGCGCACGTCCTACCTCCAGCGGCTAGGCGCCAGCCAGCGCAGCTTCAGGCGCCTGCTGCCGCTGTTCCCACGCGCGGCGGAGCGCCTACCGGTGCAGGAGCACGACCTCGTGATCTCGAGCAGCAGCGC
>CAWEVH010000022.1:0-173211 GCA_963812415.1 uncultured Thermoleophilaceae bacterium | reverse complement strand
CGAGGTCCCCGAGCGCCTCGGCGGCCTGGCCGCGCCAGCTCCATGCCCAGGCATTCTGCGGCGTGATCTCGGTGTAGTAGCGGAGGTGCCTGTAGGCCTCGTGGGGACGGCCAAGGCCAAGCAGCGTGTAGCCGAGCCCGTAGTGTGCCTCCATGGCGCCGGCCTCGAGGCAGTAGCGCCACAGCTCCTCGGCCTCCTCGAGATCGCCCTCCTCCCCTGCCGCGACCGCGAGCCCGAAGTAGGCCATGTCGAGGCTCGGCTCGCCGTCGAGATAGGCATCGGCCGCGAGGCAGACCTCGCCGATCGTGGCATCCCGCAGTCCGAGCGCGGGGACCGCGAAGCGGGGCCCCTCGAAAAGGCCCTCCGCCTCGAGTGCGTCGGCGTCGAGCTCCGAGAAGTCCCGCACATGGAAGCCGAGCAGTCGCCCGCGGGGCGCCGACCGGAGCAACGCGCAGTGGTCGGATATCACCTTCCAGTTGCGCTCGTCCTGGCCATCCGCGACGACTCCCAGCTCGAGAACCGACAGCCAGTCGCCGCCGAGGTCGCGGTGTACGAGAGCGGGGCCGGGCATCACCTACGGAGTCGCCCGCAGCCCCCACCGTCTGACGCCGCGACCACCTACGATCGAGGCCGTGGAACCGAGCGACTCCGAGCGCCGCGCGACCGAGGAACTCGCACGAGTGCCCGACTGGATCTGGAACGGCGAGACACTCCCCGTGCCCGTCGAGGACATCGCCGACTCGTGCTTCGGCCTGCACGTGCGCGATGTCGATGACCTCCACGCCGCCCCGGGCGTGCCCGATCTGCCGGCCGCGCAGTCGCTGTCCGGACTCCTGCTGCCGGCACGCGGGGAGATCTGGGTGAACGCCGCCGAAGCGCAGGAATGGCCTGCGAGGCGCAGATTCACCAACGCGGGCACCGACATCACCGGCGTCGTGGCGATCACCGCGCGCACCGGCGACGACGAGATCTCGAACCTGCTCGTCCCGAACGGCACGCCGGGCTATGAGATCGGCGAGCCGTACCGGAAGATGGGCTGGAACGCGTCCGACACCAGGCCGCTCAGCTTCGAGGGCTGCCGGGTGCCCGAGGAGAGCCTGCTCGGCCGGCGTGGCCAGGGCTTCAGGCAGTTCCTGCAGACGCTCGACGGCGGCCGCATCGGCGTGGCCGCGATGGGCGTCGGGCTCGCCCAGGGAGCGCTCGACGAGGCCGTCGCCTACGCGAAGGAGCGGATCGCCTTCGGGCAGCCGATCTCGAAGTACCAGGCGATCCAGATGAAGCTCGCCGACATGTCGACGGAGCTCGAGGCGGCCAGGCTCCTCACCTACAAGGCGGCGGTGCTGAAGGACCGGGGCGCGAACTTCTCGCTCACCGCCGCCCAGGCCAAGCTCAAGACCGGCCGGCTCGCCGTCCGCGCGGCGGAGGAGGCGGTGCAGATCCACGGCGGCTACGGCTACATCGAGGAGTACCCCGTCTGCCGCTTCTACCGCGACGCCAAGATCCTGACCATCGGCGAGGGCACCGACGAGGTGCAGCAGATGGTGATCGCGCGCGCCCTCGGCTGCTGAGGGGCCCGCTCCCGAGTAGTCCGCCGCGCTCCGGGTAGGACACAACCCCATGGAGGTCCTCTTAGCCGTCGCGGTGATTGCCGCGCTGGCGGGTTGGCTGCGCGAGCGCTCGTCGGCAAAGACGCGGGCCGCCCAGCTCGAGGGCAGGCTCGACGCCGAGACCCGGCGCGCCGACAAGCTCGAGGAGGAAGTGCGCAGCGAGCACGAGCGCGTTCTGGACGAGCGCCGGCTGCGGCTGCGCACGCAGCGCGCGCGGGAGGCCGAGCGCGAGTGGACGCGCGAGCTCCGCGATCAGGTGCGCTCGCTCTACCGCAGCCAGGGAGCGAGCGGCGACCTGCGCGAGCTGATCCTCCAGGTGGCCGTCCAGCTCTCCGAAGCCGAGCGGGGGCTGCTGCTCGCCCGCGAGGACGCGGACGGCGACGGACAGCTCGACCTCGTCTGCCACGTCGGCTTCCGCAATGACCCGGCCGACAGCGCCGTGGCGCAGCGCTTCGCGAAGCGGGTGCTCGAGCGCGACGAGATCGTGCGCGAAGACGCGCCGACCGGCAGGCGCGAGAACGCCGACGAGGAGATCGACTCGCTCGTTGCGATCCCCGTGTACATCCACGACGGCTTCGAGGGCGTGGTCGTCTGCGCGAACCGCCCCGGCGGCTTCGAGGAACTGGACGACGACGTGCTCCTGTCGCTCGGGGACCACGCCGGCGCCGCGCTCGAGAACCAGCGCCTCCACGGACGGCTGCGCTCGTCCTACCTCGCGATCGTCGGCATGCTCGCCGACGCCGTCGAGACCAACGATCCCTACGTCCACCCCCACTCGGCCGAGGTCAGCGGGTACGTCGACCGCGTGGCGAAGCGCCTGGAGCTCGAGCCGTCCCGTCGCGAGCAGCTGCAGTTCGCGAGCCTGCTGCGCGACGTCGGCAAGCTCGGCGTGAGCGAGCGCGTGCTGCTCAAGCCGGGCGCGCTCTCGCGCGAGGAGCGCTCGGTGGTCGAGCTGCACCCGGTGATCGGAGCCCGGATCGTCGAGCGGGTGCCGGGACTCAGCGCGCTCGCGCCGGCGATTCGCCACCACCACGAGCGCTGGGACGGCCACGGCTATCCGGACGGGCTGCGCGGCGAGGAGATCCCGGTCGAGGCGCGCATCGTCGCGATCGCCGACTGCTACAGCGCGCTGATCTCGGATCGGCCCTACCGGCGCCCGCTCAGCCCCGCCGAGGCCTGTGCGGAGATCGAGCGCTCGGCCGGCACCCAGCTCGACCCCGAGATCGCGCCGCTGTTCGCGGCTGAGCTGCGCCGGCATCCCCCCGAACCGTCCGGCAACGGCGCGCTGCCCGTGCGCTCGCAGAGCCCGGCCACGCGCGGCGCCATCTCCTCGACCTCGAGCGACGGCGTGACGCTGCTCTACTCGCATCGTCATCTCCAGGAGGTCGCGCACCTCGAGGCCAGCCGCACGGCGCGCCACCACCGCCCCTTCGCGGTCGTGATGGTCGAGCTCGCCGAGCTGCACGAGATCAACCGGCGCGAGGGCTACGCGGCCGGAGACCTCGCGCTGCAGATCGCCGCTCGGGCGCTCGAGCGGACGCTCGCGGCGGAGCCCGCGACCATCGGTCGCTTCAGCGGCCGCCGCCTCGGCGCGATCCTGCCGGGCACGGGCCACCACGCCGCCACGGACTACGGCGTCCGCGTGCAGGAGGCGCTCGCGAAGGAAGGCCAGCGCACGCGCGTCGGCGTCGCCGTGTGGCAGCACGGCGACCACGGCGAGGACGTGTTCGCACGGGCGCGGCTGGCGCTCGAGGTCGCCTCCCCGGCCGTCTGAGGTCTTCGGATCGGTCATCTAGGGTCCGCCGACCATGCGGCGCACCCTCGCCCTCTGGCTGCTGCTCTTCGGCGTCTACGCCTCCACGATCGGCTTCGACGCCTTCGGCAGCTCCGAGTACGGGGGCGACGAGCCTCACTACCTGCTGGCCGCGAAGTCGCTCGTCGAGGACGGCAACGTGGACGTACGGGACGACTACGCCGAGCGGGGCTTCGAGGCCTTCTACCCGTACGACCTCGACCGGCACGGACGCGCGACCGACGGCCGGCTGAACGAGCCCCACGGGATCGGCTTTCCCGCGTTGATCGCCCCGGCGTACGCGCTCGGGGGCGCGACCGGGGTCGAGCTGTTCCTGGCCGCGCATCGCGGCGCTCGCCGTGGCGCTCGCCTACCGGCTGTCGCTCAGGGTCGTGCCCGACCCCTGGGCGATCGGGGCCGCCCTCGCGGCCGGCCTCAGCCCGCCCTTCCTGGCCTACGGCAGCGCGGTCTACCCGGAGCTCACGGCGGGCGCCGCGCTTGCCGGCGCGGCCCTGCTCGCGCTGCAGCTCGACGCCAAGCCGAGCAGCCGCGCCGCGTTCGCCTGCTTCGCGCTGCTGGGGCTGCTCCCCTGGCTCGGCACGAAGTTCGTGCCCGCCGGGCTCGTGATCGGCTACCTGGCCGTGCGCCCGCTCTGGCGCGCGCGCCGGCGCGTGCTCGCCATCGGAGCGGTCGAGCTGTCGCTCTTCAGCGTGGCCCTCTACGTCGGGATCAACGAAGCGCTCTACGGCGGCCCGACGCCGTACGCGGCCGACGTGGAGGGCGAGACCGCCACCGACGCCTCGTTCCCGCTCGGCTACCTCGAGCGCTCCTACCGCCTGGTCGCGCTCTTCCTCGACCGCGAGTACGGCGTGCTGCGCTGGGCTCCGATCTTCCTCCTCGCCTTCGCCGGGGTCTTCCAGCTCTGGCGATCGCACCGCGAGCGGCTGGCGCGGGCGGTCCCGCAGCTGCGCGAGATCGAGCTCACCGGCGAGCTGTGCGCCGCGGCGCTGGCCGCCCAGCTGCTGGTCGCCGCCTTCCTCGCCCCCACGATGTTCGGCTTCTGGTTCCCGCCGCGGCACCTGCTCGCCGGCCTGCCCCTCGCGATTCCGCTGGTGGCCTGGGGGCTGCGCCACCACCCGCGCGTCGGGTTGGCGCTCGCCGCGCTCACGCTCGCCGCGTCGGCGTGGCTCTACCTGGACGTCTCGAGCGGCTCCGGGTCGCTCGTGACCGACCGCCCCGACGCGCCGTTCGGACCGCTCACCGAGCTGTTGCCGCTGTACGCGCCGGGCGGCGGCTGGCCGTACTGGCTCGCGGCGGGGATCGGGGTGGCGCTCGTGCTCCTCATCGCGCGGGAGGCCCGCCACTCGCGGACGATGGCCGGCGCCACGCGCGCGAAGTACTCCGGATAGCGCACGAAGGAGCGCCCGGCCGTGCGGCGCCGGTAGCCGATCGGCACCTCGATCGCGTCGATCCCGGCGCCCCACAGGGACAGGGTGAGCACCTGGGCGTAGTTGTAGTCGTGCCGGATGCGCGCGGCGCCCAGGGCGCGTGCCGAGAAGGCGCGGTAGCCGGTCTGGGCGTCGCTCGTGACGGTCTCCATCAGGGTCCCCAGCAGGGCGCTCGTCGCGCGGTTGGCGAGATCACGGTGCCAGCTCATGCCCTCGCGCCGGCCGAGGAAGCGGGAGCCCAGCACGTAGTCGGCCCGGCCGCGCGCGACCGGCTCCAGCAGGGTGGCGAAGTCGGCCGGGTCGTACTCGCCGTCGCCGTCCAGATAGACCGCGGCGGCGTAGCCCTCCTCGCGCGCCAGCTCCAGTCCGGCCCTGAGCGCGGCCCCCAGGCCGCGCGAGCTCTCGTGGGAGAGCACCCGGGCGCCGTGCGAGCGGCCGATCTCGGGAGTGGCGTCCGTCGAGCCGTCGTCCACGAGCAGGAGGTCGACGGGGAGTCCGCAGGCCTCGCGCGGCAGGGCGCCCAGCACGTCCCCGACCACGGGCGCCTCGTTGCGCGCCACGACGATCGCGAGGCAGCGGGCGGGCGCCGGCGGGCCCGCGCCCTCCGGGCGTGCCGCGGCCGGCGCCGCCGGCAGGAGCGGCCGCCCGCGCGCCGCCGCCGGGGCGGGCACGCCGAGCAGCTCCGCGATCGTCACGGCCAGCTCGCAGACCGAGCGCGGCTCGCGGTCGACGAGGCCCGGGGTCGCGCCGCGGCCCCAGACGACGAACGGCACCGGCCGCTCGCCCCAGTCGAGGTGGCCGTGGCCGCCGATCCCGCGCCCCTGGCCGTGGTCGGCCATGAGGATCACGGTGGCCTCGTCGAGCCTGCCTCGCTCCTCGAGGAAGGCGAGGAACTCGCCCACCCGGCGGTCGGTCTCGGCCATCTGGTCGAGGTACTCCGGGCTGCGCACGCCGCGCACGTGACCGAGCTGGTCGGCCGCGAGCAGCTGGAGGACGAGCAGATCGGGGTCCTCCTCGGCGACCACCCGCCGAGCCTCGCGGCAGAGCGAGTGGTCGATCTCGGAGGTCGGCTGCACCGAGCTGACCGAGCGCACCACCTCGTCGCCGAACGGATCGAGCAGGTGGGCGATCCCCACGAGCCGCCCGCACCTCCCCTCGCGCGCGAGCACGTCGAAGACCGACTCGACCCTCACCCCGAGGCGCGGCGCGAAGTTCGAGCGCATCCCGTGCTCGGGCGGCGCGGCGCCGGTGAGCATCGACGAGAAGCAGACGACCGTCCGCGCGGGGTAGGCGGGCTCCACGCCGAGGAGCTCGCTGCCCTCGCGGGCGAGGCGGTCCATCACCGGCGTGTTCGCCTGCCAGAGCCGCTCGCGATTGGCCCCGTCGACCACGATCACGTAGACGCGCCGGGCCGGCGGCTCGCCGCGCGGTCGCGGCCCCGCGTCCCGGTCGGGATAGAGGGGCAGCCGCGACCGGAAGCGCCGCGCCGCGAGCCATCCGAGCGCGGCGCAGACCGCGGCCGCCAGGGCGATCGAGACCAGCGAGGCGGCGCCCGGCTCCTCCGCGAGCAGCGTGCCCGCCGAGAGCGAGAGCACGAGCTTCGGCACCTGCTCGAGCGCGTTGCCGCTGGTGGGGTCGGAGTTGGTGAGGACCAGCCGCCAGAAGCGCAGGCCGTTCAGCCACGGGGCGCCGGTGCGCAGGTGGTAGTAGACGCTGCCCCACACCACGACCGTGAAGAACGCCCAGCCCGCCAGCGCGCCGACCAGCAGCCAGGGCGCGCGCCAGGGCTCGAGCAGCGGCACGCACAGCACGAGCGCGAGCCAGAGCAGCGCCCGGCCCCGCAGCGGGAACGCGAAGCCCGCCAGCACGAGGGCGAGCGCGAGCGACCCGGCGAGCGCCAGGCCGAGCGGCCCGTCCGGGGCCAGGCCCAGGGGCGCGGCCGCGAGCAGCACCAGCACGGGGTAGACGAGCGAGAACGGCCGACCCTCGTTGAACACGTTCCAGGCGCGCGCCGCCCAGACCTCGAAGGTCCCTGCCGCACCCGAGTCTCGACCGCGCGTCACGGCGGGCATCGTATTAGGCAAGCCTAAGTCGACCCGCTGCCCATAGACTCAGGCTGGTATAGACCAGTTAGGAGATCGCTTGCGACTCGGTGTCGGAGCCGCGCTCGTCGACGGGCGGCTCGTCGAGGGGGACGTGTCAATCGCGGACGGCGTGGTCGCCGAGGTGGGCCTCGAGCCCGGCTCCGGCGGCGGGACCGCCGTCCCCGGCTTCATCGACGTCCACATCAACGGCGTGGCGGGCGTCGACTTCCTGACCGCCGACCTGGAGGGCTACCGGCACGCCGCCGCGGCCCTGGCGCGCACCGGGGTGGTGGCCTTTCAGCCGACCTTCGTGTCGTCCCCCGTGGACGCGTACGCCGAGCCGCTGACGGCGGCGCGCGCGGCCAGCGCGCTCGACGAGGGCCTGCCGCTGACCCTGGGCGTTCACCTGGAGGGGCCGTTCCTGTCCACGCTCTGGGCGGGCGCGCACGACCACGCCCACCTGCGCGACCCGGACCTGGAGCTGGCCAAGCGGCTGGTGGGCCTCGGGCCGGTCACGATGATGACGCTCGCGCCCGAGCTGCCCGGAGCCGAGGCGCTGATCGAGTGGCTGGTCGGGACCGGAATCGCGGTGTCCTGCGGGCACTCGGACGCCGACACGATGACCGCCCATGCCGCCTTCGACCTGGGCGCCGGGGCGATCACGCACGTGCACAACGCGCATCGCCGCTGGCGGCCGCGCGACCCGGGCGTGGGCGGCGTGGCGCTCGTCCGGCCGGACGTGATCGTCCAGGCGATCGTCGACGGCGTTCATCTCGCCCCCGAGGCCGCGTACGTCGCGTTCCTCGCCTCGCGGGAGCGCTTCTGCCTCGTGACCGACGCGATCGAGGCCGCCATGCTCGACGCCGGCGAGTCCGAGCTGGGGGGCCGCCCGGTGCGCGTGCGCGACGGCGCGGTGCGGCTGCCCGACGGCACGCTCGCCGGCAGCGTGCTGACGATGGACGAGGCCGTGCGCAACCTGGTGGCCTGCGGCGCCTCGCTCGCGGAGGCGGTGCACGCGGCGTCGAGCGCGCCGGCGCGGCTGCTGGGCCGCGACGACCTCGGCGTCCTGCGCCCGGGCTCGCCCGCGCACCTCACCGTGCTCGACGAGGAGCTGCGCCCGACGCGCACGCTCGTGGGGGGCGTGGAGGCCTTCGCGACCGTCGGCTAGCGCGTGGCCGTGACCTTGCGCAGCCCGGGCGGCTCGTCCGGGTCGACGCCGCGCCTGAGCGCGAGCGCGAGCGCCAGCTGCTGCGCCCTCACCGCCGCGGGCAGCGTTCGGAGCGGCTCGGGCAGTCCGGAGGGGTACGGCAGCGAGGCGCCGGCCTGGTCGGACAGGCGCAGCACCGGGGTGCCCTCCGTCTCGAGGCGGCGGGCGAGCTCCTCGACGTCGGCGGCCGCGGGCCCCGAGGCGCTGACGGCGAGCAGCGGGATGTCGCCGCGCGCCACGGTCACCGGCCCGTGGCGGAAGTCGGCCGCCGACCAGCCCTCGGCGCGCACCCCGGTGGCCTCGCGCAGCTTCAGCGCGGCCTCGAGCGCCACGCACATCAGGTAGCCGCGTCCCACGCAGACGAGCTCGTCGGCGCCGGCCAGCGAGTCCGCGGCGCGCTCCGCCGGCTCCGGATCCGCAAGCAGCTCCGCGACGCTCGGCGCGAGCCGTTCCCAGTCGGACGCGTCCCAGGGCACGGGACCGAGCGCCTCGGCGATCAGCGCGACGGCGGCCAGCTGGGCGGTGAAGGTCTTGGTGGCGGGCACCGCGGCCTCGTCGCCGGCGCCGAGGTCGACGGCCGCCTGCGCCGCGGCGGCCAGCGGGCTCCCGGGATCGTTGGTCACCGCCACCGTGCGCGCCCCGGCCTCGCGATAGCGCTCGAGCACGGTCGTGATCTCGGGGGTGCGGCCCGACTGGCTGATGCCGATGGCGAGCCAGCCGTCGAGGCTCGGGCGCGCCTCGTAGAGCGTCACGAGGCTCGGCGCCGCGAGCGCGACCGGCCGCCCGCTGACCACCTCCAGCAGGTAGCGGGCGAAGATCGCCGCGTAGTCCGACGAGCCGCGCGCCACCACCACGATCGCCGCGGGCTGCGGGCCGCGGAGGCTCGCGACGATCTCGTCGCGGCGCTCGGCGAGCCGCCTCAGCACCTCGGGCTGGGCCGCCATGTCGGCCCTCATCCGCTCGCCCTTCACGTGCCCCTCGTCTGGCCCAGCTCGATCTCGTAGCGGTCGCCGCGGAAGAGCGAGGTGGCCTGGTAGGCGGGCGTGCCCTCGCGGTCGCGCGCCAGCGTGTGGAAGCGCAGCCCCGGAGCGCCGGGCTCGACGCCGAGCAGCGCCGCGTCGTCGGCGTCGATCGAGACGGCCACGACGCGCTGGTCGGCGCCCGCCAGCTCGACCCCGTAGCGGTCCCGCAGGAGGTCGAAGAGCGAGGCGTCGGCCAGGTCCGCCGCGTCGATGCCCGGGAAGCGCTCGAGCGGCAGCCGCACCCGCTCGAGGGCCATCGGCTCGCCGTCGGCGGTGCGCACCCGCTCGATCTCCGCCACCGGAGCGCCGGGCGCGAGCGCCAGAGCGCCGGCGAGGACCGGCCCGGCCTCGATCAGATCCTGGGCGCGCACCCGCGAGCCCGGCCTCATGCCGCGCGCCCGCATGTCCTCGCTGAAGGAGCTGAACAGCACCGCCTGCGCAACCCGCGGCTCGGCGACGAACGTGCCGCGCCCGTGCAGCCGGTAGACGAGGCCCTCGGTCACGAGCCGGTCGACCTCGGTGCGCACGGTCATGCGGGCAAGCCCGTAGTGCTCCGCCAGCAGCCGCTCCGAGGGCAGCGGCGCGCCCGGCCCCAGCGTCTCGGCGAGCGTCTCGAGGATCTCGCGCAGCGCCTCGCCCTTCGGCTGCCCGGCCGGCAGGCGCGCCGGCAGCCCGTCCGTGGGCGCGAGCTCAGCCCGGCGTGCCAACGCCCCTCCGATCGAGCGCCTCCGCGAAGCGGCGGGTGAGCGCCTCCGGGTCGCTGATCGCGGTGCCGACCACGACCGCGAACGCGCCGGCCCGGCGCGCCTCGCGGACCGATTCCGGGCTGGCGTAGCGGCCCTCCGCCAGCACGGGACAGTCGAGCTCCGAGCACAGCGCGGCCACGAGCTCGAGGTCGGGCTCGTCGGGGACCCGCCCGCCGCCGGTATAGCCGGCGAGCGTCGTGGCCACCGCGTCGGCGCCAGCGGCGCGGGCCGCCCGGCCGGCCTCGACGCCGTCCACGTCGGCGAGCAGCGGGACGGGCAGCTCGCGCACGAGCGCCGCCAGGAACTCGCCGGCCGCGAGGCCTCCCCGCCGCGGGCGGAGCGTGGCGTCGGCCGCCACGATGTCGGCGCCGGCGCGCGCCGCGACGTGGGCGTCCTCGAGCTCGGGCGTGATGTAGACCTCGCTGCCGGGCACGCGACGCTTCACCAGTCCGATCAGCGGCAGGTCAACCGCGGCCTTGATCGCGGCGATGTCGGCCTCGCCCTCGGCGCGGATCCCGGCCGCGCCGCCGGCGGCCGCCGCCCTCGCGATCGCCGCCATGTGCGCCGGCTCGGCGAGCGGGCTTCCCTCGGCCGCCTGGACCGAGACCACGAGGCCGCCCTGGAGCGCCTCGAGGACGTCGCTCACGGCGCCCTCCAGAGGATCCCCGGCTCCGGGCGCAGTGGCGAGTCGAGGCCCGCCAGCAGCGCGGCGCCCTCCAGCGCGTCGCCCGCCGGTGGCACCACCTCCGTGCCGGGGCGGCGAGCGCGCACGGCGCGCGTGAACGGCTCAACAAGCAGCGCACCCGCGCGGAAGACGTTGCCCGCGTACGAGACCACGCCCTGCTCGCCGGGGTCGAACAGCCGCTCGAGCGCCGTGCAGGCGCTGAGCGCCAGCTCGTCGGCGGCGTGGGCCAGGATCGCCACGGCATCGGGGTCGCCCAGGTCGGCCGCGGCCGCCACGTCGGCCGCGAACGCGGCGACGGCCCGCGTAGGCACCGCAGCGCCGTAGATGCGCTCGGAGAGCTCCGGCAGGGGCGCGTAGCGGCGCTCGGCGGCGCGCAGGAGCCGGTCCGAGCCGCCGCGTCCGTCGGCGTGGCGGAGCGCCGATGCGAGCCCCGCGCGGCCGATGGCGAATCCGCTGCCGGCATCGCCCAGGAGCGCGCCCCAGCCGTCGACCTTCACGAGCCGCTCGCCCCGGCGGGCCACGCAGACCGTGCCCGTGCCCGCGGCCACGACCGCGCCGTCGCGCACGCCGAGCGCGCCGAGCAGCGAGGTCAGCCCGTCGCTGGCGATCGCGAGGCCGCCGAGCGAGAGCCGCCGCCGCAGGAGCTCGGCCATCCGGGCGAGCTGCTGCTCGCTCGCCGCCTCGAACCCCGACAGCCCGACGCCCGCGAGCGGGACCGCGTCGGGCAGCGGGCCGAGCTCGGCCACGGCCGCCACGATCGCGCCCGCCACCTCCTCGGCTCCGACCCGCTCGCCCATCCGCGGTACGCCGGGCGCCCTGGCGAGGGCGCTCGGCCGGCCGCGCTCGTGGTCGGCGAGCGCGGCCCTGATCTCTGTCTGTCCGGCGTCGACAGCGAGCGCCGCCGGGCTCACTGCAGGCCGGCCTCCTTGCAGGCGTCGGCGTACGCGCTCGTGCAGATATCGCCGACATCGAGGAAGCCGTCCTTGATGAGCGTGCTCTCGATGTTGTCGGGCAGGATCGCGATCGTGTCGAGCAGCACCGAGGGGATCTCACCCTGGCCGTTGTCGACCTTCTCGCTCGCCAGGTCGGCAGGCGGCTCCTTGCCCTGCGCGAGCGGCACGGCCAGCTCGGCCGCGCTCTCGGCGATCTGGATGATCGGCTGGTAGACGGTCATCAGCTGCTCGCCGGCGAGGATCCGCTGGACGCCCGCCAACTCCGCGTCCTGGCCGGTCACGAACTTCGACTCCGGGTCGACGTTGCCGCCCTTGAGCGCCGCGATCGCGCCGCCCGCCATGCCGTCGTTGGCCACGTAGACGGCGTCGAAGCCGTCCTTGCCGAGCGCGGTGAGCGACTGCTCCATCTCCTGCTGGGCCTTGTCGGGGCTCCAGTCGGGCGTGTCGTAGCTCTTCACGACCTCGGCGCCGCTCTCCTCGAGCACCTGGCGCGCGCCGTCCTTGTACGGCTTCGCGTTGCTGTCGGTCGGCGCTCCGTTGATCATCACGACCTTCGGGTTTGCGGGCCCGTCGGCCTTCTCGATGGCGTCGAGCTGCACCTCCGCCTGCTGCTGACCGACCTTGAAGGGGTCGATCGAGACGTAGTAGTCGATCGGCGCGTCCGGGATCAGGCGCCCGTAGGCGATCACGGCCACATCGGACTGCTTGGCGCGCTGGACGATCGCCCCCGCGGACGCGACGTCCACAGAGCTCATGACGATCACCTTCGCGCCCTGCGTGATGGCCGCCTCGGCCTGCTGCTGCTGCTTGGCCGGGTCCTGGTTGGCGTTCGAGTAGATCAGCTCGCAGTCCGGGCACAGCTCCTTCACGCGCCGCTCGAAGTTCGGCCGGTCCTGCTCCTCGTAGCGGGTCGTCTTGGTCTCCGGGAGGAGCAGCGCGATCGTGCCGCCGCCACCGTCGCCGCTGTCGCCGCCGCCGCCGCCGTCATCGTCGTCGTCGCCGCATGCGGCGATGCCGATCGAGAGTGCCAGCGCGGCGGCGATCGCCGCCAATACCCGAGCCTTGCCTGTCCCCATCCTCGTCGCCTCCTCTTGCTCCCTCGCGAAGGACGGACGGTATCAAACTGGTCTAGACCACTGAATCCGGCGCGATCCTGCCCGGCGCGGCCTCCCACCAGGCCTCGATGCGGGCCGTGAACGCGCTCGGCTTGTCCGCGTAGAGCCGTCGGCCGAGCGCCAGGGCGTCCGCCTGGAGGACGGCGCGGCGCCCGTCCACCGCCGCCGCGAGCTCCGGCGAGGCGTGCGAGTGCCGGCGCGCCCAGTCGAGCAGCACCGCCAGGTCGTGGTCGACCCCGAGCTGCTCGGAGAGCTCGTGCGCCTCGTCGCCGACGGCCAGCATCACCGGCGGCCAGAGCGGGCGCAGCAGCGTGTGGTGATACCAGAGGTCCTTCACGCGCTTGCGCCACTCGTGGAGCTCCTCCACCCCGGGCTCCGCGCCGAGTCCGCGAAGCTGGCGCCGGCCGCGAGGTAGGCCTTCCGCAGGCCCGGCGAGAGCACCCCGAACCCGTCGCCCGACAGCGACCAGCCGAGCGCGCGCAGCCGCGCCGCCTCGAGGCCCTCGGCCACCGGCCGCGTGGCCGGGCCGCCGGCTCCCATGCGCAGCCGGTGGGCCTCGAGCGCCTGCCGCAGCGGCCCGGCCGCCGCCCGCTCGAGGCCGAGCTCGTCAAGCGTCGCAAGCATCACGTCGGCGTCGCGGGCACCCGCCAGCTCGAGCCCCAGCTCGCGGAAGCAGTCGTTCTCGCTGCGGTAGGTCTGAGCGTCGAGCCCGCCGCGCACCAGCCGCAGCAGCGAGCGCAGCTTCTTCAGGTCCTTGCGCGCCTCGTGGACCGCCTCCGCGGGCGTGCTGTCCGTCTCGCCGCGCAGCTCGGCCAGCGCGTGGTCGATCCGCCCCACCGCGATCCGGCGCACGCCCTCTGCCGAGAGGCTCACCCTCCTTCAGCCGGTAGGACCGTTTGGCCATGGCCGCGAGCCTAACCGTCGCGCTCGAGCAGCCTGGCGGCGGCACTCGCCGGGTCGAGCCGGCGGGCCACCACCTCGTCGAGCAGCTCCTGAACCGAGGCGTCGTCGCGCACCTGCGCCTCGAGCGTGCGCCGCAGCCGCCCGGCGGCGAGCGCCACCACCTCGTTCAGGAGGTTGCGGCGCCGGCGCTCCGCCAGCGTGCCCGCGCCCTCGATGTACTCGCGGTGCTCGCCGATCTTGGCCGCCAGCTCCTCCACCCCCTCGCCGCGACTCGCCTCGGCCTTCACGATCGGCACCCGCCAGCCCTCCTGGGGGCCGAGCGACAGCACGCCGCGGATCTCGCGCACCATCGTGTCGGTGAGCGGGTGGTCCGACTTGTTCACCACGATCACGTCGGGGATCTCCATCACGCCCGCCTTCAGGGCCTGGATCGAATCGCCCGAGCCCGGCATCAGCACGAGCACGACGGTGTCCGCGTGGTCGATGATGTCGACCTCGGCCTGGCCCACCCCCACCGTCTCGAGGAACACGTCGTCCCTGCCGCTGGCGTCCATCAGGAGCGCGGCCTGCAGCGTCGCCTCCGAGAGCCCGCCGAGCGAGCCGCGGCTGGCCATCGAGCGGATGTAGACGCCCGGGTCGAGGAAGTGGTCGGTCAGGCGGATCCGGTCGCCGAGCAGCGCACCCTGGGTGAAGGGCGAGCTGGGGTCGATCGACAGCACCGCCACCTGGCGTCCGCGGGCGCGCGTGTGCTCCACGAGCCGCCCGATCAGGGTGGACTTGCCCACCCCCGGCGGACCCGTGAAGCCGACGACGGCCGCCCGTCCCGTGTGCGGGTAGACCTCGCGCACGAGCTCCCAGCCCTCGGGGTCGTCGTTCTCGACCAGCGAGATCGCGCGCGCGAGCGCCCGCTTGTCGCCCGCGAGCAGGCGCTCGGCGAGGTCCGCGGCCGTGCGTCCGGGGGCCGGCGTGGCGGGTTCACTCATACGCCAATGCTCGCAGCACGTCGAGCCTCGACGCGCGGCGGGCGGGGCCGACCGCGGCGAGCACGCCCGCGATCGCCGCGAGCACCAGCAGCACGATCAGCGTGCCCACGGGGTAGGAGAGCGTGAAGCCCTCGTCCGCCAGCGGACGCGAGACGAGCGCGGCGAACACCACGCCCAGCACGGTGCCGAGGATCGCGCCGATCAGCGCGGTGATCACCGCCTCGTAGCGCACCATCGTGCGCACCTGGCGGCGCGACATGCCGACGGCGCGCAGCATCCCCAGCTCGCGCGTGCGCTCGTGGATCGACAGCGCCAGCGTGTTCACGATCCCGAACAGCGACACGATCACGGCCAGCGACAGCAGCGCGTAGATCAGCCCCACCAGCGAGTTGATCTGCTCCTCCTGCTTCTCCTTGAGCTCGCTCTGGTTCTGCACCTCGACGGTCGGGAAGCGCCGCTCCACGGCTGCGGCGATGCGGTCCTGCACCTCCGAGGGATCGGCGCCCGGGTCGAGCCTGACGAGCGCGGTGCTCGGCTGACTCGAGCCGAACAGCGGCTCGAAGCGGCTCTCGTCGACCACCATGTTGCCGAGCAGGTCGAGCGTGCCCTCGACCTCGCCGCGGACGGTGTAGACCGCGGTGCGGTCGGTCGGGGTGCGCACTCGCAGTGTGTCGCCCACGTCCACGCCGTTGCCCTTCGCCCACGCCTCGTCGACGATCGCGCCGTCGGGCCCGAGCCCGGACAGCGTGCTGGGCGACGCGCCGGCGGCGAACGTCAGGGCCAGGACCTGGTTCACGGTCGCCGGATCGACGCCCGCGAGGGTCACGTCCTTGCCGTCGACGCGTCCGGCCGCGTAGGTGATCGTGGACACGGTGGCCACGCCGTCGACGTCGCGAGCGGCGTCGACCGCACCGGGCGGGATCGGCGAGAAGCCGTCCGAGTGCTGGAGGATCACCTGGCCGCGAAAGCTGTCGTCGATCGTCTTCGCAATCGACGAGTTGATGCCGGCCGCGAACACGGTCACGAACACCACCAGCGCGAGCCCGATCATCAGCGCCGCCGCCGTGGTGGCGGTGCGGCCGGGCTTGCGCATGGCGTTCTCGCGCGCGAGACGGCCGGTGATGCCGCGCAGGCGCTCCATCGGCCGGCCCGTGACCGAGGCGAGCGGGCGCACGAGCCGCGGCGAGAAGAGCGACACGCCGAACAGGATCAGCACGGCGCCGCCGCCCAGGAGCCCCGCCGCCGAGCCCGAGTCCTCGATCCCGCCGAACAGTCCCACCAGCAGCATCGCCAGGCCGAGCGCCCCGAGCACGATCGCGACGATCGTGGGCACCCGTCCGATCTTGCGCTGCTCGGCCAGCTCCGACTCGAGCAGCGCCGCCATCGGCGTGATGCGCGTGGCGCGCAGTGCGGGCGCGAGAGCCGCCAGCAGCGTCACGACCACGCCGACGAGCAGCGAGACGACGATCGTTCGCGGAGCCACGACCGTGCCGGTGTTGGGCAGGTCGATGCCGACCGCCTTGAAGAGCTCGTTGATCAGGAAGGCGAAGGCCACGCCGCCCGCCATGCCGGTGACGGCGCCGAGCAGGCCGAAGACGAGCGCCTCGAACCCGACCGAGCGCAGGATCTGTCCGCGGGAGGCGCCCAGCGTGCGCAGCATGCCGAACTCGCGCGTGCGCTGCGCGACCGTGATCGAGAAGGTGTTGAAGATCTGGAAGGCGCCCACGAACAGCGACACGCCCGCGAACACGAGCAGGGCGATGCGCAGGAAGCCGAGGTCGGAGGCGATGTCGTCGGACTGGCGCTCGGCAGCCTCGTCGCCTGTTTCGACCACCAGACCCGGTGGGGTGATCTCCGCCACGCGGTCGCGCAGCTCCTCCGCGCTCACCCCGTCCTCGGCGGCGATCGAGATCTGGTCGAACTTGCCCACGCGATCGGTGATCCGCTGCGCCTCCGGCAGGATCACCTGCGCGATGCCGGCGCCGCCGAAGTTCGAGTCCCCGAGCTCCGTGAGGCCGACGAGCTCGTAGCTCTTGGCCTCCTCGGCTGCCCGCGAGCCGCAGGGTGTCGCCGATCTCGAGGCTGCCGGTGTCCGCCGTCGCGGTGTCGATCGAGGCCTCGTCGGCGCTCCGCGGCTTACGTCCGCTCACGTAGTCGAGCGTCTCGAAGCGCCGGGGCAGGAGCGAGGAGATGAAGTTGGGGGCGAAGCTGTTGCCGATCCCATCGCCCTCCTCGTCGACGAAGCGCCCGATCGAGAAGACCGAGCCGGCGGCGGCGGCCACGCCGTCCACGTCGCGCACCCGGGCGAGTAGCGACCCGTCGAACGGCGGCGGGCCGGCCTCGTCCGAGGAGATGTCGGTCTGCGCGGTGATCGCGACGTCGGTGCCCTTGAGCGACTCGCTGAAGATCTCGCTGAACGACTCGTTGATCGTGTCCGTGAGGACGTAGGTGCCGGCCACGAGCGCGACGCCGAGGAAGACGGCCAGCCAGGTGGTGAAGGCGCGCAGCTTGCGCGCCGCGATGCCTCGCAGGGCGACCTTGGTCATGGACCTACGCGACGTCCTTCATCAGCTCGATCACCTCGGCGGCGCTGCCGGCCGCCGCGTCGTGCACCACGAGCCCGTCACGCAGCACGATCAGCCGGTCGGCGTACGAGGCGGCCTCGGGGTCGTGCGTGACCATCACCACGGTCTGGCCGAGCTCGTCGACCGAGCTGCGCAGCAGCTCCAGCACCTCCTCGCTCGCCTTCGAGTCCAGGTTGCCGGTGGGCTCGTCCGCGAACACCACCGCCGGCCGGGACGCGAGCGCGCGGGCCACGGCCACGCGCTGCTGCTGGCCGCCGGACAGCTCCGCGGGCCGGTGGGTGAGCCGGTCGCCGAGGCCGACCTTGTCGATCAGCCGGCCCATCCATTCGGCGTCGGGCTTGCGGCCGGCGATCGAGAGCGGCAGCGTCATGTTCTCCTCGGCCGTGAGCACCGGGATCAGGTTGAAGAACTGGAAGACGAAGCCGAGCTTGTCGCGCCGCAGCTTGGTGAGCGCGGCGTCGTCGAGCCCACCGAGCTCTGTCCCGTCGAGCGTGACCGTGCCCGACGTGGGGAGGTCGAGCCCGGCCAGGATGTGCATCAGGGTCGACTTGCCCGAGCCCGAGGGCCCCATGATCGCGCTGAAGCGCCCGCGCTCGAAGCCCACGGTCACGCCCGCGAGGGCGTTCACGGCGGCGTCGCCCTCCCCGAAGCGGCGGCGGACGTCGGTGGCGGTGACGATCGAATCCATGGCGGTCAGGGTTGCATGAGCCGCCCTTGTACGCGGTACGGGTAACCGGCATGCTGCGCGCCGTGGACCCGAAGACGATGTGGGGCAGCGGCAACTACCTGGCCGTCGCGGAGAAGATCGCCGCCGTGGGCGAGGTGATCGTCGAGCGCTCCGAGCTGGAACCCGGGATGGAGGTGCTCGACGTGGCCTGCGGGACGGGCAACGCCACGATCCCAGCGGCGCGCGCCGGGGCGCGGGTCACCGGGCTCGACTTCTCCTCCGCCCTGCTCTCACTCGCGCGCGAGCGCGCCGCCGACGCGATGGTGGAGGTGGAGTGGATCGAGGCCGACGCGCAGGAGCTGCCGTTCGAGGACGCGAGCTTCGACCGCGTGATCTCGACCTTCGGCCACATGTTCGCCCCCGACCACCGCCGCACGGCCGAGGAGATGATCCGCGTGTGCCGTCCCGGCGGCGCGGTCGCGATCGCCTGCTGGACGCCGAACGGCGCGATCGGCCGCATGTTCGGCGCCGTCGGCGAGCTCGGCCCGCCGCCCCCGCCCGGCGCCGAGGCGCCCACGCTGTGGGGCACCGAGGAGCACGTGCGCGAGCTGCTGGGCGACGCCTCCTTCGAGCGGCGCGAGGTGGAGTGGCGAGACAGCTCGGTCGAGTCCTACGCGAGCTTCATGCTCGAGAGCTTCGGGCCGCTCGTGAGCGCCCGCGAGGCGCTCGCCGAGCGCGCATCCGAGCTCGACGAGCGCTACCGGACCTACCTCGAGGACGAGAACCTCGCCACCGACGGCACGCTGCTGTTCCGGGGCGAGTACCTCGTCGCGGTCGTGCGACCCGGCTAGCGCTGCTCCCCCTCGCGACGGGTCAGCCGCGGGCCCGGCGCCAAGGTCGTGCTGAGTTCACCTGCGTAGGGAAGGTCAACCCAGGACGACCGGGCCTCCCGGCCTAGCGTCCTGACTTTGTACGCCAGGAGCGACCAAAGTCAGGACGGCTGCGCCCTGCCACATGGGGGCGCTGCTTGGCATCAGGCCCTGAGGAACGTCAGCACCGCCAGCACGCGCCGGTGGTCCTCCGGCGCCGGCGGGAGGTCGAGCTTGCCGAAGATGCTCGTCACGTGCTTCTCGACGGCGCGCTCGGTCACGATCATGTGGTCGGCGATCGCGGCGTTCGAGCGGCCCTCCGCCATCAGCTCGAGCACCTCGCGCTCGCGCGGGGTGAGCCCGGCCAGCGGATCGTCGCGCCGGGCCCGGCCCACCAGCTGCGCCACCACCTCGGGGTCGAGCGCGGAGCCGCCCTCCGCCACGCGCTTGACCGACTCGACGAAGCGCTCGACGTCCGCCACGCGGTCCTTCAGCAGGTAGCCCACCCCGCCGGCGGCCTCGCCCACCAGCTCGAGCGCGTAACCCTCCTCGACGTACTGGGAGAGCACCAGCACCCCCGTGTCCGGGTGGTCGGCGCGGATCCGGAGCGCGGCGCGCAGTCCGTCGTCGGTGTTGGTGGGCGGCATGCGGATGTCCACGACCGCGACATCGGGCTTGTGCGCGTTCACCTTGCGCAGCAGGTCGTCGGCGTCGCCGGCCTGGGCCACCACCTCGAAGCCGGACTCCGTGAGCAGCCTCACCACCCCCTCGCGGAGCAGCACCGAGTCGTCGGCGACGACGACGCGCATGGCGCCGTCGTTCATCCGCATGGGATCCGCGCCCTGATCGTGGTGCCCTGGCCGGCGGGCGAGTCGACCTCGAGCCGGCCCTCGAGCACCGCGAGCCGGTCGGCCAGCCCGCGCAGGCCGGTGCCGTGCTCGGGGTCCGCTCCCCCCACCCCGTCGTCCTCGACCGCGACCACCACGCGCCCGTTCTCGCGGGCCACGTGCACGGTCGCTCGGCTGGCGCCGGCGTACTTCGCGACGTTCGTGAGCGCCTCCGAGACGACGAAGTACGCGGCGAGCTCCACCGCCTCGGGAAGGCGCTCGTCCGGGAGCTCGGCCAGCTCGACCGGCAACGGCGCGCGCACGGCGAGCGTCTCGATCGCGGTGCCGAGGCCGCGGTCGCTGAGCACCGCCGGGTGGATTCCGCGGGCCAGCTCCCGAAGTTCCTCGAGCGCCGCCTCGAGCTCCGTGCCGGCGCTGTCGAGCAGCCGCTCCGCCGCCCCAGGGTCGTCCCGCAGCTTGGCGCGCGCCAGGCGCATGTTCAGCGCCATCGACACGAGCCGCTGCTGGGCGCCGTCGTGCAGGTCGCGCTCCAGCCGGCGGCGCTCCTCGAGTCCGATCTCGAGCATGCGCTCGCGCGACTGACGCAACTCCCCCACCTTGGCGCGCAGCTGGGCGTCGAGTCGCTCGTTCGCGAGCACGAGCGCGGCCGCGGCGCCCACCGCCCGCACGTGGTCCTGGGCATCGCGCAGCGAGGCGTCGTAGACGATCGCGGCGATGCACTCGCCGTCACGCTGCACCTTCGAGACCGCGCGCCGCGCCCCCTCCTCGGGAGGTTCGTAACGGCGTCCGTCCCCGTCCACGAAGCGCTTGTCCTCCGGGAGCCAGTAGACGAGCTCGAGTGAGGGGTCGTCGAGCGCCTCGGCCAACGCGTCGCGCAGCTCGCCCGGCATCGGCGCCGCTCCCACCCGCGCGACAAGCTCCCCCACCGCGCCGCCCTGGAGCATGCGCGCGCGCACGAACGCGAACAGGAAGACGTAGGGAACGACCGCGAACGGCGCCACCAGCACCGCGTGGACGATCTCGCTGGTCGAGCCGTCCCACGCCACGGTCTGGTACGTCACCGTGAGCGCCAGCGCGATCATGAGGATTGCCCCGGCCGCATAGAGCGGCCCGTACAGCTGCTGCTCCGGACCGGTGGCGCTCCGCCAGCGCCGCACGAGCGACACCAGCGCCGCGATCACGACGGCCGCCCCGGTGAGGTTGACCGCCACCGACAGGACGTCCAGGATCGTCTGGTTGTCCCAGATCTGCAGCAGGTTCTCCGGGCACTCGGCGCAGTCGAAGTCCTCGTTCGGGTCCACGAAGAAGAACAGCGGCACGATCAGGACGGTGGTGAGCAGGTAGGCGAACGCCACCAGGTTGCGATCGCCGCGGCGCTCGACGCGCCCGGTCGGCGCGGCCAGCAGCATGTGGATGGCGACCGCGAGGTACACCGAGCCGAAGACCGCGCCGAGCGTGAAGAACACAGCCAGGTTCGAGAAGCCCACCAGGCTGAAGAACCAGGCGAACCCGGTGGCGGCCATCAGCGACCCGACCCGGTTCCCGGGGTTCCTCGACCACACGAACAGCCCGACGCCGATGAATCCCCAGCCCGCCACGAGCGCGACGGCAGCCCAGACGCCGCGCACGTCCATGTGGTCGCTCGTGAGGATGATCGCGAGATCGATGAGGCCGAAGAAGAGGCCCGCGGCGGCCAGACCCCAGAGGGCGCGGCGCAGCGAGGTCAGAGGAGCGCCTCCAGCGCCGCGCCGGAGAGCTCCGACTTGGGGATGAAGCCGCGCACGCACGGCACGTCCGCGAGCGGCCCGAGATCGTCCACGTCGCGGCTCGAGGTGAAGACCACCATCGGCATCGAGCCGTTGGCGCGGAGCTGCGTGGCCACGTCGAAGCCGTTGATGTCGGGGAGCTGGACGTCGAGCAGCACGACCTGCGGGAGCAGCTCCTGGATCGCGGTGAGCGCCGAGCGGCCGTCCTGCGCCTCGCCCACGACGTCGAAGCCCTCCGACTCGAGCAGCATGCGCGCGCTCGCCCGGAAACTCGGGTGATCGTCGACGATGAGGACGGTCCTGGCCATCGCACCCGCAATTGTGAACGCGGTGGACCAATTCGCCAATACGGATAGCCACACCCCCCTGGACTGGGACATTCGTCCGCACCTCTCAAGAAGCACTGAAGGTTGCCGATGACCTCCGAACGGAAACCCCAGGGAGGTCTAGATGCGTTCGTCAGTGCTTCATCCGCGCCGGCTGCTGTGGCCCCTTGCCATCGCGCTCGGCCTGCTCGTCCTGCCGTCCACGGCGTCGGCTGCGCTCGTCAGCGTCGGCGGCTCGACGCTCTCCTACAGCTCGCAGGGCACGGAGCGCAACGGCCCGACCGTCACCCTCGCGGGCGGCGTCTACACGGTCACCGACTCGACCGCCGACGACATGAACGCCGGCGCGGGCTGCACCGCGGCCACGGCCGTCAGCGTCACCTGCGTCGACACCGGCGTGACCTCGCTGTCCCTGTCGGGCGGCAACCAGCACGACCGCTTCGAGGTCCTCGCGCCCACCTCCGCCGTGATCAGCGCCGGCACCGGCAACGACACCCTGATCGGCGGCGACGGCAACGACACGCTGAACGGCGCGCAGGGCAACGACACCCTGATCGGCGGCGGCGGCGCGGACGTCTTCAACGGCAACCAGAGCACCGACACCGTGGACTACACGGGCCGCACCGCGGCCCTGCAGGTGACCATCGACGGCGTGGCCAACGACGGCGACGGCTCGCTCCCCGAGGGCGACAACGTGATGCCCGACGTGGAGAACGTGGTCGGCGGCACCGGCGACGACACGCTCAGCGGCGACGGCGATGCCAACCAGCTGGACGGCGCCGACGGTGACGACCTGCTCGACGGCGCGGCCGGCGCGGACTCGCTCCGTGGCGGGGCGGATGTCGATACGGTCGACTACTCGGCCCGCAGCGCCGCGCTGAGCGTCGACGCGGACGACGTGGCCGACGACGGTCAGGTCGTGCCGTCCGAGATGGACAACGTCGCCTCGGACGTCGAGAACGTGATCGGCGGCAGCGGCGACGACATCCTCGTCGGCAACGCGAGCGCCAACCTGCTCCAGGGCGGCGCCGGGGCGGACACCCTCATGGGTGGCGACGGCGCCGACGACCTCGACGGTGGCGCCGGAAGCGACAGTCTTCGACGCCGGAGCCGGTGCGGACACCGTTCGCGCCCGCGACGGCGAGGTCGATGCGATCACCTGCGGCGACGACGACGACACGGTCTTCTCGGATGACGTCGACACCGTCGCCGGCTGCGAGTCCGTGAACCCGGATCTGCCGGGCGGCGGTGGCGGCGGCGGCGGCGACACCGGCGGTGGCGGCACCGGCGGCAGCGGCGGCACCGGCGGCAGCGGCGGCACCGGCGGCACTGGCAGCCAGACGGGCGGCGGCGTCACCACCACCCCGGTGAGCCCCGCGGTCGCCCCGCGCGTGAGCATCGGCCGCAAGGTCCGCCGGATGCGGCGCGCCGTCGCGCGCGTGCGCGTGAAGTGCCCGGCAACGGCCACGACACCGTGCGCGGGCAAGCTCGTCCTGCGCGGCCTTCGCGGCCGGCGGGCGCTGGGCACGGCGCGCTTCTCGATCGCGCCGGGCGCCACCAAGACGGTCAAGGTGAAGCTCTCGAAGAGCGGGCTCCGGCAGCTCCGCGCCACCGGCAAGCTGCGCGTTCGCGCGTCGGCGACCACGAGGGTCAGCGGCGGCACCAGCGCCACGGCCGGGCGCCGTCTCACGCTGCGCATGACACTCAGGGCCTAGCCCTACCATGCGTCCTCCAATGGAGGGCGTAACAGAGCCAATCGCGGCGCCCCCATCGGATCTCCCGCCCGAGATCCGGGGGGCGCCGCCTCCACGTCGGGGCGGGGCGCTCGCGCTCCTGCGCTTCCTCCGCGCACACGGCATGCTGAACGCGAAGTACGGGCGCCTCGCACTGCGCCTCGGCGCCTGGAAGCTTCGCCTGCGCGGCCGGCTGCGCCTCGACGGCCTCGCCTTCATCGGGCCCGGCTGCGCGCTCCAGGTCGGCAGGCGCGCGACCCTCGAGCTGGGTCGCTGGTGCTGGGTGGGCCACGGCTGCAAGCTCAGAAGCCACGAGGGCACCGTCTCGATCGGCGCCAAGACCGTGCTCGGCCAGGAGTGCACGATCTCGTCCTTCCAGCACGTGTCGATCGGACGCGAATGCGTGATCGCCGACCGGGTGATGTTGATCGACTTCGACCACGGGATCGCCGAGGTGGAGCGCCCGATCCGCCTCCAGGGGATCTACAAGCGTGACGTGCGGGTGGGCAACAACGTCTGGATCGGCTACGGCGCCTGCATCCTGCGCGGTGTGACCGTCGGCGACAACGCCGTGATCGGCACGAACGCGGTGGTCACCAAGGACGTGCCCGCGAACGCCGTGGTGGGCGGCGTGCCGGCGCGGCTGATCCGCATGCGCGACGAGCCGCGCAGGCTGCGCTACGGCTAGCGCCCCTCCCGGGTGCGGATATCCGCACCCTCACTCACAGGCAGGCCGCATTGGACGGGCTCGCTCGCGGACGGATGCTCCTCTCCATGAACGCCACCCCTCAAGACACCCCGCGAAACCTGGCTGCGCGCGCCGGACGCTGGAGCGCGCAGCACCGCAAGAAGGCGATCCTCGGCTGGCTCGCGTTCGTGATCCTGGCCGTCTTCATCGGCGGCTCCGTCGGGACCAAGACGCTCGACGACGACTCCGACTTCGGCATCGGCGAGTCCGGCCGTGCCGACAAGGCGATTGCAGACCACTTCCCCGAGCGCGAGAGCGAGAGCGTGCTCGTCCAGAGCGGGCGCGGTGATTCCAACACGAGCGCGTCCTTCAAGGCGGTCGTGGCGGACGCCGTCGCGCGGCTCGAGGCCACGAAGGGCGTCTCGGACGTGCAGAGCCCGTACGGCGAGGGCAACGCCGGTCAGCTCTCGGAGGACGGCCGCTCGGCGCTCGTGACCTTCGAGCTGGCCGGGAAGAACGCCGAGGACAAGGTCGACGCACCGCTCGCCACCGTCGCGAAGCTGGACGACTCGCACCCCGGCTATCGCGTCGAGGAGTTCGGCGGCGCAAGCGCCGACAAGGCGCTCTCGCAGGCGTTCGAGGACGACTTCCAGAAGGCCGAGGTCACCTCGCTGCCGATCACGCTCATCATCCTCATCCTCGCTTTTGGAGCGCTGCTCGCGGCGTTCGTCCCCCTGGTGCTGGCGATCACCGCCGTGGCCGCCGCGATCGGCCTGATCGGCCCGATCAGCCAGATCTGGCCGGTCGACGAGTCGATCTCGTCGGTCGTGCTGCTGATCGGCCTCGCCGTCGGGGTCGACTACTCGATGTTCTACCTGCGCCGCGAGCGCGAGGAACGCGCCCGCGGACGCTCGGAGGAGGCCGCCCTCGAGGCCGCCGCCGCCACGTCCGGCCGCGCCGTGCTCATCTCTGGCGTGACCGTGATCATCGCGATGGCGGGCATGTACCTCGGCGGGGCGCCGACCTTCGTCTCCTTCGCCACCGGCACGATCCTCGTCGTCGCGATCGCCATGTTGGGGTCGCTCACCGTGCTGCCGGCGATCCTGTCGAAGCTCGGCGACCGCGTGAACAAGGGCCGCGTGCCGTTCCTGCGGCCGGAGAAGCGCACCGGTGAGGCGCGCGCCTGGGCGTGGGTGCTCGATCGCGTGCTCAAGCGGCCGCTCGCGTCGCTGCTCGCGGCGGGCGCGGTGCTCGTCGTGCTGGCGGTCCCCTTGCTGCACATCCACACCGCCGACTCCGGCATCGACGGCCTGCCCCGCTCACTCGAGGTGGTGCAGACCTACGACCGCATGCAGGCCGCCTTCCCGGGCGAGCAGTTCACGGCCGACGTGGTCGTGGAGGGTCAGCGCCTCTCGGAGGCCGAGGTCCGCACCGCGGTGGACGAGGTCCGGGCCGTGGCGCGCGAGTCGGACGCCTTCCAGGAGCCGATCACGGTCGATATGGCGCCCGACGGCCGGCTGGCCGAGGTGCACGTGCCGCTGGCCGGCACCGGCACCGACGACACCTCGATCGCGGCGGTCGAGGAGCTGCGCGAGGACGTCGTCCCGCAGGCGTTCGCCGGCATCCAGAGCGCCGAGGTCGTGGGCGTGACCGGCTTCACCGCCGGGTCGCTCGACTTCAACAACCTCATGCAGTCGCGCATCTGGTTCGTGCTCGGCTTCGTCTTCCTGATGGCGTTCGTGCTGCTGCTGGTCACGTTCCGCTCGATCGTGATCCCGCTGAAGGCGATCGCGCTCAACGCCCTGTCCGTGGCGGCGGCGATGGGAGTCGTGACCTGGGTCTTCCAGGACGGGAACCTCGAGGGGCTCCTGGACTTCCAGTCGACCGGCGCGATCAGCTCGTGGTTCCCGCTGATGCTGTTCGTGATCCTGTTCGGGCTCTCGATGGACTACCACGTGTTCATCCTCAGCCGGATCAAGGAGGCGTTCGACCGCGGCGAGACGACCGACGAGGCCGTCGCCCACGGGATCAAGTCGACTGCCGGCGTGGTGAGCGCGGCGGCGCTCGTGATGGTCGGGGTCTTCTCGATCTTCGCGACGCTCTCGTTCATCGACATGAAGCAGTTCGGCGTGGGCCTGGCGGTTGCGGTCCTGATCGACGCCACGCTCGTGCGCGGCGTGATGCTGCCGGCGGCGATGAAGCTGCTCGGCGACCGCAACTGGTACCTGCCGAGCTGGCTCGAGTGGCTGCCGCGCTTCAAGCACGAGGCGGCGCTGCCGCCCGCGCCGGGCCGAGCCCCGCTCCGCGGGAGCCGCGGCGCGCCCCGGAGCCGCAGGCGGCTGAGGCGTAGGCCGCCGGACCTGTCCCTTCAACCACGACATGCGGCGCCCGCCACCCGGCGGGCGCCGTCACGTGCGACCGAGGGCGTGCGCGGCGGCGTCGCGGCCGCTCTTCACCGCGCCCTCCATGTAGCCGGCCACCCACTGGTCCGAGCCGCAGACGTAGAAGGGCGGCTCGTGGGTGCCGTGCAGCGGTCCGACGGCCATCACGTCGCCCGGCCGCCAGCCTGTGACGTAGCCCTGCGTGAACGGGTCGAGCGCCCAGAGGCGCGTGTCGTAGAGCATCGGCTCGAGCGCCGCGTCGCCCATCAGCTCGGCGAGCGCTCGCAGGAACTCCTCGCGGCGCCGCGGCTCGGGCGTGGCGAGGAACGGGCCGAGCCGGTCGGGCGGCGTGAGCGCCGAGAGGATCCCATCGCGCTGCACCCAGACCGATGCCCAGACGCCGTCGCTCGTGGCGCCGCCGACGCTCCAGAACGAGTCCGGATAGGCCACGACCGTCTTCGCGGCGAGCGCGTGGCGCTGGCGGTGGAGCGAGCGCAGCCGCTCGTCGGAGACGCCGCTGACCGCGAGGTCGCGGAACGGTCCGGCGGGCACGGCGCTCACCACGGCCTCGGCCTCGATCCGCTCGCCGCCGCGAAGCGTGACCGAGCAGCCGCGAGGGCCCACGTCGATCGCGCTCGCCACGCAGCCCAGCCGCAGCCGCTCGCCCAGCTCGTCCGCCATCCGCAGCGCCA
Organism: uncultured Thermoleophilaceae bacterium; assembly: GCA_963812415.1. Classification (GTDB taxonomy): domain Bacteria; phylum Actinomycetota; class Thermoleophilia; order Solirubrobacterales; family Thermoleophilaceae; genus JACVRW01. Next base: position 146,111 of record CAWEVH010000022.1, on the reverse strand, counting down.
CGGTGGCCGAGCCCTCCGCCACCCGCAGGTGCTCCCAGTGGCCCTCGTCGTAGAAGCCGTGGCCGCCGGCGGCCGCCTCCTTGCGCAGCTGTGCCAGCAGCGAGGTGCGCTCGACCGAGTCGATCGCCAGCGAGCGCTGCATGTGGTCGAGGAAGCGGATCACGCCCGGCCGGGCGCCGCGCGAGCGCAGCCAGGCGCCCATGCTGAGCGCGTCGAGCCGGGCGGCGTCGGGGTGGCTCCAGGGATCGGACGGGTCGACGCCGCGGGCGAGCTCGGCGAACTCGGCCTCGACCCGCTCGAGGTCGGCCGCGTCGGCGTCGTCCATCCAGGGAGCGCGCTCCCCCACCGTCACACCCTCGTCGGCGCCCCAGGCGGGCGGCAGCGGGATCGCGGTGTAGCTCGGCTCGAGCGTCAGCCCGAGCTCGGCCACGAGGTCCACGTAGGAGGTCATCCAGGCGGCCACCACCTCGCCGCCGAGCTGCAGCGGCCGACCGTCCGGCAGCAGCGTCTGCTCGACGCGACCGCCGGGGCGATCGCGCGCCTCCAGCACCACCGCGTCCGCGCCCGCGGCCACGAGGTCGCGGGCGGCCGCGAGCCCGGCGAGCCCGGCGCCCACCACCGCAACGTCGTGCACGACTGCCAGCATAGCGGCGTTTTGACTTTGTAGTCAGTCGCACGATACGGTGCCGCGACGATGGTCGACGCGATCGTGGTGGGGGGCGGGCACAACGGCCTCACCGCCGCAGCGCATCCTGAGTGACCGGCTCGGCGGCCCGCTGCGGCGCCGCCTCAGGCGCCCCGGTCGGGTCGCGGCCGCGTGAGCAGGTCGATGGCGGCGCGCTGGTAGGCCGCCAGCTCGCGGGCCGGCGGCCGGCTCTCCGGCGCGGCCGGCAGCTGACGAAACCAGCCCAGGTAGATGCTGTACGCGAGCCGCGCCCGCAGCCGGGCCTCCGACGGCGGCAGGCCGAGCTCGCGAAAGCAGCGCTCGAGGAAGCCGAGCCGCTTGCGCTGCACGCGGTCGATCACCGGCCCCGCCACCGGGTCGGCGGCCGAGGCGAGCAGCGCGGCATCGGCCGGCCCTGGCCCGTGGAGCTCGTCCTCCATCGCCTCGGCGAGAAGGAGCCTCAGGCGCTCGACCGGCTCCTCGACCCCGCCCAGCCGCTCGATGAAGGCGTCCGTGCCCTCGCGTTCCCACAGCGCGAGCGCCTGCTCGATCACCTCCGCGCGGTCCCGGAAGTGCCAGTAGAAGCTGCCCTTGGTGGCGCCGAGCCGCTCGGCGAGCGGCTCGACGGCCACCGCCGCCGTCCCGCCCTCCGCGATCGCGAACAGCGCGGCGCGGATCCAGTCGTCTCGACTCAGCGCCATACGCTACAGTATGGAACCATACGCCACCGTATGGAAGGACGGAACACATCGTGAAGGTCGACAGCATCCACGCCCGCGACCTCGACGCCTCGCCCGAGCAGGTGGGCGCGCTTCTGACCCGGCTCGGGGCCCCGGGCGACGAGCTCTGGCCCCACGAGCGCTGGCCCACGACGCCGATCGAGTTCGACCGGCCACTCGCGGTGGGCGCCCGCGGCGGCCACGGCCTGATTCGCTACACGGTCGTGGAGCACGAGCCCGAGCGCCGGCTCGTGTTCCGGTTCGATCCCGGACTCGGGCTCGACGGCGTCCACCGCTTCGACCTCGAGCCGCTCGGGACGGACGGCACGCGGCTCGTGCACACGCTCGACGCCCAGGTCGGCGGGCCGCTGCGGCTCGCCGCCCAGCCGCTGCTGCGCATGCACGACCTGGTGATCGAGGACCTGCTCGACCGCGCCGAGCTGGCCACGGGCGGCCGCCCGCCACGGGCGGCTCCCCTGCCGCGCTGGATGCGGGCGATGAACGCCGTGGAGAAGGGCCTGAGCCGCGCCGGCGGCTCGCTCAGCGCAGCTCGTCGATCACGTCCTTCGAGTGCGTGACCGGCAGCCGGTTGCCCTCGAGCTCGATACGCGAGCCGCTCTCCGACTCGATCAGCTCGAGCACGCGCACGTTCACGCGCTGGTGGACCTTCACCTCGAGGCCGTCGCGCAGCACCCGAAAGACGAGGCCCGAGGGCTCGGAGTTGCGATGAGAGACCGCCAGGCCGTAGACCGTGCTGGCCGAGGCGCCGACCAGCATGTTCTCCGGCAGCCCCGTGCCGGCATCGTGCGCGCGCGTGCCGGCCGAGTAGCCGGCGGCCAGGCCGATCCCCTCGGCCAGCCCGCCGATCCCGCCGCCCACGTCGCCGCCGATCATGCCTCCCGCGAACCCGCCGCCGGTGTGGCCGCGCGGGTAGAACTGCCCGACAGCCACCAGCTGGTCGTCGATTCCCCACGCGCTGAGCGCGCCCTGCGCCGTCTCGATCATTCGCTCCTCGGACATGCGCTGCTTATACACCCTCAGCGCAGCACGCGGGCATGCTCGGGATGCCAACCGAGCCTCACGCGGTCGCCGATCTCCCAGCGATCGTCGGAGCGTGCCCGGGCGGTGTTCTGCTCGAGTGCGACGAGGCGCACGCCCGGCACCAGCTCGACGATCACCTGCGTGGTCGTGCCGACGTAGACGCGCTCGACGATCGTCCCGCCGACGGAGACCATGCCCTCCTCGAGGTCGTCGATCCAGATCTTCTCGGGGCGGACGGAGAGCTGCACGTCGTCGCCGTTCGACACGTGGCCGGGAACCTCGGCGCGGCACACCTCGGCGCCGGCGACGCGCACGCCGGAGTCCTCGACCGTGCCCGGGAGCAGGTTCGAGACGCCGATGAAGCCGGCAACGAACGGGCCCGCGGGCTGCTCGTAGACCTCCTCGGGCGGGCCGCACTGGCGCACCACCCCGTGCTCCATCACGGCGATCCGGTCCGACATCGCGAGCGCCTCCTCCTGGTCGTGGGTCACGTAGAGGAACGTGATCCCGACCTCGCGCTGGATCCCCTTCAGCTCCACCTGCATCTGCTTGCGGAGCTTCAGGTCGAGGGCGCCGAGCGGCTCGTCGAGCAGCAGCACGGCCGGCTTGTTCACGAGTGCCCGGGCGAGCGCCACGCGCTGCTTCTGGCCGCCGGAGAGCTCGCGCGGCCTGGCCTTCTCGCGCCCGCGCAACTCGACCAGCTCGAGCGCCTCCGCCACGCGCGTGCGGATCTCGTCGCTCGGGACCTTGCGCCGCCGGAGGCCGAACGCCACGTTGCGCTCCACGTCGAGATGCTCGAAGAGCGCGTAGCTCTGAAAGACCGTGTTGACGTTGCGCCGGTAGGGCGGCACGGTCTCCACCGGGTTGCCCTCCAGGAAGATCCGACCCTCGCTCGGCTGCTCGAAGCCGGCGACCATCCGCAGCGTGGTGGTCTTGCCGCAGCCGGAGGGCCCGAGCAGCGAGAAGAACTCGCCCGCCTTGACGTCGAGGTCGAGGGAGTCGACCGCGGCGAGCTCGCCGAAGCGCTTCGTCACGCCCTCGAAGCGTATGGCCGAAGCACCCGGCTCGGCCGGGTGCGCACGGATGGGTTTCCCCGAAGCGCTGGCGGATCCGTTCACGCGCCCTCCCTTCCGAGCAGCACCCCGAGCCCGCTCTCGCGCCGTCCCAGCAGCTTCGGGAGCGCGATGGCGAGCCCGATCGTCACGGCCGAGATTGCGAGCATGAAGGTGCCGATGGCGTTGATCGTCGGGGTCACGCCGAAGCGGATCGCCGCCCAGATGCGGACCGGCAGCGGCTGGGGCGACTCCCCGGTGGTGAAGAACGACAGCACGAAGTCGTCGAAGGAGAGCGCGAACACGAGCAGGCCGGCGGCCAGGATCGCCGGCCAGAGCGCGGGCAGCGTGATCAGGCCGAAGGTCTGCCAGCGCGTGGCCCCCAGGTCCATCGCGGCGTGCTCGACGTCCGGATCGAGCGCGGCGAGCCGAGCCCGCACCACCACCGTCACGTACGAGATCGAGAACGTGATGTGCCCGAGCACGATCGTGGTGAGCGAGAGCTCGAGGCCGACCTGCGTGAACAGCAGCAGCGCCGAGGCGCCCGCCACGATCTCCGGCGTGACCAGGGGCACGAGCATCAGCACGTTCATGGCGCCGCTCCATCTGACCCGGGCGCGCACGAGCCCGTAGGCGAGCAGCGTGCCGAGCGCGGTGGCGATCACCATCGTGATCAGCGCTATCTCGATGCTCGCGACGAGGGAGTCGCGCAGCGTCTCCGACTCGAAGAAGCGCTCGTACCAGCGCAGGCTGAAGCCGTCGAAGTTCTGAAGCGACCGGCTCGCGTTGAACGAGAACAGCACCACCAGGGCGATCGGCGCGAACATGACCACGAAGAACAGGCCGACGAAGACGCGCAGGAAGCGCGGCCGGTCGAAATCCTTGGGCGGCTTCGCGGCGACCCGCCTGGTGGGGGCAGCCGCCGGCGCATCGGCTTGCGCAACCGAGCTCACGCGGCCACCTCGCGCGCCTCACGGGCCGCCGAGCGCAGGTAGAGCACCATCCAGATCAGCAGGAAGGTCATCATCACCACGGTCAGCGCCGCTCCGAAGGGCCAGTTGTCGGCGGCCAGGAACTGCTGCTGGATGAGGTTGCCGACCATGAACTCGTCCGGGCCGCCGAGCAGCTGGGCGGCCACGAAGTCGCCCACCGCGGGCAGGAACACGAGCACGGTCCCGGCCAGCAGACCCTGGCGCGTGTGCGGCAGCGTCACGTTCCGGAACGTCTGCCAGGGGCCGCCGTAGAGGTCCTTGCCGGCCTCGCGGAGCGCCGGGTCCATCCGGTCGAGCGCCGCGTAGACGGGCAGGATCATGAACGCCATGTAGCCGTAGGTGAGCCCCCCGATCACGGCCCAGGGCGTGTTGAGGAACTGGATGTCCTCCCCGAGGATCCCGTTCACGAGGCCCTCGTCCCCGAGCATGGCGATCCAGGCGTAGGTGCGCACGAGGTAGTTGACGAAGAACGGCAGGACCACCAGCGCGATCAGCACGTTCTTCCAGCGCCCCCCGAAGACCGCGATGTAGTACGCGACCGGATAGCCCACGAGCGCGCACAGCACCACCGTGGCCAGCGCATAGCCCACCGAGCGCGCCAGCACCTCGAGGTAGATCGAGTCGAAGACGCGCTCGTAGTTCTCCGGGTACCAGCCGTAGAGCGCGTTGCCGAGGTCGTCCGTGGTTCCGAACGAGATCGCCAGCAGGATCCCCAGCGGCACCACGAACAGCAGCAGCAGCCACAGACCGCCGGGGATGAGGAAGGCGGCCGCGAAGCGGTTCTCGCTCACCGGCGACGCCTCAGGATGCCTTGAACTCCGTCCACGCCTTGTCCCAGGCGATGCGTCCCTCCGCCCTCAGGTTCACGAACTCCTGGCCGTTCTCGAGGTCCTCGACGGTCACGTTGATCTCCGGATCGGTCTTGACGAGCCCGGCGAACGCCTCCGTCGCGCCCTCCTCGTAGGGCATCGGGTAGCCGATCCACTCGACGTTCTGCGCGGCGTTCTCGGGCTCGAGCATGAACTCGATGAACAGGAGCGCGGTGCCCGGGTGCTTCGCGTTCACCGGGATCGCGAACGTGTCCGAGCCGACCGGGATGCCCTCCTCGTTCTTCTGGAACTTGTAGTTCTCCGGGTCGTCCACCTGGTTGCGGATGTTCACGATGTCGCCGTTCCACAGGTGCTGGACCCAGGCGTTCCCGCTGGCCATGCTGGTGATCGTGTCGCTCGAGAGGCCGCGCAGCTTCGGCTTCAGCTCGAGCAGGTAGTCGGTCGACTGCGCGAGCTCGTCGGTGTCGGTCGTGTTCAGCTCGAAGCCGTTGACCAGGTTGGCCATGCCGATGCCCTCCTGGAAGTCGTCGAGCATGAAGTTCTTGCCGCCGCTGTCGGCCTCGCCCAGGTCGCGCCAGGAGCCGGTCATGCCGGAGACCTTGTCGGCGCGGTAGCCGAGCCCGGTCGCGTACATCGTGTAGGGCGTCGTGTGCGCCGAGCCCTTGTCGTACCAGGGCTGGTCGAACTGGCTGTAGACGAGGTCGGTGTTGGCGAGCTTGTCGCGGTCGATCCTGAGGAGCTGGTTGCCCTCGATCAGGCGCTGGGCGAACTCCGCCGACGGGAAGATCACGTCGTACGCGATGCCGGCGCGCAGCTTGGCCATCATGGACGGCATCGAGTCGAAGTTCGACTCGCGCACCTTCACCCCGTAGCGCTTCTCGAACTTCTTGAGCAGCGCGGGATCGATGTACTCCGCCCAGTTGAAGTACACGAGGTCGCCGTCGACCTTCTTCTTGATCGTCTTCTCCGTGTCCTCCTTCGAGGACTCGCTGCCGCTGCCGACCCCGCAGCCCGCCAGGCCGACCCCGAGCGCGAGTCCCGCCCCGCCCTTGAGCAGGCCGCGCCGGCCGATACGCCGGTCGAGGTCCCGCCCGAGCAGGTCGTCGATGTCCCTCAGCACCTCGTCACCTCCATGTCGCGCACCCTGTCACCTTGTGCCCCCGAGGGCGATCTGGCAGGACGGTCGAGCGGCGGCGGCGCCACGTCCGGCAGACCGAGCTCGCTCGCGAGCCCCGCCCACACCTCGCTCCGGGCGCGCTCGATGTCGAGCTCACCGATCAGGACCCTCACCCCGTAGCCGTCCGCCAGCGCCAGCAGCCGGTCGGCCACGCGCTCGGGGTCGGCCGCGCGCAGCTCGCCGCTCTCCACGCCCGCGGCGATCGCTTCGCCGAGCCACTCGCGCATGCGCGCGTAGAGGCGCGCGGCCGTGGGACGCATCTCGGGGTGGCGCACGGCGCGCAGCCAGAGCTCGACCCAGAGGATCCAGTCGCGCTCGAGCAGCCCGGGATAGGGCAGGCACTGGTCCATCAGCGCGGCCAGCCGCTCCACGTGGCCCGCGACCTGGTCCTCGCCCTCCCCTATGCGCACGTCTCCGGCCAGCTCGTACGAGTACTCGAGCGCCTGCTCGAGGAGCGCCTCGCGGGTTGCGAAGTGGTAGTGGACGAGCGAGGTGGAGACACCCGCGTCCATGGCCACCCGCGCGATCCGCATGTCGTCGATGCCCTCGCTCGCGATGCGCTCGACGGCCGCGGCCAGGATGCGCTCGCGCGCGTCGCGGTCGCTCTGCTCGGCCGCCACGGCTCAGCCGGCCTCCGCGAGGTCGGCCCGGATCCTGTCCGCGAACCAGGCCACCGCCGCCTCGCGCCGGGACAGCGGCCCGGGCTGGAAGCCGCGGGTGGCCAGGCCGGCCTGCTGGTTCTCCACGAGGTCGAAGTCCTCGTGCGCGACGAGCTTGTTGATCTTGCGGTTGGCGTACTGGGCCGCGCGCGTGCGGAGGCTCGCGTTCCGCGGCAGCAGGGTCAGTCCGCGGTCATCGGTACGCAGCGGCCCGTCGGGTCGGATCTGCCAGATCCCGACCTGGTCCGGGTACAGGTCGATCGCCGTGTTGGGGTAGATGAGGATGTAGTGCCAGGTGCGGCTGTGCTCGTCGGAGAGCCCGGGCATCGGCTCCGCCAGGCGCTGGTAGATCCGCTCCATCCTGTTGCTCGACGGCTTGTCGCGCAGGGGCGCGTCGAACCAGGCCCAGCCGTCGTGGCACTCGCCCTCGTAGCGCTTGTAGTCGTAGAGCCGCATCAGCCCCGGGTGGGCGATCGGCACGTGGTAGCCCTCGAGGTAGTTGTCCACGACGATCTTCCAGTTGGCGGGCTGGCCCCCCACGTCCTCCTCGACCGCCCGCAGCCGCTCCAGCCCGTAGGGCTCGACGCGTTCGCGGAGGCCGCCGAGCTGGTCGGCCAGCGGGGTGGCGTGGACGTCGAGGTTCACGAACACGAGCCCGCACCATTCCTCCACGCGCGCCGGGAAGAGCCCCAGGCTCGACTTGTCCAGTGCCGGGATCGAGCGGCCCTCGGGCACGCCGATCAGCTCGCCGTCGAGCCGGTAGGTCCAGCCGTGGTAGCGGCAGCGGATCGCCTTGCCGCACTCGCCGGAGCCGCTCAGGAGGCGCGAGCCGCGGTGGCGGCAGACGTTGCGGAAGGCGCGCAGCTCACCGCCGTCGTCGCGCAGCACGAGCACCGGCTGCGAGCCCGCGCGCGCCGTCAGGTAGCGGCCCGGCGCCGGCAGCTGGGACACGTGCGCGACGAACTGCCAGGTGCGCCCGAAGATGCGCTCGTCCTCGAGCTTCAGGACGTCCGGATCCAGGTAGAGAGCGGGATCCAGGGCGCGCGAGAGGGGCGGGTGAGTGGGCGTCTCCATGCTTCCTGACTTTGTGATCAGTCGCATGATACCATCCTCCGGTGCGTCCGTTCGGCGCCCGTCACGCATGGCTCTCGATCACCCCGGAACCCGAGCAGGAACTGCCCCGCGCGATCGCAGCGCTGCGCTGCGGCGGTCCCCCGCCGGACGAGCTGGTCGAGCGCGAGCGGGCGCGTGCGGAGCGGATCGTGCTCCACGGCACCCGGCGCGCCTGGCTCGCGTACCTGCGCGAGGCCTCGCGACTCGCGCGTGAGCGGGAGGACGTGGACGGCGCCCGGGCCGTGATCGAGGACGTGATCGAGAACCACGACAACCTGGCCCTCGGCCTTGCTCGCCGCACGCGCTCGAGGAGACACAACGGAGGACCCCGATGACCGTCAGCCCCGCGGCCCCACCACTTCTCACGGCCGCCGACTTCACGGCGGAGCAGCTCGATCTGCGGGAGCGCGCCCGGCGCTTCGTGGACGAGCTGCTGATCCCGAACGAGGAGCCGGCGGAGCGAAGCGGCGGCAGGATCCCCGACGAGCTGAAGCAGCGGATCAAGCGCGAGGCGATCGCCGCCGGCCTCTCGGGCGGCCTGCACGCGCGCGAGCACGGCGGCCAGGGCTGGACGAAGACGGAGTGGTTCCTCGTCGAGGAGCAGCTCGGGCGCTCGACGAACGCGCTGTCGTGGCACATGCCCGGCGCCTACAACGTGCTCGCGAGCGGCTCGCCCGAGCAGATCGAGCGCTACCTGAAGCCGGCGCTGCGCGGCGAGCTGCACGACGCCTACGCGGTGACGGAGGCGGAGGCGGGCTCCGACCCCTCGCGGATCGAGACCACTGCCACGCGCACGGAGGGCGGCTGGGCGATCGACGGCGAGAAGTGGTTCGTGACCTACGGCGACGTCGCGGCCGTGTACATCGTGATGGCCAATGCCCTCGTGGACGGCGAGCGCCTGCCCACGCTGTTCCTCGTCGACCGCGAGCTCGACGGGATCGAGGTCGTGGACGACCCGCCCTTCACCCACACCTATCCGCACGGGCACCCCACGATCCGCTTCAGCGGCGTCGAGGTGCCGGGCGACGCGATCGTCGGCGGCCTCGGCGGAGGCGAGGAGCTCCAGCGCGCCTGGTTCACCGAGGAGCGGCTCGGGATCGCCGCCCGCGGCGTCGGCTCGATGTGGCGGCTGATCGAGGAGACCACCGGCTGGGCGCTCGAGCGCGAGCAGGGCGGCAGCCGCATCATGGACTACCAGGGCGTCTCGTTCCCGCTGGCCGACTCGGCCGCCGACGCCGCGGCCGGCAGGCTGCTCGCCCTCGAGGTCGCCCGTCTGATCGACGCGGGGGCGGACCTCAAGGTCGTGCACGCCAAGGCCTCGATGGCAAAGCTGTTCGTGAGCGAGGCCGCCTGCCGCTGCGCCGACCGCTGCCTCCAGATCTTCGGCGGCCGCGGCTACATGCGCACCAACGTCGCCGAGCGCTTCTTCCGTGAGCTGCGCGTCGATCGCATCTGGGAGGGCACGAGCGAGATCCAGCGGCTGATCATCGCCCGCGCGCTCGAGCGGCGCGGCGTGGAGCGCACGCTCCACTGAGCGTGGACCTCTCGCGCCTCCTCCACCCGCGCTCCGTCGCGGTCGTGGGCGCGACCGAGCGGCACGGCTCGTACGCGGGCGAGACGCTCCTCAACCTGCGGCGCGCCGGCTACCCGGGCGAGGTCTGGGGGGTGAACCCCGGCCGCACCTCGGTGCACGGGCGGCCCTGCTTTCCGTCGCTCGCAGACTGTCCGGCGCCGGCCGACGCCGTGGTGGTCGCGATTCCCGCCCGCGCGGTGCCGGCGGTGGTGGACGAGGCCGGCGCGCTCGGCTGCGGCGGCGCCGTGGTCTACGGCGCGGGCTTCGGGGAGATCGCCGCCGGCGCCGATCTGGAGCGCGAGCTGGAGCGGGTGGCGCTCCGCCACGGGCTGCCGCTGTGCGGCCCCAACGGCAACGGGATCGTCGCTCTGCACGAGCGCGCCACCCTCTGGGGCGACGCGCTGCGGCCGTTCGAGCCGGGACGCGTCGCGCTCGTCTCGCAGAGCGGCAACGTCGCCGTGAACGCCCTGAACGCGAGCCGCGGGCTGCGCTTCCACACCGTCGTGTCGTGCGGCAACTCGGTGGCCGTCGATCCCGCTCAGTGGGTCGAGGCCCTGAGCGGCGAGGACGAGCTCGGCGCGATCGCCCTCTACCTCGAGGGCGACGGCGACGGCGCCCGCCTGGCCGAGGCGCTCGCGGCGTGCGCCGAGCGCGGCGTCGGGGTCGCCGTGCTCAAGGTCGGGGCCTCGGTGGCCGGGGCCGCGGCTGCCGCCGCGCACACCGGCGCCCTCGCCGGCGACCAGCGCATCTTCCGCGCGCTGGTCGAGGAGGCGGGCGCCGCCTGGGCGCACGACGTGCACGAGCTGCTCGAGCTCGCCAAGGCGCTCGCGGTCCCGGGCGCCCGCCGCCCCACCTCCGGCCTGGCCCTGCTCACCTGCTCGGGGGGCGACTCCGCGCTCGCCGCCGACGAGTGCGAGCGAGTCGGCCTGCCACTCCCGCCGTTCGCCGCCTCCACCGCCACCAGGCTGCGCGAGCTGCTGCCGGAGGCGGCCACGGTCGCCAACCCGCTCGACTACACGGCCCTGATCTGGGGCGACGTCGCGCGCCTGCGCGAGATCGTGGCCGCGTGCGGCGCCGATCCCGCCGTCGACCGGGTGCTCGTGCTCTACGACCAGCCGATCGGCATCGAGGGCGCCCCCGCCGAGTCCTGGGCGAACGTGCGCGACGGCATCCTGCGCGGCGCCGCCGCGAGCCCGGCGCCGGTGGCGGTCGCCTCGACCCTGCCGGAGCTGCTCGACGACGCCGCCGCGGCCCGCTTCGCGGCCGCGGGCGTGCCGGCGATAGCGGGCCTCGTGACCGGCATCGCCTGCGTCGCGGCGCTCGGAGCGCCGCCGGGGCAGCCGGCGCGCCTGCGCGAGATCGCCGCCGCCGCGCGGCGGTGCGGCGGCCCCGATGGTGGCGGCCGGCCGCTGTCCGAGCACGACGCCAAGGAGCTGCTGCGCGAAGCGGGCCTGCCGGTGGTCGACGGCCGGTTGGTGAATGGCGCCGACGACGCGGTGGCCGCACTCGGCGCGCTCGGTGGACCGGTCGCGCTCAAGCTGGCCGCCCCCGGGCTGCGCCACAAGAGCGAAGCGGGCGCGCTGGTGCTGGACGTCCGCGACGAGGAGGGCGTGCGCGCCGCGCACGCGCGGCTCACCGGGCTCGCGATCGACGGCGCGACCGTGCTGGTCGAGCGGATGGCGCCGGGTGGCGCCGAGCTGCTCGTGTCCGCGACCACGAGCGGGGTGGTGCCGAGCCTGGTGGTCGCGGCCGGCGGCGTGTGGACCGAGCTGCTCGGCGACGCCGCGGTGATCCCGCTGCCGGCCTCTCCCGAGCGCGTCGAGCGGGCGCTCCTCGGCCTGCGCGCGGCTCCGCTCCTGTGCGGCGGGCGTGGCCGCCCGCCGCTCGACGTGGCGGCGGCGGCGCGGCTCGCCTCGGCCGCCGGCGAGCTGCTGCTGGAGCGGGGCCTCGAGCTGCTCGAGCTCAACCCCGTGCTCGTGCACGAGCGCGGCGCGACGGTGGTCGACGCCGTGGCGGAGGTCGCGTGAGAGCGGCCGTCGTGGGGGCCGGGCTCGCCGGCCTCGCCGCCGCCTGCGAGCTGCAGGCAGCCGGGGCCGAGGTCGTGGTGCTCGAGGCGCGCGAGCGCGTGGGCGGCCGCGTCTGGTCGCGCACGCTGGCGAACGGGGCGGTCGTCGAGATGGGCGCGGAGTACATCCTGCCCGGCAACAGCGCGATCCGCGAGCTGGTCGAGCGCCACGGCCTCGGGCTCTGGGACAAGGGCATGCGCTACGGCAACCGCGAGCCGCGCGGCGGGCTCGGCACCGACGCCGGCGCGCTCGCCGCCGCGATGCGCGAGGTCGAGCGCGCCCTGCCCTCCGCGCCCGCCGGGCAGAGCGCGCGCGCCTTCCTCGACGGCCTCGAGATCGACCCGGGCGCCCGCGAGGCGCTGATCGCCCGCACCGAGATCTCGAGCGCGAACTCGGCCGACGTCGTGGGGGCGAGGGACCTGGCCGGGCTCGCCCACGTCGACGACGAGCCCGCTCCGAGCATCGCCGGCGGCAACGGCCGGCTGCCGCAGGCGCTCGCGGCCGGCCTCGGCGCGGCCGTGCGCCTCCGCTCGCCCGTCGAGCGTGTGGCGTGGACCGACCACGGCGTGCGGCTGCGCGCGGCGGGCGCCGAGCTCGAGGCCGACTGCGCTGTGGTGGCGGTGCCCGCCTCGGTGCTCGGCCGGATCGCGTTCGACCCGCCGCTGCCCGCCCCGCTCGCCGAGGCGCTCGCCGGCGTGCGCTACGGCCACGCCGCCAAGCTGTTCGTGCCGCTCGCCGACGCCGCCGCGCCGCCCAGCGCCGTGATGTCCGTGCCCGAGCGCTACTGGTGCTGGACGGCCACCGGTCCCGGCCCCGGGATCCAGCCGGTGGTGAGCTCGTTCGCGGGCTCGCCCGCCGCCCTCGCCGCGCTCGAGGTCGAGCGCGGCCCCGAGGCCTGGCTCGCGCTCGCTCGCGCGGCTGCGCACCGACCTCGCGCTCGAGCCGGATGGGGCGCTCCTCTCCACCTGGTCGGGCGACCCGTGGGCGGGCGCCGCCTACTCCACCTCTCCCCCGCCCGAGCTGGCCGAGCTGTGCGCGCGCGGCGCCGGCCGGCTCGCGTTCGCCGGCGAGCACGCCGGCGGCGAGTTCGCCGCGCTGATGGAGGGCGCGTTCGCAGCGGGCGCCGCGCCGCCCGCGCGCTCGTCGCTCCATCCGGCCAAGCGGCTTAGCTGTCCCGCATGGAGCGGACCGACCTGGGCCGCATCGTCGCGTTCACGGACGGCGTGATGGCCGTGGCGATCACCCTCCTGGTGCTGAACATCGAGGTGCCGGACGTGAGCGACGGGTCGAGGCTGGGCGACGAGCTGGTGGACCTGTTCCCGAGCCTCCTGTCCTACGCCCTCAGCTTCGCCCTCGTCGGGCGCTTCTGGGTCATCCACCACAACGCGTTCGAGACCCTGCGCGCCTTCGACGGCAGGCTGATGACCCTCAACCTGATCTTCCTCGCGCTGATCGCGCTGATGCCGTTCGCCACCGATCTGTTCGATCGCTACAGCGATGAGCCGCTCGCCGCGGCGGTGTTCGGGGCGACCCTCGGTCTTGCCGCCCTCGTCAACTGGCTGATGCACCGACACTCGATTCGCGCGGGCTTCGTGAAGGAGGAGCACATGGCGGCCACCTCGTACGGCACCGCCGTCGGGCTGGGCTTCACGGTGATCTTCCTGCTCTCGGTCCCGGCCGCCTTCGTAAGCACGTACCTGGCGGTGGCGCTCTGGGTCTCGACGATGGCCCTGCGCTACCCGCTGCGCAAGCTGGCCGGCACCAGCTCCGAGTAGACCTCCTCCACCTGGCGCGCCACGTCGGCCCAGTCGAAGCTGAGCACGTGCTCCGAGGCCTCGGCCACGAGCCGCTCGCGCAGCCGGCGGTCGGTGAGCAGGCGCTCGGCCATCGCCGCGAGCGAGCGCGGGTCGCGCGAGCGGAAGCGCAGGCCGACGTCCTCGTTCGGCACCACCTCGCGCAGCCCGCCGGTGTCGGCCACGAGGCAGGGGCAGCCCGACGCCATCGCCTCGAGCGCCACGAGGCCGAAGGGCTCATAGATCGACGGCACCACTGTGAGGTCGGCGATCCGGTAGAGCGAGTGCAGCACGTCGTCGCCGATCCAGCCGAGGAACGTGCCGTGCGGGTCGAGGCCGAGCTCGCTGGCCTGAGCGCGCAGCTCCTGCTCCGCCGTCCCCGACCCGGCGACGATGAAGCGGACGCTCCCGACCCGCTCGATCAGACCGGGCAGCGCCTCGAGCGCGAGCTGGAAGCCCTTCTCGTACACGAGCCGGCCGACCAGCAGCACGAGCTTCTCGCTCGGCTGCGCGAAGCGGCCACGCAGGGTGTCGAGATCGTCCACGGGCACGAGCTCGGCGGGGTCGATGCCGTTCGGAATCACGTTCACGCGCGCCTCGTCGAGCCCGTAGATGTCGGCCACGTGCTCGCGCATGTAGGACGAGCAGGTGATCACGCGCTCCGCGCGGTTCGCCATCCAGTGCTCGACGCCGTGGATGTAGGACTGCGGGTGCTTGTCGACCCAACCCTGGTGGCGTCCGTACTCGGTGGCGTGGATCGTGACGACGAACGGCGCGCGGAAGCGCTTGGCGAGGTGGTCGCTCGCGCTCGCCACGAGCCAGTCGTGGCCGTGCACCACGTCGAAGTCGTAGCGGTCGCCCACCTCGACACCCGTGGCGAGCATGTCCGAGTTCATGTGCTCGATCCAGGCCACGAACTCGCCGAGGTCGCGCGGGCGCTCCGGCTCGCGCACCCGGTGGATGGTCACGCCGCCCGACTCCTCCTCCGGCGGGTCCTCCTCGCGCCCGCGCGCGAGCACGTGCACGTCGACGCCCTGGACCGCCAAATTCTCGGCCAGCTTCCGCACGTGGCGCGCGAGCCCGCCCTCGATCAGCGGCGGGTATTCCCAGGACAGGATCAGGACGCGCATCAGGGGGTGGTCAGCGAGGCGAGGTCGAGGTCGGGCGCCAGGTTGCGGAGTGTTCGGTCCGGCGCGGGTGCGGAGTCTGCCAGAGCGGCAAGGGCGGCGTCGAGGGCTCGCACGTGGCCCTCGAGCCGTCGCTGGGGGTAGTCGCCGGCCATCTCGCGGCTGGTCATGAAGGCCCAGTCGCTGGCCTGGAGAGCGAGCAGCTCGCGGGCCGCCCGCTCGAGCGCGGCGCGCGGCTCGGCGCCCGCGGCGGCCGCGGCGACGGTCCGCAGCTCGGCCGAACGGGCGGCGAAGGCGAGCTCGGCAACGGCCGGCGCGTCCCAGGTCGAGAGGTCCTTCCCGCTGCCCCAGGTCGAGGCCCGGAGCGCGCCGCTCACCGGCTCCACCAGCTCGATCCCCTCCGAGACGGTCACGAGCCGCAGCCCCTGCTCGCGCGCCTCCGCGATCACGCCGCGCGAGCCACGCCGGACCCTCGTACCACCAGTGGCCGAGCAGCTCGGTGTCGAGCGCGCAGCAGACGAGCCCGCCGCCGTGCGCGTCGAGCCGTGCACGCGTCCGCTCGACGAAGTCGCGGGCGTGCTCGCGCGCGCGGGCGAGCCCGGCGGCATGGTCATAGGCGCCGCCGCCGTTGGCCCAGGGCTTGAGGTCGTGGACGGTGCGCCGGTGGTAGTCGCGGTATGCGCCGTCGGCCGGGTAGCCGGCCGCCTCGTTCCACACGAGCTCGACCGTCGCCCAGTCGATCGGCACGGCCACCGGTCCGGCGTCCGTGGTGCGCGGCCGCAGGTGGTCGAAGCCGGCGACCCGCGTCTGGTCAACGCAGAAGGCGCGCACGCCGTGGTCGGCCAGGTCGCGCTCGAGGCCCGGGGCGTAGGCGCACTCGGGAAGCCAGAAGCCCCCGCCCCACTCGCCCAGTCGACGCTGATGCCCCGCCGTCCCGGTGGCGAGCTGGAGGCGCATGCCGGCATCGGTGGCGAGCAGGGGGAGGAGCGCATGCGTGGCCGCCGAGGTCCAGAGCTCCACCCCGTCGAGGGCGGCGAAGGCGCCGAGCAGATCGCGCCCGCGGCGCTCGAATCGCTCGGCTGCCACCACGTAGTCGCCCGCCGCGCGGCGCACCTCGGCGGCGAGCTCCGGCTCGCCCCCGTGCTCGAGACCCGCCGAGTCGAGCTCGTGCACCTGGGCGCGGATCTCCTCGAGAAAGCGCAGGTAGCGCTCGCCCGCCGGACCGCGCATAGCCTCCAGCTGGTCGCACAGCACCGGGGTCAGGCCGACCGTCACGGGGGCGCCGTCGAGCACGTCCAGCAGCGGCAGGTAGACGCAGGCCACCGCCTCCCAGAGCCACTCCTCGCCGAACGGCCAGGTGCCGAAGCCCTCCACGTAGGGCATGTGCGAGTGGAGCACGAGGGCGAGCGCCCCCGGCCTCGTGGCGCTCACGTCGGCATCGGGCTCGGGCCGGGTCCCGCCAGGCGCGGGACGAGCAGGCAGCCGGCGATCATGGCGAGGCCCACCAGGATCGCCGGCAGCGGGGCGATCCCCAGCGTGGCGAACGTGTTGAAGGAGGCGTGGATGGCGATCACGGCGAACAGCGAGCCGGTGCGCTCGTAGACGAGGCATAGCCCGACGCCTACCGCCGCGATCACGGGGAGGATCACGGCGCTGTCCGGTCCCTGGAAGTGAAGCGCGCCGAACACGAGGCCGTCGATCAGCGCGGCGGACCACACGCGCAGCTTGGTGCGCAGCGCCCGGTAGAAGAAGCCGCGGAAGAAGAGCTCCTCGGCCACCGGCGCGACCACGATCACGGCCAGCGCCACCAGAAAGGCGGCGAGCGTGCTCGCGCCGCCGATGTCCTCGACGTTGGTCTCGTCCACGTCGAGCAGCCAGATGTAGCCGAGCTCGAACCCGAGCAGGAGGAGGAAGCCGAGCGTGGCCCAGCCGACCGTCGGCCACAGCCTTGTGGTCCGCAGGCCGAAGTGCCACGGGCGCGGCGTGCGGGTGAAGCCGGCGAACAGGAGCGCGGCGCCCACGAGCACGCCGTCCTGGACGAGCAGCAGAACGAGCAGGGCGAGCGCGGCCAGGGTGTCCGAGATCACGAAGAAGACGATCAGCGGCAAGAGCGGCACGCTCGCCGCCGTGATCGCGGCAAAGGCGGCCACCAGCGCCACCGGCGCGTACCACACGGGCCAGGGCGGCCGGGCCGCCGCGGGAAGCTCGGGCGGGTCGGGCGGCCGGCGGGCGCGGCGCCTCAAGGCCGGAGCACCGCGACGAAGTCGAGCGCCCGCTCGAGAGGTCCGGGGCGCAACGCGAAGTCGCGGGCGGAGATGGCCGGCGTGAAGCGGTCGTAGAACGGCCGGGTGATGCCGAGGGCGGCGTGCAGGCGGTCCCATCCCGCCCGCAGCGCGAGCTCGTGGGCGCGCAGCATGCGGGCATGGAAGAGGCCGAGCAGCTCGACCCGGCCGAACACGCTCGCGCAGAGCGCCCGGAACTCCTCCGCGCGGTACTCCTTCAGGTGCCAGGGGTTGTCGGACTTCTGCGCCCCCGGCGGCGCCAGCGTGAGCAGGTTGGGCGTCGACACGTAGGCGACCCCTCCCGGGCGCAGCAGCTCGCGAAAGTGCACGAGCACGGTCTCGGGGTCGCGCACGTGCTCGATCGTCTGGAGGAAGACCACGGCGTCGCAGGGCTCCTCGTAGCGCTCCACGAGCTCGCGCGCGAAGGCCACCCCCGGCCTCGAGTACCTGAGCCGCGCGTGCTCGTAGGCCTCGGGGTTCGCGTCCACGCCCGTGACCCGGCGGGCGGTGCGCGCGAGCACATCGACCCCGTAGCCCTCGCCGCAGGCCATGTCGATCACGTCGCGCCCGCGCACGCGCTCGGCCACCCATTCGTAGACGGCCAGATGGCGCCGGAACCAGTAGTTCTCAGCGGGCACGTCCGGGAGCGTGCGCTCGCCGGTCAGCTCGAGCGGCGGCACGCCCTCGGGCTGGCCGGTCTGGACGGTCTGCTCCATCGGGGCGGGGGAGTGTAGGCGCCGCGAGGCACTACCTTTCAGCGGCCATGCCGACCGCGAGCGCCGACGCGATCCGCCACGCCAACGTCCGCTACCACGACCTCGCCTCCTCCCACTACGACGCCAAGTGGGGCATCAAGTACGACGAGGTGGGAGAGGCGCAGGTGGTGGGCAAGCTGCGCAAGGCGCTCGGCCACGAGCCGCGCCGCTACCGGCGCGCGCTCGAGATCGGCGCCGGCACGGGCTACTTCACGCTCAACCTGCTGCGCGCCGGGGTGATCGAGCAGGCCGTGGCCACGGACATCTCGCCCGGGATGCTCGCGACCCTCGAGCGCTCCGCGCGCGAGCTCGGCGAGCGCGTCGAGACCGCGGCGGCCGAGGCCACCGAGCTGCCCTTCGCGGACGGCGAGTTCGACCTCGTGTTCGGACACGCCGTTCTCCACCACCTGCCCGACCTCGACGCCGCCTTCCGCGAGTTCCGGCGCGTGCTGCGTCCCGGCGGCGTGCTGGCCTTCTGCGGCGAGCCCTCCCGCCACGGCGACCGGATCGCGGCGCTGCCGAAGCGCGGCGCGACGGCGATCGCGCCGCTGTGGCGAGCGTTGATGGGCGCCCAGGCCGCGCGCCGGAACGGCAATGGCTCCGTCACGGAGGAGGAGAAGCTCGAGCGGCTGGTGGACGTGCACGCCTTCACCCCATCGGAGCTGGCCTCCCGTGCCCATGGGGCGGGGCTCGAGGAGGTCCGCGTGAGCGGCGAGGAGCTGGCGGCGTCGCTGTTCGGCTGGGTCAACCGCACGCTCGAGGCGAGTGCCGACCCCGACGACGTGCCGTGGGCCTGGCGCGTGTACGCCTACCGCGGCTACCTGGCGCTCCAGTCGCTCGACCGCTCCCTGCTCGAGCCGCGGCTGCCCGCCGCGCTGTTCTACAACCTGCTGCTCTCAGCGCGCGTCCCGGCGTAGGGACTCGCGCACCACCCAGCCGAGCAGGGCGTCGAGGAACGGGAGCGGCCGCAGCTCGACGCCGCGCACGTCGTCGACGACGGAGCGCGCAGCGGCCGCGAGCCGGCGCTCCGAGTCGATTCCGTCCAGTACCCGCGTGGCCTCCGGCATCGCCGGTAGGCGCCGCAGCCGTGCGAGCACGCCGTGGAACACCGTGCGCAGGCCCTCCGCCCCGGCCGCCGCGCGCATCCAGGTGGCCACCAGCACGAGCAGCGCCGCCCGCGCCGCGCGCCGCAGGGCCTCGTCCGCGCCGAGGCCGCCGCCGAGCCCGAACACGAGCGCCCCGCCGGCGAGGACCGCCGCGAACAGGACGCCGGTGGCCACGGGCTCGCGGTCGGTGGGGGCCGCGAGCCAGGCCGCGCGCGAGGCCAGACCGCCACGGTTGCGAGGACCACCCAGGCCGTGCTGGCCAGGAGGACCGTGAAGGCAACGACGGCAGCGAGGGTGATGAGCCAGGGGTTCCACCGCTGCCGGGGCTCGCGAGGGTACACGTTTGCCGCGCATAGCGCGGTCAACGTGCCCCTCGACGCCGGCCGGGGCCGCCGCCGACGCCTCGAGCTCGTCCCAGCCGCGCAGCCCGCGGCGGTACACGAGCACCTGCACGACGCTCGCGAAGCCCGCCCAGACGAGCAGCCCGGCCGCGGTGAGCACGAGCGCGTCCGCGGTCCCGATCTCGAGGCCGAGCCGGCGACCGAGCGCGTCATAGGTGCCCGCGTAGGCGTCGAGCCCGCCGGCGATCACCCAGATGAAGAACGCGGTGGTGGCGGTGTTGTGCAGCAGCCGCACCGCGCCGCAGGCGATCACCTGGAGCCAGGCGGCCACGCCGCGGGCCTCGAGGCGGCCGAGCATCGGCGCGCTCACGGCCTGCGTGAGCGGGATGCCGACGCGGGCGGGGCCGATGATCGCCACCGTCTCGAGCATCGCGGCGATGCTCGCCCCGAATCCGAGCCGGGCGCCGCGGCGCTCGGCGACGCGCGCAAGCGCCACCCCGCCGGCGAGCGCGATCCAGAAGCCGCCGGTCGGGGCGGCCCGAGCGGCGAGAAACGAGACGACCGCGACGTGAGCCGGGCCCGTCGGAGCGGGCGGAGCCGCAGTCGCCATGCAGCGACCGTAGCTCACGGGGCGGGGCCCGAAGTATGGGTTTAGGTTCCGGAGTAGCGCCTGATGGGGGACTCGGCGATCCGCCGTCCGAGCTCGGCGACCTCGTCGTCGCTGAGGTTCTCGGTCGGGAAGCCGGCGTGCGCCAGCTCGTCGCGGACCTGCTGCACGCCCTGGATGTAGTCCAGCTTGGCGCCCAGCTTCACCATCACCGACTTCGCGTTGTCGTCGTCGATGGCGGCACTTCCATCCGCCGACGGCTTGAGCAGCCAAGCCTTGACCGCCTCGGCCTCGGCCAGCGTGAGCTCGATCGTCACGCTGCCGTCAGCAGCGCCCTCAGGGAGACCATTGGTCACCTCGATGGACATGTGCTCCATATCGGCGGAGTTCGCCCGACCTTGAGCTGCGCACGCGGGCCTGGACACCTCAGCGCGAGACCCGCACCATGCGGACGACCGCGACCCGGTTCCCGGCCAGGTCGCGCCCCGAGACGACGATCCGGGCGTCGAGCGGCCGTCGGCGCCGCGCGAGCAGCCGCCGGCCCCGCCCGGAGGGCCTCAGACGCACCGTGATCTCGCGCTCGACCGGCAGCTCGACCTCCTTGCGGCCCAGGAGCACCGGCTTGGGCCGCCGCGACGAGCCCCCGCGGCCGGGTCTCGAGAGCAGGTCGGCGCTGTCGAGGCTGACCGTGGCCTCCAGGCGCGCCCGCGAGCTCAGCGTCACGCTGATTCCGCGCCGCAACAGCCCGAGGCGGCGCAGCCGGCGCGGCGCTGTGACCCGCAGCCGCGGCTTGGGCGTGCCGAGCGGACCGCCTCCCGCCCGCTCCCCGGCGGGCGGTCCGTAGACGATCGGCGGCGCGGAGCCGGGCGCGGGCCGGCGGAACGGACCGCTGACCTCGTAGACCGCTCCCGGACCGCGAAAGCCGCCGCCGGGCGTGTAGGCCCCCTGGGAGGTGAGGTAGAGCCGCGTGCCCGACGGGTCGAAGACCGCCCCGCACACCTCGGAGACCGAGTGCGCGCCGCCACTGAAGCGCAGGAACGGCGAGACCACGCGGTCGGGCGTGATCAGCCCGACCTCCATGTTGCCGTTGTCCTCGCAGACGAAGATCTCGCCGGCCGCCGAGACCGTGATGTTGTCGACTGCGTCGAGCGACGAGGCGGTGGCCTGGTGGTCGTAGAGCACCTCGATCCGCGCGCTCACGAGGTCGTAGGACCACACGCGGCCGTCGCCCTTGGTGGTGAACAGGAGGAACCCGCCCGCGTTCCAGATGCCCTCGCCTCCGTTGAAGCGGGTCATCTCCGGCACCTGCGCGCGGGTGGGCGTGTCCGCGGGTGTCGGGGCGGGGTTCGGCAGCGCCCGCCAGCTCACCTGGCCGTCGCTGCCGACGACCGCCACCTCGAGCAGCCCGGCGTCGAGGTTCGGATAGCTCGCGGGCGTGAAGCGGTAGAAGCCTCCGTCGGCCTCGTCCTCGGTCATGTAGACCTGGCGCCCGCCCGGATCGACGGCCGCGGCCTCGTGCACGAACAGACCCATCGCCGGACGTGCGCGCGCGCGCAGGGCGCCGGCCGGGTCGCACTCCCAGACCATGCCTCCCTGGAACTCCTCGCAGGAGAGCCAGGTGCCCCAGGGCGTCGGGCCGCCCGCGCAGTTCGCGTTCGTGCCGCCGAGCACGCGGTAGGCGTCCACGATCCTCGCCTCGCGGTCGAAGCGGATCGCCGACGCCCCGGCGCCCGTGGCCGAGATCGACTCGGAGTTCGTCACGAGGATCCAGCCGCCGTCGCGCGTGGCGAACACCGCCTGCCCGTCCGGGAAGATCGGGAGCGCGTAGTCCGTGCCCGCCACCGGCCGCAGGCAGCGGGCGACCTCGCGCGCCCGGAACCCCGCCGGCAGCATCAGGCCGAGGGCGTCCGGCGGACCGAGTGGGCCGTACGGGCCGTCGGCCGCGCGTGCCGGCGCGCCGAGCGCCTCGCGCACGCGCAACGGCGATGCCAGAGCCCCGGCCGCGACGGCCCCCGACGCGAGGAAGCGTCTGCGACTGATCCCACTCACTCCGGGTCGTTGTAGCAGGCGGGCCTGGCGGCTCCGGCAGCTGACGTGTCTCTAGGGTTGACGGGATGGAGTCGCGCCTGCGCTTCCCGCTCTTCCCTCTCGGCCTGGTGCTGCTCCCGAAGGAGCTGGTGCCGCTTCACATCTTCGAGGAGCGCTACAAGGTCATGGTCGGCGAGTGCCTCGACCAGGCGGGCGAGTTCGGGATCGTCTGGCTCTCCGACGATGGGCTCAAGGAGATCGGCTGCTGCGCCCGCATCACGCGGGTCCTCGAGCGCTTCGAGGACGGGCGCCTCAACATCCTCGTCGAGGGCACGGCCCCGTTCCGACTCGACCGCAGGATCGAGGACCTTCCCTACCCCGCCGGCGACGTCGAGCTGCTGGACGACGAGGAGGGCGACGACGCGGCCGCGCTCGACGGTGCACGCCAGCGCTACGCCGACCTCGTGGAGGAGGTCTCGGAGACGCGCCCCGAGCCGGATGCGCTCGCCAAGCTCGACGCCTTCGGCATGGCCGCGACGCTCGACGTCGCGCTCGACGCCAAGCAGACGCTGCTCGAGCTGCGCTCCGAGCCGAAGCGCCTGGTGCAGCTCGACAAGATGTTCGCCGAGGCGCTCTCGCGTATCCGCTTCGCCGAGCGCGCCGCGGAAGTGGCCGGCGGCAACGGCAGCCTGCGCGGCTAGCGGCTCGACGTCGGTTGGCGGTTCGCCGTGCCGGTGGGGATCGGGGGCGTAAACGACGGGCAGTAAGGGGAGGCGCTGTCGGGCATTCGTCCGGGTTGACCCCCCAGGAGGGGGTGAAGCCAGGACGAATCGAACATCAACCACCCACCGTGCGCGAGGTGGGCGAGATCGCTTGCCGCGCCCAACCCCCACGTGCCGTCGTTCAGGCCGTGCCAGCCCTGGTAGGCGATCAGACCTTGAGCGCCACGCCGCCGCGGCGCGGGTCCCCGCCACCGCTGAGCTCGTCCGTGTCGGGGTTGCGCGCCACCGCCTGCACGCCGCCGAAGTAGAGGTTCTGCTCCTCCCAGCGCCGCACGGTCCAGCCTCGCTCCTCGAGCCGTCCGAGCGGCGGCTCGTCGACCCCGGGCTCCGCCTCGACCTCCCGCCCCTCCACGTGGATGCGCGCGGCGGACACCGCCTCCTGTGCCGGCAGGCCGTGATCGACGATGCCGAGCACCGTCTGGATGATCGCCGAGCGGATCCGGTTCGAGCCCGCGCTGCCGAGCGCGACCTCCGGGCGGCCGTCGCGCACCACGACCGTCGGAGCCATCATGCTCGGCACCCGGGCGCCCGGCTCGTGGAGGTGGAATCCGAGCGGGTTCAGGTCCTGCTCGCCGAGCATGTTGTTGAGGTGCATCCCGGTGTCCGGCACCACCACGCCGGAGCACGATCCGTTCGAGCAGGTGACCGTGGCGCAGGCGCCCTCGGCGTCCATCACGGAGATGTGGGTTGTGTTACCCAACCCTGCGCGCCCGGCCGAGCCGGGCGCTTCGGGCCCACCCAACCGCGAGCGCACGTCCCCCGCCACCTCGTCGAGCGCCTGCCGAGCCAGGAAGCTCTCGAGGAATCCCTCGCGTGCGAGCCCGTCGAGGAACTCCTTGTCGCGGGCCCGGTTCGTTGACGCGATCACCTCGGCGACCAGCGACGCGTCGTGCGGCTGTTCGAGCCGCTCGAGGATGCCGAGCGCGTCCGCGATCAGGATCCCTCCGGACGACGGCGGCGGGTTGGTGAGCACCTCGCGACCGCGGTAGGTCACGGCCGCCGGCGGGCGCTCGATCACCTCGTAGCCGGCGAGGTCCTCGCGGGTGAGCAGCCCGCCGCGCTCGAGCACCCAGTCCGAGGCGGCCGCGGCCACGTCGCCCGAGTAGAGGAAGTCGGGGCCCTCGGCGCCGAGCCGCTCGAGCAGATGTCCCAGCTCCGGCAGCCGGATCGTGTCGCCCTCGCCGAGCAGCCGGCCGCCCGGCGCGTAGAGCTCGCCCGACTCGGGCGTCGAGCGCAGGATCGGCTCGAGGATGCGGAACAGGAACGCCTGCATCGGCACCACCTCGACGCCCTCGCGCGCCGCGCGGGCGGCCGGGGCCGCCACGTCCGCGAGCGCGACGCTGCCGAAGCGCTCGAGCGCGCTCGCGACGCCGAGCGTCGTGCCGTACGCGCCGCACGACGACGGCCCGACGTTGAAGCGCTGAATCGCGTCGGGGCTGAAGCTCACGTCGATGGGCTGCAGGTCGGCCGGATCGGGCGAGTCGAGGCCGCGGCCCGGGGCGGCGACGAAGAAGTCGAGCAGGTGGCTCTCGCCGCGCGCGTGGACGAGCATGAAGCCGCCGGCCCCCGGTCCCGTGAGCGGCGACTCGGCGACGAACGACATCAGCACGGCCGCCACGGCCGCGTCCACCGCGTTGCCCCCCGCGCGCAGCACGTCGGCGCCGGCCCGCGCGGTCAGGGGATGGCCTGCGGCCACCACTCCATGCATGGCCGCACCCTACCCAGGAGCGGGCGAGCTCAGCGCGGGATGAACTCGGGCACGTCGACGTCCGAGAGCGTGCCGGCCGTCGACCGCTCGCGTCGCGTGCGGCGCACGCGCGGCTCGGCGTCGGCCGGAACCGAGCGCCCCTCGCCGCGCGGCTGCGCGCGGTGAAGCGGGCGGTCGCCATAGCCCGTGGCGACGACGGTCACCCAGACCTGGTCCTCGACCTTCTCGTCGACCATCGCGCCGAAGATGATGTTCGCGTCCGGGTGGGCCGCCTCGGCCACCGCCTTGGCCGCCTCGTTGACCTCCCAGAGCGACAGGTCGCGCCCGCCGGTGACCGACAGCAGGATCGAGCGCGCGCCCTCCAGCGAGGTCTCGAGCAGCGGCGACTCGATCGCGTGCTCGACGGCGTCCATCGCCCGGCGATCGCCGGTGCCCATGCCGATCCCGAGCAGCGCCTGACCCGCCTCGGCCATGATCGTCCGGACGTCGGCGAAGTCGAGGTTGATGAGGCCCGGCAGGGTGATCAGGTCGGACACGCCCTGCACGCCCTGGCGCAGCACGTCGTCGGCCACGCGGAACGCCTCGACCATCGAGGTCGACTTGTCGAGCACGGACAGGAGCCGCGCGTTCGGGATCACGATCAGCGTGTCAACCTCGCGGGCGAGCTCCTCCACGCCCTGCTCGGCCTGCGCGCCACGCCGGGCGCCCTCGAAGGAGAACGGCTTGGTGATGATGCCCACCGTGAGCGCGCCCACCTCGCGCGAGATGCGCGCCACGATCGGCGCCGCGCCGGTGCCGGTGCCGCCGCCGGCGCCGGCGGTGATGAACACCATGTCCGCGCCCTTCAGCAGGCCCTTCAACCGGTCGTAGTCCTCGAGCGCCGCCGCGCGGCCGAGCTCGGGGTTCGAGCCTGAGCCGAGCCCACGGGTGATGTCGCTGCCGATGTGCACGCGCGTCTCGGCCGCCGATCCCTCCAGCGACTGGAGGTCGGTGTTCACGGCGATGAACTCGACGCCCTCGACCTGGGCCTCGACCATCCGGTTGACGGCGTTCACGCCCGCGCCGCCCACGCCGATCACGCGCAGCACCGGCTCGGTGATCCCGTCGGCCGAGGGGACGAACGAGGAGACAGGCCCCTGGATCGGCTCAGGCCGGCGCTCGGGCTGGCGCTCGAGCATGTTCTCCGGGATGTCGGAGGAGAACACCGAGCGCAGGCGCTCCTCGGGGGTCGGCACGCCCTCGTAGCGGCCGAAGCGCTCCTCGCGCTCGCGGCGGCGCTCCTCGCGCTCCTCTGCGCGGCGCGCGGCCTCGGTCATCCGACCGCCCAGGTCGTGACCACGGGGCGCGGGCGGCGCCTCACGCGGCTCGGCCGGCGCCGGCTGCGGCTCTGTGAGTCCCTCCTCGTGCCCCTGGGGCTCGGGCACGTGCCGGGTGATCTGCGGCGAGGGCCCGCCCTCGGGCAGCGGCCGGCCGGCCTTCGGCTCCGCGGGAGCGGCGTGCGACTCGGGCTTGGCACCCTCGTCCTCGTCCGTCTTGCGGAAGAGCTGCGCCAGGGGACCCTCGCGCATGCTCGCCCTCTTACCGCTTGCCATTCGCCAGGACCTCCTCAGCTAGCTGACGGTAGGCGTACGCCGCCTTGCCGTCCGGGTCGTACTTGAGCACCGACATCCCCTTCACCGGGGCCTCGGCAAAGCGAACCGTCTTGTTGATGCGCGAGGCGAAGACGCGGTCCCCGAAGTTCTCCTCGAGGATCTCGATGGCCTCCTTGGCGTGCACCGTGCGGTTGTCGACGAGCGTGGGCAGGATGCCCTCGATCTCGATGTCCGGGTTGAGCTCCTCACGCACCATCGACAGCGTGTTCTGGAGCTGGATCAGCCCGCGCATGGACAGATACTCGCATTGCACGGGGACGATCACCTTCTGCGACGCCGTGAGGGCGTTGATCGTGAGCAGTCCGAGGCTCGGCGGCGTGTCGATGAAGATGAAGTCGTAGTCGTCGAGGATCGGCGCCAGGGCCTTCTTCAGCGCACGCTCGCGTCCGATCATCATCGACATCGCGATCTCGGCCCCGGCGAGGTCGATCGAGGCGCAGGCCACGTCCACCTCGCGCTTGCGGATCACCTCGCGGATCGAGAGCGCGTGCACCAGCACGTCGTACATCGAGGCCTCGAGCGAGTCGGGGTCGATGCCCTGGCTCATCGTGAGGTTGCCCTGCGGGTCGAGATCCACGCAGAGGACCCGATGGCCGCGCTCGACGAAGGCAGCGGCGAGGTTGAGGGTGGTTGTGGTCTTGGCGACCCCGCCCTTCTGGTTGGTGAAGGCGATGACCTTGGCCGTGGGCGTCACGTGATGAGGATTCGCACGTGTGCGCGCGATTCCTTCCCGCGTGGATAACGGATGTCCCGGACGTTACGAGGGGGCGCCGGCGTCCCAGAGCGGATCGGCTGCCCAGGCGCCGGTGATCACCCTGTCCGGATCGTGGCCGCCCCGGAGGGCGCGCTCGAGCGCCAACAGCTGCAGCCGGGCGGTGAGGGGGAACTGGGCGAGCAGCGGATCCTGGAGCTCGGGCTCGTCGACCGCGGCCAGCGCCACCCCCTCCCCCTCCGCGGCGCGCCCGACCTCGCGCAGCACCCCGTGGGGGTCGTGCGACGGCTGCACGAGCACGAGCGCGTCGCGGGCTGTGAGCGGCACCGCCGAGCCGTGGAAGAGGTACTCGGCGTCGAAGCCCTCGGCGAGCAGGCGCGCCGCCTCGCGCAGCTTGAGGGCGCCCTCGCGGGCCGTGACCTGACCCGGGCCGACGCCGGCGAGCACGATCAGCCGCTCGGGATCGGGCAGCTGCTCGAGCCGGGGCGCGTCGATCACGGCCTGCACGGCCGCGGCGGCCCGCGCGAGGCCGTCGGGGCCGAGAGCCTCGGCGCCGGCGGCGTGCGCCAGCAGCGCCAGGACGGCGAGCGTGCCGAGATAGGACACGGTGTAGGTCTGGGAGGGCTCGCGCGGCACGGTCTCGATCCCGTCCGGCCAGCCCGCGCCCTCGCCCGTGATCGAGAGCGTCTCGGCGCCCGCCTCACGCGCCGCCGCGTGTGCGGCGCGCGGGAAGGCGGACTCGCCGGTGTGTGAGATCACGATCACCCCGTCGCCGGAGCGCACGGACTCGCCCGAGCCGCCGAGCACGAAGCTCATCGAGCCGGCCGGGCGTGCGTCCCGGCCCGCCCGCGCCAGCATGGCCGCTCCGAGCTCGGCCGCGTGCTGGCTCGACCCCGTCCCCACGAGCCAGATTCGCTCGCGGTCGAGCAGACCGCCGCGCGCGGTCTGGCAGCGTCATCGCTGCGAGCCGCTCGAGTGCGGCCGGCTGGGCCTGGATCGCCTTTTCGAGACCGGTCACGCCAGGACCGTAGGCGGGTGGGGACGAAGGCGCAATGGGCGGGTAGGCAGAATCGGGACCAGCGTGTGCGCACTCATGGACAAGCGGCTCGTGATGGTGATGGGCAAGGGAGGCACCGGCAAGACGACGATCGCCGGGGCGCTCGGGCTGGCCGCCGCGCGCGCCGGCAAGCGCACCGTGGTGGTCGAGGTGGCCGAGCAGCAGCGCCTGGCCGCCATCTTCGGCGTGCGATCGACGGCGAGACACGACGAGGTGAAGCTGGCGCCCCGGCTGTTCGGCCTCTCGATCGCTCCGAGCCGCGCCATGGAGGAGTGGCTTCGCCACCAGCTCAAGTCGGGCACGCTCGCCGGGCTGCTCGGCGGCAGCCGCATCTTCCAGCTGCTCACCGCCGCGGCTCCCGGGGTCAGCGAGCTCGTGACGATGGGCAAGATCTGGGATCTCGCCCAGCTCCAGCGGCGGACGGGCGGGTCGGTGTTCGACCTCGCGATCGTCGACGCGCCGGCCACCGGCCACGGCCTCGCTCTGCTGAGCGCACCCGGGACGTTCGCCCGCATCGCACGCACCGGGCCGGTCGCGCGCCAGGCGCGCCAGATCGAGGAGTTCACCCGCAACCGCGCTGCGACGGCGATCCTGGCCGCGGCGCTCCCGGAGGAAATGCCGGTCGCCGAGACGATCGACCTCGAGGGCCGGCTCGGCGAGCAGTCGCTCGCGCTCGACGCGATCGTGGTCAACGCCCTCTACCCGGAGCGCTTCGACAGCGGCGAGTCGGCCCGGCTCGCCGAGCTCGACGGGCGCGGCTCGGACGCCGCCCGGGCGGCGCTCGCGGCGGCGCTGTCGGAGCACCGCCGCGCGGCGGGTCAGCGCGCCCAGGTCGCACGGCTGCGCGAGGAGACGAAGGCGCGGCTTGTGACCCTGCCGCATCTGTTCGCACCCGAGCTCGGCCGCGCCGAGCTCGAGACGCTGTCGGAGCTGCTCGAGGAGTCGCTGTGATCGAGAGCTGGCTCGAGCGCAAGGACATCTGCATCTGCGCGGGCTCGGGCGGGGTCGGCAAGACCACCGCCTCCGCGGCGATCGCCCTCGGCATGGCCGCGCGCGGCAAGAAGGTGGCCGTGCTCACGATCGACCCGGCCAGGCGGCTCGCGAGCTCGCTCGGCCTGCCCGAGCTCGGCAACGAGGAGCGCCACGTGGACGCCGGCGTGGACGGCGAGCTGTGGGCGATGATGCTCGACGCCAAGCGCACCTTCGACGAGCTGATCGAGCTGCACGCGCCCGACGAGGCCACGCGCGACGCCGTGCTCTCGAACCGGATCTATCAGGAGCTGTCCAGCGCGGTCGCCGGCTCGCAGGAGTACATGGCGATGGAGAAGCTCCACGAGCTCCACCAGGAGGGGCGCTACGACCTGCTCGTGCTGGACACGCCGCCGACCCGCAACGCGCTCGACTTCATCGACGCGCCGCGCAAGCTCTCGGCGTTCATCGACTCGCGCTCGCTCCAGTTCTTCACGGCGCCCGGCTTCCTCGGGCTCAAGGTCTTCGGCCGTGGGGCCAGCGTCCTGTTCTCGGTGATGAAGCGAGCCACCGGCCTGGACCTGCTCGAGGACCTGTCGGGCTTCTTCCGCAGCTTCGGGGACATGGCGGGCGGCTTCCGCGAGCGCGCCGACGGGGTGAGCAAGCTGCTCTCGCACAGCCGCACCGCCTTCGTGCTCGTGACCTCGCCGCGCGCCGACGCGATCGAGGAGGCCGCCTTCTTCCACCGGCGCCTGCTGGACGCCGGCCTCCCGTTCGCCGGTGTGGTGGCCAACCGGGTCCACCCGGGCGTGCGCGAGGATGACGTGGCGGACGAGCTCGAGGAGCTCGTCGGGGACGACCTGGCCCGCAAGGTGCTCGACACGCTCGCGGACGAGCGCCGCCTGGCCGACCGCGACCGGGCGAACCTCGCCGAGCTACGTCGCAAGCTCCGCCGCCGCCCGCTGATCGAGGTGCCCTACCTGGACGACGACATCCACGACCTCGACGGCCTGCGGCGGATGGACGAGTACCTGTTCGGCTAGCGCGCTCGGCGACGGTCGCGGCCAGGGCCGATCGGGGTGCCGTCCTGACTTGATAGGCCAGGAGCCGACAAAGTCAGGACAGCGGACTCTTACACGGGCGCGCTGTAGTCCTCGGGGTCGTCGAAGCCCCAGTCCGCCGACGGGGTCACGCCCTCGAGCCGGGTCTGGGCCGGCCCCGCAGGTTCGGGCTCGGGCTCGAGCTCGAGCTCCGGCACCGGCGGCGGGGCGGCCACCGGCTCGAGCTCCGCGGTGTCGGGCTCGTACTGGAGCTCGAGCTCCGGCTCCGGCTCGACCTCCGGCTCCGGCTCGACCGGCTCCGGCTCCGGCTCCGGCTCGCGCTCGAAGCGGCGCCCTTCCGCGCGCAGGTCGCGGGCGTGGATCTCCCCGGCGAAGGGCTCGGGGGTCGTCTCGAGCAGGATGTCGTCGGCCACCGCCTTGAGGTCGGCGTCGAGGTAGCCGCACAGCACGTCGCGCAGCAGCGCGCGCAGGTGTCCCTCGAGCTCGGCCACGAGCTCGCCCGGTGCCTCGCCGCTGCGATCGTGCGCGGGCGAGCCGCCCATCACGTAGCGCTCGAGCGCCAGCGCGGTCTCCACGCGGCGCTGGACCGCACGCCGGCCGCCCTCCTCCGCGCAGAGGGCCGCCACCCGCAGCGCGAGGCTCGCCTCGCCCGCGGCGCTCGTGGCGTCGAGCAGCGCGCGGAGCGCCAGCAGGAAGTCCGGCAGGGCCTCCGAGTCGAGCCGGCGCTCGCAGCCCATCTCGAAGCGCCCGAGCGCCCATGCCACCGTGCGGGGCGGATCGACCTCGTCGAGCACCCGGAAGAAGTCGCGCAGGCCGCTCTCCTCGCCCTCCGCGAGCTGCCAGCCGCGGGCCGGACGGGCGCCCGCCGCGCCCACGGGGATGGCCTCCCACGGTCCGCCGCCCGAGCTGCGCCAGCCCGGCGCGCCGACCCCCACCTGGCCGGGCGCCCACAGCCGCA
The DNA here is from genome assembly GCA_963812415.1 of uncultured Thermoleophilaceae bacterium. Lineage (GTDB taxonomy): Bacteria > Actinomycetota > Thermoleophilia > Solirubrobacterales > Thermoleophilaceae > JACVRW01. The sequence goes on along the minus strand of CAWEVH010000022.1, from coordinate 115,287 downwards.
GCGCCGTCACGACCTTGCCGAAGCGCTCGGCGGCGTCGGCCGCCGAGATCGTCTCAGCGGCTGAGACGTCGCGCTCGAGCACGCACAGCAGCGCCGGCTCGCCGTCGCCGTCCTCGGGCGTGACCGCCTCCGTGGGCGCCTCGGCGCGGTCGCCGCGCACCAGCGCCAGGCCGCCGCCCAGCTCCACGCGCTCCGCCGCCATCCACGCTCCGCTGAGCGGCGCCACGACCAGGGCGCGGGTGGTGTCGCGGTAGAGCGTGGTCTCCACCTCGCCGTACACGCGCTCGAAGCGCTCCTCCGGAAAGCCGAAGCTGGTGGCGTCCTCGTAGAGGCGCTCGAGCATCGCCCGCAGCGCGGGCTCGGCCTGCTCGCCGCGCAGACCGTTCACCCGCAGCCAGGTCGCGGCCCCGGCGCCGAGCTCCCGACAGGCGGGCTCGCCGGCCGGCAGCTCGCGCAGCCGCTCCCAGCGCGCGCCGATGAACGCGTGGATGCGGGGCTGGTAGTGGTAGAGGGCGGGCCCGCGCGGGCCGCCCTCGTTCACCACGTCGAACTCGACCTCGGCGCCCGCGCGCAGATCGTCACTCAGCAGCGCCGCGGCCTCGAGTGCGAAGTTCCGCAGCGCGTCATGCAGGGCACGGTTGCGCATAGAGCGCGAATTCGCGCCGAGCCTGCCCGATCCTGCCAGTCTCCACTTCGATGCGGGAGACTCGCGACCCCCTGGTGCGGAACGGTTACGAGTATTGCCGGCGCCTCCACCGGCGCCGCGACCCCACCTACTACTGGGCCACCAAGCGCCTGCGCGAGGACCTGCGCCCGGCGGTGCACGCCCTCTACGCGTTCGCGCGCGTGGTGGACGATCAGGTCGACGGCCCCAGGCGCGCCACGAGCCCTGGGGCGCGCCGGGCGGCGCTCGACGACTACGAGCGCCGCTTCGACGCGTCCCTCGCGGGCGAGCCGACGCGCGATCCGGTGCTCGCCGCGCTGGCCGACAGCGGCCGCCGGCACGAGCTGCCTCTGACCGAGCTCGGCCTCTACTTCGAGTCGATGCGCCGCGACTGCGGCCCGGTGCGAATCGCCACCTGGACGGAGCTCGAGCGCTACATGGACGGGAGCGTCGGCGCCGTGGCCCGCATCCTCGCCGTGCTGATCGGCGCGCCGGCGGAGCGCCAGGAGTCGTTCACGCGGCTCGCGTACGCGTTCCAGCTCACGAACTTCATCCGCGATGTGAGGGAGGACTGGGAGCTCGACCGCGTCTATCTGCCGGGCGAGGACCTCGAGCGCTTCGGCGTGAGCGTCGACGAGATCGCCTCCGGGCGGCCGACCGACGGCTTCCGCCGGCTGCTCGCGCTCGAGGTCGAGCGCGCGCGCTCGCTCTTCCGCGAGGGTGAGGCGGCTTCCGAGGTCGTGACGCCGGATGTCCAGCGCGGGCTGCGGCTCGCGCGCAGCGTCTACCTGCGGACCCTCGATCGAGCCGAGCGGCTGCGCTTCGACGTGCTTCGCCACCGGGCCGGCCTGCCGCCGTGGGAGCTCGCCGGCGCCGTGGCGGGCGCCCTGCGGGCGGGCGCGTGACCCGGCGCGCCACGCTGCGGGGGGCGGAGCGGACCTCAATCGCGCGCCCGGAGGCAGACGTGCTCGTGTGTGGGGCGAGCTTCGCGGGACTCGCGGTCGCCCGCGAGCTGGCCGGCAGCGGCGCGGACGTGCTGCTCGTCGACCGCTACGAGATCGGCGAACGCGCCACCTCGGCGTGCGCCGCGCCACGGCCCTGGCTCGAGGCGATGGGTGTGGCCGGCGCGATCCGGCAGGAGCTGCCCTGCATGACGTTCACGACGCCGCACGGCTCCGTCCGCTACCGCTTGCCGTGGAGCTGGGCGGCCTTCGACTACCGCGAGCTCTGCCGGCTTCTGTTCGAGCAGTGCGACGCCCGCTTCGAGATCGCCACCGTGAGCGGGCGCCGGCCGGGCGGCGCGGTCGCCACCGACCGCGGCGAGCTGCGCGCCCCGCTCGTGGTCGACGCGCTCGGCTGGCGGCGGGTGCTGGCACGGGAGGGCAACCAGCCCCCCGAGGCGCCGCTCTCGCGTGGACTCGAGGTGCATCCGCGGTCTAGCGAGCGGGGTGGCCGCGAGCTCGTCTCCCGGCCGGTCCGGCGAGGACGCCCTCGACGTCTGGATCGACCGCTCGCTCGTGCGCTTCGGCTACGGCTGGAACGTCCCGGCCGGCGGCGAGCAGCGGGTCGGCGTCGGGTCGTACGAGCCGCGCCACCACGTACGGCGCCCGACCGTCGAGCTGGCCGAGCAGCTCGGGCGGCCGCCGGTTCGCTTCCAGGGCAACTGGTTCCCGCACCGCCTGCGCCGGGCGGCCGAGGACGGCGTGTTCTTCGTCGGCGACTCGGCCGGCCACTGCTTCCCGCTCTCGGGCGAGGGCATCCGCACCGCCTTCTACTTCGGGAGCGCCTGCGGGCGCGAGCTGCTGGCGGCGCTCGCGGGCCGGCGCTCGCGCGAGGAGGCGCTCACGCGCTACGCCCGCTTCAGCGCGTCACACCGCCGCGCGTTCGGGCTCGCACTCCGGCTCCAGTGGCTGGTGCCGCGCCTCCCGCCGCGCGCGCTCACGCTCGCGCTCAGGGCGCTCGGACGCCGGCGCCTCGTGGACCGCGCCTTCGGCTGGTACCTCGACCAGGCTCACCCGTCGTTCGCGACGCGGCGCTACGCCGCCGCGACCGCGGCGACCTTCGCGGCGCCCTCGCCGGTGGCGGCGGGCGCGCAGCAGGAGTCGTCCTCGACTCCCAGGTACTCGCGCCCGTAGCGGCGCATGTCATCGATCAGCGGCATCAGCGCTTCGCCCTTCGGGGTCAGCGAGTACTCGACCCTGGGCGGCACCTCGGGGAACGTGTGCCGCTCGACGATGCCCTGCTCCTCGAGCCCGCGTAGACGCAGCGAGAGCGTCCTCGGGCTGATGCCGGCGAGCGAGCGCTCGAGCTCGCAGAAGCGGCTGCGCCCGGCGGCGAGGTCCCTGATCACGAGAATCGTCCACTTGCCGCAGATGATGTCCGCCGTGGCACAGACGGGGCAGGTGGGATCGGCCATGAGGCCGAGTCTAGCGCAAGACTTCAGGAACTGAAGTGGGGGCCAGGCGCGCCGGGGGCCGGCGGCGGCGGGCCGGGGAGGCCCCCGCCACGGCCACCGTCTCTCTCAGCCGCCCAGGTTGCTCAGCAGGCCGCCGCCCCCGCCGCCGGAGCCGCCACCCACCCGCATCACGCGACCCTCGCTCGGCTGCACGAGCACCCAGCCGCTGCCGGAGAAGGACATCTGCACGGACTCGCCGGAGCCGCGGCCGATGAAGTTCTTCATCTTGATGTCCGTCTTGATGCCGGTCTGCAGGCTCGAGGCCCAGGTGATCGCGGCCTGCGGGTCCGCGAATGTCGGGGCGTCGCCGGTGTTCAGCAGCACGGGCGGGCCATCCGAGATGATCGCCACCCAGCCGCTGCCCTGGAGCGCCGTGTTGAAGAGCCCGCCGCCCATCATGCCGCTCGCGCCCTCCACCCGCCGGATGTCCCAGTCGATGCCGGAGTCGAACGCCAGCAGGTTCTGGCCGTTCACGGTGATGGCGTCGTTCTCGAGGTACAGCAGGTGGATGTCCTGCGCGGTGTCGGCGAGGAACACCTCCCCCGTGCCCGACATCTTCATCAGCTTCGTGCCCTCGCCCGACACGGCCTTCTTCAGCATCCGGCTCATGCCACCCGAGCCCGCGTGCTCGAACGCGACGTCGCCCTGGTAGGCGACCATCGAGCCGGCCTTCGCCTGGATCGTCACCTGCCGGAGGCTGACCTTCAAGAGCTTCGAGTTCTGGAGCGCGAACGGCTGCTCCGACTGCGTCTCCTGGAACTCACCAAGGGTGCTCTGCACCTGGTCTCCTTCGTTTCGGTTTCGTTCTTGCAGTGCGCACTTTGGGCGAGCGCGCCCCGAGCGTCAAGCTCCAGGTGTGGCGCTGATCGCCGGGGCCGAGCCGTTGCCGGCGGCCGGCGGCTGATCGGGCTCGCCGCCCGGCTCGCCCTCGTCCTCGTCGCCGAACACCGACTCGACCGAGGTGTGACGCTGACCGTCCGAGGAGACGAGCAGCTTGAAGTCGTGCGGATGGGTCGAGGCCTTGAGGGCGTCGTCCATCGCGACCCGGCCGGCCTGCACGTGGTAGAGCAGCGCCTGGTCGAAGGTCTGCATGCCGTAGTAGGCGCCCTCGGAGATCACCTCGGGCAGCTTCCCGGTCTCCTCGGGGTTCACGATCATGTCGCGCACGCGGCCGGTCATCCGCAGGATCTCGCAGGTGGCCACTCGGCCGTTGCGGTCGGGCGTGGGTACGAGCCGCTGTGAGATCACGGCCTTCAGCGTGCCGGCGAGCATCGCGCGCGCCTGGCGCTGCTCCGCCTGCGGGAAGAAGTCGATGATGCGGTTGACGGACTCGGCGGCGTCGACGGTGTGGATGGTCGAGAGCACGAGGTGGCCCGTCTCGGCCGCGGACAGCGCGGTGCGCACCGTCTCCTCGTCGCGCATCTCGCCGACCAGGATCACGTCCGGGTCCTGGCGCAGCACGCGGCGCAGCGCGCGGGCGAAGGAGGCCGTGTCCTCGCCGACCTCGCGCTGGTTGATGATCGAGGTCTTGTCGCGGTGCAGGAACTCGACCGGGTCCTCGATCGTGACGATGTGCTTGGGATAGCGGTTGTTGATGTGGTCGATCATCGACGCGAGCGTCGTCGACTTGCCCGAGCCGGTCGTGCCCGTGAGCAGGATCAGCCCGCGCTCCTCGTCGGCGATCTCCGAGATCACCGAGGGCAGCAGCAGCTCATCGACCGTCTTCACCTGGAAGGGGATCGCGCGCAGCACGAGCGACACCGAGCCGCGCTGGACGAAGGCGTTCACGCGATAGCGGGCCACGCCCGGGATCGAGTAGGAGAAGTCGACCTCGCGGTCCTTGCGGAACGCCTCGAGCTTCGACTCGTCCTTGAGGATCTCGAACAGCGTGCGCTCGGTGTCCTCCGGGCGCAGGACCTCGGTGCCCTCGAGGGGCACGAGCTTGCCGTGCTGGCGGATGATCGGGCGGGCGGGGACCTTGAGATGGAGGTCGGATCCCTCCAGCTCGATCAGGCGCATCAGGGCGGAGTCGATCTGAAACATGGGTTTCGCATCGGAAGACGCGGCACGCGCCTTGAATCCGAGGGCGACCGATGGACGGGGGGACGCTCAGCGCCGCGGCGCCACCACCTCCGCCAGGATCGAGGCGATCGTACGCTCGGCGTAGCCCTCTGCCGGCCAGCCGCGCTCGGCAACGAGCTGCTGCCAGCCGTTCAGATGGCTCCTCGCCCAGACCCAGTCGGCGGCCGTCTCGACGCTGAAGCCGTCGGCGAGGCGGCCGTCCCGGGCGAGGCGGGCCACGGCGATGCGGAAGGCCTCGCGGAGGTCGTCCATCCGGTCGCGCCAGGCGGTCGCTGCCTCGTCGCCGGCCCAGGCCGCTGCCTGGAGCGCGCTTGCCACCGGCAGGATCTCCGGGATGTAGTCGCACCAGGCGCGCAGGAGCGCCTCGAGGCCATCGGCCGGCGGCAGCCTGCGGGTGGCGGCAACGCGCTCGTTGAAGCCGCTGTGCTCGTCGTGGTGGCGGGCCATCGCCACCAGCAGCCCGGCCCGGTCCCGGAAGTGGACGTACACGAGCTGGCGGGAGACCCCCACGGCGCCTGCCACGTCCTGCATCCGCACGCCCGCGGCGCCCTGGGCGCGCACGAGCTCCCAGGCGGCGTCGAGGATGCGGGTGCGGGTGACGTCGGCTCGAACGGCCATCGGGCCCAGTTTGACACGTGTCAAGGTCGACGCTAGGTTTACACGTGTCAAGGAGGAGGCCGAGGTGATCTGGACGAGCGACTACGAACCGGTCGAGGTTGGAGGCGCGACGCTTCCAGAGCTCGTGCTCGCCGCGGCCGCGCGCGCCGGCGATCGGCCCGCTCTGATCGATTCCGACTCGGGTGCGTCCGTGAGCTACGCGACGCTCGCGGCGCGCATCGAGGCGGTGGCGGGCGGGCTCGCCGCTCGGGGCTTCGGCGAAGGCGACGTCCTCGCGCTCTGGGCGCCGAACCTGCCCCAGTGGGCGGGCGTCTCGCTGGGCGCGATGGCGGCCGGCGGCTGCGTTACCGGGGCGCATCCCGCCGCCGCCGAGGGCGAGCTGCGCGCTCAGCTCGAGGACTCTGGTGCCAGCCTCCTGGTCACGATCCCCTCGCTCGCGGCGGCGGCCCGCCGCGCGGCCGCCGTCACCGGCGTGCGCGAGGTGATCACCCTCGGCGAGGCGCCCGGCACCACGCCGGTCACCGCCCTGCTCGGAGCGGCGGCCCCAACCGTCGCCGAGCGCGACGAGCTGCCGGCCCTCCTCCCCTACTCGAGCGGGACGACCGGGCTGCCCAAGGGCGTCGTCCTCACCCACCGCAACCTCGTCTGCGCGATCCGCCAGGTCGATCGCGGCCTGCGCCTCTCAGAGCGCGACACGCTGCTCGCCGCGGTGCCGTTCTTCCACGTGATGGGCTTCGTGCTCAAGCTGGCGGCCGGGCTCTGTGCGGGCGCCACGGTGGTCACCATGCCGCGCTTCGAGCTGGAGCGCTTTCTCGGCCTGCTGGAGGAGCACCGGGTCACGGTGCTGGTCGGCGCGCCGCCGATCGCCGCCGCGCTCGCGAGCCATCCGCTCGTCGCACGCCACGACCTGAGCTCGCTCCAGCTGGTGGTCTCGGGCGGGGCGCCGCTGTCGGCGGAGACCCAGTGCGCGCTGGCCGAGCGACTGCCACACGCGGCCGTCGGCCAGGGCTGGGGAATGACCGAGACGACCGTCGGCGCAACGATGCCCGACCGCGAGTGCGGCACCATCCCCGGCTCCGTCGGACGCGTGATGCCGAACACCGAGCTGCGCGTCGTCGACCCGGCGTCCGGCGCGGACCTCCCTGCCGGCGGGCGGGGGGAGCTATGGGTGCGGGGCCCGCAGGTGATGGCCGGCTATCTCGGCCGACCCGAGGCGACCGCCGAGATCGTCGACCCGGACGGCTGGCTGCGCACGGGCGACCTCGGCGAGGTCGACCGCGAGGGCAACGTCTTCGTCGTCGACCGTCTCAAGGAGCTGATCAAGGTCAGCGCCCACCAGGTGGCGCCCGCCGAGCTCGAGGCGCTGCTCGCCACCCATCCGGCGGTGGTGGACGCCGCGGTGATCCCTCAGCCGGATCCGGAGCGCGGCGAGGTCCCGCTAGCCGTGGTGGTCGCACGCCGCGAGCTCGATGCCCACGAGCTGATGGCTTGGGTCGCCGAGCGCGTGTCGCCCCACAAGCGCATCCGCGCGGTCCGCTTCGCGGCGTCGATTCCACGCACGCCATCGGGGAAGGTGCTGCGGCGCGCGCTGCTCGCCGGCGACCAGGCGGCCGCTAGGCCACGTCGCGCAGCTTCTGCGCCTCGGCCAGCGACTGCAGCTTCTTGAGCGACTGGTTCTCGATCTGGCGGATCCGCTCGCGCGTGACGTTGAAGGTGCGGCCCACCTCGTCGAGCGTGCGCGGGTGCTCCCCGCCGAGCCCGTAGCGCAGCTCGAGCACGCGCCGCTCGCGGTAGGAGAGGTTCTCCAGCGCCTCGCGCAGCGCCTCCTTGGTGAGGATCTCGGCGGCGCGCTCGTACGGCGACTCGGCCCGCTCGTCCGCGATGAACTGCCCGAACTCGGACTCCTCCTCGTCACCGACCGGCTTCTCGAGCGACACCGGCGCCTGCGCCGAGCGCTTGATCGACTCGACCTCCTCCGGGTCGATGCCCGTGTGCTCGGCGATCTCGTCCGGGGTGGGCTCGCGGCCGAGCTCGGTCACGAGCTTGCGCTCCGCGCGGCCGATCTTGTTGAGCTTCTCGACCACGTGCACCGGGATGCGGATCGTGCGCGCCTTGTCGGCGAGCGCACGGGCGATCGCCTGGCGGATCCACCAGGTGGCGTAGGTCGAGAACTTGAAGCCCTTGCGGTAGTCGAACTTCTCGGCGGCGCGAACCAGCCCGAGCGTCCCCTCCTGGATCAGGTCGAGGAAGGGCAGGCCCTGGTTGCGGTAGTTCTTGGCAATCGAGACCACAAGCCGCAGGTTCGACTCGACCATCTTCTGCTTCGCGTCGAGGTCGCCGCGCTCGATCCGCTTGGCGAGGTCGACCTCCTCCTGCGCCGTGAGCAGCCGGACCTTGCCGATGTCCTTCAGGAACAGCTGAAGCGAATCGGTGGTCATGTCCGGCTTCAGGTCGATGGTCGCCTTCTTGCGGCGACTACGGCGATCTACCGCCCGTTCGACCTGCGGCTCGGAGTGCGTCGGGTCGTCCTCGACGAGCTCGATCTCCGACTTCTCGAAATAGCTGTGGAGCTCCTCGATGTCGCCGTCATCGATTTCGACCTCCGCCAGCGCCATTGCCACTTCGGCATAGGTCAGCGTGCCGACGGCCTGGCCCTTGGCGAGGAGGAGCTTGACCTCCTCGAGCTCTTGAAGTTCAGCTACAGACATCCCGTTTCCTTGCGACGAGCAGGGCCAAGCGCTAGGGCGCGCGGCCCAGAATCTCAGACTGTTTCAACACTAACGCTACAGATAATGAAGTCAACCGACGGGAAGCGGAAAGACCGCTGACTAGCCGGTCAACCAATTGCACCTTCCTCATAGCGGGGGGACGCTTCGGTTGATGTCCTTGTCCCCGGAGCGGGTCATGACCCAAACCTCTCCCTCGGCGCATCTACACTCGCCGGTGATGGCAGAGGACGACGGAGGCGTACTCGGGCGGTTGCCCCGCTCCCGGCCCGGCACGCGGAGCGACAAGCGCACGGCCGATCCGGCCGGCAGGGCGGCCGAGAAGGCGGATGGCCAGGGCGCGCCCGCGGCCAAGCCGGCTCCTTCGCCTCCGCCTCGGCCCCGGCGAGCGGCCCCGGCCCCACCTCCCGCGCCGTCGCGGTCCGACCCGCTCGGCGGCGCGGTGCGCGTGGCCACCAAGGCCGCCGGAGCCGGCGTTCGCGTGGCGGGCACGGTGGCCGGCGAGCTGCTCCGCAGGCTGCCGCGACCGTAGCCCGGAGGTCCGGTCCCAAGACGCGCTTGTGCCCGCGCGCGGGGATCTCCGTTCCTCCGGGACGGGGATCCTTCCCGCTGATGAGGTATGCTGGCGGGGATGCCTAGCGGCGCGAAGGACTCGCCCCGTTGCCTGATCGTCGATTACCACCCGGTCGTCCGGGCGGGGGTCCGTGCGGTCCTCGAGCAGGCGTTCAAGGGAGCCAAGGTCTCCGACGCGGCGTCGGTGGACGACGTCGCTCCGATGGACGGCGAGCCTCCGGACGTCGTGATCGTGGATCCCTGGCGCGCGGGCGTCGACGTGGGCGCCGTGGTCGGACAGCTGCAGAACCAGGTGCGCGCGCCGATCGTGATCTTCACCTCCGACGGCGGCGCCCGCTTGCTCAGCGAGGCGCTCAAGGCGGGGGTCAAGGGCTACGTGCGCAAGGACTCCCCCTCCGAGGACCTGATCCGCGCGATCGAGGCGGCGCGCTCGGGCGAGTTCTACGTCGACCCCGGGCTCTCCTCGACGATCGTCCTCGACGAGGGCGACCGGACGCTGAGCGCCCGTCAGCGGGAGATCCTGCAGATGCTCGCCGACGGGATGCAGACGGACAAGGTGGCCGAGAAGCTCGGGCTCTCGACGGAGACGGTGCGCACCCACACCAAGCGCATCCTCGCCAAGCTCGAGGCGTCCACCCGCACGCAGGCAGTGGCCATCGGCATTCGCCATGGCCTGATCGAGTAACGAGTCTCCGACCGTGAGCGCGCGCGAGCTCGCCCGCCGCTCGACGGTCGACGCGCTCGCGGAGGCGCTGCGCGCGAGGATCCTCGGGGGCGAGCTCGAGCCGGGCACCCCGCTCAGGGAGGAGGCGCTCGCCCGCGAGTACGACGTGGCGCGCCACTCGCTGCGCTCGGCGCTGCGGGCGCTGGAGGCGGAGGGCATCGTGCGGATCGAGCCGCACCGCGGCGCCCGGGTCACGGCGCTGTCCGCGGACGACGTGCGCGGCCTGTCGACGTTGCGCACGGCGCTCGAGGTCGAGGGGGCCCGGCTCGCCCTGGCGGCGGGAGGCGGCCGGCTGCCGGCGAAGGTGCACGAGGCAGCCGAGCGCCTGGCGTCGCTCTGCCGCCGCGCGCGGCCGTCGTGGGGAGCCGTGGCGGAGGCACACGAGCGTTTCCATCACGAGATCGTGCTGGCCGCGGGCAGCCCGCGTCTCGCGGCCGTCCACCGCCAGACGGGCGCCGAGCTGCGCCTGTTCGTGCTCCAGCTGCCGCGCGCGTGGACGCTCGAGCGCCTCGCGAGCGACCACCTGCGCCTCGTCGAGGACCTCGAGCGCGAGGGCGCCGAGGCGCTTCGGCCACACATCGCGGAGTCCACGGACGTCCTGATCGAGCAGGCCGGGGCGGCGGAGCGGGGCTAGGTCGGGCCCTCCTGGTTGCCAGGGCGCATCCGTCCTGGGTTTGGTCGCTCCTGGCGTACAAAGTCAGGACGCTACGCGGGGAGGGCCCGCGACTGACCCGTCGCGAGCGCCCGCCGGCCACCAACAGCAGAACGAGGGGCGCATCCTCACCCAGCCCAGATCGGGTCGAAGCCCGAGATCGCCCAACAAGATGCGACAGGAGGGTCCGCTCTAGGTCTTCGCTTCTTCGGCGAGCTCCGAGCTCGGCTCGTCGCTCAGCACCGCCCCCTCGCCGGACGCCTTCGCGCGATACATGGCGCGGTCCGCCATGTCGATCAGCATCTCGGCCTCGTCACCGTGCTCGGGGCATGCGGCCACACCGATCGACATCGACACCGCGGGCTCGTCCGGCATCGCCACCTCGTCGCGAACGGCGGCGCCCAGGCGCGTGGCCAGCAGCATCGCCTTGGCGGCGTCCTGCTCGGGGGCGAGGACGCAGAACTCGTCGCCGCCGAGGCGGGCCGCGGTGTCGACCGAACGGATCGAGCGCCGCATCGCCATCGCCACCTGCATCAGCACCCGATCGCCCGCCTGGTGCCCGTAGGCGTCGTTGATCCGCTTGAGCCCGTCGACGTCCATCAGCAGCACGGCGAAGGGGTGGTCGTAGCGCTTCTGGACGGCGAGCAGCCTGCCGATCTGGCGCTGGAGCGCTCGCAGGTTGCCGAGCCCGGTGAGGGGGTCGGTGTGCGCCTGGGACTCGAGTTCCCGCGAGCGGCGCTTCACGAGCGCCTCCACCGCGGCGGCCTGAACGGCGCCGGTGGCGTTCACGAGCTGCTCGACCGCGTCGGCGAACTGCGCGGGGTCGCCGTCCGAGAGCTCCTCGCGCAACGCCCCGATCAGGACGGCCTGCAACGACGCCACGTCGCGCGCGAGGTCGCTCGCGCTTCCCTCTGAGCCGCTGCGCAGGGCGGCCAGCGAGGCAGCGCGCTCGGCCTGGTCCTCGGACAGCGTGTAGGGGTCGCGGCCGTTGGGAGCGGCCGCCTGCTCGACGATGCCGGCGATCAGCTCCGGCAGCTCGCGCGCTATCCGGTCCGTGGGCAGCTCGCGGATCTCGTCGAGGGAGGCGCGCTCGATCAGCTTGACGAGCCACGCCTTGGCGAGCTCGTCGCGCGAGCGATCGAGGCGCGCGAACGGGCCCCTGCTGGGTGTCATACGACAGCTTCCATTCTGGCTCCCCGGCGTTCCGGCGGCTCGTGACGATCCTACCCCCGAGTCCGGCCGCACGGACGCGGAATTTGCGATTGACCCAGTCGCTCCGGTCCGGGCCGAGCCCGGCCCCTCGCGCACGAAGACACCCTCGCTCCGGTCCGGGCCGAGCCCGGCCCCTCGCGCACGGCGCATGCTGCGAGCGGGATGGCGTCACGCGCTGAGAAGATTGCGCGCGTGAGTGACCTGATCTCGATCGACGAGGGACGCCGGCGCGTACTGGCGGCCGTCGAGCCGCTTGCGGCCGAAGACGTACCGCTCGACGACGCCCGCGGCCGCGTGCTCGCCGTCGACCTCACGAGCCCGATCGACGTCCCGCCCTTCGACGGCTCGGCGATGGACGGCTACGCCGTGGCGGCGGGGCCGAGCGCCGACCTGGCGGTCGACGGCGAGTCGCGCGCCGGGCGCCCCGCGACCGTGGGGCTCCGCCGCGGCGCCGCGATCAGGATCTCCACCGGCGCGGCGCTGCCGTCCGGCGCGGACGCCGTGGTGCCCCTCGAGCGGGTCGAGGAGATCGACCCGGAGCGCGGCGTCCCGCGGGTCCGTGTCCCCGACACCCGGTCGGGCGAGAACGTGCGCTACGCGGGCGAGGACATCCGCGCCGGCTCGACCGTGCTGCGGGCGGGCACCGTGCTCGACCCGGCCGCGCTCGGCGTGGCCGCGGCGGTGGGCTTCGAGACGCTTCGCTGCAGGCGCCGGCCCCGCGTTGCGGTGCTCGTGACCGGCGACGAGCTGACCAGGCCCGGCACGCCGCTCGCCCCGGGCGGCATCTACTCCTCGAATGCCTACGCGCTCAGCGCCCAGGCGCAGGCCGCCGGCGCGGAGCTCGTCCGGCTCGAGATGGTCCCCGACCACCCTGAGCGCACCCGCGAGGCGTTCAGCCGGGCGCTCGAGGAAGCCGACGTCGTGATCGCCTCCGGCGGCGTGTCCGTCGGCCCGCATGATCACGTGAAGCCCGCACTCGCCGAGCTCGGGGTCGAGGAGCGCTTCTGGGGGGTGAGCCTGCGGCCGGGCAAGCCGACCTGGTTCGGCGTTCGCGACGCCGTGCTCGTGTTCGGGCTGCCCGGCAACCCGGTGTCGGCGATGGTCACCTTCGAGCTCTTCGTCCGCCCCGCCCTGGCCGCCCTCCAAGGCGGCGACGCCTCGGTGGCGCGCGCGAGCGCGACCCTCGACGAGCCCGTGCCGCTCAACCCCGGCCGCGAGCAGGCAATCCGGGTGCGTCTGCGTCACGCGGACGGTGGACTGCGCGCCATCACGACGGGCGAGCAGGGCTCGCACATGCTCAGCTCGATGCTGGGTGCCGACGGGCTGGCGCGCGTCGCCGCCGGCGAGGGCGAGCTCGCCGCGGGCGCGCGTGTGGAGGTCGAGCTGCTGTGAGGCCGCGCGACCCGCGCCGGCTCCTCGAGCGGCGCCGGCGCGCCCACGCGCGCGTGACGATCCTCCACGTGCCGCAGTCCAGCTACGCGGCGGACGGCTCGATCGGGTCGCGCCAGACGGCGGAGGTCAGCCTGCCGCGCGAGGAGCTCGATCGCATCTGGTCCGCCGAGTACCTCGAGCGCCTGGCTCGCACCTACTGGCACTTCCTGTCGCGCATCTCACTCGGCGTGCTGCGGGTCGTCTACGGGCCGGACTCGCGCGAGGTCGTGGTGTTCCGGCCGGCCGTTCGTGATGCTCCGGTTTCGCAAGCCCGAGTACGAGACCCACGCCGAGCGCGGCTCGGTCACCTGGCCGATCGACCGGGGTCTGCTCGTGGCCCCGAACGGGCGCGGGCGCGGCTACCTGCGCCTGTCGGTCGAACGCGAGCCGGCGAGCGACGGCGCCGGCGAGGCCTCGGTCAGCGTCTCCTCGGAGGTGGTGAACTTCTACCCCCTGATCGCGGGCTGGGGCTGGTTCGGGCGGATCGGCCGGATGATCTACAACCAGACCCAGCTGCGGATCCACGTGATCGTGACCAACGCCTTCCTGCGCTCGCTCGCCAACCTCGAGTTCGAGCGCTCGGCGGTGGGGGTCCTCAGCCCAGTCGCTCGCCCGTTATCTCCCGCAGCTTCTCGCGGTCGTGACGAGCCGTGATGGTCCGGACCGTGCCCGAGCGCGAGCGCATCGAGATCGACTCGGTCTCCGCGCCCTGGGGCCCGAAGAAGTGGACGCCCTCGAGCATCTCGCCGTCGGTCACGCCGGTGGCCGCGAACGCGACGTCGCTGCCCGCCACGAGCCGCTCGGTGTCGAGCACCTCGTCGAGGTCGTAGCCGGCCTCGAGCGCGGCCTCGCGCTCCTCGTCCGAGCGCGGCCAGAGCCGACCCAGGATCTTGCCGCCGGTACAGCGGATGGCCGCGGCTGCGAGCACGCCCTCGGGGGTGCCGCCGATGCCGTAGAGCAGATCGACCGGAGAGCCGGTCGTGACGGCGGCGAGCGCCGCCGACACGTCACCGTGCGGGATGAGGCGCACGCGCGCTCCCACCTCGCGGATCTCGGCCATGAAGTCGTCGTGGCGGGGACGGTCGAGCATGATCACCACGAGGTCCCCGACCGGGACGCCCTTCTCCTTCGCCATCAGGTGGAGCGTCTCGCCGAGCGGGCGGTCGATGTCGAGCAGGTGCGCCATGTCGCGCGAGGTGGCCATCTTCAGCATGTAGACGCAGGGGCCCGGGTCGAACATCGTGCCGCGCTCCGCCAGCGCGATCGTTGCGATGGCGTTCGGCAGGCCCTTCGCGCACAGCTCGGTGCCCTCGAGCGGGTCGACGGCGATGTCGACCTTGGGCATCGAGCCGTCGCCGATCTGCTCGCCGTTGTAGAGCATCGGCGCCTCGTCCTTCTCGCCCTCGCCGATCACCACGAGGCCGTCCATCGAAACCGTGTCGAGCAGCATCCGCATCGCGTCGACCGCGGCGCCGTCGGCTCCCTCCTTGTCGCCGCGGCCGATCCAGCGCGCGCAGGCGAGCGCGGCGTACTCGGTCGTGCGAACGAGCTCCATCGCGAGGTTTCGATCGGGCGCCGCTGTCTCAGCCATCTAGATCGTGCCCGGCGGCTTCTTGGGGTCCCCGTACACGCTCTGGCGCAGGTAGCCGGCCGCCAGCAGGCCGAGCGCCGCCAGCAGCGCCACCCAGTAGCCGACCCCGAGCCCGATGTCGACGCTGTCCCCGGGACGCCCGAGGATGATGCCGTTGCAGATGATCAGCGCGAAGGCCGTGATGCCGACGATCATCGTGACCTCGCCCGGCTTCCAGGTGAGCCGGTGCCCGCGCGCCAGGATCCACGAGAGGATGAAGGGCGCGGTGGCGGCGAGCACGAGCAGGATGTCGAGCGTGCTGAACACGGCCCAGGCGCTGGCCCCGTCGCCGCCGCTCGCGCCGGCCAGCGTGGAGTTGGGGTTGTCCTCGTTCGTCGTGAACCAGGGCAGCCAGAGCGAGCCGAGCAGCACGAGCCCGGCGCCCATCCCCAGGAACTCGCCGGGCGACAGACGCGAGAGGTCGAGGTAGCCGCCCCTCCCTTGAGCCCTCGAAGCCTCCATCGTCCCGGACCTTAAGCGAAAGAGCTCGCATCCGGCAAACCGGCTGCTCGCCCCCGGCTCTCAGTACCCTGGCGCGCCAACGACGATAGGAGCGAGGCATGGCGGTAACGAAGATCATCGAGGTGGTGGGGAGCTCGCCGGAGAGCTCGGACGGCGCGGTGAAGGCCGCGCTCGAGGAGGCTCGCCATTCGCTGCGCAACATCAAGGCGGTGGACGTCGTTTCGACCGGCCTGCGCGGCGACAGCCTCGACGAGTGGCGGGCCCTCGTGCGGATCTCGTTCCTCGTCGAGCGCGTGTCCGAGTAAGCGCCCCCTCTCGCCTCTTGTTGGGTTGACACGTCAGATCGCAACGAGCAGGGGGTTGCTGTCCTGACTTTTCCGGCCAGGAGCCGGCAAAGTCAGGACGGCGGCGAGCCGGGGCCCGCCCGAGCGGCTACCCCGGCGCGAACCCGAAGCGGCTGACCACCGGATCGTGGTCGCTCGCGCCCCGCGCGCCGTCGGCGGCGTGCTCCTTGGGCCAGTCGGCGTTGACGTGCGCCGCGGGCGGGATAGCCTGCCGAGCCCATGGACCTGAACGGCATCGGCGCGCTCGTGGCGGGCGGCGCGAGCGGGCTCGGCGAGGCCACCGCCCGCGAGCTCGCGTCCCGCGGGGCGCGGGTGGCGATCGCCGATCTGAACGAGGAGCGCGGCGCGCAGGTCGCGCAGGAGATCGGCGGACATTTCCACGCCACCGACGTGACCGACGAGGAGCGCGTGGCCGCGGCGGTCGAGGAGGCGGTGGAGGAGCTTGGCGGGCTGCGCTTCGCCGCCTCCTGCGCCGGGATCGGCTGGGCCGAGCGCACGGTGA
Source organism: uncultured Thermoleophilaceae bacterium (assembly GCA_963812415.1). Lineage (GTDB taxonomy): Bacteria > Actinomycetota > Thermoleophilia > Solirubrobacterales > Thermoleophilaceae > JACVRW01. Next base: position 99,212 of record CAWEVH010000022.1, on the reverse strand, counting down.
AGAAGGACGGTCCGGCCGCGCTCGTCCCGTTCGAGACCGTCATCCGGGTGAACCTGATCGGCACCTTCAACGTGCTGCGCCTCACGGCGAACGCCATGGCCGCGAACGAGCCCGACGAGCAGGGCGAGCGCGGCGCGGTGGTGATGACGGCCTCGATCGCGGCCTACGACGGCCAGATCGGCCAGACCGCGTACTCGGCCTCGAAGGGCGGGGTGGTCGGCCTGACCCTGCCGGCGGCACGCGACCTGGCGCGCCTCGGGATCCGGGTCTGCACGATCGCCCCCGGCCTGTTCGACACGCCGCTGCTGGCGGGCCTGCCCGAGGAGGCGCGCCAGGCGCTCGGCGCCCAGATCCCGTTCCCGTCCCGGCTCGGCCGGCCCGAGGAGTACGCGACGCTCGCCTGCCACATCGCCGAGAACACGATGCTGAACGGCGAGACGCTCAGGCTGGACGGGGCGCTACGGATGCCGCCCCGGTAGGGGTAACCACCTCCGCCCCTGGCATGGCCCGACCGGCGGGTCTAGACTCGCCTGGTTCCACGGAAGGACTCGGCCGTGCCCCGAATGCGCCCCTCGCTTGTCGCCGTACCCGCGCTCCTGGCCTGCTCGGCGATCGCCTTCGCGGCCGGGCCCGCGCGCCAGACCGAGCTCGCCTCCTCTGGGCCGCTGGCCGGCGGTGCCGACTCGATGGACCTCGGCTTCGGCTTCCCGGAGCTGTCCGCCAGCGGCACGCACGCGTTCTTCACCACGGACGAGCCGCTGGTCCCTGAGGACACGGACACCGACCGAGACATCTACCAGCACACGGGCGGCGTCACATCGCTCGTCTCCACCGGCCCGCTCGCGGGTGGCGTCGGCACAGCGGACGCCACCCTGTCCGAGGTCTCCGCCGACGGCAGCGCCGTGTTCTTCACCACGGCCGAGCCGCTCACAGACGAGGACACCGACTCGGACACCGACGGCTACCGCCGCAAGGCGGGCACGACCACCCTCGTGACCACCGGGGCCGCCGAGGGGGGCCCCGACTCGGGGACCGCGCTGATCCGCGGCATCGCCGCGGGCGGCGACGTGGTGTTCTTCACGACGTCCGAGCCGATCGAGTCCGGCGACCCGGACACCACCGGCGACGTCTACAGGCGCGACCTGACCGGCGCACCGGCCACCGCGCTCGTGTCGACCGGCCCGCTCGACGGCGGCGCCGGGACGGCGGACGCGAGCTTCGGCGGCTCGACCGAGGATGCCTTGACGGTGTTCTTCGCCACGACCGAGCCGATGGTCGCCGCCGGCGACAACGACACGCACTTCGACCTCTACCGGCGCCAGTCCGCGACGACCGCGCTGGTCTCACACGGGCCACAGGGCGGCGGCGCCGACTCGGTCGGCATCAGCTTCTTCATCGGCGCCGGCGTGGGACCCGATGCCAACATGCTCTTCTTCGGCACCGAGCCGCTCAGCCCGGGCGACACGGACACACACGCGGACGTCTATCGCACGAGCTCCGCGGCAGGCGGTGAGCCGCTGCTGGTCTCGGAGGGGCCGCGCGAAGGTGGCGCGGACTCCGCCGACGCCTCGGCCGCGACCACCGGTGCGGGGGCGCGACTTCATCCGCACGACCGAGCCGCTGACGTTCGACGAGAACGACGTGCACACCGACATCTACGAGCGCTTCGGGGCGACGACGACGCTGCTCACCACGAGCCCGAGCGCAGGCGGGGGCGACTCGGCGGGCATCGGCGCTGAGGTGTTCAGCTCGGACGACGGCCAGCACCTTCTGTTCGCGACGACGGAGCCGCTCGCGAACGGCGACCTCGACGTCAACTTCGACACCTACGAGCACTTTCAGGGCGTCACCGAGCTCGTGTCGCAGGGGCCACTCGCCGGCGGCGGCGACTCGAGCGGCGCGATCCCGGTCGGGATCTCGGCGGACGGCAGCCGCACCTTCTTCCGGTCCCAGGAGCCGATCACTGCGGACGACACCGACCAGCGCATGGACGTCTACGAGCGCTTCGCGGGCGAGACCACGCTGGTCTCGGGCGGCCCGCTCGCCGGCGGTGGCGACGCCGCCGACGTCGCGAACTTCCACGTGGCGGGCGATGGCACGCTCCTGTTCACGACCTTCGAGCCACTCACGAACGACGACAGCGACCTCAACGAGGACGTCTACACGTCGCGGCTGGTGGCGCCCGCCCTGGCCGGGCCCGAGGCCGGGCAGCCCCCGGGCGGCGCGGCCCCGACCGAGGCCGACACCCTCGCTCCGGCGCTCACGCAGCTGCGGATCCGCCCCGCCCGGATCGCCATCGGACGCTCGCTCCCGGTACTCGCCAGCGCGCTGCGGCAGCGCACCACGATCTCGTTCCGGCTGTCGGAGGAGGCGTCGGTGCGGATCTCGTTCGCCCGCGCCCGCCCCGGCAGGCGGGTGGGCGGCCGCTGCCGCCGGCCCTCACCGCGCAACGCGGACCGCCCGCGCTGCACCCGGTTCGTGACCGTTCGAACGCGGCTCGGGTTCGCCGGGCTCTCCGCCGGGCAGCAGCGCATCCGCTTCTCCGGCCGGCTGACGAGGCGACGCAGCCTCGAGCCCGGCCTCCACCGCGTGACCGCGCGGCCGACCGACGAGTTGGGCAACCGCGGGGCCGCTCGGAGCGCGCGCCTGACGCTGGTGCGGCGCTCCCGTTAGGCGGTCCGTAGGATCTTCGCTCCCCCCTCTCTCGCCCGACAGGAGACCCTCAGATGCCCGAAGCAGTGATCGTCGACGCCGTCCGCACCCCGATCGGTCGCGCCTTCAAGGGCTCGCTCGCCCAGCTGCGGCCGGACGAGATGGGTGCGTTCGTGCTCGACGCCCTGATGGAGCGCAACCCGAGCGTCGATCCCGTCCTGATCGAGGACGTCTACTGCGGGGTCGGCCTGCCGCAGGGCCTCCAGGGCTTCAACCTCGCGCGCATCATGGTGCTGCTGTCCGACTCGCTTCCCCAGGAGGTGAACGGCTCGACCGTGTCGCGCTACTGCGCCTCCTCGCTCGAGGCGATCCGCCAGGCGGCCAACGCCGTGGTGGCGGGCCAGGGGGACGCCTACATCGCGGCCGGGGTGGAGTGGGTCTCGCGCTACAACGAGGCGGTCGAGGGAGCCCGCCCGCAGGACCAGAACGAGCGCCTCCAGGGCAAGAACGGCGACCCGGACGCGTACATCGCGATGGGCCTCACGGCCGAGAACGTGGCCGAGCGCTACGAGGTGAGCCGGGCCGACATGGACAAGTACGCCCAGCGCTCGCAGGAGCTGGCCGTCGCCTCACAGGAGAACGGCTACTTCGACCGCGAGATCGTGCCGGTCACGCTCCCCGACGGCACCCTGGTCTCGAAGGACGACGGCCCCCGCCCGAGCTCGACGCTCGAGAAGCTCGCCGAGCTCGACCCGGCCTTCAAGGAGGACGGCAAGATCACCGCCGGCAACTCCTGCCCGCTGAACGACGGCGCCGCCGCCGTGCTCGTGATGTCCGACAGCAAGGCCGACGAGCTCGGCCTCCAGCCGCGCGCCCGCATCATCACGGCAGCCACGGCCGCCAACGAGCCCGAGTACATGGGCGTCGCCCCGATCTGGGCGATCCGCAAGGTGCTCGAGCGCGCCGGCATGAGGATCGAGGACGTGGACACGGTCGAGCTGAACGAGGCGTTCGCGGCCCAGGTGATCCCGATCATGGCCGAGTGCGACATTCCGCTCGAGAAGCTGAACCGGCACGGCGGCGCGATCGCGCTGGGGCACCCGTTCGGCATGACGGGCGCGCGCATCATGACCACGCTCTTGAACGGCCTCGAGACCGACGACGGGACGATCGGCCTCGAGACCATGTGCGTGGCCGGCGGGCAGGGTCAGGCCATGCTCGTCGAGCGCGTCGGCTGAGGCGCGCGCTCGGCCGCCGACCCCGCGAAGCCGGCGATCAGCTCGGCGAGCCGCTCGGGCTGGTCCTCCGGACTGAACGTGCGCGCGTTCTCGATCCATTCGAGGCGCGCGTCGGGGAGCACGGCCGCGAGCCGCTCGGCGTGCTCGGTCGGGAAGAAGCGGTCGTCGGCCGACCAGGCGATCAGCACCGGGCGGTCGAAGGCCGTCAGGCGCGTGGCGGCCTCGAGCGTCTGGCTGTGGTGGATCCCGGCGAGCAGGCGCCGCACGTCGTGACGGACGAAGCCCTCAGTCAGCACGGGCAGCACGTAGGTGTCCTCCGCGGCGCGCTCGATCGGCGCGTGGGAGAGCCAGCCGTAGGCGATCGGCAGCCGGCGCAGCGGCCGCAGGCGCAGCGCGCCGAAGGCCACCGGGATCACGCCCGGCACGCGCGCCGGCGCCAGCACGTAGCGGAAGAAGCGCGGCGGGAAGTTCTCGAAGGCGTCACATGAGGTGAGCACGAGGCGGTCGATCCGCTCGGGGCGCCGGGTGACGAGGATCTGGCTGAGGCCGCCGCCGGTGTCGTTGCCGACCAGGGTCACGTCGCGCAGCTCGAGCGCCTCGATCGCGTCGGCGATCAGGTCGGCGAGCCCCGGGCCCGCTCATGTCGGCGTCGCGCGGCATCGGGTCGAGGTGGGAGCCGAGCGGGAGGTCGAGCGTCACGCGCGTGTACCCGTCGAGGCGGGGCACCACCTTGCGCCAGAGGTTGGCGTTCACGAGCGCGCCGTGCACGAACACGATCGGCGGTCCCTCGCCCGTGATGTGCGCGCGGATGCGGCGCGCGCCCCCGAGCTCGAGGGTCCTCGCCGGACCAAGTTCGCTCGCCCGCCAGCTCGCTCGTTCGTTCATCGTCACGACACCTCCATACAGGTTGTATGGAGCTAGCATACAGACTGTATGTCCCGAACCACCGAGACCCGCGCCGAGCTGATCCGGGTGGCGCGCGAGCTGTTCGCCGAGGGCGGCTACGCGGGGGTGGGCACGGAGGAGATCGTGGCGCGCGCGAACGTCACCCGCGGTGCGCTCTACCACCACTTCACGGACAAGAAGGACCTCTTCCGAGCGGTGCACGAGGAGCTCGAGCGGGAGCTCGTGGCGTCGATCGCGGCGCGCATCGAGGGCATCGAGGACCCCTGGGAGCTGGTCGTGACCGGCGTGCGCGCCTTCCTCGACGCGTGCACCGACCCGGCCCTGATCCGCATCGGCCTGATCGATGCGCCCGTGGTGCTCGGCTGGGAGGAGTGGCGCGAGATCGATGCCCGTTACGCCCTCGGGCTCGTGATGATGGCGCTCCAGAACGGGATGGAGCGCGGGCTGTTCCGCGAGCGCGAGGTCCGACCGCTCGCGCACCTGCTGCTCGGCGCGATGACCGAGGCGGCGATGATGATCGCGAACGCGCCCGACCCCGAGGCCGCGCGCCGCGAGGCCGAGCCGCCGCTCTTGGCCCTGCTCGAGGGCCTACGGAAGTAGCACGAGCTTGCCGAGCTTGCCGCCGGCCGCGAAGCGGTCGTAGGCCTGCTCGGCCTCCTCGAGCGGAAAGGTGGCGGCGACGGGCACCGTGAGCGTGCCGTCCGCGAAGTGCGGCAGCACCTCCTTCTCCATGAGCCGGGCGGCCGCCGCCTTCTGCTCGAGCGGGCGGGCGCGCAGCGTGGAGCCGTGGATGCGGGCGCGCTTCTGCATCACGGCCAGGAGGTTGATCTCCGCCACCGGGCCGGTGCCGCCCACCCCGATCACGGCGATCCGCCCGCCGATCGCGAGCGAGGCCAGGTTCTCCTCGAGGTTGGAGGCGCCCACGAGCTCGAGGATCACGTCGTAGGGGCCGCTCTCCCCGAAGCCCTCGGGCGCGATCGCGCGAGCGCCGAGCCGCTCGACCTCGGCGCGCTGCTCCTCGCGCCGAACGGTGGCCGTGACCCGCGCGCCGGCGGCGCGGCCGAGCTGCACCGCCGCGGTCCCGACGCCGCCGGCGGCGCCGTGCACGAGCAGGTGCTCCCCGGAACGCAGGCCGGCCTGGCTGAAGACCGCGTCGTGCGCGGTCGTGAAGACCTCCGGCAGCCCTCCGGCCTCGGCCCAGCCGAGGCCGTCCGGCACCGGCATGGCCGCGCGCTCGTGCACGACCGCCAGCTCCGCCTGCCCGCCGCCGCCCACCACGGCCATCACACGGTCGCCCTCGGCGAAGCGCGAGGCGCCCGGGCCCAGGGCGGCCACCTCGCCCGCGAGCTCGAGCCCGGGAATGTCCTCGGGCGCGCCGGGCGGAGCGGGATAGGCGCCGCGGCGCTGGAGCATGTCCGCGCCGTTGATGCCCGCGCCGCGCACGCGCACGAGCAGCTCGCCGTGCCCGGGCTCGAGGTCCGGGCGCTCCTCGACCACGAGCTGCGTGTCCTGGATGGTGACGGCGCGCACCGAGGGGAATCTATCCGGGCTTGGGCTGGGTACGCGTTGCACTGCCGTCGGTCAGGGCACCACCACCGCCGCCCCCCGCAACTCACCGGCGCGCAACCGCTCGAGCGCGCGGCCGGTGTCCTCGAGGGCGAAGCGCTCGACCTCGGTGCGCACCGGCACCCGCGGGGCCAGCTCGAGGAACTCCTCGCCGTCGGCGCGCGTGAGGTTCGCGACCGAGCGCAGGACGCGCTCGCCCCAGAGCAGCTCGTAGGGGAACGACGGGATATCGCTCATGTGGATCCCTCCGCACACCACGCTGCCGCCCTTGGCGACCGCCCGCAGCGCGGCGGGCACGAGCTCACCCGCCGGCGCGAACACGAGCGCGGCGTCGAGCTCCTCCGGCGGCGGGCCGAGGGCGTCGCCGGCCCACTCGGCGCCGAGCTCCCGGGCGAACGCCTGGGCCTGCGCGGTCGTCCGCGCGCGTGAACGCGAACACGCGCCGGCCCTCGTGGCGGGCCACCTGGCAGATGATGTGGGCCGCGGCGCCGAAGCCGTAGATGCCGAGCCGCTCGGGGTCGCCGGCGAGCCGGAGCGTCCGAAAGCCGATCAGCCCGGCACAGAGGAGCGGGGCCGCCTGGAGGTCGGGGTAGCCCGCCGGGATCGGGAAGCAGAAGCGCTCGTCGGCCACGGCGAGCTCGGCGTAGCCGCCCGGCCGCGTGTAGCCGGTGAAGACCGCCCGGTCGCAGAGGTTCTCGCGTCCGCTGCGGCAGAAGCGGCACTCGCCGCAGGTCCAGCCGAGCCACGGCACCCCCACGCGGTCGCCGGGCGCGTAGCGCTCGCCGGCCGATTCCAGTACCCGCGCCACGATCTGGTGGCCGGGCACGAGCGGGAGCGCGGGATCGGGCAGCTCGCCGTCCACGATGTGGAGGTCGGTGCGGCAGACCCCGCAGGCGGCGACCTCGAGCAGCAGCTCGCCCGACCCCGGACGCGGCGCCTCCAGATCCGCCCGCCGCAGCGCCCGGCCCGGCGCGTCCAGGAGCATCGCGCGCATGGGCGAAGCGTACGCTGGGGCCGTGAGCAACCTGATCGAGGCGGGCGAGCTGCGCGAACGCCTCGACGACCCGGGCCTGCGGGTGGTCGACTGCCGTTACGTGCTCGGTGAGCCGAGTGCCGGCGAGCCGCTCTGGCTGGCCGGCCACATCCCGGGCGCCTCGTTCCTGGACCTCGACAGGGAGCTGGCGGGCGAGCCCGGGACCTGAGCAGGCGGACCACCGGGTCCCTGGCTGCTTCGAGCGCAGGCAAAGAAGAGGAGGCCCCTACTCGGGGCCCCCTCTTTCCGTCTGACTGTGGCTCTTCGCTTAGGCGTTGCTGAGCTCGCGCTCGGTGGCCTGGAGCACGCCGGCGCGGTTCTTGTGCTTACGCTCGTACCTGCGGACAGCCTTGACTCGTGTCTCGTCGCCCTGGGAGAGCACGGCGCGGACTTCGTCCACGGCTAGCTCGTCGTAGCCGGGCCAGGGCTCGTCCGCCTGCAGCGAGTCGATGCGGCTCGTGACCGTCGAGCGGTTCTGAGTCTTGCGCTCGTAGGCGTTGACCTTGGCCAGCTCGATCTGGGAGAGCTCGGAGAGCTTCTCTTGGATCTCGTCGGCGCTGAGCGAATCGTAGTTGGGAATCGCCAGATCCGACTCGGACGCAACGGCGCCCTTGACGGTGCCCTCCGCACGCGCAACGCCGGGCACCTTGCGGGCCCCACGGGCCGTGCCCTTGGCCTGTCCCACCCCTTGGCGGGCGGTGCGCTTAGCCGTACCGCCCGCCTCACGCAGCGTGTCGGCGGCCCCGGTCTGGGTCAGGTCGTAGGAGTCGTTGCCGTCGAACTCCGCCTGGGCGACGGCGTCGGTCAGCCGTGGGATCTCCTTCAGCAGCCGGTCGAGCATCCGCTGCTCGTCAGCGAGCACCGACTTGGCGAGCCGCTCGGTCGTGGTGTCGCCCGCCATGCGCGCGAGTCGCGCTAGTGCGGTGTAAGTGGCGATCTCCAGCGCCTCCGCCGCGCAGCTGTCCTTGGCGTTCTTGAGCACCTTGTCTTCGCCACCCGTTCCGCGGACCAGATCGAGCGGCGTCTTGGTCAGTGCCAACGCCTGCCCGATGACGGATTGCGCGGCACCCAGCCCGACCTGAAGCGGGTTGTTTCCCTGCCCCAGCTCACGTAGACGCCCTTCGAGCCGCTCAGCGTGCCGGCGGGTCTCCCGAAGATGGGTCTCCAGCCCGTCGCGATACGGGCCCTTGGGGGTCATCGCGATCTGCGCCTGCAACTGGCGCACCAACGCCAGCTCCGAGCCGTGCGCCTCATCGAGGTACTGCACGATCTTCTGCTTCTGCTGCTTGTTCAAGAGTCAGCTCCTTATCGGTGTTTGCGGTGGGTCGGGTGGACAGGGCGCCCGACTGGACGCCGGGTCAGGCTGTCCGGGCTCGTTTCTTCGGCTTCGGCTCGGAGCGGTGGCCGACTTGGAGCTCGCGCTCGGCACCAGGCACTCCGTTCTCGAGCTCACGGCTGCGTTCGCGTTCTGCGTTCAGCTCCGCGCCGAGCAGGATCGCCACGTTGGTAAGCCAGAGCCACACGAGGAACACGATCACCCCGCCGAGAGCGCCGTACGTCTTGCTGTAGGAGCCGAAGTTCGCGACGTAGAAGGCGAACCCCGCTGAGGCCAGGAGCCAGACCACGATCGCCAGCAGGCTGCCGGGCGTGACCCACTTGAATCCCGGCAGCTTCGCGTTCGGCGAGGCGTAGTACAGCAGCGCGATCATGAACAGCACGCCCAACAGCAGCACCGGCCACTTGGCGATGTCCCAGACAGTCACGGCGGTGTCTCCGACGCCGAGCCCAGAGCCGACCTGCTTCGCCACCGGTCCGGTGAGGACCAGCGCCGCCAGGACCAGCGCGAGCGTCACGACGAGCACGAGGGTCACGAGCATCTGCAGCGGCCGCAGCTTGATGATCGAGCGCCCTTCCTCGACTTCGTAGATCACGTTCGACGCCCGCATGAAGGCCCCGACGTAGCCCGACGCCGTCCAGAGCGCGGCCACGATGCCGACGATCAGGAGGATCCCGGCTGAGCCCTTGGAGCTTGTGATGTCGGTGATCGGACCCTTGAACGTCGCGGCTGCCGACGAGGGGCCGATTGACGTGACCACGTCGGTCAGCGAGTTGGTGACCGTCTTCGGGTCGCCGACCAGTCCCACGATCGACACCAGCGCGATCAGCGCCGGGAAGATCGAGAGCACCGCGTAGTAGGTCAGCGCCGCCGCGGAGTCGGTGAGGTTGTCCTCCTTGAACTCGGCGATCGTGCGCTTGAGGGTCTGCACGACTCCGCCTTTGCGCGGGTGCGCCGGCCCCTCCGGCCGGCGACCCGAGCGCTTCTCATCGGTCCGAGCCTCGCTGGACTCAGCCATGTCATCTCTCCTAGCGACGGACATGTCAGGCCGTTGAGGCCTCCTGCGCCTTCTCCTGCGCGCTTTCCTTGAGCTGCCCGGCCTGCTCGCGTCCGGCGTCCTTGGCGGTCTCCGCCGCCTGCTCGGCGACCTGCTTGCCGCGCTCCAGCGCCTCCTGGCCGGTCTCCTTTGCCTTCTCCTTGACCTGGTCCGCGACCGGTCCGATCTTCTCGTCCTCCACCTTTGTGCTCGGAATCAGCATGCCGGCGAGGAAGCCTGCGGCCGCGCCCGCGATGGCGAGGCCCAGCGGGTTCTCCTGCGCGACGCCGACGGCCTGGCGAGCGCCCTGCTTGACGTCGCCCGAGTCGGGGGTCGACCCCGACACCTTGGAGCGCAGCGTGCCGACCTTGTCCGACACGGCCTCCTTCGCCCGGCCGGTGACGTCGGTCTTGTGACCGAGCGCCTCCACGGTGTTGCCCATCTGCTCGCGGGTTTGCTCTATGTCCTGCCTGATCTGGCTTGGGTCTTGGCCCATTCCATGTCCTCCTTCACGCTGTCTTTTGCTTGCTCGGGAATCGGCGGTGCCGCTTCCTTCACCTTCCTCTTTCCGGTCATCGCCATGACGCCGGCGACGGCGGCGTAGACGACCGCGACGATCAGGGCGGCCAGCCAGGTGTCCATCGCCTCGCTCAGCGCCGCGATCACGCCGGCGGTCAACGCCGCGAAGGCGCCCACGCCGAACATGCCGGCGCCGCCGAACATGCCGGCGCCGATGCCGGCCTGCTTCCCCTTCTCCTGGAGCTCGGCCTTGGCGAGGTCGAGCTCCTGCTTGACCAATGTCGTGGTCTGGTTCGAGAGCTCCCTCAGCAACTCGCCCGTGGGACGGTCGCGCAGCTCGTTGTCAGTCGAGGCCGTCATCGCTCTGCGATTGGCCCCGGCGATGTCCGCTGCGAGGCCTGGTAGCGCTCGCTGCTCGACGCCTTCAACACTCGAGAGGCCACGAAGCCGAGCGCCAACCCACCGGCCGCCACGGCCCACGGGTTGCGGCGACCGAAGTCCTCGACGTCGCGCAGGATGCGGTCGCCGTCCGCGCCATGCAGGTACTCGCCGACGCGCTCCGCGCGATCCGCCGCCTGCTCGGCGTATCGGGCGGGCGTGTCCTTGCCCTGCCGGCGCAGCTCCTCGGCGACCGACCGGGCATCGCCGGCGGCCGACCGCACGCGCTCGCCCGCCTCGCTCGAACGGCGGTTCACCTGATCACGTACCTGCTCGCGCGCCCGACCCCTAGCCTCGCCGACCTGCTGCTGGGCCTTATCCGCGACCTCTTGGGCCTTGCCCGGCGACTGTTCCCCGGTGTGGGGTGCGTCGACGGGCGGTGTCCGGTCTGTCCGGACGCTCACGCTTTGCTCCATGTCCTTCTCCTCTCTTGGACGAGTGGTCATCCCTGTCTGGCTCATCCCCACCGTGGCACCCGCGAATCCCAGACGTGGCGCAAGTGCGACAGCTATCCGCGACAACCTGTTTCACTTCTGCGTGCCAGGGGGGATGATGGGGCAAGTGAGGGGAGCCACAACGACATGACCACGACGAAGCAGCTCGACCTCAGACGCGCGGACGCCCTGCGCAACCGAGAGCGCATCCTCGACGCGGCGGAGCGGATGCTGGAGCGGTCGCCCTCCGCGACGCTCGCCGACATCGCGGCGGCCGCGGGCGTCGCGCGGTCCACGCTGCACCGCCGCTTCCCCAATCGCGACGCCCTGCTCGCCGCCCTTCAGGACCGCCCAAAGGAGAACGGCCTCGAGGCGCCCGGTGGCACGCTGCCAGCCGGACGCCTGGGGCGCGACCGGCCGGTCAGCCTCGATGCCATCCACGTCTTCGACGTCGTGCCACCGGCCATTTTGCCCGAACAGCTGGTGGCCGAGGCAGAGCGCATCGCTCAGGTTCCGGTGGCGCTGTACGTAGTCGACATCGACGGCTCCAATCTCCTGCACATGGCCGGACCGCGACGTCTAGGGGAAAGGCTCGAGGCAAGGCTGGCCGTCGGGCCGGAGCTCGACGCCGACGGGCTCTCAGATCTGCGGGAGCAACTCGCGACCTTCCCCAATGCACAGGTATACGCCCTGTGGCTACGCGGCCGCGCCAACGGAGTGATGATCGCCTTCGGTCGGCCCGCCGAGCCGCTCAGCGAGCTCGCACGCCAGGCGGGGGCAGCGATCACCCTGGCAGACCGCTACACGGATGTGTTTGCCCTGGCGCAGCGCCGCAAGCAGCCGACGGCAGCCGCCGAGATCCAGCAAAGCCTGCTCCCGCCGCGCATCTCTCGGATCACGGGTGGGGAAGTTGCAGGGAACGTGCTCCCGAGCTACGAGGTCGCGGGGGACTGGTTCGACGTGATCGAGAACGCCGATGGGGTCTGGGTCAGCCTGGCGGACGGACTGGGAGGCTCGACCCGGGCGGCAGCAAGCAGCGCCGTCGCAATGGGCGCCCTCCGAGCCAGTCGCCGCAGCGGTGGCGACATCGGCGAAGCGCTCGTCGTGATGCACCAGGCGCTCCGCGAGATGCCGGGCCCGCGCGCGGAGATGACGGCCGTTCTAGCGCGCTGGGAACCCGCGAGCGCCGAGCTGCATGTGGCCAACTGCGGCCACGTGGCGCCCGTGATCCTTCGCGGCAGTGGCGAGGTGGAACCCTTGCGGATTCCCAAGACCCATGGCCTCGGGGGCCGAGCCAGCGCGAAGCCGGTAGAGCAGACGACCTCTCTCGCCCCCGGCGATCGTCTCGTCATGGTCTCCGACGGCGTGACGGGTTCCAGTGAAGGTCAGGCAGGTCTCGGCCAAGAGGGCGTCCTCCAGGCTGCGCTCCGATCTCGGCGCGGCACTGCCGCCGACACCGTCCGGGAAGTCCACAAGGCGGTTCTCGCCGCAGCAGACGGGGAGCTCAGCGACGATGCCACGGCCGTCTGCGTGTCTGTCGAGTGAACCCCCGGCCCGGGGGCGCACGGGCACCGACCCGAATTCACCTCTGCCGCCCTGCTCGTTGGCAGCGCGCTAGCGGCACGGTCCTGTCTCGTTCCGATGGCGGGCCGGCCGTCTCGACGAGACGGCAACTGATCGGGCCCACCGGTCATCAGGTATGGGAGCCTGAGCTGGGCATGGGCCGCAACTTCCGGGCGGGCGAGGCCTCGGCCGCCGACAAGGCGCGGCTCGAGGAGCTCCGGAGCGGCGCGGAGGCGCTCCTGCTCGACGCCCGTGCGCCCGAGCGCTTCCGCGGCGAGGTCGAGCCGGTCGACGCCGTGGCGGGGCACATCCCCGGTGCGGTCAACCTGCCGTCCGCGGAGCTCGCGCCCGAGGGACGCCTGCCGGACGCCGGCGAGCTGCGCGCGCGCTTGGCGGCCGCCGGCGCCACGCCCGAACGGCGGCTCGTGGCCTACTGCGGCTCCGGGGTGACCGCCTGCAACGTGGTGCTGGCGGCGGCGGAGGCGGGGCTCGACGCGCAGCTCTACCCGGGGTCGTGGAGCGAGTGGTCGCGCAGGGGTCAGCCCGTCGAGAGGGGACCGTCCGACGCCCGCCAGCAGGCAACGCGTTCGACGTCGAGCCGCAGCAGCGGGCCCGCCGGGCGGCGCTCCCGGTAGGGGGCGTAGCGGGCGGCGAGGGCATCGAGCGCGGCCGCGCCCTGATCCGCCTCGACCACGGTCACGCGCCCGCGCAGCTCGACCCAGGCCAGCCGCGTCCAGTCCTCGTCGTACTCGTCCACGAGCAGGGCCGCCTCCGGGCGGCGCCGCAGCCGCCGCACGCGGGCGGGCTCGCCCGCCCGCTTCGGCTTGTGGTCGATCGCGCTCCAGATCGCGCCCTCGTGGACTGCGAAGGTCACCGGCAGCACGCGCGGCTCGTCGCGCTCGTCGAGCAGCCCAAGGCGGGCCACCCGGGCCCTCTCGAGCAGTTCGAGCGCCCAGCCGGGTGCCGTCTCCAGAGTCACGAAGGCCGAGCCTAGACGCGGGTTCCGTCCTCCGGGCGCGAGACCATGACGCTGTGGCCTCAGCCAAGCTCATCCTGGGCGGCGCCGCCGCCGGCGGCGCACTCGGCGTCCGCGTGGCCCGCTCGCTCTACGGTCGCTGGCGCCTGCTCCCGGAGCCGCAACGCGAGCGGATCGCGGACCTGGCGGAGCACACGAAGGAGCAGGCGCTCACGCTGCGCGGCGACCCCGACTTCCGGCGCGCCGCGGCCGAGCTCCGGGCGGCCAACGAGACGCTCGCCGCGGCTCTCGTCGAGACGGCGGAGGCCGATCCCGAGCGCTCCGCCGAGGAGGTGGCCGAGCTTCGCGAGGACCTGCGGCGCGAGCTGGCCCGGCTCGCGAGCGCCGAGATCAGCGCCTCGCGCGCGCCGCGCGAGGCCCCCTCCCGACGCGGCTAGCCGAGCGGGCCGTTCAGGGGCGGTCCGGGCACGGCCGGCTGGTAGCCACCGGCTTGCGCCGCTTGCGCGGGATGCGCCTGGCCATCCAGGCGTCGAGGTGCTCGAGGTGGCGGCGGCCAGACGTGAGGCTGTAGACGATCAGGCCGACGATGAACGCCGTGTAGACGCTCACGTGGCCGGTCACGGCGAAGTCCCAGATCCCCAGGCCGACGATCCCCGCGGTGTCGATCACCACGCCGATCACGAACAGGCGCGTGATGTTCTCCATCCCGTAGCGGTAGCGCAGGACGAGGAAGGCGGCCAGCATCGTCCAGAAGGCCGCCTCGAACCCGATTGCGAGGATCCACTTGAGTTCCATGCTTTATTTATAGCACACGTTCGATATAGAATCTAAGTTCGGATGCCGAAGATCGTCGATCACGAAGCGCGCCGAGCCGAGCTCGCGGAGGCGGTGTGGCGCCTGGCCTCGAGGGACGGCCTGGAGGCCGTGACGCTGCGCGGCGTGGCCGCGGAGGCCGGCTGGTCGACCGGCGCACTGGTGCACTACTTCCCCGACAAGGAGGAGCTGCTGCTGTTCGCCTTCCGGCTCGTGGCCGAACGCGTCGGCCGGCGGATGGCCGCCGCGGCGGCGCGCGAGCCCGATCCGCTCGAGCTCGTTCGCCGGATCCTGACCGAGGGGCTGCCGCTGGATGCCGAGCGGCGCGCCGAGACCCGGCTCTGGTTCTCCTTCCTGGGACTTGCGCTCACGCGCCCGGCGCTCGCCAAGGCCCAGCGCGTGGCCTACCGCGGCTGGCGCGGCCGCGTCGCCCAGCTCCTGCGGGAGGCGCAGCGAGCGGGCCGGCTCGACCCGGAGCTCGACACCGAGCGCGAGGCGGCCGCGCTGGTGGCGCTGGTGGACGGCCTGGCCGTGCAGGCGTCCTTCGAGCCGCGCACGCTCACCGGCCAGCGGCAGCTGGCGCTGCTGGACGAGCGCCTGGCGCGACTCCAAGCCGGCCAGGTATCCGCCCCGTCCGCGGATCGGTCGCGTGGTTGTTCATGACTGCTTTCACGTGATTGCGAAACGCTCGCCATCTCGTACGAGATACCTGCGCCGTCGTCCAGAACGAGTGTGGTCGCGTCTGCGCGAGAACGCGCCCGGCCGGCGTGACCAAGCTCAGCGCGGGCGAAGCGGGTGGGGCTCCCGCTCGTCCCGGCGGATTGCCGTTGATCAGAGCCGCAGCCCGGCGCTAGGGCGTCCGCCGCGGACCGCGAAGGCCGCGAGCAACGAGCCCGAGCAGCGTTTCATGGGCACCGGGGAGCGTGACGCCCGCTAAGGGCCCGCGGTCAGCTGGCTCACCGAGAAGGTCGCGGCCGCCGGGTCTGCGAGCACCGCTTCGCGGAACGGCCCTGCGTCCTCGGGGCCGGCCACGACCGAGCCGCCGAGCTCGGTGGCGCGCGCGGCGGCTGCGTCGGCGTCAGCGATCCAGAAGTCGACCCTCCAGTGCGCCGCCTCGCCGTCACCGGCACGCGCCATCACCGCCACGACCTCACGCGACACCGGCTGCTCGGGGACCCCGCCCACGTAGCCGGGGAGGCGCCACAACAGCATCGGGCCGAACGCCTCCGTTGCCCAGCCGAGCACAGCACCATAGAACGCCTTGGCACCCTCGGGGTCCGGCGTACGTAGGAAACTCATCGCGTAGGCGCTCGGCTCGTTGACGCGCTGCGCGCCCCGATGGGCGCCGGGCGTCCACACGCCGAACACCGCGCCGGAGGGATCCGCGACGATCGCCATCCGCCCGCCGTCGAGGCTGCCAAAGGGCTCGGCCAAGAGGCTGCCGCCGGCCTTCACCGCGCACGCGGCGACCGCCTCCGCGTCATCGACCCACACGTACGTGGTCCAGGCGGGCGGCATTCCGGCCTGCGGGGGCGAGCCGATCGCGGCCACGTCGCTCCCGCCCAGCCGGCACATGTAGTACCGCGTGTCCGTACCGGGCGGGGTGACCTTCTCCACGTCCCAGCCAAACACGCCGGCATAGAACCTCGCCGCCGTGTCCGCGTCCTCCTGCCAGGTCTCGACCCAGCAGGGGACGCCGTGCTCGTACCCGTCGCGCTCGGTCAAGGTGGCTCCTTCGGCAAGCGTAGCCCTGCGCTTAGCGCCGCAGAGTCAGGCGCCCGATGGGCGCCGCTTCCGCTCTCGGCCGAGATGCAAGCATCCTGTCCCCGCTGTCTCAGGCTTTCGAAGCGGACGAGCAGCGGCAGCCCGCCGCTCGGCTCATCGCGAGTGCTGCTTACGCCTGACAGCGCAACTCCAGTCCGAGCGGAGCGGACTTCTGCCTTCCATGCAAAGCGGGCGTTCTATGAGGGAACATTTCTGCACTCCCGGCTGAGCTCGCGGTCTCTCGCTACCGCGTTTCGTCCGAGGCGACAGCGATCCCACGACGCGCCGATTAGGGCTCGGTCGCCTCCACGCGTCAAACCTCGTCGTGCATGCCCACGGCCTCCTCGAGCTCCTCAGCGCCGTCATCCCGGTGTTCGCGACGCTCGGCGAGCATGGCCTCTGCAAGCCGGTCAAGCTTGAGTTGAATAGCGTGCTCGGCTCGACGCTCCGCGTTCTTCAGCAGCGCCACGAGCAGCAGGGTGAGCGCGGCCATTGCATCGGCGAGCACGTGGTGCAGGGTGTCGCTTGCAACCAGCAAGTACGACCCGGCCCAGGCAGCCACCAACAATCCACAGACCGCAAAGAACGTCGGGCTGCTCGAAAAGTTCGAGGCCGCCTCTGCGGCCCGGTCGAACAGCGTCCGCCCTTCGCTGCCTCGTTCAGTTGGGTGCTTTACGGACACGCCCGTCATATACCCCTCCGAGATCCCTGCAAGCCAGACCGAGGGGGCATTCGCGCGCCGTGGAAACGGCTCGAAACAATTACGAGGTGCTTGCGCGGACCGGGGGGAGGGTCGCGGAATGATCGGAACTACCCAAAGGACGCCCCGCCCCGCAGCCCCACGGCTTCGACGGCTTCGTCCGGGCTCGCGTACATCTCCATCCTGATCCCCTGTCCGTCCCGGAGCGTCCACACTTGAGCGAAGCGCATTTCGACGGGGATTCCCGACGCTGTCGAACGCCCCCGCTGATTGATGATGGCGAAGGACAAACTCAGCTGTAGGCAGGACTCTTCAAGAACGCGCCCGTCCGGATTCGAAACTAAGCCCCGGCAACGCCAGTCAACGGCTACGGCAAGGTGAGGTTTCCGAGCATCAAACCCGGAACTCTTCCCGGCGCGCCGGACGAATTATCGCTTTAGAGCGGCTGGAGTTCGACCAGCGTGATTGCGCGGTCGGCGCTCGGGTTGACTTCGGTCTGCCATCCGGCCACACGCCGTCCCGTCGCCTGCTCGATGGTCGCCCGGCACTCCTTGGCGACGCGCCCGATGAGCACTTGTCGTGCTTCACTGACCAGTTGCTCGTGCCCGTCTTGGACAAGCGTGCTCTCGAGTGTCGTGAGCATGTCCTGCACGACGACCGTTACGTGGTCGTGCGTGCGGTACGCCTTGACCTTCGTCGGGCCTTTCCCACAGCTGTGCTTCAGCGCCCCTGTTACGGCGTTGCAGATCGCCATTGCAGCCGGGCCGTCGGTGGTACCCCGCACCGGTCCGCGTTGCCGTTTCCTGGCCGCGTGGGTGACGGCGCCGTCGGCGGTCGCGACACCGACGGTGCTTTTTGCGCTCACGGAAAGTTGTCTGACAGGCGCCATAAGGACCCCCTTTCTATGGCTCGGCGCGGGCAAGGCCCTCATCCGAGCGGACCGGACGGCTCCAGAGCGACGCAACGTCCAAAACGGCCAGTAGAATACCGCGCAATAGGCATTGCCGCAATAGCCGTTGCTGCAATACCAGTTGCTGCAATCCCAGTTGCCGCAATAGCAGTTGCCGCAATAGCAGTTGCCCGCTTGAGGTCCCCTCACAATCTCTGCGACCGAACGGAGCCAATGGCCGAAGACGAATTCCTTAACGCTCTAATCACGCTTGAGGACGTCCTCGCCGACAACGGCAGGCGTGCAAGCCTGATCAAGAAGCGGATCGCCAAGCTGCGCCGCTCGCGCTCAAAAGGGACGTCGTACACCGAGCTCGTCTCCGGAGACGACAGTCCGCTCATCGTCCAGCTGCTCACAGAAAGCTCAAGGGCGCTCGACACCAGCGGCGCGGACGTGCGCCGAGCGGAGGCGCAGGCGCTACACGCCGAGGGCATGACGATGGAACAGATCGCGGACCGCTTCGGTGTCACACGGCAACGCGTCTCGACGCTCCTACGCAAGGCCCGGGAATGACCCAGCCGGCGGTCGCGAACCGCCGCTTCCATGCGAAGCCGCACTTCCGCTCCTCGTCCAACTCAGCAGCGAGCGGGCATTGGCGCGGGCGCATGTCACTGCTGCTCCAGTCGAGGAGCAGCAGCCTGGACGTGCGCTTTCGCTGCTCGTCCCAGGGCAGGAGCGCAGGAGTTGGCGGCCGGCGCGCTCGCTCGCGTGAAGGCGGGCGTCGTGTGTTGTCCCGGTTGTCGCCCCCTCATCGGGCATTCATCGGGCGGGTGTTGCGGGACACGCGGCGCCGCCTCCACCGGGAAAGGTGCCCGTATGCAGGCGGAGTGCCCGCAAGGGGTTCCCTTCCGTACGCAGCATCCGCTTGGCGTGGTGGTCAACCGGCCCTCGGTGTGGCCTGACCGATGATTTTTCCGCGCCGTGCTGGTCTGTACGCCGAATACCGACTCGGGAGGCTGACGCCATGCGGAAACTGACCTTTGGCATGAATCTGAGCCTGGACGGCTACATCGCCGCGCCCGGCGACGACCTCGGCTGGAGCGTGCCGAGCGACGAGCTGTTCGAGTGGTGGTCCGACCGGGTGGGCGCGACGGGCCTGGCGCTGTACGGGCGCAAACTGTGGGAGACGATGAGCTCCCATTGGCCGACCGCTGACCAGCAGCCTGGCGTCACGCCAGCGGAGATCGAGTTCGCCCGCCGTTGGCGGGACATGCCGAAAGTGGTGTTCTCCTCGACGACCAGCACGGTCGACTGGAACACCCGCCTGGTCACCGGCGACGCGGTCACCGAGATCACCCGGCTCAAGGCCGAGGACGGCGGTCCCATGGACATCGGCGGCGCCACACTCGCCGCAGCGGCCATGCGGGCCGGGCTGATCGACGAGTACGTGCTGGCCACCGCACCGGTCTTGGTGGGCAGCGGCACGCCGTTCTTTACGAACCTGGACAACTGGGTGAACCTGACCCTGGTGGAGACCCGGACGTTTCCCGACGGCGTGCTCCTGACCAGGTACGAGACCAAGCGCTGAGTGGCCGAGCTCGGATCCGCGCGGACTCCGGGCCGTCCAAGGATCTCGTGGTGCTGTGTTCCGAGGCGATCGTGATACCCCTGCCGGATCACAGGCCGTGTATGTAAGGGATCCCCTTACGGGACTCCGCGCCCGCTCTCTCAGGGATGCGGGCGTCCCCAGCTGTTCCGGCCAGGCGGTCGCTCGGGACGAGCAGCGACCGTCCCTGGCGTGCGGGTCGGCCTCCGCCTCGCTGCTGCATCCGTGGAAGGGGAGCACTGGCGCACTGACTGCTCGTATCCATGCAAAGCAGGAGCAGCGGGGAGATCGAAAGTGCGGATGACAACGGTGATCCGCGAACGAACATCCGCCGCAGTACAAGGCGTCAATCCACCCAGGAGAAAACCATGACGCGGCGATTCTTCGCACTGCTGGCCGTCCCCGCCCTTGCTCTGGGCTTCGCCCTCGCCTCACCCGGCACCGACGAAGCACACGCGTATATGCCGCTGAGCCATGACACCGTGTGCGCGATCGCGAAGTCGCAGATCGCCATCGCCAACGCTGGGGGAGATGAGGGGAGCGCAGGGTCGTTTTATGCCAACGCCTTGGCGTATGGCTGCGACCCCTGGTCTCTGGTCTGACGGGCCGATGGCGCAACCCGGCGCCGCGCAGCTCGTAGACCGGCGCGGCCGTCCCCTCCTCCCTGACCTCGACGATCCAGGCGACGGCGCCGTCGCCGCGCATCACCAGGTCGCTGACGTTGGTCCGGATCGGAGCGCCCCACCCCGACCGGCGGGGCGTCCGGAGCGGCGCCGAGCCGCGCGAGCGGACGGCCGTCGCGGACGCGCCGAACCCAGATCGAGGAGAAGCTCCCACCGGGATTGGCATTCACCGTCGCGATCGCCACCAGCGGCGCGCGAAGCGCGTCGACACGACCTCCTCGGCATCGAAAGAGCAGATTCCAGCCGATCGGGGTGCGGCGCCCGGTCCGGTGACTGCCCAGGTAGACGCGGTCGGCGTCGCTCGTGGGCCTGAAGAAGATACGGCCGGCCGCCGATCCCGGCGTCCACGGTCCTCGTCCCCGAGGGCCAGCACGACCTGAGCGAGCTGCCGGTGCCCTCCCCCGCCCTCGCGACCGGCGCCGCCATCCACGCGAGCGCCATCGCAGCCATGAGGAGCGACAACCCAGCCGAGCGGTACGCCGCCCGTGAGTGTAAGTACCGTCCGGCGCGGTGAGCAGCGACGCCGACATCCAGCCGCTCCGCTTCGAGCACGGCGCGCTGCACGTGCTCGACCAGCGGGCGCTGCCGGGCGAGGAGCGCTGGATCGCCTGCGAGACGCCCGAGCAGGTGGCCGACTGCATCCGCACGCTCGCCGTACGCGGCGCACCGGCGATCGGCGTGGCCGCGGCCTACGGGCTCGCGCTCGCCGACGATCGCGAGGCGGCGGGCGCGCTCCTGCGCGCCACCCGGCCGACGGCCGTGAACCTGGCCTGGGCGATCGAGCGCTCGCTCGCGGCGACGGATCCGCTCGCGACCGCGCGCGAGCTGCACGCCGGGCAGGAGCGGGCGGACCGGCGTCTGGCCGAGCTCGGCGCCGAGCGCTTCAGGGAGGGCGACCGCGCGCTCACCCACTGCAACACCGGCCCGCTCGCCACGGCGGGCTACGGCACGGGCGTCGGCGTGCTGCGCGCCGCCTGGGAGCGGGGCTGCCTCGCGAGCGTGTGGGTCGACGAGACGCGGCCGCTGCTCCAGGGCTCGCGCCTGACCGCCTGGGAGCTCGACCGCGCGGGCATCCCCCACCGCGTGATCGCCGACGCGAGCGCCGGCTCGCTGATGGCCCGCGGGCTGGTCGACCGCGTGGTGGTGGGAGCGGACCGCATCGCCGCCAACGGCGACGTGGCGAACAAGATCGGGACCTACCCGCTGGCGGTGCTGGCCGATCGGCACGACGTGCCGTTCTACGTCGCCGCCCCGGTCTCGACGATCGACCCCGCCACGGCGAGCGGTGCCGACATCCCGATCGAGGAGCGCGACCCGGCCGAGGTGGTGGGCTGGGCCGAGGCCTTCAACCCCGCCTTCGACGTGACCCCCGCCCAGCTCGTGAGCGCCATCTTCACCGAGGCGGGCGTGCTCGAGCCGCCCTTCGACGAGGCGATCCGCGGTGTCGCTGCGGGCTGAGCTGGTGGCCGCCGCCCAGGCGATGCGCGAGCTCGGCCTCGTGGCCGGCAGCTCGGGCAACCTGAGCGCACGCGACGGCGACTCGATCCTGATCACCCCGGCGGGCCTGCCCTATCCCGAGCTCACCGCGGACGACCTCGTGGCGCTCTCGCCCGCGGGCGAGGTGCTCGCCGGCAGCAGAGAGCCCTCGAGCGAGCGGCGCGTCCACCTGGCGGTGTACGCGGCGCGCCCGGACGCGGGAGCGCTCGTACACACCCATTCCGTCCACGCGACCGCGTGGAGCTTCAGCGGCGAGCCGCTCGACACCGGGACCGAGGAGCTCGAGGACGCCGCGGGCGGCGCCGTGCGCACGGCCGCCTTCGCCGAGAGCGGAGGCCAGGAGCTCGCGGACGCCTGCGTGGAGGCGCTCGGCGAGCGCTCCGCCGTGCTGATGAGCCGTCACGGTGTGCTCGCGCTCGGCGGCTCACCGGCGCGCGCGCTCGAGGTCGCGGCGGTGGTCGAGCGCCAGGCGCAGCTCGCCTGGCTCCTGCGCCGGGGCGGATGACCGACGCCGACCGGCTGCTCGACGCCGCGCGCCGCCCGCTCGTGCTCGGCATCGGCGGGGGCGGCGACGTGGTTGGCGCCCTGGCCACGGCCGAGGCCTGCCGCCTGCGCGGCGCGGCGCCCGTGGTGGGCGGCGTGAGCTGGGAGCGGCGCCCGATCGACCCCCGCCCCGGCCCGCGGGCGGCCGCCGAGATCGAGGGCGCGCGCGAGCTCGCACCCGGCGTGCTCGCTGCGAGCGGCGCGACACGCGTCCGCGAGAGCGGCGTGCTGTTCGCCGAGTCGAGGATGGCCGCGCTGCTCGGCGAGG
The DNA here is from genome assembly GCA_963812415.1 of uncultured Thermoleophilaceae bacterium. GTDB lineage: Bacteria > Actinomycetota > Thermoleophilia > Solirubrobacterales > Thermoleophilaceae > JACVRW01. Next base: position 76,752 of record CAWEVH010000022.1, on the reverse strand, counting down.
AGTGCGTGCTGGTGGACGCCACGCTCGGTCCGGCCGCGATCGCGGACGGGCTCGCGGCGGCGGTCGCCGGGCTCGGGTGTGACCTGCTCGTGTTCCTCGACGTGGGCGGCGACGCGCTCGCCCACGGCGACGAGCCCGGCCTCGCCAGCCCGCTCTGCGACGCCGTGCTGATGGCAGCCGCGGCGCGGCTGGCAGCCCGGGCGCAGCCGCCCGTGCTCGCGGCGATCTTCGGGATCGGCTGCGACGGCGAGCTCACCACGGCGGAGGTGCTCGAGCGGATCGCGGAGGTGGCCGCCGCAGGCGGCCTGGCCGGAGCGCGCGGGCTGACCCCCGCGGTCGTCGCCCGCCTCGACGAGGCCGTGGCCGCCGTGCCCACCGAGGCAAGCGCGCAGGCGCTGCGCTGCTTCCGCGGCGAGACGGGCAGCGCCACCATCCGGCGCGGGCGGCGCACCGTCGAGCTGTCGCCGCTCGGAGCGCTCACCTTCTTCCTCGATCCGGAGGCGGCGCTGGGCTCGGCGGCCCGGCTCGCCGCGGCCGTCGGCGAGCGCCCGCGACCTCGAGCACGCAAACGAGCTACTGCACTCGCTCGGCGTAGCCCGTACGGAGCTCGACTACGAACGGGACGCTCCGGCCCGGGCCGAGCCCGGTCCCTCGCGCACGACGCGAGCGTGACGCACTTCACACAAGCCCGGACCCCCGCTAGCAACCCTTCAGGAGTGCTCAAGCGCCTTCCAGACGGAGCCCCGATCCTGATCCGGTCGATCCGCGCCGACGACAAGCGCATGCTGGAGATGGGGCTGCGGCAGCTCTCGGACGAGAGCGTGCAGCGGCGCTTCCTCACACCCAAGCGCAGCTTCAGCCGGGCGGAGCTGCGGTATCTCACCGAGGTGAACGGCCGCGATCATGTGGCACTGGTGGTCGAAAGTCCGACCGATCCAGCGCGCCGCCTGATCGCGGTCGGACGCTTCGTCCGCCTCCATGACGACCCCGCCGCCGCCGAGGTGGCGATCGTCGTCGCGGACGACTGGCAGCGCCGCGGCGTCGGCTCGCAGCTCGCCGCGCTCCTGGCCGCCAGGGCACGCTTTCTCGGCATTCGCCGCTTCACGGCGACCATGGCGGCGGACAACGTGCCCGCTCACCGGCTGATGAAGAAGCTCACCAGCCACCTCGACGAGCACCACGCGGGCGCCGGTGTGTCCGAAGTGGTCCTCGAGCTTGCGGCCTAATCCCCCGCCGCCCCGACGAAGATCGTGAACGCGCTCACGCGCCCGTTCGCGATCCGGGCGCCCAGCACCGCGTAGCGCACCGGCGTGCCGAACGGGAGCACGCCCTCCACGAGCCGGAAGCCGCGCGGCGTCCGGCGCGCCTCCGGATGCAGGCGGTTGATCCGTGCGATCCCGTCGCCCAGCCGCAGGCCCCTGAAGGTCCGCCAGGGCCGGTCGCCGCTCACCACGACCTTCTGGGCCCGGCCGCCCCGCGGCCGGCACGAGTCGGTGCCGCCGAAGTTCTGGAAGATCCCGAACACGCCGAGGTTCGCCCAGCGCACGCGGCAGATCTCGCCGCCCCCACGCCTGCTCGTGGACGGCCCGAAGGCGCGCAGCGCCGCGCCGAGGCGCGGGCCCGTGGCGGGCTTGAAGTCGCCGATCGCCTGGACCTCCCCCAAGCCGGTGGTGCTTCCGGTCGCCCTGATCACGAACGAGCGAGCGTCGGCCGGAGCCGCGAGCGCCAGAGCGGCCGCGAGCGCCAGAGCGGCCGCGAGCGCCAGACGAGCGGGACGGGCGAGGACGGCGGCGGGGAGCGATCTGGACATGCGCGCAACGTACCCGATCTCGTGCTACGGGATACTGCCACCGTGACAGCGCGGAACGTGTTGGGTGGCGAGCTCTCGACCTGCGGCACCGACCCCCTGACCGGCTTCTTCCGCGACGGCTGCTGCAACACGGCCGCCGAAGATCTCGGCAGTCACACGATCTGTGCCGTCGTGACCCAGGAGTTCCTCGACCACCAGCGCTCGATCGGGAACGACCTGACCACGCCGCTGCCGCAGTTCCGCTTCCCCGGCCTGGTGCCCGGCGACCGCTGGTGCGTGACCGCCGTGAACTGGCTGCGCGCCTACGAGGACGGCGCGGCCGCCTACGTGGTGCTGGCGGCGACCAACGAGCTGGCGCTCGAGATCGTTCCACTCGATGCGCTCAGGGAGCTCGCCGTGGACGTGCCCGCCGACCCCTCGACGCTCGCGGGGGACTGACCGCCGGGCCGGCCTCCCGGTCGTGGCGCGGTCGGTCGCGACCCAGGCCCTACTCGACCGACCAGGTCTCGCCCGAGTGCAGCAGCTCCTCGAGCTGCTGCTTGCCCACCCCGGCGCGCGACTCCTCGAGCGCCTGCTGGAGCTGCTCGCCGTAGATCGGACGCTCGACGGAGCGGAAGACGCCGATCGGGGTGGGACCGGTTGGCTGAGCCGCGAGTTGGGCGAGCTCGAACGCGAGGCTCGGGTCCGAGCGCTCGGCGTCGTGCACGAGGAGCGCGTCCTCGCCGACGTCGGCGACGTCGACCAGCTCCAGGCGGCCGTCAGGGCCGCGCATCACGCCGCGCTCGCCGTCCAGCCCGAAGCGCACTGGCTGTCCGTGCTCGAGCGGGATCTGGTTCTGCTCCCTCTGGCCCTTGGCGCGCACCGCGTCGAACGCGCCGTCGTTGAAGACGTTGCAGTTCTGGTAGATCTCGACGAACGCCGCCCCGCGGTGGGCGGCCGCCGCGCGCAGCACATCGGCCTGGTGCTTCTTGTCGGTGTCGACGGTCCGCGCCACGAAGGTCGCCTCGGCCCCGAGCGCCAGCGACACGGGGTTGAACGGGTGATCCTGGGACCCGAAGGGCGTGGACTTGGTGACCTTGCCCTCCTCGCTCGTGGGCGAGTACTGGCCCTTCGTGAGGCCGTAGATCTGGTTGTTGAAGAGCAGGATCTTGAGCGGCACGTTGCGGCGCAGCGCGTGGATCAGGTGGTTGCCGCCGATCGAGAGGGCGTCGCCATCCCCGGACACCACCCAGACCGACAGGTCGGGCCGCGAGGTGGCAACCCCGGTGGCGAGCGCGGGCGCCCGGCCGTGGATGCCGTGCATCCCATAGGTGTCCATGTAGTAGACGAAGCGCCCGGCGCAGCCGATGCCCGTGACGAACACGATCTTGTCCGGCGGCACGCCGAGCTCCGGCATCAGGCCCTGGACAGACGCGAGGATCGCGTAGTCCCCGCAGCCCGGGCACCAGCGCGTCTCCTGGTCCGAGGAGAAGTCCGCCTTGGTCAGCACGGGCAGCGGCGTACCGCCGTTGTCGCTGTGCCCGTCGCCGCTCACGCGAGCCGCTCCCGCACCTGCTCCATCACGTCGCGCGTGAGGATCGGCAGGCCGTCGACCTTCGTGTAGCTCTCGATGTCGATCAGGTGCTCGGCGCGCAGGAGCGTCGCCAGCTGTCCCAGGTTCATCTCCGGCACGAGCACGCGCTCGTAGGCGCGCAGCACGTCGCCGAGATTGCCCGGCATCGGGTTCAGGTGCCTGATGTGCGCGGTGGCGACCTTGAGCCCGTCCTCGCGCCGCACGCGGCGCGCCGCTCCCTGGATCGCGCCGTAGCTCGAGCCCCAGCCGAGCACGAGCAGAGCGGCGTCGCCATCGGGGTCGTCGACCTCGACGTCGGGCACCTCCACACGCGCGATGCGCTCGGCGCGCAGCCGCGTCATGTACTCGTGGTTCGCGGGCTCGTAGGAGATGTTGCCGGTGCGCTCCTCCTTCTCGAGGCCGCCGATCCGGTGCCGCAACCCGGGCGTGCCGGGAATCGCCCAGGGGCGCGCCAGGTTCTCATCGCGCAGGTAGGGCATGAAGGCGTCGCCGTCGTTCGCCGCGGTCGCGAAGTCAGGGTCGATCGCGGGCAGCGAGCTCACGTCGGGGAGCCGCCAGGGCTCGGAGGAGTTCGCCAGGAAGGTGTCGGCCAGCAGGATCACCGGCGTGCGGTGGGTGACCGCGATGCGGGCGGCCTCGATCGCGGCGTCGAAGCAGTCGCCCGGCGTGCAGGCGGCGATCACCGGCAGCGGCGACTCGCCGTGGCGCCCGTGGAGGGCCATCAGCAGGTCGGCGGCCTCGGTCTTGGTCGGCATGCCGGTCGAGGGGCCGGCGCGCTGGAAGTCGACGACCACGAGCGGCAGCTCCATCGCGACCGCGAGGCCGATCGTCTCGGCCTTGAGGTCCATGCCCGGGCCGCTGCGTGGCCGTGACGCCGAGGTGACCCGAGAACGCGGCTCCGAGCGCCATGTTCGCGGCCGCGATCTCGTCCTCGGCCTGGATCGTGCGCACGCCGAAGCGCTGGTGGCGCGAGAGCGCGTGCAGGAGCTCGGACGCCGGGGTGATCGGATAGCTCGCGAGGAAGAGCTGGAGGCCGGACTGCACGCTCGCGGCGATCAGCCCGTAGGCCAGCGCCTGCGTGCCGTTCACGTTCCGGTAGGTGCCGGGCGGCGCCGGAGCGGGATCGACCTCGTAGTGGACCGCCAGCAGCTCGGCGGTCTCGCCGAAGTTGTAGCCCGCCCGGAAGGCGGCCAGGTTGGCCGCCTTGATCTCGGGCCGGTCCGCGAACTTCTTCTCCACCCAGTCGACGGTCGGCGTGGTCGGGCGCCCGTACATCCAGGACACGAGCCCGAGCGCGAACAGGTTCTTGCTGCGCGCCGCGTCGCGCGAGCTGATGCCCTCGATGTCCTCGGTGGCGCGCACGGTCATCGAGGTCATCGGCACGCGGAAGACCTGGAAGTCGTCGAGCGTGTCGTCGTCGAGCGGGTTCGACGGGTAGCCCGCCTTGCGCAGGTTGTGATCGGTGAAGCCGTCCTCGTTGACGATCACCGTGCCGCCCTTCTCGACGGCGGCGAGCTGGGTGATCAGGGCGGCGGGGTTCATCGCCACGAGCACGTTCGGGTGGTCGCCCGGGGTGAGGATGTCGCGCGAGGCGAAGTGGATCTGGAAGGCGGACACGCCGTGCGGCGTGCCCGCGGGCGCGCGGATCTCCGCGGGGAAGTCGGGCAGCGTGGCGAGGTCGTTGCCGACGACCGCTGTCGCGTCGGTGAAGCGGCTTCCGGTGAGCTGCATCCCGTCGCCCGAGTCGCCGGCGAACCGGACGACGACGCGATCGAGCTTCTCGACTGTCTTCTCTGCCATGGAGGCGGTCCGCGGCCGGCGCAGACCGTCGGTTCGAGTGTAGTGGCAGCTCCGGGCGGCGCCCCAGGACCCCGGCTTCGGCTAGAGTGCCGCGCCCCCGACCCCCCTTGTCAGGCTTATGAACGTCTCAGTACCCAAGGAATCGGCGTCGGGCGAGCGCCGCGTGGCGCTGGTGCCCGAGGTGGTGGAGCGGCTCGCCCAGAAGGGCGTCGAGGTGACCGTGGAGACGGGCGCCGGCGCCGAAGCCCACTATCCCGACGACGCCTATACCGAGGCGGGCGCGAGCCTGGGCGAGGGGTTCTCCGGCGAGGTGGTGGCCAAGGTCGCGCCTCCCAGCGCCGAGGAGATCGGCCGGCTCGGGCGGGGCACGGTGCTGATCGGCTTTCTCGCGCCGCTCACGGCGTCGGACACCGTGCGCGGCCTGGCGGACGCGGGCGTGACGTCGTTCGCGATGGAGGCCATCCCGCGCATCTCGCGCGCCCAGTCGATGGACGCGCTCTCCTCGCAGGCCACCGTGGCCGGCTACCTGGCGGCGCTGATCGCGGCCCAGCGGCTGCCGCGCTTCTTCCCGATGCTGACCACGGCGGCCGGCACGGTGCGGCCCGCGAAGGTGCTCGTGCTCGGCGCCGGCGTGGCGGGCCTGCAGGCGATCGCCACCGCGCGCAGGCTCGGCGCGGTGGTGCAGGCGTTCGACGTGCGCTCGGCGGTGAAGGAGCAGATCGAGTCGCTCGGAGCGCGCTTCCTCGAGCTCGACATGGGGCTCGAGGACGCCGAGGCGGCGGGCGGCTACGCGCGCCAGCTGACCGACGAGGAGCAGGCGAAGCAGCGCGACCTGCTCGCGGTCGAGATCGGCAAGGTCGACGCCGTGATCGCGACGGCCGCCGTGCCCGGTCGCAAGGCGCCGCTGCTCGTGACCGAGCAGGCGGTGAAGAACATGTCGCCGGGCTCCGTGATCGTCGACCTGGCGGCGGAGACGGGCGGCAACTGCGAGCTCACCGAGCCCGGCGAGACGGTCGTCAAGGAGGACGTGACCCTGGTGGGGCCGCTCAACCTGGCCTCCCAGATGCCCGACCACGCCTCCGCGCTGTACGCGCGCAACGTGATGTCGCTGCTCGAGCTGATGGCCGGCGAGGGCGGCGAGCTCGCCGTCGACTTCGACGACGAGGTGATCGCGGGCGCCTGCATCACGCGCGACGGGGAGATCGTGCACGAGGGCGCGCGGAACGCCGCCGGGGTCACCGCGTAGCCATGGATCTCCTCACCGAGCTCACCATCCTCGTGCTGGCGGCGTTCGTCGGCTTCGAGGTGATCTCGAAGGTGCCGAACACGCTGCACACGCCGCTGATGTCGGCCACGAACGCGATCCACGGCATCGTGCTGCTGGGCGGGCTGCTCCTGATCGGGGAGGCCGCCGGCTTCCTCAACGAGCTGCTGCTCGTGATCGCGATCGCCTTCGGGACCATCAACGTGGTCGGCGGCTTCCTCGTCACGGACCGGATGCTCGAGATGTTCAGGAAGCGCCCCGAGCCGAAGAAGGACGCGTAACGGTGACGCTCACGGCGTCGTTCCTCCAGGACCCGGACTTCATCCAGGTCCTCTACATCCTCGCGTTCATCTGCTTCATCCTCGGCCTGCGGCTGCTCACCCACCCGAGCACGGCGCGCAAGGGGAACGCGGTGGCCGCGGTGGGCATGGCGATCGCCGTGGTGGCGACGCTGCTCTGGGACTTCGTCGACGACTACGGGCTGATCGCGCTCGGCGTGGCGATCGGGACCGCCGTGGGCGTGCCCGCGGCGCGCGGCGTGAAGATGACCCAGATGCCGCAGATGGTGGCGCTGTTCAACGGCGTCGGCGGCGGCGCGGTGGCGCTGATCTCGTTCGTCGAGTACCGCGAGGCGCTGGAGATCACCGGCGGCAACCCGGAGCTCGAGGCCCTGATCCCGATCCTCCTCGCGGCGATCATCGGCTCGGTGTCCTTCTGGGGCTCGAACATCGCCTTCGCGAAGCTGCAGGAGCTCTTGCCCGGGCGCCCGATCCAGCTCCCCGCGCAGCAGGTCGTGAACGCGCTCCTGCTGCTGGTGGCGGTCGGCTGCTCTGTGGCCATCGCCGCCGGCGCCGAGTCCCAGGGCCTGTTCATCGTGATCCTCGTGGCGGCGGCGGTGCTCGGCAACATGGTCGTGCTGCCGATCGGCGGCGCCGACATGCCGGTCGTGATCTCGCTGCTGAACGCCTGCACCGGCCTATCGGCCGCCGCGGCCGGGCTGGCGCTCGACAACGTGGCGCTGATCGTGGCCGGCATGCTGGTGGGCGCCTCGGGCTCGATCCTCACGATGCAGATGGCCGAGGCGATGAACCGCTCGATACCGAACATCGTGGCCGGAGGGTTCGGCGGCGTGGCGGTGGCGGCCGGCGCCGGCGGCGACGGAGAGGAACGGCCGGTGCGCTCGACCGACCCGTCGGACGTGGCGATCCAGCTCGCCTACGCATCCAAGGTGGTGGTCGCGCCGGGCTACGGGATGGCCGTCGCCCAGGCGCAGCACACGGTGCGCGAGCTCGCGGACGAGCTCGAGAAGCGCGGCGTCGAGGTGCGCTACGCCATCCACCCGGTGGCCGGCCGCATGCCCGGCCACATGAACGTGCTGCTCGCCGAGGCCGACGTGCCCTACGACCATCTCAAGGAGATGGACGAGATCAACCCGGAGTTCCCGCAGACCGACGTCGCGCTCGTGATCGGCGCCAACGACGTGACCAACCCCGCCGCGCGCGAGCAGACGGACTCGCCGATCTACGGGATGCCGATCCTCGACGTGGACAAGGCCGGCGCCGTGATCGTCCTCAAGCGCTCGATGAACACCGGCTTCGCGGGCATCGACAATCCGCTCTTCTACAAGGAGAACACGGCGCTGCTGTTCGGCGACGCCAAGGAGTCGGTCCAGAAGGTCCTGAAGGAAGTCGAGGACCTTTAGAGCAGGCTCTCCTGGCCGGCCGCGACGCGCGAGCGACGCGGGATGCCCGCCGCCTCGGTGAGCGCCGCCTCGGCGTCGGCGAGGATCGCGCGCTCGGAGCGCGAGGCCACGAGCGGCTCGGTGAGTCCGTCCACGTGGACGTAGGTGCGGCGGCCGTCGCGCCGCTCGGATCCCTCGATCGGCACGAGCGCGTAGATGCGGTCGGCGCGCACGAACTTCCCGTACCCGAGCGGGATCATCCGAGGGTCGCGCTTGGCCATGAATGTGACGATAGCCGCCGCGACCGGACCGGCCGTCGGGGGGCGAAATCCCGACCCGTCCTGACTTTGGTGGCCAGTGGCCCACGAAAGTCCAGGACGGTTGAGCGAGAACTGGCTCGGATCGCCAGCCGGGCGCATGGCGTCGTGACCCGTACCCAGCTCCTCGCCGCGGGCATCAGCGCCGACGAGATCAACCACCGCGTCCCGGACGGGCGCTCTCATCCGCGTGCACCGCGGCGTCTACCGGGTCGGTCACCGCGCACCAAGCCTGGAAGCCCGCTACCTGGCGGCCGTCCTCGCCTGCGGGCCGGGAGCGCTGCTGAGCGGGAGAGCGGCGGCCTACCTGTTGGGGCTGCTGAAGGGCCAGGCGCCGCCCCCGGAGGTCACCACGCCGGGCGAGCGCCGGGTGAAGGGCGTGCGCACGAAGCGCTCCCGCACCAGCAAGCCGGCCGAGAGCATGGTCTGGCGCGGCGTCCCGGTCACCACCCCACCCCGCACCCTCGTCGACCTCGCCGCCGAGCTCGACGAGGACGAGCTCGCCCGCGCCTGCCACGAGGCGGGCGTGCGCTTCCGCACGACGCCGGCGCAGGTGGAGGCCATACTCGCGCGCCGGCCGCGAAGCCCGGGTGGACCCAAGCTGCGGCGCATCATGCGCGGGGAGATCCCCGTCACGCTCAGCCGTCTCGAGTCCCGGTTCATCCGGGTGCTGAAAGAGGCGGGGCTGCCCCTGCCCCGCACCAACAAGGTCGCGAGCGAGCGGCGGGTCGACTGCCGCTGGCCCGAGCACCGGCTGACGGTGGAGCTGGACAGCTACCGCTACCACTCGTCCCGCCACGCCTGGGAGCAGGACCGCCGCCGCGAGCGCGAGGCCCGGGCCCGCGGGGACGAGTTCCGGCGCTACACCTACGGCGACGTCTTCGAGAGCCCGCGGCCACATGCTCTCGGAGCTGCGGGCGCTGCTCGGCCCGCCCGAGGGTCCCGCTAGGACCGGTGGCGTGAGCCCGGAATCGTGATCTCGAGCCCGAGCGGCTCGTCCCCCGGTCGCGCGGGCGGGATGAGCGCTGAGGCCACGAGTCCGCCCGAGCGGGAGCGCACATCGAGAGTTGGGATCGAGCCGCTGCGATTGCCGGCGAAGAGATCGGCGATCAGGAGGTCGAGGCGCTCGCGGACCTGCTCGGCCGTCGGACTTGGATGGGAGGCCCTCGTGGCTTCCACGTCAGTGCCTCATGCCTGCCTGCGGCGCGTGCTCGGTCGCGAGCACACCCACCGACCCCTTGACCATGTCCCCGAAGGCGTGGGTCACGAAGGGGTAGGTGCCCTCGTCCTCGAGCGTGAACTCGACCCAGCCGCCCTGCGACGGCGCGAGGTTGACCGTTTGCGCGTGCCGGCCGACGACGCCCTCGATGTTGGTCTTGTCGAACACCGTCCCGATGACGTGGAAGGCGGACCAAATCGACGGACCCGAGTTGAGGACGAACATCCGGATCCGCTCACCCTTCGTCACGGCGATCGGCTCCTTCTTGTACTGGGCCGCGTAGCCGTTGAACGCGATCACGTCCGGCGCCTTGGCCTGCATCTTGTGCATGTCGGCCCGACCGCCCGGCTTGCCGATGTAGAACTCCTGCTGGTTGATCCACAGCTCGCGGTCGACTGGCGCCAGGTTCCTCGGCTTGACGATCATCGCGCCGACCATTCCCGCGCCGGTGTGGTGCAGCACCGGGTCGGTCGCGCAGTGGTACATGAACACGCCGGGGTGCTTGGCGGTGAACTCGAATGTGTGCGTGCCGCCCGGCGGGATGGTCTTGAACGCCTCGCCGGGGTTGATCTCCGAGGAGTGGTAGTCGATCGAGTGCGGCATGCGCACGTTCATCCGCTCGGTCGAGCCGTTGACGAGGTCGATCCTCACCCTGTCGCCGACCTCGACGACCATCGGCTCGGACACGCCGGTCCCTCGGTGCTCGACGCCGTTGATGGCGTAGGACCACACCTCGGTCGGCGCGAGCTCGTCGGAGACCTTGGTCACGTGCTCATACACGTCGACCTTGAACCGCTTGACCTGACCGGGCGGGATCGCCGGCAGGGCCGGGTCGACTCGCTCGAACTTCTCGAACTTGACGCCCTTGGCCTCCGCGGCGGTCGGGGCCGCGGCCACGGCGCTCGGAGCGGCGCCGGTCGCTCCGTGCGTCTCGTCGCCGCCGGATCCAAGCGGTCCGCGCGGCGCGAGCAGCACGGCCAGCAGGATGCCTCCCACAATCGAGAGGATCCCGAAGATCAGTCCGGCGTCCCGCAGGCGCATTCGGCGGCGCTCGGCCCGCTCGAGCCGAGCGGCCTCGCCGGCCTTGCGCTCACGAAGCTCGGTCTTCTGGCGTTCGCTGGTGTCAATGAGGAGCATCGGTGCTTCTCCGTGTGGTCCTGGGGCTGAGAGGGGGCGCGAGGCCCGGGATGTGACGGCGCAGCCAGGTTCCGCGCTCGCTCTCGTCGATCAGGGCGACGACCACCGTCAGGATCGAGGCGGTCACGACGCCGATCAGGATGAGCACTCCGACGACCGCCCACATGGAGCCGGTGAGCAGCAGCGCCATCGCGAAGACCACGAGCGCAAGCGCGAGGGTGATGCCCGGCAAGAGGCCGAGCCCGCTCTCCTCCATCAGCGACTGGTTGTGCTCCGTGAGGTCCATTGCACTCCTTCGTTCGTTCTCCTTCGATGGTCGTCGCTCTCGGGTCCACGGACATCCGGCCGCGCCACCCGTCCTCGCTACGGGGCGCTACGGGCGGCCTCGGTAGTTCTCCGCAGGGCCGGCACGCTCACGGAGATGACGTCAGCGATACGGTCACCGCTCGTGGACCAGGACAGCGTGATCTCGATCGTGCTCGCGGACGACCACGCGGTCGTTCGAAGCGGACTGCGCATGCTGCTCGACGCAGAGGACGACCTCGAGGTGGTGGCCGAGGCCGGCGACGTGGACGCCGCGCGACGAACCGTGCTCGGCTACAAGCCGGCGGTGCTCGTGCTCGACCTCAACATGCCGGGAGGATCGAGTCTCGAGGCGATCCCGGCCATGCTCGAGAGCTCACCCCAGACCGCGATCGTGGTGCTCACGATGCAGGAGGACCCGGCGTTCGCCCGTGAGGCGCTGCGCGCCGGCGCGCAGGGCTACGTGCTCAAGCAGGCCGCCGGGGCCGAGCTCGTGCAGGCCGTTCGCGCCGCGGCCGGCGGCGGCACGTGGCTCAACCCCGAGCTCGGCGCGCGTATCGCCAAGGCGCAGGCGACGCCGACCGGCCCGCCCGGCGACCTGAGCGAGCGTGAGCTCGAGGTGCTGAGCCTGATCGCGCTCGGTCACACCAACAGCGAGATCGCGGGGCAGCTCTACCTCAGTGTCCGCACGGTCGAGACGCACCGCTCGCACATCCAGCAGAAGCTCGGCCTCTCGAGCCGCGCGGAGCTGGTGCGGTACGCGCTCGACAACGACCTGATCGAGCGCTAGGGCGGAACGTGGAGGTCGCGGTCCTCGCGCTTGCCGGGAGCGCGACCGCACTGGCCACCGGCCTCGGCGCTGTGCCGGTCTTCCTGCTCGGCGAGCACGCGGAGCGGCTGCGCCCATTCCTGTGGGGGGTCGCAGCAGGCTTGATGGGGGTGGCGTCGATCGTCGGACTGCTGCTGCCGGCCCTCGACGAGGATGGCTCGGTCTCGGTCGCGGCAGGGCTCGCCGCCGGGACGGCCTTCCTGCTCGGCACGCGCCACGCGCTCGAGGCTCGCGACGTGCACGTGGGCCAGCTGCGCGGAGCGGGGGTCAGGCGCTCGCTGCTCGTGTTCGGCGTGCTGCTGGTGCACAGCCTGCCCGAGGGATTCGCGATCGGCACCGCATTCGCCTCCGACACCGAGGGCCTGGCGCTGTTCGTCATCCTGGCGATCGGCCTCCAGAACATCCCCGAGGGCACGAGCGTGGCGATCCCGATGGAGGCCGCCGGCTTCGGCCGGTCGCAGCAGTTCTGGGCTGCGGTGCTGACCAGCGCGCCGCAGCCCGTGGGGGCGGTCGTCGCCTACCTGCTGGTCGAGCAGATCGGCTGGCTGCTGCCGTTCTCGTTCGCCTTCGCGGCCGGCGCGATGCTCGCGCTCGTCGTGATCGAACTGCTACCCCAGGCCTTTGCACCGGGCGGCCGCGGGATGGCGGCCGGAGGCGTGGCGGCCGGCGCGGCGCTGATGCTCATCCTCGCCGCGGTGCTCGGCGTAGAGTGAGGCCGGATGAAGAGAGCGGAGGCCCTGTCCCCACTGTCCCGCGACCATCACCGGGGGCTCTTCGTGGCGCTCAGGCTCAAACGGGCGGAGAGCGCCAACGCGGTTGAGGCGCGGGACGCGTTCGTGGAGTTCTGGAACGGCGAGGGCCGTGAGCACTTCCGGACCGAGGAGGAGGTTCTGCTGCCGGCCTTCGCCCGCTACGCGCAGCACGACCACCCCGCCGTGGCGAGGGTGCTGGTCGAGCACGTCGACCTGCGGCGCCGCGGCGCCGACATCGCGACCGCGGAACACCCCGATCCGGAGAGTCTGCACGAGCTTGGAGAGCGGCTCGAGAGCCATATCCGGCACGAGGAGCGCGTGCTCTTCCCGCTGATCGAGCAGGCGATGCCCTCCGAGCAGCTCGAGCAGCTCGACTTGTGAGCTCGCGCTAGTGGCGCGTCGTGGCGCGCGAGGCCAGCACCTTCGCCCAGTCCACCCGAACGAGCAGGACCAAGAGCAGCAGCATCATCAGCTGCACCGCCACGCCGAACGGTGAGGCGAACGCGTCGGTCATGACCGAGCCGAGGGTCTCGCGCGCCGCCGATGCGGCACCAACGTACAGCGAGTAGGACACGAGCCGCCCGGCAAAGAAGGCGGCTGTGAGAGGTATCAGGGGGACCCTCAGCAGGCCCGCGGCCACGAACAGCTGCGCCGATGGCACCGGCGAGAGCGCGAATAGCCCGAGGCCCGCAACGGCCTTGCCGCGGCTCCCGGCGAGAACATCCTCGGCCGCCTCGAGACTCCTCAGGCGCTCCGGCGAGAAGCGACCGCGAAAGCGCCTGCTCGCCGTGGCCAGCGCAAGTCGGCCCGCCGCCGCCGCGAGCGCCCCGAGGAGTACGAGCGGGACCGCGGCCAGGTCGGAGTTGAGGCGGAAGAAGACCAGCACGGCCCACGTGGGCGGCCCGAACGCCGGAAGCAGGTTGACGCCGAAGATGCACAGCGCGGCGAGGAGGTAGCCGGTCATGGCTCGATCGACGCTACGCGCGCGTCGACGCCTCGGCATCGGGCGCAGGATCGGAGCCCGGCTCAGTAATTCCCCGCAACGATTCCGGTATCGCTGCCGATGCAGCCGGCGCCCGCGGGTGGAAAGCTCTGGGCATGCACGTGAGCGGCCCGGTCCTGCTGTGCTACGACGGCTCGGACGCCTCGGCCACCGCGATCGCGGCGGCCGGGCGGCTGCTCGCCGGACGCGAGGCGCTCGTCTGCCACGCTTGGACCGGACTTGGCAGGTCGCTGCCGCGCGGCGATCCGGCAGGAGTTCCGACGGCTCTGCGCGGGGCCGCAGAGGAACTGGACGCGGCTGACCGCGAGGCGGGCGAGCGCGTCGTCACGGAGGGCGTGGAGCTGGCGGTGACGGCCGGCTTCCGAGCCCGTCCGTTGCCGATCCGGGAGGAGCGCAAGACCTGGCGCGCGCTGCTCGCCGAGGCCGAGCGCCAGGGCGCCTCGGTGATCGTGGCCGGCGCGCACGGCCTCTCAGGCGTCGGCCGGGCGCTGCTCGGCAGCGTCTCGACCGCATTGGTGCACCACTCGTCGCGGCCTGTGCTCATCGTGCCGGGCGCGACGCCCGGCGAGCCGCACCCCGGGCCGCTGCTGCTCTGCTACGACGGCTCGGCCTCCGCGAAGCACGCCCTCGAAGCCGCGGCCGAGCTCTGCGCGCCTCGAGACGGGCTGGTGTTCCACTTCTGGGAGTCGTGGGTGGCCAGGGCACCCACCCTCGCCCGGGTGAGTGGCTCGACGCAGGGAATGGCCGCGGAGCTCGATGAGATCGCCAACGACCAGTCGACGGAGATCACCGCGCGCGGCGTCGAGCTGGCCCGCGCGGCGGGCTTCGAGGCCGAGGGGCTGTCGGAACCTGCCCTTGGCTCACTCTGGCTGGCCATACTCGACGCGGCCGATGCTCGAGACTGCGTCGGCATCGTCGTCGGCTCGCGGGGTCTGACCGGGCTCTCGGCCGCGCTCGGCAGCGTCTCGAGTGGCGTGCTCCACCACAGCCGGCGGCCGGTGCTCGTCGTCCCGCCCGCCGATACCGGCAGCTAGCCGCGCGTCGGGTCGGGCTCGGGGAAGTTCGCGGGATGGGTGCGGAGGTCCCGCAAGAGCAGCCTCCAGATCAGCACGAACACGGCAAGCAGAGAGCCGAGCGCGGCCACCTCGGTGAGGGTGTGGTTGCGCGCCATCGCCACCACAAGCACCAACCCCGCGAGTGCGACCAGCATCAGAGCGATCACGCGATGGAAGCGCCCGGCCTCGGAGTGGGGCCAGGGATCGAGCGGCCGCACCACCTCCCGGCCCCTATCGGAGTCGGTGCAGAGCTGCTTGACCGGGCAGCCGTTGCAGACGTGCGCGCGGGCGCGGTAGCGCACCAGGCGGCGCTCGTGGTCGCGCTCGTGCGGCCACAGGTGCTCGCCCTCGGGGCACACCCAGACGTCCTCGTCCTCGTGGTACTCGAAGCCGGCGGTCCGGTAGCGAAGCGAGCGCCGGTGCGTGTGCGCCGAGAGCCATTCGAGCACGAGTGCGGCCACCATCAGCGCGACGGCGTAGCCCGCCCCCATGAGCGCCTCCGGGCTCATGTGACCCTCGCCGCCGCGGCTTCCTCGGCGCTCACGTCGGTCACGCCCTCGGGTGCGTCGATCTCCGTGAAGAGGATGTCTTCCGGCTCATCGAGCGTGACCCGCTTGACCGTGTGGCGCACCCCGATGAAGCAGATCCAGAGCACGGGCAGCGCGCCGCCGACGATGAACACGAGGTCACCCGGCAGGCGCAGCCACTCGATCAGCACGTTCGTGTCCTCGGTGAGGAAATGGAGATCTCGGGCCTCCCAGTAGCCCTCGTCCACCGACTTGTAGAGCTGGGCGATGCCCAGAGGGAGCAACGTGGCGAAGCACATCCAGGCGAGCCCGATGTTGGTCGACCAGAACGCGATGCGCGCCCAGCGCTCGGGCCAGCGCTCGGCCGGGATCAGGTAGCGCAGGCAGAACATCGCCAGCCCGATGGCGAGCATGCCGTACACGCCCATCATCGCCGCGTGGCCGTGGTTGGCGGTGAGCGCCGTGCCGATCTCGTAGTAGGAGACCACCGGCAGGTTGATGAGAAAGCCGAAGACCCCTGCGCCGAGGAAGTTCCAGAAGCCCACCGCCACGAGGAACATCACCGCCCAGCGGTGCGGGAATGGCGTGCGCGACTTGGACTCCTGGGCCGCTCCCAGCTGGAGGAACGACCACGCCTCGACGGTGAGGAACGTGAGCGGGATCACCTCGGCGGCGCTGAAGAAGGCGCCCAGCGCCATGTGCTCGGCGGGCTCGCCCGAGAAGTAGACGTGATGCATCGTGCCGATCACCCCGCCGAGCGAGTACAGGATGATGTCGAGGAACACGACCGTCAGGGCGACCTTCTCCCGCACCACTCCGAGCAGCACGAACATGTACGCGACCATCACGGTCGTGAACAGCTCGAGGAAGTCCTCGACCCACAGGTGCACGACCCAGAAGCGCCAGAACTCGTTGACGGTGAAGTGCTGGCCGGTCTGGGCGATCAGCCCCACCGCGTAGAAGGCCGGGATCGCGAGCGCCGCCATGAAGAAGAGCCACGGCATGTTGGCCGGGTGCTCGGCACGGAGCCGCGTGCGGAGCACGCGCCAGAGCATGTACACCCAGACGAAGAGCCCGACCGAGAGCAGGATCTGCCAGACGCGGGCGAGGTCGAGGTACTCGAAGCCCTGGAGCCCGAACCAGTTGGTGGCCGCGTCGCCGAGCAGGCCGTGAACGCCGAGGAACGAGCCGATCAGCGTCCCGAACACCACGACCGCTAACGCGCCGAGCAGCAGGAAGGCGAGCTTGCCCTGACCGCGCGGCTCGCGCCTCGCGATCATCGGCGCGAGGAAGATGCCGGCCGCGACGAACGAGGTCGCGACCCAGAAGATGGCGAGCTGCACGTGCCAGGTGCGCATCAGGTTGAACGGCAGGAGCTCCGCCAGGTCGATGCCGAAGAAGCCGGTCAGCTCCGCTCGGTAGTGCTGCGAGGCCGCGCCCACCATGACCTGGATCAGGAACAGCGCAGCCATCACGAAGAAGAACCACGCGCACGCGCGCTGCGCGGGCGTGAGCGCGACGTCGCCGGGCGTCCGGAAGCGGAGTGTGGCCTGCTCGCGGCCATGCCAGCCGAGGATGTTCCAGCGCCCGAAGGCGCCGAACAGCAGGCCGATTCCGCCCAGCAGCGCCACCAGGGACAGCACCGACCAGACGATCACGTTCGCGGTCGGCTTGTTGTCGACACGCGGCTCGGGCGGCCAGTTGTTCGTGTAGGAGTAGTTGTGACCAGGCCGCTCGGCGGCGCCGGCCCACGCCGTCCAGCCGAAGAACGCCGTCAGGGCGGCCAGATCGTCGCGATCGGTGATCGCGTCCGACCGCAGGCCGTGCTTCGTGCTCGGCTCGGAGAAGAAGGCGCTGTAGTGCCGGACGAGCCGCCTGTGTGCCGCCGCCTGGGCGGCGGTCAGCTCGAGCTCGCCGCTCGTCTCGTCGTAGCGATTGGTCCGGAAGTCCGCGATCGTGCGCCGCGCCGCGGAGTCGGAGCGCTCCCCGCCGTAGCTGCGCCGCACCTGCTCCGAGGCGCGCCGCAGGTAGTCGGCGGTGTAGTCGGGACCGAGATAGGCGCCGTGGCCGAACACCGAGCCGTACTCCATGAGCCCGTTGTTGAGGAAGACCTCCTGGCCGCGCTCGACGTCGCGCTCGGTGTAGAGGACCTCGCCCTCGGGGTCGACCACGCGCTCGGGAATCGGCGGCTTGGCCTGATAGGTGCGGTACGCGAGCAGGCCAAGGACGAAGAAGCCGACCAGCACGACGAGGATGACGGCCTGCACCCAGGTCTTCGAAACGAGCAGGCTCCTGCGTTCTCCGGCCACGCGTCACCGTCCGTCGTCGAATGCGAAGCGGCCGCACTATAGGACCGCCGCAGTCCCGCGGCGAAGCGTCTGGCGCTGAATTCGGTAGTTCACCGCAGTCCGCACAGGGGTCGCTGCGGATGGCACTGCCGTCGCCTGGGACGTAGGGTCGAGCTCGTGTCGATCACGGTGCTCGTAGCGGGATGTCCCGGCGCACTGGATGAGTTGCACGCCGCCGACGGAGTGGTGGAGCTCGTGGGTCGCGTGCGCTCGCTCGATGAGGCGCAGGAGGCGCTGCGGGCGCTGCGCCCGGCTGTGCTCGTGCTCGACGTCGACCTCACCCACCGCGGGAGCCTCTGCTCGCTACCAGCCCTGCGCAGAGCGTCGCCCGGCACCGCCATCGTGCTGCCGCCCGCGGGCGAGCACGGCCTGCGGCTGGTTCGCGCGGTTCGTATCGCGGCTCAGGACTTCGAGCGCCGGCGCGATCAGAACGGGCTCACGGGCCGCGAGCGGGACGTCGTGCGACTGGTCGCATTGGGCCACACCAACACCGAGATCGCCGATCGCCTCACGCTGAGCGTCCGGACCATCGAGACGCATCGCGCCCGGATCCAGCGGCGACTCGGCCTGTCGACGCGGGCGGAGCTCGTGCGCTGGGCACTCGACCGCGGCATGCTCGGGTCCTGAGCGCGGTGCTGCGCCTCCTCGCCAACCGAGCGCATGCCTGGCTGCCCCGTGGCGAGGCTTGTCCGAGCTGCCGAGGTGTCGTATCCGTGATCTCCCGCTCGCGAGCATCGAGTCTTCACCGGCCGGCTCGACCGCTCCCCGCTCAGCCGTACCGAGCAGCTGATGGTGCGTGCGGCTCGCGCGCCAGACGGCGACTTCCGCGACTGGGACGAGACCCGGGCATGGACCCGGTCGGTCGCCGACGCACTCGGATACTTCCGGGCCAGTGCTGACCGAGGTCGACACCGGGTCGCGTGACGTCGAGCTCCTCGCCCGGCTCGCCGGGCCCAGGCAGGTCGAGCTCGTACGCGACGCGGTGATGCGCGGCCGCGCCCGGCTCGCCGGCAGGGCGGTCGTGAACGTGAATTCGACGGCTCGCGGCGGCGGCGTGGCCGAGATGCTGCTACCGCTCGTCGCCTACGCGCGTGGCGCGGGCATCGACTGCCGCTGGCTCGTGATCGAGGGCGACCCGGAGTTCTTCAGCATCACCAAGCGAATTCACAACCGCCTCCACGGTGCGCCGGGCGACGGCGGACCTCTGGACGCAGACCAGCGCGCGGCGTACGAACGGACCCTGGCGGAGAACTACGAGGAGCTTCGCGAGCGGATCGGCCCGGGAGACGTCGTGATCCTGCACGACCCCCAGACCGCCGGGCTCGCCCCGATGCTCGCGGACACAGGAAATCCAGTGATCTGGCGCTGCCACGTCGGCGTGGACAACCCGAACGAGCTCGCGCGCTCGGCGTGGCGGTTCCTCGAGCCCTTCGTCGCACGCGCCGACCGGGTCGTCTTCTCACGGCCGGCAGTTCGCCTGGGGTGTCATCGCGCCGGCGCGGCGCGCCATCATCGCGCCCTCGATCGACCCGCTCGCACCAAAGAACCAGGACCTTGAGAACGGCGCCGCGGCGGCGATCCTGCACGCCGCGGGCCTGCGTGCGGGCAGCGGCGGCAAGCCCGTCTTCGACCGGCTTGACGGGAGCCGCGGGACGGTGCGGTCGAGGGCCCGGCTCTACGAGGACGCCCCGCTCACGCAGGCAGACCGCTACGTGCTGCAGGTCTCACGCTGGGACGACCTGAAGGACCCGCTGGGAGTGATCGAGGGGTTCGCCGCCCACGTCGCGCCGGTGACGGACGCGCATCTCGTCTACGCGGGTCCCGATGTGTCCGCCGTGAGCGACGACCCCGAGGGCGCCGACGTCCTGCGCGCGGCCTGCCGGCGTCGGGCCGCGCTGCCGGACGGGATTCGCGAGCGCGTACACCTGGCGCTCTTGCCGATGGACGACCTCCAGGAGAATGCCGCGGTGGTGAACGCGCTGCAGCGCACGGCCGCCGTTGTGGTCCAGAAGAGCCTCGCCGAGGGCTTCGGCTTGACGGTGGCGGAGGCGATGTGGAAGGCGCGTCCCGTCGTTGCCAGCAACATCGGAGGGATCGGCGACCAGATCGAGCATCGCCGCAGCGGCCTGCTCCTCGACGATCCCGCCGACCTCGCGTCCTACGGCGCCGCGGTGCGCGTGCTCCTCGACGATGGCGCTCTGGCCGCCTCGCTCGGAAGGACCGCGCGTGAGCGCGTGCGCGAGCGGTTCCTCGGTACGCATTCGCTGATCGACTACCTGGCCCTGATCGAGCCCCTGATCCGGGGCGGAGAGCGGGCGGCATGACGAGTGCGGCGCGCACCGTCCCGGCGCTCGATCCCGACGAGCTGCGTACGATCGACGCGTACTGGCGCGCGGCCAACTACCTGTCGGTCGGGCAGATCTATCTGCTCGACAACCCGCTGCTTCACGAACCGCTCGCGAAGGTGCACGTGAAACCGCGGCTCCTCGGCCACTGGGGCACGACCCCCGGTCTCAACCTGCTGTACGTCCACATGAACCGGGCGATCCGCGAGAGGAACCTGAACGCGATCTTCGTCACCGGGCCGGGCCACGGCGGTCCCGGGCTTGTGGCGAACACCTACCTGGAGGGCACGTACTCGGAGGTCTACCCGAACATCGGCGAGGACGAGGAGGGGCTGCACCGGCTGTTCCGGCAGTTCTCGTTTCCCGGCGGCGTCCCGTCCCACGTCGCCCCGGAGACACCGGGGTCGATTCACGAGGGCGGTGAGCTCGGCTACGCGCTCATGCACGCGTACGGGGCGGTCTTCGACAATCCCGACCTCGTGGCTCTCTGCGTCGTTGGCGACGGGGAGGCCGAGACCGGCCCGCTCGCCGCAAGCTGGCACTCGAACAAGTTCCTGAATCCCGCGAGTGACGGCGCCGTGCTCCCCGTCCTGCACCTCAACGGGTACAAGATCGCCAACCCGACCCTGCTTGCACGGATCCCACACCACGAGCTCGCGTCGCTGCTCGAGGGCTACGGCCACGCGCCGCTGTTCGTCGAGGGCGACGAGCCGGCCGCCGTCCATCAGGCACTCGCCGCCGCGCTCGATCGGGCCCTTGATGAAATAGCGAGCTATCCAGGAGCGCGCACGGGCCGGCGCGCTTGACCGTCCGCGCTGGCCGATGGTCGTGCTTCGCACCCCCAAGGGCTGGACCGGGCCGAGCGAGGTCGACGGTCTGCCCGCCGAAGGGACGTTCCGAGCCCATCAGGTACCGCTTGCAGGGGTCGCCGAGGATCCGGAGCACCTGCGCCAGCTGGAGGCGTGGCTGCGCTCCTACCGTCCCGACGAGCTCTTCGACGACACCGGCCGGCTGCGTCCCGAGCTACGCGCGCTTCGGCCCCGGGGTGAACGCCGCATGGGCGCCACTCCGCACGCCAACGGGGGCCTCCTGCTGCGCGACCTCGAGCTGCCGGACTTCCGCGCCCATGCGGTCGAGGTCGCCAGGCCGGGCGCGGCGGCCAGCGAGGCGACATCGGTTCTCGGGGGCTGGCTGCGAGACGTCGTGCGGGCGAACGCGACCACCCGCAACTTCCGGGTGATGGGGCCGGACGAGACGCGATCCAACCGGCTCGGGCCGCTCTTCGAGGCCACCGACCGGGTGTGGATGGCGGAGCGGCTGCCCGGCGACGACCACCTGGCACCGGATGGGCGGGTGATGGAGGTCCTCAGCGAGCACCTCTGTCAGGGCTGGCTCGAGGGCTACCTGCTCACCGGGCGCCACGGCCTCTTCAACTGCTACGAGGCCTTCATCCACATCGTCGACTCGATGCTCAACCAGCACGCGAAGTGGCTGAAGGTCACGCGCGGCATCCCCTGGCGGAGACCGATCGCCTCGCTCAACTATCTGCTCTCGTCGCACGTGTGGCGCCAGGATCACAACGGCTTCTCCCATCAGGACCCCGGCTTCATCGACCACGTGGTCAACAAGAAGGCGGAGATCGTCCGCGTCTATCTGCCCCCGGACGCCAATTGCCTGCTGTCCGTGGCCGACCATTGCCTGCGCTCGCGCGACTACGTGAACGTGATCGTCGCCGGCAAGCAGCCTTCGCTCGACTACCTGTCGATCGAGGAGGCGGTGATCCACTGCACACGCGGCATCGGCATCTGGGACTGGGCTTCGACCGGTGCCGACGGCGAACCGGACGTCGTGCTCGCGTGTGCCGGCGACATCCCGACCCTCGAGACGCTCGCCGCCGTCGCGCTGCTGCGCGAGCACCTGCCCGACGTTCGCGTGCGCGTCGTCAACGTGGTGGACCTGATGAGGCTGCAGCCGCCGTCCAAGCATCCCCACGGCCTGCCGGATCCCGAGTTCGACGCGCTCTTCACTACGTCCCAGCCGGTCATCTTCGCCTACCACGGCTACCCGTCGCTGATCCACCGGCTCACCTACCGGCGCCACAACCATCACAACCTGCACGTCCGCGGCTACGAGGAGGAGGGCACCACCACCACCCCGTTCGACATGGTGATGCTCAACGACCTCGACCGCTTTCACCTCGTGATGGACGTGATCGACCGGGTGCCCGGTCTCGGGGAGCGCGCTGCCGGCCTGCGTCAGTCGATGGCCGACGAGCGGCTGCGCCATCGCGCGTACACGCGCGAGCATGGCGACGACGCCCCCGACGTGCGCGACTGGACCTGGCCTGGCTGACCACGCCGTGCGCGTTCTGGTCGTCAACGCGGGGTCGAGCAGCCTGAAGCTGTCCCTGCTCGCGCACGACGACGCGACCCTGTGGGCACGGGAACTCGACGCTCCGCATGCGCTCGTCGCCGAGGAAGGCTGTCGCAGCCGCGCTGGCCGAGCTGCCCGCCGTCGCCCGACGTCGTCGGCCATCGGATCGTTCACGGCGGTGAGCGCTTCCGGGACGCGGTCCCGATCGACGCGCCGGTCGAGGCGGCGCTGCGGGAGCTGGAGGCGCTGGCGCCGCTTCACCAGGCCAAGTCGCTGGCCGCGCTCGACGCCGTGACGCGCGTGCTGCCGACCGTTCCCGCGGTCGCCTGCTTCGATACGGCCTTCCACGCGACGCTCTCGCCTGCCGCCGCCACGTACGCGCTCCCGCGCGCGTGGCGCGAGCGCTGGGGCGTTCGCCGCTACGGCTTCCATGGGCTCTCGCACGCGTACGCGGCCAGGCGGGCGGCCGCGCTCGCCGGCAATCCGGGGCGCGTCGTCTCCTGCCATCTGGGTGCGGGCGCCTCGCTGTGCGCGATCGCCGCCGGACGCTCGATCGACACGACGATGGGGTTCACGCCGCTGGAAGGCCTCGTGATGGCGAGCCGCTCGGGCTCGGTCGATCCGGGACTGCTGCTCTGGTTGCAGCAACGCGCGGGGCTCTCGGCCGAGCAGATCGGCGACGCGCTCGAACTCGAGTCCGGACTCATGGGACTGGCCGGGACCGCCGACATGCGCGAGCTGCTCGCCCGCGACGACGCCGCTGCCCGTACGGCCCTGGGCGTCTACGCGCACAGACTTCGTGCCGGGATCGGCGCGATGACCGCCTCACTCGGGGGCCTGGACGCCCTTGTTTTCACGGGCGGCGTGGGCGCGGGCTCTCCACGCGTGCGCGAGCTGGCCTGCACGGGGCTGGCGCATCTCGGCGTGGAGATCGACGCCCATCGCAACGACGACGTCGCGGGAGATGCAGTGGTCAGCTCACCCGAGAAGCCGGTCGCCGTGCTCGTGGTACAGGCACGCGAGGATCTCGAGATCGCCAGACAGGCGCGCGCCCTACTCGGCCTGTAGGGCCTCGAGCACCTGTAGCCGTGCGCCGCGCCGCGCCGGCGCAACCGCGGCGATGACGCCGACCGCGACCGCCAGCACGAGGAACACGGCAAGCTGGAGGGGCGGCGGCTCGAAGCCCAGGCCGAGGTCGCCGAGCGACTCGGTCACGAGAAACGCGAAGAGGAGGCCGACACCGGTGCCGAGCAGCCCCCCGATCACGGCGGTGATCACGCTCTCGTAGCGCACCATCTGCCGGACCTGAGCGCGGGTTGCCCCGACGGCACGCAGCAACCCGAACTCGCGTGTCCGTTCGTGGATCGAGAGGAAGAGCGAGTTGGCGATCCCGAACAGCGAGATGACGATGCTCATCGCGAGCAGGGCGTAGAGCAGGTAGACGAACTGGTCGAGCACCTCGGTTTCGGCGGCCGCGTAGTCGGCCTTGGTCTCGACACCCGCGACGGGGAAGGGTTCGAGTGCGCCCTCCACGGCGCGCTTGGCCACGTCGCCGGGGGTGCCGGCGAGCGTGTGCGCGAAGATGATCCACGGGTCGCGTGCGGCGGACACCTCGTCGAAGAGCGACTGCGGGACGATCATGCCCTGCAGCATCTGCGGATCGTTGTAGACGCCGATCGCCCGCAGTCGAGCGGTGCGCCCTGTGGGGGTCTCGATCCCAAACGAGTCGCCGACGCCGACGTCGTGCGCCTTTGAGAACTGCTCCTCGACGAGCACGTCGTGGCCGCGGAGCACGTTGAGCACGCGCTCGTCCCCATTGACCCAATCCACCTCGTACAGCGACTCGAGGGTCGACGGGTCCACGCCGTTCATGACGTCCGTGATCGGGCTCGACTTCTTGCCGTCCACCTTGACCTGGTCGAGAAGCACGCTCGAGGTTGCCGCCACCTCGGGCGTGTCGGCGACCGCCTCGGCGGCCGCTACGGGCATCGGTTGCAGCGTCTCCGAGCGGACGACCAGATCGGCCTTCACCACCCGGGTGACCGTTGCGTCGAACGATGCCTTGATCCCGTTGGCGAAGACGGCGACGAAGACGACGAGTCCCAGGCCCACCATCAGCGCCGCCGCGGTGGTCGCGGTGCGGGCGGGATTGCGCATGGCGTTCTCGCGGGCGAGCAGGCCAGGCTCGGCGAACAGCCGCTCGAGCGGCCAGCCGATTGCGCCGGCCAGCGGCCGCACGAACCAGCGGGCGCTGAGCGCCATGCCGACGAACAGGAACACGACGCCGGCGGCCATGGTCGTGAGGCGGCTGGTCGCCGGTCCGCCGGCAAACAGGCCCGCGACGAGCATCCCGACTCCCAGCACGGCGACGAGTCCGGCGACCCACGGTGTCCATCGGTGATGGCTCGTTGGCAGCTCCTGGTCGCCACGCTGCAGAGCCGCGATCGGGGCAACGCGGGTCGCACGGCGAGCCGGAACGATCGCCGCGAGCTGCGTCACCCCGATGCCCACGAGCAGCGACAGCGCGATCGTCCGAGGCGCCAGCTCCGCCCCCGCAGTGGGGATCCCGAGCCCGACGGCCTCGAAGAGCTCGCCCAGCCCCTTCGCGAACAGCAGCCCGAGGCCGAGGCCGGCGACCGAGGCTGCGACGCCCACCACGAGGGCCTCGAAGGCCACGGCGGCCAGGATCTGCCTCCGGGTGGCACCGAGCGTGCGCAGCATCGCGAACTCGCGGGTTCGCTCCGTGACGGTGATCGTGAAGGTGTTGAAGATGATGAAGGCGCCCACGAGCAGCGCGGCACCCGCGAACGCGAGGAGCGCCGGAGTGAGAAAGCCGCCGATCTGGTCGTTGATGTCCGCGGCGGTCTCGTCGGCGGCCTTGTCGCCGGTGCGGACCTCTACCCGCTCCGGCACGATCGCCTGAATCCGCCGGACCAGCTGGTCCGCAGTGACGCCCTCGGCCGCCGCGACGTTGATCGAGGTGACCTCGCCTTCACGGTCGAACCAGGCCTGCACGTCGTCGAGCTGCGCCGAGACGATGTCCGTGCCGCCCGGATCGGCGCTGCCCACGTCGTAAGCGCCGACGACCGTGACCGGAACGATGCCGCGATGAGTGGCGATGGCGATCGGATCGCCCGGACTGAGGTCGTACTTCTCGGCGGTCGCGCGCAGGAGGGCCACCTCGCCGGAGTGCTGGGGCATGCGCCCGTCGACATTGGTGGCGGGACTGAAGGGCTGGCCCGACGCCGTCGTGATGATCGTGCCGCCGCCACCGCTCGCCCTCTTGAGATCGCCGTCGATCACGAGCCCGCCGGGAGACCAGAGGTCACCCTGGGCCTTCGCGACACCGGGCACCGCACGAACCTCGTCCACCAGCTCGTCCTTCAGCGGACGGGCGATGCTGAACTGGCTCGAGAAGGCGCGCTTCGGGCTCAGCTCGACGTCGACGCCGCGATAGACGGAATCCTCCAGGTCCTGGAACCCGTTGCGGATCTGGTCGGTGAGCACGTAGGTGCCGGCGATCATCGCCACCCCGAGCAGCACGGCGATCGTGGTCAGCACGGAGCGCAGCTTGCGCTCGCCGAGGCCCTGGAGCGTGAGGGCGATCATGCAAGCTCTTTCAGGTGGTCCAGGATCTGGTCCTGTGACGGACGCTCGTGGCGGTCGACGATGCGTCCGTCGGCCAGGAACAGGACGGAGTCGGCGATCGCGGCCGCCGCGGCGTCATGAGTGACCATGACGATGGTCTGACCGAACTCGTCGACGGTCCGTCTGAGCAGCGCAAGCACGTCGCGGCTCGCATTCGAGTCGAGGTTGCCGGTCGGCTCGTCCGCGAACACGACCGCGGGGCGCGTGATCAGCGCCCGCGCGACCGCGACGCGCTGCGCCTGGCCGCCGGAGAGCTCACTCGGTCGGTGGTGGCGCCGGTCACCGAGCCCAACGGTCGCGATGAGGGTCTCGAGCCACTCGCGGTCGGGCTCGTTGCCTCCGATCCTCACCGGCAGCAGGATGTTCTGCTCGGCGTTCAGGACGGGCAGCAGGTTGTAGCTCTGGAAGATGAAACCGACCCGCTGGCGGCGATGAAGCGTGAGATCTCGATCGTCCAGCTGATCGAGGCGGGTGCCGTCGATCTCGACCCAGCCGCTCGTGGGGATGTCGAGACCGGCGAGGATGTGCATCAGCGTCGACTTGCCGGAGCCCGACGGGCCCATGATCGCGGTGAACGACCCCCGTTCGAAGTCGACGGAGACGCCGCGCAGGGCATCCACGGCGGCGGCGCCCTCGCCGAAGCGCTTGGTGATCTCGTGACCGCGCACGACCGCCGGGGCGGCACAGCTCGTATCGGTGGAGGGCGCGACCGCGCCGGAGGTATGAGCCATGCGGCCGAGGCTCGCCGATGCGCCTCGTGAAGTCGTCCGGAGCGAGCCGCGGGCTCGGTGCGGGGAACTACTGAGCCTCGTCCAGCGCCCGCAGGAAGGGGCCGAGCTCCTCGGCGATCACCTTCTCGTCGGGCGGCCAGGCGGGCTCGGAGCTCGCCTCGGACTCGGTGCGGCCGTCCTCGATGCGGGCGGTGAGGAAGAGGGGCTCGGCGCCCGTGTGGAGCACGCCGCGGATCACGGGCCGGAGCGGCTCCGGCTCGGGGGCGTCCCCGGCCAGCGCGGCGATGCCGCTCGCCGCCACATCGGCCATCTGCGCCCCGAGGCCACCATGCTTGATCGGGAAGTCCGTCATGTCACCGGCGGCGAACACGCGCTCGCCGAGCCCGCGCACCCGGCAGCGCTCGTCGATGGGGACGAACCCGCCGGGAGTCGACGGCACGTTCCGGATCGAGCGCCCCTCGATCCGCGGCATCGCCACGATCCGCTCGACCTCGAGCTCGGGCCCCTGGGGAGTAACGAGCAGGCGCCGCGAAGCGGGGACCTCGGGCCGCGCGTTCGCGAACAGGCGCACGCGCGCGCGCTCGAGCAGCTCCCCCACCCGGCGGCTGGCGTCCTCGCCGAGCGCCGCCATGGGCGCCGGCTCGGGGGTGACGAGGCTGACCGCCACGCCCTCCTCGCCCATGCTGCCCGCCCGCTCGGCGGTCATCAGGGCCAGCTCGTAGGCCGGTAGGAGCCAGGCCGGGCCCTCCGGCACGACCAGGGCCACGCTCCGGGTGTAGCCGCCCTCCACGTCCTGGACGAGGCCGTGGTAGGCGTCGTCTGCCCCGGCGTCGTCGAAGACCGTGACATGGTCGAACGGCCGGACCAGACGGGCGCCCACGGCCAGCAGCAGCGCGTCGTAGGGAAGGACGCCCGAGCCGGCGGTGTGGACCTGCTGGGTGTCCGGGTCGACCCAATCGAGCGCATCCTCTACCCACTCGGTGCCGGTCCGGCGGGCGATCGTCCGCAGCGGGTAGGTGCGCACGCCGCGCCGCGAAAAGGGCTCGTCCACCGCCAGCGGCCGGTAGCGCAGCGCGTCGTTGGGAGCGACGAGCGTGGCCTCGAGCGAATCGCCCAGCAGGCGCCGGAGGCGAAGCAACCCCTCGACCGCGGCTATGCCGCCGCCGCAGATCACCACTCTGAAGCCGGCCACGCCGCCGAGCCTACCCCCTGCGGGAAATCACGGACCTCGACAAGCGCGATCCCCGGATGTCGGAGCGCGCGCGCATCCCGATCCTGAGGGCATGACGAAAGGACAGACGAAGGTGACGATCGTGGGCGGCGGCGTGGCCGCGCTCGAGGCGCTGATCGCGCTCCGCCGGATCGCGCAGGAGCGCGTTGCCCTCGAGCTGGTGACGCCTACACCCGAGTGGGCCTACCAGCCGCTGGCGGTGGCCGAGCCGTTCGGTCTCGGCGAGGCAACGCGCTACGACCTGGTGCGCGTGGCGCGCGACCACGGCGCCACGATGCATCTCGCCGGGGTCCAGGCCGTTCGACCGGATGACCACGAGCTGGTCACCTGGGACGGCCGCACGCTCGGATACGAGCTGCTGCTGCTGGCGATCGGGGCCCGCGCCCAGACCGGGATACCCGGCAGCGTGACGATCAAGGGCCCCGGCTACACGGGCCGCTTCCGGACGATGCTGCGCGACCTCGAAGGGCGCCGCATCCGCCGGGTGACCTTCGCCGTACCCGCCGGCGCCTCCTGGCCGCTGCCGCTCTACGAGCTGGCGCTGATGACCGCGGCCCACGTGGCCGAGCGCGGCCTCCGCCATGTCGAGCTGACGATCGTGACCCCGGAGGAGGAGCCGCTCGAGCTGTTCGGTCGCCGCCGCCTCCAAGGCAATGCGGGAGCTGCTCGGCGAGCGCGGCGTGGCGCTCCAGACCACTCGCTACCCCGCGGCCGTGGAGGGAGCGCAGCTGCGGCTGGTGCCGGAGGGATCGGTCGCGGCAGACCGCGTGGTCAGCCTCCCGCAGCTGATCGGTCCGTCGCTGCCAGGGCTGCGGCACGACGCCGCCGGCTTCATTCCCACGGACCTCCACGGCCTGGTCCGCGGCGAGCGCGACGTCTACGCCGCCGGGGACGCCACCA
Source organism: uncultured Thermoleophilaceae bacterium (assembly GCA_963812415.1). Taxonomy (GTDB): domain Bacteria; phylum Actinomycetota; class Thermoleophilia; order Solirubrobacterales; family Thermoleophilaceae; genus JACVRW01. Next base: position 47,906 of record CAWEVH010000022.1, on the reverse strand, counting down.
CCTGCCCGATCAAGCAGGGCGGCATCGCCACGCAGCAGGCCGACGCCGCCGCCGAGGCGATCGCCGCCCGGCTCGGAGCCGACGTCGAGCCGGAGCCCTTCCGCCCGGTCCTGCGGGGCATGCTGCTCACCGGCAAGACTCCTCGCTTTCTGCGCGCAGACGTGAGCGGCACGGGGGGAGACTCATCGACCGTCTCTGACCAGGCGCTCTGGTGGCCGCCCAACAAGATCGCCGGTCGCTGGCTCGCCCCGTACCTCGCGTTGGCGCACGACGAGCTCGAGGCGCCGAGCGGCGTACCGGTCGACTCGGACCTGAGCGCGATCAAGTGGCGCAGAATCATCGGTCGCAACCGCGAAGGCCAAGCGACCGCGCTCCGGATCTGAGCCCCGAGTCGTCAGGCGTGCCGGGCGGGCAGCCAAGCGCGCACGGCGGTCCCGTCCTCCGGGGAGGAGTCGATCTCGAGGCGGCCGCCCACGAGCTGGACCCGCTCCTCCATCCCGATCAGCCCGAAACCGCCATCGCGCAGCCGCTCACGGCCAAAGCCCGTGCCGTCGTCGCGAACGCTCACCGCCACCTCCGCATCCCGCTCCGAGATCTCGACGGTCAGGGTCTCGGCCTCGGCGTGCTTGACGGCGTTGGTGAGCGCCTCCTGCACGAGCCGGTAGACGACCGTGGCCAGCTCCGGCTCGAGCCGCGTCCCGCGCGGCCCGCGGCATACGCGAGGTCGATCGACGACTCGACCCGCAGCCCCGACGTGGCGGCGGTGCGCTCGAGCAGTGCCTCGACGGCCGGCTTGAGGCCCAGCTCGTCGAGCGCCGCCGGGCGCAGCTCGGTGATCAGGCTCTGAAGCCCGCGGATCGTCAGGTCGAGCTGCTCGATGGATCGAGCGACGCTCTCTGCGACCAGCTCGGGGCGATCCGACGCACGAGAGGTCTCGAACATCATCTTGAGCGCGCCGAGCTCCTGAAGGGTCTCGTCGTGCAGCTCGCGGGCCCAGCGCCTGCGCTCCTGCTCCGAGGCGCGGATCGAGTGTCGGAGCCGCTGGGCCTCGACCGACTGCGCCGTTGCGATGGCGATCGCCGCGCTCGCCGCGAATGAGGTGAGCAGGTGCTCGTCGTCGGCATCGAAGGCGGGCCCGTCGCCTGTGCGGTCGAGCGCGACGAGCAGCGCCGCGACCCCTTCCGCGGAACCCGAGCGGAACCACCACGGCCGAGCGAGCCTCGCCGGCGACCTGCTCGAGGCCATGGCCGGGGCGCCTCGAGAGGTGGTCCACACGCTCCGGCTCACCCGACTCCAGCACGGATCGGGCAACCGAATCGCCGTTCGGCAGCTCCGTGCCCACCACCGCGGTGCCCAACCGACCGGCAGCGGCAGCCACCCTGATGGCGTCGTCCTCCTCGAGCAGCACGAGCAGCGAGTCGGCCTCGACCATCGCCCGGCCGCGCTTCACGATCAGCTCGAGCACCCGGGGCAGGTCTGTCTCGTAGCCCACCGCCCGCGCGATCGCCGACGTGGCCTCGAGCCCGCGGACCGCGCGCTCGAGTTCCTCTCGGCGTCGCCTGAGGCCCTCGTAGAGCCGTGCGTTGTCGATCGCGATCGCCGCCCATTCGGCCAGCACGACCACCGACTCTTGATCCTCCGCGTCGAACTTCTCCCCACCCTCCTTGTCGGTCAGGTAGAGGTTGCCGAAGGCCTCGCCGCGGATCATGACCGGCACGCCGAGGAAGGTGGTCATCGGCGGGTGGCCGGACGGGAAGCCGTACGAGTGCTCGTGCCTGGTCACGTCCGCGAGGCGCAGCGGCTGCGGGTTGCGGATCAGCTCGCCCAGCACGCCCCGCCCCCGCGGCAGGGGACCGATCCGGCGGCGCGTCTCCTCGTCGATCCCGACGAACAGGAAGCGCTCGAGCTCCTCCTTGGCCTCGTCCAGGATGCCGAGGGCGGCATAACGGGCGCCGGTCAGCTCGCGCGCCGTGTCGAGTACGAGCCGCAGAAGCGACTCGAGCTCGAGCTCGGCCACCAGAGTGCGACCGACCTCGAGCAGCCGACGCAGCCGATCTTCGCTCAGCCGCCTGTCGGTCTGGCGGATCGCCACGCGGGAAGCGTACCCTCGGCACGCTGCCCGTCCTGTCTACGCGCAACTATGAGCCCGGCCCGCCAGCCGGGCGCGCGCCCCCCTGCTGGAGGGTGAATCGACGCCGTGTCGAGTCCGCTGCGAGCAATCGACCACGCGATCACTGAGTTCGAGTTCCACATCTCGCCGGTCCCAAAGTCGTCGCGGCCCCACACGGGAGTCGGGATCTGCCTGACCACGTCGAGCACGCGGCGCGCGCGACCTTCGTCAATGCACAGTCGCCGAGGACTGTCCACTGCCTCGGCGATGTCCGGAATGTGCCCGCCGCGCCAGACGCGGATCTCGTAGCGGAAGACCCGCAGGCGACCTGCCCAGCGAGTGCCGACGGCGCCTTCGGCGACGACGCCCCGCCGTTCCCCGCTCAGGTCTGGGACGGGCGTTTGCTCTATCACGAACGTCCCGTCCGAGACTTCGATTTGGAGCGCAGAGTGGTAGAGGTCGCACGCCGGACGCCGCGCCAGCCGGGCCGCCAGCCCCTCGTAAATCCGACCGTTGAGCCGTACGAAGTGCCCGCCTGCACCGAGAGGCAACCAGTAGAGATCGACCGCGCCCGTCACCCGACGTTGCGAGTATCGCAAGCTTCCGCCCGAGCCTAGGTCGCCATGGGGGTCGCGACACCGAAGTAGATCGCGATCGTGAATATGTCCTGGAGAACGGTTGCGAGCGGTCCCGAGCCGAACGCCGGGTCGGCACCGAGGCGCTCGAATGTCCACGGCAGGGCAAGGGCGATCAGCGTCGCAGCGAGGCTGGCGCCGAATAGGGCGAGGGCGACTCCAACGGCCACGTCGACATCGCCCCAGCCCGCGAGAGCGATCGGTAGGAAGGCGGCGGCGATTACGGCGCTCAGCAGGAGACCGCAGAGCAGCTCGCGACGGAGGGTGTCGCGCATCGTCACGCCGACGGAGAACCCGCGAATCACGACCGTCTGAGTCTGAGTGCCGATCGCCGACGACATGTAGACGACGCCCGGAAGGAAGAAGGCAAGCAGCACCTGATCCTCGAGCTGCTGATCGAACCTGCCGACGATCACTGCCGCCGCGAACGCGCCGGCGAGGCCCACCAGCAACCAGGGAAGCCGGTGCCATAGTCGCCGCGCGACGGGCTCCTCCGCCGCCTGCCTGGCACGCTCCGTGCTGGCCAGGTAACCGCCGAGCCGAGCCACGTCCTCGTCGTGCTCCGTGAGCAGCACCCGCAGCATCCGATGGGGAGGCACCAGGCCGGCGAAGCGGCCCGCCTCGTCGACCACCGCGACGCTCGATTCGCCGCGGTGGACCATTTCCCAGGCGACGCTCTCCTGGTCGACGCCGGCCGAGACAACGGGCGGGTCCGGGTCCATCAGGTCCGACACGCGATCGCCGGCGGCCGCGGCCAGCAGCCCTTCGAGCGGGAGGAGTCCGGCCAGCCTGCCGTCCTGCAGGACGGCCACATCGTCCGCGCAGTCGAAGCTCGAGCCGACGAGGCCGGCGCGCACGTCGCCGGCGCGCTGCTCGGGACTCGCGGTGGGAACGCGCAGGGTGGCGTGCCCGCGCGCGCTGCGCAGCCCGGCGTCGTCCATGGCCCCTTATACGACCTGGCGCCTCGCGACCCTGGTCTTTACGTCGCCCGCTAGGTCTGCGCTACGCGCTGCCCGCCGGCTCGCGCTCGGTCTCGTGCGCCGCCCGGCCGCCCGGCCCCACGGGCGCCGAGGCGGCCTCGGCGCCGCGCTGCTCCACGTCCTCCATGAACATCGCGTCGGCCTCGGCCGCACGGTCGTAGGAGCCCTTGTCGAACAGCGGCGCGAGCGCGGTGCGCAGCACCAGCAGCCCGCGCGCCCAGCCGGGGACGACCACCCAGCGGCTGCGCCCGGAGATGCCGTCGGCGATCGCCTGGCCGGCCTGCGAGAGCGGGTAGGTGTTCGAGAACGGCTTCGGCGCCTGGAGGCGGAGCTTGCCGAGGGCAGGGTGCTCGTCGCCGCCGCGCACCATGTCGGTATCGATGAAGTGGAAGTAGCCGACGCCGACGTCGACCCCGAGGTTCTTCACCTCGACGCGCAGGGAGTTCGCGAACGCCTCGGCGCCGGCCTTGCTCGCCGAGTAGGCCGCCATGCCCGGCCCGTGCACGGCCGCCGCCAGCGAGGCGATCACGAGCACGTAGCCGCGGTTCTCGATCACCTGGGGCAGGCAGGCACGCACCGTGCGCCAGACGCCGAGCAGGTTGATCTCGATCGTGCGCTCGAAGGCGGCGGGATCGGTCGAGCGCACCATGCCCACCGGCGCGATGCCTGCGTTGGCCATCACCACGTCGATCCGGCCGAAGCGCTCGATCGTGCCCTCGACCGCGCGCTCCAGGGCGTCGGTGTCGGTCACGTCGCACTCGAACCAAGCCGCGTTCGAGCCGCACTGGGCGGCCACGCGCTCGAGCTCGTCCGGCTCGAGCCCCACGAGCGCGACGTTGGCGCCGCGCGCCGCGACCCGGCGGGCGGTCTCCGCCCCCAGACCACGCGCGGCGCCGGTGATGAAGACGGTCTTTCCGCGGACGTTCCACTCCATGACCGAGACCCTAACCGAGGTCGGTAGTGTCGAACGACATGAGCGAGATCGACCCCAGGGGCGCGTCCGAGCTGCTGCGCGAGCGCGACGTGCAGCTCGTCGACGTGCGGCGCCCCGAGGAGTACGAGGCGGGGCGTCTCGCCGGCGCGCGCCACATCGAGATCGACCGGCTCGCCGCCGAGGCCGGCTCGATCGACCGCGAACGTCCGATCCTCTTCTACTGCCGCTCGGGAAGCCGCTCCGCCCTCGCGACACAGGCCTTCGAGGCCGCCGGGTTCGACGCGCACAACCTCGACGGCGGTCTTATCGCCTGGGTGCGGGCGGGCCTCCCGATCGAGCCCGAGGGCGGACACGTCGCCGACTGAGGCGCAGGCCGCAGCCGGGCGTCGTGCGCAGCGTCCGGCTCGGCCGGGCGCGCAGCGTTGGCCTCACTCCAGACGCAGCTGCCCCTCGTAGGGCCCGCGACCGGTCAGGCAGGCCGCGCCGCAGCGGGCGGCGAGCACGAGCGCCTCGTCGATCGGCAGCCCCGAGCCGAGGCCGTGGGTGAGACCCGCCGCGAAGCTGTCCCCACAGCCGTAGGAGTCCCTGACGGGCCCCGGCAGCGGCGTCGCCTCCCAGCGCCCGCTCGAGCCGTCGGCCCCCTGCCACTCGCCACCGGCCGCGCCCGCGGTCCGGACCACGTAGCGCGGCGGCGGGTCGAGCATGCCCGGGTCGTAGCGCTCGCCGGGATCATTCGAGCTCGCCACCAGCGCGTCGAGCTCGACTCCGGCCGCCACGAGGGTCTCGAGCCCGCGCGGTGTCGAGACGAGCGTTCCCGCCCGCCGGGCGTGCCGTACGGCCTCGGCGTCGCCCGCCGTGAGGTACACCGCATCCACGCCTTCGAGCTCCTCCCAAGGAAGCGGGTCGCTCCCGCTCGGACCGAGCCTCGGCCCGAGCACGGTGATGGTGCGCTCGCCGGCATCGTCGAGGTGGACGAAGCCACGGCGCTGCGACTCGGGCCGGAACACCGCCCTGACGTCGACCCCGAGCTCCTCGAGGCCGCGCTCGGAGCGGCGTCCCACCTCGTCGTCGCCGAAGGCCGTGTAGAGCGCGGAAGCGCCGGCGAGCTTCAGGAGCTGCACCGCCGCCACGGCCCCGCCGCCCGCGGGCTCCTGCCAGCTCTCGCTCGCGTGGACGATCTCCCCCGGGTGGGGCACCCGCGCGACACGGGCGAACTCGATCCACTCCACGTGCCCGACGACCGCCACCCGCATGAGCGGGCAGCTTCGCAGGATCCGCGTAATTTCGGTCGAACCCGGCCGTCAGAGGGGTATGACGGCCACCACTCAGACAGTGCGCGACCAGGCCTTCTCGATGCTCGAGTGCGACGTGCCCGACGGCGTGACCCTCCGCGAGTGGAGCGCCCGCCGCCGTGCCGCCGCCAAGCCGGGGCGCCGTCGGCGCTCGCTTCGCGCTCGCCGCCGGTAGCTTCAGCGGCCATGGACGACCCGCTGGCGATCGGCCGCGGGGTGGCCGTCCCGCTGTCCGAGGTCGAGCTCCGCGCGAGCCGGTCGTCGGGGCCGGGCGGCCAGCACGCCAACGTCACGGCCTCGCGCATCGAGGCCGTGTTCGACGTCTGGGCGTCCAGTGCGCTGAGCGACGAGCAGAAACGCCGGATCTCCGCCCGGCACGGTCCGGTCGTGAGGGCGGTCGCGCAGGACACGCGCAGTCAGGCGCGCAATCGCGAGCTCGCGCTCGAGCGCCTGCGCGAGCGGCTCGCCTCCGCGCTCGTGGTGCGGCGCCCGCGCCGAGCGAGCCGGCCGAGCCGGGCGGCCCGAGCCAGGCGGATCGAGTCGAAGCGCCGCCGCGGTGACCTCAAGCGCCGCCGCAGACGGCCGTCCGCGGACGCGGACTGAGCCGGCCTCGGTGCGTCAGTTGCCGTCGCCCGGCGGGGCCACGGCGCCGCCGCCCTCGCCGCCGGCGGGCGGCGCGGGAGCGGGGGTCGGCGCCGGCGTCCCCGTGTCGGGCGTCACCGGGGTTCCGGTGTTCGGCGTCCCGGTGTTGGGGGTCCCGGTCGACGGGGGCGTGACCGGCGTGGCGGTACCGCCGTCGCCGTCGGTCTCGGTCGTCTCCCTCTCGGTGTCCGTCGTTTCCGGCTCGTCGCGGTTGCGAGACGGCGTCGTCGGCACCCCGAGATCGGCGGGGGCGGTGCTCGCATCGTCGCCGCCGTCGCCGCCGGCGCTCGCGATCAGCACGATCACGAGCAGCAGCACGATCACGCCGGCGCCGGCCGCCACCAAGCGGCGGCGCCGGTAGACGGCTTCGTCCTCGCGGCGGGGCGGCCTGCCCGGGGGCCGCCGCCCTGTGTCCAGACGGCGTGTGGGCTCGTCCTCCAAGGAAAGCCGCAAGGTAGCAGTCGCCCGCCTGCCCGAGGGGCGGGCGCAACGGGTTTCTCAGGCGTCAGGCGTAGTGCAGGTCGTCGGCCTCGTCGCCGTCCACGGGCCGCTCGCAGGTGGCACACCACCAACGCGCCTCAATCGGCGTCCCGCAGACCTCGTGGCGTGGCGGCTCGGCGTTGTCGCGGTGGCGCGCGCCCCAGTCCGCCAAGAGCCGCAGCGCGCCCGCGAGCTCGTGGCCGGACGCCGTCAGCTCGTACACGAAGCGCCGCGGCCGCTCGGAGTAGGGCTGCGCGAGCACGAGCCCCTCGCTCTCGAGCCGGCGCAGGCGGCCGGCGAGCACGTTCGGCGCGATCTTCGGCAGCTGCTCCTGGAGGTCGCCGAAGCGACGCGGCCCGTCGAGCAGGGCGCCCACGATGAGGAGCGTCCAGCGATCGCCCACGCTGTCGAGGGCCGCGGCGAGGGGTGTGGGGGCGGATTCGGCCATCACGGGCATCCTATGCGCGCTATGTATAGTCACTTGCAATTTGCAAGTTACTAGGGAGAGCTCGGACATGGAATCGGTATCGGCATTTCAGGAGGCGATCGCGGGCAGCGCCGAGAGGGTCGGCGGCGCCGTGGTCGGCCTCGGGCGCGGCTGGGGGCTCGGCTCCGGGGTGGTGATCGCCCCCGGGCAGGTGCTCACGAACGCCCACAACCTGCGCCGCGAGGAGGTGACCGTCAGGTTCGCCGGCGGCCGGCGCGAGCGCGGCGAGCTCGCCGGGGTCGACCACGACCTCGACGTAGCCGTGATCGCGGTGGACACGGGCGACGCGGACACCCGTCGGCTGGGAGCCAGGCGACGCGCCCGGGATCGGCGCACCGGTGATCGCGCTGGCGAACCCCGGCGGCCGCGGCCTGCGGGCCACGCTCGGCTTCGTGTCCTCCGAGGAGCGAAGCTTCCGCGGTCCGCGCGGCCGGCGCGTGCGCGGCGCGATCGAGCACACCGCCCCGCTGCCGCGGGGCTCCTCGGGCGGACCGCTCGTCGGGCTCGACGGCAACCTGCTCGGAATCAACAGCCTGCGCCTGGACGGCGGGCTGATCCTCGCGCTGCCCGCGAGCGCGGCGCTGAAGGAGCGCGCGCAGCTGCTCGGTCGCGGCGAGGCGCCCGCTCCGCACCGGCTGGGCGTGGCGGTGGCGCCACCGCGAGTGGCGCGCCGCATGCGTCACGCGGTCGGACTGCCCGAGCGCGACGGCCTGCTGGTCAGGGGCGTCGAGGACGGTGGGCCCGCCGCGGAGGCGGGCGTCGAGCGGGGCGACCTGATCGTGTCGGCCGCCGGTGCCGAGATCGCTGGGGTCGAGGCGCTCTACTCGGCGCTCGACGGCGTACCCGCGGCGGGCGGCGAGATCGAGCTCGGCCTACTGCGCGGCACCGAGGAGCGCAACGTGACGGTCGCGTTCGGGGAAGCCCAGCAGGCGGCGTGAACGCCGTGTCGGTCGAACCCGAGCTCGAAGCACTCGACGCCTACTCGCGGGCGGTGGTCGCCGTCGCCGAGCGGCTCACCCCCTCGGTGGCGAGCCTGCAGGTGATGCGCCGCAGCCGCGGCGGACAGGTGCCGGTGGGTGCGGGCAGCGCGGTGGCGCTCACCCCGGACGGCTTCCTGCTCACCTCGGCGCACGTCGTCGGCCGCTCGAGCAGGCGCGGCCGGGCGACCTTCGCCGACGGCCGGGAGGAGCGCTTCGAGGTCGTGGGCCGCGATCCGCTCTCCGACCTCGCCCTGCTGCGTGCCGAGGGCGCGCCGCTCGCGGCGGCCGAGCTCGGGAACGCCGAGCGGCTGCGCGTCGGACAGCTCGTGATCGCGATCGGCAGCCCGAACGGGCTCGGCGGCTCGGTCACGGCGGGGGTGGTGTCGGCACTCGGACGATCGCTTCCGACACGCTCGCGCCGCGCCGGTCGCATCATCGACAACGTGATCCAGACGGACGCCGCCCTCAACCCCGGCAACTCCGGCGGCGCGCTGGCCGACAGCCGCGGGCGCGTGGTGGGGATCAACACCGCGGTCGCGGGCGTCGGCCTCGGACTGGCCGTGCCGATCAACGACGCGACCGAGCGCGTGATCTCCGCGCTGATGAGCGACGGCCGCGTGCGCCGCGCCTACCTCGGCATCGCGGGTGGGCCGCGCCCCGTGCCGCCCGCCGCGCGCGCCGCCGCCTCCGGCGCCGAGACCTGCATCGAGGTCGTCCAGGTCGTGGACTCCACCCCCGCCTCCCGCGCGGGCATCCGCGTGGAGGACATGATCCTCGCCGTGAATGGGACGCCGACCACGCGCGTGGAGGACCTCCAGCGCCTGATGGTGGCCGACCTGATCGGCGTGCCGGTGACGGTGCGCGTGCTGCGGGTCGGCCGGCCGCTCGAGCTGGAGCTCACGCCGGAGGAGCTCGAGTGACGCCGCCCCGAGGCGGGGAGCCGCCCACCCTCTACGAATGGGCCGGTGGCGCCGAAGCGTTCGAGCGCCTCACCGCGGTCTTCTACGGCAAGGTGCGCGAGGACGACCTGCTCGAGCCGGTGTTCCGGCACATGGACTCACACCACCCGCGGCACGTGGCGGTGTGGCTCGCCGAGGTGTTCGGCGGCCCGCCCCGCTACACGGAGGAGCACGGCGGCTACCCGCACATGCTCGGCAAGCACCGCGGCCTCGCCATCACCGAGGACAAGCGCCGCCGCTGGGTGAGCCTGATCTGCGACGCGGCCGACGAGGCGGGCCTGCCCGCCGACCCCGAGTTCCGCTCGGCGTTCGTCGCCTACATCGAGTGGGGCACCCGGCTGGCGCTCGCCAACTCGCAGCCCGGCGCCGAGCCGCCGCCCGAGGCTCCCGTGCCGCATTGGGGCTGGGGCGAGGCGCCGCCCTACCAGCCGGGCTGAGCCGGCCGGTCGGCTATAGCCCGGGGATGTGCCGCACCGAGAAGCCGGCGGTCGAGCGTGGCTCCTCCTGCCAGCGGGTCCCGGCGCGGCCCTGGCCGCTCGTGTCGAAGCGCAGGCCGGCCACGATCATGAAGATGTGGCCCTGGTGGGTGTAGATCGTGATCCACCTGCCAGGACCCGAGGCGCCGTAGTTCAGGAAGCCGCCCGACGTGAGCGGGCTCTTCAGGAGCCCGGCACCCGCCAGCGCGAAGGACACCGAGCCGGAGCAGTCGTAGCCGTTGTCGCGCCAGGCGCCGTGGCCGCCGCCCCACTTGTAGGGGAACTTCGCGATCTCGTTGCCGGCGAGGATCACCCGCTTGACGATGTCGGGTGCGTTCTCGGGGGCGACAGCAGTCCCGTCGGGGAGAACGCGGGCTCGCGGGCCGGTGCGCAGGAAGGCGGTGCTGTTGAGGTGCTGGCGGAAGCTCGTGAGGGCCGCGCGGGCCTCGCGCAGCTCCTGGCGGACCTCGGCGTCCGTCGGCGCGCCCGGGCTCGGGGCGTCGGCGCTGGGGTCGCCGTCCGGCGCGGGCCGGCTGCCGGCGCCCTGGAGCTCGACGACGCGCGCCGTCGAGCGCTCGGGCGTCCCGTCGTCGGCGGCGCCGGCACGGGCCGTACGGGCGGTCTCGGGGGTGAGAACCACCTCGCCGTCCCCTGCCGCGGCCACGGCGCCCTGCTCGTCCGGTGCGGCCGCCGTCCGGCCGCAGCCGGCGACGACCAGCGCCAGCGCTGTCAGCGCTGCTGCGGTTCGGACTCGCGCTGGTATCTGGACTTCCATTCCTCGTGCGGCATCCCGTAGACGATTTCCCTCGCGCGAGCGTCTTCAATCTCGACACCCCGCTCCGCCGCCGCCTCGCGATACCAACGCGCCAGGCAGTTGCGGCAGAAGCCCGCGAGCTCCATCAGGTCGATGTTCTGGACATCGGTCCGTTCGCGCAGATGCTTGACCAGCTGCCTGAACGCGGCCGCCTCGAGCTCGGTCTGGGTTGGGTCGCCCATGGATTCTGGAACGATAGGGACGATGACCGAGACCGAACGCCAACCGTCCGAGATCCCGCCCGATCCGAGCGGGATCGAGGAGCCCCACGACGTGCTCGCCGCCGAGGAGTTCGGCATCGGAACGCGCAACGAGCGCGTGCCGGCCGACCCGAGCGGGATCCGCGAGCCGCACGACGTGCTCGCGGCGGACGAGTTCCCGATGCCCGCGAGCGAGGACTCGCACGAGCATGGCAGCGGCTTCGACCCGCGCACGCTGGTGCCGCTCGTCCTCCTCGTCGCCACGCTTGCGCTGATCCTGCTCCGGCGCAAGCGCTGATGGCCGAGCTCTCGCCCGCCAACAAGCTCGAGGTCAGGGTCGACCGCGCGCTCTGCATCGGCTCGGGCGACTGCGTGGACACCGCGCCCGACGTCTTCCAGCTCGACGACGAGGACAAGGCCGTGGTGGTCGACCCCGACGGGGCGCCGACCGACGACATCCTCGAGGCCGCCGGCAACTGCCCGGTGAGCGCCATCTTCGTGGTCGGCGAGGCCGGGGACCTGTATCCGTGATTTCGCCCCGTCGTCACAGTTGTCGCGGTGCGTTTCGCCGCGGCGTGGGACAATTCGGGTCGTGCGGCAGAAGGAGTTCCTCCGGCGTCTGGACGCTCATCTCGAGCACAGCAACGCCTTGATGGCGCAGGTCACCGAGGAGATCCAACTATCGCGCGAGGAGCTCCGGCTATCGCGCGGGGAGCGCCAGGACCTGCGCACATTCATCCGCGAGATGGTGATCCGCATGGAGCGCGCGGCGGCCCAGCAGGCCGCCGAGCTCGAGGATCTACGCGAGGACAGCCGTGCCCAGCGCGATGCCCTTCTCCGGCTGATCGACCGGCTCGGGCCGAGCGGCTCGAGCGCGTAGGCCGGTCCTCGACCGAAGCCCGCGCGACCTCAGCGCTTGCCGCGCCCGTACACCAACTTCACGAGCCGCCCGAGCAGCTTCGTGCGGCCGGCGCTGTAGGGCATCATGTGGATGTCGCGCTTCAGCGGCGCGAAGCTCGTGACGAGCAGGGTCTGGGTCTTCGTGTACTTGCGGATCCCGGCCGCGCCGTGACGGATGCCGAGGCCGGACTCCTTCCAGCCGCCCATCGGCAGCTCGAGCGCCACGTAGTTGATCTGCGCGTCGTTGACCGTCACCGCCCCGGCCTCGAGCCGGCGCGCAAGGCGCTCCCCCTTCCGCGCGTCCTTCGTCCAGACGGAGGCGGCCAGCCCGAAGGGCGAGTCGTTGGCCAGCTTGACGGCCTCGTCGGCGTCCCGCACCTTCATGATCGGAACGGTCGGGCCGAAGGTCTCCTCCCGCATGCAGGCCATCGAGTGGTCCACGTCCACGAGCACCGTGGGCTCGTAGTAGTGCCCGCCCTGGTCGCGCCGGTTGCCTCCCGTGAGCACGCGGGCGCCGTGCTCGACGGCGTCCGCCACGTGGCGCTCGACGACGTCCGACTGCGGCGGGTGGGTCACGGCCCCGAGGTCGACCGAGCCGGGCCCGCCGGGCGTGCCCTGGCGCAGCCCGTTGACCTTCTCGGTCACGCGCCGCACGAAGTCGTCGTAGATCGGCTCCTCCACGTAGACGCGCTCGGTGGAGATGCAGGTCTGGCCCGCGTTCTGCATCGAGTAGTGGACCGCCGCGTTCGCGGCGCGCTCGACGTCGGCGTCCGCGCAGACGATCATCGGGTCCTTGCCGCCGAGCTCGAGCGAGACCGGCGTGAGCGTGCGAGCCGCGCGCTCCATCACCTTCTTGCCGGTGGCCGTCGAGCCGGTGAACATCACGAAATCGACCTCGTCGATCAGCGCCTGGGCGGTCTCGCCGTAGCCCGGCACCACCTGGTAGACGTCCTCGGGCAGCCCGCACTCGCGCAGCATCTCGCCCATCAGCATCGACGTGAGCGGCGTGACCTCCGAGGGCTTCAGCAGCACGGAGTTGCCGGCGGCGAGCGCCGGGATGCAGTCGCCGAAGGAGTTGGTGAGCGGGTAGTTCCAGGGGCCGATCACGCCCGACGACGCCGACCGGGGCGTGGCGCACGATCAGCCGGCGGCCCTTCGCGAACGGCGACGCGGTCTTGACCTTCTCGTCCTCGAGATAGCCCTCGGCGTTCTTCGCCCAGAACGCGAACGCGGCGGTCGCGTACGCGACCTCCGCCGACAGGGCGTCCTCGTACGTCTTGCCGGTCTCGGAGACGATCGTGTCGATCACCCGCTCCGAGTTGTCGACGATCCATTTCTGGCAGCGCTTCAGCACGACTGCGCGGCCGGCGAACCCGAGGGCCTCCCAGCCGGGCTGGGCGCGCCGCGCGCGCTCGACGAGCTCGGCGACCGCGTCCGGAGCGACCACCTGAACGGCCGCGATCACCTCGCCGGTCGCGGGGTTCTCCACCTCGATCGTGGCGGGCGCCCCTCCGTTGGAGCGAGCCTGCGTGTCGGTCTCGGGGGCAGTCGTGGTGTCGGACATGGTCGCTCCTCCGTTCGTCGTCTTCAGGAACCTACCGCCGCGTAGCGCTTGCGCTCGCCCTGGCGCCTGACAGCCACCCAGCAACGCTGCCGGCCCGCATCGCGGTGCCGCGCGCGAGCCAGCCGCGCCAGCGTGGGATCACGCGCACGAGCTGCTTCGAGTCGAGCAGCGAGACCGCTGCTCGGCCACCTCCTCCGCCCGAGCAGCCGCGGCGCGGACCAGATGATCGCCGCGTCGGGATCGCGTCGCGCTCGTGCACCATCTGCGTGTCCGCGCTGTCCGGCAGCCGCGTGCACCGGATCGGCAGCCCCGCCTGGCGCAGGTCGCCCTGAGCGAGGTGGTGAACCCGAGCACGGCGTGCTTGTGGCCGCGTACACGCAGCCCGGCACCGGGGCCAGCGCCGACAGCGACGCGATGTTGATGATGTGGCGGTTCTGCCCGTCGCGTCGCGCATCGCCTCGACCGCGCGCGCGAGCCGTGGATCACGCCGAGCAGGTTCACGTCGCACAGCAGGCGCACCTCGTCGTCCGAGTGCTCCCACGCCTTCACGGTGCGCAGCACGCCCGCGTTGTTCACCCAGACCTCCAGCGGGCCGCGCTCGCGCGACCTCGCCGCCGCCCGGTGAGCGTCGGGTCGCGCACGTCGAGCTGCGTCGAGAAGCCCCCACCCGCTCGGCGCTCTCGCCGCCGCCTCGCGTCAGTCGTGCAGAGACCGTAGCGCCCCCCACCGCGATCTCCCCCCCCCCCCCGTACCCACCCCTCACTCCCCGCGGCCACCGGTGCGGCCGGTGTCGCGGGCAGCGGCCGGCGCACCCCCTCGGTCCGCGCGCGCTCGCCGCGCAGCAGCCGCATGTAGGGGTGGTAGTCGACCTGGATCGTGTGCCGCGTGGAGGCCACGTAGCGGCGCCGCATGGCCTCCTCCTCGCGCGCGATCTCCGCGCGCATCTCGTCGGCGTCGGGCAGCGCGGCGCGCCCTTCGAGCACGTCGGCGATCCACTCCGACTGGAGCTCAGCGATCGGCATGATCGCTCCCAGCGGCTGCACCAACCCGATGAAGTAGAGCCCGGGCCGCGCCGGGTGCACGACGCGGCGGAAGAGCGGCACGTGGTTGCCCGCGCTGTCCATCACCTCGGAGTCGAGGAACGGGAAGCTGATGCGGTAGCCGGTGCACCAGACGATCGTGTCGACCACGGCGCTCGTGCCGTCCACGAAGTGCACCGTGTCGCCGTCGATGCGGCTGATGTTGGGCTTGGCCGCGATCGTCCCGTGCCCGAGCCGCGGCAGCAGGTCGGACGAGACCGTGGGATGGGCCTCGCCGAAGCGGTGGTCGGGCTTGGGCAGCCCGTAGGCCTCCATCGGCCCCTGGACGGCCCGCAGCTGGCGCTCGAAGAACCAGCGCGTGACCCGGAACGGGAGCCGCGAGAGGGCCTCCGGGGCCAGCTGGTCGACCGGCTTGCCGGCGATGTACTTCGGCACCACGTGCGCGCCGCGGCGCATCGCCAGGTAGGTCCGCTCGGCGTGGTGCGAGCTCTCGACCGCGATGTCGACCGCCGAGTTGCCGATGCCGAGCACCAGCACCCGGCGGCCGGCGAAGCGCTCGTCGGGCTCGCGGTAGTGGTGGGAGTGGAGCTGCTCGCCCGTGAAGCCATCCTGGCCGGGGAAGGGCGGCTCGGGGTACTTCGGGTCCCAGTGGTGCCCGTTCGCCACGAACACGGCGTCGTAGGCATGGGAGCGGCCGTCGGCCGTGCTCACCTCCCAGGAGCCTCCGGGGCGCGGCGCGACCTTGGTGACCTCGGTGCGGAAGCTGATCCGCTCGCGCAGGCCGAAGTGGTCCACGTAGTCCTCGAAGTAGCGCAGGATCTGGGTGTGATGCGGGTAGTCCGGATAGTCCGCCGGCATCGGGTAGGTGGCGTACTGCATCATCTGGCGCGAGGTGTTGATGAAGAGCGAGCGGTAGGCGGACGACATCTCGTTGTCGTTGCCGTAGCGCCAGTTGCCGCCCACGCCGCTGCCCGTCTCGAAGCAGTCGAAGTCGATCCCGCGCGCGGCCAGCACCTGGCACGAGGCGATGCCCGACGATCCCGCGCCGATGACGCACACCTTGCCCATGGACCCGGCGCAGGCTACCAAGCTGGCTAGCCAGCCAAGAGCGGGTTTTCGCATAGGCTCTGCGCGATGCCGACGACCGAAGCGAACGGCCAGACCCTCTACTACGAGGTCCACGGGGACGGCGAGCCGCTCCTCTGCGTGATGGGCCTGGCCGCGGACGTGCTCGCATGGGCGCTCCAGCTCCCCGCGTTCTCCGCGAGCCACCGGACGATCGTGTTCGACAACCGCGACGTGGGTCGCTCCTCGCAGGCCTCCGAGCCCGTACGAGATCGCCGACATGGCGCGCGACGCCCTCGCTCTCGCCGACGCACTCGAGCTCGAGCGCTTCCATCTGCTCGGCGTCTCGATGGGGGGCGCCATCGCGCAGGAGATGGCCGTGCAGGCTCCCGAGCGACTGAGGACGCTGACGCTCGGCATGACCTTCGCCGCCGGCGGCGGCTGGGCGCGCAGCCTCAGCGCGGTCTGGGGGGCGCGCGTGAAGGCGATCAGCCACGAGCAGCACGTGGACGAGCTGATGCTGCTGAACCTCTCCGAGGAGTTCTACGAGAACCCGGACGCCGTCGCCTTCGCGCGCGGCCTGCTCCTCCAGAACCCGTACCCGCAGTCCCCCGAGGCGTTCGCGCGCCAGCTCGACGCCTCGAGTCGCCACGACGCTCGCGCCGGGCTCGCGTCGCTGTCGATGCCGGTGCACGTGATCGGGAGCGAGCGGGACATCCTCGTGCCGGTCTGGAAGTCGCGCGAGCTCGCCGAGCTCATCCCCGGCGCGAAGCTCACGATCCTCGAGGGCGCTCCGCACGCGGCCACCTTCGAGCGCGCCGAGGAGTTCAACGGCGCGGTGCTCGGCTTCATCCGCGAGGCGGCGCCCGCCGCGGCGGGCTAGAGATCGCCGAGCGCCGCGTCCAGGTCGTCGTGCACCGGCGCCGCGCGGTCGAACTCGACGATCTCGAGCACCCGCTTGACGGGCTTTCCTCCGGGAGCGACCACGCGTAGCTCCTGCCGCCGGCTGCCGAGCCGCCGCGCGAGACCGAACAGCATCGCCACCCCGCTGGAGTCGATGAAGTCGAGCCTCGACATGTCCACCACCAGTGCATGCGCGGATGTCGGCACCGCCTCGCCGATCCGCTCGCCGGTTGCTCCCGCACCGGCGATATCGAGCTCTCCCGTGAGGCTCGCGACCACCACGTCGTCGCGCTCCTCGATCTCGAGCCCCACCAGGCCTTGCGTCACACGAGTCCCTTCGATTTGTGTCAGCCGTTCAGCGCCCGCCGGAGCCGCACCGTGGTGCCCTCGGGCGTCGGCGTGACCTCAACGGTATCCATCAGCGCGCGCATCAAGGCCAACCCCCTGCCCTGGTCGCCCTCGCGCTCGGCGCGCCACTCGCCGTAGTCCTGGACCGTGATCTCCACGTCGCGATCCACCAGCACCCCGGAGACCTGGAACGGCCCGCCCACGCCGGCGTGCTCGATGGCGTTCGTGGCCGCCTCCCCGCAGGCCGTCGTGATCTCCGCGATCTCGTGCTCGCTCCCACCGGCGTGCCCGAGCCAGCGGCGCAGCAGCTCGCGCATCCGCGCGAGTGACTCGGGCTCGGTCGGGAAGTCGGCGCTGAAGCGATCGCTGACCGGCAGGTTGCGCAGGGCGAGCAGCGCGACGTCGTCGGGAGGCCCGGCCGCGGGCACCAGGGCGCCGATGAGGTGGTCGAGCAGCGGCTCCGGCTCCCGCGGCGCCGCGCCCACGCCGGCGGCCAGCCTGGCCATTCCCTGGTCGATGTGCTCGCCGGGGCGCTCCACGAGGCCGTCCGTGTAGAGCACGATCGTGCTGCCGGGGTCCATCCGCGCCGACACCTCGCCGTAGGTCGGAAAGGGCAGCACGCCGAGCGGGACGGAGCTGCCGCCCTCGAGGAAGCGCGGCTCCGCCTCGCCGGCCACGAGCAGCGGCGCCGGATGCCCGGCGTTGACCCAGCGCACGGCGCTGTCGGCCGGATCGATCACGGCGTAGAGCAGGGTCGCCATCTGGCTGTCGTCGGCCTCGGCCCACACGAGCCGGTTGAGCTGCTCGACGACGGTCGCGGGGTTGTGGTTCTCGAGCGCGTAGGCGCGCAGCGCGCTGCGCAGCTGGCCGACCATCGAAGCCGCGGCGAGGCCCTTGCCCGCCACGTCGCCCATCACGAGGCCCACGCCGCCTCGCGCCAGCGGGATCACGTCGTACCAGTCGCCCCCCACCTCGGCCTCGGCGGCCGCCGGCAGGTAGCGCGCCGCCACGTCGAGGCCGGGAAGGTCCGGCAGCCGGTCGGGCAGCAGGCTGCGCTGGAGCGTCTCGGCGATGCGGTGCTCGCGCTCGTAGACGCGCGCGTGCGAGATCGCGAGCGCCACGCGGTCGGCCGCCAGCCGCAGCAGCCCCAGGTCCTCCTCGCGGAAGTGGTGCGGCGCGGTGGCGCACACCACGAGCACGCCGGCGATCTCCCCCTCGGCCGTGAGCGGCACGCCGATCAGGGAGTCGATCTCGAGGGCGCGCATGCCCGGGTCGGCGACGTCCGCGGGATCGGGGTTGTGCGCTATCTGCGCCTCCTGCGAGAGCGCCACGCGGCCGGCGAAGAACTGCCCGAACGGGATCGGCTCCGGTCGCTCTTCCACCGGCACCCCGCCGGAGGAGGCGGCGATCACGAGCCGGGCGGGCTCCTCGGCGAGGAAGATCGTGGCGACGTCGGCGTCGAGCACGGCGCGCACCCGCACCACGAGGTCGTCGAGGATGTCCCCGAGCGTCCGATGCATGAGTGCGGCGTCCACGAGCAGCTGCATGCCGCTGACCATCTCGGTCGTGCGCTCCGCCTCGGCGCGCGCGACCTGCTCGCGCAGGAGCTGCTCGCGCTCCTGCTCGGCTCGCCGCCGATCGGCGATGTCGCGCAGGAAGGCCGTCATCACGACCTCGGGGCCGATGCGCACGCGCGAGATCGTCCGCTCGGCGGGGAAGACGCTGCCGTCGCGACGCTGAAGGTCGGACTCGACGCGCATGACCTTCACGGCCTCGGGCGCCTCGAGCAGGATCCGGCGCCGCTCGTCGTAGGCCTCGCGCTCGTGCTCGGGGAAGATCAGCGAGCGCAGCGGCTTGCCGATCGCCTCCGAGGCCGACCAGCCGAAGAGGCGCTCCGAGGCGGCGTTCCACGAGTTCACCAGCCCATCGCGGTCGATCGCCACGAAGGCGTCCGGCGCGCTGTCGAGCACGAGGCGCGTGCGCGCCTCGCTGCGCTGAACCGCCCGAGCGCGCTCCTCCGCGGAGAGCCCCTCCGCCCGCAAGCGCGTGAGCAGCCGCGAGATCAGCAGGCCGGCGATCAGCGGCGTGCCCACGGCCAGCAGCCAGCGGACGACGGCGCTGTCCGGCTCGACCAGGATCAGCACGATCGCGTAGCCCACCGCGATCAGCGCCACGTGGGCGAGCGCGACGGGCAGCCGGAAGAAGTAGAAGGCGTACAGCGCCGTCCACGTGTAGAGGACCGGGTAGAGGACCGTCGCCTCGACGAAGTAGTTCGCGAGGGTCAGGATCACCGTGCCGCTCGCGAGGAAGGCGTGCAGCTGCCACGTCGTGATGCGGTCGGCGAACACGTACATCACGACGCTGCAGCGCGGTCGCGACCCCGGCGAGGATCACGAGCTCGCGATCCTGGATGAGCTGCGAGTGCGGGAACACGAGCGTGAGCACGCCGAGCCCGGCGCCCGCGAGGAACAGGTAGGCGAGCGAGCGCGCCTGGACGTCGAGGTCGAACAGCTCGGGCAGCTCCCTCACGCGAATCGCAATCCTAGTGTCGGCGGGGTACGGAACCGGCCGGCGGTGGCCGTCAGAGGGCGCCGCCGCGCGCCGACAGGCGAGCGAGCGCCTCGTGGCACTCGACCACGCGCCGCTTGACCGCGTCGTCGTCCGGGCGCGCGTGCACGAGGTCCCAGGTCTTGTCGGCCACGTCGCGCGCGCTCTGCGGCGTCGCCCGCGCGCAGAGCAGGTCGATGAGCTTGAGCTCGAACGCCGTGAGCTGGTCGGCGGGGTTGCCGGCCGGCATCTTGGGGAGCGGCTCGTCGGTGGCCTCGCGCCACATCTGCGTGGCCATCACGAGACGGTTGCGCAGCTCCATCTGGTCCACGGGACGGGCAGGCTACTAGCGGGCATCCAGCCGCGTCAGGCGACGGAGGAGCGGCAACGGGTCGAGCGACTCGCCGGTGGTGCCGCGCCCGCTGCGGACCTCGAGATGCAGGTGGTCGCCCCAGCACGAGCCGGTGCAGCCGACGGCGCCGATGCGCTCGCCGGCCCGCACGAGCTCGCCTCGCCGCACGCGCGAGGGGCGCTGCATGTGGAGATAGACGAAGGTGCGCCGTGCGTCGCGGTTCCAGATCGCGAGGTAGTTTCCGCGGCCGCCGTCGTCGCCCTTCTCGACGGCGAGGCCGTCGCGCACGGACACGATCGGCGTACCGGGGTCGGCGAACATGTCCTGCCCCTCGTGCGCCCGCCCGCCGCGCCAGGCACCGAAGCGGGCATCGGCCTCCCCCCAGTCCACCTGCCCACGGATCGGAAACGCGCTCTCGGGGGGCGGGGCCTTGACGTCGTCCGCCGCCGGCACCGCCGCGACGAACACCGCGGTGATCGTCGCGAGCTTCATCGAAGCGCATGAGGGTAGCGTCTGCAGGGATGCCGACCCTTCACCTGCTCCGCGTCTTCTGCGCCGAGGACGGCTCAGGCGGCAATCCGCTCGCCGTCTTCCTCGAGGGCGGCGCGGTGCCGCCCGCCCGCCGCCAGGCGGTGGCGGCGGACCTCGGCCTGAGCGAGACCGTGTTCATCGACGATCCCGGCCGCGGCGAGATCCGCATCTTCACGCCGGCGGTCGAGCTCGACTTCGCCGGCCATCCCTCCGTTGGCAGCGCATGGCTGCTGGCCCGCGAGCGCGCGCCCGTCGATGAGCTCAACCCGCCGGCCGGCGCCGTGCCGGTGCGCTACGAGAACGGGCTGTCCTTCATCGCCGGCCGCCCCGAGTGGCCGCCGAGCTACGAGTTCGTGGAGCTGGCCTCGCCGAACGACGTCGAGGCCCTGACCGGTCCTCCTCCCGGCAGCGACATGATCGGCGCCTGGGCCTGGATCGACGAGGAGGCCGGGGTGCTCCGCTCGCGCATGTTCCCGAACGGGATCGGCATCGACGAGGACGAGGCCACCGGCGCCGCGGCGGTCCAGCTCGGAGGGCGGCTCGGGCGGCCGATCGACATCCGGCAGGGCAGGGGCTCGCGCATCCTGGCCCGCCCGCGCCCCGACGGATCGGTCGAGATCGGCGGCCGCACCGTGCTGGACGAGACGCGGGACTATCGGCTGAGCTAGGGGCTGCTGTCCCGGCGGGCCCGGGGCTGGGTGGGGACAGTCGCTCCGGGCGCTCCGGTCGGCAGGGCGGAACCGTCCTGAGTTTGGTGGCTCCTGGCCTACCAACTCAGGACAGCACGCCCGATCCACCCCCTGTGGGCGCTCGTCGTCTCCAAACGCCGGACCAACCGCGACCACGCGCGCAAACCACCTCACGCGGCCGCCGGGCCGCCCCGGGCGAACTCGTGGTCGCTCATCCGGAGAATCGGAAGGGCGGTGGCGATTCCGGCCACGAGGAACACGGCCGCGCCGGCGATGAAGTACGCGTTGGAGATGATCGCGGTCTCGCTGGCCACCATCAGCACCGCGAGCACCAGCAGGCCGGCGGCCCAAGCCGGGACGGCGCCCTGGCGGGCCGCGCCCACGGCCAGCATCAGCATGCCGGCGACGAACCCGATCGTCGTGAGGTAGTACATGAGCGCCCAGCGCGACTCCTGGACGACCTGGAGGGTCGACGCGGCGGACGGAGCTCCGATTCGCGCGTCCACGGAGCTCACGCCCACCACGCCCCAGGTGAAGCCGTCGATGGTGATCGCGGCCGCGAACCCGAGCAGGCCGACCACGCCGAGCAGCCCGCCCGCGAGGCCGAGCAGCGGCTGGCGGCGGCGCACCAGGAAGGCGAGGCCGAGCAGGGCGGCGCAGAACACGAGGATCGCGACGAAGCCGATGGCGTGCGCCACCTGCCAGCGCGTGTAGGCGTCGGCGATCAGCCCCACCTGCTCGCCCTCGTTGCCGCGCTCGAGCTCCTCCGGGTGGAGCAGGTTGTCGAGCAGAAGCAGCGCCGGAGCGAGGATGAGCGCCGTGCCGGTGGCGATCCTGTAGAGGCCGAGCTGCGGCAGCCGCTCCACGGCCTCCAGACTACGGCCCGGCCCGGTCGGGTCAGGGCCGGATGTCGGGGCTCATGAACGCGATCGCCGGGCCGAGGCCGGCCTCGCGGCGCAGCGTCGCTATCCGCCGTCCGGGCTGGACGGCGTCGCGCGGCGTGCCGAGGAGGTCACCGAGAAAGGCGGCCGTGGCGTCCATGTCCGCCACGAGGAAGGAGATGCCCCACAAGCGCGCGTGCGCGACGTTCACGCCCGCGGGCGCCTCCACCAGCTTCGAGGATCACCTCCGCCATGCGGAAGAACGCCTGCCGGCTCGAGCCCCCGGGCGTGGGCCCCTCGCGCAGGCGCCGGAAGTCGAAGCCGGCGTCGCGGAGCACCTGGACCGTCCGGTCGAGGTCGGGCGTCATCACGACCAGGTGGTCGATCGACACGACGCCGTTCGGGTGCCTCGCGCCCGGCCGCCGGCTCGCGCTCGGACGCGGCGGTGTCGAGCCCGTCGAGCTCGAGCGAGCGCGCGCCGCGCACCGACCAGCGCACGATCCCGCGCTGGCCGCCACGGCCCTCGAGCCTGATCCGGACGCTGCCGGCCTCGCAGCAGCCGCCCTCGACACGGAAGCCGGCGGCGCCCCAGGTCGCGGGCTCGTCGGTCACGACGAGCTCGTCGATCGTGGGCTGCACGCCGCCCGCGGCTACTTCTTCGGTGCGACGACCTTATCGGGGGCCGCGTCCGGGAGAACCCCCTCGGCCGGCTCCACCACCGGCGCCGGGGCGGGCCTCACGGGCGCCACCCTCTCGACCTTCGGCACGGGCTCCCGCGGCTGGAGGGCGCCCCGTCTGACGGGGGTCCCGGGCTGCGGCTCGATCGGGCCGCGTGCGGGCGCGTCGGGCGCGCGGGTTGCCAGATCCGGCTGCGCGGCCTGCTCACGGGGACTCGCCCTGACCAGACCCTCGCGCGCGGGCGTTGCCTCCTGCTCGGCGCCGGGCAGGCTCTCGCTCCGCTCGGCGCCGCGCGCACCGGCGCGCCGCTCCTCGCTTCGTGTGGCGGCGCGCTCCGAGGCCTCGGCGGCCTGCACGCGCTCCCGCGCAGCCGACGAGCTGGCCGCGGCAGCCGCGACGCCTCCCCGGGCGGGCACGCCCCGGGATTCCTCCGCGCGCTCCGCGGGACGTTCGCCGCCGCCGACCTCGTCGACGACCGCGGCGCCGGTCACCGCGCCGCCGGCCGCGAGGGCTCCCACGACCGCGACCTTGGCGGCCGTGGCCGAGCCGAGCGAGCCGAAGACGGCACCCAGGCCGCCGACTCCCACGGCGGCGCCTCCGCCCCCGGCCGCGCCGCCGCCGAAGCCGACCGCCGCGAGCACGCTCTTCTTGAGCGCGAGTCCCGGCAGCACCGGGAGGGCGAGGGCGAGCAGCTGGCGCTGGCGCTTGACCTCCTCGCGGTACTCGCGACAGCCCGGGCAGGCGGACAGGTGGTGGCGCAGCCCGCTGCGGCGCAGCGAGCCGCCGCTCAGGTTGGCCAGCTGCTCGCGAATCTCCTCGCAGGGCGTGTCGCGCGCCTCGCGCCGCGAGATCAGCCCCGAGCGCGCCCGGAAGACGAGCGCCTTCACCCTCCGCACCTCGCAGCCGAGCACCCCCGCGACCTCCGGGTGCGAGAGATCGCCGAGCTCGGCGAGCAGCAGTGCCGCGCGCTGGTCCTCCGGCAGCTCACGCAGGTCCGCCAGGAGCTCGCGCAGCTCGGCGCGCTGCTGGACCTCCTCGGCCAGGCCGGCGGTGGGCAGCTCGGGCGTCTCGACCGGCTGCTCGCGGCGCGCGCGCAGCATCGAGAGGCAGCGGTTGCGAGCGATCGTGTACAGCCAGGGCTTGAGCGCGAGCGAGCGCTCGTCGTCACGCGCGAGATCACGGTAGGCGGCCGCAAAGGTGTGCTGAACGGCGTCCTCGGCCTCCTCGGTCGAGCCGAGCATGTGGCGGCAGAACCCCAGGATGCTGGCCGCGTAGCGCTCGAAAGCCACCTCGAACGCCATCTCGTTGCCCCGCCGGATCTGCTCGACCAGCCGCTCGTCATCGGCGAGCGCCAGCAGGCGCTTGGAGCGGAATGGGAGCCCCGCGGGCAGCCGAAGCGGTACGGATGCAGCGCGCACGACCTAAGACTCCTACCCGTTGGGCCCGTCGTCAACGCGCCCAGCGCAGGCAAACACCCCAAGGAAAAGCGCCTCATCCCCCATGTGAACGCACTCGGCCGCCGAGGTTCGGGGGTAACTCTCGAACCTGCGGCCTCGACGGGCGTTTCAGCGGCCATGCAGTTTCGCGGGCACATTCGTGACCGCAGACGTTAGGGCACGTGCGTGCCTCTTAGACCCAGGGGTCCAAAGACCCCAGGGGGGACGTAACGGCGCAGGAAGCGCCGTTCGTGGGCCAGGTGAGGGGCCTCCTTCGGGGGTCCCTCACCGTTTAAGCGACCGGACACCGGGCGCACGCTCCAGCAGCTCATAGGGGAAGGCCTCCACGCGGTTGCCGTCCCTGCCCTCCATCGCGTCGGCGGAGCAGAGCGAGCCGAGCACGGCCTCGTGCACCAGCTCGCCGGCCGCCTCGTAGAGCTCGCGCACGGCGAGCGCGTCGTCGCGCAGCAGGCGCAGCTCGAGCAGCTCGTCGTCGCTCCGGTGGGCGATCCGCTGCCCCGTCGAGAAGGCGATCACGTACTCGCCGCTCGAGTTGGCCGCGAAGCTGCCCGCGCGCCCCAGCCCGAATGCCCCGCGCGCCCCCAGCCGGCGCAGCTGGCGCTCGTTCAGCGGCGCGTCGGTGGCGAGCACGATCATGATCGACCCGCCCTGCTGGGCCGGCGGCTCCGCCGCCGGGCGCTCGGGGAGGTCGACCGGCCCGGCGAGCAGGTGGAGGTCGCGGCCAGCGCCGTAGTTCGACACGACCAGGCAGCCGAGCACGTACCCGCCCGCGAGCCGCGACGAGCTCCCGACCCCGGACTTGAAGCCGAAGCAGGTCGTGCCGGTGCCCGCTCCGACCGCGCCCTCGGCGACCTCGTCAGGGCGCGCGGCGGCGATCGCCTCGCGCGCGTGCTCGGGACGCACGGCGAGGGCGCGCGCGTCCGAGAGCCAGCCGTCGAAGCACTCGCCCACGATCACGTTCACGGTGTCGCGATCGCGAGCGGCGTCCGGGTTCTGCTCCAGCAGGTGCTGGAGGCCGCCCTCCCACACCGGCCCCACCGACAGCGTGCTGGTGAGCAGGATCGGGCTCTCGACGGTGCCCAGCTCGTCGAGCTGCGTGATGCCCGCGGCCTTGCCGTAGCCGTTGATCACGTGGCAGGCGCCGAGCACCTTCTCCGCGTAGAGGTTGTCCCCGTGCGGCAGGATCGCGGTCACGCCGGTGCGCAGCCGGTCGCCCTCGATCAGGGTCCGGTGCCCCACGAGCACGCCGGGGACGTCCACGAGCGCGCCCAGCTCCCCGCTCGGAAAGCGGCCGACGGCATAGCCGAGCTCGCGCAGGCGCTCACGCACGGACGGGCACTGTAGAGCGCCGCGCTACGCGGCGGTGCGCGGCGAGGCCGCCGGCTCCTCGTCGCGGCGCAGCAGCGACCCGCCCACGAACAGCACCGACACCACGAGCCCGCACAGCGCCAGGGCGGCCACCAGCCGGAACGACCACTGCATGCCGGCGGCGAACGCGTCGCGCACGAGCTCGATCAGCCGCTCGGCGGCGCGCTCCGAGAAGCGGCTGATGATGGCGGCCGCCGACTCCGTGCCGGCGAGCGCGCCGTGCAGGGTGTCCACCTCCTCGCCGCTCAGGCCCGAGCCGGACAGGTCGCTCTGCAGCCGGTCCTCGGAGGCGGTGATGAACACGGTCGTCGTCAGGCCGAGGCCCACCGACCCGCCCGCCACCTGGAACATGTAGACGATCCCGCCCGCCAGGCTTGCTCGCGAGGGGTCGAGCGCCGTCACGGCCGCCGTCGTGATCGACGCGTAGAACAGCCCCACGCCGATGCCCATCACCACCATGCCGGGCACGAGCGAGGCGAAGCCGGAGTCGCGCTCGATCAACGACACGAGGAAGGCGCCGAGCGTGAGGCAGACGGCGCCCGCGCTCACGATCAGCTTCGCCCCCAGCCGGTCGTAGAGCGATCCCGCCACGAACGAGGTGACCGCGAACACGGCCATCATCGGCAGCAGCCCCGCCCCGGCCTCGAGCGGCGAGTAGAGCAGGATCTTCTGGAAGAACTGCGGCAGGAACAGGAGCGAGGCGAAGAACACGGCGGACATGAACAGCGTCGCGATGCAGGCGGCCCGGAAGCGGGGGTTCCCCATCACGTCGCGCGGGATCAGCGCCGACGCTCCGGCCCGGCGCTCGATCACCGCGAACGCCGCCAGCAGGACCACGCAGAGCGCGAACAGAGCCAGGATGCGCGGGTCGCTCCAGCCCCACTGGGTCACCTGGTCGAGCGCCACGAGCAGCGCGATCAGCCCGATGCTGATGCTGGCGACCCCGGGATAGTCGATGCGCTGACGCTCCGCGGGGGCCGAGGGGGGGATCGCGCGCCAGGTGGCAAAGGCGGCCACCGCCGCGATCGGCAGGTTGATGAACATGACCCAGCGCCAGCTGAGCGCGTCCGTGAGGAAGCCGCCGATGAGCGGCCCGGCGGCGTTGCCGAAGCCGGCCACGCCGAGGATCAGGCCGCCCGCGAGCCCGGCCTTGTCATCGGGCAGGACGTCGTAGGTCATGCCGAGCACGGCCGGCCAGATGATCGCCCCGCCGATGCCCATCAGCGCCCGGCAGATGATCAGCCAGAGCTCGTCCTGAGCAGCGCCGGCCAGCACGGAGAAGGTCGCGAAGATCGCCGAGCCGATGAAGAACAGCCGCCGCCGCCCGAACATGTCGGCGAGCCGCCCGCCGGTAACGATCAGCACGCCGAAGATGAGCGCGTACGCGTTGATCACCCACTGGACCGCGCTCACGTCCGAGTCGAAGTCGTTCTCGATGTCCGTGAGCGCGACGCTGAGGGCGGTCACGTCGTTGGCGATCACGAAGACCGCCAGCGCCATCGCTCCCAGCGCCAACAGGGTGGCACGGTCGAGGTCGCCCATGTGGGGCGCAAGCTACCGCCTGGGTACCGTCAGCGCCATGAACTACCGGAGACTTGGCAGGACCGGATTCGAGGTCTCGGAGATCGGCTTCGGCGCCTGGGGAATCAGCGGCGTGCAGTGGATCGGCGCCGAGGACGACGAGTCGATCGCCGCCCTCAACCGGGCGATCGACCTGGGGCTGAACTTCATCGACACGGCGCGCGCGTATGGCGAGGGCCACAGCGAGCGGCTGGTGGGGCGCGTGGTGCGCGAGCGTTCCGAGCGCGTGTACGTGGCCACGAAGGTGCCGCCGAAGAACCTCATCTGGCCGGCTCCGGACGGAATCGACGTCGCCGAGGTGTACCCGGGCGACCACGTGCGCCGGTCCGCCGAGCAGAGCCTCGACAACCTCGGCCTCGAGGCCATCGACCTGCTCCAGCTGCACGTGTGGCAGGACGCCTGGCTCGGCCAGGGCGACTGGCTCGACGCGCTCGAGGAGCTGCGCGCCGCCGGCAAGGTCCGGCACGTGGGCGTCTCGATCAACGACCATCAGGCGGACAACGCGCTCGCGGCGATCGAGGCCGGCGTGGTGGACACCGTTCAGGTGATCTTCAACGTCTTCGACCAGTCGCCGCTCGAGCGGCTCTTCCCCGCCTGCCGGGAGCACGACATCGGCGTGATCGTGCGCGTCGCGCTCGACGAGGGCGGTCTCACCGGCACGATCACGGCCGACAGCGAGTTCCCGGAGGACGACTTCCGGCGCCACTACTTCGGAAACGGCCGCGCCGCGGAGGTCGAGCGGCGCGTCGCCGCCATCTGCTCGGACCTCGGGATCGAGAGCGGCCAGATGGCGGAGACCGCGCTGCGCTTCGTGCTGAGCGAGCCGGCGGTGTCGACGGTCATCCCGGGGATGCGCTCGATCCGCCACGTGGAGCGCAACGTCGCCGTGGGCGACGGCCGCGGATTGCCGCGCGAGCAGCTGGATACGCTGCGCGACCACCGGTGGGAGCGAAACTTCTACGAGTAAGCGCCGCAGCGGCGGCGATCCTGCTGACGTGCGCGACGCCGGCGCTCGGCGCCGCCCGCGCCCGCAGCGAGCGCCCGAGCGCGCGGCTGTTCAGGCGAATCGCGCGCTCGGGCAGGCTGCCGGGCTAACCCGGATCGCCGCCGGCGGCGGCGATGGCGAGCCGCGCGAGCTGGTAGTCCCAGCCCTCGTCGTGGCTGGCGAGCTCGGCCTCCGGCAGGTCGCGGTGGACGAGCGTGAGGCGGGTGCCCTCGCCCTCGGGCTCGAGCGTGACCTCGATCGTGCTCGACCCCGGCGCGACGCCCACGGACGGCTCGTCGAAGCCCCAGGTGAAGACCAGCCGCGACGGCGGCGCCACCTCCACGAACTCCCCGCGCATGTGGAAGAGCTGGTCCGCCCGGCTCTCGCCGCCGCGGTGCGTCTGGAGGCAGACGCCGCCGGGGCGCGGGTCGGTCGTGGCCTGCTCGCAGAGCCAGCGCGTGAGCTTGTCGGGCTCGGTGAAGAACCCGAACACCGTCTCGGGCTTCGCGTCGATCTGGACCTCCTTGACGATCGGCTCAGTTCCGGTTGCCACTGTCACCTGTCCTTCTCCTCTCTTCTCGTTCGGCCTCTTGGCGCAGCACGTCGAGGCGCTCGTCCCAGAACTGATCGAGGAACTCGCGCAGGCCGGCCAGCCCCTGCGGACGCGCCCGGTAGAGGCGACTCGTGCCCTCGCGGCGCTCGGCCACGAGCCCGGCCTCGCGCAGCGTGCGCAGGTGCTGGGAGACCGCGGGCCGGGTCACGTCCGCGAAATGCGCGGCGATCGCGCCCGCGGGCAGCTCAGCGTCGCGCACCAGCCGCAGGATCTCGCGGCGGCGGGGCTCGGCGATGGCGTCGATGGCGTGCTGCATGTCGAGAGCTTACGTTAGCTTATGCTTACGTAAGTGTCAACTAACTAAGAGTGGCAGCGATTGCAGTGGTCACCGACCGGGCATGAGGGCTCCGTCAACGACCGGGAGGAAGTCGCATGTACATCGGAATCGGAACGATCCTGCTCATCCTGATCATCGTCCTGCTGATCGCGTTCGTCTTCTGAGCAGGGCTCAGCCGGACGAGGCCCGGCGCGTACTCGAGCCTGCCGTCGAGAGGCATCGTGGCCGACAAGAGCGGCGAGGGTGCGTCCGGGTCGTCCTGATCGCAGACGAAGGTGAAGTCGAGCACGCCGGCGTCCATCGCAGCGTGCACGCCCTCGACCTTCCACTTGCGATCGATCGTGCGCAGCCGCTCGACGTTGCCGTCGGGCTGCAGCGTCCCCACGACCGAGCCGCAGATGCGGCCGTCCTCGGCCTCGGCGGAGGCGGTGAACACCACGAGCTGCTCGGCGATCGGGGTTGCGTCGCTGAACGTCAGCTCGACCCCGTCGATGTCCCCGAGCTCGTAGGAGCGGACGTTCGCGAGCTCGTGCGCGTCGATGCGCAGGTCCTGGCGCAGCGAGGCCATCACGTGATCGAGTGACAGCTCGGCCACGACGTTGGACCCGAGCTCTGAGTTGCCGCGCTGGAGAAGCCAGAGCCGGTCGGCCATCGTCGCCGCGCCCTCGACGTTCAGCTCGGCGACGTGCTCGCGAAGCAGCTCGTAGACGGGCGCCAGGTCGACCTCGCGGGGGTCGCCGCCGAGCGAGCCGTCGGCGCCGAGCGCGCAGACGAAGCCGCGGTCGCGCTCCGGACCCGAGCCGGAGCCGAGCCCGAGCAGGGCTCCGTACGGATGCTCCTCGAACGGCGGCAGCAGCGTGAGCGCCTCGAGGTCGGGCTTGTGCTTCGAGCGCTCGCCGTGGTCGTCGGGCAGCTCGCCGGAGAGCACGCGCACGAGATGGCCCGGCTCGCCGGAGGAGACCTCGAACACGCCGAGGTGGAGCTCGTCGTCGCCGATCACGTACACGAAGTCGCCGCGCCGGACAACGCCGCTGGCGGCGCTCAGGTGCGACGGTCGCCCGGGCCCGGCCGGCTCGCGCACCTCCAGGTCGCGCAGCTTGCGCAGCTCGAGCGGCGGCAGATCCTCGGGTGTCGCGCTCTGGCGGTCCACGTGGGTGGGTTGCCCGCTGGGGCTTCGCTTCAATCAGGGGGTGGCCGACTTCTCCCCATTCGACCGCCGCGGCTACCGCACCGTCGACATCCGCACCGGCTACCGCGCGTGGGCCGACACCTACGAGGGCGCAGTCGAGAACGCGATGGACATCGAGCTGCTCGAGGCCCTTCGCGACCGTGCGCTGGGAGGACGCGCGCGAGGTGGCGGACCTCGGCTGCGGCACCGGACGCACCGGCGCCTGGCTCGCCGCGCAGGGAGCCGGCGCGATCGACGGCGTCGATCTCACACCCGAGATGCTCGAGAGGGCACGCTCGCGCGGCGTGTTCCGGCGGCTCGTCGAGGCCGATGTGACCGCGACCGGCCTGCCCTCGAACGGGTACGACCTCGTCACCACCTCGCTCGTGGACGAGCACCTGCCGGACGTGCGGCCGCTCTACGAGGAGGCCGCGCGGCTCGCGCGCTCCCCTGCGACCTACGTGCTCGTGGGCTTCCACCCGCACTTCATCATGGCGTCGGGCATGCCCACCCATTACGAGGACGCCGCCGGAGAGCCGGTCGCGATCGAGACCCACGTCCACCTGCTCAGCGAGCACGCTGCGGCCGCCCTCGGGTCGGGCTGGCAGCTGGCCGAGCTGCGCGAGCGGGTGATCGACGACGACTGGGTCGAGCTGAAGCCGAAATGGGAGCCCCTTCGGGGCCACCCGATCGCCTTCGCCTGCGTCTGGCGGCACTAGCCGACGGACGCAGCAAGTCAGACTTGCGCAATCCCGCGCGTAGACACACGATGGTGATGTCCGTGAACCGCGCAACCAGACCCCTCGCTCGACCCGCTCGGCGCCCCTCCCGACCTCCGTCCGCTGGAGTCGGTCCCGCCACAGCCGGGCGCCGCCGAGGAGTCCATCGGCTACCTCCGGCGGGTCTTCCTTGCCACCGAGGAGCAGAACCGGCGGGCGATCCTGAAGATGCTGAAGCCGCGTCCCGGGTCGCGCCTGCTCGACCTCGGCCCGCACGACGGCGAGTTCACCATGCGGGTCGCGGCCCGCCTGCGCGCCGGGTCCGTGGCCGGGGTCGAGCTGCTTGACGTGCACGCCGAGATCGCCCGCCGGCGCGGCATCGACGTGCAGGTGGGCGACATCGACGAGGGCCTGCCGTTCGACGACGCAGCTCGTTCGACGTCGTCCACGCGAACCAGGTGATCGAGCACATCCGCCGGACCGACCGCTTCCTGGCCGAGATCCGGCGCGTGCTCACTCCCCAGGGGATCGCCTGCATCTCCACGAACAACCTCGTCGAGCTGGCACAACGTGATCTCGCTCACCCTCGGCTGGCAGCCGATGCCGATTCATGTGAGCGACGACCTGATTCTCGGCAACCCGCTCAACCCCGAGCACGGCGACCGCCACCGCGACGCGGGGCGCACGCACCTGCGGCTGTTCACCGCCCGCGCACTGTCAGAGCTATGCGAGTACCACGGCCTCGAGCGGGTCTCCACGCGTACGGTGGGGTACTACCCGCTCCCGCCGCGCATGGCGCGCCTGGCGACCCGGATCGACCCCATCCATGGGGCGTTCCTGGTCGGCCTGTTCAGGCGCGAAACCAGTCGAGCGTGAGCCGCAGGCCCTCCTCGACCGAGACCCTCGACTCGTAGCCGAGGTCGCGCGCCGCCGCGCTCACATCCGCCTGCGAGTGCTTCACGTCGCCGAGCCGCGGGGGCTCGTAGCGGGCGTCGTGGTCGCGGCCCACCAGCCGGCCGATGTGGCCGAGCAGCTCGTTCAGGGTCGTGCGGTCGCCGGCGGCCAGGTTGTAGACCTTGCCGCCCACGCCGTCGGCGCTCATCGCGAGGACGTTCCCGTCCACGACGTTTCCGACGTAGGTGAAGTCGCGTGACTGCTCACCGTCCCCGTAGACGACGGGGCGCGCGCCGTTCATCAGCGCGGTGATGAAGTTCGGCACCACCGCCGCGTACTGCGAGAGCGGGTCCTGCCGCGGTCCGAAGACGTTGAAGTAGCGCAGGGCCACCGTCTCGAGGCCGAAGACCTCGTGGAAGCTGCGGCAGAAGCCCTCGCCGGCCAGCTTGGCCACGGCGTACGGGGAGATCGGCTGCGGCTGGAGGCCCTCGTGCTTCGGCAGCTCCGGGTTGGCGCCGTAGATCGAGGAGGACGAGGCGTAGACGACCCGCCTCACCCCGGCGTCCCGCGCCGCCAGCAGCACGTTCAGGGTGCCGGTGACGTTGGTGGCGTTGCTCGTGAGCGGGTCCTGGACGGAGCGCGGCACCGACGGCAGCGCGCCCTGATGGAGCACGACCTCGCAGCCCGCCACCGCGTTGTGGACGCGCTCGTAGCTCTGGATGTCGCCCTCCACCAGCTCGATCTCGTCGAGCACGTCGAGCAGGTTCTCGCGGCGCCCGGTGGCGAAGTTGTCGAGCACGCGCACGCCGTGCCCGTCCGCCAGCAGGCGGTCCACGATGTGCGACCCGATGAAGCCGCCCCCGCCGGTGACCAGGACCTTCACTCGTTTCCACGGTACACCGCATTCGGCGAGGGCCATCCGTCTAGTCACCGGCGGCCGGCTAATGGCCCCATGTTCGACGGGCGCCGAACAGTGCTCCTGGACACGCCTGGACAGCCCGAGCGAGATGCGCGATGCCCTCCGTCGCCCGACTTCGAGGCCAGGCCGTCCGGCTGCTCGCGGCAGTCGCGCTCGCCTGCGCTCTTCTGGCGGGCCAGGGAGCCGCGGACGCGAGCGCCACCGTGGCGGGCGCGAAGAAGGGAGCGCCGAAGGCAAAGGCGCGGGGCAAGGCCAAGGTCTGCCGCAAGGGCACGGCCAAGCGGCCCTCGAGGCCGAAGGCGCGCCGCAGCGCCAAGCGCCGCGCCTGCCGGAAGCCGAAGAAGAGGCGCGGCTTTCGCCTGCGCGTCGGCGACGTGGACCGGGACGGCATCCGGAACGACCGCGACCTGGACATCGACGGCGACGGCATCCCGAACGGCCGCGACCCCGACATCGACGGCGACCGCCTCCTGAACCCCGTCGACCCCGACATGGACGCCGACCTGGCTTGGAACGCCGGCGACCGCGACATCGACGCCGACCGCCGCGCCAACAAGGCCGACCACGACGCCGACGCCGACACCAAGCACCTGAACTACGACCACGACATCGACAGCGACGGGGTCGCCAACGCCTTCGACGACGACAGCGACAGCTCGGGCGACGCGCTCGTCGGCACCTCCGGCGCGCTGCCCGCCCGACCCGGCTTCGTCGGGCTGACGGCGGACGACGCCTTCTGGGGCACGGACGCCGACCCGAGCCGCGCGAGGACCATGGGCGCGATCGCCGCGGCCGGCGCGGGCACGGTTCGCCATCCCTTCCTGTGGTCGCGTGATCGAGCCCACGCCCGGGGCACTACGACTTCGAGCTGCACGACGGGTTCGTGCTCGCCGCCGCCCGCCAGGGCCTCTCGGTCCTGCCGGTGCTCTTCGACCCGCCCGCGTTCCGCTCGAGCCGGCCCGCGAGCGGCGCCGAGCGCGGCGTCTACCCGCCCGCCGACAACGCCAGCTTCGGCACGTTCGCGGCAGCGCTCGTCCGCCGCTACGGCCCCGGCGGCAGCCTCTGGCGCGAGCACCCGGCGGTCCCCGAGCGGCCGATCCGCGCCTGGCAGATCTGGAACGAGCCCAACATCCCGTTCTACTGGCCGGCCGGACCGAACCCGGCCGCGTACACCGCGCTCCTGCAGGCGGCCTCCGCTGCGATCAAGACGGCCGACCCCGGCGCCACGGTCGTGACCGCCGGGCTCAACGACAGCGAGCTCGGGCTGAAGCTCGTCCCGTTCCTCCAGGGCATGTACGCCGCCGGCGCGAGGGACAGCTTCGACCAGCTCGCCGTCCACCCCTACGCGCCGGCCTCGGACCTCGTGATCGACCAGCTCACCGCGGCGGTCCGCGAGCTCGAGCGCGCCGGTGACGACGCCCGCCTGCTCGTGACCGAGCTGGGCTGGGCGACCGGCGGCCCGGCCGAGCGCGCGCTCGTCGTCGGCGAGGCCGGCCAGGCCGCCCTGATCCGGAGCACGACCAGCCGGCTCGCGCGGCTCGCCGACGGGCTGCGCCTGGACGGGATGTTCTACTTCAACTGGCGCGACGTCTCCGCCGCGCCGGGCGCCCGGGATCACTGGGGCCTGCATACCGGCCTCTTGCGCCAGGACGGCTCGCCGAAGCCGGCGCTCGAGGCGCTGCAGCAGGCCTCAGGGCTCGTCGGCGCGGCTAGCGCGCCGTACGAGCCGCATCGCGGCCGTGAGACCGCGCCGCGGCGCGCCTATCGGCGCAGACCCTCCGAACTTGAGCGGGGACCGCAAAAGTAGACGTTTGCGCTATTTCCGCATCCCGCTTATGGTGGCTTTCGCCGCCTTGGACGCGCGGTGTGCCTCATTCGGGCACGGGAATCCGCGCCCGCACGTCGCATAGGCCCACACCAAACAGAAAAGGGACTCGCTCTTGAGGTACTTGATCACGGGTGGAGCAGGATTCATCGGCTCCCACCTATCCGACCGTCTTTCGGCGGACGGCCATGAAGTCCTCGTGCTCGACGATCTCAGCACCGGGCGCATCTCGAACATCGAGCACCTGCTGCGCTCGCGCCGGGTCGAGTTCGTCGAGGGCTCGGTCCTCGACGAGGACCTCGTCCTCGGGCTGCTCGAGGACGTCGACGCCTGCGTCCACCTCGCCTCGGCCGTGGGCGTGAGCCTGGTGGTCGACCGGCCCGTGGACACGCTGCTCAACGAACGTCCGGGGCACCGACGTCGTGCTCTCGGCCGCCGCCGGCCTGAAGAAGCGCGTGCTGTTCGCCTCGACCTCCGAGGTCTACGGCAAGCTCAGCAACGGCGCGCTGACCGAGCACTCGGATCGCATCTACGGCGAGACCCAGAAGGCGCGCTGGAACTACGCGACGTCCAAGTCGTTCGGCGAGGCGCTCGCGCTCGGCTACCACCAGGAGCTCGGCGCGGAGAACATCGTCGTGCGCCTGTTCAACACGGTCGGCCCGCGCCAGACCGGCAGGTACGGGATGGTGCTGCCGCGCTTCGCCCGCCAGGCGGTGAGCGGCCAGCCGCTGACCGTCTTCGGCGACGGCACGCAGACGCGCTGCTTCGCGCACGTCCACGACACCGTCGAGGCGCTCACGCGGCTGCTCGACTGCGACCGCGGCGGTCGGCCAGGTCTTCAACATCGGCTGCCACACCGAGATCTCGATCCTCGGACTCGCGCGCCGCGTGATCGCGCGCTCCGACTCGACCTCGCGAGGTCGACTTCGTGCCGTACGAGGAGGCCTACGACGAGGGCTTCGAGGAGCTCGGGCGCCGCCAGCCGGACACCACGGCTGATCGAGAGCTGACCGGCTGGGAGCCGCAGCGCACCATCGACGACGCGATCGACGACGTGATCCGCTTCGAGCGCGCCGAGTTCATGTCCGGCGAGGTCAGCGAGGGTGTCGGCGTTGCCGGATGAGCTGCGGCTGGCGCTGGCGTTCGCGCTCGGGTTCGGCGCTCACGCTCGCGACCGTCCCGCTGGCGATCCGGCTGGCGTGGCGGACGAACTTCCTGGACCGCCCCGTCGGCTACAAGAAGCACGGCCGGCCACGCCGTACCTCGGTGGGCTCGGCGTGATGGCGGCCTTCGCGGCGGTGGCGCTGCTGCTCGGCGGCGGCAGCTCCGACTACCTCGTGCCTCTTGCTGGCCGCGCTCGGGCTCTGCGCCGTCGGCACGCTCGACGACCGCGTCGCATCTCGGCCCGCTGATGCGCGTGTTCGCCGAGCTCGTCGGCCGCCTACGCGCTCTGGGAGGCCGGCCTGGGCTGGGCGCTCTTCGACGAGGGCGCGGATCAACCTCGCGCTCACGACGGCTGGGTCGTCGGGCTCGTCAACGCGTTCAACCTGATGGACAACCTCGACGGCGCCACCGGCACAGTCGGCGGCGTGTCCGCCGCGGGCATCGGTGTGCTCGCGGCCACGCAGGGCGAGACTCCGCTCGCGGCCCTCGCGTTCGGTCTCTCGGGCGCCTGTCTCGGCGTTCCTGCGCTTCAACCTCGCGCGCCCGGCGCGGGTCTTCCTCGGCGACGGCGGCAGCATGCCGATCGGGTTCCTGCTCGCCGCGATGCTCACGGCGATCCCGTCGACCGAGGGCTTCGGCACGGCCGCCGTCTTCGCCGTGGTCCCGTTCGTCGGCCTGATCGTGCTCGACACCACGCTCGTCGTCGTCTCGCGGGTGCGGCGCGGCGCGCCCGTACTCTCCGGCGGGCGCGACCACACGACCCACCGCCTGCTCGACTGCTCGGCACCGCCGCAGCGGGTTGCGCTCGTGCTCGGAGCCGCGCAGGCGGCGCTGTGCGCGCTCGGCTTCCTGCTGTTCGACTCGTCGATCGGCACCGTGTTCGCGGCCGCCACCGGCTACGTGCTCCTGGGCGCGGCGGCGATCGCCGGCCTCGAGTGGCCGTACGTGCGCGCGAGCGAGGCCGCCGCGGCCGCCGCGCTCCCACGCCGGCCAGCAAGAGTCCGGCTCCTGACGCAAGCCGTTCCGCCATCCGAGCGTCCCGGCGGGTCGCGTGCTAGCCGCACCCCCAGGCTCCGGATCCTGCGAGTGATCGCTCGGCTCAACATGGGCGGTCCGTCCCACCACGTCGGGCTGCTCAGCAGCAAGCTCGACCCGGAGCGCTACGAGACGCTGCTGCTCCACGGCGAGGTGGGCGCCGGCGAGGACTCGCTCGAGGACGAGGTGCGGGCGCGGGGCGTCGCGATGGCTCGGGTGCCCGGTCTCCGCCCGGAGCTCCGACCCGACGACGACGTGCGCGCGCTGGGCTCGCTCGTGCGCACATCCGCCGCCTGCGGCCCGACATCCTCCACACGCACACCGCCAAGGCCGGCATGCTCGGCCGCACGGCCGCGGTACTCGCCGGGCAGCCGCGGCCGATCATCGTGCACACCTACCACGGCCACGTGCTCGAGGGCTACTTCGGGCCGGCGCGCAACGCCCTCTACCGCGGCCTGGAGCGCCGGCTGGCCGCCGTGAGCGACGCGCTGATCGGCGTGAGCACCGCGACCGTCGACGACCTCGTTCGGCTCGGGGTCGCGCCGCGCGAGAGGTTCCGCGTGATCCCCATCGGGCTCGAGCTCGACCCCTTCCTCGCGGCCACCCCGGCCGACGGCGCCGCGTTTCGTCCGAGAAGGGAGCGCGGGCCGGAGAGCGTGCTCCTCACGTTCGTTGGCCGGCTCGCGCCCATCAAGCGGGTGGACGTGCTGCTGCGGGCCTTCGCGCATGCGCGCGACGCCGGCGCTCCGGTGCGGCTGGCGATCGTCGGGGACGGCGGGCTGCGGGCGAAGCTCGAGGGCTTGGCTCGCAGCCTGGGGGTTCGGCCGGACGTCTGCTTCGCGGGCTACCGCGCGGACATGGTGCCCGTGGCGGCCGCCTCCGACATCGCGGTGCTCAGCTCGGACAACGAGGGCACGCCCGTGTCGCTGATCGAGGCGGCGGCCGCGGGCACCCGGCGGTCGCCACGCGCGTCGGGGGGCGTCGCGGACGTGGTCACGCCGGATACCGGATCGTCGTCCCCGCCGGCGACCACGACGCGCTCGGGCGGGCATCGCCGAGCTCGCCTCGGACAAGCGCGCAGCATGGAGATGGGTGCCCGCGCGCGCACATGTGGCCAGCAGGTTCTCGGTGGAGCGACTCGTCGCCGACGTCACGCGCTCTACGACGAGCTTTTGACGAGCCGCGCGATACCGTGGAACGAGGAGCGCCGAGTCGGTTCATCGTTGCCGAACGCACCGAACTCGCATGACCCGAACTGACCTGACTCACGCGCCCGGGAATCCCGTCCGAGCGACCCATGCGGCTGCGCCGGACTCGAGCACCCGGTCGTCGAGCGCATCATGCCGGCCAAGCGCCGCCTCAGCCTGCGCGACCTCTGGCGCGACACGGCCGTCATCCAGGTGCTCGCCGCTCGCGACTTCAAGGTGAAGTACAAGCAGTCGCTGCTCGGCCCGCTCTGGCTCGTCTTCCAGCCCCTCGCCCTGCTGCGGCCTTCCTGGTCGCGTTCCGAGGCCTGGCCGATGTCGAGACCTCGGGCGTGCCCTACTCGTCTTCGCGCTCGTCGGGCTCACCGTGTGGGCGTTCTTCCAGGCCGCGATGACGATCGGCGCCGCCTCGCTGATCAGCAACATCAACTCATCCGCTTCACCCCGTGCCCGCGACCGGCCTTTCCGATCGCGGCGCTGATCGCCTCGCTGCCGGCGTTCGCCGTCACGGCCTCGGCGCGCTCGTCGCGCGGCCGCCACCGGCCGGCTCTCGCCCGCGGTCGTCCTGCTCCCTGTCGGCCTCGTCTGGCTGTTCCTGCTGACGCGGGCGTGGTGGCCATCACCTCCGCGCTGGCGGTGCGCTTCGGGACATCATCAGCGCGCTGCCGTTCCTGCTTCAGGTCGGCCTGTTCCTCGCCCCAGTGGGCTATTCGCTTGCCGACCTCTCCCCGACGGTGCGCGCGATCGTGGACCTCAACCCGCTCACGGGCGTGATCGAGGCCTTGCGCTGGATGATGCTCTCCGATTACGAGCCCTCCTTCGAGCCCATCGGCGATCTCGCTGGTGCTCACGCCCGCTGCTCGTGGTGCCGGCTGGCGTCTATTTCACGCGCCTCGAGACGACGATGGCGGACGACATCTGATGGCGCTCGGCGCCGTCAACGGCGCCCGTCCCGTGGCCGTGACGGCCGACGGGCTGCGCAAGCGTACCGCCTCGGGGAGCACCAGAGCCTCCGGAGACCGTCGGGCGGCTCCTCGCCGGCTCACGGCGGCCGACGCACCGGCTTCGAAGCGCTCGGGGCGTCGACTTCGGCGTCTATCGCGGCGATTCGCTCGGCATCGTCGGCACGAACGGCTCGGGCAAGTCGACGCATGCTGCAGATCCTGGCGGGCACCACGCTTCCCACGGGCGGCGAGATGCACGTGCACGGGCGCGTGGTTCCGCTGCTGGCCGTCGGCACGGGCTTCCACCCGGAGCTCACAGGCCGCGAGAACGTCACGCTGTTCGCGTCCTCCCTCGGGATCCCGCGGGAGACGATCAGCGCGCATGGACGATGTCGCCGACTTCGCGGAGCTCGAGCGGCACATGGACACCCCGGTCAAGCGCTTCTCGAGCGGCATGCTGTCGCGGCTCTCGTTCTCGATCGCCATGCAGTTCCCGGCCGACATCTACGTGTTCGACGAGGTCCTCGCGGTCGTGGACGGCGAGTTCGAGGCCCGCTGTCTCGACGAGATCAAGGGACTTCGCAGCGAGGGGCGGACCGTGGTCTTCGTCAGCCACAGCCTCGACCAGGTCGCGGAGGTGTGCGAGCGCGTCATGTGGCTCGACGGCGGCCGGCTCGAGCGGATCGGGCCGACGGAGGAGGTGCTCGCCGCGTATTCCGAGGCCATACCGCCCAGCTGCGATGACGCCGGCCCCACCCGTGTCGGTCACGATCGTCCTGTACAACTCGGAGCCGGCCTGGACGAATGTCTTCGCGCCTGACACCCGAGCTCGACGAGGGTTCGCCGACTGATCGCGGTGGACAACGCCTCGCCTGACCGGAGCGCGGACGTCGTTGCCGAGCTGGCGCCTGATGCCAGCTGATCGCGCTCGTCAACCGCGGCTTCGCGGGGGTGCGAACCTAGCCTGGCCACGGCCCGGGGGAGGTATTGGCTGCTTCTGAACCCGGACGTGCGGCTCGCCCCCGGCGCCTTGCGCCGGCTCGTCGACTGGATGGACGGCCGGCCATAGCCTGGCGTCGCGAGCGCCGAACTCGTAACCGAGGCAGGGAGACGCGCGTCACCGGCCGCGCGCTCCCCTCGCTCTGGCGGCCGCTGCTGGAGGTGTCACGGCTCCACCTTTTGTTGCCGGCTCGTCCGGGGCCGGCTCTTTCGGGGTCCTACTGGACGGGCGGCGACCAGGTCGATGTGGGCTGGGTTCCCGGCACCGCCCTGATCGTCCGTCGCATGGCGGCCGATCGGTGGGTCTGCTCGACGAGCGGTTCTTCCTCTACGGCGAGGACATCGAATGGTGCTGGCGGATGCGCCGACACGGCTGGAGGATCGGCGTCTGCAGCGACGCCGAGCGTTCCACGAGGAGTCCGGGAGTGCGGACGCACCTTCGGATCCGCCGGACGCAACTGCCGGAGGGTGGCCGGGGAGCTGGAGGCCGTGGCTCTCGCGCGGGGCGCCCTACGCGCGCAGGTATGGATCGCTCACAGCGCTCGCGTTCGACCGGAGGCCGTTCCACCCTTCCGCTCGGCGGAAGCCGCAGGAGCGCCCTGGCCGCCGCCCGACTCTGGCGTTCGACCGCGCGAGAGCAGCTCGATGAGCGAGGCGGACTGCTGGCGAGCGTCGTGATCAGCACCTACAACCGAGCCGACGCGCTTGGGGAAACGCTTGCGGCTCTCGGTCGCCAGGACACGCGGCCGAACGCTACGAGGTCCTGGTGGTCGACGACGGATCGACCGACCAGACGAGCGATGCGCTCGCTGCCGCGGACACGCCCTATGAGATCCGAGTGATCCGCCATGACGAGAATGGCGGAGTCTCCGCCGGACGCAACGCCGGCATGCGCGAGGCCGCGGCGAGTACGTGATCACGCTCAGTGACGACCTGATCGTGTCGCCCAATTTCGTGTCCGAGCATGTCCGGACTCTGAGAGAGTTTCCTGGCTTCTGGGT
Organism: uncultured Thermoleophilaceae bacterium; assembly: GCA_963812415.1. Taxonomy (GTDB): domain Bacteria; phylum Actinomycetota; class Thermoleophilia; order Solirubrobacterales; family Thermoleophilaceae; genus JACVRW01. The sequence continues at coordinate 7,265 of CAWEVH010000022.1, read as the reverse complement.
CGTCGGCGGCTTTCGCCAGCTCGACGCGCTGACGGAGACCCCGTTCGGGCGCTACCTCGACACCCTGGAGGCGCGATTCGCCGAGGAGCGCAAGACCGGGGAGCTCGCACCCGGAATCTGGGAGATGACCTGGCCCACGGCACGCAATCTGTCCCTGCCGACCGCCGACCTCCTCGTACGGGCTTCTTCGACGAGCGCTTTCGGACGACTTGCGAAGATCAGGACCTCGCCGAGCGGGCACGCGCGATGGGGATCCGCTTCATCTACAACGACGCGATCGACTGTCTTCACAACGACGCGGCCGCCGACCTCGGACGCTACTGCCTGTTCCAGGAGCGCGGCGCGAGTGACACGGTCTTTTCGTCGCGCTCCACGGCGGCCCACATCGGGACTCGCTCCATCGCGCGTGTGAAATTAGGCCCGGCGACCCCCCAAGAGGATGCCCTTCGACAGAGCCGGTTGAAGAATAGCATATGAGTAAAGGCACTACTCGCGCGGCCCGCACCGATGCGGCTCTCCGATTAGCCATCGTCGCCCTCGAAAGGTTGGGAGCGCCCGAGGGCTTGCTGCAGCGCGGCTACCGGCTCGCCATTTCACTCGCGATCTTCCGGGGATGGAGGAGCGGCATCGAGCGCTGGCGCGGAGTCCGGCCCGCGATCTGACGATGGCCGATCGCGGCGTCAGCGTCATCATCCCCACATTCGCGCTCGGAGGTCCTGGCCGCGACGCTCGCAGCCTGGAGGGCTGTGATGCCCTTTCCGGTGGGTTGGACTCGTCGTCGTCGACGATGCCGGCGGCGACCGAGCGACCGCCGCGGCTGTAGCGAACGTCGCTCGACCCGGGTTCAGCCCACTCCTCGTGAACCATGAGCACGCTGGCGCCGCCGCCGCGAAAATCTCGGTGCGGAGCATGCCACTCGTCCCCTGCTCCTGTTTTGCGACGACGACATTCTGGTGGAGCCCACGACCTGGCCCGTCATCTCGCCACCCACGCCAAGTATCCGGGTCGTGCATGACCGGATGGCGCGACTTAGCCCGGCCGCCATCACGGCCACGGCACGACGTTTGGCCGTTATTGGCTAAACGTCGTCAGGGCGGGGCGCGTCTCGGCGAGTCGGGGCTCGCGCGCGGAGAGCATGCGCTCGACGACGTGCGCAACTCACCGATGACCTCGCGTCCTACGACCTTTCGATGCCAACCTCAGTGTTCAAGGCGCTGGAGGGCTTCACCGGCCTATCCAAGCGGGACGCTTGAAGATCACGATTTCTCGCTTCGTGCCGACGCGGCGGGAATTCGTCTACTTCGCCAAACCCATTCGCGTGCTTCACGATCATCCGACGACGAGTCTGAGTACCGCCTGCCGGCGCGAGGAGGTGCGGGCAGAGGCGATGGTGCTGGCCCGGCGACATCCGACGCGGGCGCCGCGATCGCCGTCGTCGGATAACACACCCGCGGCCGTGACGTTCCGCTTCGCACGCGTCTGCGCGCAAACGCGCGGCTGACGCTGAGCCATGCGCCCATCCTCGCGTCCATGGAAGCCGCAGCGAGGCTACTCGAACGGCTTCGAGCCCCGGATAAGTGGCTCGCTCCGCTGTTCAAGACAACCATTGCGCTGCACATCACGCGCGGCGCCCGGACCGGCGCCAGGCGGTTTTCTAGTGTCCCCTCATCGATCGCTTGTGTGAGCACCCGCTCGAGATCAGCGGCGTAGCGCTCTGCGTTGAAATTGCTATGCGCCCATTCGGCGGCACGCTCACCGATCCGTCGCAGTATGCCGCGGTCGCATCCAGGAATTCGACCTGGGAGGCGAGGTCCCCGGATTACCGGCTTATCAGCAGGCCTGTGCAGCCCGGCCTGTCTAGGTTCCGCGTCTCCACCGCTGGCCGTGCCAACCACGGGCTTCCCCAACTTCATCATTTCGATAGTCACTCGCCCCAATGCCTCCTGTCTCGAGCACATCAGGCCAATGTCCGCCTCACGCATCGCCGCAAAGGGATCGGCCTGAAACCCGAGGATGGTGACTCGATCTGCCACATCTGATAGTGCTGCCTGCTCCCCGAGCATCCGTACGTAGTCCGGGTTGCCCTCCCACCCATGAGTCTGCATCGATGTTCCGGCTTCGGCAGACGTGCGAGTGCCTCGATGGCCTCGCCTTGTCCTTTGCTCGGACGCATGGCGCCACGAGAGCGAGGCGGAGTCTTGAATTCTCACGGGCTCCCGACTGAGGACGCGTCACGTGGACGTCGTACGCGATCGAGATCTCGACGGGTCGCTTGAAGCGCGGTGGTGAAGGGGATCATCATCGCTTTTGAATTCGTCGTTATCACCGCGCTCAGTCGGTCCATCAGTCCGAGCGCTGGCGATCACCGATATCGAACTTGGCACCGTGGTCTTCCCAGCCGACTCCTGGACGAACCAAACGTGCGGTATATGTGCGTGTTCGCGCAGCAAGCGCACCGACCGGAACTGTCAATAAGGGTGCCGCCGATTATCACCTCGGCGCGCACCCGTCTCGCCAATTGAGCGACTTCTTCCGTCGCGCACGAACGAGGTCTGTAAGTCAACCAGCGAGCCTTGACGCGAAACGGCGCTGGTGGTGTCATCCATGGGTTGGCGAATTACCGTGACACTCGCCCGCTGCAGTCAAACGGGTTTCAGCGACCGTTCGCGTGGCAGCACGATGGACAGCGTGGCCCCTGCCACGCAGACAGTCGACCCCTTCTGCGAGCCCACCTCAGCGCCTCCCAGCCACGCACGGCGAGGACCCAAACCACCCTCATCAAGGTACTCGGGCGCCGACGGCGATGCTCGAAGATACTCCCTGGACATCCGGCGCAAGCTCGTCGATAGCACTTCCGGTGCGGTCGGTCAATGTCATCAGCACGATTAGTCCCGCGAAGCCAGCCGTACCCAGCAGGGCCGGGAGATCCGGATCCAGCCTGCTGCTACGAGGCAGCGTGGGTTCCATCGATGAAGAGCTTGAGACCCGGACTCCGCGCCACGAGATCGTTCATGCCAGCGAGGACCTCGGGTTCGGCGCCCTCTCGCGCGTCGATCTTCCACGTAGTTAACGGGCGCGTCGATCAGATCGTCGAGACGCGCCGTGCGGACGGTCATGACCTCGACCGCCATCCGAATCGGGGTGGTTCGAATAAGCTGTTCGCGCCGCTTCGATCTCCGCCAGCTGGCGACGGTCGCTCCGCTGGCTCTGCGGCAGCAGCGACCTCGTGGAGCATGGCGGCGGTAGTGAGAGAGTTCCTGGCCACATTCGCCGGAGTCGGTCGGCCTAGCTCGGGTGGGTTCCAGCGCGTGGACGACACCCTAGGCCCTCCGGCACGCGCGGCCAGGCAGGTGTAGTACCCCGGAGGTTCGCCCCCACATCGACGACGACCGAACCAGGGCCGATTGCATCGAGAAACGCCCTCGTGGTCACGGGCTCATAGGTCGATGGAGGTAACGGGGATGGCATCCGGGGGGATCTACTTGAGTCCGTGGGTCTCAATCAATTCCGATCCTTCTCCTCGCAGCGACGGGAACAGCAGAGCGCGAAAGCGATCGCTTGCTCGCCCGAAGCCTGGCACGCGCATTAGGCCGAGCCGCTCGGCGGCCCGCTTCGCGCGCGCGGCCTGCCGGTGCTCAGACTCGCGTTCGTGGCCTTCTGGGGCTCGCTCCTGCGAAGCGCCATCCGGACGCCACGGTGGATATGGAGTCCGAGCAGCAGCCGGTACGCCGGTCCAAGCGCGCGCTCAGGTGCAGCCTGCTCGAGTGGCGCAACAAGCGTGTGCAGGGCGCGCAGGGCGCTCTTTGACTGAGCAACGACTTCGCGATCTTCTTGATCGCGCTCAGAACGAGTCCGCGGGAGGGGGGAACGTTTTCGGCAAACAGTGGGCGCGCCGCTTGCCCCGGATGGCGATCGACGAGCACCACGAACGTCTGCGCGCTGCGCTCTTCGCGAACGCAGAATTCGGCGGAAGCTTAGGATCTGATCGTTGTGGCGGACACGCATCCCATGGTTTCTGACGAGCGGGAGGCCTGCCGCCCGCGTGTCGAGGGACAGCGCCTGATCCTCCGCGCCTGCGTACGGAAACGCTTCATCGAACCCGCCCAGGTCCCAGAACACCGCCCGTTCGACGCTCAGGGTCCGAGGCCGACAGTAACTCGCGACGAAGCATTGCCGTCGAGGCAGGCCCGTCGGCCTCCGCCTGAAACCTGGCGTCAAGCCGCAGCCGATAGCGCCCGAAAGGGCTCCGCTGGAGCGTTTCGATCGCCTGACCTGAGAACTCGAGCCCACCTGTTGAGCGAGCGCCCCTGGGTAGCCCTCCCGCGTCTCCCGATCAAGGCAGGTGCCTCGGATCGACGAGGATGTTGTTGTTGCAGAAGAAGCAGTAACTCTCCCTCCGCCTCCCTGTCCCCATCGTTGCGGCGGTCGCGGCACCGCTGTTCTCCTGGGGGATGTAGCTCAGGTCCAGAGCGCCGCCATCGGCCTCATTGACAACCCGCTCCGTCTTGCAGCGTCCGCACCGTCGTGCCCGACCACCACGAGTTGCAACCTGGCGCGCGGATAGTCGAGATCCCTGAGAGCGGCGAACGTCAGACGCAGGGCCTCCGGGCGTTTGAGTTGTGGAAACGACCCGCAACGCTGTAGGTGGGCTGAGGCTCCATCGCTTCGCTCGCCTTGGCCATGGTCGCCCCCGTCGTATTCGAGGCTGACCGCACAACCTCCTGTGGCAGCCGCAGCGGCGTGCCGGAGACTCTCGAAGGTTGCCAGCGCTACGATTCGCCGAGCACGCGCGTATCCGAGCGACACCCCGGTCGCTCAACCGCCAGCGCTCCGGTGCCGTCCTGCGAATCGATATCCGAGCCCGGCTTGAGATCGAACTCTCGGCATAGCCTTGCGAGAAAGCGCTCATGGTCGGCGGGGTCAGCTGTGTCGTGGTATTCCCCAATGATTTATTCGACGCCGATCGAAGTGTCTGCTCCGAGCACTTCGCGTTCGGCGCCCTCCGGTACGTCAGATCTTATAGATCTACCGTAGTCCACCTCGGAGAGAGCAGGCTCGCGAGCGTCCGTACCCTCGACCGTCAATGTCTTCCACTGCCATTGAGTGATGACACGGATCCCGCGCCTCCGGAAAGAAGCGGACGGGGCCATCGCTTGCCGCCACCGCCTGGCGTCGGAGCTCGACCCCGGGCAGGCCCGATGTTGCGGCGTAGACGCTCAAACGTTCCCGGGTCGGGCTCCAACCCAACGATCCGAGCGTCGGGAATCGTCCCTGTCGGAACAGTACGCTCGCCCCCATGTGCGCACCGAGGTCCAGCAGGATCACACGTGGCCAGGCGCTTGGAAGCCCGAACTCGTATACCCGTTGGACGAGGAGTCTGTGCACGTCCGAAGCCTGGACTTGGGCCCGACGACCCAGGGCAGTTCCGACATCCATAGCGCAGGCGCAGTCCGCGACTCGCGCGGACCAATCAGGCGATCGCGTACCGGCGAGGAGTCCCAGCATAGCGCACTCTTGGCTCTCATCGACCGAGTAGCACCTCGAAGACGACGCACCACCGCCACGAGTGTGACCCAGTAGGACCGACGGTTCCCCCGGGCGCGCTCACCAGCCAGCGTCTGAGCATCGGCTGACCCTAGCCTGAGGGAGCAACGCCGGCGCGCAAGGTCAAAGCGCGATCCCTCCGGGGCCAGACTTCAAGATCGGCTTGGACGCGCGCCGCCAGGTCGGCGACGCGCAGCGGTTGGCAGGAGAGACGTGTACAGCGTCTGATGCTCTCGAACCATCTGCTCAGCAGCGAACCCCGTCGCCCGCTGCCGAGCTGCGGAACCCATTCGACGCCAGTGCTTCCTTTCAGCGAGCGCGATTCGCATCGCGCTGCCGAGCGAAGTGCTAGTGGAGTCCGTCGCAGGAAGCCTGACACCCCTTGCTCGACGACCTCCGGCGCGATACCAACCGGGTGCTGAGGACCGGCACCTCCATCGCCATCGCTTCCAGGATCGTCATCGCGAACGACTCTCGCCAGTGCTGGATGGACGTAGAGATCGGTGGCTGCCAAGAGCTCCGGGACATCGCCTCGATCACCAGCACAAAGACCCGTCCCTCCATCCCCAAGGACTGAATTAGTGCGTTCAGGGCCGAAGAATCGCCGGCGCCGGCGAGGAGCAACACCGTTCCCGGGGCATCAAGCGAGGCAAGCGCCCGCACCAGGGCCTCCTGGTTCTTGATCCAGTAGAGCCGGCCGATCGATCAGGACCACCGCCCGTCCAGCCCGATCCGGCGAACGGCGGAAGTGTCGACCTTGGCCGGGTCGAGCTTCGCCAGGTCGAACCCGTGGTGAATCACTCGCACGCGGTCGGCAGGGACCCCGTGCGTCTCTACGAGGGTTGCCCTCGTTGCTGTGAGGGTGAGATGACGACGTCGGCGAGACGACTGCTCGCCTACGATCGACCGCCGACAGCGACAAGCGGTCGTGCAGCGGAATCTCGTGCGAGTGATGCGCCGTGAACACCTTCAGCGGCGTTCTGGCGAGCTGTGCCGCGGCCACGCCGACGACGCACGCATCGAGCAGGTGCGTCTGGATGACGTCGATCCGTTCGCGACGCAACCAGCGCGCCAGCGCAAGCACCGCGCGGGGGTATGCCCCGCGACTTGCCACGCCCAACGCGAGGGTGCCGAACTGCATGCCGAACGCCATCCTGCTGGAGCGGCCCTGACGGGCCCAGGCTCGCGAGGGTGAGATCGCAAATGGTCTCCATCGCGACGCGCGCCCAAACGCTCGAAGAACTCGGTGTGGCCTGGCTGTCGTGATGAGGTGGAGGACGCGCACCCGTGCGCCCGCGGGGTCCCGTTTTGCGCCGATGCTTCAAGGCGACACTGGCCGGAGCCGCGAGCGCCGCCCGCGACCTTTCCCCGGAGCGCCCAACTGCGGGGATCTGCGGCCTCGTCGCGCACCAGGCGGTGGTGCGCGGGTGTGGCTCGGCGCACAGCTCGATTCGCTTCATCATCGCGGCCCGGACGCCCGCGGCAGCTTCACGTCGGCAGCCGGCGTGATGAGCCAGAACCGGCTTGCTATTATTGACCTCGAGACCGGGCGCATCCGCCGATCACGCCAACGAGGACAGGAGCGTCGCTGACGGTTCCGAACGGTGAGATCTACAACTTCCGTGAGCTTCGCGCCGAGCTGCGCAGCCAGGGTCACGAGTTCGTTTGCGCGGCGACACGGAGGTCAAAGCGCACCTCGGGAGGAGGATCACTCCGCGGTC
>CAWEVH010000021.1:0-173047 GCA_963812415.1 uncultured Thermoleophilaceae bacterium | reverse complement strand
CTCGGGGCGATACTCGTCGAGACCGGGCGCGTACACATAGCGCGACGCCGGGCCCCTCCGTGGCGATCTCGTGCAGGGCGTCGATCAGCCGGTCGATGTCATCGAGCGTGGTACCGAGTCCGAGGCTGGCCCGGACGGCCCCCGGGAGGGCTGGACGCCGTCCCGCGCGCAGCTCGGCTGCGAGGCGGTCGACCTCAACGGTCCGGTAGCCGAGAAGCCGCGCGATGAGTGGGTGCGCGCAGAAGCAGCCGTGGCGGACGCCGATCGCGTGCTCGGCACTCAGGATGGCGGCCAACAGCGGATGGCGGTAGCCCTCGAGGTTGAAGGTGGCGACGCCGACGCGGTCGGCCTTGGCGGGCCAGAGCGCCAGCGGTCGCAGTCCCGGGACGCCTGCCAGTGCGCTCCACAGGCGTCTCCGAGAGCGCACGCTCATACGCGGCGATCGTTTCCATCCCGAGCTCGAGTAAGCGCGCGGCAGGCTGCGGCAAGCGCTACGGCTCCGATGACGTTGGGCGAGCCCGCCTCGTGGCGCGCGGGAGGGTCGGCCCAGACGACATCGTCCAGGGTCACGAGCTCGATCGCTCCGCCGCCATGTAGCAGCGGCTCCCCCTGGCGCAGGCGGCGAGCGTCGCCCACCAGCGCGCCGGCGCCGAACGGCGCGTAGAGCTTGTGGCCCGATAGCGCCAGGAAGTCGATGCCCGCGCCGGCCATATCGAGGCGGCGGTGGGGGGCGAGCTGCGCGGCGTCGACGAACAGCAGAGCCCCGTGAACATGGGCAAGCTCGGCCAGGTCGGCGACCGGCCAGACCTCCCCGCTGACGTTCGAGGCGCCGGTGACGGCGACCAGATCGATGCGCGGCCGCGCAGCGCCGAAGTGCCCGCTCACACGCCTCCAACAGCTCGTCCGGCTGAGCCGGTGAACGGGAGCAGCCGGAGAGCGTGGCGCCGCCACGGAAGCATGTTGGAGTGATGCTCGACCGCGCTCGAAAGCACCTGCGTGCCCGCGCGCAGGGCGGCCGACCAGGACGTTGATGGCCTCGGTCGTGTTCCGGACGAAGATGACGGCGTCGTCGGCCCGGGCGCCGACGAACTCGGCGACCGCGTCTCGCGCGTCCTCGAACGCGGTCGTGGACAGCTGCGACTTCAGACCGCTGCCGCGATGCACGCTGCTGTACCACGGGACGAACGCTTCGACCGCGTCCCATACGGCGGGCATCACGGGCGTGCTGGCCGCGTAATCGAGGTTCACGTAGCGCCGCGTGCGACCGTCGATACACGGCACGACGGTGTCGGCGCCGATGAGACGAGTAAGCGCCTCTTGAGTGCCCGGGGCGGGACGGTCATGCTGCATCGCAACCGGCATCCCCGCCACGCTACGGCCGCCCGGTCGCGCTTCGCTACGTGGACCCACCGAAGAGTTTCAGGGAAGATCGCCGCATGCACCGACTCCCGGCTGCGCGGCGCCCGACGACGGATCCGGACCGCTTGCTGGAGCGCGCGAGCGAGCTCGAGCGGATCGGGGGTGCGCTCCGCGTCGCCGCGACCGGCACGGGCACGATCGTGGCGATCGAGGGTGCGGCGGGGATCGGCAAGACCACGCTGCTGGGCGCGGCGGCGGAGCTCGCCGCGGCGCACGGCATGGACGTGCTGCGGGCGCGCGGCGGCGCGATGGAGCGCGAGTTCGCCCTCGGGGTGGCGATACAGCTCCTCTCCCCGGCCGTCGAGCCGCTCAATGGGCACCGGCGCGACCGCGTCTTCGCCGGCGCCGCCGGGCTGGCCCGCCCGCTGTTCGAGGAGGTTCCCGACCGCGCGGCCGCCGACGATCGCTTGTTCGCGCGCTTCCATGGGCTGCATTGGCTGTGCGCAAGGCTGGCCGAGCAGTGCCCGCTCGCCCTGCTGATCGACGATGCCCATTGGGCGGACCAGCAGTCGCTGCGCTTCCTCGCCTACCTCGAGGCGAGGATCGAGGAGATCCCCGCGTGCGCGATCGTCGCGGTGCGGACCGGCGAGCCCGCGCCGGACGCGCTGACGAGCCTGCTCGAGCGCGAGCCGGTCGCCTCGGTGCGGCCGGCGCCGCTCAGCAGCACCGCCGTCGCCGAGCTGGTCCGCGCGGGCCTCGGAGAGGAAGCTGACGACGAGGTCTGCGCCGAGTGCGCACGGACGACAAGCGGGAACCCGCTGCTCGCCCGGCAGCTCATCGCCGCGCTCGCGGAGCGCGAGCGCCTCGATGCCGGCGCGATCGCAGCCATCGGACCTCCATCGGTGGCCCGTTTCGCGATGGCCCGGCTGCGAACGCGCCCGCCCGCCGTTGCCGCGGTAGCCGGGGCGCTGGCGATCCTCGGCGACGACGCCTCGCTGGCGGACACCGCGGAGGTCGCCGGTGTCGCACGAGATGACGCGGCGGACGCGGTGGACGCGCTGATCGGGGCGGGGTTGCTGCACGCCGGCCTGCCGCCGCGGTTCATCCACCCGATCGTCCAGCAGGCACTGCAGGACTCGATGCCGCCCGCGGCGCGCTGTCGGCTCCACCTGGCCGCCGCGCGTGTGCTCGCGCGCGACCCGCAGCGCTGCGAGCACGTGGCCGCGCATCTGCTGGCCGGCGGGCGCGCCGGTGAGCCATGGGCGTTCGCGGCGCTGACGGCCGCGGCGCGCCGGGCCGGCGACCGCGGCTCCGCGGAGCAGGCGGTGCGCTTCCTGCGCCGCGCCTTGGAGGAGGACGCGACGGCCACGGAGCGGCGGGCGGCGCTGATGGACCTCGGCGCCGCCGAGTCAGCGGCCCGCATGCCGGAGGCAGCCGGCCACATGGAGGAGGCGCATGAGCTGTCGAGCTGCCCGAGCGAGCGCGCGCAAGCGGCGCTCGGCCTGTCCATGGTGCGTTTCCTCGACGCCGAGGTGCCGCAGGCCGCCGCCGCCTGCGAGGACGCGCTCGCCGCGGCCCCCGACCTCGACCGGGAGCTGCGGCTCGGGCTCGAGTTCCAGGCGGCTGCGACCCGCCTGGTCGGCGGGCTGCCGAGCCCCGACCAAATCGGGCGACTGCTCGCCCTCGAGCCCGAGGTAAGCAACGGCGCGACGGCGGCGGAGCGCAGCCTGGTCGCCATGATCGCGGTCGTCTTCGCCGCCACCACGGCGCGCACCGGGGACGAGGTCGCGGCGCTCGCCGAGGCGGCCTGGGGCAACGGGCGGCTGCTGGTGGAGGTCCGCTCGGAGCACTCCGCCCTGGCGGCTCCCGCGAGCATGATTGCGCTGACGGCCGCGTCGGTCGCGATCGTGCTCGCGGGCAGGCTGACGCGCGCGATCGAGGTGTGGAACGCTGGCGTGGAGGACGGACGCGAACGCGGCTCGATGCTCATGTACTCCAACTCGCTCGGCCTGCGCGCTTCCGCGAGGGAGTGGCACGGCGATCTCGCGGGCGCCGAGTCCGACGCTGCCGCGGCGCTGGCCCTGCTCCCCGCCGACGACCCGATCGTCCTGCCGACGGTGCTTTCCGCGCTCACCGACGTCCTCGTCGAGCAGGGCGCGCACGAGCGCGCGGTCCGGCTGCTGCGCGAAGCCTGGCCGGCCGGCGAGCTGCCGCTGACGCTCAGCGTCTGCCAGGCGCTGGCCTCGCGCGGACGGCTTGCTTTGCGCATGGGCGATCCGAGCGCGGCCCTGGCCGACCTCGAGGAAGCCGGGCGGCGGGCGCTCGCGATCTTCTACATCAATCCGATGGCGCTCATGTGGCGTAGCTACGCGGCGCTCGCCGCGGCCCGCCTCGGCGACCACGACCGGGCGGGCCAGCTGATCGATGAGGAGCTCGCGATCGCGCAGCGCTTCGGCGCTCCGGAGCCGATCGGCGAGGCGCTGCGCGTACAGGCGCTGCTCGCGCCGCGCGCGGAGATGGTCGAGCTCGCCCGCGAGGCCGTGGACGCCCTCGCCGGCTCCGAGCTGCGGCTCGCGCACGCGCGCGGGCTGATCGACCTCGGCGCCGCGCTGCGGCGCTCCGGCCACCGCCGCGACGCGCGGGAGCCGCTGCGCGAGGGTCTCGAGCTCGCCAACCGCTGCGGATCATCCGTCGAGACGGACCGCGCGATGGCCGAGCTACGCGCGACCGGAGCGCGGCCGCGCCGCCCGGCTCTGCGCGGCGTCGATTCGCTCTCGGCGCAGGAACGCCGCGTCACGGCGATGGCCGTCGACGGCCTCAGCAACCGCGAGATCGCCGAAGCGCTGTTCCTGACGCGGCGGACGGTGGAAATGCACCTGACCTCCGCCTACCGCAAGCTCGCCATCTCGGGCCGCGACGAGCTCCGGGCGGCTCTCTGACGTTCCAGCGGCACGCGCCCGCGCCACTTCGTGGACGCCTCCCGCCCCGGGCGCCGCCGCTGGTACTCGATGAACCGCTGCCAGCAGTCGCGCCAAGATGCGCCGCTATCGGGCAGCCTGACGGAACATGCCCCGCCTCGCTCACTCGTAGCGGACGTCCACGTGGCCGAAGACCACGAAGCGGATGCCGGCGTTGTTGCTCGTCATGATCTCGAACTCGTGCCGGCCCTCGCCAGTGTTGGTTGACGACGCGTCGCTTCCCGGCACGGGAGCGTCGAGGTCGATCGCCCCGCGTGCGGTCACCCAGGTGCGCTTGTGGCACCACTCGTCCACCTTGCCGTTCTCGGGCTCCCAGAAGCCGGATCCCCACTGATTCGAGCAGGAGGCAGCGTTGTCGCGCTCGCGCGCCTGGACGGCGACGTGCAGCTTGCGGGCTGGGGCTCCCAGGCTGACCTGCTCGCTGGGGAACTCGATCCAGTTGCCCGACGCCGCCGTGCGCTCGGAGATGCGCATGTCAGGCGGGTGGTAGTGGTTCAACGCGGTGGCGAAGCTGAGCTCGCCGCGGTTCAGGCCCTTGTCGCCGTCGTAGTAGATGCGGATGCCGTCCGGCACGAGCTTCGCGCGCCGCGTATCGGTCCTGAAGATGCCCTGCCGGTAGGAGACCTGCCCGGCCGCGTCGGTCGCCCGCAGGATCACGTGGTAGGTGGCACCCGGGACCAGTCGGTCCAGGCGGCCGTTCCAGCCCGTCGCCAACCCGGTGGTCGAGACGGTGTCCTCGGGCGTCCCGAAGATCGGTGCGCCGCCGATCGTCCCTGGCGCATCGCGGTCGGCACTGATCGTCAGCTTGGCGGGCACAGTCGTGTCGACCGACAGCTCCACCCCGGTGCCCTTGGGATTGAGGCGCGCCGCGGAGATGCACTGCGCCGAGCAGCCGACGTTCGACTGAAGGTTGCCCGGCCCCTGCGGCAGGTTCGTCTCTACCGCGCGCGTACGGAAGAAGGTGGAGCGTCGCTCGGTCCGCGACTGCGAGTCGGTCGCGCTCACCGTCACCTTGTACAGGGTGTCGGACTGGAGGCCGCTCACGTGCCCCGCCCAGCTCGTGCGCCCCGGGCCGCTCTGGGTCCAATCGATCCACGACCCCTCGGGCGCGATCAGCCTGGAGACGCCGACGAAGATCCGCGCCGGCGTATCGGTCCGCACGGTGACGCCGAATGCTGTCGTGTGCGGCTCGATCAGTGCGCTGGTGATGCAGCTGACGGCGCAGCTCGGGCCGTTGCTGAGATCGCCGCCGCCGGCCGGCGTGCTCGCGGGAGCTGAGCCGGGCAGCGCCGCGACGGCGATGGCGGCGAGGACGGTGGCGAGGGTGGAGCGCATCTCGGAGTTCCTCCTTGGACGTGTGCGTGCTCACCCGTCCAACCGGTGTCGCGCCACCGAATTACGTCGCCGCAACCTCAGCGACGGCTACGTCGTCATCTCTGAGCCCGACCGGGTCAGTGCCAGGGTTACGCGGCTTCTACACATAACCTGGGCCGTCGAGCGGGTAGCCGTGGTCGGGGTCGGAGGTGCAGTCGAGGAGTACCCTGTAGGAGGAGGAGCTCAGGCTCCAGTTGGTGGCGCTCGACTGGCCTGCACCGGTCAACGTCCCAGTTGCGTAGTGCCAGACGCGGCCCGTCGGCACTGTGGTGCTCATTCCCGCGATGGAGACGCCGATAGGGCCCAGTCCTTCGACCGCGACCCCAAACGGGAGGAGGGTGCCGAACGGCGCCAAGCTCCTTTTGAGGAGGTATGGATGGTCTGGGGGGCACCTGTAGGCGGGGACGTTCTCGTTCGACCAGAGGCGGTCGAGACTGCGCGCGGCGAATGACTTGACCGGGCAATCGACGGCGACCGGGAAGCACCTGGCCACGAACGGGTTGTCGTTGCTGCCGTCGCCGGTGACGGGTATCTGGGCAGCGCGGGCCGCGGGTGGCCCGGATGGAGGCCTGAGGTAGAGGACGCGGGCGCTGCGGCAGGCCGGTGCGATCCGGTCGCCGCGGTCGGCCTCGATGCGGCCGGCCGAGCTGGCCGTGCACAAGACCCGGTCATCGCCCCCACCGTCGGCCACGTCGACCCGGTAGCGACCACTCCCGGTGTGCACGCTGGTGGCCCCGCGCTTGTCGACCAGCCGATCACGCCCCGGACCGCCAGAGAGCCGATCGCGGCCCGGCCCGCCGTAGATCAGGTCCCGGCCGCGGCCGCCAGCCAGGCGATCGTCGCCGGCGCCGCCATGGATCAAGGCTTTCCGATGAGGGATCTCCGAACGGACAGCTCGCGGGGCGTCCGAGAAGGACAATCCCCGGACATGACTGGAGCCCCCGCTCCCATGGGCAACCACGCCCCTCGATTCACGCCGAGATGCTCGCATCGGACGACAAGGAGGTCTCCGCAGAAACGCGATCGGCCGCTGCGCGGCTCTCGGATCGGTTGAGGAGCAGCACTCCCGACTCGTTGTACTGCTCGTCGTCCTAAGGAGCCGCGAGTCGCGGTGGCGTGTGCACGCTCGCGTCCACCATTAGAGCAGCAGCGGGATTGGTCGGCAGGGGCGACGCGGTCGATCGTCCGGCGGAAGCTCACGGCTCGAGCGCTGCGTGGAGTGCTTCGTCGCTCAGCGTCGGGGTGACATCGATCCGATCCAGCGGCCGCCCGATCCCTGCACCGGGCGACGCGAGCCCGTTTCCGTCCCGGGCGAACACCACCTCGAAGGTCTCGAACAGCAGGGCGCCCAGCTTGCGCGGGATGAGCGGGTCGTTCGTCCCGGCCTGACCGTAGTTGCCGTACGGAGGCGCGAACGCGAGCGCCCGATGGCCGCGGATCTGACCGGCGAGCCGGCTCTCGGCGTCGGTGACGTCCGAGAACACACGCTCGCGCCAGCCGTCGATGCGCTCCTCGGTGCCGCGATAAGCGTAGAAGGGACCCACGTCGTGCCGTGTCGACCCGTACTGGATCAGATGATCGCCCGTTCCCGTCTGGAGCTGCACCTCCCATCGACCGCTCCGCCGCATGGCTTTCAGCTCCTCCCAGCTCAGGTAGTGGGGATCCCGGGCGTCTACGCGTCCGACGTTGACGAAGATCGTGGCCTCGAAGCCGAGCCTGCGCAGGATCCCGTCCGCGCCCGTCCAGGAGTCGGCCCGAGCGCCGTCGAAGGTCAGTAGCAGGGGTCGCTCCGGAAGGCTGACCTGCCGCCCGCCTAGAAAGCCGACGAAGTCCTCGAGCGTGATCGTCTCGTACCCGGCGTTGTCGAGCAGGACCATCTGCCTCGCGAACGCCTTCGGCCGCACGCGCGCGTAGCGGAGCACGGGCACGGCCGACCGGTCGGGCTGGCCGGGCGCCCACAGCTCCCGGTCGGCCTTGGTGAGCTCCACGTGCGGAGCGGGGGCGGGCGCCCGCCCGGGTGGACCGTCGCTGTCCTGGTCCGCCGCGTCGTCACACGCGGCCAGCGCCGTGCACGCGCAGACGAGCGCAGCGATCTGTTGGGTACGGGCTCGTCCCACCGCTCAGGCCTGTACGACTCCGCGCGAGCCTAAATCATTCCCGACCCGCTTGTCGCAGCCGCACGCCTCGGCGAAGTCGCACTCGAACCCGCAGACACAGGAGGTGTTCCAGGTCCCATAGCGTCCCGGCTGCTCAGTCGGTCGTGAACTCCTGGGTCTGTGGGTTCAGCCGCTTCAGTCGCTGCGCCCCGTCGACCTCGGCGCCGGTGAAGCGCCAGATCAGCAGTCCGCGCGTGATGTCGGACTCATAGATGCGCCCGTTGTAGTAGTACGACGACCAGTCGCCGCCCACCGTCAAATCGTCCGGGTCGAGCGGCTCCGGATCGGCGAAGCCGACCTCGCGAATGTCGCTCAGGTCCGTGAAGTCGACGACACCGATGCCGGCCTGGTAGCTGCCATGCACGAGGACGTCGCGATTCGGCGTCGGCACGATGTTGGGGCTGTTCAGAGCGCAGTTCTCGAACTCGGACTGCGGGCGCGGCAGGGTCCATTGACCCTTCAGCGCCCCGGTCTCTGTGTCGAAGAAGAACAGCGACTTCATGTCGTCCGTCTGAACCGGATAGACCGGGTTCGGCAGGTTCGGGTTGTTGTTCGCCGGCAGCGGGGTGCCGGTCGCCTGGCAGCGAGCCTGGGCGCCGCCGTCGGGCTCGTGGCCGAAGATCAGCGTCTTGCCGTCGTTGGAGAACGCGGCCGAGCTGCCTGTGTTGATGTTCTTGCCCAGCTCGACCTTCATGTTCTTCGTGTAGAGGAGCTTCGGGTCAATGAGGGAGCCGCCCTCGGCCGGATCCAGGCTCCACACCGCGAAGCCCTGGCCGCCGGCGCATGCGGCCCGCAGCACGTCGCCGAGGATGACCCCGGTGTCGAGGCACGCGATCAGGTCGGCGGCCGGCTCGAAGTGGTCGTACGCCGCCGCCGCCGGGTTCTTCAGCGGGATGTTGATCACGTCGATGCCGTCGCAGTTGCCGTTCGACGGCGTGCTGTAGACGATCAGCCGGTCATTGGCGGGATCGGGCACGCCAGTGGCGGTGTGCGAGCCGCACGGCAGGTCTATGAACGCCACCACGTCCGGCTCCCGCGGATTGCTGACGTCGAAGACGTGCAGTCCCTCCTCCCCGGCCTGTACGCGGGAGTCGCCGCATGGCCAGCCGCCGGCCGGCATGCCGTTCGAGGACGCGGAATCCCACGAGCGGGTCAACACCGCCTTGTAGATGACCAGGTCGCCCTGCCCGGAAGGATGTCGGCAATCGCTGTAGTTGATGATCTCCTGAGGCCTCGCCCGGTTCTCGAGGTCAATGATCCGGAAGCCGGGAAACGTCCCCTGGTACGCGACGCCGCCCTGGAAGGCCAGGTCCGAGTTGGCCAGCGAAAGGCTTCCGACGGCAGCTCGCGCGGAGAAGCCCTCGAAGCGGAAGTTGTCGGTCGTCTCGAAGCTCGCCGGTGGCACTCCCTGCGAGTCCGGCAGCGCAGACGCTGCAACCGGTACGGCGAGCGTAGCCGCAATGGCGACACCAACGAGCAACCTAGGTCTCATGAACCCTCCTGTCTGCGTTGAAGGCCCGTCCCGGCCAGAGGATCGGACCCATCGAGGGCGGAGGCCGATGTGTCGACGAGTCGGACTTCGGCGCTAAGGCGAATCCAGCCACCGTCCGCGACGACCGTACATCAGCAACGGGAAGGGCGCGAGCCGCGGGGCCCGCGCTGCGACTTCTTACAGCCCCTCTCGTTCGGCTAGCGGCACCCGCATCGGCGGGATGGCGATGCCCGGGTCTTTTCGGTCGTCTTGCGGAAGCCCCGAGCGGACGGCCGCCGCCAGCGGCTC
Source organism: uncultured Thermoleophilaceae bacterium (assembly GCA_963812415.1). GTDB lineage: Bacteria > Actinomycetota > Thermoleophilia > Solirubrobacterales > Thermoleophilaceae > JACVRW01. The sequence continues at coordinate 163,400 of CAWEVH010000021.1, read as the reverse complement.
GACCGCGCGGGCGAGGCCCTGCTCGCTGATCGAGGAGTAGCCCAGCAGCAGGGCGGGCGGGGACGGCGCGACCGCGTCGCAGTCGCCGTGGAGCGTGTGGACCGCCACCCCGCGCTCGAGGGCGCGCGCGGCGATGGTCGACTCGTCGGCGCCGTCGGGTAGCCAGGCCACGATGTGGAGACCGGCGGCGGCGCCCCCCACCCGCACCTCCGGGAGATGCCTGCCGAGGCCTTCGAGCAGGATGTCGCGGCGGGCGCGGTAGCGGCGCCGCATCTGGCGCAGGTGGCGCTCGAGCTCGCCGCGCTCGATCATCGAGCCGAGCGCGGCCTGCTCGACCACCGAGGCGCTGGCCTTGGTCGTGACCTGCTGGGCGGTGAGGTGGTCGACCAGGCTGCAGGGCAGCACGAGCCAGGCCAGGCGCAGCCCGGGCGCGAGCATCTTGCTGGCGGTGCCCGCGTAGACCACGTGCTCCGGCGCGAGGCCCTGGAGGGCGGCGACCGGTTCGCGGTCGTAGCGGTACTCGGCGTCGTAGTCGTCCTCCACGATCAGGGCGTCGCGGCTGCGCGCCCAGCCCACCAGGGCGGCGCGTCGCTCGGGCGCCATCACGACGCCGGTCGGATGCTGGTGGGTCGGCGTCACGATCACCGCGTCCACGCCCGCCGCCTCGAGCTCGGAGACCACGAGGCCGCGCTCGTCCACCCTGACCGGCACGGGCTCGAGGCCCGCGTAGCGCACGCTCTCCGCCTGGCCGGGCCAGCCCGGGTCCTCGACCGCGATGCGCCTCGCGCCGCGCTCCCGCAGGGCGCGCCAGACCATCGTCATCCCGTGCGAGATGCCGGTGCAGATCAGGATGCGACCGGGATCCGCCACGGTGGCGCGGGCGCGAGCGAGGTAGTCCGTGAGCGCCACGCGCAGGCCGCTGAAGCCGCGCGGCCGGCCGTAGAGCAGCCACGCGTCGGGCAGCTCGCGCATCGCGCGAGCGGTCGCCGACTGCCAGCTGCGGCGGGGAAAGTTGGAGACGTCGGGGAGGCCGGCGCGCAGGTCGTAGCGGATCGCGGGCTCGCGCTGCACGGGCGCCCGCGGTCGCGCCGACTGGGCGCCGATCGTCTCCGCCACGCGCGTTCCGGAGCCGCGGCGGGCGGTCAGGTAGCCCTCGGCGACGAGCTGGGAGTAGGCGTCGACCACGATCCCCCGCGAGACGCCGAGCTGGCGCGCGAGCGCGCGACTGGGCGGCAGCGGCGCGCCGGGCCGCAGCCGGCCCGAGCGGATGCCGTCGCGCAGCTGGCGCTCCAGCTGGGCGCGGCGGGAGGCGGTCGGCTCGAGGGTCAGCAGCAGGTCCACGACGGGCAGGGTACGCGCTCGGGGGCGGAATTGGCCCTATCCGTCGCCAACCGATTGGCCCTTCTCATCGAACCAATGATGCGTAGCGTGAGGAGCCATGCGCGTTGTGGTGGCTGACGACTCGGTCCTCCTCAGGGAGGGCATCGTGCGCCTGCTTCAGGAATCCGGCTTCGATGTCGTGGCCCAGGCGGGCGACGCGGACGACCTCCTTCGCAAGGTCTCGGCCCACCGGCCGGACGTCGCGGTCGTCGACATCCGCATGCCGCCGACGCACACCGACGACGGGCTCCGCGCCGCGGTGGAGATCCGCAAGCGGGAGAGCGGCACGGGCGTGCTGGTGCTGTCCCAGTACATCGAGGAGGGCTACACGCTCGAGCTGCTCGGCGACGGCGGGCAGAGCGTCGGCTACCTGCTCAAGGACCGGATCGCGGACGTGGAGCGGTTCGTCGAGGCGGTTAGGAGCGTCGGCAGCGGCGGCTCGGCGCTCGATCCGGAGGTCGTGGCGCGGCTGCTCGGCCGTCAGGCTCGGCGCGAGGACCCGCTTGCCGAGCTCACCCGGCGCGAGCGCCAGGTGGTCGGCCTGATGGCGGAGGGCCGCTCGAACCGCGCGATCGCCGAGGAGCTGGTGGTCACCGAGCGGGCCGTCGAGAAGCACGTGACGAACATCTTCAACAAGCTCGGCCTCGAGCCCACCGGCGACAGCCACCGCCGAGTGCTGGCCGTGCTCGCCTTCCTGCAGGCCGAGGCGCCCTGGCGCGCCGAGGCCGCGTAGCGCGCCCTGCCCGGCCGCGGCCGGCCTCATCCCTCGTAGGCGCCGATCAGCTCGGCGCGCTCGAGCGCGATCTCGGTCACCGAGGCGGCCACGTAGAGGTGCCGGCGGTACTCGAGCTCCTCGTCGAGATCGTCCATGTAGGCGGCGATCTCGCCCAGGCCGTTGTGCTGCGCGAGCGCCCGCTCGACCTCGAGCTCCGCCACGTGGCGGCGGAGCTCCTCGGTGGTGGTGGTGCGCTCGAGCATGCCGCGAGCTTCTCGGGCGGGGCCGTTCTCCGCAATCGAGCTAGCTGGCGGCGGATGGTTCGGTTTGCCCCACCCCCGGACGCCAGGCAGCACGACGGGTGACCGGGCGGCGCGTCGCGAGCCTCGGCTACATGACCCTCCAGGCCGCTCCCGAACACGACGACCGCTCGCGCTGGATCGCCCTCGTGGTGCTCTGCGTGGGCATGCTGATGATCATCCTCGACGCGACGATCGTGAACGTCGCGCTCCCCTCGATCCAGGACGACCTCGGCTTCTCGCAGTCGAGCCTCGCCTGGGTCGTGAACGCCTACCTGATCGCCTTCGGCGGCCTGCTGCTGCTCGCCGGGCGCCTCGGCGACCTGATCTCGCGCCGGCTGATGTTCCTCAGCGGGCTGGCGGTGTTCACGGTCGCCTCGCTGCTCTGCGGGGTCGCCCAGAGCCAGGAGCTCCTGATCGGCGCGCGCTTCGTGCAGGGCGTGGGCGGCGCGATGACCTCGGCCGTGATCCTCGGAATGATCGTGACGATGTTCCCGGAGCCGCGCGATCAGGCCAAGGCGATCGGCGTCTACAGCTTCGTCGCCTCGGCCGGCGCCTCGATCGGCCTCCTGGCCGGCGGCGTGCTCACCGAGGCGATCAACTGGCACTGGATCTTCTTCGTCAACCTGCCGATCGGCATCGGCACGGCCCTGGTCGCCGCTCGGCTGCTCGAGCGCGACCGCGGCATCGGCCTCGACCAGGGCGCGGACGTGCCCGGCGCCGTGCTCGTGACCGCCTCCCTGATGCTCGCCGTCTACACGATCGTGGAGGCCGCCGAGGCCGGCTGGGGCTCGGCGCAGACGCTCGGGCTGGGCGCCGTGGCGGTGGCCCTGATGGGCGCGTTCGTGGCGCGCGAGGCGACCGCCCGTACGCCCCTCATCCCGTTGCGCATCTTCCGCTCGCGCAACGTGTCCGGCGCGAATGCGGTGCAGATGCTGATGGTCGCGGGCCTGTTCGGCATGTTCTTCCTCGGTGCGCTCTTCCTCCAGCGGGTGCTCGGCTACGACGCGCTCGAGGTGGGCCTCGCCTTCCTGCCCGTGGCTGTGCTGATCGGGGCGTTCTCCCTGAGGGTGTCGCCGCAGCTCGTGATGCGGATCGGCGCGCGGGCCACGCTGCTGCCGGGGCTCGTGATGATCGTCGCCGGGCTGGCGCTGTTCGCCCGCGCCCCTGTCGACTCCACGTACGTGGTCGACATCCTGCCGGTGATGGTGCTGCTCGGAGTCGGCGCCGGGCTCGTCTTCCCGGCGCTGATGACGCTCGCGATGTCGGGCGCCACGCCGAGCGACTCCGGGCTTGCGTCCGGGCTCGTGAACACCACCCAGCAGGTGGGCGGCGCGCTCGGCCTGGCGGTGCTCGCCACGCTCGCGACCACGCGCAGCGACACCCTGCTGGCCGACGGCGAGTCCACGGCCGCGGCCCTCACCGACGGCTACCACCTCGCGTTCACGGTGGGAGCCGGCCTCGTGGCGTTCGGCATCGTGCTCGCGCTTGCCGTGCTGAGGCCAGGGACGCTCGCGCAGGACGCGGCGCCGGCGGCGCCGGACGCGGACGGCGAAAGCCTGCCGGAGGGCGCCGAGCCCGCCTACAGCGAGGCGGCCTAGCCCAGGGCGCGACTCAGCCGGGCAGCAGCTTGCCTGGATTCATGATCCCGGCCGGGTCGAGCCGCGCCTTGGCCGCGCGGATCAGGTCGAGGCCGAGCTCGCCGACCTCGGCCTGCATCCAGCGCGCGTGGTCGCGGCCGATGGCGTGATGGTGGGTGATCGTGGCGCCGGCGCCGACGATCGCCTCGCCCGCCGCGCTCTTGGCGGCCTCCCACTGGCCGAGCGCGTCGTCCTCCTGGCGCGCCAGGAACGTGAAGTAGAGGGAGGCGCCGGAGCGGTAGAGGTGGGAGACGTGGCACATCACGAGCGGCGGCGTGCCGCGCCCCTCGAGCGCCGTCCGGAGCGCGCCGCCCACGGCCTCGTAGAGCGCCTCCAGGTTGCTCCACGAGGTCGCCGTCTCGAGCGTCTCGACGAGCACGCGCCGGCCGAGCAGCTCGTCGCGCAGGTAGGGAGCGCTGAAGCGGCTGCGCAGCCATGCCTCCCCCGGCCCCCGGCCGAGCCCCAGGCCGCCGCCCGCGCGCAGGTGCTGCCCGGCCGCGAGCCGGCGCCGCTCGACCTCGTCCTCCCCGCCCTCGAAGCCCATGATCGCCAGGCAGCCGCCCTCGTGGCCGCGCATGCGCAGGTAGCGCTTGGCGAGTCGCTCGCGCCTGCTGCTGGAGCCCGTCCCGAGGGCGAGCGTCAGGCGCGTGGCGGGCTCGTCCGAGAGGCGCGCCACGTCGGGACAGGCGTCCGCCTGCGCCATCTGGCGCAGCGCCTCACGTCCCTCGGCGAAGCTGCGGAAGGACCAGCCCTCGTAGCGGCGCGCCTCGGGCGCCGTGCGCACGCGCAGCGTGGCCTCGCAGATGACGCCCAGAACGCCCTCCGAGCCCACCACGAGCTCGCGCAGGTCCGGACCGGCAGCGGTGGCGGGCAGCGCCCGGGTCCCGAGCTCCCCGGCGGGCGCCACGAGCCGCACCCCCTCCACCAGCTCGTCGATGCGTCCGTAGCCGGTCGAGGCCTGTCCGGCGGAGCGGGTCGCGACCCAACCGCCGACGGTCGAGTACTCGAACGACTGCGGGAAGTGCCCGAGGGTGAGCCCCTCCGCGCCCAGGCGACGCTCGGCCTCCGGCCCGAGCAGCCCCGCCTCGAGCGTGGCGGTCAGCGACGTGCGGTCGATCGCCACGACCCGGTCGAGGCCCGTCAGATCGAGTGAGACCGCCGCCGCGAAGCCGTCGCGGACCGTGGCCACGCCACCCACCACGCTGGTTCCGCCGCCGAACGGCACGACCGCCACCCCGGCGTCGGCGCAGGCCGCGAGCAGGGGGGCGATGCGGTCGCTCGACCGTGGCCGCAGCACCGCATCCGGCGCGCCCGAGCCGTCGCCGGCGCGCAGGCGCACGAGATCGGGGTACGAGCGCCCCGCGGCGTGGGCGATGCGGGCCTCGCGCGAGTCGTCGAGGGCGTCGGCGCCTCCGGCCGCGGCCGCGAGGCGCCCGCCCAGCGGCGGCGAGAGGCCGGTCTCGGGCAGCTCGACCTGCTCGATCGGCACGTGCGGCGAGCGTGCGGACGGGTCCACGCCGAGCTCGTCGCGCAGGAGCGCCTCGGCCGGCTCCGGCAGCGGCACGTCGGCGCCGTCCTCGCCCCAGCCCCACCAGCGCATCAGCTGTCCTCCTCCGCGCCGAACAGCCCGGTCAGGCCGTCGAGGGCGCCCTGCACCTGGCGCACGCCGGCCGCGCGGAACTGGAAGGGCGCGAAGCGCGCCCAGCCGCGCGGGCGCTGGTCGAGCTCGATCGTCACGCGGCTCCCGCCGTCCGCCTCGCCCACCTCGATCGTCGTGGTGGCGGCCGCGAGGATGCGCTCGAACGGGGACTCCTCCACCTCCTGGCGCCAGACGATCCGCCCGGGCGTGGCCTCCACGAGCGTGTAGTCGGCGCGCACCGGCTTGCCCTTGGGCGAGCTGAACACCGTCGTCCAGGCCTCGGCGCTGGTGTCCTCCACGCGCACTACCCCCGGCCACCAGGCCGGCAGCCTGCCGGGGTCGGACACCAGCCGCCAGATCTCGTCCGGCGCCGCCGGCAGCGTGACCTCGCGCCGCACGATCACTCGGAGTCGTACACCACGAGCGAGTGCACGTCGTAGGAGGAGAGCCGCTCGCGGCCGCCGAGGAAGGCGAGCTCGATCACGAAGGCACAGCCCGCCACCACGCCACCCGCGCCCTCCACGAGGCCGCAGAGCGCGCCCGCGGTGCCGCCCGTCGCGAGCAGGTCGTCGTGCACCAGCACACGTGCCCCGCCCGCGATCGCGTCGGAGTGCATCTCGAGGCTGTCGACCCCGTACTCGAGCTCGTACTCGACCGCCGAGACCGCGCGCGGCAGCTTGCCGGGCTTGCGCGCGAGCACGAAGCCCGCGCCCGCGCCCGCCGCCACGGCGGCCCCGAGCACGAAGCCGCGCGCCTCCGCCGACACCACGTAGTCGACCGAGCGAGCGCTCGCGTAGCCCGCCAGCTCGTCGATGGCGAAGCGCAGCGCGTCCGGCGAGAGGAAGACCGGCGTGATGTCCTTGAAGACGATGCCGGGCTTGGGGAAGTCCGGTATGTCCTGTATGTGGTCCTGGAGGCGCACGGCGGGCCAGGCTCAGCGAGCGAGCTTGCGAAGGTCCCTGATCAGCAGCAGATGCTTCAGGTGCGACGCGATGGCCGCCAGGTTCTCGAGCGCCTCCACCGCCTCCTTGCGCCGCTCGGGGTTGCGCGAGCGCAGCGCCGGGGCGAGGATCTGCTCGAGCAGCGCCGCCTCGCGGTCCGCGGAGGTCCGGAAGACGCGCAGGTTGCGCCCGCCCACGCCGAAGCGCTTCAGCTCGGTCACGGCGCGCACGATCTCGCGCTCGGTGTCGTCGTACATCGTCTCCCCGTCGTGGCGCTCGCCCTTGATCACTCCGAAGTCCTCGAGCTCCTTCACCAGCGCCCGGTCGGCGCCCGTGTCGTCGAGAACGTCCTCGAGGCCGTAGAGCGAGCCCGGCCCGCGCAGCGCGAAGGTCGAGCGACGGAGCGCCCGCGAGTCGGACGGGGCGGGCTTGTCGGCCGCCGGCTCGGCGTCCGCCCGGCCGGCGGCCAGCTCCTGGCGGATCACTCGCAGCGGCAGGAACTCGTCGCGCTGGAGGCGCAGGATGGTGCGCAGGCGGTCCACGTCCGCCGGCGCGTAGAGCCGGTAGCCACCGGGCGTGCGCCGCGGCGCCAGCAGCTTCTGGTCCTCGAGGTAGCGGATCTTCGAGATCGAGATGTCGGGGAACTCGCGTTCGAGCTGCTTGCAGACGCCCCCGATCGTGAGCGCCTTGTCCTTGCGCGGAGGCGCCCCCTCGCCGACCTCGGCGCTCACCGCTCGTCCAGGTAGGTCAGCTTGTACTTGCCCACCTGCAGCTCGTCTCCGTTCTGGAGCCGGTGAGACTCGATCCGGCGCCGGTTCACGTACGTTCCGTTCAGCGAGCCGAGATCGTCGATGTAGAGCCCGTCCCGGCGCCGCACGAGCAGTGCATGGTTGCGCGAGACGGTCACGTCGTCGAGGAAGATCTCGGCGTCCGGGCTGCGCCCGATCGTCAGGCGCTCGCCGCCGAGGTTGAAGGCCTCGCCGGAGCGCCCGCCGCCCGAGCGGATGACGAGCGTGGCCCCCTCGTGCGTGACCTCCTCGAGGTCGACCGGACGGATCTCGCCGGTCTCGTCCACCTGGTAGACCTCGGTGGTGTCGCCACCGCCGCCCTCCGTCGCCTCCCCGAGGAAGGCGCCGCATTTCTGGCAGTAGTTCGCCCCCTCGGCGTTGACGAACCCGCACTCGGGACAGTGCACGACGGCCTCCTACTCGGCGTCGCCGTCCGCGGGGATGCCCTTGCCCGACAGGATGTCCGTGAGCTGCTGCACGTCGGCGCCTGAGATCACCGACTCGCCCTCCTCGTGCTTCTTGCGCAGCCGGTTCACGAGCTCGGCCCGCAGGATGTCGATCTTGCCGTGGAGGATCCGGCGCCGGTACGAGACCTCCTGCTCCTCCTCCGTGAGCTGCTGGATGAGGTCCTTCAGCTCCTGGTCGGAGAGCGCGCCGAGATCGGGAAACGTGTCCAATGCGGTCCTTTCGCGAGTGAGCGAGGCCGAGCGACTATAGCGACTCCTCAAGTTGAGGTTGAGCCTTCCTGCAGGGCCCGCACCCCATCTTGCAGATACAGCACGGTGGCCGCAAGGGTGAGGGCGATGCCGAGGTAGAGGAGCGCCTCCGGCACCCAGCTGTCCCACACGAGAGCCAGGCCGAGGGCGCTCATCACGGGCCAGACCGCCCAGCGCCCGACCATGTTCACGTTCAGGTCGATGCCCCGCCGCAGGGCGACCTGGGTGAGCACGAGCATGAAGGCCTCGCGTGCCGCGAGGAGGGCGAGCGCCCAGCGCGGGAGCAGCTCGAAGTGCCAGGCCACGATCGCGCCGGCGAGCACCAGCAGGCGGTCGGTGAGCGGGTCGAGGAGCGCGCCGAGGCGGCTGTACTGCCCGGTGATCCGGGCCACCATGCCGTCGAGGTAGTCGGTCCAGGCGATGAACGCGAACAGCGCGAAGGCGAGCCACGAACGGCCGTCGTCCGACTCGAGGGCGACCGCCAGGAACACCGGCAGCAGAGCGAGGCGCGCGAACCCGATCGCGTTCGGGATCGTCCAGGGATGGAGCGCCTCGCCCCGCCGCGTCTCCGGCGGGGGCCCGCCCGAGCGGTCGAGCCCGACGAGCCGCTTGAAGGTGAGCCGACGGCGATCGCCCGGCGACGGCCGGGCGTCGCCCCCTACGGCACGCTTTGCCAAAGCTCCAGCACCGCACCGGCCGCCCCGTCGAGCGGGAGCGCCCGCTTCTCCTGGCCGCGGCGCACCTGCGCCTCGAGCTCCCCCGCCTCGACGCCCCTCTTGCCCACGGTCACCCTCAGCGGGCAGCCGAGCAGCTCGGCGTCGGCGAACTTCTCTCCGGCGCTCGAGGCGCGGTCGTCGTAGAGCGTGTCGAGGCCGGCGGCGAGCAGCTCCTCGTAGAGCCGATCCGCGACCGCGCGCGCCTCCTCGCCCTCCTTGCCGAGCGTCACGAGCTCCACGTCGAAGGGCGCGATCGCGCGCGGCCAGGAGATGCCCTGGTCGTCGGCGTACTGCTCGATCGCCGCCGCCAGGATGCGCGCCGGCCCGATGCCGTAGGAGCCCATCCAGATCAGCTGCTCCCTGCCCTCCTCGTCGAGGTAGCGCGCCCCGAGTGGCTCCGAGTAGCGGGTGCCGAGCTTGAAGATGTTGCCGACCTCGATCGCCCGCTCGATGCGGATCGGGCGCCCATCGGGGCAGAGGTCGCCCGCCTCCACGCGGCGGATGTCGACCCAGCCGGGCTCGAAGTCGCGGCCCGGCTCGACGCCGGTCAGGTGGACGTCGGTCTCGTTGCCGCCCGTCACGAGCCCCTGGAGCCCGCGCAGCGCCTCGTCGGCCAGCACCTCCACGGGGCTGCCCACCGGCCCGATGAAGCCCGGCTCGGCGCCGAACTCGCGCCGCACCTCCTCGGGCTCGGCCTGCCGGAACGGAGCGCCGAGCGCGTTGTGGAGCTTGATCTCGTTGAGCCGGTGGTCGCCGCGCACGAGCGCCAGCACGGGACCGCGGCCGTCCACCACCACCGGCATCGCCTTGATCAGCGCGCCCTCCGGGACGCCCAGCATCGTCGCCACCGCCTCGACCGTCGTCGCGCCCGGGGTCTCCGAGCGCTGCGGCGAGCCGTCCGGGGCAGGCAGCCCGTCCACGCTCGCGGGCGTTGCGCTCGCCACCTCGACGTTGGCCGCGTAGCCGGCGTCGGAGAGGGCGACCTCGTTCTCCCCGGCCGCGCAGGGCGCCATGTACTCGTGGGCGCCGATGCCGCCCATCGCGCCGACGTCGGACTCCACGCTGTACCACTCGAGCCCGACCCGGTCGAAGATGCGGTCGTACGCCGTGCTGTAGAGGCGGTAGGACTCGTCGAGCCCCTCCGCGTCGCGGTCGAACGAGTACGCGTCCTTCATGATGAACTCGCGCGTGCGCAGGAGGCCCGCGCGCGGCCGCGGCTCGTCGCGCTCCTTGGTCTGGAAGTGGTAGAGCAGCTTGGGCAGATCGCGGTAGGAGCGCACCTCGCGCGCGATGTGGAAGGTGAGGTTCTCCTCGTGTGTCATTGCGAGCACCAGCTCCGCGCCCCGCCGGTCCTCGAGCTTGAACACCTCGTCGATGTCATAGCGGCCGCTTCGCTTCCACAGCTCCGCCGGCTGGAGCACCGGCATCAGCATCTCCAGGGCGCCGATCGCGTCGAGCTCCTCGCGCACGATCTGCTCGACCTTGCGGTGAGCTCGCCAGCCGGCGGGCAGGAGGGTCCAGAGTCCGGCGCCCAACTGCCGGGCCAGGCCGGCGCGCACGAAGAGCCGGTGCGACACGGCCTCGGCGTCCGCCGGAGCCTCCTTGACGGTGGGCAGGAAGTAGCGGGAGAGCCGCGTCACGGGAGGCGAGTCTAGAGGCGGCTTGACTTTCGCCGCGAGAGGGTCACCATCGATTCAGATGGCCCAGAGGGCCCAGATCGCGGAGCCTCGCATGGACGCCGCGCGAGTCCTGTCCCCGCGCGAGCGCCAGGTGGTGTCCCTGCTCGCGGCGGGCCTGAACGGCTCCGAGATCGCCTCCCGGCTGCGGATCTCCCCCGCCACCGTTCGCACCCACGTCGAGCACGCCAAGATGAAGCTCGAGGCCCGCACCCGCGGCCAGGCGATCGCGATCGCGGTGCGGCGAGGCCTGCTGGACGACTGACCTACGCGCGGGTGAAACGGCGGCCCGCCGTGGGCGAGGCGTCCTCGTCGAGGCGAATGCGCTTGGTCCCGCCCGCGCCCGCCATCGGGAGCGTCTGGCCGTCGTCGAGCGCGTCCTCGCTCGACGCCGCCGCCTCCATTGCCGCGATCCGCTCGGGCGTGAGCTCGTCGGCGTTCTCCTCCTCGATCTTCGAGAGCCAGGCGGCGCCCTCGGCGGCCTCCCGCTCGTCGACCTCGACGGCGCCGCGGTCGATCGACATGTCGATCTCGCGGAACAGCGCGTCCACCAGGTCGTCCTGCGGGACCTTCTTGAGCGGCTTGCCGTGGGCGAAGATCAGGCCCTCGTTCTTGGCGCCGGTGATCCCGAAGTCGGCGTTCGACGCCTCGCCGATCCCGTTCACCGCGCAGCCGAGCACGGCCACCTCGATCGGGTCGTCGTAGCCGCGCAGGCGCTCCTCGATCTCCGCCACCACCGTGTCCATGTCGAACTGGAGCCGCCCGCAGGTCGGACAGGCGATCAGCACCGGGCCGCGCTCGCGCAGCTTGAGCGCCTTGAGGATCTCCCAGGCGACCTTGACCTCCTCCTCGGCGTGGAAGGTGGAGAGCGAGATGCGGATCGTGTCGCCGATCCCGTCGGCGAGCAGCGTGCCGAGGCCGACGGCCGACTTGAGCGAGCCGGTCCACTTGGTGCCGGCCTCGGTGATGCCGAGGTGCAGGGGATTGTCGATCTTGGCGGCGAGCAGGCGGTTCGACGCGATCGTGTTCGGCACGTTCGTCGACTTGATCGAGACCTTGAAGTCCTCGAAGCCGAGCCGCTCCATCAGGCCGACGTGCTCGACCGCCGCCTCGACCAGCGCCTCGACCGGGTTCTGCTTCTCGAGCGCGTGGAGGTGCTTGGGGAGCGAGCCGGAGTTGACGCCGATCCGCATCGGAACCCCCGCCGCACGTGCCTTCTCGACCACCTCGCCGGCCTTCTCGTGGCCGCCGATGTTGCCCGGGTTGATGCGGATGCAGTGCGCGCCGGCGTCGATCGCCTTGAGCGCGAGCGTGTGGTTGAAGTGGATGTCCGCGATCACCGGGATCGGCGACTCCTTGACGATCCTGGCGAGCGCGCGCACGTCCTCGTCGCGCGGGACCGCGCAGCGCACGAGGTCGCCGCCCTCGTCGGCGATCGCGCGGATCTGACGCATGGTGGCGTCGAAGTCCGCGGTCTCCGTCTTCGTCATCGACTGGACGGCGACGGGCGCCCCGCCGCCGATCTTCACCCCGCCGACGTCGATCTGGCGCTTGGAAGCCACGTGGCCCAATGGTAGTGAGCGCCGCCCTGCGTTTGTTGGGTGTCCACGCGGCGGCTGGTCGGGCCCGGGCTGGGTGGGTCGGGCCGGGCCGTCGACGCAACCCGTCCGAGTTCTGCCTGCCAACCGGTGAAGTCAGGACGACCGCGAGTCAGGGCCGCTCGACCGCCGTCCAGACCGCCGGCCACCAGCAAGGCCGCATCGGTCACCAGCCCAGGCGAAGAGGAGTGAGCGCTACCCCGAGTACAGCCCCTCGATCTCGGCGGCGTACTTCTGGTGGATCGGCTTGCGCTTCAGCTTCATGGTGGGCGTGAGCTCGTCCCCGCCCGGCTGCCACTCGTCGTCGAGCAGCGTGAACCTCTTGATCTGCTCGACGCGGGCGAGCTGCTCGTTGGCGGCGTCCACCCCGCGCTGCACCTCCGCCTCGGCCGCCTCGCGGCCGTGCTGCTCGATGAAGCCGGGCGCCACGTCCGGGTCGAGGGTGATGAGCGCGACGTTGTAGGGCTTCATGTCCCCGACGGCGATCGCCTGGCCGATCAGCGGGCTCGAGGCCTTGACCTTGGCCTCGATGTTCGCGGGCGACATGTTCTTGCCGCCCGCGCTGATGATCAGCTCCTTCTTGCGGTCGACGATCCTCAGGTAGCCGTCGTCGTCGAACTCGCCGACGTCGCCCGTGTGCAGCCAGCCTTCGTCGTCGAGGGCCTCGCTCGTCTTGTCGGGCTGGTTGCGGTAGCCGGTCATGACGACCGGGCCCCGGATCAGCACCTCACCGTCCTCGGCCAGCTTGATCTCGGCGCCGGGGGACACCGGCCCGACCGTGCCGATCTTGATCCGCCCCGGCGGGTTGCAGGTGCCGTAGCCGCATGTCTCGGACATGCCCCAGAGCTCCGCCAGCGGGATCCCGACCGCGTGGAAGAACTCGATCACCTCGGGCGGGGTGGGCGCGGCGCCCACGTTCACCGACTCGACCTCGTCGAAGCCCAGCATGCTGCGGATCTTCGAGAGCACCAGCTCGTCCGCCTTGGCGTGCTCCTGTGCCAGCTCGTCCGGGATCTCCTCCCCGGCCTGCTCTGCGCGCACCTTCTTCATCCCCACCTCGAGCGCCCAGCGCGTGGCCTCGCGCTTCTGCTCGTCCTGCTCCGCCGCCATGCCCGCCTCCATCGCGGCCTTCAGCTTCTCCCAGATGCGCGGCACGGCGAAGAACCAGGTGGGACGGACCTCGGGCAGGTAGGCCACCACCTGGCGCGGATCGGGGCAGCAGGTGGTGGTGAAGCCGAGCATGATCGGCAGGTAGTGGCTGCAGGCCCGCTCCGCGATGTGGGCCATCGGGAGCCACGAGACCACCCGGCCGTCCGACGGGAAGGCGATCACCTGGTCGAAGCCCTGCACCGCGGCGAGCAGGTTCGAGTGGGTGAGCTGGACGCCCTTGGGCGGGCCCGTCGTGCCCGACGTGTAGATGAGCGTGAGGGTGTCCTCGGGCTCCACCGCGCGCCACGCGGCCTCGAAGTCGAAGTCCCGCTCGGCGTGATCCGAGACGTCACCATCCTCGTCCACGACGATCACGTGCTCGACGCCCTCGAGGCCCCGGATGCGGTCCGCGAACGCCTGCTCGGTCACGACGATCCGCGCCTCGGCGTCCTTCACCTGGTACTGGATCTGCTCGGGCGAGTAGGTGTTGTAGACCGAGAACGGCGTGGCGCCGAGGTGCAGCGCGGCCGCGTCGAACCAGTGGAACTCGGGCCGGTTCGTGAGCATGATGCCCATGCACTGGCCGCGCCCGAGGCCGAGCCCGGCGAGGCCGGCCGCGGTGCTCCGCACCTTGTCGGCGTACTCGCCCCAGGTGATCGAGAAGCCGTCGTCCTTGGTGCGGATCGCGCAGCGCTCCGGGGTCGCCCGCGCCGTGAGCTGGAAGGCCTCGGCGACGGTCCTCGCGTCGAGGCCGGCGGGCCTCTCGCTACGACGTTCGGTGATGGTGCTCATGGGCGCACGCTAACCGGAAGCGCCGCCCCTGTGAACTACCGAATCTGGAAGCCCTCGCCGCTCAATCTGTCGATGTCGTTCGAGAGCCCCACCAGGAAGATGAGGATCACGAGCATGAAGCCCACCACCCCGGCGCGCTCCATCACGCTGAACGGGACCGGGCGGCCGCGGACCTTCTCGACGATCGCCCAGAAGATGTGGCCGCCGTCGAGCGGCAGGAACGGGAACAGGTTCACGATCGCCAGCGAGAGCGAGATGATCGCGAGGATGCCCACCACCTGGGCGAGGTCGTAGAGGATCGTCTGGCGCGTTCTCTCGTACGAGCCGACGACGCCCGTGATCTCCTTGCGCTGCTCCGAGTCGAGCAGGCGCGCGGGCAGGCTGACCGTGGCCTTCGTGATGTACCAGAACTGCTCGGCCGACACATCGAGCGACTCGCCGAACGGCAGCGTCTCACGAGGGCCGGCCTGGTAGGAGAAGCCGAGTCGCGTGCGGCCAGGATCCTCCCCCTCGCCTGTTCGGCGCGGTGGGGTCGTAGATCGGTGTGATCTCGAACGTCCGCTCGCGCCCGTCGCGCACCACCGTGATCTCCACGGGCTGGGCCGCCTTGCATCCCTCCGTCCGGCGGCCTCCCGGACACTCGTGCTTGGCGATCTGCCTCTCGAAGACGACAGGGCCTCCACGCTGTCCGTCCACCGCCACGACCCGGTCGTCCGACTTCAGCACCTTGGCGGCCGGGTAGGCCGTCTCCATGACCCCGACCTTGCTGGTGCTGGTCTCCGGCCCGATCAGCGCGAAGAACACGAACATGAGCACGAACGCCAGGATCAGGTTCATCGCCGGGCCGGCGGCGATCACCACGATGCGCTTCCAGACCGGCTGCGAGTAGTAGGCCCGGGTCCGGACCTCGTCGGGGAGGTCCTCGTCCGGGTTCATGCCGGTGATCTTCACGTAGCCGCCCGCCGGGATCGCACCGATCGCGTACTCGGTCTCGCCGCGCTTCTTGCTGAACAGCGTGGGCGGGAAGAAGAGCGAGAACTTCTCCACCCGCATGCCGACGCTCTTGGCCGCCCAGAAGTGCCCGAGCTCGTGGAGGATCACGAGCAGCGCGAAGCCCACGAAGGCGAGCACCCAGCTCATGGCGAACTCGCAGCCGCCGAGCCGGCTGCCTCGGCACGGCAGCGGAACCCTCCGCAGCCGGCCGAGCCGGCTGCCTCGCCGGGCCACCTCGCGCGCCTCTGCATCCGCTGTGTAGAGATCGCTGAAGTGCCTCACCGGGCGGCCGGGGAGCTCGCTCAGCGTGGACTCGATGACCTGCGCGATCCCGCTGAACGACAGCTCGCCGCGCAGGAAGGCGTGCACGGCCACCTCGTTGGCGGCGTTCAGCACGCAGGGCGCGGTGCCGCCCGCCTCGGCGGCCTCGCGGGCGAGCCGCAGGCAGGCGAACGTCTCCGTGTCCGGGGCCTCGAAGGTCAGCTCGCCGAGCTCGACGAGGTCGAGCGTCCGCACCGGCACGTCGACGCGCTCCGGATAGTGCAGGGCGTAGGAGATCGGAACCCGCATGTCGGGGTAGCCGAGGTGGGCGAGCGAGGCGCCGTCGTTCAGGTGCACGAGGGCGTGCACGATCGACTGCGGGTGGACCACGACGTCGAGGCGCTCGTACGGCACGCCGAACAGGTGGTGGGCCTCGATCAGCTCGAGCCCCTTGTTCATGAGCGTGGCGGAGTCGATCGTGATCTTGCCGCCCATGTCCCAGGTGGGGTGGGCGAGCGCCTGCTCGCGAGTCACGTCCTCGAGGTCGGTGCGGCCGCGGAAGGGACCGCCGCTGGCGGTGAGCACGAGGCGGTCGACGGTGCCCGGCCGCTCGGCGGCCACGAGCTGGTGCAGGGCGGAGTGCTCGGAGTCCACCGGGATCAGCTGTGCGCCGGTGCCCTCGGCAAGGGCGGTCACGAGCTCGCCGCCGACCACGAGGCTCTCCTTGTTCGCGAGCGCGAGATCGATTCCCTCGCCGAGTGCGGCGACCGTGGGGCCCAGGCCGGCCGAGCCCACCAGCGCGTTCAGCACGAGGTCGCAGTCGGTCTCGGTGATGAGCTCCACGAGCCCCTCCGGCCCGGCCAGGATCTCGACCCCGCGCCGGTGCTCGGCCGCCATGGCCGCGGCGTCGAGGTCGGCGAGCGCGACCCTGCCGACGCCGTGCACGCCGGCCTGCTCGAGCAGGAGCTCCCAGCTCGCCGACGCCGCGAGGCCCACGACCTCGAGCTCGCCGCTGCGCTCGACCACGTCGAGCGCCTGCGTGCCGATCGAGCCGGTGGAGCCGACGATGAGGACCCTGCGCATCCGACCGAGTCTAGGGAGCGGCGCGCAGCGCGAGCCCGAGGAGATCCGCCACCGCGGCCACGAGTCGCGCGTCCTCCTCGTCGTAGGCGTCCTCGTGCCTCGACTGCACGCTGAGCGCGCCCCAGATCTCGCCGCCCACCCGGATCGGAACGTCGAGCTCGGCGCGGGTCTCGGCGGAGACCGGTGTCACCATGTAGTCCGGCTCGAGCCGCACGTCGCCGGCCAGCAGCGGCACGCCGTCTCGCAGGCAGCGCCCGAGCAGGCCGCGACCGGCGGGCGCGGTGTGACCGCTCATCTCCGGGCCGTCGAAGATTCCCGCGCCTGCCACGACCACGTGGGCCCCGTCGTCGCGCAGCCGCACCGCCACGGCGCCGAGGCCGCCGAGCGCGCCGTACAGCTCGTCGACAGCCACGTCCAGCGCGGCGGGGCCGTCGCCGCCGTGGGCGAGGCGCTCCCCCACGGCGCGGATCAGGCCGAGCTGGCGCGTGCGGCGCTCCAGCACGGCGCGTCCGCCGCTCCTCGCCGGACGCGGTGGGATGGCGGCGCGCACCAGCAGTCCGGCCTCGAGGCGACCGTCCTCGAGTGTGCCCGAGCGCTCGTCGGCGTAGACCTCGACGAGCCAGGTGCCGTCGTGGTCCGCGGCCGTGGCAACCAGCACCGCGCTGCGATTCTCCAGACGCAGGATCTCGCGTTCGGCGGCGTCGGCGTTCGGATCGTCCGCGTGCACCACGAACGAGCCCGCGCCCGCCGCGATCAGCCGAGCCGTGGCGGGGTACTCGTCCACGACGTAGACGTCGTTGTCGACCTCCAGCCGCAGCCCGCGCACGCGGCGGTCGCGCCCGTCGGCCAGCGAGACGGTCTGGATCAGGTCACCCGGCACCGGCACGAACGACACAGCCCAGGCGGCGGCGTTGAAGGTCTCCGCGAGCCCGACGGCCACCGCCTCGACCCGCTCCAGGACCCCCGCCGAGGCGAGCGGTCCCTCGAAGGCCGCGATCAGGTCGTGCACCGTGTCGCGCAGGCGCTCATCGGCGCTCCGGCGGACCGCCCGGCGGTCGCCCGAAGGACGCGGCTCGCGCGAGGCCGCGCCCGCGCTCACGACCTGGCCCCCGCCGCGGCGCTTGGCCCGGTAGAGCGCGGCATCGGCCGCCCGCAGCAGCTGGGTGGGGCTCCTCACGCCGGCGCCCAGCACGGCCGCCCCGCACGAGATCAGGATCCGCTCGCCGCCGCCCGTCGCGAGCGACTCCAGGGCGACCGACGCCAGCGCCCGGGCGGCTTCGATTCCCGCATCCTCGATCACCACGCAGAATTCGTCACCGGCGAGCCGCCCCACGAGGCAGCCGGGGTGGGCGGCGGCCGCGGCCACGAGGGCGTCCCCCACGCGCTGGAGCGCGCGGTCGCCCGCGTCGTGGCCGTGCTCGTCGTTGATCGCCTTGAGCTCGTCGAGGTCGCACAGGAGCACGGCGAGCGAGCCGCCGCGCTCGTCCACGCGCGCGGCGGCGCGGGTGAGGCGCTCCTCGATGGCGCGCCGGTTGGCGAGGCCGGTGAGCGGATCCTCGTAGGCGAGCCGGGAGACGCGCGAGAACAGCTCCGCCCGCCCGATCGCCACGGCGATCTGCCCCGCCACGGCCTCGAGGAAGCGCACGTCGGTACCGCTGAAGCGCGGCTGGCCGGTCGCGGTGGTGGCATAGACCTCTCCCCAGGCGTCGCCCTCGACCACGATCGGCACGCCCACCTCTGACTCCTTGCCGAGTCGCACCAGCCGGCCGGCTGACCACGGGTCCACCCCGGGCGAATCGATCGCGTTGAAGTACGCGATGCCCTCGGAGAGCAGGGTCGCGGCCGCTCGGTCGTCGGCGAGCGGATAGCGCTCGTCGGTCGGGTTGCGCTCCTCCCCCGGGCCCAGCTCCCCGACGTTCACGAGCACCCGCAGGGTGCCGGCGTCGCGCTCCCAGCGGCTGACCGACAGCGAGGCCGCGCCAACCGCCTGTCGCGCCTCCTCGGCCGCCAGCTCGACCACCTGGGTGAGATCGTGTGCCCCGGCCGCCGCGGCGGCCACGCGCAGGAGTGCATCGCGCTCGGACCCGGTCGGACGCGCGGCGCGCGTCACCCCGCCCGCCCGGGGGCGCGGCCGTGGCGCAGGAGGAAATGCCCTGGCGGGCTCCACACAATCTTCATCGGCCGGACGGCGGATCGCTTGAGGGTCCTCAGCCGTAGCCCAGCGCGACCGCCGCGTAGTAGACGGCGGGAACCGTGAACAGCACGGCGTCCAGGCGGTCGAGCACCCCGCCGTGCGGCCCGAAGAGCCGGCCCGTGTCCTTCACCTCGAGGTCGCGCTTGATCATCGACTCGAACAGGTCCCCCACGGGCGCGGCCAGCCCGACCACCGCGCCGAGCAGGAGCGCGTGCACCCCCGTGAGCCAGTCCTGGTAGAGCCCGGCGAACCAGAACGTGACCGTGGAGCCGATGAAGCCCGCCACCAGGCCCTCGAGCGTCTTGTTCGGCGAGATGCGCGGCGCCAGCGGGGTCCGGCCGTAGAAGCGCCCGCCGAAGTAGGCGAAGCTGTCGCCGAGGAAGGTCGCCACCAACACGTCGATCAAGAGACCGTCGCCCTCGGGCAGCTCGCGCAGCCAGATCGCGTGCACCATCCCGATCCCGATCCAGAGGACGCCGAACATCGTGGCGGCGATCGCCCAGGACACGTGCTCGCGGCGCGGCCGGCCGAGCGCGAGCAGGAACGTCACCGGGAAGCCGGCCACCAGGACCATCACCACCTGCTTGGGCTCGCCGTAGAGCGCCGCGGCGAGCAGCCCGGCCAGCGTGACGAAGCCGGCCAGGGCGGCGGGCTGCACGCGCCCCATCAGCCCGTAGAGCTCGCCGAGCGCGATCACGCCGAGCACGCAGCAGCCCGGCGGCGAAGACCTCTCCCCCCTGGGTCACGATCACGACGGCGAACAGCGCGGCCGGGATCGCCACGATCACCCGGGCGGCCAGGTCCGAGCCGCCCCGCCGGGGCTCGCGCTCCGGCGCGCTCATGCGGCCCTCCATCGGCCTACCGTCCTCCGAAGCGGCGCCGGCGCGCCGCGTACTCCGCGAGCGACTCCTCGAAGGCCTCGCGCGTGAAGTCCGGCCAGAGCTCGTCGCGGAAGACGAACTCCGAGTAGGCGGCCTGCCAGAGCAGGTAGTTCGAGATGCGCAGCTCGCCGCTGGTCCGGATCAGGAGGTCGGGATCGTGCATGTCGGGTGCGTAGAGGTGGCGGCGGAAGTCCTCTTCCGTCTCACCTGTGAAGGTTCGCGCCGCGTCCACGATCTCCGCCCTGCCGCCGTAGTTGAAGGCGACGAACAGCGTGATGCGCGCGTTGGACGCCGTCGTTCGCTCCGCCCATTCGATCCGCCGCACCAGCTCGGCTTCGAGCCCCTGGCGGCGGCCGATGAAGCGCATGCGCACGCCCTCGCTGTCGAGCTCGGGCGTCTCGCGGTCGATCCGCTCGGCGAACATCGCCATCAGGCCCTTGACCTCGTCCGGCGAGCGGGACCAGTTCTCGGTGGAGAACGAATAGACCGTGAGCTCGCGAACCCCGAGCTCGACCGCGTCGCGCAGCCGCGCCTTCACCACGTCGGCGCCCGCCTCGTGGCCCGCCAGCACCGGCAGACCGCGCGCCCTGGCCCAGCGACCGTTCCCGTCGGTGATGATCGCGACGTGGCGCGGCCCGTCGGCGGGGACGCTCACACCTCGAGGATCTCTTCTTCCTTGCCCGCGAGGGCGGAGTCGATCTCGCTGACGTGCGTGTCGGTGAGCTTCTGGAGAGCGTCCTCGGCGCGGTGCTCGTCGTCGGAGCCGACCTCGCCCTCGCTCTTGAGCTCGCGCAGGTCGTGCATCACCTCGCGGCGCACGTTGCGCACGCCGACCCTGCCCTGCTCCGCGATCCCGTGCACCACCTTCACGAGCTCCTTGCGCCGCTCCTCCGTGAGCTCGGGGATCTGCAGGCGGATCAGCTGACCGTCGTTCGACGGCGTGAGGCCGACGTCCGACTCGAGGATCGACTTCTCGATCGACTTGATCGAGTTCTTGTCGTACGGGGTGATCGTGAGCAGCCGGGCCTCGCTCGCGGAGATCTGGGCCAGCTGGCGCAGCGGCGTGCGCGCGCCGTAGTAGTCCACCTCGATCCGGTCGAGCAGGTGCGGCGACGCGCGCCCGGTGCGCACGGTCGCGAACTCGTTCTTGGTCGCCTCCACGGACCTCTGCATGCGGGCCTTCGCCTCATCCAGGAAGTCCTTCAGCACGTCGTCGCTCATCCGCTCCTCACAACGGTCCCCACACGCTCGCCGGACACTATCCGCTTGATGTTGCGCTCGTCGTCCATGTTGAACACGTGGATCGGCAGCCCGTTGTCCATGCATAGCGACAGCGCCGTCGAGTCCATCACGCCCAACCGCTGCTCGATCGCCTCCACGTGCGAGAGCTCCTCGATGAAGCGGGCGTCCGGGTCGGTCTGCGGGTCCGCTGTGTAGACGCCCTCCACGCCGTTCTTGGCCATCAGGATCGCCTCGGCGTGGATCTCGAGCGCTCGCAGGGCGGCCGCGGTGTCGGTGGTGAAGAACGGGTTGCCGGTGCCGGCCGCGAAGATCACGATCCGGCCCTTCTCGAGGTGGCGCATGGCGCGCCGCCTGATGTAGGGCTCCGCCACCTCCGAGATCGTGATCGCCGATTGCACGCGGGTGTGAGCGCCGGTCTTCTCGAGCGCGTCCTGCAGCGCCAGCGCGTTCAGCACCGTGGCAAGCATGCCCATGTAGTCGCCGGTGGCGCGGTCCATGCCCGCCGCGGCGCCCGAGAACCCGCGGTAGATGTTGCCCCCGCCCACCACGATGGCGATCTCCACGCCCTTGGCGTGCACCTCGCGCACCTGCCCCGCGATCGCCGCGATGCGCTCGGGGTCCGCCCCGTAGGGGAGGTCGCCCATCAGCGCCTCCCCCGAGAGCTTCAGCAGGATCCGCTTGAAGACGGTCACTCCTCGCCGACCACGAAGCGCGCGAAGCGCCGCACCACGACGTTCTCACCCGTGCCGGCGGCCAGCGCCGTGCGCATCTCCTCGAGCGTCTTGCCCGCGTGCTTGTCCTCGTTCACGTGGCGCTGGTTCAGCAGCACGACCTCGTCGAGGCGCTTGCCCATGCGGCCCTGCACGATCTTCTCCTGCACGTTCTCCGGCTTGCCCTCGGCGGCCGCCTGCTCGCGGTAGACGCGCAGCTCGGCCTCCTTCCAGGCCTCGTCGACGTCGTCCTCGGACACGTACTGGACGTCTCTCGAGGCCGCCAGGTGCAGCGCCACCTCGCGGGCGAACTCCTGGAACTGCTCCGTGCGCGCCACGAAGTCCGTCTCGCAGTCGACCTCGACCAGCACGCCGACCTTGTTCCCCGCGTGGATGTAGCTCGTGACGACGCCCTCGCTGGCGGCCCGCTCGCCGCGCTTGGCGGCGGAGGCCTGGCCCTTCACGCGCAGGATCTCGATGGCCTTGTCGAGGTCGCCGCCGGCCTCCTGGAGCGCGGCCTTGCAGTCCATCATGCCCGCGCCCGTGCGGTCACGCAGGGTCTTCACGTCCTGGGCAGAGATGGCGACGCTCATGGGGACTCCTCATCGGGATCGAAGGTGCGGCGCTCGCGCGGCGCGGCGCCCTCGGGCACGGGCTGGGCCGGCTCGTCGGGCGAGAAGCCGGCCTCCTCGGCCTCGCGGCGGGCGCGCTCCTCGGCCTCCTGGCGCTCGCGCTCCTCCGCCTCGCGCAGGGCGCGCTCCTCGGCCTCGCGGCGCTCCGCCTCCTCGCGCTCCTTGCGTGCGGCCTCCTCCTCGGCGCGGAAGCGCAGCGCGCGATCGCGTACGACGTCGGCGATCCCCTCGATGATCAGCTTGCACGAGCGGATCGCGTCGTCGTTCCCCGGGATCACGTAGCTGATCGGGTCCGGGTCGCAGTTGGTGTCCACGAGCCCGATGATCGGGATCTTCAGGCGGGCGGCCTCGCGGACGCCGATCGCCTCGGTCTTGAGGTCGACCACGAACATCGCGTCCGGCGGGCGCTGCATGTCGGCCACGCCGCCGAGGTTGGTCTCGAGCTTGTCGCGCTCGGCCATGGCGCCAATCCGCTCGCGGACCGGCAGCAGCTCCATGGTGCCGCCCTCGGTCCAGTCGCGCAGGTCGTGCAGCCGCTTGATGCGCTTCGAGATGGTCTGGAAGTTCGTGAGCAGCCCGCCCAGCCAGCGCTGGTCGACATAGGGCATCCCGCAGGCGTCGGCGGCCTCCTTGATGGAGTCGCGCGCCTGCTTCTTGGTGCCCACGAACAGCACCGTGCCGCCGCGCCCGGCGAGCTCGCCGACGAACTCCTGCGCGTTGTGCAGCAGCCGCTCCGTCTTCTGCAGGTCGATGATGTGGATGCCGGCCCGCTCGCCGAAGATGAAGCGGCGCATCTTCGGGTTCCAGCGGCGCGTCTGGTGGCCGAAGTGCACCCCGGCTTCCAGCAGCTCCCTGATGCCGATCTCGGTGGCCAAAAGAGACTCCCTTGGTATGTGATTGCGGTGCTCCCGCCGGCTGGCCTGCGGACCCGGGACTGTCCCGGGCAGGGCCGCGGCCGCCTGTTCCGGCGGGGTAGTTGGTCTCTGACTGGCGGAGAAGGATAGCTGCCCGGGGCGCACGGCCCCGAGAACGAAACGAGGCGGTCGGAAGACCGCCTCGTTCCTATATTTCAGCCCCCGTCTGGCCCTCCGGAGACTGGCTCCCGTCTAGCTGCGTGCAATGCGACTCGCAGATCGACGGGTGGTTTGGACTCGCATGTCGGTGAGTTCCCGCGTGAACGGATGCCTAAACATCAATCGATTCGCGTGCAGAAATTGGCGTTCGAGACCGATTCGGCTGCCGCACCTGGCGCCTCGATACTGGGGATCTCCGCACACCGGATGGCCGATGGCGGCGAGATGGGCGCGGATCTGGTGGGTGCGGCCGGTCTCGAGCCGGACCGCCAGGAGCGTCGTGCGCGGAAGCCGCTCGAGCACCTCGAAGTGGGTGATCGCGCGGCGCGCGCGGTCGCTGCTGGTCGACATCACCGTGCGCCTCGAGCGGTCGCGGCCGAGCGGCGCGTCGATGGTGCCACGCTCGGCGTCGGGGTGGCCTGCCACGAGTGCCAGGTAGTCGCGCCGGATCTCGCGCGCCCGCATCATCGCCTGGAGCGCGCGGTGGGCCTCCTCCGAGCGGGCCACCACGAGCAGCCCTGAGGTGTCCTTGTCGAGCCGGTGGACGATGCCGGCGCGCTCGGGATGCTCGCCGCCGGCGGCGCGGCCGGCAAGCAGCTCGGCGAGCGTGGGGCCGGTATGGCCGGCCGCCGGGTGGGTCACGAGCCCCGCCGGCTTGTCCACGACCAGCAGGTGCTCGTCCTCGAACGGAATCGCGAGCTCGACAACGGCGGCCGGATCCGAGCCGGCCGCCGCAGGGGCCGGCTCGGCGGCCACGCGAACCCGCTCGCCCTCGGCCAGGCGGTGGTTCTTCGGCCGAGCGCGGCCGTCGACCGTCACGGAACCGGCCTCGATCAGGCGCTGCGCCGCCGCGCGCGAGCGCGCCGCGCCGCTGGCGGCCAGGTAGGCGTCGAGCCGCAGGCCGGCGTCCTCCGCCGTCGCCGTCAGGAGCTGCTCGTCCGTCTCTGCCTCCCCTCGACCACGTAGAGCAGCAGCAGCACCCCCAGCACGATCGACGTGTCCGCCAGGTTGAACGCGGGCCACGCCACGGGATCGATGAAGTCGATCACGGCCCCCTCGCGGGCGCGGTCGGCGAGGTTCCCGAGCGCTCCGCCGAGCAGCATGCCCACCGGAAGCCAGAGCCAGGGCATGTCGCGGTGCACGAGGAAGTAGCCGACGAGCAGCGCGAGGGAGAGACCGATCAGGACTCCGATCAGCACCCCGCCGCCCTCGAGGGCGCCGAACGCGACGCCGGTGTTGCGGGTGTTGGTGAGCCCGAGGCCGGGCAGCACGCTCAGGTCGTCTCCGCGGGCGATGTTCACGTCCGCCAGCTGCTTGGTCGCCTGGTCGAGCGCCACGACCAGGCCAGCGGTCGCGATCGCGGCCGCCGGGCCCCGCATCGCCGGCTATCCCTCGATCAGGGACGCCACGATGCCGCTCACGATGAGCAGCACGAAGGTGGCGACGATCGGGCTGAGATCGAGCGCCCCGGGGCCCAGCCGCACCGGCGGCAGGACCCGGCGGAACAGGTTCAGATAGGGGTCGGTCACGTCGGTCACGAAGCCGAGCGCCGCGCTCAGGTAGCGGTTGTACGGCATCCGCGGGATCCAGCTCATGATGATCCGTATGAAGATCAGCACGAGGTAGACGAGCGCCAGCGTGCGCACGTAGTCGGCCACGTCGGCGCGCGTGATCGCAAGCCAGAGGTTCATCGGGTGGCCTCCACCACCGCGTCCACCGTCGTGCGGGCCAGCTCGCGCAGGCCGCTCTCCTCGAGCCGGATGAGGCCCTTCTCCGTCGTTCCGCCCGGCGTGGCCACGCGAGCGCGCAGATCCTGCCCGTCGTAGCCGTGCTCGGCCAGCCAGCTGGCGGTGCCGCCCATGGTCTCGACGACCATGCGCATCGCGGCCTCGGGCTCGAGCCCGTGGGCGGCCCCCGCCTCGGCGAACGACTCGGCCACCAGCGCCATGAACGCGGGCCCGCAGCTCATGAGCGCCATCGCGGGCTCGATCAGCGGCTCGTCGGGCAGTCGGACCACCTCGCCGGCGCGGCCCATGAGGGCGAGGATCTCATCCTCGGGGCCGTCGCCCGAACCCGGTCCGCCCACGTAGCAGAGCACCCCGCGCCGGACCTCGACCGGCATGTTGGGGATGAAGCGGTAGATCGCGGCGCCCGGATAGGCGTCCGAGATCGCGCCCGTGCCGGTGGCGGCGAGGATCGAGACCACCACCTCGGCGCGGCCGGCCACGTCGGCTGCCACCTCGGCGAGCTGCGGCGGCTTGTGGCAGAGCACCACGGCGTCCGCCCGCTCGGCCAGCTCGGCGTTCGAGCCCACCGCCTCGCCCCCGATCGCCTCCGCGAGCGCGCGCGCCTTGTCCCCGTCCACGTCGGCCACGAGGGCCGGCTCGCCGATTCCGCGCGCGAGCGCGGAAGCCATGTTGCCGGCGCCGATGAACCCGAGCCTCATCCGGCGCACAAGCCTACAAGGGCGCCCGCCGGCTCAAGACTGGTTGAAGAAGCCCTTCTCGATCAGGCGGGCGCGCTCCTCCGCCGACACCTCGACGTTGCGCGGCGTGAGCAGGAAGACCTTGTCGGCGATGCGCTGCATGCCGCCGTCGAGCGCGTAGGTCAGGCCGGACGCGAAGTCGATCAGGCGCTTCGAGAGGTCGGTGTCCGTGCCCTGGAGGTTCAGGATCACCGGGATCGCGTCCTTGAACTGGTCGGCGATCTGCTGGGCGTCGTTGAAGCTCTTCGGGATCACCAGGTGGACCTGGATATCCCCGCCGGTGCTGCGGCCGTTGCCGCCCACCGGGCGCAGCACGCGGGTCTCTCGCCCGCCGCCGCGCGGCTCGTCCGCGAAGATGTCGTCGAACTCGTCACGCCGGCGGCGCTGGAGCCGGCGCACGTTCGGCCGGTCGCGGTAGCGGCCTTCCATCTCCGCCTCGGGCTCCGGCTCCGGGTCGGGCAGCGACTCGTAGCGCGGGTCCTCCTCCTCGGCGAGGCCGAAGTAGACGAGCGTGCGATGCCATGTGTCGCGTAGCGCCATGCTTCCGTGAGGTTTCGCCCGTAAGCGGGAAACTCCTCCGTGCCGCAAGCACGCGGCTCGGCCGCGTGCGCGCGGATCGATTTTCGTCCTGATAACAGTGTAGGACGGTGGACCCGACGCCGTTCCAGGTACTGCGCCAGCTACCGGGCGCGGGCAGCATCACTCTCGACGGCGAAGACAGCGGCGAGGGCCTCCCAGTCGTGCTCGTGCACGGGCTGTCGGCCACGCGCCGCAACGTGGTCCAGGGGTCGCGCGCCTTGATCCGCAAGGGCTATCGGCTGATCGGCTACGACGCCCGGGGTCACGGGGCCTCCTCCCCCGCGCCGCGCTACGAGTACGCGGACCTCGTGGGCGACCTCGAGGCCGTGCTGGCCCACCTGGAGCTCGAGCGGGCGGCGCTCGTGGGCAGCTCGATGGGGGCCGCCACCGCGATGGCGTTCACGCTCGAGCACCCGGAGCGGGTGCCGGCGCTCGTCCAGATCACCCCCGCGTACACGGGTTACGCGCGCACCGGCGACGTCGACGGCCACACCTGGGAGCGGATGGCGTCCGAGCTCGACGCGGGCGGGGTCGACGCCTTCGTCGAGGTGGCCCAGCCGGGCGACCTGCCCGAGAAGTGGCGCGAGATCGCCCGCGAGGCCACGCGCCAGCGCATGGAGCGCCACGAGGACCCGCGGGCGGTGGCGCAGGCGCTCCGCGAGGTGCCGCGCTCGATCGCCTGGAAGGGCCTGGAGCCGCTGGCGGCGCTCGACGTGCCGGTGCTGGTCGTCGGGTCCCGCGACGAGGCCGACGCCCTTCACCCGCTCGGCGTGGCCGAGCAGTACGTCGCGAAGCTGCCCCGCGCCGAGCTTGCGGTCGAGGACAAGGGCTCCTCGCCGCTGGCCTGGCAGGGCGCGCGCCTGTCGGGCGTGATCGCGGACTTCTTCGAGCGGGTCGGCTACGCGCCGTCGTAGAGGACGCTCCCGAGGCGCACGATCGTCGCCCCCTCCTCCACCGCCACCTCGTAGTCCTGGGTCGTGCCCATCGAGAGCCGCTCGAGCCCGTGCTCGGCAGCCAGCTCTGCGAGCCGGGCGAAGTGACGCCGGGAGTCCTCGGGGCGCTCCGTGAACGGCGGCATCGTCATCAGGCCGGTGACTGGGCAGGGGCAGCTTTCGATGTAGCGCGCGATCTCGGAAGGCTCGACGCCCTCCTTCGAATCCTCGCCGGCCACGTTCACCTGGATCAGCACCTCGCGCGCCGGGGTCTGCTCGAGCCGGCGCAGTGCCGACTCCGATGCGATCGAGTGGATCAGGCGCACGTTCGGCGCGATGTCCTTGATCTTGCGGCTCTGGACGCCGCCGATGAAGTCCCATGTGAAGAGCTCGCCGTGGAGCTCCTGCTTGGCGAGCAGCTCCTGAGCCCGGTTCTCCCCCACGAGCTCGATGCCCGCCTCGGCGAGTGCGGGGAGGTCGGCCGCGTCGACGTACTTGACCGCCGCCAGGATCTCCACCTCCGGGCCGATCCGCTCGCGAACCCGCTCGAGGTTCTCCCTCAGCCGTTCAGCACGCACAGCCCCGCCTGCCTCCCGGTCAGGCCGCGATCGCGGCGGTGGGAGAAGTAGCGCTCCGGCTCGCAGCTCGTGCAACGGTCGACGTGCTCGACCCGCTCGACGCCGGCGGCCCGCAGCTTGGCGGCGATCACCTTGCGGAGATCGAGCATGCGCCCCTGCGCCACCCCGTCGAGGCCGGCGAACGCCGCGAGCACCTCTGGGCCGACCTCGTAGCAGCAGCCGCCGATCCCTGGCCCGACGGCCGCCGCGGGCGTGGCCTCGAAGCGCGCCACGGCCTTCTCGACGATGCCGCCGGCCAGGGGCCGCCAGCCGCAGTGGAGCATCGCCGCCCGGCGCCCGTCGGAGAGCGCGACCGGGTAGCAGTCCGCGACCAGCACCAGCAGGCCCAGGTCCGGCTCGCTCGTGAGATGGCCGTCCACGCGCGGCAGCTCCTTGCCGCCCGGCTCCGCGTAGGCGCGCTCGGGCGGCGGAGCGGTCCAGTCGAGCAGGTCCGACCCGTGCACCTGGAGACCCATCCCGACGCGCTCGGGCTCGACCGCCCGCCGCGGCCGCCACGCGCCGGCGGTTCTCGGCCACGCGCGCGGGCTCGTCGTCGGTCAGCAGGCCGAGGTTGAGCGACGCGTAGGGCCCTTCGCTCACGCCTCCCCGCCGCGTCGAGAACAGCACTCGCGCGCCCGGCAGCTCGACCAGGTCGGCGTTCACGAGGCCCGCTCCCGGGCGAGCAGGAGGGCGGTCTCGAGCTCCTCGTCGCGCCCCGACACGAGCCCGTCGAGCTTGCGGCGCAGCGTCTCGTCGAGCGCCCGGCCGAGCGCCGGACCCTCGGGGACGCCGGCCGCGCGCAGGTCGTCGCCGTTGATCTCGAGGCTCACTCCGCGCAGCTCTTCCACCCAGCGCAGGATCTGCTCCGCGGGTGCGCCCAGAGCCATGGCCAGCGCGAGCGCCTCCGGCGGCTCCGTCTCGAGCAGTGCGCGCAGCTCGGAGGGCACGTGCTCGCGCTCGCGCAGGGTGGCCGCGATCCTCGGCGCCACCCGCGCGGCTCGCGCGGCGGCGTCGCGGCGCGCCGCCGGCAGGTGGAGGTCGCCCAGCCACAGGTCGAGCTCCGCCGGCGCAGCGGCGATCAGGGCGGCGAGCGCCGCCACGGCGCGGTCGGCGCCGATGGCGACGGCCCCGAGTGCCGCGGATGCCACCAGCTGGGGATCGGGGTCGAGCGCCGGGTCGAGCGCGCGGTCGATCTCCAGCTCGCGCAGGCGGGCCACCGCGGCGGGGGCGTCCAGCTCGCCCAGCAGGTCCATCAGCTCGTCGCGGATGCGGGCGCCCGACACCGTCCCGAGCGCGTCGGCCGCGACGGCCTCGCGGGCGAGCCGCTCGGTGTCGGGGTCGAGCCGGAAGCCGAGGCGCGCCTCGTAGCGCACCGCCCGCAGCAGCCGGGTGGGGTCGTCCAGGAAGCTGCGGTCGTGGAGCACGCGGACGGCGCCGGTCTCGAGGTCGGCCACGCCGCCGCAGGGGTCGTAGAGGTGCCCGAGGTCGTCGCCCGTGATCCCGAGCGCCATCGCGTTCACGCCGAAGTCGCGCCGGGCCAGGTCGTCGGCCAGCGGCGCCGCGCTCACCTCGGGGAGCGCGCCCGGCTCGGGGTAGGTCTCCCGCCGCGTGGTGGCCAGGTCGAGCGTGAGCTCTCCCGCCAGCACCTTGGCGGTCCCGAAGCGCTCGTGCTCGCGAGCGCTGCCCCCGAGCCGGTCGGCGAGCGCGCGCGCGACCGAGCGGGCGTCGCCCTCCACGGCCACGTCGATGTCCACCCCGTCGGCGCCGCGCAGGAGGTCGCGCACGGCGCCGCCGACGAGGTACGCGGGCGGCAGGCCCTCGAGCGCGGGCAGCAGCCGGCCCATCCCCGGCAGGCGGCGAACGCGCTCGCGCAGGTGCTCGCCGGCCAGCATCAGAGCCGGACGGGGATCCCCGCCGCGCGCATGCGCTCCTTGGCCTGGCGCACGCTGTAGTGGCCGTAGTGGAAGATCGAGGCGCACAGCACGGCGTCGGCGCCGCCGCGCTCGACCGCCTCCACGAGGTGGTCGGGCGTTCCCGCGCCGCCCGAGGCGATCACGGGCACGTCGACGGCCTCCGCCACCGCGCGGGTGAGCGCGAGCTCGTATCCGTCCTCCGTCCCGTCCCGATCCATGCTCGTGAGCAGTATCTCGCCGGCGCCGCGCTCCACGCCCTCGCGCGCCCACTCGACGGCGTCGCGGCCGACCGGGTCGCGGCCGCCGTTCACGTAGACGCCGTAGTGCGCGAGGGGGCGGGCTCGGCCCGCCCCGGAGCGAGGCGTTTCCACGCCCTTGTCGGCCCGTGCGTCGATGGCGAGCACCACACACTGGGCGCCGAACACCTCGGCGAGCTCCCCGAGCAGCTCGGGGCGCGCAACCGCGGCCGAGTTGACCGACACCTTGTCGGCCCCGGCGTCGAGCACCGCCTGGGCGTCGCGCACGGAGCGCACCCCGCCGCCGATCGTGAAGGGAATGAACACGTCGTCGGCGCAGCGCCGCGCCAGCCGCGCGACCGTCTCGCGCTTCTCGTGCGAGGCGGTGATGTCGAGGAACACGAGCTCGTCCGCCCCCTCCTCCTGGTAGCGGACGGCGAGCTCGACCGGATCGCCGGCGTCGCGCAGGTCCACGAACTCGACCCCCTTGACCACCCGACCCTTGTCCACGTCGAGGCAGGGGATCACGCGCCGCAGCAGCATCAGTCGCCGTCCTCGAGCGCCGCCTGTCCCTCGCGCACGTCGAAGCGACCCTCGTAGAGCGCCTTGCCGGAGATCACCCCGGCGAGGTTCACGAGCCGCAGCCGTCGCAGCGCACGGAGGTCCTCGATCGACGCGACGCCGCCGGAGTACAGGAAGCGTCCCCGCACGGCCTCGGACACGCGGGCCACCTCGTCGAGATCGGGGCCCTCGAGCATGCCGTCGCGGTCGACGTTCGTGTAGACGAAGCGGGTCGCGCCGTGGGCCTGGAGACGACGGATCGCGGCATCGCCGCGCATCTGGGTCTCGCGCGTCCAGCCGGCGACCGACACCTGCCCGCCGCGGACGTCGACGCCGACGAGGATGCGCGAGGTGAAGGCCGACAGCGCCTCGTCGAGCAGCTCCGGGTCGGTGAACGCGGCCGTGCCGAGCACCACCCGGGCCGCGCCCGCCGCGAGCGCGCGCCGGATCGAGGCGATCGAGCGCAGGCCGCCGCCGAGCTCGAGCGGCACCGGCAGCTCGCGCGCGATTCTCTCCACGTGGTGGAGGTTGGCCGGCTCGCCCTCGCGGGCGCCGTCGAGGTCCACGACGTGCAGGAAGCGCGCCCCGGCGCGGGCGAACGAGCGGGCCGCCTCGAGCGGATCGTCGGCGTAGACGGTCTCGTCGGCGAAGCGCCCCTGGCGCAGCCGGACGGCCTTGCCATCGCGAATGTCCACGGCCGGCAGCAGGATCATGCGCCGCGGGCCAGGGCGACGAAGTTCCGCAGCAGGCGCAGCCCGTGGGGGCCGGACTTCTCCGGGTGGGACTGCAGGCCGTACACGGGCGGCCGCGCGACGACGCTCACGAACTCGCTGCCGTAGTCGGCCGTGCCGAGCACGTCGGCGGGGTTCGCGGGTCGCGGGGCGAAGGAGTTGGCGTGGTAGAAGGCGCACGGGTCGGGCAGGCCGGCGATCAGGGCGCTCTCGCGCCGCCAGGACACCGGGTTCCAGCCGATCTGCGGCACCTTCAGGCCGTTCGCCTCGAGACCGACCACGGGCCCCTCGAGCAGCCCGATGCCCTCGGCTCCGCTCTGCTCGGTCGTCGAGGCGAACATCAGCTGCATGCCCATGCAGAGCCCGAGCAGCGGCACGCCGGCCGCCACCCGATCGCGCAGCAGATCGTCGAGCCCGAGCCGGCGGACCTGCTCCATCGCCTTCGGCATCGCCCCCACGCCCGGGAGCACCACCGCCGCCGCCTCCCGCACGCGCGCGTGGTCGTTGGTCAGCTCCGGGCGGGCGCCCACGTGCTCGAGCGCCTTCGCGACCGAGCGCAGGTTGCCCATGCCGTAGTCGAGCAGGGCCACCCGCGTTTCGCCGCTCACAGGAGGCCCTTGGTCGAGGGCACGCCCTGCACGCGCGGGTCCTCGGCCACGGCCTGGCGCAGCGCGCGAGCGAACGCCTTGAACGCCACCTCGACCATGTGGTGGGCGTTCGTCCCGGCCTCGACCCGCAGGTGGAGCGTGAGCTTGGCGGTGTTGGCGACGCGCGCGGAAGAACTCCTCCGCGAGGTCGACGTCGAAGTCGCCGATCCGCGCCACGGGGAAGTCGGCCTCGAAGGACGTGAAGGGCCGGCCCGAGATGTCGATCGCGCAGCTCGCGCGCGCCTCGTCCATCGGCACGACGGCGTGCCCGAAGCGGACGATCCCGGCTCGCTCGCCGAGGGCCTCGTCGAGCGCCTGTCCGAGCGCGAGGCCGGTGTCCTCGACGGTGTGGTGCGCCCCCGTCTCCGTGTCGCCCTCCACGCGGGCGTCGAGGTCGAACCCGCCGTGACGGGCGAGCGCGTCGAGGAGATGGTCGAAGAAGCCGACCCCGGTCGTGCGGCTGCCGCCGCCGTCGCCGTCGAGGGCGAGGCTCAGCTCCACGTCTGTCTCGCCGGTCGTGCGGCGAATGTGCGAGGTACGGCTCACGCGCGGCGCTCCATCGATTCGGCGTGCACGGGAAAGCCCTCGGCGCGAGCCAGCGCGGCGCCTGCGGGCGCGAGGCGGCCGGGCGCCTCGCCCGGCAAGGATACGCGAGCCATCCGGCGCCGGAAGGTGGCCGCCGAGAGCGCGGACTGGAAGCGCGCGGCGCCCCCTGTGGGCAGCACGTGGTTGGAGCCCGCCACGTAGTCCCCGAAGGCCGTGGCGGCGCCGGCGCCGACGAAGACGCAGCCCGCCCGGCGGACCCGCGCGGCCAGCGCCTCGGCGCGCTCGCCGACGAGCGACAGGTGCTCGGGGGCGAGCTCCTCGGCCATGTGGAGGGCGGCCTCGCCGCCCGCCGACGCCACCTCCAGCACGGCGTCGCTCACGCTCGGGCGCTCGGCCGCGTACCGCTCGACCCTCTCGACCACCGCGCCGGCCAACTCGCTGTCCGGACACAGCAGCCAGAGCGGGCTGTCGGGCCCATGCTCGGCCTGGGCGAGCAGGTCGAGCGCGATCGCGTCGGCGTCGAGGTCGTCGCCGTCAGCGATCACGACGAGCTCGCTGGGGCCGGCGATCCCGTCGATCCCGACCTCCGTCCAGGCCACCTGCTTCTTGGCCTGCTGGACCCAGGAGTTGCCGGGGCCGGCGATCACGTCGACGCGCTCGACCGAACGCGTCCCGAAGGCCAGCGCCGCGATCGCCTGCGCCCCGCCCATCCGGTAGACCTCGTCGACGTCGCAGAGCCCGCAGGCCGCCAGGATCACCGGGTGCGGCTCGCCGTTCGCGCCGGGGGGCGAGCAGACGACGACCTCGTCCACGCCGGCGGCCCGCGCCGTCACGGCGCCCATCACGACCGTCGAGGGGTAGGGCGCCCGGCCGCCCGGGACGTAGACCGCCGCGCGCCGCACCGGCACC
Organism: uncultured Thermoleophilaceae bacterium; assembly: GCA_963812415.1. Taxonomy (GTDB): domain Bacteria; phylum Actinomycetota; class Thermoleophilia; order Solirubrobacterales; family Thermoleophilaceae; genus JACVRW01. Next base: position 130,126 of record CAWEVH010000021.1, on the reverse strand, counting down.
TCCTCCACCTCGATGCGCTGCCCCTGCTCGAGCTCGGCGACGACCGGCTCGCGCAGCTGCGCCTCCACGAGCGCACGCACGTTGGCGATCGCCGTCCGTAGAGCGCTCGACGATCGCCGGCGCCACGCTTGCAACCGCCGCCTCGACGGTGGTGGGGTCCACGCGCAGGGCGTCGATGCGCGCGCCGTCGAAGCGCTCGGTGAGCCGCCGCACGGCATCGTCGCCCCCCGAGGCGACCTCCTCGAGAATCGCGCGCACCTCGTCCTCGAGGCCCGGTCGGATCTCCATGCGCGACACGCCGAGCTCCATCCGCCGGACCCTCACGCCCGGATCCTCTCCACGAGCGCGTCGATCCGCTCGGCCTTCAGCTTGTGCGCCACCGGGTTGGCGATCAGCCGCGCGCTCGAGACGCCGACCTCCTCCACCACCCGCAGCTGGTTCTCGCGCAGCGTGCCGCCGGTGGCGGTCAGGTCGACGATCCCGTCGACCAGTCCCGTGAGCGGCGCGAGCTCGACCGAACCCTTCACCTCCACGATCTCGGCCTGACGCCCGCTCTCGGCGAAGTGGCGCTGCGCCACGCGCGGGTACTTGGTCGCGATCCGGACCCGCCCGAGCCGCCGCAGCGCGTCGCCCACCGGGTCCCCGCCCTCGCGCGCCGCGACGACCATCCGGCAGCGCCCGAAGCCGAGATCGAGCAGCTCGTAGACGTCGCGCTGCTCCTGCTCGAGCAGCACGTCCTTGCCCGTGATCCCGATGTCGGCCGAGCCGTGCTCCACGTAGGTGGGAACGTCGCTGGGGCGCATCGTCACGATGCCGGCGTCCGCGAACAGCAGCTTGCGATCGTTGGCTCGCACCTCGGCGGTGTCCACGCCGAGCCGGTCCAGCAGGTCGAGCGTGCCCTCGAAGAGCGCTCCGCGCGGCACGGCGATCGTGAGCTTCTCCGGGCTCATCCGAGTGCCTCCTCCGCCGCCTGGGCGAGATGGACGCGCTGGACGTCCAGGGCGACCCCGCAGGCGGGCAGGTCGCGGCCGAAGCGGCCGAGCAGGTCGTCGTAGCGCCCGCCGCCGCCGAGCGCGAAGCCCACGGCCGGGTCGTAGACCTCGAACACCGCGCCCGTGTAGTAGCCGAGCTCACGCACGAGGCCGAGGTCGAAGATCACCCGGTCGGCCACGCCGCGACGCTCCAGCAGCTCGTAGAGGGCGCGCAGTCCCGCCACCGCCTCGCCCACAGGGCCGTCCGCCCTGTCGAGCACCGCCGGGCCGCCGCGCAGCTCGGGCAACCGCAGGAGCAGCTCGCGCTCTGCCGCGCCCACTCCCAGCTCGGCCACGCACCGCTCCAGGCCCACCAGGTCGCGCCGCCAGAGGCTCTCCATGAGCGGCAGGTGGCCCTCCTCGGGCACGTCGAGTGCGAGGAGCAGGCGGCGGTAGAGCGATCCGTCCCCCACTCCCACCCGGTGGCGGCGCAGGCCGGCGGCGTCGAGCGCGTCGATCGTGAGCGCCACCACCTCCGCCTCGCCCTCGGGCCCGGGCAGGCCGATCAGCTCGATCCCCGCCTGGAGGAACTCGCGCGGCTCGCCCACCCCCCGCTCCGCGGCGCGCCAGGCACGGGCGAGGTAGCAGAGGCGCAGTGGAGGCTCGGCGCCGCCATAGCGTGTGGCCACAACCCGCGCGGTCGGGATCGTCATGTCCGAGCGCAGCGCGAGCACGTCGCCCTGCTCGTCGAAGGTGCGATAGCGGGCGCCGGCCGCGTGCGCGTCGCCGCGGCGCAGCACCTCCTCGTACTCGAGCGCCGGCGTGTGGATCTCGCCATAGCCCGCGTCGGAGAAGCGCACTCGCATGCGGTCGCCGATCTCGCGCAGCTCCCGCATCTCGTCGGGAAGGACGTCCCGGGTGCCGGGGGGAATGGGGTACGTCATTGCTGTCCCCCGTGCGCCGCGCTAGGCGGGGACGCGTTCCGCGGCAACCCGCTCGATGCGGGCGCCCAGCAACCGCAGCCGCTCGTCGATCCGCTCGTAGCCGCGGTCGATCTGCCGGATGTTGCCGATCTCGGACGTGCCCTCGGCGCACAGGGCCGCGATGAGCATCGCCATGCCGGCCCGGATGTCCGGGCTCTCCATGCGCTCGCCGTGAAGCCGGCTCGGGCCGCTCACGACCGCGCGGTGCGGGTCGCAGACGATCACCCGAGCGCCCATCGAGACCAGCTTGTCGACGAAGAACAGCCGGTTCTCGAACATCTTCTCGTGGATCAGGATCAGGCCCTCGGCCTGCGTGGCGAGCGCCAGGGCGATGCTCGTGAGGTCGGCCGGGAAGGCCGGCCAGGGGCCGTCCTCGATCTTCGAGACGGCGTCGCCCTCGTCCGACTGGATGCGCAGCTGCTGGTTCGGCGGGACGAGCACGTCGTTGCCGTCGTACTCGATCCGGCAGCCGAGCCGCTCGAACGCCAGGCGGGTCATCCGCAGGTCGTCCGGAACGCAGTCGCGGATGCGCAGCTCGCCGCCCGTGCAGGCCGCGAGCGCGATGAAGCTGCCGATCTCGATGTGGTCCGGCCCGAGCACGTGGTCGGCGCCGCGCAGCTCCTCCTGGCCGTGCACGATCATCAGGTTCGAGCCGATGCCCTCGATCCGCGCGCCCATCTGCATCAGGAGGCGCGCCAGGTCCTGCACGTGCGGCTCGGAGGCCGCGTTGTGGATCACGGTCGACCCCGGGGTGAGCGCGGCGGCCATCAGGGCGTTCTCGGTGGCCATCACCGAGGGCTCGTCCATGAAGAAGTCGCAGGCGTGCAGGCCGTCCGGCGCGCTCAGGTGGAAGTAGGAGCGGTCGAGGTCGACGGAGGCGCCGAGGGCGCGGAAGGCGTCGATGTGGGGGTCGAGCCGCCTGCGCCCGATCACGTCGCCGCCCGGTGGGGGCATGTCCGCCCGCCCCAGGCGGGCCAGCAGCGGGCCGGCGATCAGGAACGAGGCGCGGATGCGCTCGGCGAACGCGCGGTCGACCTCGCTGTGCGTGACCTCGTCGGCCAGCAGGGCGACGACGTTCTCGTCGCGCCACTCCGCCTTCACGCCGAGGCGCTTCAGCAGTTCGATCATCGCCTCGACGTCGCGGATGCGCGGGATGTTGCGCAGCACGACCTCCTCGCTCGTCAGCAGGGAGGCTGCGAGCGCGGGAAGCGCGGCATTCTTGTTGCCGGCGGGGACGACCGTGCCTGACAGCGGCGTCCCGCCTTCGATGATGAACTTCTCCATGCGGGGGTCCGCCCGGGTAGCCGAAGGGTCGAGCGGCTGCGCAAGGGTATCGAAGGCCATTTGGCTGGAGATTCGGGTGCAGGCCTGGATACCCTGCCCCGCATGCCTCAGCCGAGCCGCGAAGAAGCCTGGAACCTCGTCTGCGAATGGACCGAGTCCGACTCCCTTCGCAAGCACATGCTCGGCGTCGAGACCGCGATGCGCGCCTACGCCCGCGAGTGGGGCGAGGACGAGGAGCTCTGGGGCGCCACCGGGCTGCTCCACGATCTCGACTACGAGCGCTACCCGGACCTCGACACGGGCCACCCGCGCAAGGCGCTCGAGCTGTTCCGCGAGCGCGACTACCCACAGGAGCTGATCGACGCGGTGGCCGGGCACGCCACCTTCCTCGGGGTGCCGCGCGAGACGCGGATGGCCAAGACCCTCTACGCCGTCGACGAGCTCAGCGGCTTCGTGGCGGCCGTCGCCTACGTCCGGCCGGACGGCGTGCACGGCATGACGCCCAAGTCGGTCAAGAAGAAGCTGAAGCAGCCGAGCTTCGCGGCGGGCGTCAACCGGGACGAGGTCCGCGAAGGAGCGGAGGAGCTCGGCGTGGACTTCGACGAGCACGTGGCCTTCGTGATCGCCGCGCTCGATGAGCGCGCGGACGAGCTCGGTATCGGCCGCAAGCCCTAACGCCAGCGGCCGCCGGCCTTCGCCCACGCCGACAGGTGGTCGACCGAGCAGAAGGCGTCCGGGATGCGGTGCTCGCCGCGGTGCCGGATCGCGACGACGCGCACCTCGCCCAGGCTCTCGCCGCACTGCGAGCACGAGTCGAGCGAGGTCACGAGGCCGGAGGGCTCCTCGATCTCGCCGGCCTCCCAGTGCGCGCCCTGGATCGCCCAGGGCACGACGTGCTCGAGCCGGCAGAACGCCGCCCTGCGCTCGCCCGGCAGCTCCTGGACGCGCCAGCCGTCGTGAGGCTCGATCGTGTCGCCGCACCAGGAGCAGCTGGCGGTAGATTCCCCTGCCATGGCGCTCCCCATTATCGTGCTGGAGGGCGACGAGACCGGCCAGGAGCTGCTCGAGCAGGCCCTGCGCGTGCTCGATCCGGGCGTCACGAAGGTGGAGGTCGAGTTCGAGCACTACGACCTCTCGCTGGAGAACCGCCGCCGCACCGACAACGACGTCGTGACCGCCGCCGCCGAGGCGATGCGCGAGGCGCGCTACGGGCTGAAGGCCGCCACGGTGACGCCCGAGGGCGCCGACGACGTGGGCAGCCCGAACCGCATCCTGCGCGAGGCGATCGACGGCAAGGTGATCATCCGCACGGGGCGCCGCATCCCCGGCGTGACCCCGGTGGCCGGCGTCCACTACCCGATCGCCATCGTGCGGATGGCGGTCGGGGACGCCTACGGCGCCGAGCAGTGGCGAGCCGAGGAGGACGGCGACGAGGCCGCCTACCGCACCGAGCGCATCACCCGCAGCGTCTGTCGCGCGGTCGCGGAGTACAGCTTCCGGACCGCGCAGCGCATCCACGGGCGCGTCTACGGGGGGCCGAAGTGGACGGTGAGCCCGGTCTACGAGGGCATGCTGAAGGAGGAGATGGACGCGGCCGCGGAGCGCCATCCGGAGGTGCCCGTACGCCCCCGTGCTGATCGACGCCACCTACGCCGGGCTGATCTCCGGCGCCGCGGACGCCCCGCTCGTGATCCCCGCGCTCAACCGCGACGGCGACTGCCTGTCCGACCTCGTGATGCCGATGTTCGGCTCGATCGCGGGCGCCGAGTCGGTGCTCGTGGCGTTCGACGACGAGTACGAGCCGAGCGCGGTCATGGCCGAGGCGCCGCACGGAACCGCGCCCGCACTGCTCGGGAAGGACATCGCGAACCCGATGGCGATGATCCTCGCGGCCGCTGCCGTGCTCCACTACGCCGACGAGGAGACCGCCTCGAGGGCGGTCTACGAGTCGGTGCTCGAGGCGGTGGCCACCGGCGTGCGCACGCCGGACCTGGGCGGCCACGCGAGCACGAGCGAGTTCACCGACGAGGTGATCGGGCGGGTGCGCACGAAGATCGACATCTGGGCCTCGCTTTAGCGGCGCTTCCCCAGCTCTTCCCAGCCCGGAACCTCGGTGGTCCCGCGTGCGCTGCGGCCGAGCGGCAGCCCCGCGGCGGTTCGGGCGGGGTCCATCAGGTGGCGGCGCCGGCGGACGACGTAGTAGCGACGCTGCACGAAGAGCGTGAGCACCCCCGCGACGACGATGCCCGCGAGGTTCACGCCGAGCTGGAGCGCGGCGCCGGCGGCGTCGCCCCACTCGCCGTAGGCGGCCGCCACGCCGATGTTCGATGCCGCCGGGATCGTCGTGACCGAGATCAGCACGCCGACGAGCGCCCCTGACTTGGCCGACGTGAGCGACAGGACTCCCGCCGAGCCGGCCACGAACGCCACGAAGAAGCTGAGGAAGTCCGGGTTCGAGATGAACTCCGTGAACGGATGCTGAGCGTCCGCGAAGTCCTCCGGGAAGGCCCCCACCGCGATCATGAACAGCGTCGTGAGGAGGGCCGCGAGTATGCCGAGCGGGAAGCCCACCAGCAGCGCGACCAGCGAGCGCTTGGCGAGCTTTCCCTGCAGGTTCACGAGCGCCACCGACAGGCCCGCCAGCGGGCCGAACTCGGGGCCGACCACCATCGCGCCGACGATCAGGATCGGCTGGTCGAGGATGATTCCCACCGCGGCGATCTGCATCGCCGCGACCATGAACAGCACGAAGCTGAACGAGAGCTCGGTGTTCTCCGAGGTGCGCGACTCGACCTCCTCCCAGACGACCGCGTCGGACGGCAGCCCGGCCGCGGCCTTCTCCGCGGCGATCGCGGCCTCGGAGATCGAGATGTCGATGTGCTCGACGGCGATCGAGCCCGTGCGCGGGATGTCGAGCTCCTTGAGGTCGCTGATGATCACGCTGGCGTCCTCGCGCGCGACGTCGCACAGGATCACGTCCCCCGCCGGCTTCTTCGCCGCGCCGTGGAGATGCACGACGTTCAGGACCGACGGCGAGGCGCACAGCAGCTCGAGCGCCTGATGCGCCGTCGCCTCCGGCGCGACGATCCGAAGGTGGATCATCCGCGTGCGGGATCCGGCTCGCCCTCGCGGGCCGGATCGACCAGGTAGCGGGTGAGCCCCTCGCGGGCGTGCGGCGGGATCTCACGCTTGCGGTAGCTCGCCGTGTCGACGAAGACGTGCCGCAGATGGCCCTCGACGAGCCGCTCTCCGTCGCCTGCCCGCTCCACCGCGACCTGCACAACGGAGGAGGTGGTCCCCACCCGGATCACGCTCACCACGAGGTCGATCTCGTCGTCGAAGCGAGCCGGCGCGAGGTAGCGGATGCCCGCCTCGGCCACCATCGCGTCGGTGCCGTCGCCGATCATCTCGGCGTAGCCGCCGAAGGCCTCGCGCCAGAACTCCGTCATGGCGACGTCGAAGTACATGAGGTAGTTCGCGTAGAAGACCACGCCCTGCGGGTCGCACTCGTTGAAGCGGACCCTCGTGCGGTGGCGGAAGGGCGCGGCCATCCCGCTCGCAGCCTAGCCGCGGCCGGCCCGTGCATGGAAAGTTGCAGCAAATCGGGCCTTCCATCCGACTCCACCCGTACCTTCACGAACGCATGTTCCCTCGGTTCAGAGAGCAGATCGACACGGCGCTCGACCTGATCGTCGAGTTCTCAACGCTCGGCGAGTACCGCCTGGGAGCGGCTGAAGCCGCCCCCGGCGCCCCGGGCGCCCCCGCCGACGCTCCTGGCCCGGCACCGCAGTTGGGAGGCGCGTCACGCACGCGCACTGCGGTCCGCCGCATCGTCGCGGGCGGAGCGGCCGGCCTGCCGCCGGTCGCCACCCCCGCGGCCCGGCGGGGGCATGCCTGCGCCGGGGAGCGCAGCCGCTGCCGTGCGCGGCCGGCCGCGCCCGAGCAGCTCTGCCTGGCCGTCTGAGCGTGAGGGGTCCGCTCAGCCGGCGGGCGGTCGCCACGCCCCGCTCGCCACGAGCCTGTCGCGCAGCCACGCGACCGGCGCGGGGTCCTTGCCCTCGGTCGAGCCGTCGAGCTCGACGAAGCGAACGAACAGGTCGAGGTCCGGCAGCCGCCGCACCATGCTCGCGAAGGCATCCTCCACGGCCCGATCGCTGCGCAAGTAGCGCCGGCGCCAGAGGTTGAACGGGCGGTCGTGCAGCTCGATCGTCGCGAGCAGGCGCTCGTCGTCGGTGTAGCGCTCCGCGAACCGGCGGGCGCGGACAGCGTGATGGTTCTCGCCGCTGTGCAGCATCCAGTTGCTCACGCGGAACTTGAGCGAGTCGTGCACGAGCGCGAGGAAGCGGAGCTCCGCTCGGCGGGTGCCCGTCTCGCCCCAGCCCTCGATCGTGCGGAGCAGCGCGGCCACATGGGCGCCCACGGAGCCCTCCGGATGGCCGCGGCGCGGCTTGCCCCAGCGCCAGCCCTCGAGCAGCTCGGGGTCGCGGGCCAGCCGACGCTCGAGCTCGGTCTCGGGAACGAAGCCCGGCACCAGCTCGCCGGCAGCCGGCTGTGATGTCGCCTCGCGCGCGGGCGCTATTGGACGCTCTCGGCCGACCACTGGTCGCCGCTGCGGCCCAGGATCACGCGAGCCTCGTCACCCGACGCGCCGATCGCCACGAAATGGGCGCGGTCCTCGTCCTGCCCGGGCCGATCGTCGACCAGCACCAGGTGAAGCTGCTCGAACTCCCAGCCGGGACGCTCCTGCTGGAGCGCGCGCCGCGCGGCCTCGACCATCGCGTCCCGGTGCCAGCCTCGGTCCTGGGCGCGGGCCTGCTCGAGAGCGGAGTCGGCGGCCGCCACGTGCTCGGCGTAGGAGCCGGCCTGGCGGCGGGCGCGGGCCTTCACGCCGAGATAGCCGAGCACGAGCGCGACGAGCACGACGACGAGCGCCACGATCAGGACGATGGCCAGGGTCGAGATGGCGAGTAGCGGAGCGAACATTCGAGGGCGGCAGTCTAGGGATGCGCAACGACGAGAGCCGCCCCGAAGGACGGCTCTCGAATCAAGAACGGCGGCGACCTACTCTCCCAGGGCCGCGAGGCCCAAGTACCATCGGCGCTGAGGGGCTTAACTGCTCTGTTCGGAATGGGAAGAGGTGTGGCCCCCTCGCTATCACCACCGAAATGTCGCGAGACAGGGCCGCGCGGCCCCCGCCCGCGCCGGAGCTTGAAAACTGCACCGTTGGCCGCTCGCCGGCACGCCGAAGCGCGCGACGAGCCAGCGGAAGATCAAAATATCCGTCAAGCCCTCGAACCATTAGTACCGGTCTGCTGAGCACATCGCTGTGCGTACACATCCGGCCTATCACCTGGTGGTCTTCCAGGGGTCTTACTCCCTCAAGGGGATGGGAGAGCTCATCTCGAGGTCGGCTTCCCGCTTAGATGCCTTCAGCGGTTATCCGATCCGCACGTAGCTAACCAGCGCTGCCCTTGGCAGGACAACTGGTACACCAGAGGTGCGTTCATCCCGGTCCTCTCGTACTAGGGACGACTCCCCTCAACTCTCCAACGCCCACGGCAGATAGGGACCGAACTGTCTCACGACGTTCTGAACCCAGCTCGCGTACCGCTTTAATGGGCGAACAGCCCAACCCTTGGGACCGACTACAGCCCCAGGATGCGACGAGCCGACATCGAGGTGCCAAACCGGGCCGTCGATGTGGACTCTTGGGCCCGATAAGCCTGTTATCCCCGGAGTACCTTTTATCCGTTGAGCGACGGCGCTTCCACTTGCTACCGCCGGATCACTAAGGCCTGCTTTCGCACCTGCTCGACATGTCTGTCTCGCAGTCAAGCTCCCTTGTTGCCTTTACACTCTGCGCACGATTTCCAACCGTGCTGAGGGAACCTTTGCGCGCCTCCGTTACATTTTGGGAGGCGACCGCCCCAGTCAAACTACCCACCTGACACTGTTCACCACCCGGATTCACGGCGTGGTGTTAGAAGCCCAAGACACCAAGGGTGGTATCTCAAGGGTGGCTCCACGCGAGCCGCAGCTCGCGCTTCATAGCCTCCCACCTATCCTGAGCGAGGTGCCTCAGACTCCAATATCAAGTTGTAGTAAAGGTTCACGGGGTCTTTCCGTCTTGCCGCGGGTACTCGGCATCTTCACCGAGACTGCGATTTCACCGAGCCCCTCGTTGAGACAGCGCCCAACTCGTTACGCCATTCGTGCAGGTCGGAACTTCACGTTCATCCTCCGTTTCCGGAGGCGCAGACTATCCCTTCACCTCACTGAGCGTCCGTAGGAGTGCGGGATGCAGGATGCCGGCGCTTGCCGAGGTTCATCTCGTAAGCGATCCGGACGATCTCCTCCATCCCCTCCGGTCGCAGATGATCTCCTTGTCCGATCATCTGGCAGACCCGTGCGAACCCGCTGAAGGCATGACGCTTCGCGCCACGCAGCGGGTACGCCTCGAAGTGCGGGACTATCCGGCCCATGAGATCCCGTACCGATCGCGCTTCGTACTTGAAGGTGCGATCGGCGCGCGACTCACGGATCCATCCACACTCGAAGTAGGCCTGTAGATCCCGCAGCAGCGCCCGGTCTCTCTCGTTCAACGAGAGCGCAAACGAAGGCCGGGCCTCGAGGCCCACCTTCAGCTTGGGGCGAATCGCAAAGGACACACAGAAGCATCCTTCGCCCTCCGCCAGGCCGGTCACGAACCACGGGTCCAACCGGACTGTCCACTCCATAGACGTCCCGTTCCTTGTGTGAGGGCCGGCGTATTGCATGCCGTACGAATTCTGACGCGTGGTCAGGACGGCACGCCTCTCCTTTCGGATCAGTCGTTACGGGGTCAAGGGAGCACTTCGGCTCCCCGACTTCCCTCGGGATTACCCGCCACCGCGCAGCTACGCGCCGCGCGACGGGGAGGGCTTCCCCGATATGAGCCGGTTTGCACTGCTCTTCACAGAGCAGGAGGCAAGTTGTTACTTACCCGACAAGGAATTTCGCTACCTTAGGACGGTTATAGTTACCGCCGCCGTTTACCGGGGCTTAGTTTCAGAGCTTCGCGCCGAAGCACTAACCCCTCCACGTAACCTTCCGGCACCGGGCAGGCGTCAGCCCCTATACGTCGTCTTGCGACTTAGCAGAGACCTGTGTTTTTGGTAAACAGTCGGTTGGGCCAATTCACTGCGGCCCCCTCGGGCTCCGGTCGCGAAGACCTTCACCCTACCGGGGCGCCCCTTCTCCCGAAGTTACGGGGCCATTTTGCCGAGTTCCTTAACGAGGGTTATCTCGATCACCTTAGTGTTCTCCACTTGTCTACCTGTGTCGGTTTTGGTACGGGCACGCACTGTCCTCCCTAGAGGCTTTTCTCGGAGGTATGGCGTCAGGGACTCGCCGGCCGTCAGGCCAGCTGGCATCGCACCTCGCCGTAACGAGCTCGCGGATTTGCCTACGAGCTCTGGCTACATGCTTACCCCCGCGCAACCGTCGGCGGGGTTCCCTTAGCCTTCCTCGTCCCCCCATCGGTGATAGCGGACAGACGTGGTACGGGAATATCAACCCGTTGGCCATCGGCTACGCCTTTCGGCCTCGCCTTAGGTCCCGACTGACCCTGAGCCGAAGAACGTTGCTCAGGAAACCTTAGACAATCGGTGGAGGGGATTCTCACCCCTCTTTCGTTACTCACGCCGGCATTCTCACTTCTCAGGCATCCACGGCTGGGTTCCCCCGCCGCTTCTCGCGCCTGAGAACGCTCTCCTACCGCGCACGTGATCCCGAAGGATCGCGCACACCCGCAGCTTCGGTGACTAGCTTGAGCCCCGTTACATTTTCCGCGCCCGAACACTTGACCAGTGAGCTGTTACGCACTCTTTCAAGGATGGCTGCCTCTAAGCCAACCTCCTGGTTGTCTCGGCACTCGAACATCGTTTCCCACTTAGCTAGCACTTAGGGACCTTAGCTGGCGGTCTGGGTTGTTCCCCTTTTGCCTATGAAGTTTATCCCCCACAAGCTGACTCCCCGGGTACACCTAACGGTCTTCGGAGTTTGCCTGAAGTCGGTAACCTGGTAGGGCCCCTAGTCCAAGCAGTGCTCTACGGCCGCAAGGCATCGCCGGAGGCTATACCTAAATATATTTCGGAGAGAACCAGATATCTCCGGGCTTGATTAGCCTTTCACTCCGACCCACAGGTCATCCGCCCAGTTTTCAACCTAGGTCGGTTCGGCCCTCCACGGGGTCTTACCCCCGCTTCAGCCTGCCCATGGGTAGCTCGCCCGGTTTCGGGTCTACCGCCACTGACTGAGTCGCCCTATTCGGACTCGCTTTCGCTGCGGCTCCGCTCATCGCTTAACCTTGCCAGTGACGAGTAACTCGCCGGCTCGTTATGCAAAAAGCACGCCGTCACACCACGAAGGTGCTCCGACCGCTTGTAGGCACGCGGTTTCAGGTACTATTTCACTCCCCTTCAGGGGTACTTTTCACCTTTCCCTCACGGTACTAGTCCGCTATCGGTCACCAGGGAGTACTTAGCCTTGGAGGGTGGTCCCCCCAGATTCAGACCGCGTTTCACGGGAGCGGTCCTACTCAGGAACGAGCTCGGGAGTCCATCTGCTTTCGCCTACGGGGCTGTTACCCGCTGTGGCGCCTGTGTTCCACGGATCTTCGGCTAGCAAATGGATTTGTGACTCCCGCCGAGAGATGCAGCTCTCGGAGGCACGTCCTACGACCCCGGCTGCGCAACGCCTGCACGCTTGCACGCAGCCGGTTTAGGCTAGGTCCCCTTTCGCTCGCCACTACTCGGGGAGTCTCGGTTGATTTCCTTTCCTCGAGGTACTGAGATGTTTCAGTTCCCTCGCTTGCCTTCCTCGCGCCTATGTATTCAGCGCGGGATGACACCGCATTACCGGTGCCGGGTTTCCCCATTCGGGCATCCGCGGGTCAAAGCCTGTTCAGCAGCTCACCGCGGCTTATCGCAGCCGTCCACGCCCTTCATCGACTCCTGGTGCCAAGGCATCCACCATGTGCCCTTACTATCTTGACGGTGATCGTTGATAGCCGGCGTGCTCGAGCGGCCGCCGAAGCGATCGCCCTCAAACGCCGGTTCACAACGGTGATCTTCCGTTGTTTGTTTGGCCAACAATGCAGTTTTCAAGGTCCGGCGAGGGCGCAACCGGGGGGATTCCCCGGCTGGTCTCTCAAAACTCAGCAGTACGCGGCCGTCCGAGGACGACCTGGCCAGGTTCGGTCGACATGCTAAGGACGCCCAGCGGCAGCGAGTGCCGCGGGACGGGCTCCGCGTTTTCGGAGGCTCCCTAGAAAGGAGGTGATCCAGCCGCACCTTCCGGTACGGCTACCTTGTTACGACTTCACCCCAATCACGAGCCCCACCTTCGACGGCTCCCTCCCGAGGGTTGGGTCACCGGCTTCGGGTGTTGCCCGCTTTCGTGGTGTGACGGGCGGTGTGTACAAGACCCGGGAACGTATTCACCCCGACATTGCTGATTCGGGATTACTAGCAACTCCGCCTTCATGGAGGCGAGTTTCAGCCTCCAATCCGAACCGAGACCGGCTTTTTGGGATTCGCTCCACCTCGCGGTATCGCAGCCCTTTGTACCGGCCAATGTAGCACGTGTGTAGCCCTGGACATAAGGGGCATGAGGACTTGACGTCATCCCCACCTTCCTCCGGTTTGTCACCGGCAGTCTCGCATGAGTCCCCAACTAAATGCTGGCAACATGCGACAGGGGTTGCGCTCGTTGCGGGACTTAACCCAACATCTCACGACACGAGCTGACGACAGCCATGCACCACCTGTGATCCTGCCCCAAAGGGGAAGCCCTGTTTCCAGGGCGGTCAGGAACATGTCAAACCCAGGTAAGGTTCTTCGCGTTGCGTCGAATTAAACCACATGCTCCGCTGCTTGTGCGGGTCCCCGTCAATTCCTTTGAGTTTTAGCCTTGCGGCCGTACTCCCCAGGCGGGGCACTTAATGCGTTAGCTCCGGCACGGGAGGAGTCGACACCTCCCACACCTAGTGCCCATCGTTTACGGCGTGGACTACCAGGGTATCTAATCCTGTTTGCTCCCCACGCTTTCGCGTCTCAGCGTCAGTAACGTCCCAGCGAGCTGCCTTCGCCATTGGTGTTCCTCCCGATATCTGCGCATTTCACCGCTACACCGGGAATTCCACTCGCCTCTTCCGAACTCTAGTCCGGCAGTATCGACCGGCATCCCAGGGTTGAGCCCTGGACTTTCACAGCCGACTTACCGAACCGCCTACACGCTCTTTACGCCCAATGATTCCGGACAACGCTAGCCCCCTACGTATTACCGCGGCTGCTGGCACGTAGTTAGCCGGGGCTTCTTCTGGAGGTACCGTCACCGGAGTCGGCTATTCACCGCCCCGGCTTCGTCCCTCCTGAAAGGGGTTTACAACCCGAAGGCCTTCTTCCCCCACGCGGCGTTGCTGCGTCACGCTTTCGCGCATTGCGCAAGATTCCCCACTGCTGCCTCCCGTAGGAGTCTGGGCCGTGTCTCAGTCCCAGTGTGGCTGATCGTCCTCTCAGACCAGCTACCCATCGCGGCCTTGGTGAGCCGTTACCTCACCAACAAGCTAATGGGCCGCGGGCCGATCCCGATGCGGAGGCCGAAGCTCCCTTTCCAGCCCTCGCTGATGCGAGGGCAGCACATCCGGTATTAGCCCGGGTTTCCCCGGGTTGTCCCGGTCATCGGGGCACGTTACCCACGTGTTACTCACCCGTTCGCGGCTCTGCCCCAGGCCGAAGCCTGGTTCGTCGCTCCACTTGCATGTGTTAAGCACGCCGCCAGCGTTCGTCCTGAGCCAGGATCAAACTCTCCGTGAAAGTCTGGCGTGGTTTCAATCCGGACGGCCTGAGGGAAGCCCCGGGCCGGCCGGTCCACTGTCAGATCAAGAGAGTTGTCAAGTCGTTATGGCTCCCGCGTACACCTGCGGGTGGGCCGGACTTGACGGGTCTGTTCAGGCCCCTCCAGCGGATCGACGATGCGATCCCCTCGAGGGGTTCAAACCTGGACGCGACCTTCTGCCGCAGCCCAAGCGAAGCTTGCGAGGCGGCGTAACGGTCGCACGTACTGCTGAGTTTTCAAAGACCGTGCGCCTTCGGGGTGGGGCCTCCACCCGCGCATGAAGCGCGACGGAGCAGTGTAGCACCGCCAGGATGCGCCGCCAACGCCGCTCAGCCGCGCCGCAGGCGCTTGAAGCGACGCTTGCCGACCTGCAGGACCATCCCGTCGAGCTCCGCGGCGGGCACGTCCAGCCGCGACTCGTCGAGCGGGCTGCCGTCGAGCTTCACCCCGCCCTGGCCGAGCAGCCGCCGTCCCTCGGAGCGCGACAGCCCGAACGCCTCGCCCAGCAGGGCGGGCAGGTGGACCAGCTCGCCGTTCGCGGGGCTGAAGGCGAACTCCTCGATCTCGTCAGGCAGCTCACGCCGCACGTGCAGGGTGTCGAAGCGCTCCTGCGCGGCCGCGGCCGCCTCGGCGCCGTGATAGCGCTCGGTCAGCCCGAGCGCCATCGCCCGCTTGGCGTCGCGCGGTGAGAGCGCGGGGTCGGGGGGCGCGTCGAGCAGCAGGGAGTAGTAGCTCGCCATCGCGTCGTCCGGGACCCGCATCAGCTTCCCGAACATCTCCTCGGGCGGCTCGTCGACGCCCACGTAGTTGCCGAGCGACTTCGACATCTTCTGCACACCGTCGATGCCCGGCAGGATCGGCATCGTCAGGATCGACTGGGGCTCGATCCCGTAGGCCCTCTGTATCTCGCGCGCGAGCAGCACGTTGAACTTCTGATCGGTGGCGCCGAGCTCGACGTCCGACCGGATCGCGACCGAGTCGTAGCCCTGGAGCAGCGGATAGAGCAGCTCGAGGATGGAGATCGGCTCGCGCGCTCGGTAGCGCTTGTCGAAGTCGTCGCGCTCGAGCAGCTGGGCGATGGTGGAGGTGCGCGCGAGCCGGAACAGCTCCTCCATCGGCATGTCGAGCCATTCGCCGTTGCGCCGCACCTCGGTGAGCGAGCGGTCGAGCACCTTGAACGCCTGCTCCTCGTAGGTCTCCGCGTTGCGGTCGATCTCGGCCGGGTCGACCTGGGGACGCGTGGACGAGCGCCCGCTCGGGTCGCCGACGCGGGCGGTGTAGTCGCCGACGATCAGCACCACCGTGTGCCCGAGCTCCTGGAACTCGCGCAGCTTGCGCAGCACGACGGTGTGCCCCAGATGGATGTCGGGCGTCGTGGGGTCGACGCCGAGCTTGACCCGCAATGGCCGGCCCTTGGCCAGCTGGCGCTCGAGCTCGCCGGTCGGAAGCGCGTCCACGGCGTTGCGCGTCAGGAAGGCGGCGCCCTCGCCGGCGGAAAGCGTCATTGGGCCAATGCTAGACTCACGCCCCTCTTCGGGCCGCCCCGTAACGATGCCGTGCGGGAGGGCGCCCGCTCACGCCGCCGTCAATCCCGCACGCTCGAGGGACCCCTGCCCCCGGGGGCTCAATTCGATGTCAGAGCCGCCGACGCCTATCACCCATCCGACCGCCGCGCGCGGAGAGCGTTTCCATCGCGGGAATGGCACGGGCGGCGGCTCTGGAGACGCCGCGCCGCCCCCGCAACCCCCCGCGCCGCCCAGGCGCAAGCCGAAGCTGAAGAAGCTGCGGCTTGCGTTCATCGTGCTCGGGCTCTCGGTGCTGGCGCTGATCTCGACGCTGTTCGGCATGCTGATGGCCGTCGCCAGCGACCTGCCGTCGCTCGACAACAAGGCCGAATTCGAGGCCGCCGAGAACTCCGTGCTCTACGCCGACGGACCGGGCTGCAGGGAGCCCGGCAAGGAGTCCTGTCAGATCGCCAAGCTCACCGGCAACCTCAACCGGATCCTCGTCGAGCAGGGCGAGGTCTCGGCTCACCTGAAGAACGCCGTGATCGCGATCGAGGACCGGCGCTTCTACTCGCACGAGGGCGTGGACTACGCGGGCATCGGCCGCGCCCTCGTCCAGGACGTGCTCAAGCGCCGCGCGGCACAGGGCGGCTCGACGATCACCCAGCAGTTCGTGAAGAACGCCCTGTCCGCGCAGGGCGACCGGTCGGTGTTCCAGAAGCTGCGCGAGGCGGCGCTCTCGTATCACCTGGAGCGCCAGTGGTCGAAGGAGAGGATCCTCACCCAGTACCTCAACACCGTGTACTTCGGGCAGGGCGCATACGGCATCGAGGCGGCCGTACGGACCTACTTCGGCGACGGCGACGAGCCCGAGGAGCAGCAGGACGCGGAAAGCGGCGGCGTGCAGTACACGCCGCCGACGCTGCCCGAGGAGGAAGAGGATCCGAACCGGCGCGAGTCGCTCGACGTGGCGCCGCACGAGGCGGCGCTGCTGGCGGGCATGATCTCCTCGCCGAGCCTCTACGACCCGATCGAGAATCCCGTGCTCGCGGCCGAGCGCCGCAATCTGGTGCTGTCGCGCATGTACGAGCAGCGCATGCTCACGCGCGACCAGTACGAGGACGCCAGGGCCCAGGCCTTGCCGGACGAGGACGAGATCGACCCGCCGGACAGCGAGTCGGAGCAGCCCTATTTCACGAGCTGGATGACCCAGCAGCTCGTGGACGAGTACGGGGCGGGAGTGGTGTTCGGGGGCGGCCTGCGGGTGAAGACGACCATCGACCCCGAGCTCCAGGCGGCGGCGGAGAGCGCCGTGGCCGGCCGGCTGGCGGGTGTCGGACCGGACGCCTCGCTCGTGGCGATCGAGAACCGCACCGGCGAGGTGAAGGCGATGGTCGGCGGCTCGGACTTCGATGCGCGCCCGTTCAACCTCGCCACCAACGGCCACCGCCAGCCGGGCTCGGCGTTCAAGCCCTTCATCCTCGTGCGTGCCCTCGAGGACGGCATCGATCCCAACAGCGTCTGGGCCTCCCAGCCGAAGAAGCTGCCCTTCCAGGGCAAGAAGGGGCCGGAGCTGTTCGACGTCTCGAACTACGAGGACTCCTACCTCGGCTCGGCCTCGCTCTGGTCGGCCACGGCCACCTCGGACAACTCCGTGTTCGCCGAGCTCGGCATGGAGGTCGGGCCGAAGCGCGTCGCGAGGCTCGCGAACGAGCTCGGGATCCGGACCGAGCTGTCCACGAACCCGGCCATGCTGCTCGGCGGCCTCGAGGAGGGCGTGACCCCGCTCGAGATGGCCTACGCCTACTCGACGATCGCCAACGATGGCGTGCGGGTGTCGAACACGCTCGCGCCCGGTGACAGCGGGCCGGTGGCGATCGAGAAGGTGGTGCGGGGAGGCAAGGCCGAGGTCGAGGGCGGCGAGCCCGAGCGTGTGCGCGAGCGGGTGGTCCCCGCGAAGGTCGCGCAGGTCACGCGCGACATGCTCGGCCTCGTGGTGTCGAGCGGCACCGGCAAGGCGGCGCAGGTCGGCGACGAGGAGATCTGGGGCAAGACCGGCACCACCGAGAACTACGGCGACGCCTGGTTCGTGGGCGCGAACGACGACTACACGGTCGCCATCTGGGTCGGCTACGCCGACAGGCTCCAGCCGATGGAGTACGAGCACGCCGGCGGCCCGGTGGCCGGCGGCACCTTCCCGGCCGAGATCTTCGCCGACTTCATGGCGCAGGCCGTGGAGCTCCGCGAGGCGCGCGAGGCCGCGCGTGGGAAGGACGAGGACGAGACGGAGGAGGGCGTCCTGCCGGCCGTCCCGATCGCGCCCACCGAGATCCCTCCGGCCGAGCAGGCGGTGCCCGACGAGGCCCCCGAGGAGGCCGCGCCGCCGCCGGACGACGGCGCCGCGCCGGCGCCCGAGGCCCCCGTGCCGGAGGCGCCCGAGCAGCCGGCGCCAACGCCCGCGCCCGCCCCGGCCCCCGCACCGGCACCGACGCCCCCGACGGGTGGCGGCACGGGCGGTGGCGTGGGCACCGGCCCCGGCTGAGGTCGCGCCGCAGCCCGGTCCGCCGGCTGAAACGCCCCGCCTCAGGCGGCGCCGCGCATCGCCGCGGGAAGCGGCCGCGAGACGTGACCGCTGTCCGCGTCGCAGAAGCGCCAGGGCAGTTCGGCGGCCCTCGTGATCCCGATGCGCTCGCCGGTCGCGATCCGCGGCGCGCCGGCGCCCCGATCGCGAGCCAGCACCTCGATCGGGCCGTCGACCAGCGAGCTCCCGTTGAGCGAGAGCCCGATGCCGAGCGCCTGGGTGAGCTTGCCGGGCCCCGAGCAGAGCTCGCGCTCGCGACCCACCCCGCGGCGGGCGCGCATCTCGTCGACGCCGTCGAGCGGCTCGAGCGCGCGGATCAGGACCGCCGCCCCGATGCCCTCCTCCTCCGCAACGGCGTTCAGGAGCGAATGCACGCCGTAGGAGAAGTAGACGTAGGCGTTGCCGGGCGGCCCGAACAGCGTCCGCGTGCGCGGCGTGAGCCCGGCGAAGGCGTGGCAGGCCGGCTCCTCCATGTGGTAGCTCTCGGTCTCGACGATCCGCCCGGAGGTCCGGCCGTGGCGGACCACGCAGCCGATCAGCTCGCGCGCGACGTCGTGCACGGAGCGCGCGTAGAAGGAGCGATCGAGCCTCGCTCCGGTCATCCCTCGGCCAGCACGTGGCGTGCCTGGGCCAGCTGGTCGCGCACGCGCGGCAGGGCGGTGCCGCCTCCCGAGACCTTCGACTCGAGCCAGGCCCCCTCCTCGAACAGCTCGTAGAAGCCGTCGTCCAGCTGGGGCGCCAGCTCCGCGAGCTCCTCCTCGGTGAGCTCGGACAGGCGCTTGCCGCTGTCGAGCGCCCCCCGCACGAGTCCGCCCACGATCCCGTGAGCCTCCCGGAACGGGACGCCCCGGCGCACGAGCAGGTCCGCGACGTCCGTCGCGGCGATGAACTCGTCGGAGGCCGCCTGCGCCATCCGCTCGCGGTCGAACGTGATCCCCTCGAGCATCTCGCCGGCCACCCGCAGGCAGAGCTCGAGCGTGTCGATCGCGTCGAAGAGCGGCTCCTTGTCCTCCTGGAGGTCCTTGTTGTAGGCGAGCGGCAGGCCGTGCAGCACGCCGTGCACCGCCACCAGCCGACTCGTGATACGCGGGGCCTTGGCGCGGAGCAGCTCGGCGGCGTCCGGGTTCTTCTTCTGCGGCATCAGGCTGGACCCGGACGAGAACGCGTCCGGCAGCCGGCAGAAGCCGAACTCGGCCGTCGACCACAGCACGATCTCCGCCCCCAGCTGGGAGAGATGGCCCGCGCACGTGGCGGCGGCGCTCAGGTAGTCGAGGACGAAGTCGCGGTTGGAGACAGCGTCCAGCGAGTTCTCCGCGACGCCGCCGAAGCCGAGCTCCTGCGCGACGAACATGCGGCTCGTGTCGAAGTTCACGCCGGCGAGCGCGCCCACGCCGAGGGGCAGGTCGTCGGTCGCCGTCATGCAGAAGTTGAAGCGCTGGAGATCGCGTCGGAACTTCCAGAACCAGGCCAGCAGATGATGGGACAGGTAGACCGGCTGGGCGCGCTGGAGGTGGGTGTAGCCCGGCAGCGCCCAGTCGATGTGGCGCTCCGCGAGGTCCGCGAGCGTCCGCATCAGGGCGAGCAGGAGCCCCCTCGCCTCGAGCGAGTGCGCCCGCACCAGCATCGCGACGTCGGTGGCCACCTGGTCGTTGCGCGAGCGGGCCGTGTGGAGCTTCCCGCCCACCGGGCCGACGATCTCCGTGAGCCGCCGCTCGATCGCCATGTGGATGTCCTCGTCGCCCGCCTGGACCTCGAAGCTGTCGCTGTCGATCTCGCTCCGCACGGCGCTCAGCCCGCGCTCGATCTGCTCGAGGTCGTCGTCGCCGATGATGCCGCTGCGCGCGAGCATCCGCGCGTGCGCCAGCGACTGCTCGAGGTCGTAGGGAGCGAGCCGGTAGTCGAACGCGATCGACGAGTTGAGCGCCTGGAAGAGGGGATCCTGGGGATCGCGGAAGCGGCCCATGGGCCGCGCAGTCTACGGCGCACCCCGGTACCGCCAGACGAGCCCCGCCCAGGCGAACCGTAGGATCCTCGCCGTGAGCGCGCTTGGCTGAGATCCGCCGGCCGCAGTTGGACGAGCGCCGGCAGCTGGCCCGCCTGCTTCGCGAGAGCGGACCGGACATGTTCGACCGCTTCGCCGGCGGCAGCGAGCGCGCCCTCCGCACTCTCGAGCGCGCGATCGGCGAGCCTGGCAACTCCGCCAGCGCCGAGCGACTGTGGGTGGCAGACGTCGACGGCGAGCTCGCGGCGGTGATGGCTGCCTTCCCCGTCGGAGAGGCGCCCTCGCGCTCGCGCGCGTTTCTCCGGCTCGCGCTGCGCGGATCCCCGGTCTGGCGCTGGGCCTCCGCCCTGCGGCTCTACTTCCTCGCCGGGCGCGCCTCGCCGAGCCCCCCGCAATCGGCGCTGTACATCGACGCGCTCGCCACCGACGAGCGCTTTCGCCGCCGCGGCGCGGCGCGGGCGCTGCTCGCCGAGGCCGAGCGCGAGGCGCGCCGGCGCAAGCTCCCCGCGGTCGCCCTCGACACCACCATGACCAACGAGATCGCCCGCCGGCTCTACGGCCGTGAGGGCTACGACGAGGTCGGCTACCGGCCGCCGCGGCGTGGGCTGCCGGGCTTCGTGGCCCTCGTCAAGCGCGTCGGCTGACCGGCCCGAGGAAGCGCAGCACCGCTTCGCACTCGACGTCGAGCGCGGCGGCGTCGGCGGCGGCGATCCGGCTGAGCCGCGTGATGGTGAGCTCGTCGCCGCGAAGCGCCCAGGTGCCCGCCACGCGGCCCTTGACGAGCACGGCCGGGCGGAAGATCCCGCCCGATATCACGGCGTCCGTGTGCCGTCCCACGAGCGCCTCCCGCGAGCGCCAGCCGAGCAGCAGCGGCTCGAACGCGCCGAGCAGCTTCGGCGCTGGAAGCTCGCTGACCGGCGGGCGGCCGGCGAGCTCGACGAGGCCGTCGGGACGCTCGTTCAACTCGCCGCCGATCGCGCCGAGGCCGGCGCGCACGTCCCGGAGCGGCAGCCCGGTCCATTTTGCGAGGTCGCGGTCGTCGGCCGGACCGTGGCCGGCGAGGTAGCGGCGGGCAAGCTCGGCGAGGGCGGCATCGCGGTCAACCGCGCGCGGCTCGCCGAGCCACTCGCGCACAAGCACGTACGCGTGGTGGCGACCCTTCATCGGGCCGCGCACGGCAACCCCGCGCAGACAGGCCCGAAACAGCAGGTGCACGAGCGCCTGCCCCTCGGTGTGTACCCCGGCGCGCGCGACCCGTTCGCCGAGCTCGTCGCGCGTGAGCGGGCCCTCGGCGGCCAGCGCGCGCTCGAGCGCCGCCACGCCGCGGTCGGCGGCGCCAGGATCGATGCCCTCCTGGGCGAGGCGGCGGCTGTTGGCGGTCAGCCAGCGCGGCGCGATCAGCGCCTGGAGCCACGGGTAGTCCTCCCGCCGGACGAGGTGGAGCGTGCCGCGGTTCAGCCAGGTGACGACCAGCGAGCGCTCCTCGCTGAGCGCACGGTCGACCTCCTCCGCGCCCCCGATCGTGCTGCGAGCCCGCACGGCGAGCCGCAGCCCGCGCGGATCCTGCCCCTGGACGGCGAGCAGCCGCTCGACCACCTCGGCAGGCCCGTTCGCGGGCGGACCCGACAGCAACTGGGCCCGCAGCCGCTCGGCGAGCGGAGCCGGCTCGCGAGCGGCGGCCACCGGGCTCAGGCCCGCGCCACGGACGCCTCGGCGATCACCCCACGCAGCGCCTCGACCACGCGCTCGACCTGGCCGTCGGTCAACTCGGGGAAGAACGGCAACGCGATCGAGCGGCGCGCCACGTCCTCGCAGACGGGGAACTCGCCCTCCCGGTGCCCGAAGCGCTCGCGGTAGAAGCTCATCAGGTGGATCGCCGGCAGGTAGGGCTTCGAGTCGACCCCGCGCTCGCGCAGGGCGCGGATCGCGCCGTCGCGGTCGATCCCCGGCGGCAGCTGCACGACGTAGACGAACCAGGAGCGACGATCGCCGCCCGCATCGGGACAGGGCAGCTCGAGCTCCTCCACCCCCGCGAGCGCCTCGCCGTAGAGGGCCGCCACGCGCGCGCGGCCGGCGAGCAGCTCGTCGAGGCGCTCGATCTGGGCGAGCCCGAGCGCGCACGAGAGGTCGTCGAGGCGGTAGTTGAAGCCGAGCCGATCGTGGTCGAGCCAGCCCATGTCGGGCGAACGGCCCTGATTTCGCTCGGAGTCGATCCGTTCCTTGACCGAGGCGCTCGGCGCCACGACGGCGCCCCCCTCCCCGGTGGTCAGCTGCTTGTTCGGATAGAAGCCGAACACCGCCGGGTTGCCCCGCGTGCCCACCGCGCCCCCGTCGCCGTGGCGGGCGCCGAGCGCCTCGCACGCGTCCTCGACGATCCAGAGGCCGCGCTCGGCCGCCAGGCGTTCGAGCGCCGGCAGGTCGGCCGGGTAGCCGAAGATGTGCACCGGCAGCAGGCCCGAGGTGCGCTCGCCGACCGCCGCCGCGGCGGCCTGGGGGTCGATGTTGAGCGTGCGCCGGTCGATGTCGCAGAAGACGGGGCGGGCGTTCTCGTAGAGCAGGCAGTTCGCCGACGCCACGAAGCTGAACGGTGAGGTCACGACCTCGTCCCCGGCCTCGACGCCGGCGGCCCTGATCGCGAGATGGAGCCCGCTGGTGCCGCTCGAGACGGCCGAGACGTGCTCCACCCCGAGCAACCTGCCGAAGGCCGCCTCGAACTGCCCGAGGCGCGGCCCGAGCGCGAGCCGGCGTGAGCGCAGGGCGTCGAGCACCAGCTCTTCCTCGCGCGCGCCGATCACCGGGCGCGCGAGCGGGATCCACTCGCCGGCGCCGCTCATCTGAACGCCGCGCGCGTCCGCGATCCCTGCGTGCGGCCGGGCAGCATGCCTGCCTCGAGCGAGTCGACGAGAGCCTCCCAGCTCGCCTCGATGATGTTCTCGGACACGCCGATGGAGCCCCAGGTGTCCTGCCCGTCGCTCGCGTCGAGCAGCACCCGTGTGACCGCGGCGGTGCCCTTGCGCTCGTCGAGGATGCGCACCTTGAAGTTCACGAGCTCGATGTCGCGCAGGTGGGGATAGCGCTCGCCGATAGCGGAGCGAAGAGCGCGGTCGAGCGCGTGCACCGGGCCGTTGCCCTCCGCGGTCCGCACGTAGCGCTCGCCGTCGACCCAGATCTTGATCGTGGCCTCCGTCTCGACGCGGCCGTCCTCGCGCTTCTCGACGATCGCGCGCCACGACTCGAGCCGGAAGAGCGGCTCGTAGTCGCCCGTCTCCTTGCGGATCAGCAGGTCGAAGGAGCCGTCCGCCGCCTCGAACTGGTAGCCGCGATGCTCGAGCGACTTCACGCGGTCGATCACGCGGCCGGCCGTGGCGCCGTCCACGTCCGCTCGCGCCTGGACCGTGCCCTTGCCGGAGAGCTCGGACACGAGGACGCGCCGGTCGGCCCCCACCTCGGCCGGGTCGACGTGCTCGAAGGTGCGCGCGTCGCGGTTGATGCCCGCCACGTGCATGCCGCCCTTGTGGGCGAACGCGTTCGCTCCCACGTACGGCTGGTTGGGATTCGGGGTCACGTTGCAGAGCTCGTCCACGAGGTGCGCGGTCTCGGTGAGGCGCCGCAGGCGCTCGCGGCCGATCGACTCGTAGCCCATCTTCAGCTCCAGCGCGGGCAGCACCGTGATCAGGTTGCAGTTGCCGGCGCGCTCCCCGTAGCCGTTCATCGTGCCCTGCACGAGCCGCGCGCCGGCCTCGACCGCCACCAGCGTGTTGGCCACGCCACAGCCGGCGTCGTCGTGCGTGTGGATCCCCACCTCCACCGAGCGGCCCAGCTCGGCCACCGCGCGCGCGGTCGCCTCGCGCACGTGCGAGGGGAGCGACGAGCCGTTCGTGTCGCACAGGGTCACGTTCTCGGCTCCCGCCTCGGCGGCGGCTTGCAGGCAGCGCAGCGCGTAGTCGGGGTCGGCCCGGAAGGCGTCGAAGAAGTGCTCGGCGTCGTAGACGACCCGCTTGCCCGCACCCGCCAGGAACGCCACCGACTCGGCGATCATGCGCAGGTTCTCCTCGGGGTCGACCTGGGTCACCTTCTCGAGGTGGAGCGACCAGGTCTTGCCCACCAGGGTGCAGACCGGCGCGAAGGAACCGGCCAGCAGCCGCAGCGCGGGATCGTCCTCCGCCGCGCAGTCGCGGCGCCGGGTCATGCCGAAGGCCGTGACCTCGGCCGTCGTGAAGGTCTCGGCCTCGAGCAGCTCGAAGAGCGCCTCCTCCTTCGGGTTCGAGGCCGGGAAGCCCGCCTCGATCAGGTGCACCCCGAGCTCGTCGAGCGCGTGCGCGACCCGCACCTTCTCATCCACGGAGAGCGACATCCCCTCCCCCTGCATGCCGTCACGCAGGGTGGTGTCATAGACGGAGACCATCCGGGGGCTCGCGGCCCCGGGTTCGTCGGTCACGCCTGTGACGCCACGGGCACGTGATCGAGCCAGTCCGCGTAGCGGGGCTCGCGGCCGCAGAGCGCGGCCTCGAAGACGCCCTGCACCTCACGCGTGATCGGGCCGCGCGTGCCGTCGCCGATCGGGATGTCGTCGACCTCCACGAGCGGCGTGAGCTCGGCGGCGGTGCCGGTGAGGAAGACCTCGTCGGCGAGCGCCAGCTCGGCCCGCGCGAGGTCGCGCTCGATCACCTGGTAGCCGAGGTCGCGCGCGATCTGCATGCAGGACTTGCGGTTGATCCCGTCGAGGATCGCCGCGGCCTGGGGCGGCGTCGTGATGGTGCCGTCCTTGACGACGAAGATGTTCTCGCCCGAGCCCTCGCAGACGTTGCCCTTGTCGTCGAGCAGGATCGCCTCCTCGTAGCCGGCCTTGAGCGACTCGATCTTCGCCAGCACCGAGTTCAGGTACTGGCCCGAGGCCTTCGCGTGCGGGATCAGGCAGTCGGAGGAGATCCGCCGGTAGGAGGACACGCGCCCGCGCACGCCCTCGCGCTTGCCCTTCTCGCCCAGGTAGGGCGCCCACTCCCAGACGGCGATCATCGCCTCCACCGGGTTGTTGAGCGGGTTCAGCCCCATCTCGCCGTAGCCCCGGTAGACCAGCGGCCGGATGTAGCAGCTCTTGTAGCCGTTGCGGACGATCAGCTCGTGCGTGACCTCGCGCAGCTCGGCCTGCGAGAAGGGCAGGTCCATGTAGTAGAGCTTGGCCGACTGCTCCAGCCGCTGGAGGTGGTCCTGGTTGCGGAAGATGGCGGTGCCGCCCTCGGGGGTCTCGTAGGCCCGGATCCCCTCGAAGACGGCCGTTCCGTAGTGCAAGCAGTGGGTGAGTACGTGTACCTTCGCGTCCTCCCAGGCGACGAACTCCCCGTTCAGCCAGATGAGGTCCGCGGTCTTCACTGCTGGTCGCTCCTAAAGGTTGGCGAGAACCGCCCGGGTGGCGGCCTCTGTTGATGCGTCGCCACCCAGGTCCGGAGTCCGGAGGCCATCCCCGAGGGCGCGGTCGACGGCCGATTCTAGGGCAGCGGCCTCGTTCTCCATAGCCAGTCCGTGACGCAACATCAGGGCGACCGAGCCGAACATCGCCAGCGGATTGGCGCTTCCGGTGCCGGCGATGTCGGGCGCCGAGCCGTGCACGGGCTCGAACAGGCCGGGCCCCGTGCCGTCGCCGAGCGACGCGCTCGGCAGCATCCCGAGCGAGCCGGTGAGCATCGCGGCCTCGTCGCTCAGGATGTCGCCGAACATGTTCTCGGTCAGGATCACGTCGAACTCGGCGGGGCGCGAGACGAGCTGCATGGCGGCGTTGTCGACGAGCATGTGGTCGAGCGGGACCTCCTCGGCGGCGGCCATGCGCTCCACGGTGCGGCGCCACAGCCGCGAGGTCTCGAGGACGTTCGCCTTGTCCACGCTCGTGACGCGCCTGCGCGCGAGCCCGAACGCCACCCGCGCGATGCGCTCGATCTCGCCCTCGCTGTAGACGCACGTGTCGTGTGCCGTGTCGCCGTCGAGCCCGCGCGCGCCGAAGTAGATGCCGCCGGTGAGCTCGCGGACCACCAGTAGGTCGGTGCCCTCGATCCGCTCGCGCTTGAGCGGGCTGGCGTCGAGCAGCGCGGGGCTCGGGCGCACGGGCCGCAGGTTGGCGAACAGCCCGAGCTCCTTGCGCAGGCCGAGCAGCCCCTGCTCGGGGCGCGGCGCGTCGGGATCGGCGGCCACGGCCTTGTCCCACTTCGGCCCGCCGACGGCCGCCAGCAGCACCGCGTCGGCGCTGCGGCAGGCGTCGAGCACCTCGCCGCTGAGCGCGGTGCCGTGGGCGTCGATCGAGGCGCCTCCCAAGAGGCGCTCGTCGAGCTCGAAGTCGCCGAGGGCGCCGAGCGCCTGCGCGGCGGCGGCCATGATCTCGGGGCCGATCCCGTCGCCGGGCAGGGTCACGATGCGCTTGGCCAAGGCGGCGGAATCCTAGTCAGTCGGTCGCCGCGCCACGATGTTGAGCCGCACGTAGTCGAGCTCGCGCCCGCAGCGCTCTCGCACCGCCTCGACGTACGGCGCACGCAGCTCCTCGGGCAGCTGCTCGAGGTGGTAGCCGAGGCAGACCGAGCGCAGGTAGCCGGTCGGGTCCGGGGGCGCGACGGGGTACGGCTCGAGCCACGTCTCGACGTCGGCGAAGCCGGCGCGGCCAAGCCGCTCGGCGGTCTCCTCGGCGCCCGCGAAGTTCCACGGCCCCTGCCAGCCGGCCAGGTAGGGCGCGTAGGGTTCCTCGTTCGCGACCTCCCTGGCCACGTCGTGGAAGCGCTGCACGTTGCCGCGCCCGCCGCACTGCGCTACCAGCCGTCCGCCGGGCCGGAGCGCCGCGTGCAGGCGCCGGAACAGGGTGTCGTGGTCGGCAATCCAGTGGAACACGGCGTTCGAGAAGGCGGCGTCGGCCGGCTCGTCGAGCGTGAGCTCCGTGAGGTCCGCCTGGCGCACCGTCGCCCGCTCGGGGTCGAGCGCCGCGCGCGCGTGCTCGACCATCGAGGGCGCCGAGTCGACGGCGATCACGTGGCCGCGCGGCAACCGCTCGACGAGCATCCGGGTCACTCGCCCGGAGCCGCAGCCGGCGTCGAGCACCGTCTCGTCACCCTCGAGCGGGAGCCGCGCGAGCACCCGCTCCGCCCACTCCACGTGGGGCGCGGATACGCGGTCGTAGGTGGCGGCGTCCCAGTCGCGCGTCACTGCGCGAGCGCCGTGGTGACCGGGCCGCTGCGCTCGCGTTCGGCCTCGTAGCGGTCGATTTCGTGCTCCAGCTGGAGCGTCACCCCGATGTCGTCGAGGCCCTCGAGCAGCCGGCGCGCAATCTCTGCGTCGATCTCGAACTGCACCTGGCGCCCGGCGAAGGAGACCTCCTGCTCCTCGAGATCGATGCGCGCGTGGCCGGCGGCCATCATCTCCTTCACGTCCGCCTCCGGCAGCACCACCGGCAGCAGCCCGATCTTGGTGCAGTTCGAGTAGAAGATGTCCGCGAAGCTCGGCGCCACGATGGCCCGGAAGCCGTAGTCCTCGAGCGCCCACGGCGCGTGCTCCCGAGAGGAGCCGCAGCCGAAGTTGCGCCCGGTCGCGAGGATCGGGTTGGCGGGGAGCTCCCAGCCGGGCTGCTTCGCCCAGTCGTAGAACAGGAACTCGCCGAAGCCCGTCCGCTCCACGCGCTTCAGGAACTGCTTGGGGATGATCTGGTCGGTGTCCACGTCGGCCCGGTCGAGCACCGTGACCGCGCCCTCCACGATCCGCACGGGCTCCATGCTCAGCTCCACTCCCTGATGTCCACGAAGCGCCCCTCGATCGCCGCGGCCGCGGCCATCTTCGGGCTCACAAGATGCGAGCGGGCGCCGCGGCCCTGGCGACCTTCGAAGTTGCGGTTCGAGGTCGAGGCGACTCGCTCGCCCGGAGCTGCGATGTCGGGGTTCATCCCGAGGCACATCGAGCATCCGGCCGAGCGCCAGTCGAACCCCGCCCCCCGGAACACCTCGTCGAGGCCCTCGCGTTCCGCCTGCTCCTTCACCTGAGCGGAGCCCGGCACGACCATCGCGTCGACGCCGGAGGCCACCCGGCGGCCCTTCACGACCTCGGCCGCCTCGCGCAGGTCGCCGATGCGGGAGTTCGTGCATGAGCCGATGAACACCCGGTCGAGCCTGATCTCACTGATCGGCGTGCCGGCCTCGAGCGCCATGTAGTCGAGCGCGCGCTCCTCGCCCTCGCCGCGCGGCTCCGGCACCGTGCCGGTCACGTCGACCACCATGCCGGGCGTGGTCCCCCAGGTCACCTGGGGCGAGAGTGCCGCGGCGTCGATCACGTGCTCGGTGTCGAAATGGGCGCCGTCGTCCGTCGTGAGGCCGCGCCACTCCTCGAGCGGCAGCGGGTCGGGCGCGGCCTCCCGGCCGGCGACCCACTCGAAGGTGGTGTCGTCCGGGGCGATCATCCCCGCTCGGCCGCCGCCCTCGATCGTCATGTTGCAGACGGTCATGCGGCCCTCCATCGAGAGCCCCTCGATCGCCGGGCCGGCGTACTCGATCACGTGGCCCACGCCGCCGTCGACACCGATGCGGCCGATCGTGCCGAGGATCAGGTCCTTGGCCGTGACGCCGTGGCCGAGCGCGCCCTCGTAGCGGATCCGCATCGACCTCGGCTTGCGCTGCTGGAGCGTCTGGGTGGCCAGCACGTGCTCCACCTCGCTGGTGCCGATCCCGAACGCGAGCGCGCCGAAGGCCCCGTGCGTAGAGGTGTGCGAGTCCCCGCAGACGATCGTCATGCCCGGCTGCGTCACGCCGAGCTCGGGACCGATCACGTGCACGATCCCCTGGCGGGCCGAGCCGATCGAGTAGATCGGCACGCCGAACTCGGCGCAGTTGCGCTCGAGCGTCTCCACCTGGACGCGCGAGAGCCTGTCGCGGATCTGCTGGGCCGTCGTGGAGCCGTCCGTGGGCACGTTGTGGTCGGCCGTCGCGAGCGTGCGGTCCGGACGGCGCACCCGACGCCCCGCCAGCCGCAACGACTCGAACGCCTGCGGCGAGGTCACCTCGTGCACGAGCTGGAGGTCGATGTAGAGCACAGTCGGCGCGACCTCGTGCGCGTCCCAGATCTTGTCGAACAGCGATCGCGCAGCCACCGTCTAGCTCCTCCTCAGCCCGGCGGCCACGACGGCGTAGAAGCGCGCCTCGCCCGTGCCGGGGTTCTCGAAGTGATGGGGAAGGTCGGCGTCGAAGGTCACGGAGTCCCCTGTCGCCAGCTCGTGGCCGAGTCCGCCGCACACGAATCGCAGCGGGCCATCGGTCACGACCGCGGTCTCGCGGCTGCCCGGCTCGTGCATCGGCGGGTCCCCCGGACCGGCGGTGGAGGCCCCGGGAGCGAGCGCGTGGAGGGAGACCTCCGCGCGCAGTCCGGGGAGCGGCGGCGTGAGGACCTCGTAGCGGTGCTCGCCCGCTCCGCCGCGGCGACGCTCGCCGGCTCGCACCACGGTCACGCCGTCGGACTCGTCGAGGCGCAGCAGCTGCGACAGGCTCAGGTCGAGTCCCGCCGCGATCCGCTCGCCCACGGTGAGCGTGGGGCTCGTCTCGCCCCGCTCGACCTGGGAGATCATCGGCGCGGAGACCCCTGAGCGCTCCGACAGGTCGCGCAGCGAGAGCTGCATCGCCTCGCGGAGCGTGCGCAGCCGCTGACCGAACGCATGACCGTTGACGCTCATCGCTCCGTACGTTATCACGTACAAGCGTATGTTCGAACGGCTCAGGCCCTCAGTCCGCCTGCTTGGTGGGCCGCACCACGACCTCGTTCACACACACGTGGGCCGGCCTCGTGACCGCATGCACGATCGCGTCCGCGATGTCGGCGGGTCGCAGCACCTCGCCGATCTGCTCGCGGGACTTGGCCATCGACTGCTGGACCAGCGGGTTCGTGTTGTGGCCCTGCAGCTCCGTTTCCACGAACCCAGGGGCCACGGTCGTGACCCGGATACCCGCATGCAGCGCCTCCTGGCGAAGCGCCTCGGAGAACGCGTGCACGCCGAACTTGGTCATGTTGTAGACGGCCGCGCCCGCAGCCGCGCGCCGGCCCGCGACGGACGAGACGTTCACGATGTCCCCACCCCCGCCCTGGCCGAGCAGCGGCAACGCCGCGTGGGTGCAGTAGAGGAGGCCGAGCAGGTTCACGTTGACCATCCGCCGCCAGTCGTCCAGCGACGCGCCGGTGACCGGCCCGAGCAGCATCACCCCGGCGTTGTTGACCAGGACGTCGAGGCTGCCGAGCTCGGCGTGCGACTCCTGCACGAAGGCGCGCGCCTGCCCCTCGTCGGCCACGTCGACCTGCTTCACGAGGCAGCGGCCATCGAGGCGCTCGGCGATCGCGTCGAGGCGCTCGGTGCGCCGCGCGCCCAGCGCCACCGTGGCGCCCGCCTCGGACAGCGCGACGACGGTCGCCTCGCCGATGCCCGACGAGGCGCCGGTCACGATTGCCACGCGACCTTCGAGCGCTCCGGACATCAGGCGCCCGATCCTAGCGCGGCCGGCTCACAGCGCGGCCCGCTCACAGCGCCCCGCGCAGCAGCTCGAGCAGCTCGTCCTCGCCGGGCGGACTGGGCGTGGCGGCGAGCGCCGGGTGCTGCTGGACCTGCGCCGCCACCTCGGGCAGGTGCTCGTCGCGCACGCCGAGCGGGGCCAGCCGGGTGTGCCCGCCGCGCGCCGCAAGCTCGGCCGCCAGGGGCGCGGCCCGGCTCGGCTCGCCCTCGGGGTCGCCCAGCGCCGCCGCCAGCGCTCCGAGCGCGCGCGGCGCGCGCGGCGCCATCAGGGCCGCGAAGTGCGGGAGCATCACCGCGTTCGTCTCCGCGTGGGGCGTGCCCGCCGTCCGGACGAGCGTCTGGCAGGTGGCGTGATGGACGGCGATCCCGGTGCTGGCCGAGGCGGAGCCGGCCAGGAGCGCGCCGAGCGCCACCTCGTCCCGTCCGGGTGGATCCGCGCGGACGCCCGCCGCCAGCAGCTCGGCGCCGCGCAGCGCCGAGAGCTCGGCCACCGGGTTCGCCAGCGGCGTGTAGAGAGCCTCCATCGCGTGGGCGAGTGCGTTCAGCGCACTCGCCGCCAGAGCCGCCGGCGGCTGTGAGGCCATCAGCGCCGGGTCGGCCACGACGAGCGACGGACGCACGAGGCGCGCGCCGGCCACCCCCTTCGGCGTCCGGTGAAACGGCGTGAGCTCGGCCCCCGAGAGCGTGGTCGGCAGCGCCGCGCAGGGCCCGCCGCGAACGCCCGCGATCGCCTTGACGGTGTCGATCACCCGCCCGCCACCCAGCGCCACGAGCGGCCGCTCCCCGGCGGCGGGCAGCAGCTCCGCCGACAGCTCCTCCACGAGCCCCGGCCCCACCCGCACCACCTGGTGCGCTTCGTCGCGGAGCGACGGGAGCGCGTTCTCGGCGCGCTCCGTCGTGAGCAGCACGAAGCTGGCGAAGCCGTTCTCGGCGAGCAGCGCGGGCGCCTCCGCCGCCACCCCGCGGCCGAACCGGATCAGCCGCTCCCCGTCGCGCCAGGTGAAGGAGTCGCCCACCCCTACGGCGTCGGCGTCTTCTTCGCCTCGCGCTCCAGCACCCGCTCGGCCTCGGCGGCCACGTCGTCGGCCATCGCGTTCGAGAGGGCGCGCAGGTACGCCTTGCCCGACGCCTCGAGGATGTCGGTGGACACCCCCACGCCCGAGGCCAGCCGGCCCTTCAGCTCGAGCAGCACGGTGACCTCGCCGAGGGCGTCCCTGCCGCCGGTGACCGCGGACACGTGGTACTCGCGAAGGCGTGCCTCCCGCCCGACTGCGGCGTTCAGCGCGCTGAAGAAGGCGTCCACCGGCCCGTCGCCCGTGAAGCTGCCCGAGCCGATCTCGCCGTCCGGCAGCCGGACGCTCACGTGAGCGAGCGGCGAGCGCGTGGACGACGCCTCGATGTCGAACGAGACGATCTCGAAGGCCGCCGGGGCCTGCTTCATCTCGTCGGACACGATCGCCTCGAGGTCGAGCGCGGTGACCTTCTTCTTCTTGTCCGCCAGCTCCTTGAAGCGCTTGAAGGCCGTGTTGAGCGCGGCGCCGTCGACCTGGAAGCCGAGCTCCTCGAGCGCGTTGCGGAGCGCGTGGCGGCCCGAGTGCTTGCCGAGCACGATCGAGTTCTGCTCGAGGCCGATCGTGGTGGCGTCCATGATCTCGTAGGTGCTGCGCTCCTTGAGTACGCCGTCCTGGTGGATGCCGGACTCGTGCGCGAACGCGTTGCGCCCCACGATCGCCTTGTTCGGCTGCACCTGGTAGCCGGTGATGCGCGACACCATGCGGCTGGTGCGGGCGATCTCGCGCGTGTCGACGCCCGTCCACAGGCCGTGGGCCGCCGCGCGCACGCGGAGCAGCATCACGATCTCCTCGAGCGAGGCGTTGCCCGCCCGCTCCCCGATGCCGTTGATCGCGCACTCCACCTGGCGGCAGCCGGCGCGCAGGCCGGCGAACGAGTTGGCCACGGCCAGGCCCAGGTCGTCGTGGCAGTGGACCGAGGTGGTGACCCCGGCGAGGCCGGGCACCAGCTCGTACAGCCTGCGCCACATGTCCGCGTGCTCGTCCGGCGTCGAGTAGCCGACCGTGTCCGGCACGTTGATCGTCGTGGCGCCCTCGTCGAGGGCGATCTGGAGCACCTCGGCCGTGAACTCGAGGTCGGAGCGAGTCGCGTCCATCGGCGAGAACTCGACGTCCTCGCAGTAGCCGCGCGCCTGGGCCACGGCGGCGCGCGCCTGGCCCTTCACGTCGGCGCGGGAGGACTGCAGCTGGTGCTCGATGTGGATGTCGCTCGTGGAGATGAAGGTGTGGACACGCGGGCGCTCGGAGTCCTTGACGGCGTTCCAGGCGGCGTCGACGTCCTGCGCGTTCGCGCGAGCGAGCCCGCAGATCACCGGCCCGTGCACCTCGCGCGCGATCGCCTGCACGGCCTCGAAGTCCCCGGGCGAGGAGATCGGGAAGCCGGCCTCGATCACGTCCACGCCGAGCCGCGCGAGCTGGTGGGCGATCTCGAGCTTCTCGTTCTTGTTCAGCGAGATGCCCGGCGACTGCTCCCCGTCACGCAGGGTGGTGTCGAATATTCGTACGCGGTCCTTCTCGCTGCGGTCCATCTCGTCGTTCCCCTTCTTCGGCCCTACTGCGTTCCCCTTGAGCTTGCGGCTGGCGGCCGCCACGCGTTATTCCCCCCGAAGGGGGAGAAGAAGGAGAAGGCGCAGGTCGGCCAGGCGCGACACGAGGAGGTGGACGATACACGACCGCCGAGCCGCCGCCGGCGTGTGCTCAGGCGATCGCGGCCTGCCAGCCGCCGGTCTTCTGCCGGTAGCCGGCGGCGAACCTGTCGAGCTCGGCGGCGCCTCGATCGTCGCCGTGTCGCGGAAGCGCCGCACCGGAGACAGCTCTAGAGCGTCAGCACGACCTTGCCCACGTTCTGGCGCTCGTGGACGAAGCGGTGCGCCTCGGCGCCGTCGTCGAGCCGGAACTCGCGGGCGACCACCGGGCGGATCGCGTCCTGTTCGACCCACGCGCGCAGGGGCGCGATGTACTCGTCGAGCGTCCCCTTCTCGTCCCAGAGCCGGAGCATGTTCAGCCCGATCACCGATTTCGACTCGCGCATCAGCTTGAGCGGGTTGTAGTGCGGCATCTGGGCGAGCACGCGAACGGCGCGGAGCGGGCTGCGGCGCTCGCCCGCCTGCACCTCCGAGGCGCCGAAGCAGACGAGCCGCCCGCCCGGGCGCAGGAGCGAGAACGACTGCCGGAAGCTGCGTCCGCCGATCGCATCGAAGACGAGGTCGAGCGGATGCTTCTCGCCGGCGACCCGGCGGACCTCGTCGACCACGTCGTGTGTGCGGTAGTCGATCGGGTGGTCGACGCCGAAGCCCCGGATGGCGTCGTGCTTGGAAGGCGAGGCGGTGCCGTACACCTCGGCCCCGCACAGCTTGGCGATGTGCGTGGCCGCGATGCCGACCCCGCCCGCCGCCGCCTGGATCAGCACGCGCTCGCCCTCGCGCAGCCCGCCGAAGCGGATCAGCCCCCCGTAGGCCGTCCCGTAGGCCACGGGCAGCGCGGCCCCCTCGGCGTAGCTCCAGCCGTCCGGCATCGGTACCAGCGAGCCGGCCTCCGCGACCGCCAGCTGCGCGTATCCGCCGAAGCGGCAGGCGCCCATCACGCGCTGCCCGATCGTCAGCTCCTCCACCCCCTCGCCCAGCGCGTCCACGTCGCCGGCGATCTCGTAGCCCACCACGCAGGGGGGCTTTGGCGCATCGGGATAGAGGCCGACCCGGGCGAGCAGGTCGGCGAAGTTCACGCCCGCCGCCCGCACTCGCACGCGCACCTCGCCCGCTCCCGGCTCGGGGTCGGGGCGCTCCTGGACCCGCATCACGTCGGGCGGCCCGTGCTCGGTGATGACGAGCGCCTTCATCGGGCGTGGAGCGTATATCGTCAACTTCACGATGAAGACGGCACCAGGCGATTCCCTTGCCCAGGGTGTCGACATCAAGGATTCGATCCTCGACGCCGTCGGCAACACCCCGCTGATCCGCCTCTCGCGGCTGGGCGCGCGGCTCAAGCCCCAGTTGGTGGCCAAGATCGAGGCGCTCAACCCCGGCGGCTCGATCAAGGACCGCGCGGCGATCGCCCTGATCGAGGCCGGGGAGCGCGACGGCAAGCTCAAGCGCGGCGGCACGATCATCGAGCCGACCAGCGGCAATACCGGGACCGGGCTCGCCATCGCCGCCAGCCTCAAGGGCTACCGGGTGATCGCGGTGATGCCCGACAAGATGTCGAAGGAGAAGATCGACCTGCTGCGCGCCTACGGCGCGGAGGTGGTGGTCGCGCCCACCGACGTGTCGCCAGACTCGCCCGAGTCCTACTACCGCGTGGCCGATCGGCTGACCGAGGAGATCCCGGGCGCCTTCCAGCCCAACCAGTACCGCAACCAGGCCAATCCCGAGGTCCACTACCGCACGACGGGACCCGAGCTGTGGCGCCAGTCGGGCGGCCGGATCACGCACTTCGTGGCGGGCGTCGGCACCGGTGGGACCATCACGGGGGTCGGGCGCTACCTGCGCGAGCAGAAGCCGGACATCCAGGTGATCGGCGCCGACCCGGTGGGCTCGATCTACTCCAACGACGAGGTCAAGCCCTATCTCGTGGAGGGCGTCGGGGAGGACTTCTGGCCCGAGACGTACGACCCGTCCGTGGTCGATCGCTACGTGACCGTGTCCGACCGCGACTCCTTTCTCTGGACGCGCCGGCTCGCCGAGACCGAGGGCATCCTCGCGGGCGGCTCGTGCGGGCTCGCGCTGTACGCCGCCTACGAGGTGGCCTGCGAGATCGACGACCCCGAGGCGATGGTGGCCGTGATCCTGCCGGACGGCGGGCGCTCCTACCTCTCGAAGGTCTTCAACGACGCCTGGATGCGCCAGTACGGCTTCCTCGAGCGCGAGGAGGAGCAGACCGTGGGCGACGTGCTGCGCCACAAGCACGACGAGGGCGAGATTCCGCCGCTGCTCACGGTCGAGACGCACGCGAAGGTGCGCGACGCCGTGGCGCTCTTCCACGAGCACGGCGTCTCGCAGCTGCCCGTCGTGTCCGGGCACGACCCGCACACGGTCGTCGGGTCGGTGAGCGAGCGCGGCCTCCTGGGCCACGCGATGGACGACGCCGCGCTGCTCGGCGCCGAGATCATCGAGGTGATGGAGGCGCCCTTCCCCGCGGTCGCGGCCGGCGACAACGTTCGGCAGGTGGTGGAGCTCCTCACCGACCGCCGCGAGGCCCTGCTCGTGAACATGGACGGGCGCGCCGCGGGCATCCTGACCCGGGCCGACCTGCTCGAGTCGCTCGCGCGGTGACACGGAAGGCTCGCACGCACCGCGTGCTCGCGCGATGACTGAGCTCCCCGACGGCGCCCGCTTTGCGACCCGCGCCGTGCACGCCGGGCTCGATCCCGACCCCAGCTTCGGCTCGGTGATCCCGCCGGTCCACCTGACCTCGACCTACGTCCAGCCGGCGCCGGGCGAGTTCGTGGGCCACTTCGACTACTCGCGCTCGGCGAACCCCACCCGCTCGGCGCTCGAACGCGCGCTCGGCGAGCTCGAGGGCGGCCACGGCCTGGCGTTCGCGAGCGGCATGGCGGCCACCCATGCGCTGATCACCGCCGTCTGCGGCGCCGGTGACCACGTGATCCTGCCGAGCGACCTGTACGGCGGGACCTACCGCCTGGTCGACAAGATCCTCACCCGCTTCGGGCTCGAGTACGACATGGTCGACCAGACCGACCTCGACGCGCTCGAGGCCGCGCTGCGCCCCGAGACGAAGCTCGTCTGGGTCGAGACGCCGACCAACCCGACGCTGAACGAGGTCGACATCGAGGCCGTCATCGCCCGCAGCGGCGACGCGCTCGTGGCCGTGGACAACACGTTCGCGACGCCGGTGGTCCAGCGGCCGCTCGAGCTCGGCGCCGACGCCGTGATGCACTCCACCACCAAGTACCTCGGCGGCCATTCCGACGTGATCGGCGGCGCACTCGTGGTGGGCGACGAGGAGCTGCACGAGAAGCTCCACTTCGTGCAGTTCTCGATCGGTGCGGTGCCCGGCCCGCTCGACTGCTTTCTCGTCCACCGCGGGCTGCGGACGCTGCACCTGCGGGTCGCCGCGCACAGCGAGAACGGGCGCGCCGTGAGCGAGCTGCTGCGGAGCTCCGAGGGCGTCCGCGACGTGCGCTGGCCCGGATTCGGCGGCATGGTCTCGTTCCGCCACGCCGCGGCCACGCGGATCGCGGCCGCCACCAGGGTGTTCGCGCTCGCCGAGTCGCTCGGCGGCGTGGAGTCGCTGATCGAGGTGCCGCAGGCGATGACCCACCAGTCGGTCGAGGACTCCGCCGCGGCCGTGCCGCCCGACCTCGTGCGCCTCTCCTGCGGCGTCGAGGCGGCCGACGACCTGGTCGAGGACCTGCGGGCCGCGCTCGCCCAGGCCGGCGGCTGAGCTCAGGAGGGGGCGTGCCGGCGCAGCGCCTCGAGTGCCGCGCCCAGGGCGGGCCGCCCCCGCCGGCCGTCGCGCTCGAGCAGCGCGATCCCCGCCTCGCGCTCGAGCTGGCCGAGCGCCTGGGAGATCGCCGACGGCGTGTAGCCCACCGCCTTCGCCACCTCGGCGATGGTGCCCCGCCGCGAGAGCTCTGACAGGAGGCGCAGCCGCCGCACGTCCAACATCGTTCAGCAGAGCTTACGCTTGCCCCAAGCAATCGGTGCTTGTGCTTGCTTCAGCCGCTCCGGATACTCGGCCGGTGGGCGCGGGCGACCCCGTCAGGCAGAGCCGCACCCCGCCCGACCGCTACGAGCCGCTTCCGGGAGTGGGCGGCCTACCCGCCTGGGTGTGGGCGCGGATGGGCCGGCGGACCCGGATCGGATTGGTGCTGGTGCTGCTGGGGCTTGCGGCGATCGCCGTGCCGCTCGCGCTGAGCATCCAGGAGTCGAAGCGGGAGCGCACCGAGTCCGACCGCGCCGCGCGGGAACGGGCGCGGGAGCGGCAGCTCCGGGCGCTCCAAGCCGAGCAGCGCCCACGCCTTGGCCGCTCCGCGGCGCTCGCTCCGCCCGCTGCCGGCGCGCCGGCGCAACTCGAGGGCCGCGAGCGGATGCTCGACGAGCTGGTCGCGGCGATCCTCGCCGACGCGCGCGGCCGCGTGCGACGCGGCGCGCTCGACGGGCCGATCCGGCGCGTCGAGTGCCAGCCGTTCCCCCGCACGGCCGGAGGCGTGGGGGCGCATGAGGATCTCTCCCGCGCCGCGGGCCGTTACTCCTGCGTGGCCGTGACGTCCGAGTTCGGGCGAAGCGGGGGGAGCGTGGGCGGCGTAATCGGGCACCCGTACCGGGCGCGGGCCGACTTCGAGAGCGGCCGCTTCGCCTACTGCAAGGTCTCCGGTCGCCCCGAGCCGGTAGCGGATCCGCGGGTCACGACGCCACGCGCCTGCGGTGGCTTCTGAGCGCGGCCCGGCGAGCCGCTCAGAGGCTGACCGTGCGCCCGGCGGCGAAGCCGTCCGTGCTCACGATCCGGTCGACCACCTCGCGCGGCACCGGGCTGTCGGCGGTCACGAGCATCACGGCCCCGCCGGCGGCCTCGTCCTGGAGCTGGCGCCCCACGGCGGCCGAGATGATGTTGATCCCCTGGTTGCCGAGCTCGGTTCCCACCCGGCCGAGCATGCCGGGGCGGTCCTCGTAGCGGAACACCGCCAGGTTGCTCTCGAGCTGCACGTTGAAGCGCGAGCCCCAGGCCTCGAGCAGGTGCGGCCGGTGGGCGCGCCCCAGCGTCGTGCCCACCACGCGGGAGCGCTCCCCACCGCTCACCACGCTCACACGCAGCAGGTCCGTGAAGTCGCGGGCCTGGGCGCTGCTCGTCTGGGACACGGCGATCCCGCGCTCGTCGGCGATGGTCGGCGCGTTCACGTCGTTGACCTCCTCCTCGACGTGGCCGCTCAGCACGCCCTTCAGCACCTGCACGGTGAGCAGCCGCGTGTCGCGGCCGGCGATCCGGCCCAGGTACTCCACCGCGACCGCGTCGACCGAGGTGCGCTCCCCCAGCGCGCTCGCGATCCGGCCGAGGTCGCGCGCCAGCGGCAGGAAGGGGCCGAGGGCGTCGAGGTCCTCCGCCGCGATCGCGGGCACGTTCACCGCGCTCGTGACGACTCCTCCGGTGAGCGCGGCCACCACCTGCTCGGCCGCCTGGTAGCCGGCGCGGTCCGTGGCCTCGGCCGTCGAGGCTCCCAGGTGCGGCGTGACGACCACGTTGGGCATCCCGAAGAGGGGGTGCTCGGTCACCGGCTCGTCGCGGAACACGTCGAGCGCCGCGCCGGCGACCCGGCCCGACTCGAGAGCCGCGCGCAGATCGTCCTCGACCACGAGCTTGCCGCGCGCCACGTTGATCACGCGCACGCCCTCCTTCATCGACGCGAAGGCCGTGGCGTCGAGCCAGTTCTCCGTCTCGTCCGTCACCGGAAGGTGGATCGTGAGGAAGTCCGCCTGGGCGTAGACGTCCTCGGAAGTCGCCGCCCGCTCGACGCCCAGCTCGCGGAAGCGCTCCTCGCCGACGTAGGCGTCGAAGGCCACGACCCGCATCCCGAAGCCGAGCGCACGCTGCGCCACGAGCTGCCCGATCCGGCCGAAGCCGAGCACGCCGAGCGTCTTCTCGTAGAGCTCCACGCCGCTGAACCTGGAGCGCTCCCAGACGCCGCCCGTGAGCGAGCTGTGGGCCTGCGGCACCTTCCGCGCCAGCGCCAGCAGCATCGCGAACGTGTGCTCGGCCGCCGTGATCACGTTCGACTGAGGGGCGTTGGCCACGATCACCCCGCGCTTGGTGGCCGCCTCGACGTCCACGTTGTCGACGCCGACGCCCGCTCGGCCGACGGCCTTCAGCCGCTCGGCACGGTCCAGCAGCTCGGCGGTCAGCTGGGTGGCGGAGCGGATCAGGAGGCCGTCGAACTCGCCGATGCGGCGCGCGAGCTCGTCGTCCTGCCAGTCGAGGCCGAGCTCGACGTCGAGCCCCGCGTCGCGGAGCAGCTGGACGCCGGAGTCGCCGATCTTCTCCTTGACGAGGACCTTCACGCCGGCGAGCCGGCGGGCACGCCGGCCTCGAGGACGCGCTGGACGGCGGCGACGCCCGCGCCGAGCTCCAGCTGGTGGCCGAGCTCGCGCAGACTCATCTCGAGCGCCGCGACCGTCACGACGATGTCGAAGGGCCCGAAGTAGCCGCAGTGCGCGATACGGACGATGCGGCCCTTGAGGCGGCCCTGCCCGCCCGCGATCGTGACCTTGAAGCGGTCGCGCATCAGCTTCGGCACGCGCGCGCCGTCGATCCCCTCGGGCAGCGAGATCGCGGTCACTACGGCCGCGCCCGAGCGCTCGCCCCCGAGCAGCTCGAGGTCGAGTGCCTTGGCGGCCGCGCGAGTGGCCCGGCCCAGCAGGGCGTGGCGGCGGTAGACCTGATCGAGCCCCTCGGAGGCGATCATCTCGAGCGCCACGTCGAGTGCCTGCACGAGGCCGACGGCGGGCGTGAAGGGGCTGTCCGGCGGGTCGCTCCGCTGGCCACGGGCGGTGCGTCCCCAGTCGAAGTAGTAGCGCCCGCCCGGCGTGGTCGCCGACCGCTCGAGCGCCGCCGCGTTCGGGCTCGCGAAGCCGAGCCCCGGCGGCGCCATCAGCGCCTTCTGGGAGCCGGCCACGACGACGTCGAGCCCCCACTCGTCCTGCGGGCAGGGGACCGCGCCCATCCCCGACACCGCATCGACGACGATCAGCGCCCCGTGACGGTGGGCCACCTCGGCGAGCTCGCGCACGTCGTTGACGACGCCGGTGGACGTCTCGGAGAGCGTGGTGAACACGAGCTCGACCCCGTCGCTCGCCTCGAGCTGCGCGTCGAGCGCTCCCGGGTCCACCTGCCTGCCCCCACTCCGTCTCCCAGTGGATCGTGCCGGCCGCGTACGCGTCGCACAGCTCGACCCAGCGCTCGCCGAACTTGCCGCAGCTCGCCACCAGCGCCGGCTCGCCGGGGCGCACGAGGTTCGCCACCGCCGACTCCATCGCGCCGGTGCCCGAGCTCGCGA
This sequence comes from uncultured Thermoleophilaceae bacterium, assembly GCA_963812415.1. Classification (GTDB taxonomy): domain Bacteria; phylum Actinomycetota; class Thermoleophilia; order Solirubrobacterales; family Thermoleophilaceae; genus JACVRW01. Next base: position 89,338 of record CAWEVH010000021.1, on the reverse strand, counting down.
ACACGAGCACCTCGCCGGCGGTGCCGAACACCTCCCTGAGGCGCCCGAGCACGCGCTCGTAGACCTCCACGAACGCCGGCGCCCGGTGGTAGAGCATCGGCTCCGCCATCGCCTGCGAGACGGCGGGCGGCAGCGGAGTCGGGCCCGCGGTCATCAGGTACTGCTTGACGTAGGGATTCGCCATCTGACCGGCGAGAATACCTACGGTCTCAGGCGAGAAGACGCACTGCGGCGGCGGTGATCTGCAGCGCCGCCCGGATGCTCTGCGAGTCGTCGAACTCCCGGTCGAGGTCGTCGCGGAACTCCTCGTCGGTGATCGCCAGCACGAACACGAGGATCCAGCCCGCGGTGGCCAGCAGCGAGAGGACGAGCGAGATGATCCCGATGATCCAGCCGGCCTGCGCGAGGCCGGCGTGCTTGGGCGTCTCCCCCGCGGCCACCTTGCGCTTGCCCTTGCGCGAGTAGATCATGCCCGCGACCGCGCAGCCGATCGAGACGACGCTCGAGAAGCCGGCCGAGAGCAGCAGCAGCCCGCCCGACACGAGCGAGAGCACGAACCCCGCGACCGCCGGCCCGTTGTCCGGCACGCGCGGAGCGGGCGGATAGCCGTAGCCGTATCCGGGCGGGGGCGCGTAGCCGGGCGGGGGCGGGTAGGCCGGGCGGAGCGGGTAGGCCTGGCCGGGCGGAGGCGGGTAGGCCTGGCCGGGCGGAGGCACCTGGCCGGGCGGCGGCTGCGGTTGCTGCCAGCCCTGCGCGGGCGGCGCCTGCGGCTGGGGCGGCGGCGGCTGCGGGGCGGGCTTGCCGCCGAGCTCCGGCTCGGGGCCGGCCGGCTCGGGTGGCAGGTAGCCGCCGGTGCCTCCGCTGCCCTCCATCAGAACTCCTGGTCGATCCAGTCCATCATCGAGCGCAGCTCCTTGCCCTCGCGCTCGATCTGGTGGTCCTTGCCCTCGGCCCGCATCCGCTGGAAGCTCTCCTGCCCGGCCTTGTTCTCGGCGATCCACTCGCGCGCGAACTCGCCCGACTGGATCTCGCCAAGGATCTCCTTCATCGCCGCGCGCGTGGGCTCCCCGATCACGCGCGTCCCACGGGTCAGGTCGCCGTACTCGGCCGTGTTCGAGACCGAGTAGCGCATGCCCGTGATGCCCTTCTCGTACATCAGGTCGACGATCAGCTTGAGCTCGTGCAGGCACTCGAAGTACGCGAGGCGCGGGTCGTAGCCGGCCTCCACGAGCGTCTCGTAGCCGGCACGCACGAGCTCGGTCACGCCCCCGCAGAGCACGGCCTGCTCGCCGAACAGGTCGGTCTCGGTCTCGTCCTTGAAGCTCGTCTCGATCACGCCCGCGCGCGTGCAGCCGATCCCGCGCGCGTAGGCGAGCACCAGCTCGCGCGCCGAGCCGCTCGCGTCCTGATGGATCGCCACCAGGCCGGGCACGCCGTTGCCCTCCACGAACTGGCGCCGGACCAGGTGGCCCGGGCTCTTCGGCGCGACCATGCCCACGTCCACCTCGGGCCCCGGGTCGATCTGCCCGAAGTGGATCGAGAACCCATGGGCGAACATGAGCAGGTTCCCGGGCGCGATGCCGTCGCGGATCTCGGCGTCGAACACCTCGGCCTGCTTCTCGTCGGGCACGAGCACCATCACGACGTCGCCGGCGCTGGCGGCGTCGGCGATCGGCTCCACGCGCAGCCCGTGGCCCCTTGCCTTGTCGACCGAGGAGGAGTCCGGGCGCAGCCCCACCACGACGTCCACGCCCGAGTCCGTCAGGTTGAGGGCGTGGGCGTGCCCCTGGGAGCCGTAGCCGATGATTGCCACGGTCTTCCCGTCGAGCCTCGAGAGGTCGGCGTCCTTGTCGTAGATCATGGGCGCCGGACTCTAGATGACTAGAGGGAGCCAGCCAGCCGGTCCCGCAGCAGCTTCCCGTTCGCGTTGCGCGGCAGGCTCGGCCACCTGCTCGATTCGCTTCGGAACCTTGAACCCGGGCGAGCCGGGCCCGGCACCAGGACCGCAGGTCCTCCTCGGCCACGGTCTCGCGCAGCACCACGAAGGCCACGATTGCCTCGCCCCACTCCGGGTCTGGCAGACCGGCCACCCCGGCGTCCACCACCTGAGGGTGCCGAAGCAGCACCTGCTCGACCTCGACGGGCGCCACGTTCTCGCCGCCGGTGACGATGAGCTCCTTGATCCGCCCCTCGACGTGCAGGAGCCCGTCGGCGTCGAGGCGCCCGCGGTCGCCCGTGTGAAGCCAGCCGTCGGAGCCGAGGGCGTCGCGCGCGACCATGGGACCGCGGACGAGGATCTCCCCCTCCCCCGTGACCGCCAGCTCGACACCCGCGAGCGGCCGCCCGGGAATCCCGGCCACGACCTGCGACGCGGTCTCGGTCATGCCGTAGACGGGCGTGACCGGGATGCCGGCGCCGGCGGCCCACTCGAGGAGGCCCGCGGGTACCGGGCCGCCGCCGAGCGCGATCGCGCGCAGCCCGGGTGCGCGGCCCAGTCCGGCGTCTCTGAGCCGCGCGAGCATCGTGGGCACGAGCGACGCCAGCGTCGCCTCACCCGCCTCCAGCGTCGCCTTCACCCGCCTCGCCTCGAAGCGCTCGTGGAGGACGGCGGTGGTGGCGTTGACGGCGGACCGCACCAGCACCGACAGGCCGCCCACGTGGTGGAGCGGCAGCGGGCAGAGCCAGCGGTCGCCCGGCTCCGTCCCGAGCGCGTCGGCGGACGCGCGCGCGCTCGCATCGAGGTTCTCGAGCGTGAGCTCGACCGGGATCGGCGCGCCTGTCGTGCCCGACGTGTGGATCACGAGCGCCGTGCGCCAGTCGGGACGGAGGTCATCGAGCCCTGGGCGCCGCGCGCCCGGATCGAGCGGCACCGCGACAGCCCCCGCGCGCCAGGTGGCGTGAAGGAGCTCGGCGAACTCGATCCCGGGAGGCACCGCGATCGGCACCGGGCGCCCGGGCTCGAGGGTGGCCGCCAGCTCGTCCGCGCGGGCGTCGAGCTCGGCGTAGGTGACGCTCCGCCCGCCCGCCAGGACGGCGGGGTGCTCCGGGCGGCGCCGAGCCGCGAGCGCGAGCCAGTCCGTCATGCGTCCGAGCTTAGGACGAGGGCTATCGTTCGCGCCCGTATGGCAACCACCGAGAGCGACGCCAGGGCGCGCTGGGCCGAGGAGCAGTCGCGCCGGCGGATCCGCCCCGCGGCCGACTGGCAGCCGGGCGCGGACTACGAGGACATCCGCTACGAGCTCGCCGACCCGACGCCAAACGCTGCCGCGCCGGACGAGCCGGCGCGTTCGCGCATCGCCAAGATCACGATCGACCGGCCCGAGCTGCGCAACGCGTTCCGCCCCGAGACGCTCATCGAGATCTCGGACGCGCTCGAGCGCGCGCGCGAGGACACGTCGGTCGGCGTGATCGTGCTCGCCGGCGAGGGTCCGCTCGCCTTCTGCTCCGGCGGCGACCAGCGCGTGCGCGGGGACAGCGGCTACGTGGCGGGCGGCGCCTCGGTCGGGCGCTTCCACGTGACCGACCTGCACGTGCAGATGCGGCGGCTCCCCAAGCCGGTGGTCGCGATGGTCGCCGGCTACGCGGTCGGCGGCGGGCACGTGCTGCACGTGGTGTGCGACCTCACGATCGCGGCGGACAACGCCCGCTTCGGGCAGACCGGCCCGATGGTCGGGAGCTTCGACGGCGGCTTCGGGGCCAGCCTGCTGGCGGCGCAGGTGGGCCAGAAGAAGGCCAAGGAGATCTGGTTCCTGTGCCGCCAGTACGGCGCGGAGGAGGCGCGCGAGATGGGGCTCGTGAACCGCGTCGTGGCGCTCGAGGAGCTCGAGGAGGAGACCGTCGCCTGGTGCCGGGAGATGCTGCGGCTCTCCCCCTTCGCGCTGCGGCTGATGAAGGCGAGCTTCCACGCGCACGAGGACGGCTACGCCGGCATCCAGCAGCTGGCCCACGACGCCAACCTGCTCTTCTACGCGAGCGACGAGGCGAGGGAGGGGCGCGAGGCGTACAAGGGCAAGCGCCGGCCGGACTTCGGGAAGTTCCCGAAACGGCCGTGACGGGCGTGTCTGCGGCCCCGCGCGGGACGCTCCGGCTCTGGCTCCTGGCCGCGCGGCCGCGCACGCTGCCGGCGGCGATCGCGCCGGTGCTCGTGGGCACGGCCCTGGCGGGATCGGAGGACGTGTTCCGTGCGCTGCCGTTCGTCGCCGCGCTCGTCGGCAGCGTCTTCATCCAGATCGGCACCAACCTGTCGAACGACTACTCGGACGCACGGCGGGGCGCCGACACCGAGGACCGGCTTGGCCCGGTGCGCGTGACCGCCGGCGGGCTGATGCCGCCGCGCCGGGTGCTGACCGGCACCTATGTCGCGTTCGGCATCGCCGTTGCCGCGGGGGCCTACCTCGCCGCCGAGGCAGGCTGGGAGCTGCTCGTGGTGGGCGCGGCGTCGATCCTCGCCGGGGTGCTCTACACGGGTGGCCCGCGGCCGTACGGCTACGAGGGGCTCGGCGAGCTGTTCGTGTTCCTCTTCTTCGGGCTCGTGGCGGTGGCCGGGTCCTACTTCGTCCAGACCGAGGAGCTCCGCTGGGAGGCGCTCGCGCTCGCGGTGCCGGTGGGACTCCTGGCGTCCGCGATCCTCGTGGTCAACAACGTGCGCGACGTCGACACCGACCGGCGCGCCGGCAAGCGCACCCTCGCGGTCAAGCTCGGCCGCGAGCGCGCGCGGCGGCTGTTCGCGGCGATGGTGGTCGGCTCCTTCCTCGTCCCGCCCCTGCTCGTGCCGGCGCTGTCGCCGTGGCTGCTGCTCACGCTGGCGGCACTCCCGCTGGTGCCCCCGCTCGTGCGCACGGTCTCGACCCACACGGACGGACCCGCCCTCAACGGCGCCCTCGCGGGAACCGGCCGCCTGCTGGCGATCTTCTCGCTGCTCCTCTCCGGCGGCCTGCTGCTCTCGTGAAGCGATCCGTCCTCCGACTCTCCGTGCCGCTCAAGCAGCCGTTCGTGACCGCGAGCGGCGTGGTCACCGCGCGCGAGCTCCTGCTGCTGCGGCTCGAGGCATCGGACGGGACGAGCGGCTACGGCGAGGCCGCGCCCTTCGAGCCCTACGACGGCGTGCCGCTCGAGCGCGCGGTGGCAGCGCTGACCGGGGGCGGCGGACGCCGTCCCCCGCAGGCTCGGGCGGCGGAGGAGATCGCGCGGCTCGACCTCCAGGCCAAGCAGGAGGACCGTCCGCTCGCGGATCCGGTCAAGGATGCCCTCGCCGTGAACATGACCCTGCCCGGCGGCCCTCCCGCGGAGGTGGCCGCGCGCGCCCGGGCGGGAGTGGCCGAGGGCTTCGCCTGCTTCAAGCTCAAGGTCGGCCTGCCGGGCGATGCCGAGCGGGTGGCCGCCGTCCGCGAGGCGGTGGGCCCTTGGCCCGCCCTGCGGGTGGACGCCAACGGCGTCTGGCCGGTCGACCAGGCCGTGCGTGCGATCCGCGCGATCGAGGAGCACGACCTCGAGTTCGTCGAACAGCCATGCCGGACGCTGCGGGAGCTGGCCGAGGTGCGCCAGCGGGTGTCCACGCCGATCGCCGCCGACGAGTCGGTGAGCTCGCTGCGCGAGCTGAGGCGCGCCGTCGAGCTCGAGGCCTGCGACGTCGTGAACGTCAAGCTCGCCGGCTCGGGTGGCTTTCGCCCCGCCCGCGAGATGCTGCGCGAGGCCGAGGCTCACGGCCTGGGCGCATTCCTGTCGAGCACGCTCGACGGGCCCTGGGGAATCGCCGCCGCGCTGCAGCTCGCCGCGGCCGAGGGGGTGTCGATGGCCTGCGGCCTCGCCACCCTCGACCTGTTCGACGCCGATATCGCGCGCTCGCTGCCGAGGGCCCGGCGCGGGACCCTGCGGGTGCCCGGCGGTCCGGGGCTCGGCGTGCGGGTCGAGGACCAGGCGCTCGACGCGGTCACCGCCGAGCGCCTGGCCTAGACCTCCCTCACCGAGGATGCGTTCTCAGCTCCCTACGAGGGAGGCTCGGCGTTCGGTTGGCGAGTCGCGCCGATGCCCGCGACGAACGCCTCGATCAGGCGCGCCACCTCGTCGGGTCGCTGCAGCTGGGCGGCGTGGCCGGCCTCCTCGACGATCGCCGCCTGGCCGCGCGGCGCCGTCTCGGCCATCCGCTTGGCTGCCGCCGTGTAGCCCTCGTCGCGGGCGCCGGCGATCGCCAGCAGGGGCAGCTGGAAGGTGAGCAGCTCGTGCCAGACGGGCTCGAGCACGCCCTGCCCGGCGGTCCTCAGCATCATCGCGAGCCCCTTCGGATCGTGCGTGAGGCGCCCCGCTCGCTGCTCCTCGATCAGCGTCTCGGACTGGTCGGCGAACAGCGGCTGGCGCTCCCAGACGCCCACGACGTCGGCGATCGGCGCCGCCTCCATCCAGGCGGCGAGGCGCTCGTCGGCCTCCGCGCGGGTCGAGCGCAGCCCAGGGTCGTCGATCCCGGCGGTGGCGCCGAGCGTTACGAGCCCGGTGTACCGGCCCGGGTCGCGCAGCGCGGCCCGCAGCGCGAGCCGTCCACCGAGCGAGTAGCCCACCAGCACGCGCCTCTCACCCTGCTCGGCGATCTCCCGGAGCCGGCCCTCGAAGCTGTGCTCGCGGTGGTCGAGCAGGACGCTCGGATAGCGTGTCGGCAGAAGCTCTGCGACCGGCCGCCAGGCGTCGCCACGCTGCATGAAGCCCGGGATGAAGAGCACCATCGCTCCTGCATGATCCCGATCAACCGCACCTACGCGCCGATCCAGGCCTTCGTGGACGAGCTCGCGCGCTGTGGCATGCGCCACGCCGTGACCTCGCCCGGGTCGAGGAACGCTCCGCTGGCGCTCACGCTGGGGTCGCAGGCCGGGATCGAGGCGGTGTCGGTGATCGACGAGCGCTCGGCCGGCTTCGTCGCGCTCGGGATGGCAAAGGCGAGCGGCCGGCCGGTGGCCGTGACCTGCACGTCGGGCACCGCGGCGGCCAACCTCCACCCCGCCGTGGTCGAGGCCTGGGAGGCGCGCGTACCGCTGATCGTGCTCAGCGCCGACCGTCCGCCCGAGCTGCGCGAGGTGGGCGCCGGCCAGGCGATCGACCAGCTGGGGCTCTACGGCAGCGCCGCCAAGTGGTTCGTGGAGGTGGGCACCCACGACCCCGGGCGCGAGACCGCCGTGCACCACCGCGCGCTCGCCTGCCGCGCCTACTGGACCGCGCTCGGCGGCAGGCCCGGACCCGTGCACCTGAACGTTGCGTTGCGCGAGCCGCTCGCGCCCGTGCCGGAGGAGCTCGTCGCGGAGGACTGGGCGGGCCGGCCGGGCGGGCGCCCCTGGACCGAGCTGCGCGAGCACGCGAGCGCGCCGCACGCGGACGACGTGCACCGGCTCGCCGGGCGGATCGCCGGCGCCCGGCGGGGAGTGATCGTGTGCGGTCCCGGGGCGGGCCCGGTTGCCGAGCCCGCCGCCCGGCTTGCGGCCCAGGCGGGCTGGCCGCTGCTGGCCGAGCCAACGTCGGGCGTGCGCTGCGGGGACCACGACCGCTCCCACGTGGTGGCGCACTACGACGTGATCCTGCGCGCGGAAGGCTTCCGGAGCGGCCACCTGCCCGAGCTGGTCCTGCGGGTCGGGGACATGCCGACCTCGAAGCCGCTACGGGCCTTCGTGGCCGCCGCGCCCCAGGTGGTGCTCGACCCTCACGCCGTCTGGCACGAGCCCACCCGCCGGGCCGAGCTCATACTCGCCTCGGCCGCCGCCCCGACCCTCGACGCGCTCGCCTCGGCGATCGAGATGCGCGCGAGCGAGCCGGATCCCGCCTGGCTCTCCTCGTGGCGCGCCGCCGACGAGCTCGTGCCGGCCGCGCTCGCCGACGCGCCCGAGGACTTCGAGCCCAAGCTGCTCGCGCGGGTCGAGCCGGAGCTCCCGGACGACGCGGTCGTCTGGCTCAGCTCGTCGATGCCGGTGCGCGACGTGGAGGCCTGGTTCCCGCAGTCGCCCAAGCGGATTCGCTTCCTCGCCAACCGCGGCGCCAACGGGATCGATGGCGTGACCTCCTCGGCGCTCGGCGCGGCCCTTGCCACCGGGCTCCCCACCTGGCTCCTCACCGGCGAGCTCGCGCTCCTGCACGACCTGGGCGGGTTGTACGCCGCGCGCCGTGCCGGCGCGCGGCTCGAGGTCGTCTGCATCGACAACGGCGGCGGCGGGATCTTCGACTTCCTGCCGGTGGCCGAGCACGCCGACCCCGAGCTCTACGAGCGCCACGTGGCCACCCCGGCGGGCGCCGCGGTGCCCGACTCGTTCGACGAGGTGCGCGTGCTTCGGAGCGACCGCGCTCGCAACGTCGCGCTCCACCGTGAGCTGGTGGAGCGGGTGAGCGCTCAGCTCGGGTAGCCCACCCGGTCGATCCTGCGGTGGTAGCGCTCGCCGAGCTTGCCGCCCCCGAGCGCGGCGAGCAGCGTGCCGACCACGACTGCGGCGAGCGCGATCGCCGCACCGGTTGTGAGCCCGCCCTCCTCCACCGGGATGCGCGGCAGGTCGAGGCGCCCGAGCACGTTGTACTCGGCGCCGAACAGCGCAGCGGCCAGCGCCAGCACGATCGTCACCGCGAGGCCGATGGCCCAGACTGCGAGCCCCTGGCGTCCGCCGTCGAAACGCGACATGCGACCGCTCACGTAGCCGCCGAACCAGTAGGCGGCCACCAGCACCGCGATCAGCAGGATGCCGCCCACGATCCCGATCGTCTCGGAGTCGTCGGACGTGTCGTCGGCGGAGACCTCGCTCAGGCCGAACGCCGCGCCCGCCGCGCTCAAGAGGCCGAGCAGGATGGCGGCGATGCCCACGGTCACGAGCCAGCCGAAGAACGCCGAGCCCCAGTTGATGCCCCCGAACTCCTCGCGCTGGCGCGCGCGCACCTCGCGGGCGGCTGGGCGCAGCGCCGTCGCGGGCGAAGCGCCGCTCCGGCTCGGTCGCGGGCGCGGTCCCGTTGCGCTCGCCCGTCCTGTTTCTGAAGCGCTCGAGCATGGCCCCCTCCGGGTCCCCGGGACGTGCCCCGGGCAAACGCCTCTAGGAGAGCAGGGGCAGCAGCGCCTGCAGCTTGACCTCGGTCTCCGCGAGCTCCTCGGAGGGCACCGAGTCGCGCACGATCCCGCAGCCGGCGTACAGGTGGGCCACCGGGCCACGCAGCAGCGCGCAGCGCAGCGCGACGCAGAACTCGCCGTCCTCGGCGAGGTCCGTCCAGCCCACCGCGCCCGCGTACCAGCCGCGGTCGAGCCCCTCGAGCACCGGTATCAGGGGCAGCGCCGCCTCGCGCGGCTCGCCGCCGACGGCGGGGGTCGGCTGGAGCAGTCCCACGAGCTCGACGGCCGGAACCGGGTCGGCGAGCTGGGCGCGGATCGGCGTGGCGAGGTGCTGCACGTTGTGCACCTTCACGAGCACCGGCTCCTCGCCGGCCGCCACCCACAGGCTCACCGGGTCGAGCGTGCGCTCGATCCGGCGTGCGACGATCGACTGCTCCTCGCGGTCCTTGGCGCTTCGCAGGAGCGCCTCGCCGAGATGGTCGTCCACCGCCGGATCGGCGCTGCGGCGCGTCGTGCCGGCCAGCGCGACCGTCTGGGCGCGCTGACCGTCGCGGCGAACGAGCAGCTCGGGGCTCGCGCCCACGAACGCGAGCTGAGGGGTGCCGACGCACCAGCAGTAGCAGCCCGGAAAGACCTCGCGCAGGGCGCCGAGCACCGCCGCAGCGTCATGCTGCGCTCCCGCGTGGGCGCGCACCTCGCGCGCCAGCACGACCTTCTCGAGTGCCCCCGCCCTGATGCGCTCGACGGCGCGCGCGACCGCGCCCTCGTAGTGCGACGGCGGCGCCGCGCTGGCGACCCGGGTGCGTCGCACCGGGTCGGGGTCGACCAGCGGAATCGAGCGTGGCGCCAGCTCCGCCAGGCGGCCGAGCAGCCGGCGGATCACCGCGCCCGCGTCGTCGTCGGGCCCGACCAGGGCGGCGACGGTCATGCGCGCGTGCTCCCCCTGACGGACGAGCGCCACCTCGGGCAGCACGAGCGACGCCGGAGCGAGCGACGCCCACTCGGGTGCCGCACCACCGTCATGCGCGAACGCGAAGCCACCCAGGAACACGGGCCCCGTCGCGGGCGGCCCGTCCGGGTCCGCGGCCGGATCGTCGGCCAGCGCCCGGCGGCCGAGCTCGCGGGCACGCGCGGCCGTCTCGCGGAAGCGTCCGGGGCCGGCGGCCTCCAGCACGGCGGCCTGACCGAGCCCGGCGAGCGCGAAGCGGTCGCGATCGGGCTGCTCGAGGCAGGCGAAGCGGTCGTCGGCCCGGCGCGCGCCGAGCACGGCGGCCGACAGGTCGAGCTCCGCCCCGATCGGGACCGTGACCGCCACCGGAACGGCCGCCCCGTCGCGCCGCGCCCGGCGGATGCCCTGCTCGAGGCGCCCGTGCAGGCGCTCGCGGGTGCGCTCGTCGAGCCCGAAGGGCGACTGCCTGCTGCCGGTGGCGACGCTCACGGGCCAAAGGATGGCACCGCGAGCCACCGACCTACGTCGCGCTGCGCCCCCGCGCCACGGCCACCTCGCCGGTCCTGACCATCTCGATCAGGCCGAAGGGGCGCACCATCTCCTCGAACGCCTGGATCTTGTCGTCGCCCCCGGTGACCTCCACGGTCACGCTGCGCTTCGACACGTCCACGGTCTTGCCGCGGAAGATGTCGGTGAACTGCATCACCTGGGCGCGCGCATCGCCCTCCTGGCAGGAGATCTTGAACAGCGCGAGCTCGCGCGCCACGGTCTCGGTGGGCTCGAGGTCGCGGATCTTGATCACGTGCACGAGCTTGTGGAGCTGCTTGGTCACCTGGTCGATCGGGTGCGCGGCGCCGTCCACCGTCAGCGTGATGCGCGACATCGACTCGTCGTCGGTCGGGCCGACCGCGAGCGAGTCGATGTTGAACCCGCGCCGGGCGAACAGGCCCGAGATGCGCGCGAGTACGCCGGGCTTGTTCTCCACGAGGATCGAGAGGACGTGCTTGCGGCCGGTCCGGACGCCGCCGCTCGCCTCCAGATCCGCGAGGTTCAGGACCTCCTTCGTGCCTGGCTCGCCCATCCGTCAGCCCACCATGTCCCGCGCGGCCTGGCCGGCGGGGATCATCGGGTAGCAGTTCTCCTCGGGGGTGACCCGCACGTCCACCAGCACCGGGCCGTCCTCGGCGAGCGCGTCCTTGAAGGCGCCCACGAGCTCGCCCTTCTCGGTCACGCGCATGCCCTTGGCGCCGAACGCCTCGGCGAGCTTGACCCAGTCCGGGCTCGAGCCCATCTTCACCGACGAGTAGCGCCGGTCCCAGAACAGCTCCTGCCACTGGCGGACCATGCCGAGGTAGCCGTTGTTCATCAGGAAGACCTTGATCGGGATCTGCTCCTCCACGCAGGTGGCGAGCTCCTGGACGGTCATGATCAGCGAGCCGTCGCCGGCGAGGCAGACCACGTCCCGGTCGGGACACGCCACCTTCGCGCCGAGCGCCGAGGGCAGCCCGAAGCCCATCGTGCCCAGCCCGCCGGAGTTGATCCAGCGGCGCGGCTCGGTGAAGCCGTAGTACTGGGCGGCCCACATCTGGTGCTGGCCCACGTCCGAGGTCACGATCGCCTGGCCCGCCGTGGCCTCGAACATCGCCTGCACCATGTACTGCGGCTTGATCTCGGCGCCCTGCGAGTCCTCGTAGCCCAGCGGGTGCTTCTCCCGCCAGCCCCTGATGCGCTCGAGCCAGCCCTCCAGGCGCGCCCCCTCGGTGTCGAGCGCCCGGTACTCGGCGGTCAGCTTCGGGAGGATGTTCTTCGCGTCGCCGACGATCGGGATGTGAGCCGGCACGTTCTTCGAGATCTCGGCGGGGTCGATGTCCACGTGGATGAACTTCGCCCGCGGAGCGAACTCGGACAGCTTGCCCGTCACCCGGTCATCGAAGCGCGCCCCGATCGCGACGATCAGATCGGCCTCGTCCATCGCGTAGTTGGCGGCGCGGGTGCCGTGCATGCCCAGCATGCCGAGCCACTGCTCGTGGTCGGCCGGGAACGCGCCCAGCCCCATCAGCGTGCAGGTGACCGGGAACGGGTGCGACAGGCAGAGCTCCCTGAACTCCTTCGCCGCGTTCGCGTTCACGACCCCGCCGCCGCCGTAGATCACCGGCCGGCGCGCGTTGGCGAGCGCCTTGGCGGCCAGCCGGACCTGCTTCGCGTTGCCGTCGGTGGTGGGCTGGTAGCCGGGCAGGTGCACGTTCGTGACCGGCTCGTAGGGGATGTCGGCGCGTGAGAGGTCCTGCGGCACGTCCACCAGCACCGGGCCCGGGCGGCCCGTGCGGGCGATGTGAAAGGCCTCGTGGATCGCCTTCGGGATGTCGCGCGGGTCCTGGATCAGGATCGAGTGCTTGACGATCGGCATCGTGATGCCCGAGATGTCGGCCTCCTGGAAGCCGTCGGTGCCGATCAGCTCGGTGCGCACCTGCCCGGTGAGGAAGACGGTGGGCACGCTGTCCATCACCGCGTCGGCGATGCTGGTCACCAGGTTGGTCGCGCCCGGCCCGCTCGTGGCGAGCGCCACCCCCACCCGGCCGGAGGCCTTCGCGTAGCCCTCGGCCGCGTGGCCTGCGCCCTGCTCGTGGCGGCACTGGACGTGACGCACGCCGGCGTCGTAGAGCGCGTCGTAGGTGGGGAGGTTGGCGCCGCCCGGAATCCCGAATACGTGCTCGACGCCCTCGGACTTGAGGCACTCCATGATGGCGTCGACGGCTCGCATGACGCGCGCGCTCCTTCTGGGGTTGAGGGACGGGCACTGGCCGGGTGGCCAGGAAAGACGGCAGTCTAACAGTGGGTTTTCAGGCCTCCGCCGGGGATGTCAGCCGGGGGCTCGCGCCCCCGGAGCCCCCGCGGCGCCTGGCTGGATGTCAGCCGGGGGCTCGCGCCCCCGGAGCCCCCGTGGCGTCTGGCCGGTCGCTGATGTCCGGCGGGAATTCCAGGTCCTCGCCGCAGCGCATGCAGACCTGGTCCGAGACCGCCACGACGTTGCCGCAGCGCGGACAGACCCGCCTCGGTTCGCGGCGCTGGTCGCGTATCACGAGTGCGGCGAAGATGCCGATGCCGGGCAGCGCCGTGCCGATCAGGAACCAGAGGAAGAACGAGGAGCCCTTGAGACGCCCGATCACGCCGGTGGCCAGGCCGAAGACCAGCGCGATGACGACGAATTCCAAGTCAGAGCACGCGGAGCGCCCAGACGACCGCGATCACCGCGACCACCGCCACCAGGATCCAGGCGATGCCCATCACGAACCCGAGCACCAGCTTGAAGAGGATGTAGGCGGCCAGGACCAGCACCAGGACGGCGAGCGCCTTGCGTCCGATGTCAGAAGCCATCTGTCCCATGCCTCAATTCTGGCAGAGCGCTCAGCTGCGACACCCGCGGCGTGGACGGTCGCGTGGTTTTCCATGACAGTCATGGATAACCACGCGACCGATGTGCTCGCCCGGCCGGCTAGAGCAGCCGGGCCGGGCGCGTGGGCAGGTAGCGGTCGAGGCCGGGCAGCGGCACGGACGACATCACCCAGGCGGGCCAGTGGACCCTGAAGCCGAGCCGGCGCAGCCGGTCGAGCAGCCACCACGAATCGGTGGTGCAGAAGACCCCGAACGTCTCGGGCTCCTGGGCCTTGGCCACGCGGTCGAGCGCCGCCAGCACCACGGGTACCAGGTCCTCCGCGGTCTCCCCCACCGCCGGGCCGATGTCGCCCTCGGAGCTGACCCAGCAGAGCGCGGACGCGAGCCCGGTCCGCGGATCCACGCGCGCGAGGCAGTTGCGCCTGCGGCCGAAGAACTCGTGGAGGCGCGGGCGCTCGTGCCCGATGGCGGACGGCTCGAGCCGCTTCCACTCCTCCACCGCTCGCTCCGAGGTCAGCACGTGCACGCTCGGCTCGAGGGAGTCGACCTCGGTCGCGCGCCGCTCGAGGTAGCGCTCGGCCCGGTGACGGAGATGCCAGTGGCCGCCCACCGGCATCACTCCGAAGTCGGTGTAGAGCGTGAGGTCACTCGGGGTACCCAGGGTCAGGACGACGCGCCCGAGGTCGGGGGTCGGCGAGTCCGGCCAGACGCGCTCCAGCAGGGCGCGCCCGATGCCACGGCCGGCGTGCTCGGGCGAGACCCACAGCTCTGTGAGCTCGTCCATCGCCCCGAAGCGCGACGAGCGGGTGTAGCCCACCAGCTCGTCGCCGGCCTCGCAGATCCAGAACGCGCCTTGCTCCTGCGCGGCCACGAACTCGAGGAAGGGGCGCTCGCTCTCCCAGTGGGCGTCGAGCTCCTCGCTGGTGCGCACCTCGTCGGAGCCCATGAGGCCGCGCGTCCGGCGCGAGGCGTCCCAGGCTCTCTCGCCGAGGTCGAACACCGCGCGCAGGTCGCTCACGCGTCCCTCCCGGAACGTGTGCTCGGTCATCGCTCGGCCACGGCGGGTTCCTCGCTGTCGGCGAGACGCTCCAGATGCCGTTCGAGTGGGTCGGGGTGCCCGAGCTGACCGAGGTCGGCCGACGCGCGCCCGAACAGGAGGCCCACGCCCCAGTCCAGTCCGAGCCGCAGCTTGCGAGCGAGGCGCGGCATCATCGCCAGGTGGTAGGTGCGCGCGGCGAACCAGGCGCGCCGGCAATCACGACGTCGTTCGACACGGCCTGCGAGGCTATCGCCGGGCGGCGTCGAGCGCGGGGCGCATGCGCTCGGGCATCCTGCGCCGCACGCGCCAGGGCGCGCCCGCGAAGGCATGGTTGGCCACGGTGGCGAAGCCCTCTTCGTCCTCCCTGAGCGCGAGCAGCAGGTGCGCTACGCGGTCGGAGGGCGGAAGCTCGGGATCGGGGACGCGCACGCAGAAGCAGTGCACACGGCGTCCGCCCGGGGTCACGAGGAGCGCGCCCGCCTCGCCCACGAGCCAGGTGCCGAGCTCGCCCGGCTCGCGCGCGAGGCCGGTGCGACGCTGGAGCTCGCGCTCCTCATGGCCGAGCAGGTCGCCGAGCAGGCCCTGGGCGGTCGGCTCGGCGCCCTCGTTGCGCGGCCCCTTCGGCCGCACCACGCTGGCACCCCTGAAGGCGTACAGCTCGGGGATGATCCAGGCGTGCGCGATCGCCACGAGCGCCACCGGCGCCGCGATCGGGGCGAGCGCCAGCATCGCCGCGCCCGCCGCCACGAACGGCACCGTGTAGAGGAGCGTCCAGGCGTGCCAGATCCGCCCCCAGCGACGCAGCCAGAGGGCGTCGGTGCGCTGGCGCCAGGGAACCGACGCGAGCTCGGGCAGAGCCCTCGCAGACACCATCCGGGGGCTCGCGCCCCCGGCCCCCCGTGGCGCCTGGCTGGATGACATCCGGGGGCTCACGCCCCCGGGCCCCCGTGGCGCCTGGCTGGATGACATCCGGGGGCTCACGCCCCCGGCCCCCCGTGGCGCCTGGCTGGTGGATGACATCCGGGGCTCTAGCCGCCCGAGATCGGGCGCCGCATGATCACGAGGTCGGCCTCGCGGGGCAGCTCGCGCACGTGCGTGGCCTTGCCGGGGCCGTCCGGCACCGTGCCGATGTAGCCGAGTCCCTGCTGGTCGCCGAACTCGCGCAGCGCCGCCGCGAACGCCAGGTCGTCCTCGGCGGTCCACTCGGCCAGCGTGGTGTGCCCCGTGCGGTCCATCCGGATGAGTCGCGCCACCGTGTCCTCCAATCGAGACGAGAAGCCAGCCCTGGATGGTACGCCCCGGGGGGCGCGGTCAGGCGCCGATCTTCTCGCGGATCAGCCGCTGCACCTCGCCGCCGTCCGCCGCGCCGCGCGTCTCGCGCATCACCGCGCCCACGATCGCCCCGACGGCCTGCCCCTTCCCCGCCTTGATCTTCTCGACGGCGTCCGGGTTGTCGGCGATCGCCCGCTCCACGATCGCGTCGAGCTCGCCCGCGGCGGCCATTCCGAGCCCGCGCTGCTCCACGATCGCCGCGGGGTCGCCACCCTCGGCCACGAGCACGTCGAGCACCTCCTTGGCGGCGCCGGCGGAGACCTCCCTCGCCCCCACCATCTCCACCAGCCGCGCGAGCGCCGCGGGCTCGAGCCGGGTCTCGGCCGGGTTCGCGTCGCCGATGCGGGCCGTCAGCTCGTTCGTGATCCAGTTGGCGAGCGAGCGGGCGTCCCCGTTCGCGCTCGCCGCGAGCGCCGACTCGTAGAAGTCGCCCAGCTCGGTCCGGAACGCGAGGTGCCGCGCGATGTCGGCCGGCAGTGCGAGCTCCCGCTCGAGGCGCTCCGCCCGGGCGGCGGGCAGCTCGGGCAGGGCCGCGCGGGCGCGCTCCAGCATCTCCTCGGTCGGCGCGATCGGCACGAGGTCGGGCTCGGGGAAGTAGCGGTAGTCGTGCGCCTCCTCCTTCGAGCGAAGCGTGGTCAGCGAGCCGGAGGCCGGGTCGTAGTGGAGCGTCTCCTGCTCCACCTCGCCGCCGTCCCTCACGATCGCCTCCTGCCTCGCGATCTCGGCCGCGATGCCGCGCTCGAGGAAGCGGAACGAGTTCATGTTCTTCAGCTCGGTCTTGGTTCCGAGCGTGGCCTCGCCCGCGGGGCGGATCGACACGTTGGCGTCCACCCGCAGCGAGCCCTCCTCCATGTTCACGTCGGAGACGCCCAGGCGCCGCAGGGTGGCCTGGAGCAGCCGCCCGAACTCGGCGGCCTCGTGCGGGGAGCGCAGGTCCGGCTCGGTCACG
Organism: uncultured Thermoleophilaceae bacterium; assembly: GCA_963812415.1. Lineage (GTDB taxonomy): Bacteria > Actinomycetota > Thermoleophilia > Solirubrobacterales > Thermoleophilaceae > JACVRW01. Next base: position 72,618 of record CAWEVH010000021.1, on the reverse strand, counting down.
ATCTCGACCAGCGGCGTGCCGCCGCGGTTGAAGTCCACCACGCTCGCCTCGGCGCCGTGGATGCGACCCGAGCTGCCCGCGTGCACGAGCTTCGCGGCATCCTCCTCGAGGTGCACGCGGTGGATGCGCACGTCGCCGAGCCGACCGTTGCGGCCCAGCGGGATGTCGTACTGGCTGATCTGGTAGCCCTTGGCCAGGTCGGGATAGAAGTAGTTCTTGCGGTGGAAGATCGAGCGGGGCGCGATCTCGCAGTCGAAGGCCATCGCGATCATGAGCGCGTAGTGCACCGCCTCGGCGTTCACGACCGGCAGCGTCCCCGGGTGCCCGAGGCAGACCGGGCAGGTGTGCGTGTTGGGCTCCTCCCCGAACGACAGCGCGCAGCCGCAGAACATCTTCGTCCGTGTGCGCAGCTGGGTGTGGATCTCGACCCCGATGACGGGCTCGTACTCGCGCGTGGCGCTCATCGCAGCACCGGCACCCCCTCGAAGCCGATCGCCTGCTCGAGCGCGTAGGCGGCGTCGAGGATGCGCGGCTCGCTGAACGCCGGGCCCGCGATCTGGAAGCCCACCGGGCAGGCCCTCCGAGAGCCCGCATGGAATCGAGATCGCGGGGATGCCCGCGAGCGGCATCGGCACGGTGAAGTAGTCGGACAGGTACATCGCGAGCGGGTCGGCGGTGCGGGCGCCGAGCTCGAACGCGACCGTCGCCGAGGTGGGCGTGACCACGAAGTCCACCTGCTCGAAGGCGGCCTGCGAAGTCCTGCGCGATCTTGGTGCGCACCTTCTGGGCCGTGCCGTAGTAGGCGTCGTAGTAGCCGGAGGAGAGCGCGTAGGTGCCGATCATGATGCGGCGCTTGACCTCGTCGCCGAAGCCGTCGTGGCGGGTGCGCTCGTACATCGAGGTGAGGTCGCCGTTCGCCTCGTCGCGGGGTCCGTAGCGCACGCCGTCGTAGCGCGCCAGGTTCGCGCTCGCCTCCGCGGGGGCGATCACGTAGTAGGCGGCGATGCCGTGGCGCGCGTTCGGCAGGTCGATCTCCGTGATCGCCCCGCCGAGCTCCTCGAGCTTCGCGATCGTGGCCCTCACGGCGTCGGCCACACCGGGCTCGACCCCCTCCTCCTCGAGGCCCCAGACGCCGAAGCGCAGGCCGTCGAGGCGTTCCGCGCTGGGCAAGGCGACCCCCTCGGGGATGCCGAGCGAGGTGGAGTCGCAGGGGTCGTGCCCCTGTAGGTGGCCGAGCAGGATCGCCGCGTCCGTGACGTCGCGCGTGAGCGGGCCGCACTGGTCGAGCGAGGACGCGAAGGCGATCATGCCGTAGCGGCTGACCGCGCCGTAGGTGGGCTTCATGCCCACGACACCGCACAGCGACGCCGGCTGGCGGATCGAGCCCCCGGTGTCGGTGCCGATCGCCCAGGGCGCGCTGCCGGCCGCCACGGCGGCCGCGCTCCCGCCGCTCGAGCCGCCGGGCACCCGGGTGCGGTCCCAGGGGTTCTGCACCGGCCCGTAGCCCGAGTTCTCGGTCGAGGAGCCCATCGCGAACTCGTCCTGGTTCGTCTTGCCGAGCACCTGGGCACCGGCGTCGCGCAGGTTGCGCACGCTCGTAGCGCTGTAGGGCGGGCGATAGCCCTCGAGGATGCGCGAGCCCGCCGCGCTCGGCACGCCCTCCACGCAGAACAGGTCCTTGACGGCCACGGGCGGCAGCGCGCCGCCCGCGTTCTCCTCGGCCACCCACAGGTACGAGCCGAGCTCGTCGGCCGCGGCGCGCTCGCGCCAGAAGTCGAAGACCTCCTCGCCGGAGACCTCGCCGGCGGCGATCCGCTCGGCCTGCTGCGCGGCCGTGAGGTCGAGCAGCTCGTCGCTCACGAGCGCACCCGCCGGGGCTGGGCACGCGGAACCCGCCGTCGGCGCTGTCGGGAGCCTGCTCGAGCGCGCGCTCGCGCGGCATGCTCGGGCGCGGCACGTCGTCGCGCAGCACGTTCACGAGATCCACCACGTGCGAGGTGGGCTCGACCCCGTCGAGGTCGATCTCGTTCATCGTCTCCACGTGCTCCAGGATCTTGGAGAGCTCGGGCGGCATGCGAGCGATCTCCTCCTCGCTCAGCTCGAGCCTGGCCAGCCGGGCCACGTGCAGCACCTGATCGCGGTCGATCATCGGCGCGATTGTAGGTGGCGGCGGCGCAGGAGCAGGAGCCCGGCGAGCGCGAGCGCGATACCGACGAGCACGGCGGTCTGCCAGGGCCGTGTGGGCGGGCCGGCGGCGCACGGGCGCGCCTCGGCCGCCTGAAAGGCGCCCGGGTCGTCCCAGCGATCGGGCTGGAACGCGGGGCCGCGCGGGCTCGGCTCCTCGCCGGGGACGAGCGAGTCGTCCGTGCCGCCGAACCGGCCGGGCCAGCGGATCCAGGGCGTCCGACTCGGCCCGATCTCGACCAGCGCGGGGCGCACCGCCTCGCCGCGCCCGTCGGCCTCGTCGTTCGGATCCGGCCAGGGCCGGTCGTGCACTCCCGGGCGGGCGTACAGCGCGTGCGAGGCGTTCGCCACGAACACCACCGGCGCGTCGCCGTCGCGCCGAAGCCTGCGCCAGCCGCAGCCCTGCGCCCAGGTGTGCTGCGCGAGCGTCGCCTCGACGGGGCGCCCGGCCGCATCGAGGCGCAGCTGGAAGAGCTCCCAGTCCCCCTCGTGGCGGCCCGTCCGCAGCAGGCCGCGGTCCTGGCGGTTGTCGGCGAAGAAGAGCCAGTACTGGAGCCAGGTGCGGCCGGACCCGTCCCGGGCGCGGCGGCCATAGACCGCCGGAGGGCCGGCGATGTCGGTGTCGAACCGCAGCCGGTCGGCCCGCATCGGCCGCATGCCCGTCCGGGTATCGGGCGCTCAGGTCGCGCGCTCGCAGCCCGCGCACGACCCGGCCATCTGCCCGCTCGACCGTCGAGGCGGCGATCAGCGGCTCGATGTCGATGGCGCGGTGCGTCTCGTCGCTGTCGTAACGCAGCACGGGGCGGTGGCGCTCGAGCGCGTCGTCCGCGGCAAGCGCGCCGGGCGCCGCCACCGTGCCCGCGGCGAGTGTCAGCAGCAGCGCGACGACGGCGCCGGGCGGGCGCGGCTCACGCTCTCTCGGCACGCGGGGCGGGAATCGTCTCGATTTCGTGCGGGGCGTCCATGGGACGGCCGCTCGAGTCCAGGTGGCGACCGGGCGGCGAGGGTCGCTCGTCGCGCATCCCCACGAGGCCCCCGACCACGATGCCCGGCGGCGCCCGCCAGTGCCAGCCAGAGTGCCCACTCGCGGCCGTCGGCCGCGTCGGGCAGCCACAGCGACTCTGAACAGCACGAGGATCACGGCCACGATTCCGGCGAGCGTGACCAGCGCCTCGAGCGCGATCGGCACCGCCGGCACGCGCTGGCTGGCCGTGATCGGCAGCAGCGAGAGCGCCGACAGCGCGATCAGCGCGAGCACCACGTCGAGCAGCGCCAGCGACTGGAACGCGGTCAGCGTGCCGTCGGCGGCTCCGTACCAGGGCAGGAACAGGCTTGCGAGCAGCAGTCCGCCCGCCGCGGCGAGGAGCAGCTCGCCGATCCGCAGCCTTCGCACGTCCACCCCGCGGAAGCGTACCGGCGCCTCGGGGCCGGGGCGCCGGTCCGGCCCGCCCCCGGCGCCTGAGGGAGGCACCGAAGACAGGCGGGCCGGCTGCGCGGCCTGCGGCGGGAGGCGCGGAGACCGCGCGCGGGTCGGGCGGGGTTCGACAGCGGTCCGCCAGGTCCGCAACGCCCTGACCGGCCCCAGAGGTTCCCGAAGCGGCGCCGGCTCCACAATCGGGTAGGCCCCCCGGTCGCGGTGCGGCTACCCGTACGAGGTCGAGCACCGCCGGCAGCCATCATCCGCTGCATGAGCTCGCCCGTCCGACTTCCGCTCGCGGGAGCGGCGTTCCTGGCGCTGGCGGACACGGCGATCGTGGCGCTCGCCCTGCCGCCGATCCTGCTCGAGCTGGATACCGACGTGGCGGGCGTGGCAGCCGTGCTCGGCGTCTACGCCGTGGTGCTGGCCGCGGCGCTGCCGGCGGCCGAGGCGCTGCGGGCTCGCGTGGGCACCCGGGCGGTCGGGCTGGCCGGCGTGGCGCTGTTCGCCGCCGGCTCCCTCGCGTGCGGGCTCGCGGACTCGCTCGAGCCGTTGCTGGCCGCCCGCGCTGTGCAGGCGCTCGGGGGCGCCGGGCTGCTCGTGACCGCGTACCGCATGCTCTCGGACGGCGGCGGCGCGGGCCTGTGGCGGCTGGCCGTCCTGGTCGGCACCGCGGCCGGGCCCGCAATCGGCGGCGCGCTCACCCAGGGCCTCGGCTGGCGCTCGATCTTCCTGTTCCAGGCGCCCGCGGCGCTCGTGGCGCTGCCCGCCTGCCTGACGGCGCCGTCCGTCGAGCGCGGCCGCGAGCGGCGCCCGCGGAGGAGCGAGCGCTTCGCCGCCGCGCGCACGATCGCGCTCGCGCTCCTGTCCGGCGCGATCGCCGCCGCGCTCTTCCTCACCGTGCTGCTGCTGATCTCCGGCTGGGGAATCGAGCCGCTCGCCGCCGCGCTCGCGGTGAGCACGATGCCGCTCGCGGCGCTCGCCGCCGCGCGCGTGCCCGGGCCGCCGGGCGTCCGAGCGGCCGGCGGCTCGCTGCTCGTGGCGGCCGGCACCGCGGCGCTCGCGTTCGTGCCGACCGCAAGCGTGGCCTGGACGATCGCCCCGCAGATCGCCGTCGGCGTGGGCATGGGCCTGGCGCTCCCCGCCCTGGCCGGCGAGCTGCTGCCGGAGCGGAGCGGGCGCCAGGCGGCATGGCTGCTGTCGGTGCGCCACCTCGGCATCGCGCTCGCGCTGCTCGTGCTGGCACCGATCGCCCAGCACGAGCTCGACACGACGCTCGACGACACCCGCGAGCGCGGCGCCGCGGTGATCCTCGACGCCCCGATCGACCCGCGGGTGAAGATCGACGTCGCGCCACGGCTGGCGGACAGCGTCGAGACCGAGGACCCGCGCGGCGGCCTCGAGCAGGTGTTCGCGGAAGGTCGGGAGGAGGTGGACGAGGACGAGCTGGACGCCTACGACGAGCTCGCCGAGCGCGCCGACGAGGTGCTCGTGCGCGGCGTGAACGACGGCTTCTCGACGGCGTTCCTCGTGGGCGGCGTGTTCGCGCTGGTGGCGGCGGGCCTGCTGCTGCCGGCGGCGCTCGGGGCGAGCATCGCGGACGGTCAGCTGCGGCTTGCGCCGGGCGCGCTCGGGGCGGCCGTGGCCGCGCTGGCCGCGGCGGCGGCGCTGCTCGCCGGCTACGCGCTCGCGGCCAACGCGCGCCAGCCCGACCAGGTCGCGATCGCCGACCCCTGCGAGGACCGCGAGCGGCCCGACAGCGGCGGCGTGACCGGCTTCCTCCAGGACGCCGCGCTCATGGCGGTCGACAGGGTCGCCTGCGAGGCCGGCTCCTCCCGCGAGGAGCTCGTGCTCGCGTTCGTCGACGATCGAGGCCGCCGAGGAGTACGAGCGGCGCTACGACGTCGACCCGCGCTCGGTGCTCGACCTGGTTGAGGTGGCTCTACCCGGCTGACGCGCGGGCGGCCTTGAGGGTGTTCACGAGCAGCATCGCGCGGGTCATCGGGCCGACGCCGCCGGGCACCGGGGTGATCGCCGCGGCCCTCTCGCTCACCGGCTCGAAGTCGACGTCGCCCACGAGGCCGTCGTCGGTGCGATTGGTGCCCACGTCGATCACGACGGCGCCCTCGCGGACCATGTCGGCGGTCACGAGCCCGGGCGAGCCCACCGCCGCGATCAGCACGTCCGCCTCGCGACAGACGCCCGGCAGGTCGCGCGTGCGCGAATGGCAGTGGGTGACCGTGGCGTTCGCGCCGAGCAGCAGCTGCACGAGCGGCTTGCCCACGAGGATCGAGCGCCCGAGCACCACCGCCCGCGCGCCGGAGAGCTCCACCTCCGCGTCGGCCAGGAGCTCCATCACTCCGGCCGGCGTGCACGGCACGATCGCCTCCTCGCGGCCGTGCATCAGGAGACCCGCGTTGGCGACCGTCAGGCCGTCGACGTCCTTGGCCGGGTCGATCAGGCCGATGAACTCGTCCTGGTCGAGGTGGTCCGGCAGCGGCAGTTGGAGCAGGATCCCGTGCACCCGCTCGTCCTCGTTGAGCGACCGGATCAGCGTGGCCAGCTCGGCGGGCGCGACGTCGGCGCCGGGCTCGTGGTGGAACGACTCGATGCCGACCTCGGCGGAGTCCTCGCGCTTCATGCGCACGTAGACGGCCGAGGCGGGATCGTCGCCCACGAGGATCGTGGCCAGGCCGGGCGTGGCGCCGAACTCGGCGACCGCCCGCGCGACGTCCTGCTTGACCCGGGCCGCGACCGCCTTCCCGTCGATGATGCGTGCCATAGGGCGCGGCAGACTACCGGCGCTTGAGCGGCGCGTAGTCCGCCATCAGCTTGCGCTCGGAGCCGTCGCCCGCGAAGCGCACCACCACGAGGCCGCCGGGCTCGACGCCCGTGACCACGCCGTCCCCGAACTGCGCGTGGACGACGTCCTCGCCGAGCGCGAACGACGCAGCCTCGCCCGCGGGCTGCGGTGCGGGCGCCGCGGCGCCGCCGCCCCAGGTGGCGGCCGCGGCAGGCCCCCTCGGCGCGTCCTCCTCGATGTCGGTGAACTCGATGGGGATCTCGTCGATGAAGCGGCTGCGCAGGTTCCAGTCCCGATTGCCGAACAGCGCCCGCGTGCGCGCGTGCGTGAGGTAGAGCTCGCGCTGCGCGCGCGTGATGCCGACGTAGGCGAGCCGGCGCTCCTCCTCGAGGTCGCCCCCCTCGATCGAGCGCATGTGCGGGAACACGCCGTCCTCGAGCCCGATGATGAACACGATGCCGTACTCGAGCCCCTTGGCGTTGTGGAGCGTCATCAGCGTGACGATCCCCTGCTCGTCGCGCAGGTTGTCCTGCTCGGAGAAGAGCGCGATCTGCTGGAGGAACTCCTCGACGGAGCCCTCCTCGCCGCTGCCGCTGGCGGGGGGCGTCGTACTCGCGCGCCACGCCCACCAGCTCCTCGAGGTTCTCGAGCCGTACCTGGGCCTCCACCGTGCGCTCCGCCCGCAGCGCCTCGGTGTAGCCCGACTCCTCGAGCGTCTCCGCAAGCAGGTCTCCCACCCCGGCCCCACCATCGACGCGCTCGCGCAGGCGCTCCATCACGGACATGAAGCGGCCGACGGCCTTGATCGCCGCCGCGGCCAGGCCGGGGACCGCCTCGGGGCGCGCCGCGACGTCCCAGACCGGCTCGCCCAGCGTGTTGGCGTGCCCGGTGAGCCGCCCCTGCGACGTCGAGCCGATGCCGCGCTTGGGCTCGTTGACCACGCGCGTGAACGCCACCGTGTCGGCCGGGTTCACGAGCAGGGTGAGGTAGGCGAGCGCGTCCTTGATCTCCTTGCGCTCGTAGAAGCGCGTGCCGCCGATCACCTGGTAGCCGACCCCGTAGCGCACGAGCATGTCCTCGAGCACGCGGCTCTGGGCGTTGGTCCGGTAGAAGACGGCGACCTCGTCGCGCGACTCGCCCGCGTCGACGAGCCGCTCGATCTCCGACACCACGAAGCGCGCCTCGGCGTGCTCGTCCTCGAGCTCGCGCACGTGCACCGGGTCGCCGTCGCCCAGCTCGCTCCAGAGCGACTTGTCCTTGCGCGAGCGGTTGTTCGCGATCACCGCGTTGGACGCGTTCAGGATCGTCTGCGTGGAGCGGTAGTTCTGCTCGAGCTTGACCACCTGGGCGTCCGGGAAGTCGTCCTCGAAGTCGAGGATGTTGCGGATGTCGGCGCCGCGGAAGCGGTAGATCGACTGGTCGTCGTCGCCCACCACGCAGAGGTTGCGGTGCTCCTCCGAGAGGAGCTGAAGCCAGCGATACTGGGCCCGGTTGGTGTCCTGGTACTCGTCGACCAGCACGTGCCGGAAGCTCCGCCGGTAGCGGTCGCGCACCTCCTCGAAGAGCTCGAACAGGTTCACGCAGCGGAACAGCAGGTCGTCGAAGTCCATCGCGTTGGCGCCGTGCAGGCGCTGCTCGTAGAGCCCGTAGACGTCGGCGGCGGTCTGCTCGAAGAAGCTCTCCACCTTGAGCTTGTAGGCCTCGGCGTCGAGCAGCTGGTTCTTCGCGTCCGAGATCTGGCGCCGGATGCCGCGCGGGGCGAAGCGCTTGGGATCGACGTCCAGCTCCTCGACGCAGTTCTTGACCAGCCGCAGCGAGTCCTGCTCGTCGTAGATCGTGAAGCCGCGGGTGTAGCCGAGCCGCTCGGCGTCGGCCCGCAGCATTCGCGCGCAGGCGGAGTGGAAGGTCATCACCCACATCGCGCGCGAGCGCCCGCCCACCAGGGCCTCCACCCGCTCGCGCATCTCCTGCGCCGCCTTGTTCGTGAACGTGATCGCGAGGATCTCGCCGGGCCGCGCCTGGCCGGTGCGGACCAGATGGGCGATCCGGTGCGTGAGCACGCGCGTCTTGCCCGAGCCGGCGCCCGCGAGGATGAGGAGCGGCCCCTCGGCGTGCAGCACGGCCTCGCGCTGGGGCTCGTTGAGTCCCTCGAGCAGCTGGTCGGCGGCGGCTTCGGTGCTCACCGATCCGAGGATAGAAGCGCTACCGGCCGCGTCAGAGGTCGCGGCGGGCGAAGCCGGCGCGCGCCGCCAGCCCGACGAGCGCCAGGTAGGCGATCGCCCAGACCCACAGGAGCGGCCCGCCCTCCTGGGCGCCGCCGAAGGGGCCGAGCCTGACGATCACGCCGGTAACGCCGCCCACATCCTCGGTGAGGGCGTCGAGACCCGCCTGGTAGAGCGCCTCGAACGGCAGCAGCCAGGAGCAGATCTCCGCCACGGTCTCGAGCGTGTCGACGCTCAGGGCGTCGCCGATCTGGCCCAGCAGGCCGGCCGCGAGCCCTGCCCCGAAGAGCATGAAGATCGCGATCCCGTTGGCGGTGGCGGACAGGAACACCGAGCCGAGCAGCGACAGCGCGGCGATCACGAGCACACCGACCACCAGCGCGAGGCCCGGCGCCACGATGCGGTCGGGCCACCAGTCGCCGGCCGCCGCCGTGATCAGGAGCGCCGCGGCGTACACGGCGGCCACGTAGACACTGCACACGGCCGCCGCGCCGCAGAAGCGTCCCACCAGCAGGCTCGTGCGGCCGACCGGCCGGACCACGAGCGGCTGAAGCAGGCCGCGCTCGGCGTCGCCGCGCACCGCTCCGAGCGTCAGGAACGAGGCCAGCACGGCTCCCAGGAAAAGGGTCGTGAACATCGACAGGCCGAGCAGCGTCGAGCCGGTGAGCACGCGCTCGTCGAACTGGGCGGCGGGGTCGCCGAATGCCTCCACCTCGTCGAACGCGACCTTCGTCCCGAGCGCGTACAGGGCGAGGAAGGCGAGCGTGAGCACCAGCACCACCACCAGCACGCGTCGCCGCACCGCCTCCTGCAGCGCGTAGCGCGCGATCACGAGCGCGCCGCTCATGCCGCTCCGACCGCCTCGAGGTAGGCCTCCTCGAGGGTCGAGGAGAGCAGGCGCACCTCGTACACGTCCTCCCCCGCCTCCACGAGGCCGGCCACGATGCCGGGAACCTCGTCGCGGCGGGCGTCCGGGAAGGCGCGCACGCCGCCGCCGGTCTCGACCTCCACCCCGCGCGGGCGCGCCAACTGGCCCGGCGTGCCGCCGGCCACGATGGCGCCGGCCAGCAGGATCGCCACGCGGTCGCAGACGAGCTCGACCTCGCTCAGCAGATGCGAGTTGAGGAGCACGGCCACGCCGCGGCCGCGCAGCTCGGTGAGCAGGTCGCGGACGATGCGCCGCCCGACCGGGTCGAGCGCGCTCGTGGGCTCGTCCAGGAGCAGAAGCCGCGGCGACCCCACGAGCGCCTGCGCGATTCCGAGCCTCTGCTGCATCCCCTTGGACATCGCGCCGACCTTGACCTCGCGGGCGTCGGCCAGCCCCACCAGCTCGAGCAGCTCGGCGCGCTCGGTCGGGCCGCCCGTGGACTCGGCCAGGGCCTGGTGGAGCTCGATCAGCTCGTCGGCACTCAGCCAGTCGGGAAAGCGGAACAGCTCGGCGAGGTAGCCGACCTCCCCGCGCGCGGGGGCCGAGCCGGCCGGCGCGCCCGCCACCTCGGCCTCGCCTGCGGTCGGGCCCACGAGGCCGCAGGCGATCTTGGTGAGCGTCGACTTGCCGGCACCGTTCGGGCCGAGCAGGCCGACGAGCTCTCCGGGCTCGACGCTGAGGTCCACCCCCGCCAGCGCCTGCGTGCCCCCGTAGCGCTTGCTGAGCTGGCGGCAGGCGAAGGCGGGCGGCACCGGGCGCAGTGTAGGAAGCTGCCCGGCGGCGTCAGGCGTTCTGCCAGAGGCCCACCACGTTTCCCTCGCTGTCGGCGAAGTAGGCCGCCCAACCCATGTCCCCGACCTGCATCTTCTCGCCGACCGCCGAGCCGCCGAGCGACTCGATGCGCTCGAGGGACTTGTCGATGTCGTCGACGCCGATCGTGATGCATGGGATGCTCGAACGCCGGCGCCTGGCGCTTGGCCATCCCGCCGTTGATGGCGCCCGGATCGACGGGGCGGCCCTCCTCGCCCGTCTCCGTGGTCCCGAGGATGGTGTACTGGAGGTCCGGCATGGCCTGGACCGCCCAGCCGAACGCCTCTCGGTAGAAGTCCTGCGCCCGCCCGACGTCGTCGGCCGGGATCTCGAAATGGACGACGCTGTTGCTCATGGTCCCTCCTGTCGCCGTTGGCGCCCGCGAGGCTACTCCACGCGTGAGAAGCTGCCCGGCATCGACCTCACGGACCGCGTGCGTTCCGGTTGCCGGGAGATCGCCGAGCGGGCGCGCTCGGTCTCGATCGATCCCGAGCGGCTCGCCGCGCTCGAGACCGAGGCGGTCGCGATCGAGCCGGCCCAGCTCGATCCCGAGCGGCATTACCTGGAGGGCACGCCCGAGGACGTGGCGGCCTATCTGCTCGTGCTCGACTCGATCAACTTCGGCTCCGGCTGGTTTCCCACGCTGCGCAAGCGCCTGGGCTGCTCGGGGTACTACACGGTCGCTTGGGGGCTCGCGGATCGGTGGCGGGCTGATGGGCCGTGGTCGCGTCGCCGAGCTCGCGGCGCTCGACGCCGCCGGCGGTGGCCGCCGTGCTGGGCCAGGACCCGGCGCACGAGCTGATGGCGCTGTACGCGCGGGCGTTGCGTGGGCTCGGGGCGTTTCTGGGCGACCGGAGCGCGCTGGGGCTGGTGAGGGAGGCCGGGGGATCGGCCGTGCGCCTTGCCTCGATGCTCGCTTCCGGGATGCCCTTCTTCGATGACGTGGGCTTCTGGAAGCGCGCCCAGATCGTCCCGAACGACCTGGCGCTCGCCGGCGTGGCGTCGTTCCACGATCTCGACCGGCTCACGATCTTCGCCGACAACCTCGTGCCCCACGTGCTGCGGATGGACGGCGTGCTGCGCTACTCGGAGGCGCTCGCCGCCCGCATCGACGCCGGCGAGCTCGTGCCCGCGGGCTCGCCCGAGGAGCGCGAGATCCGCGCCTGCGCCGTGCACGCCTGCGAGCGGATCTCGGCGGCCACCGGGGTGCCGGCCCGGGCGCTCGACACCTGGCTCTGGAACCGCGGCCAGGCGGCCCTCGTACAAGGCGGTGCCGAGGCACCGCACGCGCACGGTCTACTACTGAGCCCCACCCGCGGCGGAGCTACATCGGCGTCAGCCGCCGGTCGAGTCCGGCCCGCCGCGGCGCTTCAGCGGCTTCACCTCGGCGCCGCCGGGCTTTCGCCCGGTCAGGTCCGCCACCAGCTCCTCGAGCTCGCCGAGGCGGTTCGCCATCCCGCGGATGGCGTCGGCCACCGGGTCCGGCAGGTGCGCCCAGTCGGCGTCCGGGCCGCTCGGCCGCTTGCCGTCGACGCGCACCGGATGGCCGGGATTGCCGACCACGGTGGAGTTGGCGGGCACGTCGTGGATCACCACCGAGTTGGCGCCGATCTTCGAGCGGTCGCCGATCTCGATCGGGCCGAGCAGCTTGGAGCCGGCGCCGATCATCACCTCGTGGCCGACCGTCGGATGGCGCTTGCCGCGCGCGAAGCCGGTGCCGCCGAGCGTCACGCCCTGGTACATCGTCACATCGTCCCCCACCTCGGCCGTCTCGCCGATCACGACCCCGGAGCCATGGTCGATGAACAGGCCGCGACCGATCTGCGCGCCCGGATGGATCTCGATGCCCGTGACCATCTTGGTCGCGTTGGCGAGCACCCTCGGGGCGAGCGGCACGCCCGCCCCGTGGAGCGCGTGCGAGATCCGGTGGGAGAGCAGCGCCTGCACGCCGCCGTAGGTGATCAGCATCTCCGCGCGCCCGACGCTGCGCGCGGCCGGATCGCGCTCCTGGGCGGCGGTCAGGTCCTCCCGCACCTCGCGGGCGACCCTGGCGAGTGTCCCGAGCCCGAACACCGGACTCCTATGGCGCGAAGAACGGCGTGCTCACGTACCGCTCTCCCGAGTCCGGCAGGATCACGGCGATCCGCTTGCCTCGCATCTCCGGACGCGAGCCCACCTGGATCGCTCCCCAGAGCGCCGCCCCGCACGAGATGCCCGCCAGCACGCCCTCGCGCTGCGCGCAGCGCCGGGCCGTCTCGATCGCGTCCTCGTCGTCCACCGGGATGATCTCGTCGATCACCTCGCGGTTCAGCACCTCGGGCACGAAGCCCGGTCCGATCCCCTGGATCTTGTGCGGACCCGGTCGGCCACCGGACAGCACCGGCGAGCTCGCCGGCTCGACCCCCACCACGAGGAGCTCCGGATTGCGCTCCTTGAGACGCTCGCCGCAGCCGGTGATGGTCCCGCCCGTGCCGGCCCCGGCCACGAGCGCGTCCACGCGTCCGTCCATGTCGCGCCAGATCTCCTCGGCGGTGGTGCGGCGGTGGATCTCCGGGTTGGCGGGATTGGAGAACTGGTTGGGGACGAAGCAGTCGCCGCGCTCGCGGCAGACGCGCCGCGCCCGCTCCACGGCCTCGTCCATCCCTCCCATCGACTCCACGAGGATCACCTCTGCGCCGTAGAGCCGCAGCAGGTTCTCGCGCTCGCGGCTCATTCCCTGGGGCATGGTGAGCACGAGGTCATAGCCCTTCGCGGCGCACACGAACGCGAGCGCGATCCCGGTGTTGCCGGACGTGGCCTCGACGATCGTGTTGCGCCCCGGCTCGATGCGACCCTCCGCCTCGGCGGCGTCGATCATGGCCACCCCGATCCGGTCCTTCACGCTGCCCGCGGGGTTGTAGGCCTCGAGCTTTCCCACGAGCTCCGCCCCGCACTCGGGCGCGACCCGGGTGAGCCGCACCATCGGGGTGTTGCCGACCAGGTCGGCGAGGTTGTCGGGAATCGCCGCGACGGGCGGCACGCTCATGGACTCGACTGTAGCCAGCGAGGCCCGACCGGGCTCAGCCCGTCGTGTTGCCTTCCGAGGTGATTCCGGTGCTGAGCGTGTCCGTCTTGAACACGGAGTTCGCGCCGCTGAAGGCGTTCGAGACGATGCCGACGGTGTGCGAGTCCACCAGCAGCACGCCCGCCCTGGTGCCGCAGCCTGTGGTGGGCGGGAGCGCGATCGTGTTCGAGCTCACCTCGGCGTTCCGAACGCCGCGCAGCTCGACCCCGTTGCGGGATCCGAGCAGCCGGTTGCCGCGGAAGACGAACCCGCTGCGGTAGACCGGCGGGCGACCGTCCGTGTAGACAGGCGAGAGGATCCGCAGCGGCGCGAAGCAGCCGCTGGTGGGCACCGTCTGGGTGTTGTCCACGACCGTCACGTCCCCCACCTGCGGATCGGCGCCGAAGCCCACGTTTGCCACCACTCCGAAGCTGTTGGCGCCGAACGTGTTGCGGGCGATCGTGATGTGACGGGCGATCTCGCAGTCGTCGTCCGTCTCGATGTCGACGTTCGACCACGCAACCGGGCCCACGCTCGAGTCCTGGAGCGTGACGTTCTCGGCGTCGACCACGGCCAGCCCCTGGCGGCCGATGCGCTCGATCGTCGCCCCGCTGATCAGCACGTTGCGCGCGCTCGAGGCGTCGTCTCCGCATGCCGGAGAGGCGCTGGAGCGCCAGACCATCACGCCATCCCCCCAGGTCTCGCGTGCCTGCACGTTCTGGAGCGTCATGCCCTGCACACCCTCGACGGAGAAGCCGTGCTGCCACTCGACGGCGGGGTCGTAGACGCCGGCGGGGTTGCTTCCCCGCGCGGCGAGGTTCTGCACGGTGAGGTTGCCACCGCCGACGAAGCGCCAGTTGGCGCGATGGCTGTCGCCCGGGGTGAGCGCGCGGAACTCGGAGCCCTGACCGTCGATCACGATCCCCGTCCGGCCGCCGAGCGTGATCGTCCCGTTCTGGCCGTAGCAGCGGCCGCGACCGAATTGCGCGGTGCCCCCGTTCGGGACGGTGGCGAGCCAGCTGTTGATCTGGGCGTCGACCGCCACCGAGCAGTCGGACCTGATCTTGGTCGGAACCTTGTAGACGCCGCCGGGTCGCGGGGCGCCGAGCGCCGGGGCCGCCGCGACGGCGAGGGCGGCAGGGGAGGAGGGCCAGCAGCCAGAGGCCGCCGCGGGCGCTGTTTCGGGACATGCTGCTCCTCACCTCGACACGATCGGGCCGGGGCTTTACCCCTGCACCCCCAGGACGATCTCGCCCGTGGCTCCGGTGAGGACGATGCCGGCGAACGCGGGCGCACCCGGGCGCACCGTGATCGGGAGGCGGTGATCGCCGAGCCAGGCGCTCAGCCGGTCGGCGTCGCCGTCGAGCTGCAGCTCCGCGATCTGGACGGTGCCGTCCCGATGGCTCGCGGCAGCGTGGCCCGGGAGCGAGGTCCCCGCTGCCCACTCGATGAAGAAGGGCAGGGACGGCTCGGCGGCGGCCTCCCCGATGCCCGCTACGCGCCACCGGATGACCCGGCCGTCCCGACCGGTGCGTGAGCCCGCGTCCACGGTCAAGCCGTTTCGTCGGGCGACATCGTCGAGCCGATGCGTCCGAACAGCCCAGCCGAGCGGCTGGGCCGCCTCGGGGTGCGCGCCGGCTACCCAGCGGCCGAACGGGCTCTGCGCGGCCTCGGATTCGTCGACAACCGCGACCAGCTCCAGATAGGTCTCGCCGAGCGGCACGATCCTGTTGGCGGTGCCCCAGCCGGGGTGACGGCCGCCCTCGATCGAAGCCAGGCCGTGCCGCGCTTCGATCTCCCACCCGGCCGCCGCCAGGTCCGACACCGCGATCAGTGCATGGTCGATTTCCAGAGGGGCGAGCGTAGCCGTCTGAGGAGCGTCAGATGTAGTACATCGAGGCGAACCCGCTCTAGGCCTGGCTTTGCGCGGCGTGCGGTGCAGTCGACGGTGCACTCCGCCGGACGGGGTTAGCCAGCCAGCGGCTCCATCCTTATGCCGTGGCGGGCTCGAGCGGGGCGGCTTTTGGCCGGTCCCGCGCCCTCGCCGAACCGGCCGACCTACTCGGTTTAGTCCTCGAATCAGATGGTGCCTCAGCCGGCGATGTAGCCGCTGAACAGGCAGGCGTCCCCGGCTCCGTAGACGCCGTTGCCGCCGGGCAGGTCACCCTTCTTCACGCCGGTCCCGGCGGAGCCCATCACAGCGGAGCCACCCGGCGCCATCGCTTGCCAATCGGAAAATGTTGCGCTGTAGGACGAGGAGCCCGGGTTGGCCTCCGAGCTGGAGTTGAGTACCCGGTCGTCCTCGGGAGTGGCGATGTCGAGGAACGGATTGCCGCTGTAGCTGCTGGACGGGCTATCGAGGACCGATCCGTTCACGCTCGTGCGGATGTACGTGAACGACCACACCGTGTCAGAGTCGAGGCTCTTGAAGCACTTGCCGTAGATCGCGAACGCTCCGCGCTCGGCCAGGGCGATCGCGGGCGCCGCCGCCCGCGCCGCGTCGAAGTTGGCGCCAGGCGTTGCCGTGGCCACCTTCGAGTAAGGCTGGAAGCTGTCCACCGACTTCGCGGACGGCACCTTGCCGAGCGCGCTCTCCTTGATGTCGGTGCCGGTGAGCGCGTTGTTGCGAACGTCGCCGCCGCGGACGTTGTTGTTCTTGAGGTCATCCGTGGTGACGCCGCCGTTCTTGATGTCCTTCGACGCGGCGCCGCCGTTCTTGATGTCCTCAGACTTGACTACACCGTTCTTGATGTCGCCGGAATCGACCGTGTTCTTGCCCTGCAGAGCGGTTGCCGTTCCGGACAGCGCGGCAAGCAGCGCGATAAAAGCGACGACCATCGCGGGAGATGGCCGCGCCGAAGTGAAGCGACGCATGATGGCGGACCTCCAGGTTGTGGGGGGGTTGGCACACTGGCGGATGCGAGCCCTCCCCCAGCCACCCTAAACCGAGATCGCCACAACGGGAGAGCCCAAGTCGACAGTCGCGCACTGGGGCCGAGCAGCGGAAGGCTCAGCGGCCGCGGCGCGCGGCAAGCTCGTCAAAGCGGTCGAGCGGATCGGGCCGCTCCCAGCTCAGCGCGTCGGCGTTCGTGCCAGGCGAGCAGCTCCTTCGCCGCCGGCACACTTCCGGCCCGCGCGGCCGTCGCTCAGCAGCACCAGGAGCTCCTCGAGATCCGGAACCCCCTTGCGCGGCACCGCGCGCCCCTGCCGACGTGAATCCACGCTGTGGGCGAAGCGGCCATAGGGACCGTCCGGCGAGCATCTCCCACGATCAAGCCACCCCTTGATCGTGCGCGGATGGCAGCCATGCCGGCGCGCCGCGTCGGGTATCGAGGTCCCCGCCACGAGCGCCGCCAGGATCGGCTCCGACAACCGCTCGAAGGTGTCAGACGGACCTTGCACCGTTCACCGTGAACGATCTGGCGCGCGCCGGACAGCGGCGGTCTAGGAGGGCGCTTGCGGGGGTCGGTCCCCTCCCGGTCACTACCAAACCTTCCGGGCATTGCCGCGTTCCAAGGACGGCGGGGCCGGAAACCCAAGGGACGTGCGTCCGCCGCTCCGTCGGCGAGCGTCACAGGAGCGTCCGGGACACCGGCCCCGTCTAAGCAAGACAGTTTTTCTCGCGGGACGCCACACCGGCGGTCTATCCGCGACGAAGCCGGGGATGCCCGCCATCCGCCCTGTCCCCTTTGGGCGCCAACGCTGGCACTGAGGACTCCGGTCCAGGTGCCAACGTTGGCACTCCAAGAACGTCTCGACGTGCCGAAAATTTGTCACCGCTCCCCGGCGGTCTATCCGAGCGACGGCCGGGATACCCGCCACCGGGCCCTTCCCATTGGGGACAGTTTTTCTCGCGGCACGCCACACCGGCGGTCTATCGGGGGCGAGGTCGGGGTTGGGGCCCACCGGCCTGTCCCCTGTTTGGAGTGCCAACGCCGGCACTCGGACTCGTCGTCGAGCGCCAACGTTGGCGTCCAAGAACGTCTCGACGTGCCAATAACTGTCACCGACCTGGGGGACGTATACGTCCCTCATTCGCCCAGCGTTCCGAAGAACAGCGACGCCCCGTCCTCGATCGTGACCGACTCCCATGCCAGGTCGGACTGGTCGCGTACCCATTCGACTCGCGGCGGGGATGGCGGCAGCTGACGACAGCCGCCATCGAAGTTGACCGGGCCGCCGGGCTCGGGCACGGGCTCGAGGTGGGTGCACGGAACTCCGCCGACGATCTCGGTGCGTCGCTCCCATTTCATGCTGCGTTCTCCGGTGGTTTGTGGATTAGCTCGGCGCAGGCTCGGTCGGCCTCGCGTTTCTGTGCGGCCGTGGGGGCTGGCGGGATGCCGGCGGCCCAGAGTGCGGCGTCCCGCTGCTCCTGTTCGGTAAGCCGCTCCTCGACGTCGTCGGCGTCCTGGTCGTTCGTGTCGGAGATCTCCGACACGTCGGCCTCGGGCTGGGCGTCGGCGTCGGGCGGCGCGGCTTCGACCTCGGGCGGGCGCTCGCTCGAGGTCTGTTGCTTCGGCGTCAGGCCGAGCGCTTCAGCCACGTTGTCGGGTGTCAGTTCGGTTCGCTCATGCCGGCGGCTCGATCGGCGTCGGCTGCTCGGCGAGCTCGGCGTTGCCGGCGGACCGCGCGGGGATCCAGCCGCCGCCACCGGCCAGGAACACCGACGGTTCCTCACCGACATATGGCGTCATCGGCACGAGGCGGGCGGGCAGCATGTGCTCGGCCGCGTCGAGGGCCTGCTCGAGCTCGCCGACCCGGACGTCCGTCCAGACCGAGCGGCCGTCGATCGCGCCGGCGGCGGCGGTCGCGATCCAGAGCAGGTCGGGTTCGGGTGCTCGGACGGCGGCGAGCGCGGCGCGCAGCTCGGCGGCCCGTGACCGTACGTCCTGGATCGCCGCGACGCCGGCATCGTGGGCTTGCCGGGCGAGCGCGACGCCGTGCTTCCCCGTCAGCCGGCGCAGGCGGTCCTCGGCCTGGCGGCCACGTTCGTCACTGCCGGCGATCAAGTCGGGCCATTTGGACTTCTGGGCCTGGTCGAGCTGGGCGCGCAACTTCCAAGCGCGAGAGTTCTTGACGGGCAAGCCGTGGTCGTCGAACTGGTCGGGCTCGTTGGCGGCGAGCTGGTCGAACTCGGCCTGCGCCTCGCGCAGCTGGGCGGCGTACGCCTCGCGGCGTTCATCGAGCCGGGCACGTTCGGTCCTGGCCGTGTCGAGCTGGGCGCGGGCTTCGCGGAGTTGGTCGAGCGGGTCGGCCGGCGCCTTGGGCGCGGTGCTGGTCGCGGTCACGGTGTCCTTCCGGTTGGGGGTGGGGTCGGGCCCGGCGAGGGGCGGGTGATCCGGCCGGGGGATCGCCGCCACGCCTCGCCGTCGCCCACGCGGATCTCGGTGGCCGGCACCTGGCCCGCCACCGTGCGACGCCCAGAGTCATCGCGGGCCGCGTCTTCGCCGCGCGCCGGCGAAGTGTTGGGGTTCGTAGGCGTCACCTTTTAGGTGACGATACGCCGGTGCGCCGACGGTGTTCCGAGGCCGGGTGCGGTGCAGTTGCGGTGCAGTCGGGGTCCCTCTGGGGGCGGTTCTGAGCGGTCCCCCAGCGGTTGATTCCGCTTTGTAGAGCCAAATCAGGCTCTACCATGCCCCCGCTTTTAGATGTAGTACGTCTATCCGGGCCGTGACGCCCAGACCGGCCGGTGACAGCTAGTGCGGCGTTTGCAGGGGTTTCGCGGGATTCCGGCCGCGCGCGGTGTCGGCTGGTGGCCGCTGGTTCTGCCTCGTTCGTTAGCAATCCGTTAGCAAGGTCGTGGTTCCGGGATCGGCCGTCCGCAGCGCAGACAGCTGCCGTCGCCGGCGTCGACGAACCGGCCGCCGCACCTGCAGATTGTGGGCACCCGGGCGCCCTCGCCTAGAGCCCACCGCACCGCCTGGCATCACGGCGGCATGGATCTTCGCGCTGGTTGACCCTGGGCGCGCTAGCGCAAACCGGATCGTTTAGACGGCGTCCAGACCGGGCAGCCACCTAGAGTGGGCGTTGCGTACGTACCAAAGGGCGACCACCTAGAGTGGGCGCTGCGCTTGGAGCCGCCAACCAAGCGCCATCGATCACCCCGGGGGATGGGAACGCCCCCGATGCTGCCACGCCAATCGTCGGGCACCATGCCCAATGCCGACCCCATCCGCGCGGTCAGGGGGTGGGCATTAGCCTTCCTCTTGTCGCTGCTGGCATGGATTGGCCTAATTCTCGCGAGCATCGCCCTGCTCTAAGGCAGTCAACAGGCCGACGCGGTCGGCCAGCCGGCACAAGCGCGGGAGACAGGAACAGCGCCCGCGAGGTATCGGTCGCGGACGAGTCGCCGAGGCCGTTAGACGGGCGCTCGGCGGCTCCCGTCGTGGTCACGCCGCGTCGCCGCCCGGATGCTGGTCGCGTGCGTGGTTCCCATTGCAGATTGGACACCGGAAAAGCCGAACCAGCTCGCCGGGCGCTTTGCGGCGGCGCCGGGACACGGCGCTCGTCCGCCGCGCAGACGACACCGCCCGCTTACGCCGAGTTGACATCTAACGCCCCCCATTTTCGTCTTGGATCAGGCCGATCCTGAGAATGCTTGTGGCCGCGCAGCGCGGAGAACAATCGGAGCGCGACTTGCAAGGCGTCGTCGTCCTTACGCCGGCGCGCCTCGACGATGGCACCGATCGTCGTGATGGTGCACGTCTCGCCGTCCAGCTCCTTGAGCGCCGCGATCAGCAACTCAATCGTTCCCGCCTTGCGGCTCATGGCCACGTCGACCACCAGGTCCTCCGGGTAGTCCATCGAGGCGAGCGCGTCGGCCAGCTTCAATGCCGCCTCTCGATCCCGAGCGCTTTCCACGGGTCGGCCGGCACCTCCTCCAACAGAATCCGGTGATACAGCTTCGCCGCCTCGACGGAGCCGGCCTCGACCATCCGCCAAACCCGCAGGCGGAGCTCCTCGATGTCGCCCGGCTCGGTCGAGTCCATGCTCGAGCGGGCCAGCTCGACCGCGTCGGCGAACTCGCGGTACGGGCCGCTCTCCTCGCGACGCCCACGGGCCAGCCAGGTCTTCGCGGTCGGCACCTTCACGCCGGAGGCCTCAGCGGCGCCAGCGAACGTGGCACCCAGCTCGAGCCGCGCCACAATCGCCGCGCGCGTCTCAGGGCCGAATCGGGAGCCGTTCGCGGTCATCCCTCATCCCATTTCAATATCGAGGCGCGCCTCGCGCCACCCCGGCGGTCTATTGGTGTGCGGACAGGGGTCGGTCCCCTCCCCCCGTTCCCGAGGGCGAGTTTCATCGGAAGGGAAGATGAAAGTCCGCTCCGGCGTCCAGTGGATGCATTCAAGAAAGCGTCATCCATCTCAGCCAGGAGGAACCAATGCTCGCCACTATCAAGACACGCGCCTTCCGCATCAAGGTCGCCGCGATCACCGCTCTCGTGTTCGCCGTGCCGACCGCAGAGGCAATGGCGGGGTTCCGCTTCCCGTAGGCCTCCGCCCTGCCCCCCTTGGGTGCCAACGCTGGCACTGAGGACTCCGGTCCGGGTGCCAACGTTGGCACTCCAAGAACGTCTCGACGTGCCCGCAATTGTCACCGCTCGACCCTCGGTGCGGTCGGCATGCGGGGGCCGGAAACCCAGGGAACACACTTGCGTCGCCTGACCCAGGACACAGCGTCGCAAGGGGTGTTTGGGCGTCCGGCCCCGCGCCTTCGAAGCTAGGCGTGGTGAGCATCTCGCGCACTCCCACGGTTGCGCTATATGTGCCAACGCCGGCACTCTGACTCGCCTTCGAGCGCCAACGTTGGCACCCAAGAACGTCTCGACCTGCCACTAACTGTCACCGATCTGGGGGACGTATACATCCCTCATTCGCCCAGCGTTCCGAAGAACATGGACGCGCCGTCCTCGAGCTCGATCGACTCCCATCCCGGATCGGACCGGTCAGGTGTCCACTCGACCCGCGGCGGGGATGGCGGCAACTCGCGGCAGCCGCCGTCGAAGTTGACCGGACCGCCGGGCTCGGGCATGGGCGAGTAGCTGACGAATGGAACTCCGCCGATCCACTCGACGTGCTTCTCCCATTTCATGCTGCGTCCTCTGGTCGTGGCTGGTGCATCCGCATCAGCCAGTCGTGCTCGGCCTTGCTTTGCTCGGGGTTGCCGAACAGCACGGCGAGCTCGGCGGCGTTCTCTGGGTGTTCTTCTTGCAGGCGCTGTAGTTGACGCTGATGGTTGGCCAGCCACTCGGCTTCGGCGTCGCGCTCCTGCTGCTCGTCGACGTGGTCGTTCGTGTCGGAGACCTCCGACACGTCGGGTTCGCCGGCGTCACCGACCGGGGATGCGGCGGACGTCCGGTCGGGTGTCCCGTCGGCGGGTGCGGTGTCTGCTTGATTGCGCTCGGCATCCGCTGGCTTCGGCTTGAGGCCAAGGGCCTCGGCCACGTTCTCGGGTGTCAACTCGGGTTCGCTCACGCGGGCGGCTCAATCGGCTCGGGCTGCTCGGCCCAACCGGACTTTGGCTCGGACCGTATGTCGACCCAGGAGCCATCGCCGGCCAAGGACACCGTCGGTTCCTCACCGACGTAGGGGGTCATGACGGGGATCCTCGCGGGCAGCATGTGGTCGGCCGCGTCGAGGGCGCGCTCGAGCTCGGCTACCCGGGCGTCGCTCCAGGTTGAGCGGCCGTCGATCGCGCCGGCGGCGGCGGTCGCGATCCATCGCAAGTCGTGCTCGGGTGCCCTGACGGCGGCGAGCGCGGCGCGTAGTTCGCTGGCCCGTGACCGTACGTTCTGGATTGCCGCGACGCCGGCGTCGTGCGCTTGGCGGGCGAGCAGCACGCCGTGTCGTGCGGTCAGCCGGCGCAGGCGGCCCTCGGCCTCCTGGACCCTCGCGTCGGAGCCTTCGACCACGGACAGCCAGCGGCTCTTGCCTGCCGCGTCGATCTCCGTCCGCAACTTCGCCGCCCGGCTTCCCCGCTTCGGTGCGCCGTCGTCGCCGAACTCCGAGGGCCTGGAGGCGGCGAGCGTGTCGAGCTCCTGTTGCGCCGCGCAGAGCTTGCCCGCGTAGTTGTCGCGACGCTCGCGGAGCCGAGCGTTTTCCGCGCGGGCGCTGTCCAGTTGGGCGCGGGCCTCGCGCAGCTCGTCGAGCGGGTCGGTCGGCGCTTTGGCCGGCCTAGTGCTGGTCGTGGTCATGGGCTGGTCCCTCCTGTTGTTGAACAATACGGACGGCGTCGGTAGGCACGAGCGGCCAGGGTTGACCGCCCGCACCCGCCGACACCCGCGCGCGGACCGGTTCGCCCGGCACCTGGCCAGGCCCCGCGCACATTTCCCCCGGCACATCCTCAGGACCGGGGGGTTCGCCGGGTCGCGCAGTCCCAGCGAAGATCGTCATGGCACCAATCGCGCGCGCAACCGTGGGGACGCGCCACGCGGATCGTTGATCGGCACGTCCGGGAAGTCGCCGCCGACCAGCCGGCGGCCGATCCGGTGTTCGAGACAGCCAACGCACAGCATCCCGCCGTCCGGGTCGAGCGGCCAGACGTGGTCGTGGACGTTGTAGTACTCGTCGCGGGTGAGGCGGCCACAGTCAACGCACGCCCAAGGGTTGCGGTGCCGGCGGGGCGGGTCGACGAGCAGGGCAAGTTGTTGCGAGTCGCCGTTCATGCGTAGCCCCAGGCGCGGTCGAATTCGCGCGGGTCGCCGTTGTGGGACACGGGGTCGTCGCCACACTGGTCGCAGCGGCTGGATGGAAGCGGCTTGCGAAGGCCGCACGAGAAGCACTGGAACGAGCCGTTGCGCATCCCGCGTGTGCGCGCCCGCTCGCCTTCGCGCATCTCGCGGCGGGCGAGCTGCCCCTCGAGCTGGCGTTGGCGCCACGGCGGGGTGATTAGGAGCTCGCGCTCCTCGTCGCTGTCGGCGTGGAGGTACACCATGCTTCCGTACGCGCACCCCGCGTTGGCGTAGCCGCACGCCTTCGCGATCTCGGCCCAGGTGTAGCCGCGCATGATTCGGAGGTACTTGCCCCACTGGGCGCGCGCGCGTAAGGCGGCCCGGTTCACCGGTTCGGGTTGAGGCCGTCCCTGGCGGCCTGCCGGTCGGCTTCCATGTCGCCCACTACCTCGGCCTGCGACCGGACGGGCGGGGCCTGCCCGCGGCTGTACAGCGGGCAGGCGACCCGCCAGCAGGCAAACGCCCCGCTCTCAGAGGAGGTCAGCCAGCCCCGGCAGCGGCGACAACGCCGCGCGGTCATCGCCTCGCCGTCCAGACGCGCACGCGCTCGCCGAGCCACAGCTCGAACAGCACCTGGAGGAACTCGCGGTCGTCGTGCCGGATCGCCAGCCGGGCGGCGACCTGTTCGATGGTCGCGGCGGGGCCGAGCTCGCGGACCGCGCGCGGCACCTGGCCGTCCACCCAGACGGGCGGCCAGGACTTGCCTGTGTCGTCGACCTCGGCGGGGTGCAGGTAGCCGGCGCTCGCCGGCCTGCACGCGGTGACCCAGGCGTTCATCCGCCCCCGCATGCATTTGCTAGGCGACGACGACGACGCGCGTTAGCAAATCGGCCGCAAACCCGCTTCCAGAGCGGGAATCGTCAGATGTAGTACATCGGCGCCGCCGCCTGCGCCTCGCGCTCCGCCACCTCGGCGATCGTCGTGCCTGCGAGCACGCCCTTGACGGCGTGCACCGCTTCGGCCCAGACCTGCCCGTCCGCGGGCGCCGTGGCGCCGAGCTCGCCCTCGAGCAGCTCCACGACCTCGAGCACGGTGATCTCCGCGGGTGGGCGAGCGAACGAGTAGCCGCCCTTGACGCCCCGCTGCGACTGGAGGACCCCCGCTCGCCGCAGGGTCGCGAACAGCCCCTCCAGGAACTGCACGGGGATGTCCCGGGCGCGGGCGATCTCCCCGATCGGCACCGGGGCGGCGTTGCCGCGGCGGGCCAGCTCGGCCAGCGCCCGCACGGCGTACGGCGACTTGGTGGTTATCACCAGCACGGGCCGTGACTCTACGGTATGGACATGCCGCCCCTCCGGCGTGTCGACCTGTGGCTCCCGCCTCTCCTCCTGATGGCGGTGATCTTCTACTTCTCGGCCCAGCCCAACCTCGACTCGGGCCTCGGCACGATCGACACGGTCGGGCGCAAGCTCGTGCATTTCGGGGAGTACGCGCTGCTCTGCGCGCTCTGGTGGAGGGCGTTCGCGCCCGGTCTCGGAGGCCGGCGAGCCGCGCTCGTCGCGTTCGCGATCTCGAGCCTCTACGCCGCCAGCGACGAGTTCCACCAGGGCTTCGTCGAGACCCGTAACGGGTCGCCGCTCGACTGGGCGATCGACACGGCCGGTGCCGCGGCCGCCGCTCTCTGGCTGCGAGCACGCTCGACGCTCCCGAGTGACCGCCTGATGCTGCGCAGGCTGCCAATCGAGTCGGCGCAGCCGATCCTCGTGTTCGCGATCGCGCGGCTCACCCTCGTCGTTCTTGCGCTGACGGTGATCCTGGCGCTCGGCTTCCCCTACGAGGGTCGCTCGGCGCTCGTGTTGGGCGTCTGTCGCGCTGCCCTGGGCCGTGGTCAACCTCTGGCTCGCGCGGCGAACGCCCGGCATGGAGATGAACCTGCTCGTGGCGGTCGGCGACTTCACCATTCTGCTCCTGCTCCAGCTGCTGGTGCCCGAGACGCTCGGGGCGGTGCGCGTGGCGGCGCTCTTCTTCATCGCCGCCCACTCCCACTTCCAGGGTGAGCGCCGTGGGCTCGCGCTGGCGGCCGTGGGCTCGGCCACGCTCGTGGTGGCGACGCAGATTCGCGGCGACGAGCCGGTTTCGGGGGACATCCTCGCGTTCTACGAGACGGTGTTCGTGGTCTCCGCGCTCGCCACCGCGGTGGTGGTGGGCACGCTGCGCACCTCGGAGTCCGCGTCGCGGATGCGGGCACGAGGGGTGTCGCGGCGCATACTCCAGTCGGAGGGCCAGGTCCGCCGGCGGGTGGCCGAGTCGATCCACGACGGGCCGGTGCAGGAACTGATCGGCCTGGACATGATCCTGTCCGCTGCCGGGTCGGCGGCGGAGAGCGGCGACACGGAGCAGTCGCTCGCGCACATCAAGGAAGCACGCGCGCTCGCCACGCGCAACCTCGTAGCGCTTCGCGACGAGATCGTCGACCTCGGTCCCTACGCCTTCCAGGAGCTCACGTTCGACACCGCGGTCGAGAACTGCATCGCGGTCTGGAACCGGCGCTACGACTTCGAGGTGCTCGCGACCATCGAGCGCATCGAGCTGCCGCCCGAGATGGCCGGCGACCTGTTCCGGATCGCCCAGGAGGCGGTGGTGAACGCGGGGCGCCACGCCGGGGCGAAGGCCGTGTCGGTGTCGCTGCGCACGGTGGACGGCGACGTCGAGCTGCGCGTGACCGACAACGGCGGCGGCTTCGTCGACGCCGATCCGCTGGCCTCCCGGGAGCCGGGGCACCTCGGCCTCGCCAGCATGCGGGAGCGCGCCGAGCTGCTCGACGGCTCCCTCGACATCGAGACGTCGCCGAAGGGGACGCGGGTACGCGTCAGGGCGCCGCTGCCGCCGCGGCGGGGCTAACGTCGGGCTCCGTCCGCGCCGGGGTGGCCCGCACGGGAATGCCGTTCAGGTGCGCCATGCCGGCCAGCCGCTCCAGGTCGTCCGGCGCCGAACCGGCGAGCACGTTCACGTTCGTGCCCGCGTGGCGGTTGGCCAGCTGCCAGCCACCGCGGTGACCCCAGCCGTGCGGCAGCGCGACGGTCCCCCGGCTCATGTCGTCGGTGACCGTCACCGGGACGGTCACGGACCCGTGAGGCGACTCGAGGCACGCCTCGCCGCCGTCCTCGATCCCGGCTGCGGCGGCGTCGTCAGGATGCATGCGCAGCGCGTGCACCCGCCCGCCGCGCATCAGAAGCGGCGCGTTGTGCATCCACGAGTTGTGCGAGCGCAGCTCGCGCAGCCCGATCAGGCGCAGCGGGAAGCTCGGATCGTCGCCGTTCGCGGCCGCGAGCCGCCCCGCCTCCTCGAGGATCGCGGCCGGCGCGAGCCGGACGCGCCCGAACTCCGTGCGCAGCTTCTCCGGGAGCACATCGGTCGCCACGTGCTCGGCGAGCACGATCCCGTGCGGCCGCTCGCGCAGCCGGCGAGGCTCAGGCCGCCTGGACGCAGGCCGAACAGGTCGCCGTGCGGGCCGGTGCGCAGCAGCACGTCGGCCAGCCGCTTCGGCGTGATCCGGTAGCCGAGCCTGGCCAGCCGCCGCAGCGGCCTGGCGCTGTACGGAGCGACGCCGATTCGTCGCGAGAGGTCGTCCACGATCTCCCACTCCTGGCGGCACTCGCCCGGCGGCTCGACCACCGCCTCCGTGTACTGCACGAACGGCGTGGTGAAGAAGCCCATCAGCGCGATCGGGAGGTCCTCGCGCTCGTAGAAGGTGGTGGTGGGCAGGACGTAGTCCGCGTGGCGGTTCGTCTCGTTCACGTACAGGTCGAGCGACACGCACAGCTCGAGCTGCCCGAGCGCCCGCTCGAGCGCACCGCCGTCCGGCACCGAGAGCACCGGGTTGCCGGCGGACACGAACAGCGCCCTGATCTGGCCCTCGCCCGGTGTCTCGATCTCGCGGGCCAGGAGCGAGGCCGGCATGTTCCCGATCACGTCGGGGAAGCCGCCCACGCGCGAGCGCAGCTTGCCGTAGGTGTCGAGGCCGACCTGCTCGCCGATCCTGTCGAGCGGCACCGGGGCTCGGCCGAAGACCGCCCCGCCGGGCCGGTCGAGGTTGCCGGTCACGGCGTTCAGCGCATCGAGCAGGAACGCCACCAGCGTGCCGAAGCGCCCGAGGCAGGAACCGGTGCGTCCGTAGGCGGCGGCGCCATCGGCCGCCGCGAAGTCGCGCGCCAGCTCGCGCACGCGCTCGGCGGGGATGCCGGTCAGGTGCTCGCTGCGCTCCGGCGGGTGCCCGCGCGCGAGCCGCTCGAGCTCTTCGGCGCCCTCCGCGAAACGCCGCAGCCAGATCCCGTCGGTCAGCCCCTCCTCGAAGATCACCGCGAGCATCGCGAGCAGCAGGTGGGCATCCGTGTCGGGGCGGATCGGGACGTGCTCGAACTGCCGCGCGGTCTCGCTGCGGCGCGGGTCGACCACGACCACCCGGTCGACCTCGAGCAGCTGCTCGCGCACGCGCGGGGCGGAGAGCACCGAGCCGTGCGACACGAGCGGGTTCGCCCCCACCATGAGCAGGAAGCGGGTCCGGCGCAGGTCCGGGATCGGCACCACGAGCGGCGAGCCGTACAGGAGCGCGCTCGCCGCGAAGCGGTTGTTCACGTCCTGCGAGCCGGCCGTGTAGTAGTGCGGCGAGCCGAGCGCGTCGAGAAAGCCCTTCACCCAGAGCGTGTGCGAGTAGGAGAACGCGCCCGGGTTGCCCATGTACCAGGCCACACCCGTGCGCGGGACGCCGTCGAGCCGCGCGGCGATGTCGCTCAGCGCCGCCTCCCAGGAGACCTCCTCGAACTCGCCCGACGCTGTGCGCCTCAGCGGCTGGGTGACGCGATCCGGGTCGTTCTGGACCTCCCCCATCGCGATGCCCTTGGGGCACGCGTAGCCGCGGGAGAGCGGATGCTCGGGATCCGGCCGGAGCTTCACGATCCGGCCGTCCTCGACGCCGGCCACCATCCCGCAGAGCGGCTCGCAGATGCGACAGAAGGTGACTCGCCTTTCCATCGGCCCGGGGTGAGCCTACCCCGAGCCCAGCCCGGTCCGCTAGACGCGCGCCGAGTAGGCGTCCCGCATCGCCAGCAGGTCGGCGAGCGAGGGACCGCGCTCGACCGGCTTCTCCTCGGGCAGCACGTTTGCCTCGGTCAGCGGGCCGGCGCAGATCGCGCAGAAGGCGATCGGCTCAGAGCGGTGGGTGATCTCGTGACAGCGTGGACACTGGTAACGCATACCCACATGATCGGGACACGCGATCGCGAGCGGTATGGGGCGAAGGCCCCAATTCTAGATCCAGCCGCGCTCGGTGGCGATCAGCACCGCCTGGGCACGGTCGACCGCGCCGAGCTTCGCGTAGGTGTTGTGCAGGTGCGTGCGCACCGTGCTGGTGGAGAGCTCGAGCTCGTGCGCGATCTGCTTGTAGACCTTGCCCTCGGCGAGGCGCTTGAGCACCTCCACCTCACGTGTCGAGAGCGGGCACGGGTCCACGTTGCGCTTGACGTTGCCGGATCCCTGCGGCAGCTCGTACATGACGGAGCGGAGCTGCTCGGTGGACAGGCCGCACGCGCGCGCGGCCTGGAGAAGTGCCTTCGGGTTGACCGGCTTGGCGTGCCCGTAGTGGGCCAGCATGTCGGCCAGCCGGACGAGCGCGGCCTCGCCCTCGGCGTCGTCGGCGTGGTGGCGCTCGATCGCCGTGGCGAGCCGGTTCGGAAGCGCCCAGCGCCGGGCCAGCACGCCTCCCACCAGCGCGTGATCGACGCCGAGCTCGAGGCGCTCGCGGTGGATGCGCTCCTCGGGCGTGCGGGCGCCCTGGTGGATCTGAGAGGGGTAGCCGGGATAGGCGTGCGAGAGCACGAGCTTGCCGATGTCGTGCAGCAGGGCGGAGCAGAGCAGCTGGTCACGATCGGGGTAGTCGAGCTCGCGCGCGAGCCGGTCCGCGGCCGCCTGCGTGGCCACGGCGTGCAGCCGGAAGCGCTCCGGCATCAGGTCCCAGCCGGGGGTGCGCTCGAAGAAGTCGAAGGTGGCGGTGCGGGCGGCGAGCGTCTCGACGCCCTCCGGGGTGAGGATCTCCACCGCCTCGGGCACGCTCGCGACCTTGCCGCGCTTGCGCTGAGCGGTGCGGTTGGCGATCCGGAGCACGGTGATCACCAGCGCGACGTCGGACTCGACGGCGGCCACCACCTCGCCGACGGAGGCACGGTCCTCGCGCACGACGCGGAGCACGCGGTTGCGGGACTCGGCGAGCGCCGGGAACGCCTCCAGCGCTTCGAAGGCGGCCGTGAGACGACGCCCGTGTCCCTCGTTGTGGCGCCGCGCGACCTCAGGCTGGCCGGCGGGCTGGCTCATGGCAGCTTCCATAGACACGTGCTCCGTCCCCCTGGCTATCGGCACAGGTGGACGAAAGGTTGAGTACGCCGCGCGCCTAGCGGGCGTGCTCGAGAGCGGCGTCTATGCGGGCCACGGTCTCCTCTCGACCGAGCGCGGCGACCGACTCGAATATGCCCGGCGAGACCGTCGTGCCGGTGATCGCCACCCGGATCGGCTGGAAGACCTCCTTCGGCTTCACCTCGAGCCGGTCGACCAGCGCTCGCAGGGCCTGCTCGACGCGCTCCGCGTCGAACGGCTCGCCGGCCGTGGCGATCGCCTCACGGGCCTCGCGCAGCCGCTCAGGGGCGCCGTCGACCATCACCTTGTCCCAGGCCTTCGGGTCGTAGGAGCTGGGGCGTTCGACGAGGAAGCCGGCGAGCGGCCAGAAGTCCGCGAGCGTCTGCATCTTCTCCTGGCTGATCGCGACCGCCTCGGGCGGCACCTCGCGCCCGGAGAGCGCCTCGAGCCGCATGCGCAGGTCGTCCGCGGGCAGCTCGCGCAGGTAGCGGCCGTTCATCGAGCGCAGCTTCAGCTCGTCGAACACCGCCGGGTTGCGCGACACGCGCTCGAGCGAGAAGCGCTCCACCAGCTCCGGCGTCGTCATGAAGGTGGTCGAGGCGTCGTAGCCCCAGCCGAGCAGGGCGATGTAGTTGCGGATCGCCTCGGGCAGGTAGCCCGCCGCGCGCAGCTCCTGGACCGACGCCGCGCCATGGCGCTTCGAGAGCTTCTTGCCGTCCGGCCCGTGCAGCAGCGGGATGTGCGCGTAGGTGGGCGGCTCGGCGCCCAGCGCGCGCAGGATCATCAGCTGGCGCGGCGTGTTGGACACGTGGTCCTGGCCCCGGACCACGTGCGTGATGCCCATGTCGAGGTCGTCCACCGCCACGGCGAAGTTGTAGAGCGGGCTGCCGTCCGAGCGGCGGATCACGAAGTCCTTGATGGCCGCGTACGGGTTCGTGATCTCGCCCAGCACGGCGTCGTGGAAGCTGATCTCGCCCTCCTCGGGCACGCGGAAGCGGAGCGCGCCCTCGTCCTCGTATGCGTGGCCGGCCTCGAGCAGCTGCTCGGCCGCCTCGGCGTGGCGCTCGCCGCGCTCCCACTGCGACAGCGGCCCCTCGTCCCAGTCGAGCTCGAGCCAGCGCAGCGCGTCCAGGATCATCTCGACGTTCTCCGGCGTGGAGCGCTCGCGGTCGGTGTCCTCGATGCGGAGCACGAGGCTCCCGCCCGAGCCGCGCGCGAGAAGCCAGTTGTACAGTGCCGTCCTCGCGCCGCCGATGTGGAGAACGCCCGTCGGGCTGGGTGCGAAGCGGACCCTCATGCTCATCGGCGCCCATGTTTCCACGGCAGGCGGGCTCGTGCAGGCGCACGAGCGGGCGCTTGAGCGCGGCTGCGAGTCGATGCAGGTGTTCAACCAGTCGCCGCGCCAGTGGCGCCCGACCCGCTGGAAGGACGACGACGTCGCCGAGTTCCTCGCGCGCATGAAGGACGGGCCGATCCGCTCGGTCACGATCCACGCCGTCTACCTGATCAACCCGGCCACCAAGGACCGCGAGATGCGAAGGAAGTCGGCCGACTCGCTCGTCCACGCGCTGCGGATGGGCGACGAGATCAAGGCCGACGGCGTCGTGCTCCACCCCGGCTCCACCGTCGGCGAGCCGCGCGACGAGGCGCTCCCGCGGGTGGGCGAGATGCTGCGGCACGCGCTCGGCGAGTCGGACCGCTGCCGGCTGCTGCTCGAGAACACCGCCGGAGCGGGCAACACGCTCGGGCGCTCGTTCGAGGAGCTGCGCGAGATCCTCGACCTCGCCGGCGGCGACAGGCGCATCGGGCTCTGCCTCGACTCCTGCCACATGCTCGCGAGCGGCTTCGACATCACCACCGCGGACAAGCTCGGCGAGGTCGTCGACAGCTGCCTGAAGGTCGTGGGCGCGCGCCGGCTGCGCTGCCTGCACGTGAACGACTCGCTCGCGCCGCTCGGCTCGAACCGCGATCGGCACGCCCCTCCCGGCGACGGCGAGATCGGCGCCCGCGGCTGCGCGGCGTTCCTCTCCGAGCCGCGCTTCGAGAAGCTGCCCGCCCTCTTCGAGGGCCCGGGAAAGGGAGGCAAGGCGGTCGAGAAGGTGGACGTGGACCGCATGAAGGAGCTGCGCCGCAACGGGCTGCGCTCGCGCAGAAGGCGCGGCCGACGGCCTCTATGAGCCACCGACGAGGCGCGTCGGCACCTGCACGACCCGATCGAGCACGGCCCCCTGGAACTCGGGTGGGAGGCCCGCTCCCGGTGGCGTGGCGCCGGTGATCCGGACGATCGGGATGTCCGCCAAGGTGGTGTCCCCGTTGCGGTCGAAACGGAAGGTCCCCATGATGTCGTGCCTCACCTCGAGGGCGCGAAGCTCCTCCAGCACCGAAGCACGGGTCCCGTCGGAGCGCGCGATCGCTCTCAGCACGAGCTTCGCCGACTGGCCCGCCTCGAGCACACCCTGAATCGGAGCCTCGAATGCACCGACATCGCGGGCGAAGCGCCGGCCGGCGGCCGTCAAGGGCAGCGCCGTGAGCGGCAGGTCGAGCGTGGTCGCGTACATCCCGCGCGCGGCCGGACCGGCCTGCTTGAGCACATCGGGGGCGAACGCGAGGAAGAACCCGCCCATGATCGTGACTCGCTGGCCGAGGCGCGCACGCAGGGCCTTGATCATCCGATCAGCGCCGTTGTACGGATCGCCGCCGACCACCACACCCTCGGCGCCTGAGCGCGCGACCCTGTCCGCCAGCGCGGCGTAGCTCTTCGCGGACGGATCGAACGTCCCAGAGCCGGCCACGCGGACGCCGAGCTTCCTCGCCGCGGTCCGAAATGGCTCGCTGAGGAGCTCCCTCCAGAATCCGGACCCGTCGTCGAGCACATAGACCCCTTCGAGCCCGAGTTGCCTGGCGAGGACCGCGTGCCCGGCACCCGCCTGGTCGTCGTTCGGCCGGACCCGGACGTAGTTGCGGACGCCGGTCGGGTAGTACACGTCCGGCTCGCCCCTGTAGCCGTCGGGCGGGTCGATCCCCGGCCGGGTGAGCCCGGAATACGTGTTCGTGGGGCTGATCATCGCCAGCGCCCCATCGGGGGCCCGGTTCAGGATCGGGATCTCGACCAGGGCGCAGTCTGAGTTGTACGGCCCGATCAGAGCCACCAGCCGGTCCGCCTGCGCGTAGGCGTTTGCGTTGGCCGCGCAGCGGCGGTTCTCGAAGTCGCCCGTCTGCGCGGTCGAGTCGTCGCAGGAGCGGTAGCCCACGGTGTACCCGCCTGCCCTGTAGTTGTTCTCCTCGAGCACGAAGCGGATCGCGTCGGCCATCGCGCGCGGGCCCGGCTGCCGGAGCGGGAGGTCCGACGCGATCAGCACGTCCGGGTCGGCGACGCCCGAGGCGAGCGCGCCGCAGGCGGAGTCCGGCAGGCTGCCGTCACGGGTCGCGCCCGCCGTGCTCACCCACGCCGAGCCGGGGCCGGCCGCGAGCGCCTGCGCGGCTCCGACGGGCACGCGATCCGCGACGGTGTTCGTCGCGGGGTCGATGCGGGTGACGGTGCCGTCGATGTAGTTCGCGGTCCACACCGACCGCGCGCCGAAGGCGATGTACGTGACGCCCACCCCGACGTCGATCGTCCGCGCGGAGGGCCCCGGTCCCGGCTCGATCCGCCAAACGACGCCCTCCTGCTCCGCGGTCACCCAGATCGAGCCCGCGCCGACGGCGAGGGCGGTGGGAGCCGGGCTACCGATTCGGATCCGCTGGCCGAGACGGCCTGTACGCGGATTGAACTCGACCACCGTCTGCTTGATGAGGAACCACACGCCCTCCTCACCGGCCGCGAGTGAATCGACGTCCAGATCGATCCTCTCGATCAGCCTGCCCGTCCCGGGATCGATCCGGGAGACGGTGTTGTCGGGGTTGCGAACCCAGACCCCTCCGGCGCCCACGGCGATGTTGGCGAAGCCCCAGTTGAACTCGGACATGAAGCTGCCCGCCGTCCTGTTCGGCAGCCTCACGGTGCGTGTGATTGCACCCGTGTCAGGGTCCATGCGCGAGAGGCTCCGCGGGTAGCCGCGCCCATTCCCGACCCACACCGCACCCTCGCCGGCTGCGATGTCGGAGGGCACGCCGCGGGTCCGGTATCTGGCCGTGACCTCCTTCGTCCGGGGATCGATGCGAGAGATCCGCTCGTCCTCGGTGTTGAGGACCCAGACAGCGCCCGCGCCGACCGCCACGTTGCTCGGCGGCGCACGGAACTCCGTGAGCGAGGTATCGCCTCCCTCCGCCGCGACCGCCAGGACTCCGTTGCCGGACGGCGCATCGGCCGCATCGCTACCAGCGGACAGCGCCAGAACAGCGATGATCGATGCGCCGACCAGGACGAGCCCTGCGCCGGCCAGCACCCGGGGCCGAGGCATTCGCGCCGGCCAGGTACGCCGGCGGCGTACGGGGGCGTTTAGCCCGAGGGCGGCGGTGGCGGCGTCGATGAGATCGCCGCACGTGCGGTAGCGCTCGTCTCTGTCCTTGGCGAGCGCCTTGCGGATCACCTGGTCGAGCTTCGGATAGCCGCGCACCGGGGCGGGCGGCTCCTGCATGTGCGCCCAGAGCGTCTCCGCCTCGGTGTCGCGCCGGAACGGCGGCCGCCCGACCAGACACTCGTAGAGCACGCAACCGAGCGCATAGCTGTCGGTGCGCGCATCGACG
This sequence comes from uncultured Thermoleophilaceae bacterium, assembly GCA_963812415.1. GTDB lineage: Bacteria > Actinomycetota > Thermoleophilia > Solirubrobacterales > Thermoleophilaceae > JACVRW01. The sequence continues at coordinate 38,450 of CAWEVH010000021.1, read as the reverse complement.
TCCTCGCCACGGATCTGCTCCGGCGCCAGATAGTCGAGCGTGCCCACCATGCGACCGGTATCCGTCGAGGCGCCGCCCGTCTGCTTGCTGATCCCGAAATCGGTGAGGTAGACATGCTCGTGATCGTCAAGCAGCACGTTCGCCGGCTTCACGTCGCGATGGACGAGCGCGCGCCGATGCGCGGCGTCGAGCGCCCCGGCCACCTGCCCCAGCACCCTGAGCGCACGCTCCGGCGCCAGCCTCCCCTCACGTTCGAGCAGGCTCCCCAGATCGCTGCCCTCGACGAAGCGCATCGCCAGGTAGAGCTGCCCCTCGTGCTCGCCCGCCTCATAGATCGGGATCACGTTTGGATGGTCGAGCGACGCCGCAAGCCGCGGCTCACGCAGGAAGCGACTGCGGAAGTGCTCGTCGCCCGCCAGCTCCGGAGCGATCATCTTGAGCGCCACCGGACGCTCGAGCGACAGGTCCGTCGCGCGATACACCACTCCCATCCCGCCACGACCCACCACCGATTCCACTCGGTAGCCGGCGAAGGTCGCGCCGGGTCCAAACGCTGCCTTCATGCTGCGCTCCGAAACGATCGAGTCCAAGCCGAACGTACCACCAAAAGTGCGTTCGAGCTCGAGGCGACAGGGGCGAGGCCATAGCCCCGCCCCTGTCCCCACAATGGGTCAGTGCGTCGCCGGCCGGACATTCCGGCCTCGCCTCCGGCCCGTGACCAGCAGCGCAGACCCGGCCGCGATGCTGAACAGCGCGAGCATGGCGGCCGCGCCGATGCCGGCGTCGCCCCAGTCGAACCCGCCGGTGGGCACGTCACGCACCTCGACGACCGGCGCGGGGGTCGCGACCGGTGGGAGGCCGCGCGCGGCGTCGCCCGCGTCGGGCGAGCCGTAGTCCCGCTCGAGCGCGTACCTGGCTCTGGTCGGCCGCGGCCGAAGTCCCGAGGCCAAGCGCCCTGGTATAGGCCGACTCACCCGGCCGCATAGCCATGCCACGACTCACCCCCGGGACGTCGTCCGCGCCCGGCGCGCGTGTGTCCTGGCGCTCCGCAGCGAACGCCGGCAGGGCGCCGAGCGCTACCACCGCGGTCGTGGTCAGGATGCTGATGCGTCGGCCCATTGGTCCTCCTTGTGCGCCGGCCGCCCGTTGCGGCCGCTATCCGGGGACCACGTTCCCGCCGGGCGGTTGCAGGGTGGCTGCGTTCCGGTTATCGACGGTTACAAGGCACCCGGGAAGACCCGGCCATCACGGCGCTCCAGCCGTGAGCGACCAGCCGAATCGGGTCCCCGCGTCCTCCCGGCCCTGCCCGCCGGGGATCCCACCCCTGCGCACGAGCAGGGCCGGCGCCGGCGGCGTGGCCAGGATCGCTCCGCGTACGCGACCCAGCCCCTCCTTCCGCCAGCGCTCCGAGAACCCCACCACCAGCAGCCCGGCGCCGGCTGCCAGCGCCATGACCCCCTCGCGTCCCGGACTTCCGAGCAGGGGCTCGGCCACCACACCGGCCTTGCGCTGGACGATCAGCGACGCGTCCGCCAGCAGCCGGCTGGCGTCGCGACCGTCCTCGCGACCGCCCGCAGCGGCGCCGATCAGCCGCAGCGGCGCGGCGGTTGCGCGGGCTACCCAGGACCCCAGCTCGAGCGCCGCCCAGTCGTGCCAGGCGCCACCGAAGGGCACGATCACGGGCCCGGCACGCAGCGGGCCGCCCGCCTCGACCATCAGCGCCACGTCGCACTGCGCACGCTCGAGGACGACGGCCGTCTCGCCTTCGAGCGGCGACTCGCCCGCGGGCATCAGCATGAGGTCGACACCGGGTTCCGACGCGAGCCTCACGAGATCGTCCCCTGGTGCCGGCGAGGAGAACGCGGCTGTCCGCACGGCAAGGCCACGAGCGGACAGCTCGTCCCGGCGCCTCGCCAACTCCGCGGTGGCGCCGGCGAGCTCCGCCGGCTCGACCACCGCCGCCACGATCAACTCGCGCGGGGGCGAGGAAGCTGAGAGCGGCACGGCAAGCCCGAGGAGAGGTGTTAGCGCGTCGGTGGTGGCGGGTGCGACGAGGATCGAGCGCTCGGGCTCGGAGGGACGCGGCTGCACGGCGGGCGACAGCACTGCCGGCTCGGGCTCCGGCAGGTCCAGCGCGGCGTCCTGGCGGAGTATCGCGGTCTCGAGCCGCCTGAGCTTCTCTCCCGGCGCAATTCCGAGCTCCTCCGAGAGGACGTGTTGGGCGTCCCGATAGACCGCGAGCGCCTCGGCCTGCCGCCCCGCACGGTAGAGCGCCACCATCAACTGGGCACGGAAGCGCTCGCGAAGAGGATGGGCGCGAACAAGTCCCTCCAGCTCGCCCACCAGGCGGGCGTGCTGGCCGAGTTCGAGGGCCGCGTCCGCCCGGGACTCCAGCGCCACCAGTCGCAACTCCTCCAAGCGCAGAACCTCATCTTGGGCGAATGGCTGGTACTCGAGGCCCGAGAGCGGCGCACCGCGCCATAGCTCGAGCCCCTCGTCCAGGAGCCTCGCGGCGCTGCCGGGGTCACCAGCCGCGAGCTTCCGCTGCCCGGCCTCCAGCCGGCGTTCGAATGCGATGCAGTCGACCTCCTCCTCGGCCGTTCGAATCACGTATCCGTTCCCGCGCGTGAGCACGGGCCCTCCGTCTGGCCTTTCTCCACCCAGCGCCTTGCGCAGCCGCGACACCTGCACGTGAAGGCTCTTCCCGGCAGTGGGCGGAGGGCGCTCGCCCCAGAGCTCATCGATCAGGCGGTCTGTTGAGACGAGCTCGTTCGCGTGAATCAGCAGCAGCGCCAGCAGTGACCGCTGCTTCCCGCCGCCGACGCTGACGAGCCGGTCACCGTCCAGCACCTCCATTGGGCCGAGCAGGCGGTACTCCAAACGCGGGTCCTCCTGAGGGCCACGCTAACACCGCTTGGTGCCGGTGAACAGGCGGGGTGGTGGGCCCTAGAGCCCGTCGCGCAGGTCGAAGGCGGCGTCGACGTCCTCCACCGTGGGCTTCGTGAAGAAGCTGGGATTCACGCAGTCGAACGCTTCCGTGTAGCCGTCGTAGGCCCGCTCGACGGTCGCCCGGCACTGCGGCAGCGGCACGCCCGTCATCTTCACGCCGCCGAATCCGTGGCGCGTGCGCTGCGCCGCCTCGAAGAGCTCCGTGTCGATCTCGCCGCGGAAGACCTTGTTCATGCAGCCCATGAAGCGCCGGCCGGTCTCCTCGTCGTCGTACAGGTAGAGGAACTGGCAGCCCGACGCGATGCAGCCACTCGGGTGCACGACGCGGTCGCAGAACGAGCAGCACTGCCTGCACTCGTGCAGCTCGGTGGCCGTGCGTGCTTGGAGTGGAGGCACCCGGCCAGTGTAGATGCCGTCAGGCCACGATGCGCGCGGCGCCATGAAGCGCCCCGAGCTCCGCCCGGCAGCTGCTGTTGCCCGACACGCGCCACTGCTCGCCGAGCACGAGCCGGCGCTCGCCGACCGCGAGCAGGAGCTCGTGCTCGCCGGGGTGGTGGCCGACGACCTCCTTCAGCTCGTCGAGGAACCCGGCCGGCACGCCCGGGGAGACGTGCACGGTGAGCCGCTGGACGATCGGCTCGGCGGCGGCCTCCTCGGCGGCGCGCAGGATCTCCTCGTGCGAGGGCGCGAACGCGTCGACCTCCTGCGCGATCAGCTTGACCTCACCCGCCTCCTTGTGGTCCACGCGCCCGCGCACGAGCACGATCGCGTCGAGACCGACCTTGTCGGCGTTGGCCGCGTAGGCGGAGTTGAAGACGAGCATCTCCACCTGTCCCTCGAGGTCGTCGAGGGTGGCGAACATCATCGGGTCGCCCTTCTTGGTGCGGATCCGCTTGCACTCGGCGATCATGCCGCCGACCGTGACCCACTCGCCGTCCTTCTTGCCGGCCAGGTCAGCCAGCGAGCAGTCCACCTTGGCCCGCAGCGCGGGCCGCACCTCCTTGAGCGGATGGCTCGACAGGAACAGGCCGAGGGTCTCCTTCTCCCACAGGTTGAGGTCCTCGCGGGCGTTCGGCAGCTCCGGCACCGGCAGCTCCGGCTGGGCCGGGCCCCCCGCGCCGCCGCCGCCGTCGAAGTCGAAGAACGAGCCCTGGCCGAGCTGGGCGTCCTGCTGTGACTGCACGCCCGCCGCCTGGGCGTTCGGCATCACCTTCATCATCCCGGTGCGGCTGCCCGGCAGCGAGTCCATCGCCCCGCACTTGACGAGCGCCTCGACCCCGCGCTTGTTCACCGCCGAGCAGTCGACGCGGCGGCAGAAGTCCCAGATCGAGCTGAACGGGCCGCCCTCCTCGCGCGCCTCGATGATCGCCTCCACCGCCTGGAAGCCGAGCCCCTTCACCGCGTCGAGCCCGAAGCGGATGTTGCCCTCCACCACCTTGAAGTCGTGCCCCGACATGTTCACGTCGGGCGGCAGCACCTCGATGCCCATGTCCTCGCACTTGGCCACGAAGAACGGCACCTTGTCCTTCGTCGACATCACCGACGAGATCAGCGCCGCCATGTACTCGGCCGGGTAGTTGGCCCGCAGCCAGGCGGTGCGGTAGGAGATCAGGGCGTAGCAGGCGGCGTGGGAGCGGTTGAACGAGTAGTCGGCCGCCGCCTCGTTGACCGCCCACAGCTCGTTGATCACGGTCTCCGTGGTGCCGCTCGCGCGGGCGCCCTCGAAGAAGCGATCTCGGAGCGCCGCCATGCGCTCGCGCTGCTTCTTGCCGATCGCCTTGCGCAGGTCGTCCGCCTCGGGGCCCGAGAAGCCGGCGATCGACTTGGCGATCTGCATCGACTGCTCCTGGTAGAGGATCACGCCGCGCGAGGACTCGGTGATCGGGCGCAGGCGCTCGTCGGCGTAGTGGATCGCGTCCGGGTTGCGCTTGTTGCGGGCGTAGGTGTCGATGTAGCGCATCGCGCCGGGCCGGTAGAGGGCGTTGAGCGCGACCAGGTCGTTGAACTCGCTCGGCGCCACCTTGCGCAGCGCCTCGCGCATGCCGTCCGACTCGAACTGGAACACCCCGACCGAGTCCCCCCGCGCGAGCATCGCGTACGTGGGCGGGTCGTCGAGCGGAAGGGCCGTCATGTCGGGCCGCTCGCCGCTCGACTCCTCGATGATGTCGAGCGCCGCCTCGATCACGTCGAGGTTGCGCAGGCCGAGGAAGTCCATCTTCAGCAGGCCGATCTCCTCGATCGGCTTCATCGAGTACTGCGTGACCGTGCGGTCGTCGGCGACCTGGAGCGGCACGATGTCCGTGAGCGGCCGGTCGGCGATCACCACGGCGGCGGCGTGGATCGAGGAGTTGCGCACGATCCCCTCGAGCCCCTTCGCGACCTCCATGATCTGGCGCGCCTCGGGCTCGCTGTCGTACACGCGGCGCAGCTCGGGCTCCTCGGCCAGGTACTGCTCGAAGCTCTTCGAGCGGCCCATCACCGGCTCGGGGATCAGCTTCGCGATCCGGTCCCCCATCCCGTAGTCGAAGCCGAGCACGCGCGCCGCGTCGCGCGTGGCGGCGCGCGGGAACATGCGGCCGAAGGTCACGATCTGCGCCACCGAGGCGCGCCCGTACTTGTCGGCGACGTACTGGATCACGCGCTCGCGGCCCTTGACCGAGAAGTCGATGTCGATGTCCGGCATCGAGATCCGCTCGGCGTTCAGGAAGCGCTCGAACAGCAGGTCGTACTCGAGCGGGTCGACGTCCGTGATGCGCAGGCTGTACGACACGATCGAGCCGGCCGCCGAGCCGCGACCGGGGCCGACCGCGATGCCGTTGTCCTTCGCGAACTTGACGAAGTCCCAGACGATCAGGAAGTAGGCCGAGAAGCCCATCCGCTCGATCACGCCGAGCTCCATCTCGAGCCGCTCGACCGCCTCGGCGGGCGGCGGGTTCCCGTAGCGCTCGCGCAGGCCCTCGTGCGCGAGGCGCCGCAGGTGGCCCTCCTCGGGCTCGCCGTCGGGCGTGGGGAAGCGCGGGATCAGCATCTTCCCGAGCTCGATCTCGACGTTGCAGCGCTCGGCGATCTCGAGCGTGCTGGCGAGCGACTCCGGCCACTCGGCGAAGTCGGCCGCCATCTCGTCGGAGTCCTTGAGATAGAACTCGTTGGTGTCGAAGGACAGCTTCGGCGCTTGCAGCGTGCTCTTGGTCTGCACGCAGAGGAGCGCCTTGTGGTTGTCGTAGTCCTCGCGCCGCAGGTAGTGCACGTCGCCCGTGGCCACGAGCGGGCGGCCGAGCTCGCTCGCCACGCGCACGATCCCCTCGTTGGCCTTGTCCTGGGCGGCGATGCCGTTCTTCTGGACCTCGAAGTAGACGCTGTCGGGCCCGAAGACCTGAACCAGCTCGTCCGCGTGGGCGCGCGCCTCGCTCGGGATGCCGTCGACGATCCGCCGGCAGAAGCGCGACTGGAGGCAGCCCGTGAGCGCGATCACGCCCTCCGCGTGGCGCTCGAGCAGCTCCAGGTCCACGTTCGCCTTGCCGCGCCGGTAGCCCTCGAGATAGCCCGCCGAGCTCAGCTTGACGAGGTTGCGAAAGCCCTGGTCGCTGGCCGCCAGCAGGGTGAGGTGGTTGCGCTCGTAGCGCACCTCCTGCGTGCGCCGGTCGTCGACGAAGTAGGCCTCGAGGCCGAGGATCGGCTTGATCCCGTGCCTCCTGCAGGCCTGGTAGTGCTCGACCGCGCCGTTCATCACCCCGTGGTCGGTGAGCCCGAGCGCCGGCTGGCCGAGCGCCGCCGCGCGCTCCGCCAGCGCGTCGATCCGGCAGGCGCCGTCGAGCACGGAGTACTCGGAATGGACGTGGAGATGCGCGAAGCTCATCCGGGATCCCGAATATACGGTCGGGGGCCGACGGCTTCGCGGGCCTCCCCGCTCGTTGCGGAGAACGCCGCTAGTCGTCGCTGGTGGTCGCCTTGGCGGCGACCAGCCCGGCCACCAGCACCAGGCCCACCGTCGCCGCCGCGCCCAGCTTGACCTTGTTATCCGAGAGCTTGCGCCGGCCGAGGATCGTCATGCCCTGCCACGCCATCCAGCCGAGCGTCGTGTACGCCTTCGTCTTCATCGCTGCTCCCTTTCCCGGTTACGCACGTTGTACGCCATCCGCGACTGGAGCGACCAGAGCTCGATGAAGCCCGGGCTCGCCTGCTGGGAGAACAGCCCGCCGGACTCGCCGAAGCCCGCCAGGGCGGGGTCGTAGAGCGCGTTCGGCGAGCGCCGCGCCACCGGGCGTGCGCTGCCCTTGTAGAGCCGCATCGTGATCTCGCCGGTCACCTGCTCGTTCACCGCGTCCATGAACGCGTTCAGGTCGCTCAGCAGCGGCTCGTACCACAGCCCGGCGTACACGAGGTAGGCCCAGTGGGCGTCGAGCGTGGGCTTGAAGGTGTTCTGGTGGATCGTGCCGACGAGCTTCTCGAGCTCCTTGTGGGCGGTCAGGACGAGCGCGGCGGCCGGCACCTCGTACAGGTCGCGCACCTTGAGCCCGACGATCCGGTCCTCGATGTGGTCGACGATCCCGATCCCGTGCCGGGAGCCGAGCTCGCCGGCCCGCTCGAGCAGCTCGACGAGCTCGAGCCGCTCGCCGTTCAGCGACACCGGCACGCCGCGCTCGAAGCCGACGACCACGTCCTCGGGCTCGTCCGGCGCCTCCTCGGGCCGTGTGACGAGCTGGAAGACGTCGTCGCGCGGCGGCTCGTCGAGATCCTCGATCGCGCCGCCCTCGGACGAGCGCCCCCAGAGGTTGTCGTCGATCGAGTAGGGCGGCGTCTCCGTGCCGCCCTTGACCGGGATGCCGTGCTCGCGCGCGTAGGCGATCTCCTCCTCGCGGCCCATCCGCCAGCCGCGGACCGGGGCGATGATCTTCATCTCGGGGTCGAGCGCGATCACGGTCGACTCGATCCGCACCTGGTCGTTGCCCTTGCCGGTGCACCCGTGGGCGATCGTGTCGCAGCCCGAGCGGTGCGCGTACTCCACGGCGAGCTTCGCGATCAGCGGCCGGCCGAGCGCGGTGAACAGCGGGTAGCCGCCCCCGTAGAGCCCGTTGGCCTTGATCGCCGGCAGCACGTAGTCGCGCGCGAACTCCTCCCGGGCGTCGATCACGTGGCAGTCGAGCGCCCCGAGATGGAGCGCCTTGCCCTTCACCACCTCGTAGTCCTCGCCGGGCTGGCCGAGGTTGACCGTGAGCGCCACCACCTCGGCCTCGTACTCGTCCTGGATCCACTTGAGCATCACGCTCGTGTCGAGCCCGCCCGAATAGAGCAGCAGCACGCGCCCGACCTCACCCGGCTCGGCCTCGTAGGAGGCCGTCTTGATCAGGGTGTGCCGCTCGTCTGCCACTGGGCGCCGGAAGCTAACAGTGCCCGACTTGACCTGCTCACCGCCGTGCTGGGAGCATCGGTGCGTGCGCAGCACCCTCGCCCTGGCCGTCGTGCTCGCCCTTGCCGTGCCGGCGGCCGGTGCGCGCGCCGAGGTCCCGGCGCAGTCCGCCCAGGCGCCGGGCGCGGGCGACCTGTTCGTTCTCACGGCCGCGGGCGGGGAGCTCGAGCGGGTGCGAGGCCGAAACCGGGTGTTCAGGCTGGTTCTGCGGCGGCCCGCTCGCGATGTCACGGGGTTCTCGGACCGGCCCGCGCGGACGACGGGGCAGCAGCCGCTTGCCCGCTTCGTCGGCCGCTGGGCGAGGCTCGGCTTTGCCGAGGTGCCCCCCAATGCGGCCGTCGTGCTCGCTGACGCGCCCAACAATCGAGACGTTCTGGTCGTGGAGCTCTCCAGGCCGCGCCTCGGCGCAGGTGGCAGGACGCTGGCCTTCCGCGCCGAGCTGCTGAGGGGCAACTCCGGGGGACGGTTACGGGGGCTCGCGAGGAGAGCGGACCGGCGAATTGCCGCCCGGTTCGGGCGAGTAAGCCTGTTCATCGACCCAGGCGGGCAGGAGGTCGGGCTCCTCTTCACGCTGTCGAGCGTTCCGCCCGGCGGCTTGGCGTCGATCGCCTTCTCCAACGCCGCGATCGACCTGACCGGTGACCTGTTCGTCAACGCGGACGGCCCGGCGAGGTTCACCGCAGCGCCGGCTGGGTTCGTTCTCGCCGCGTCGGGGAGCTCACCCGTGAATGCATCCGTTCAGGTCGCAACCACGGTGCTCGCGGGGGCGGACTGCGCTCAGGTCACCGCGATCCTCACGGCGGGGACATCCGCGACCGTCAGGGTGTCGGCGACGAGTCGGACCCTCCCGGTCATGAACGGACGGCTCTGCATTCCGTTCCGCTGACGTCCCAGGTCAGGACCGAGCGCCACGCCGATCCGCCTCACCGCCTCGTCGATCTCGTCCTCGGACACGGTGAGCGGCGGCAGCAGGCGGACCGTGGTCGGACCGGTCGCGTTCACCACGAGCCGCTGTTCGAGCAGCAGGCGGCGGGCCAGCTCGGGCGCCCGCGGCGCGTCGAAGGCGAGCATCAGGCCGAGCCCGCGCGCGTGGCGCCCGATGCCGCGCAGACCGGCCGCCAGCCGCTCGCCGCGCTCGCGCACCCCCGCCAGGAAGGCCGCGTCGTCGATCGTGTCGAGGACCGTCAGCGCCGCCGAGGCGATCACCGGGCCGCCGGCGAACGTCGAGCCGTGGTCGCCGAGCTCGAACACGCCGGCCTCGGACGGCGCCGCCACACAGGCGCCGACCGGCAGCCCGCCACCGAGCCCCTTGGCCACGGTCATCACGTCAGGGCGCACGTCGTGCTGCTGCCAGGCCCAGAGCGTGCCGGTCCGGCCCATGCCGCACTGGATCTCGTCGAAGACGAGCAGCGCCCCGTGGCGATCGCAGACCTCGCGCGCGGTGCGCAGCAGCTCAGGCGAGAGCGGGTGGATGCCGGACTCGCCCTGCACGGGCTCGAGCAGCACCGCGGCGGTGCGCTCGTCGACGGCTCTGTCGAGCGCGTCGCCGTCGCCGCGCGGAACCACCTCGAAGCCCGGCACCAGCGGGGCGAACGGCGCCTGCTTGGCCTCCTGGGGAGTGGCCGACAGCGCCCCCATCGTGCGCCCGTGGAAGCCGCCCTCCATCACCACGAAGCCGCCGCCCCGCCGCCGCCGGCGGGCGAGCTTGAGCGCGCACTCGATCGCCTCCGTGCCGGAGTTGCAGAGGAACACGCGGCCGCCGAGCGAGCAGTCCGACAGGCGCCCCGCGAGCCGCATCCCTGGCTCGGTGTAGAAGAGGTTGCCCACGTGCATGAGCCGCCCGGCCTGCTCGCGCACCGCCTCGACGACGGCGGGGTGGCAGTGGCCCAGCTGCGCCACGGAGATGCCGCCCAGGAAGTCGAGGTACTCGTTGCCCTCGTCGTCCCAGAGCCGTGTGCCCTCGCCGCGCACGAACTCGACCGGGTTGCGCGCGTAGGTGGCCATCACGGCCCGGCGCTCGAGTGCCTGAAGGTCGGCTAGGGCCACAGCTTCGTGCCGATCCCCTCGTCGGTGAACAGCTCGAGCAGAAGCGAGTGCGGGGTGCGGCCGTCGATGATGTAGGCGTTGCCCACCCCCGCCGCGAGCGCGTCGAGGCAGGCCTCGAGCTTCGGGCGCATGCCGCCGCTCACGTCGGGCAGCTTCGCGCGCAGCTCCGCCGCGGTGGCCTCGGAGATGCGGCTGTCCGGGTCGTCGGGATCGGCGCGCCAGCCGTTCACGTCGGTGAGGAAGACCACCTTGAACGCGCCGAGCGCGCGCGCCACCGCGGCCGCCGCGGCATCGGCGTTCACGTTGTAGGAGCGACCCTCGGCGTCCGCTCCGACCGACGCGATCACCGGGATGTAGTCCGCCGCGATGTGGTTGAGCACGTCGGCGTCCACCCGCTCGATGTCCCCCACGAAGCCCACGTCGGTCTCCCCCGCGAGGCGCTTCGTGACCGTGAAGAGCAGGCCGTCGTCGCCGCAGAGGCCGACGGCCGGCTGCCCGTGGCGCCCGAGGCGCAGCACGATGTCCTTGTTCTGCTTGCCGACGAGCACCATCTTCGCGACCTCGACCGTGGCCTCGTCGGACACCCGCAGGCCGTCGACGAAGCGCACCTCCATGCCGAGCCGCTGCATGTAGTCGGTGATGTCGGGGCCGCCGCCGTGCACCACCACCGGGTTCATCCCCACGTACTTGAGGAGCACCACGTCGCGCGCGAACTCCTCTTTGAGGTCCGGGTCGGTCATCGCGGCGCCGCCGTACTTGATCACCACGGTCTCGCCGTGGTACTCGCGGATGTAGGGCAGCGCCTCGAGGAGGGTGGCGACGTCGCGCATCAGGATGTGTAGGCCGAGTTGAAGGTCGCGTACTCGGGGCTGAGGTCACTGAAGAACACCTCGGTCTCGCCGCCCTCGCCCGGCATGGTGAGCGCGTACTCGACCTCGGCGCCGCTCACCAGCTCGGCGGGCGCCGCCTCCACCACCTCGCCGGCCGACACCACGAGCCGGCCCTCGATCTCGAGGTCGGCCACGAACGGCTCGCCCGCCGGCCAGGCCTGCCCCGCGGCCTGGAGCAGGCGTCCGAAGTTGGGGTCGCCGCCGTGGAGGGCCGCCTTGACGAGCGGCGAGTTGGCGATCGAGCGCGCCACCGGCTCCACGGCGTCCGGGCGGCCGCGCACGACGATGCGGCCGACGCGTCGCGCGCCCTCGCCGTCGGCGAGGATCAGCATCCCGAGCTGGCGCATCAGCGCGTCGAGCGCCTCGCCGAGCCGCAGCTCGTCCTGCGTCTCGGGCTCGACGCGCACGCCGGACGCCCCGCTCGCGAGCGCGAACACGGTGTCGCTCGTGGAGAGCTGGCCGTCCACGCTGATGCGGTCGAACGAGCGCTTCACGCATACCCCGGTCAGCAGGTCGAGCGTCTCCGCCGCCAGCGCGGCGTCCGTCTGCACGAAGCAGAACATGGTGGCGTAGCGGGGCGAGATCATTCCGGCGCCCTTGGCCTGGCCGGCGAGGCGCACCCGGCCGCCGGAGAGCTCCAGCTCGAGGCAGGCCCGCTTGGGGCCGCTGTCGCTCGTCAGGATCGCCTCGGAGAAGGTCGCCGGCGTCCGTCTCCAGCGCGTCGAGCGCCGCTCGTACGCCGCCCAGCACCGGCTCGCGCGGCAGCTCGACGCCGATCACCCCGGTCGACGCCACGCCGACCTGCGCCGGCTCCAGCCCGAGCCCTTCGGCGGCGGCGGCCTGCATCGCCTCGGCGGTGTCGAGGCCGCGCTGGCCGTCGCCCACGTTCGAGCAGCCCGAGTTGGCCACGACGGCTCGCAGGCCGCCGAGGTCGGCGTGCCTCGAGACGATCACCGGCGCGCCCACGCGGGCGTTGCTGGTGAAGCGCGCGGCCGACACGGTGTCCGCGGCGTCCGAGACGAGCACCCCGACGTCGAGGCCCTCGGGCTTGATGCCGCTCGCCACGCCGGCGGCGCGGAAGCCGGCCGGCAACGCCGTGGGCTCGGCCTCGGCGGCGTCTGCCGGAGCGTCCACCCAGCGCGAGCTGAAGAAGCCGCTCACTCGAGCCCCGCGGTCTCCGGCAGGCCGAGCATCAGGTTCAGGTCCTGAACCGCCTGGCCGGCGGCGCCCTTCCAGAGGTTGTCGATCGCCGCCAGCGATATCACCCGGCCCTCGACCACGGTCACGTGCACCTGCGCGCGGTTCGAGCCGCGCACGTCGCGCGTGCGCGGGGAGCCGTCAACGACGTCGACGAAGGGCTCGTCCGCGTAGGCGCTCTCGAAGAGGGTGCGCGCCTCCTCCTTCGTGAGCGCCTCGGTGGGGTTCGAGTAGCAGCTCGCGAGGATCCCCTGGTCGATCGGCAGCAGATGGGTGAGGAAGCTGAAGCGGACGCCCGGGAGCTCCTGCTCCATCTCCGCGCTGTGACGGTGACCGTCGAGCTTGTACGCGTTCACGTTGTCGGCCGCGGACACGTAGTGAGTCTCCTCGGTGGCCTCGCGCCCGGCGCCGGAGACGCCCGCCTTGATGTCGACAACCGCGTCGTCGATCCGCCCCGCGAGCGGCAGCAGCGCGAGCAGCGCCGCGGTGGAGTTGCAGCCCGGGCCCGCCACCAGCTCGGCGCCGCGGATCTCCTCGCGGTGGGCCTCCGGCAGCCCGTAGACGGCGCCGTCGAGCAGCTCGGGCGCCTCGTGCGGCTGGTACCAGCGCTCGTAGGCCTCGCGGCCCAGCCGGAAGTCCGCCGAGAGGTCGACGACCTTCAGGCCGCGCTCGCGCAGCGCGACCACCGCCTGGGCGGCGGCCTTGTGCGGGAAGGCGACCAGCGCCGCGTCGGCGCGCTCGGCCACCCGGTCGAAGTCGAGCTCCTCCAGCTCGAGCGGCACGCGGTAGGCGGGATAGAGCTCGTCGTGGCGGCGGCCGGCGTCGCTGCGCGCCGTGAGCATCGTGAGCTCGAGCGCGGGATGGCGCGCGCAGATCTGCGCGCACACCGCGCCGCCGAAGCCCGCCGCCCCGAGCACGGCCACCCGATGCGAGCTAGGCACGCAGCCGCCCTCCCACCGCCTCGAGCTCCCGCTCGATCGCCGTCCGGCGCTCGGCCACCTCGGAGTCGGTCAGTGTCCGGTCGGGAGCCCGGAACTCGAGCCGCAGGGCGAGCGACTTGCGTCCCTCCCCCACCTGCTCGCCGCGGTAGAGATCGAATACCCGCACGCCCGCGAGCAGCTCGCCGCCACCCGCCCGCACGGCCTCCTCGACCTCGGCCGCCGCCACGTCGTCGGCCACCACGACAGCGATGTCCTGGAGCACGGCCGGGAAGGTCGTGACGTCACTGTGGGTGCTCGGTCGCCCGGCGCTGAGCGCCACGAGCGCGTCGACGTCGAGCTCGAACCCCGCGACCGGCCCGGACAGGTCCCATGCCTGGACGACGAGCGGGTGGATCTCACCGAGCCAGCCGAGCTTGCGCTCGCTCGCGCGGTCGATCACCGACGCGGCCCGGCCCGGGTGCAGGAACGGCCTGCCGCCCTCCTCGGCCACCCAGTCGACGCCCGCCGCGGAGAGCAGTGCCTCGAGCAGGGCGCGGGCCGCGTAGAAGTCGGCGGGCGCCGCCGGCGTGCGCCAGCCGGCGGGCCGCGCCTCCGTCACGAGCACGGCGAGGTGGTGGCGCTCGAGCGCGGGGGTGCGCCCGGCGGGCGAGCCCTCGGGCAGGTCGTCGAGCGGACCGTCGGGCCGGTAGACGTGCGCGGACTCGAAGAGCGCGACCCCCGGGCTCCCATGCGCGGCGTTGTGGCGGGCGGCGTCGAGCAACCCCGGCAGTAGCAGCGGGCGCATCACGGCGAGGTCCTCGCTCAGCGGGTTGTCGATCCGCAGGACCGGCACGTCTCCCAGGCGCAGGCGCCCGAGCGCGTCCGGCGAGGTGAAGCTGTACGCGATGCACTCGTCGAGACCGCGGTCGCGCAGCACGTCCTCGAGACGCCGGCGCAGCCGCTGGCTCGGCGTCAGCCGCCCCACGGCGCCCTCGCGCGAGGGCAGCGTCGTGGGCAGCTTGTCGAGGCCGTGGATGCGCGCGACCTCCTCGATCAGGTCGGCCTCGCGCCGCACGTCGGCGTCCCGCCACGGGGGTACGCGCCAGCGTCCTCCGTCGCGCTGTTCGAAGCCGAGCCGCTCGAGGATCTCGCTCACCCGCTCGGGCGGGATCCGCTCGCCCAGCAGGCGCTCCATCCGCTCATGGCGGAGCGGTACGTCGCGCGGCTCGGCGGGCCGCGGGTACACGTCGATCGTGCCGGGCACGAGCCGGGCGCCGCACAGCTCCACCATCAGGCGCGCGGCGAGCCGCTGGCCGGCCATCGCGAGCTCGGGGTGGAGCTGCTTCTCGAACCGGGCCGACGCCTCCGTGCGCAGCCCGAGCGCCTTGGAGGTGCGCATGATGTTGGGCCCGACCCAGGTCGCGGCCTCCATCAGCACCCGCGTCGTCGAGTCGGAGACCTCGGAGATCTGGCCGCCCATGATCCCGGCGATCCCGCTCGGGCCCTCGCCGTCGCACACGAGCGCCGCCTCGGCGCTGAAGGTCCGCTCCACGTCGTCGAGCGTGGCCATCGTCTCGCCGTCGCGAGCGCGCCGGACGTCGATGCGGGCGCCGCGCACCTCGTCGAGGTCGAAGGCGTGCAGCGGCTGGCCGATGGCGAGCATCACGTAGTTGGTGATGTCGACCACGTTCGAGATCGGGCGCTGGCCGGCCGCCATCAGGCGCTGCTTGAGCCACAGCGGCGAGGGGCCGATCGTCACGTCCTCGTACACGCGCGCGGTGAAGCGCAGGCAGATCTCGGGGTCGATCTCGACAGCGGCGTGGTCCTCGACGGAGTCCGCCCCGGCCGGCTCGGCGTCGCGCGCGCCCGGATCCTCGGCGAGCGGCGCGCCGGTCACGGCATGCAGGTCGCGCGCCACCCCGTAGACGCTCATGGTGTCCGGCCGGTTGGGCGTGATCTCCAGCTCGAGCACCTGGTCGGCGATCGGCAGGTGGTCGGCCAGCGGGGCCCCGATAGGCAGCCCCTCGGGGAGGACCATGATCCCGTCGTGATCCTCGCCGATCCCCACCTCGTCCTCGGCCAGGATCATCCCGCTCGAGGCCACCCCGCGCAGCGTGGCCTCGCCGAGCTCGCTGCCGTCCGGCATGATCGCGCCCGGCAGGGCCACGGCCACGGTCTGCCCGGCCGCGACGTTGGGCGCGCCGCACACGATCGTCTGCGGCTCGCCCCGCCCGACGTCCACGACGCAGACGCTCAGGCGGTCCGCGTTCGGATGACGCTCGGACTCGAGCACGCGGCCGGTGAGGAAGGCGGACGCGTCGCCCACGCCGGTCGTGTGCAGCCGCTCGAGCTTGTCGCCGGCCATCGTGAGGGCGTCGGCGATCTCCTCGGCGCTCAGGCCGGGGTCGCAGTAGGAGCGCAGCCAGCCAACCGGGACGTTCATGCCGGAGTCACGCCCCGAACTGCTCCAGCAGCCGCACGTCGTTCTCGAACAGCAGGCGCAGGTCGGGCACCTCGTGCGCGAGCATCGCGATCCGCTCGATCCCCATCCCGAACGCGAAGCCCTGTACGCGCTCGTTGTCGTAGCCGCTCCCGGCCACGTAGTCGAGCACGTTGGGGTCGACCATCCCCGAGCCGAGGATCTCGATCCAGCCCTCGCCGCGGCAGGTGGGGCAGCGCTGCGCGCCCACGTAGCCCGAGCCGCCGCAGCGGAAGCACGACACGTCCACCTCCACGCTCGGCTCGGTGAACGGGAAGTAGCCGGGGCGCAGCCGCACCTCGGTGTGCTCGCCGAACATCTGGCGCGCGAACGCGAGCAGCACGCCCTGGAGGTCGGCCAGGGTGATGTCCTCGTCGATCGCCAGGCCCTCGAGCTGGTGGAACATCGGCACGTGGGTGGCATCCGGCGTGTCCGGCCGGTAGACCCGGCCCGGCACGACGACGTAGATCGGCGGCTCCTGCACCTCCATCGCGCGCACCTGCATCGGCGAGGTGTGCGTGCGCAGCAGGATGCTCTCGCCGCCTCCGAAGTAGAAGGTGTCCTGCGGCAGCCGAGCGGGATGCTCGGGCGGGTGGTTGAGCGCGGTGAAGTTGTAGTACTCGTAGTCGATCTCCGGCCCCTCGAGCACCGAGAAGCCGAGCCCGACGAAGATGTCCTCCATCTGGCGGCGGATCTGGGAGACGAGATGGAGGTGCCCGCCGCGCAGCGGCGGATCGCCGGGCAGCGTGACGTCGATCCGGTCCTCGGCGAGCCGCCGGTCGAGCTCGGCGGCCTCGAGGCGGCTCGTGTGGTCGGCGAGCAACCCCTCCAGCGCCCGTCGCACCTCGTTGGCCTCCTTGCCGACCGGCCCGCGCTCCTCGGGCGGCAGCTCCCCGATCGAGCGGAGCACCCCGGTGAGCTCCGACTTCCTGCCGAGATAGCGCACGCGCAGCTCCTCGAGCTCGGCGGCCGAGCCGGCGCCCGCGATCGCCGCCTCGGCATCGGCGCGCAGCTGCTGGAGGTCAGGCATCGGCGGCCATCCTAGTTGCGGCCTCGTGGAGGGCGATCGTGGCCGCCATCGCAACGTTCAGCGAGTCGCCGGCCACCGGAATCCGCACGGCGTCGGCGGCGAGCGAGGCCGGCAGCCCCTCCCGCTCGGCGCCCAGGCAGAGCACCACCGGCGGCGTGAGGTCCGCCTCGGCGATCGTCCGCCCGCCGCCCGCGTCGAGGGCCACCAGCGTGCCGTGGAGCTCCTCGAGCCCGGCCCGTGCCGGCGGCCGGGCGAACAGCGAGCCCATCGACGCCCGCACCGCCTTCGGCGAGAACGGATCCGCGCAGCCCGGGCCGAGCACCACCGTGGCGTCCGCGAGCGCGTGCGCGGAGCGGATGATCGTGCCCACGTTCCCGGGGTCCTCGACGCCGTGCAGGTAGACGAGCACGTCCCCGCTCGGCCGGCCGCTGCGCTGCGGGTAGACGCCGATCACCCTGGTGCCCGAGCCGAGCGCGCTCACGGCGTCGAGCAGCTCGGGCTCCACGTCCTCGCCCGCTCGCAGCACGAACTTGGGCGCCCAGCCCGCGGTCGCGGCCGCCTCGACCAGGTCCTCGCCCTCAGCGCAGAAAAGCCCGAGCTTCACCCGCCAGCGCTTCTGCTGGAGCTTGCGGATCGTCTTGAGCTTGTCGTTGTCGGGAGAGCTGATCATGGAACGAAAAAGGGCGCCTCAGAGGGCGCCCGGGAGAATGTCGGTTCCGTGGGTGGGCCTACGCCGCCACGGCCTCCCGGGCCTTCTCGGCAAAGCGTCGGAACGTCTCGGGGTCGCGCACGGCGATGTCGGCCAGCACCTTGCGGTCGACCTCGATCCCGGCCTCCTTCAGGCCGTGCATGAACTGGCTGTAGCTCATGCCCTCCTGGCGGGCGGCGGCGTTGATGCGCACGATCCAGAGCCGGCGGAAGTCGCGCTTGCGGTTGCGGCGATCGCGGTAGGCGTAGGAGTCCGCCTTGAGCAGCGCCTCCTTGGCGCGCTTGTAGCTCGACTTGGCCTGACCGCGGTAGCCCTTGGTCCGCTCGAGCGTCGCGCGCCGCTTCTTGCGCGCGTGGATCGATCGCTTGACCCGGCTCACTTGTGGAGCAACTCCATCACGCGGTGGTGGTCGTGCTGCGAGACCTCCACCGGACGACCGAGGCGCCGCTTGCGCCCCGCCGACTTCTTCCCGAGGTTGTGGCTCGTGAAGGAGTGACGCGCCCGCAGCTTGCCCTGGGCGGTCTTGCGGAAGCGCTTCTTGGCGCCGGAGTGGGTCTTCATCTTCGGCATCGAACGGGTAATTGAAGCAGACGCGCCGCTACTGGCTCGTCGGATTCCGCCGGCGCCGGGCCGGGGTCCGCAGCCGCGCCGGCGGCCGGGCCCGGGGCCGTTCTCGGCCTGCGGCTTGCGCTTCAGCGGGGCCAGCAGCATGGTCATGTTGCGGCCGTCCTGCTGGGGGCGCTGCTCGATCGTGCCGAGCTCGGCCACGTCTTCGGCGAGGCGCATCAGGAGCATCTCGCCGCGCTCGGGATGGGTCTGCTCGCGCCCACGGAACATGATCGTGACCTTCACGCGGTCGTCGCCCTTGAGGAAGCGCACCACGTGGTTCTTCTTGGTCTCGTAGTCGTTCGTTGCGATCTTCGGGCGCAGCTTGATCTCGCGCACGTTCACCTGCTTCTGGTGGCGGCGCGCGGCCTTCGCCTTCTGCTCCTGCTCGTACTTGTACTTGGAGTAGTCGAGCACGCGGCAGACCGGCGGCCGGGCGTCCGCCGCCACCTCGACGAGGTCGAGGTCCCGGTCCTGCGCGTAGCGGAGCGCCTTCGCCGTGTCGATCACGCCGATCTGGTTCCCGTCCTCGCCGATCAGGCGTACCTGGGGGACGCGAATGCGCTCGTTGATTCGTGTCTCGTCGCGCTCGGGGGGGCGCCGATCGAACTTTCGCGGGATCGGCACTAGGTGGAGCTAGAGCTTGACGTCAAAGCGCGGAAGGTCCTTCCATCTGCCGCGATGTTAGCGCTTGGCGGCAATCTCGTCGCGTAGCTGCTGGAGAAACGCGGACACGGGCAGCGCCCCGACATCGCCCTCGCGATGGCGGCGCACGGCCAGCTCGCCCGCCTCCTGCTCCCGGTCGCCGACCACGAGCATGTACGGAACCTTCCGCAGCTCGGCCTCGCGGATCTTCTTGCCGACCGACTCCGAGCGCTCGTCGAGCTCGACCCGGATGCCCCCATCCTCGAGCTCGCGCGCGACCCCGCGGGCGTACTCGAGGTGGCGGTCGGCGATCGGCAGCACCGCGGCCTGGACGGGCGCCAGCCAGAGCGGGAACTCACCGGCGTAGTGCTCGATCAGCATCCCGATGAAGCGCTCGAACGAGCCCATCAGGGCGCGGTGGATCATCACCGGGCGGTGCTCGGCGTTGTCGGCGCCCGTATAGGTGAGCTCGAACTGCTCCGGCATGTAGTAGTCGAGCTGCACCGTGCCGAGCTGCCAGGAGCGCCCGATCGCGTCGGTCAGATGGGCGTCGATCTTGGGGCCGTAGAAGGCGCCGTCGCCCGGGTTGAGCTCGTACTCGAGCTCGTTGTCTTCGAGTGTGCGCTGGAGCGCCGCCTCGGCCTTGTCCCACATCTCGTCGGTGCCCACGCGCTTCTCCGGTCGCGTGGAGAGCTCGAGCCTCGGCTCGAAGCCGAACTGCCGGTAGATGAAGAAGCCGAAGTCGAGGCAGCGCATCGCCTCCTCCTCGATCTGCTCCTCGGTGCAGAACACGTGCGCGTCGTCCTGGGTGATGTGGCGCACGCGCAGGAGGCCGTGGAGCGTGCCGCTCGGCTCGTGGCGGTGCACGAGGCCCTGCTCGGCCAGGCGCAGCGGCAGGTCGCGGTAGGAGCGCAGCTCGCGCTTGTAGATCTGGCAGTGGGCCGGGCAGTTCATGGGCTTGAGGCCCATGGGCCGGTCCTCCACGTCCGTGAAGTACATGTGCTCGCGGTAGACGTGCCAGTGGCCCGACTGCTTCCAGAGGTCGACGTCGTAGAGGATGGGCGTCTTCACCTCGGTGTAGCCGCGCTCGACGTTCGTGTCGCGCCAGAGCGTGGTCAGCTCGTTCCAGATGTGCATGCCCTTGGGGAGCCAGAACGGCGATCCCGGCGAGACGTCGGAGAGCATGAACAGGTCGAGCTCCCGTCCGAGCTTGCGGTGGTCGCGCGCACGCGCCTGCTCGACTCGCTCCACGTGCGCCTCCAGGTCCTCCTTCGAGAGGAAGGCGGTGCCGTACACCCGTGTGAGCATCTGGCGGCTCGAGTCGCCGCGCCAGTAGGCGCCCGCGACGCTCGTGAGCTTGAACGCCTTGATCCGCTTGGTGCCGGGACCGTGCGGGCCGCGACAGAGGTCCGTGAAGGGGCCGTTGCGGTAGAGGGAGACGGTCTCGACCCCATCCTGCGCGACGAGGTCCTCGATCAGCTCGACCTTGTAGTCCTGGCCCTCGGCGCGGAAGCGCTCGATCGCCTCGGCGACCGGGACCTCGGTGCGCTCGAAGCTCTCGTCGGCCTTGATGTGCTCGCGCATCCTGGCCTCGACGCGCTCGAAGTCGTCCTCCGTGAGCTTGGTGCCGTCGGGGAACTCGAAGTCGTAGTAGAAGCCGTCGTCGATCGGCGGGCCGATCGAGATCTTCACGCCCGGATAGAGCTCCATCACGGACGTCGCGAGCACGTGGGCGGCGTCGTGGCGGACGAGCCAGAGGGCGTCTCCGCCGTCCCGCCCGGTCACGATCCTGATCTCGGCCCCGTCCTCGAGCGGCGCGGAGAGGTCGCGCAGGTCCCCGTTCACGCGGATGCCGAGCGCCGCGCGCGCCAGGCCGGCGCCGATCGCGCCGGCGGCGTCCGCGCCGGTCGCGCCCTCGGGGAGCTCGAGCTCGGTGCCGTCCGGGAGGTTGACCTTCATGCAGCCTTGACGGTACCGGCGAGCGCCAGGAGCTCGCGTTCGAGCGCGGCGGTGACGAGGAAGCGCTCGCGCACCCGTTCGCGGCCGGCCCGGCCCATCTCGACCGCCAGGCCGGGGTCGCGCACGAGCTCGAGCATTCGCCTGGCCGACTCCTCGACATCGGCGGCCAGGTAGCCCTCGACGCCGTCCCGGATGATCAGCGGCAGGCCGCCCTCCGGCGCGCCGATCACCGGCGTCCGCTTCCAGAGCGCCTCGCACGGGGCGAGGTCGAAGCCCTCGCCCAGCGAGCGCTCCAGCACCGCCCGGGCGAGCAGCTGGAGCGCCCCGAGCTCGAGGCTGCCGAGGCCCTCGTAGGTCGTGACGAGCAGCACGCCGGCGCCGTCCGAGGCGTAGTCGGAGACCTCCTTCGCCGCCTGCCAGTCGGCGCTGTCGGCCGTTTCGAGCAGTGCCGCGAGCACGAGCTGGAGCTCGGGCTCCTCCGCGCGGGCGAGCCGGAACGCCTCGATCACGGCATGGGGGTCGTCGAAGCGGTCGAGCTCCAGCACCTGGAGGCAGAAGGGGCGCTCGAGGTCGATGCCGAGCGGGCGCACCACGCGACCGGGGAGGCGCGGTTCGAGCTCGATGTTCCGCGGGTCGAGCGGATCGATGCCGGGCGCCACCGCCGCGACGGCGGGACCGGCGAGCGACTCCGGCGCGAACGACGCGTGCGGCACGAGCACCTGGGCGCAGCGCCCGGTGAGCGTGGCCGCGCGCGCGAGCGCCTCGGGCTCGGCGCGCGAGGCGTCGTCGTGGCAATGCCAGACCGTGCGTCCCTCGATCCCGGCGGCCAGGCCGAGCGCCGAGTCGTGCAGCACCACGGCGTCGTAGCCCTCGAGCCCGCGGCCGATGCCGGCCGCTGCCTCGAGGAAGGCGTCCCAGTCCTCGTCGCCGATGGCGCTCTCGGCGCCGCGCAGCCCCGACTGGAGCGCGGCCATCGTCGCGCGCAGCTCGGGCGCGCCGAACAGCACCCGCCAGTCCACCTCGAGGCCGGCGCCGGCGGCGAGCGGCAGCGATCCCCCGAGCAGCTCCGGCACGCGGCCCTCCGCCCCCGCCGCACTCACGTGCAGCAGGCGGGCCCCGGCCAGCGGCTCGGCGGCCGCCTGCAGCGTCTCGACGGCGCGCACCCCCGCGGCGGGGGCATAGTCGCCCGGCGCGCGGGGCGCGATGGCCATCGGCTGCAGGTCCATCCGCCGTGAGCCTACTTCCGGGCGGGGGGCTAGCGTGAGACTCGATGCAGGAGACGTTGCTGCGCTGGCACGCCGAGACCGCTCGCGAGCTGCCCTGGCGCCGGCGCCGTGACCCGTACGCGGTGCTGGTCTCCGAGGTGATGCTCCAGCAGACCCAGGTGAGCCGCGTGGTGCCGCGCTTCGAGGCGTGGCTGGCGCGCTGGCCGGATCTCGCCGCGCTCGCCGCCGCGAGCCCGGCGGACGTGATCCGCGAGTGGCAGGGCCTCGGCTACAACCGTCGCGCGCTGGCGCTCCACCGGACGGCGCGTCTCGTCGCCGAGTCCGGCTGGCCGGCCGACCTGACCTCGCTGCCGGGCGTCGGCCCGTACACGGCGGCGGCGATCCGGCGCTTCGCCTTCGGCGAGCCCGTGCTGCCGGCGGACGTGAACGTGCGGCGCGTGCTCGAGCGCACCGGAGGGAGCTTCGGCCCCGAGGCCGCCGAGGCGCTGATGGACCTCGGCGCCACCGTCTGCATCGCGCGCGTGCCGCGCTGCACCGCCTGCCCGCTGGCCGCCGCCTGCCCGGCGCGCGGGCGCCGCTTCGCCGCCGAGCGCCGCCAGGGGCCGTTCGAGGGCTCGTTCCGCCAGCGTCGCGCGCGCACGCTGCGGAGCCTCGCCGCCGGTCCGCGACCCGCCGCGGAGCTCGACGCGGCCGCGCTGTCGGCGCTCGTCGCCGACGGCCTCGCGGTGGTCGCG
Source organism: uncultured Thermoleophilaceae bacterium (assembly GCA_963812415.1). Classification (GTDB taxonomy): domain Bacteria; phylum Actinomycetota; class Thermoleophilia; order Solirubrobacterales; family Thermoleophilaceae; genus JACVRW01. The sequence goes on along the minus strand of CAWEVH010000021.1, from coordinate 15,653 downwards.
GCCGGCGAGGCCCGGCTGCCCACTCAGATCGACCGGGAAGCGACCGGGCATCGGTCGGCCTAGCCGCTCGCGGCCGGCTCGATCCGCCCGCGCACCTCGCCGAGCGGCTCGCCACGCAGCACCACCTCGTCGCCGTCCTCGAGGAAGGTGCGGGTGGAGCCGTCGGCCAGCTCGATCGGCTCGGACCCGTTCCAGCTCAGCTCGATCAGGCTGCCGCGCTCGTCGCGCTCCGGGCCGGAGATCGTGCCCGTTGCAAGCAGGTCGCCCGTGCGCAGGCTGGCGCCGTTCGCTGTGAGGTGGGCAACCTGCTGGGCCACCGACCAGTACAGGTGCCGCGTGTTCGTGCGCGCGACCACCGTGCCGTTCAGCTCCACCTCGAGCGGGATGTCGTAGGCCCAAGGCTCCTCGCGCAGATAGGGCAGCGGCTCGGGTTCCTGGGGCTCGGCGGCCACCACGCGCGACCCGAGCTCGGCGAGCGGCACCACCCACCTGCTCACCGAGGTCGCGAACGACTTGCCGAGGAACGGTCCGAGCGGCTGGTACTCCCAGGCCTGCACGTCGCGGGCCGACCAGTCGTTCACGAGCACCATCCCGAACACGTGGTCGAGCGCGCGGTCGACCGGCACCGGCTCGCCGAGCTCGCTCGGGCACCCCGACCACGAACCCGGCCTCGAGCTCGATGTCGAGTCGCACGCTCGCGCCGAAGCGCGGCGACTCCTCGCTCGGCGGCTTGCGCTGGCCGGACGGGCGCCGCACGGGCGTGCCGCTCGCGACCACCGTTCCCGCGCGACCGTGGTAGCCCACCGGCAGGTGGCGCCAGTTGGGCAGCAGCGGCTCGGCATCGGGGCGGAACATCCGGCCCAGGTTCGTGGCGTGGTGAAGCGAGGAGTAGAAGTCCACGTAGTCCGCGACCTCGAAGGGCATGCCGAGCTCGGCCGCCTCGAGCGGCTCGCCCTCCCCTGCCCGCAGGCGCTCCGCGGTCTGTGCCCAGAAGTCCGGGCCGCGGGCCATGAAGGCGTTCAGGGAGGGCCGGTCGAACTCCTCGTCGCCAAGCGCGCGGCAGTCGATCGCGCGCTCGTCGACGCGCGCGCACACGCCGCCGCCGCCGGCCAGCACGCCGTAAGCGAGCGTCACGCGAGCATCCCGAGCGCCTGGAGATCCTCCACCGGCTCGCGCCAGCTGCAGCTGCCGTAGCTCGTGAACAGGCCGCGCCTGGCCGCCGCGATCTCGGCGGCGCTCACCCGGCGCCCGGCCACCTCGAGCGCCCCGGCCGAGATCGAGAAGGCCGCCTCGTCCTCCTCCGCCAGCACGCGCTCGAGCTCGCCCGGCCGTGCATCCTGGGCGTGGGCGAGCGTGGACGCCGCCAGCAGGTTGAGAAAGCCGTGCATCGGGAAGCCGGTGGCCTCGTCGACGTGCCGGATCGGATGATGGAGCCCTGCGGTGGCCTTGAACGGCACCCCCGCTCGCTGGCAGGAGGCGATCACGAGCGCCACCAGCTCGACCGGTGGGAACGCCTCGGCGCTCGCGCCGCCGCAGCGCAGCTTGACCCGGCCGCCGAGCGCCGCGACGGCGCCGATGTCAGCCGGCAGGGCGTCGCGCCAGCGCTCGTCGGGAACGAGCTCGAAGAACGACTCGACCGCGAGCGACTCGAGCGTCGTGCGGGCGCGGACGAGCATCGCCGGCTCGGCGCGCGGCCCGGGCAGGCGCAGCTCGACCGACTCGACGGGCGCGCCCTCGCCGGCCGCACGCGCCACCAGCCGGACGTCGCCGGCGAGCGCCTCCGCCCAGTCCCCGGGCGCCGCCGCCCCCGCGCCGTCGAGAACCACGCTCAGGCCGGGCGCGCGCTCCCAGGGCATCTCAGCGCGCAGCTCGGCGAGCTTCGACGCGGGGCAGACGAACCGCGCGAGCATCCAGGCCTGGGGGCTCTCGCGTGCGCGCCGGTCCTCGGCGGCGGCGTCCGGAATGCTCATGCTGGCCGGCGGAAACAGCGCGGCGTGGTCGACCAGCCGCCCGAACAGCGCCTGCTCGAGGGTGGTGTCGGTGCCGGTCGCCGTCACCGTTCAGCGGGTAACGCGGCTGCCCGGCACGATGTCGTCGCGTCCGTCGGGCCAGCGCACCCAGGCCTTGTGGCCGCCGTCGTAGTCGGGTCCGAGCAGCACGAGCGTGGCCTCCTCGTCGCCCACCCGGCAGCTCTCGCTGCCCTCCTCGTCGAGCCCTCGCCAGAGCCGCACGAAGGGGTTCGACTCCCACTCCTCCCCCACCGTGGTCGGATCCGTGTGGCCCGGATGCAGGCGCGTGTCCGGCGGCAGCGCCATCAGCACCTCCATCACCGAGTGCTTGAGGTCCTGGAAGCTCGTGGAGCCGGGAGCGCGCACGCCGCCGACCGAGCCCTTGAAGAGCGTGTCGCCCGTGAACACGTCCCCGCCGTTGACCACGAAGTTGAGCATGCCCCCGGTGTGCCCCGGCGTGTGGAGCGACCCGATCTCGAGGCCGCCCACCTCGAGCGTCTCGCCCGGCTCGATCGTGCGGTCGACGTCCGTGAGCTGCTCGGCCTCGATCGGGTGGGCCACGATCTCCACGCCGTAGCGGTCCTTCCAGGCGGCGCTCTCGGCCACGTGGTCGACGTGGTGGTGGGTGAGCAGCAGCGTTGTCACGTCGAGCCCCAGCCGCTCGGCGGTCTCGAACAGCGGGCCGGAGGGCCCGCCGGCGTCGATCGCCACCGCCGTCCCGCCCTCCTCGTCCGCCACGAGGTAGGTGTTCGACAGCCAGTCCGGGTGCATGGAGCGCTCGATGATCATCAGGGCAGGGAGCCTAGTATCAGCCGCCCGCATGCAGGCGCTTCGCTCCCAGTTCCCGGTCCTCGAGAGGCTCGCCTACCTGAACGCCGGGACGAACGGGCCCGTTCCGGCACGCGCCGTCGAGGCCGTCGAGGCCTCGGTTCGCCGCCAGGCCGAGGAGGGTCGGGCCGGAACGGCGTTCTTCGAGGAGAGCGTCGCGCGCGCCGATGGCATGCGCGGCCGGGTCGCGGCGCTGCTCGGCGCGGACACAGCGGAACTCACCCTCACCGGCTCGACCACCGACGGCGTGAACGCGGTGCTGAACGCGCTCGACCTGCGTCCCGGCGACGAGATCCTCACCTCGGACGAGGAGCACCCGGGCGTGCTCGCCCCGCTGGCGCGAGCGCGGGACGCCTACGGGGCGCGCGTGCGGGTGGCGCCGTTCGCGGAGCTGGCGGACGCGGTCGGCCCCGGCACGCGCCTCGTGGTCTGCTCGCACGTGTCCTGGCTCACCGGGAGGGTGGTGGATGCCCCGGCGCTCGCCGCCGGCGGCGCCGAGCTGCTGCTCGACGGCGCCCAGGGACTCGGCGCGCTGCCCGTTGACGTGCGCGCGCTCGGCTGCGACTACTACGCCGCCTCCGGCCAGAAGTGGCTCTGCGGACCGAATGGCGTCGGCTACCTCTACGTGCGCGCCGGGCTGCTCGAGGGGCTGCGCGCCCCGTGGCCGGGCTACCACTCGCTGCTCGAGCCCGGCGACGCGCTCGAGTCGCCCTCCAAGCCGGACGCGCGCAAGCTCGGGAACGGCTTTCCGGCCCACCACCAGCTGGAGTGGGCCCACGCCGTCGCTGGACGTGCTCGAGGAGGCCGGGATGGCCGCCCTGCAGGAGCGGGCCGCCGGGCTCGCCGACTCGCTCGCGACGCGGCTCGCCGAGTTCGGTGTCCGGGTGACGGCGCGCGGCCGCCAGCCGCTCGTGTCGTTCGAGGCGGCCGACCCGCCGGCGCTCGTCGAGCGGCTCGCGTCGTCGGAGCGCATGGTGCTGCGCGACCTGCCGGGTACGCCGTACGTCCGCGCGTCGGTGGGCGCCTGGACGACCGAGGAGGAGCTCGAGCGGCTCGCCCGAGCCGTCGCCCGGTAGGTCCCTAGGTCTCCACCAGGATCACGATCCCGAACACGATCGAGCCCACCACCGCGAGCATCGCCAGCGACCCGAGAACGCCGAACGCGGCGGCCTGCGCCACCCGGCCCTCGCGGCTCGAGTCGACGGCCCGCGTGCCGCCCAGGATCGCCACGCCGAACGCGCAGGTCACGCCGATGCCGGCCACGAGCGACACCCAGATCACGTTCACCAGGTCCGACAGGTCGACGATCCCGGCGATCATCCAGACGCCTCCGCCGGCTCCGAGAGCGCCTGCTGCTGGGCGCGGCGCACGAACAGGAGCGCCGCCGCCGGCGAGGATCAGCCCGGACACGATCACCGGCCCGGCCGCCCCGGTGCCGAACAGCCTCGTGACGCCATAGGTGAGCGCCCCGATGGTCGCGGCCGCCGGCAGCGTGAGCACCCATGCCAGGACGATGTTTCCGGCCACCCCCCAGCGCACCGCGGACAGCCGCTTGGCGGCGCCCGAGCCGATCACGGCGCCGGAGATCGTCTGCGTGGTCGAGAGCGGGTAGCCCACGTGGGAGGCGGCGAGGATCACCGCCGCGCCCGGCGCCCTGGGCGGCGAAGCCCTGGGCGGTGTCCATCTTGTGGATGCGGCTGCCCATCGTCTTGATGATGCGCCAGCCGCCCACGTAGGTGCCCAGCGCGATCGCGGCCGCGGCCGAGACCACCACCCAGTCGGGCACGTAGAAGTCGCTCTCCGAGATCGTCCCGTTGGCCACCAGCGCGAGCGTGATCACTCCCATGGTCTTCTGCGCGTCGTTGGTGCCGTGCGCGAGCGCGAGCAGGCCGCCCGAGATCACCTGGCCGAAGCGAAAGCCCCCGGTCACGGGGCCCGGCCGCAGCCGGCCGACGATCCGGTACAGCAGCAGGATCGCGAGCCCGGCCACCACGAAGGCCAGGATCGGCGCGACCACCGCCGGCACCATCACCTTGCCCAGGATCCCCTCGTCGAAGGACACGGCGCTCGGGCCGTCGGCCACCAGCACGGCTCCCACGATCCCGCCGATCAGGGCGTGGGAGGAGCTTGACGGCAGGCCGAAGTACCAGGTGGTGAGGTTCCAGGCGATCGCCCCGACGAGGCCCGCGAACACGGCCAAGAGCCCGATCGCCGCCGGGTCCACCACGTCGTTCGCGATCGTGGCCGCGACCTGGAGCGAGATGAAGGCGCCCACGAAGTTGAGCACGGCCGCGTAGCCGACCGCGATGCGCGGCGGCATCGCGCGCGTGGAGATCGACGTGGCGACCACGTTCGCCGTGTCGTGGAAGCCGTTGGTGAAGTCGAAGACCAGCGCCGTGGCCACGACGATGACGACGATGACGTCGCTGTCCATTGAATGCGGCTACCCGATTAGGAGTTCTTGATGACGATGCCCTCGAGGATGTTGGCCACGCGCTCGGTCGCGTCGATGGCCTCCTCGAGACGCTCGAAGATGTCCTTCCAGCGGATCACGACCATGGGGTCGATGCCCGTGTCGAACAGCGAGGCGATCGCCTCGCGGACGATGCGGTCGCCGTCGTTCTCCAGGCGGTTGATCTCCACCGTGAAGTGGCTGATGTCCTTGAAGCCGCGCAGGCGCGGCATCGCCTCGGCGATCTGGCGCGCCGCGGCGTGGAGCACCTTGGCGAGGTCCTGCGCCTGCGACATCGGCGCCTCGATCTTGTACAGCCCGAGGTAGTCGGCCACCTCCTCGGTGTAGTCCACGACGTCGTCGAGCGCGGAGGCGATCTCGTGGATGTCCTCGCGGTCGATCGGGGTGACGAACGTCTGGTTGAGGCGCTGGATGATGTCGTGCGTGATCCGGTCGCCCTCCTGCTCGCAGATCAGGATCTCGCGGGCGAGCTCGTTGCGCTCCGGGAAGTCCCTCAGCATCTCCTCGAGCAGGCCCGCGGCGCGCAGGATGTTGCCGCCGGCCTCCTCGAAGAGGTCGAAGAACTGGCGGTCGCGCGGAGCGAGGACGCTGGAGAGGCGCACGGCGTGGCCACGGTAGCACTACGTCACGTCGAACCGGGCCTGCTCCAGGCGCTTCGCCGGCAGCTCTCCCGCGCGTTCGCGGGTGGGCTCGAGCGCCGCGCGCCAGTCGTATTCCACGCGCCGGAGCTCCACGCGGCCGTCGTCGTGTACGAGCGCGTAGGCGGCGCGGTGGTCGCCGTCGAAGGGCAGGCCCACGCTGCCCGGGTTCACGAGCTCGATCTCGCCCGCGCCCGTGCGCGCGAACTGGACGTGGGTGTGGCCGAACACCACGCGCCTGACCTCGACGCCGAGGAGCAGCTCGGCGTCCTCGTCGGCGGCCTCCGGGCCGAAGCTCAGCATGTCCGAGCCGGGCGAGGCGTGGCAGTAGAGGACGCCGTCGCCGGTGGTGGTCTCGGGCAGCCCGACGAGGCGCTCCGCCAGCTCCGGCCCGAGACCTTCGCGCGCGCGCTCGATCACCGGCAGCATCGGCTCGGGCGCGTCCGAGGTGTCGACGAGCCAGCGCTCGGTGTTGCCCCGGATCCAGTCGGCCTCGAGGGCGTCGAGGCGCTCGACCGTCTCGCGCGGCCAGGCGCCGGCGACGGCGTAGTCACCGCCGAGGAGGAAGCGCTCGGCCGGGCAGTCCTCGAGCACCGCCTCGAGCGCCGGCAGGTTGCCGTGGACGTCATAGAGCAGGGCGAGCATGGTCGGCACGGTACCCGCCGTGGAGCGGAACGCGGCGCCGAGCTCAGCGGCGGTCGAACTCCGAGGGCGGCCAGTCCTCACGCCGCATCGATCCGCACATGCGGAAGCGCGGCTTTCGGTCCACCCGCTGCCAGCCGGGTCGGCTATCCGCGCCGATGATCGGAGCGAGGACGGCGACCGCGACGATGAACACCGAGAGGATGAGCCCCATCGTCTGGTCCATGTAGCAAATGCTACACCCGCGTTTCGCTCGGGCCCGAACCGGAACGGTCGTCAGTGACGACCCGAAACAGATGGAGGGATGCGGGCGATGGAACGCAGCGGCGCGGCGACGCGGACGAAGGGGCGCAGACGACGGAGCCGGCGACACGAGCAGCAGCTCCCCACCTGGCGCAACACCCGCCCGCGCGGCAATCGCGAGATCGACCGCGAGGACTTCGAGCGCGGCAGGGCGCGCTGGGAGAGCCTGCTGGGCCGCTGAGCGGACCCCGAGCCCATGCGCGACTCACCTGGCCCGTAGCCCAGCCTCCTCGAGCGCTCAGAACGGCTGCGGAACCCCCTTGCCGGCTCGGGTCAGCGTCCGGGGCGTCCGGATGGCCGCCGTCGCCCATCCGCTTTGAAGCCCAGGATGGTGCCGCGTGGCGGGTTCAACCAGTTCGTCCGGAAGCGCGCGTACATGAGCGCCCGCTCGGGCCACCATGAGCCCACGGGGAGCGGCCCGCCGTTGCAGGCGCCCGCCGAGTAGCCGGGCCGGTTGATCCACATGAACGCATCGACCTTGGGATGGCCGGTGCGCGTCGTGGGGCTGATCCCGAGACCACGCCGCGGCGGGTGGCACCACACGTTGATGCTGCGCCTCCGCCGACCGCGCACGTGAAACGGGCCGCGGCCGTTGTAGGAGGTGTTGACGATGAACGGCTTGCCGCCCACCAGCCGTGAGATCGCGAGGCCGTGGCGCATGCTCGCCAGGGTCCAGGCATGGTGCGTCGCGTTCACCATGAATCCGCGCACCTTGTCGATGCCGATGCGACGCAGTTGGCCGGCGGTGCGCGCGGCGGGCTCCCAGTCCGCCGCCCCAGCCTCGAGGTAGATCGTCGCGTTCGGAAGCCGGGACAGCACCTCGACGCCGTACGCCAGGTTGTCGAGCCGGGCTGTGCGCCGCTCGGGCGCAAGGCATTCGAGCGTCCCGAGCGAATCGGGCTCGAACCCGATCACGACACGGGCCTCTCCGACGGCGGCCGCGAAGTCGTCGTACCAGGCACGCGTGGCGGCATCCTCCGCCGCGTCGCCGGCCGTGTAGTCGGGCGAGCAACCGCGACCCTGGTGGCGCATCACGACCATCAGCGGGACCGCCCCGGGCTGAACGGCCGCCACGCAGCGTAGGTAGGTTTGGACGTTCGATCGCGTATCCGGGCCGGTCCAGCGGCCGAACCAACGGAAGCGAGGCTCGCGCGCCACCCGCCACATCAAGGCGGCACTCGAGCGCTGACCTCGACGCGTGTAGCCCACGTAGGAACGCCAGGCGGGCTCGCGCGGGTCGACGTACCAGCGCTGGCCGCGAAGCGGGTTCGGAGCGAGCGGGTCGACGGCGCGCGGGTCGCTCGCCGGTAGTGCAGCGGGGCGAGTGCCTCTTGCGCAGTCGTCCCCGGGAGGCGGGGTCCGGCTCTGCCCGGGGATTGCGGGCATGTCGGGAACAGGGCCGAGTGCCGGTGCGGGCGGAGCGGCCGGCACCGCGGCCGGGTACACGTCGGGGAGCTGCTGCGCGAGGGCGTGGCCGGGCACTACGCACAGCAACAGGGCGCAGGCCACCGCACTCGCGGGCAGCGAGGTCACTCGCGTGAAGCGCAAGGCTGTTTGGGGTCCGTCTTGCTTGGGTTCCGCCCCGGTCTCCCGGGGTTGCGCGGATTCTGCCCAGTGGCGTCGCAGAGTAATCCTCGCCGCGGTCCTCCCGGTAGGCCGTGAAACGCAACTTGCAGGTTCCGGGGTTCGCCGAGGAGCTGGCATTACTGACCGAGACGCCGACGAGGTAGTCCGCCGTGTTTACGGATCGCACCGTCCGACGCACGCTAGGTGCGCTGCGTCGGAGGAGATGTGTCGGAGAGAGAGGTGCGAATAAGGGCGAACCCAGCTGCTGCCGATGCAGGATTCGCCCTGTGCGCTGCCGTTCGTGACTCAACCTGCGATGGGCGCTTCCGCAATCGGCGTGCCGAAAACGCCGCAGTTGCCGCTCGTGGGAGTGGGCCAGTGACCCTTAAAGCTTGCGCGCGCCAACTGTCACTGTCCGCGCGCATGTGGCCCCCGTCGGTTTTTTCGGCCATTCCGGCGGGGGGCTAACCCTTGCCACGTAGGCCAGTGTCCGGGGTTGACTGTCCGGTGTGGGGGCTTGCTATCCCGTGTTATCCCGACACCGCACCACGCGCACCACGTTCTCGCTCAGTATCGAGGCCAGGTCAAAGGGCTCGGCGACGGTCGCCGCAAGGAGGCACGCGCGCGCCCCGAGTGGGCGTCCGGAGAGGACGAGGCGCTGCTCGAATCGAGGCTGACATTCCACGACGAGCGGCGTTTCGACGAGGAGGGCACGATCGTCTTCGCTCGCGGAAACGCTGTGCGGATCCGAGGCCGCGGGCGGCTCGTGTCGTGCGCGGACCCGGAGCTCCGTCACGGAAGCGTGGTCTGGATGATCGCCGGCGGTGACGGTCACTTCGACCGCTCGAGCGGGCTGATCACCTCCAACTTCCTCCTGAGCGCGACCGGCGACCTCACCGAGAACCAGCTCGCTGTCGTATTCGCCCCCCGGCGTGCTTAGGGGTCCTCGTTAGGGACATCCCAGAAGCGCCGGGCCCGGTCCCGGCGGGACGATCGAGGCGCATCGGAAAACCACAAAGGAGCCCTCAATGTCATACCGCATCTCCATAGGCCGCGCCGCCCTCGCCGCTCTGCTCGCCTGCTCTCTACTCGCCGCGATGCTGTCCGCGTCGGCCGGCGCGGCGACGCCGCGAGCCGGCTACTTCAACGGCACCACCTCGCAGCTGAATGTCGCCGATCCGGGCGACGAGGCGGAGGCCGGGTCGATCGGCTTCAAGGTGTTCAAGTCCGGCTCGTTCAACGGCACCGTGCGCAAGGTGCTGTCGGTGAGCGCCAAGACCCAGCTCACCTGCGCCTCGGGCGAGGTCAAGCAGGACCGCTACCTCGTCTACATCATCATGGGCGGGCAGATCAACAAGTACGGCGAGTTCCGCTACACCGGCAACGGCTTCTCGATTCGCGGCCGCTTCGTCACACGCACTACCGCCAAGGGCACCTTCAGCCGCACGGTCGGCGACTGCAAGGCCGAGGGCGTCAGCTGGACGGCCAAGCGCAGCACCGGCGGCCTCCCCCTCCCGTAACGCTCGCCACCGGCAGGCCCCCGGCACCTCGCCGGGGGCCTCCTCTATCTGCCCCAACCGACCCAGAGGAGACTGAAACGAGCAACATCAGGAAGTTACTGCCATCGCCAGCGTTGGTCGTGGCGATCGTCGCTCTGTGCGTGGTGTCCACTGGCACGGCCACGGCGGCGCTCGTGATGACGGGCAAGGACATCAGGGACGGCACGCTCACCGCCAAGGACCTCAAAAACAGCACGCTCGGCACCAACAAGCTGAGCAACAAGGCGATCAGCTCGCTGAAGGGCCGGCCCGGCTCGGCCGGCCCGCAAGGCCCGGCCGGCCCGCACGGGGCGCAAGGGCCGACCGGAGACACCGGTGCCCAGGGCCCGATGGGCGACCCGGGCGCCCAGGGCCCGTCGGGCGTGGTCATGGGCAGGGGTGCGATCGGGGGCGGCCCGAACCCGTCCGCCACGACTCAATTCTTCGGCGCGCCGGTGGCGGTGACGGTGTCCAGTGCTACCCAGCGTGTGTCGGTCAACGCGAACAGCGCGTTCGGCACGAGTGGTGCGAGCGCGGGCGCGCTCAACCTGTTCATCTGCTACAAGGAGCCCGGCGGACCGGTGACAACCGTCGGTAACGGCATCGCCGGCCTTCAGCTGCCGCCCAACAGCAAGGTGCCGATGGGGCTCAGCAGGATCCTCCAGCTGCCCCCCGGCGAGTACCTGGTCGGGCTTTGCGGCACGGGCGGGACAGGTTGGAACAACAACGACTGGGGTACCACGACGGCGCTCGTCTTCACCGAGCAGTAAGCCGCTCCCCCTGTGACCGTCGTTATCGGGGTCGCCCAATGGAAGGGAGCTGCCCGCGCTACACGTAGCCGAGAAAGACGGCGTAGTCGGTGTCGCTCGTACAGTGGAGCTGTACCTGGTACGAGTTCGTGCCGGTTGTCCAGTTCGTCGCACTCGAGTTGGGAACGCCGGTGTCGGTGCCGATCAGGTAGATGCTCGTGACGAAGCCGACGGTCACGTCCTTCGTCTTGATCCCCGTGATCGACATGCCGATCGGCCCCAACCCCAGGACCCCGACACCCTGCAGCAGGTGGGTGCCGGCAGGCGCGTAGCTGTGGTCATAGAGGTAGGGGTGAGACGGAGGACATTGGTAGGCGGGCACGTACTGGTTTGCCCACAACCCGGTTAGGCTGCGCGCCGCGAAAAGAGGCGTGGTGCAGACGAAATTCTGCGGGTCTGTGCACTCGGCGACGTAGGGGTTGCCGCTGCTGCCGTCGCCGCTGACCGACTGCGCGGCGCGGACCGCGGGCGAGTCGGCCGTCGGCGCTCCGCTCGGGGGCCGCCGGAAGCTTACGGTCGAGGCGGCACCGTAGCAGCGGGAATCGAGCCGATCGCTCCGGTCGACGACGATCCGGTTGATCGAGCCGGCGGCGCACAGCACGCGGTCGCTGCCGCTGTCGGCCACGTCGACGTGGTTCCTTCCCGGCCCGGCAACCACGACCGTGGCACCCTGCCTGTCGACGAGCCGATTGCGGCCGGGGCCGCCCTCGAGCTGATCGCGGCCGGCGCCGCCGTGAATGCGGTCGTCGCCGTGGCCGCCGTGGATGCGGTCGTCGCCGTGGCCGCCGTGGATACGGTCGTGGCCGGCGCCGCCCCAAACGCGGTCGTGGCCGTGGCCGCCGTGGATGCGATCGTGGCCGGTGCCGCCACGGAGCCGCTGGTGGCCGGCGCCGCCATGGATGAGGTCAGGGCCGCGGCCGCCGTGGATGCGGGAGCCGGGGGCCCCGTGGGCGCCGAGCTGGTCGTGGCCCGCGCCGCCCACGATCCGCTGGCCGGGCCCCAGGCCAATCATGAAGTTCACGCGACCGCGCACCCCTGACAAGCGCGCCCGCGGTGCGGTGGCCACCTGCGTATTACCACCGAGCCGCGCGCCCGGATCGAGTCGTATCAGCCGGGCCGCCAGCCTGTCCTTGCCGGGGCTCGCCCCCGCGCTACCGAGCACTGCGGGCGCAGCCGCGCCCACACACATCACCGCCGTCAGCGTCCCGACCAGGGCCCATGTCCCGCGCGGAAAAGCAACCGTGAGCATACGACGCTCCCAAGCTCGAATCGCACCGATGCAGCCGCGCCGAATCCAAACACACCTGCCCGGCCAGGACGGCCACAACCGACGGCGCTGACGCTACCAGACACGCAAAACGCCAGCACACGCGCCACCACACCGATGCGTGGCGGGCTGCGGGGAGCGGCTTCGGTCGCTACCCCTCTCCACCTGAGTCCCTGGCGGGATGCGCCGGTCAAGCGTGCCGCTTTTCGTCCAAGGGGCAGTCGGGGTTAGCGGGGCCCGAGCAAGCACCGGAGCCGCTCGGCTGTCCCTCGCGGGAGAAACGGGCGTGTCGTCGGAGTGCGCGATGCCAGTGGCGTTGATGCGAGGAATCGCCCGAGGCATCCTCGATACTCCGCCGACGATGTCGGAGACGGGTACGGGAGTTTCGCGGCTCGGCGTTCTGCTGGCGATGGCGATGTTCGTGTTCGTCATCGACACATCGCTGATGAACGTCTCGATCTCCGCTGTGGTGCGGGACCTCGACACGACCGTCAGCGGTGTGCAGTCGGCGGTCGCGTTGGAGGCCCTCGTGTCGGCCGCCTTCATCCTGATCGGCAGCAAACTGGGCGACCTGTTCGGCCGCAAGCGGGCCTATGTCGTGGGCCTGGTCTTCTACGCGTCGGGCGCTCTGGCGATGCTGTTCGCCCAGGGTCTTGCCGCGATCATCGTCTTCTGGGCGATCATCGGTGGGCTCGGCGCCTCGCTCTACCTGCCGGCCATGCAGTCCCTCATCCACGGGAACTTCGAGGGGAAGGCACGGGCCAAGGTGTTCGCCCTGATTGGCGCCTCGGCGGCCATCGCCGCCGCGATCGGGCCGCTGCTCGGCGGCTTCCTGACCACGCTTCTCTCATGGCGTGTCGGCTTCCTGCTCGAGGCCGCGATCATCGCCGGTGTCCTGGCCGGTTCGGGACTGATTCGCGAGGTGCCCTACACGGGGGACCGGAGCGTCGACGTCGTCGGGTCGATCCTCTCGGTCCTGGGCATGTCCCTTCTCGTTCTCGGTGTCCTGGCGTGGCAGGAAGGCGGTGAGTCCGTCGCCGCGCTGCTCGTCGCCGGGACGGTGTTCTCGATCGCGCTCGTGCGGTGGCTCCTTCGCCGAAGGCGAGAGAGTAAGGCCACGCTGTTCGATCCCGATCTCTTCAAGTCGAAGCTCTTCAGCTTCGGGATCAGGCAGAGCATCCTTCAGCAGATCGCCCTTGGCGGGCTGCTGATCGCGCTTCCCATCTACCTGCAGCTCGACCTCGGGTACAACGCGTTGCAGGCCGGCCTCTCCCTCGCGCCGCTATCGCTGACCATGTTCTTCATCGCGCTCCTCGCGGGCAGGCGGGCGGGGAAGCGACGGCCCAGCAGCCTCATCCGAGCCGGCTTCGTCCTGCTCGGAGTGGGAGTTCTGGCCATGATCCCGATCGTCCCGCGGGTAGATACGAGCTGGTACCTCGTCGTCCCCCTGATGCTCTGCGGGGCCGGCTTGGGGCTCCTGGTCTCACAGCTCAACAACTACACGCTCGCCCCGATCTCGGAGGAGCGGGCCGGCGAAGCCGCTGGCGTCAACTCGGCGATCTCGTCGTTCGGCCTCTCGGTAGGGCTGGCGTTCGCAGGCGCGGTCCTACTCGCCGCGCTCTCGATCGCGTTCACGAACAAGTCAGACGCCAGCGACGTCCTGCCCCCCGAGGACAAGGAGCAGGTCGCCCAGATCCTCGAGGATGACGCGGAGGTGATGAGCGACGCGAAGCTGCAGGAGCAGCTCGCAGGCCAACCCCCGGAGATTCAGGCTGAGATCCTGCGTATCAACGAGGACGCCAGGCCAGAGGCGCTTCAGATCGCGCTGCTCGTTCCCCTCCTCGCCACCGTCCTGGGCCTCTTCTTCGCGTTCCAGATGATGCGCCTGCCGGACCCGGCGCCCGCCAAGGCGGCCGAACCCGCGGCTTTCGGCTGACAGCTTCTAGTGGCTTTTTCGGCGGACACCTGTAGTGGCCGTCGATCGGCGCGTATGCGCGATCGTCCACGGCTGGCTCGCTTCTGCTTCCCATGGTGGCTGTTGCACAAACGGCGGTGTCGTCCGGGGCGGTCTGGACGATCCGGGTCATGGCCCAGAACTTCCTTGCGTGTGATCGTGAGCAGGAGTTGTTGTTGCCGCCGAGCCTGCGCGAGTGGTTGCCCGAGGGGCACTTGGCGTGGTTTGTGATCGATGCCGTGGCGGAGATGGATCTGTCGGCGTTCTACGCGGCTTACCGTGGGGACGGCCATGGCCGGGCGGCGCACGACCCGGCGATGATGGTGGCGCTGTTGCTCTACGCGTATGCCGTCGGGCGGCGGTCGTCGCGGGTGGTCGAGCGGGCCTGCGTCGATGATGTCGCGTTCCGGGTGATCGCCGCGAACCAGCGGCCCGATCACTGCACGATCGCGCGCTTTCGCCAGCGCCACGAGGCGGCGCTGGCCGGCCTGTTCGGCGAGGTGCTGGCGCTCTGCGCGGACGCCGGTCTGGTCGGCGTGGCGGTGCTCGCTGTCGACGGCACGAAGCTGCACGCCAACGCCTCGCAGCACCAGAACCTCGACTACGACCAGATCGCCAAGGAGATCCTGGCGGAGGCGGACGCGGTCGACCGGGCCGAGGACGAGCGCTTTGGCGAGCGGCGCGGCGACGAGCTGCCGCCGGAGCTGGCGACGGCGCAGGGCCGGCGCGGCTGGCTGCGCGATGCCAAGCGCCGCCTCGACGAGCGGCGCGCCGCCGAAGCCAGGCCGGTTGCGAAGTCGCGCCCGGCCAGGCTGCGCGAGGGCAAGCGCCGCCTGGAGGAAGAGCACGACGTGCACTGTCGAGCGAACGAGGCCTACGAGGCCTATCGCGCGCGCGGGGTGATGAAGGACGGCCGCCGGTTCGGCGCGCCGCCGACGCCCTACACGCCGCCGCAGACCCCGCAAGGCAAGGTCAACATCACCGACCCGGACTCGCGCAACGTCAAGACGCCGCGCGGCTACCTGCAGGGCTACAACGCCCAGGCCGTCTGCAACGAGAACCAGATCGTCGTCGCCGCCGAGATCAACGCCGACTCGCCCGACTTCGGCCACCTCGATCCGATGGTCTTGGCGGCCGAGCGCGAGCTCGCCGGCGCCGGCGTCGCCGAGGCGCCGGCGGTGGTCGTCGCCGACGCCGGCTATTGGCACCACGACCAGATGGACCAGCTCGCAGGCCGCGGCATTCAGGTGCTGATCCCACCCGACGCCGGCAAACGCAAAGGTGCCCGGCCGGGCTGGGACGGCGGCCGTTACGCGTTCATGCGCAGGGTGCTCGAAACCGACCCGGGCAAGCAGCTCTACGGCAAACGCCAGGTCACGATCGAGCCGGTGTTCGCGAACACCAAATTCAACCGTCGCATCGACCGCTTCTTACGCCGCGGCAGGGCCGCCTGCCGCTCCGAATGGCGGCTGATCACCGCGACCCACAACCTGCTCAAGCTCCACCGCAGCCAGAACGCGCCCGCAACGGCCTGAGACAGGCCAGTCGGGACAACGCCCGCTCGGCGGCGTGCTCCAGCAGGCACCGCATCAAGCACCACAACCCCTCCAGCGCCTTTGAGCAACA
>CAWEVH010000020.1:0-104248 GCA_963812415.1 uncultured Thermoleophilaceae bacterium | reverse complement strand
GCGCGATCAAGAACCGCTCTAGCGCGCCGGAGACATGGCGGCAATCCTCCAGTGCCCAGACCCGTTCAGCGGCGAGGCCGCGCGCCCAGATCAACAGCGCCGCGAAGCCGCGAACTCCGACTCCGATCGTCTTATCACCGAGCAGCTCGCCGGTCGCGCTATCGACGGCGGCGATCGTGTGCGAGCTCTTGTGGGTGTCCGCCCCGAGCACGATCACGGGCCTCGTCCACATCCTTTCTGCTTTGCGGATGCTGGACGTCCAGCGGACACGGCTTGCTGAGGGCGCTGCCAGCTCCTATCAACCCACGCCGAACATCCCCGACCGGCGACGAGCGACACAACAAAAGGAGGTCAGACCCGACGGGTCGACAGCCTCAAAGAGAGTCAGCTCGCCGCCCGGTCGGGACCTTCTCCTCAGCGTCGGACGTCACCGACCCCACAGATCGAAACAGCAAGCCTCGAAGCAGCACTCGTGAAAGAGGGCCCGGCGCACTGCGCCACCGAGGCTCTATCGCTCACGCGCTGTGAACGAGCAATGCGCCGACCCGCCGAACCATCGGTAACCAGATGCGTTCACTCGGGGCCTTCCGATCTCGCTTACGTCGCTGACTGGCGCCGCGCGGGCGTACGATTGGCCCGGCGTGCGCGATTCGCGGACCAGTGAATGTGTCGCCGAGGACGCGATCGGACCGATCATCGGCTATCGCGAGTGGGTGCTCATCGCGGATGAGATCCTCTCGCCACTGGCGCGCACGCTTTGGGGGGCGGGGCCGATGCGAGCCGAGTGCCTGCCCGACTGCCGCCCAGCTCAGGGCCTGTGGCGAACGGCGTCGACTCACCCTGAGCCGGCTCCGGCACACGGCTGCGTATGCGGGATTTACGCGCTCTTCACTCCACAACGGTCCAGGGGGCGCGAGCGGCTGGCGGTCGTGCGCGGCGCCGTCGTCCTGTGGGGCCGCATCGAGCTGCACCAGCGTGGCATGCGGGCCGAGTTCGCTCGGATCGTCACGCTCGCCCTGCCATCCTCGCGCCGGCGCGCAGCGGCTGTGGCGCGCGTCGCCGAGCTGCTTGACGTCGAGGCTGTGCCGGCCAGGGCTTTGCCGCTGGCCGCGCGTGCCTACGGCGAGCCGCTCGATCCGACCTTCATACCGGAGTGAGCGCGCTGCGGAGCTGTCAGCCGCTTATCGCGACAGGCATGGTTGAGGACGACTGCGAGCTGATCGCGGGCGTACCGTACTTGCCATGAGCAGATGGGACCTACTGCCCGGACGGCTCGATTGACCACGAGGCACTGCCGTAATCGTTGGTCACCGCTTGGCAGGTGAAGGCCGGGTTCGTCAAGGTACAGGTGTTGCTGGGCTGGCCGGACCACGGATACGTCGTGGTGACGGTGACTGTGGCGGAGGGCACGGGCAGGTTCGGGTCATCAGGCCAGGGGATGATCGTCCACACGCCGGTGACACTGCAGCCACGCAAAAGGCCGCCGTCGGAGCCCCAGGACGCCGAGTTTGCGTCACCACCGATGGTGTCCTGGAAGGGAATGCCCTGGTCCCAGGTGTCGGTAGGCCACTTCGACTCGTTGGAGGCTTCCCATAAATAGTTGACGTCGGTCTCAAGCGTCGACCTGCAGTCGAGGCCGCCATTGTCACCGACCAGTCTGGCGCCGACCATCGATAGCGATGCGGCCCCGAATCGGCGCTGCGGACGGAATCCGGAAGCGCGGGCGGGGCGGCGCTTGCTCAGCCGCTTGACCTTGTAGCGCACGGTTTGGCGCGCGCGGTTGTAGCGCGGTCGGCGCAGCCTGAACGCCAACTCCTGTCCGCCGCGCTGGCCCGCGATATGAAGCGTGCCCGTGGCCCACGGCGTCGCGGGCAAGAACAGCCGCCGGTGCAGCCGCGCGATCGAGACCACGCCCGACCGGCCCTTGTTGGTGGCCCAGGTGACCCGGCGCCCGACGCCGTGCAGCGTCAGCTGGTCCCCAGTGAGCGTCCCGCTCTTGGCGGAATGCACCATCACGAGGTTGGCACGGGCGGTCGCAGGAGCCAACGTGACTAGCCCGGCGACCGCCAGGGCGAGCGCGGCAAGCCGAACCGACCTGCCCGCCCGCGGCGACCGGCGCCAGCTCGCCTTCGGGCCCCCGAAATGGTCTTCGTTGCTGGCGAACATCGCTGCCTGCCTCCTCGCTTTGCGCTGGCCGTCTTCGCGACAGCAGAATACGACCCTCTGACATTTCGCTGCATTTCGCTGACGTGCTCTCGTCAGCGAGTGAATGGCGTGTCGTCGCTCGGCGGATGCACGACCGCGTGGTTCATCGCAAACCCTTGGCGAGGGACGACGGCCAGCTCCGCACCACTGATCGCGAGTGCTGCTTCCGCCTGGATGCGCAAGTCCGGGTCCGAGCGGAGCGGACTTCTGCCTTCCATGCAAAGGGATCGCCGCGCGGCCGGACATCCCAGAGCGGTCAGGGGGCAGCGAGCACGCGGCGGCCACCCGTTCGCGGTGCTCAACAGCGCCTAGCGCCGCACACTCGTCTCAGCGCCCCGGCTCGTGTACGGCGGTCGGGGCGCTCGGCGCTTCTGCGCGGGCGCTCTACTCCGACAGCCCCACGGCTTCGAGGGCTTCCGCTTCCGTTGACAAGACGCGCCAGCGGATGACTTTCATGTCACGCCAGTCGACCACCACCCAGACCGTGTCCACGAACGGGGTGTCGCTGTCCGCGCCGTGGCCACGACCACGCAGCGTTGTGAGCGTCAGGTTCTCATGCTCGCGCACCTCGACCGTTTCGAGCGTGTAGTCCGGGAACGCGCCGAGCAGGCTCTGCCACCAGTGGCGGATTCCGTCGTGGCCGTGATAGCCGCCCTCCATTGCGACCAGGCGCGACTCGGCCACCACGTCCGGGGCCATCAGCGCCAGAAACGCACCGATGTCGCGTCGGTTGAAGGCGTCAAAGGCCTGCTGAGCCAACTCCACATTCTCCTTCGACATCGCCCGCCCAGTATCTGCCGCTCGCAGGCTCGCGTCCAGGATGGCTAGAGGCCAGCGAGCACGTCGTCGATGCTCGGGACGTCGACGAGCGCATCGAAGCTCGGCCGAGCATTGTGCGGGAGGTCGGGGCGCTCGGCGGCTTCGCAGAGCGAGTAGCTGCAGGTTTGCGTCGGCCGGTTGTGCCCGGTTACGGTGATCTGCGACCGGGGGCGTCCACTGGTCAGGCGAGCCTCCCCCCAACCGGCCTTGGGAAAGGACCCTCATGTCCCGAAGGACTCGTCTTGCGCTCGTTGCTGCGGTGGCGGCGCTCGGTCTCGCTGTCGCCGTCGCCCCGGCGTCGGCGGGCAAGAACGGCCCGAACAACGTCAACGCGAAGAAGTGCCAGAAGGACGGCTGGGAGTCGCTGTTCACCAAGACCGGCGACGCGTTCGACAACTCCTCAGAGTGCACGAGCTACGCCGCCAGGGGCGGGCAGTTGTTCGACACCCCTGCGGCCGACCTCAGCGTCAGCCTCAGCCGCACTGTCGTGCCCGACGAAGAGGCCGAGGATGCGATTGCGGTGACGGTGACCAACTCGGGTCCGGGACCTGCGACGGCCACCGTCGAGTTCCTGTCTTCGACTGGCGGCAGTACTGTGAGCGGGGACATCAACCTGGCGGCGGGAGAGTCGCGAACCCCGGCCTTTATCACGGTCGCTGCCGGACGCAGGTACTACGCCCAGGTGCTCATTTCGAGCGTTCGCGACCCCGACTCGACACCGGGCAACTACGTCAACGGCTTCGACGGCCCTGCGGTCGAAGATGACGAAGGCTTCTTCGCCTTCCCATCGGGCTGAGAAGACGAGTTTCGACAGCTAGGCAAAGCGGCCCCCACAGCGGGGCCGCTTTCGCGTTCAGGAGAGATCGCCCAGACGGCGGCGACGAGAGACGAGCGCCGTCGATTTCGGTCCACCGACTCGAACGAAGTACCGAGGACCCTGATCTGGCTGCTCCGAAACGACGAAACCCCTGGCTTAGCAGGGGCTTCGGTGAGTAGCGGGGGCGGGATTCGAACCCGCGACCTTCGGGTTATGAGCCCGACGAGCTACCTGACTGCTCCACCCCGCGGCGTGAACGCACGAATCTAGCCATGGAGCGGGCAAGCGTCAACAGCTTTGGCGCGTGTGGCGGATCTGTACGGTCCCGCCGGTGGCGGAGCCAGCGAACACGAGGGTCGGCGTCGTCGACCTCGGGACCAACACCACTCGGCTGCTCGTGGCGGAGCTGCGAGCCGGCGAGCTGGTCGAGCTCGACAAGCGCACCACGATCACCCGGCTCGGCCAGGGCGTCGACGCCACGGGCCGCCTGGCCGACGAGGCGATGGACCGGGTGCGGGACGCGCTGGCCGTCTATCGCGAGGTGATCGACCGGTTCGAGGTCGGCGAGGTGATCGCGGTGGCCACGAGCGCCATGCGCGACGCCGCCAACGGGCCGGCGTTCCGGGAGGAGCTGAACGAGAGCTTCGGCATCGACGCGCGCACGATCTCGGGGGACGAGGAGGCGCGGCTCACCTTCCTCGGCGCCACCGCGGGCCGCGGCGAGCACCAAGGGGAGCAGACCGTGGTGATCGACATCGGCGGCGGCTCGACCGAGTACGTGACGGGGACGGCGGCGGAGGGGCTCGGCTTCCACGTGTCGACCCAGATGGGCTCCGTGCGCCACAGCGAGCGCTTCCTGACGACCGATCCGCCCGCCCATCGCGAGCTCGAGGCGCTCGCGACCGACGTCAGGGCCGTGATCCAGGGGTGCGTGCCGGCGCCGACGCGCGAGGCGACCGCCCAGGGCATCGCCGTGGCCGGCACGGCCACCTCGCTCGCCGCGATCGACCAGGAGCTCGATCCGTACGACTCGTCGAAGGTTCACGGCTACGTGGTCTCTCTCGCGACGGCGGAGCGGATCCTGGCGATGCTGGCCGCGCTGCCGCTCGGGGAGCGGCGCCAGGTCAAGGGCCTCCATCCCGATCGCGCGCCGACGATCGTGGCCGGGGTTGCGATCCTGGTGGAGTCGATCCGGGCGTTCGGCCTCGACGAGATCGAGGTGAGCGAGGCAGACATCCTGCACGGCGCCGCGATGGCCGCCGCCTCGGAAAACGTCTGAGTCCGGACAAAGAACCGCCCGCATCATGCGGGCGGTTCTCAAAACGGCCCTATCAGGACGGGCAGGGGTACGTGCCTTGAAAGGGCCTTGCGGTTCGGACGGCGGGAGGCGCCGATACGATGCGGCTTCGCCCGAACCTATGTACCAGGCGGGTCAGCCTCACCGTCTTGCGGCACGGCCTCTTCACCCAGCGGAGCAATGATAAACCAGATG
Organism: uncultured Thermoleophilaceae bacterium; assembly: GCA_963812415.1. Classification (GTDB taxonomy): domain Bacteria; phylum Actinomycetota; class Thermoleophilia; order Solirubrobacterales; family Thermoleophilaceae; genus JACVRW01. The sequence continues at coordinate 98,915 of CAWEVH010000020.1, read as the reverse complement.
CGCCAAGGGGGGAAGGGCGCGAGCCCTCTTTTCACTATCGGCCGCCGGCTAGGCGAGGTTGGCCCTGCGGGGGTAGACCACGGCGGGGTCGGTGAGGACGTTCACCAGCGCGGGCTTCCCCGACGCGAAGGCCCGCTCGAGGGCGGGTCGCAGCTCGTCGGGACGCCTCACGAGCTCGCCGTGGCCGCCGAGCGCGCGCACGACCTCGTCGTAGCGGCACTCGGGCTGCAGCTCGGCCGCCACCGAATAGCCGTAGAGGAACTCCATCGGGTGCTTCTCGAGCGCCCAGATGCCGTTGTTTCCCATCACGCCGACGATCGGGAGGCCGTGGCGCACGAAGCTGTCGAACTCCATGCCGGCGAAGCCGAACGCGCCGTCGCCGAGCAGCAGGCAGACCTGGCGCCCGGGATGAGCGACCTGGGCGGCGAGCGCGAAGCCCGGGCCGGCTCCTAGACAGCCGTAGGGGCCCGGATCCATCCAGCAGCCGGGCTCGTACGTCTCGACCATGCGCCCGGCGAAGGACACGAAGTCGCCGCCGTCGCCGATCACGATCGCGTCGCGATCGAGCACCTGGGCGAGCTCGCCGTACACGCGCATCGGGTGAAGCGGCGAGCGAGCGTCGGTCAGGTCCTCCTGCTCCGCGGCGCGCTTCTCGTTCTCGACCTCGCGCAGCGAGGCCGCCCATGCCGTGCGCTCCGCCGCGGGACCGCCGGCAGCGGCCGAGCGAAGCGCGTCGAGCGCGCCGGCCACGCTGCCGTAGAGCTCGGCCGCCACCTCGCGCGGGTGCTCCCGCTCGGGGGCGGAGGAGCCGATCACGACGATCTGCGTGTCGTCGCCGAACGAGCCGCCGAAGCCGAGCCGGAAGTCCATCGGCACGCCGACCACGAGCGCGACGTCGGCCCCCTTGAGCCCCGTCCCGCGCGCCCGTGAGAAGAACAGCGGGTGGTCGGCCGGCACGCAGCCGCGCGCCATCCCGTTCAGGAACACCGGCACGTGGAGCTCGTCGCAGAGGGCGCGCAGCTCCGTCTCGGCGTGCGCCCAGTAGAGGCCGGTTCCGGCCATCACGACCGGCTTCGAGGCCGAGCGCAAGAGCTCGGCGGCGCGCTCGAGAGCGTCGCCGTCCGCCGGCCCCAGCCCGGCGGGATCGGGGAGCGACGCCGGCGCGTCGGCGTCCACGTCCGACTCCATGAACACCTGGTCGAGGGGGAAGTCGACGAAGGCCGGGCCGCTCGGCGGCTCGAGCGTCGCATGCAGCGCTTCGTCCACGAGCGCAGGGATCGCGGCGGTCGAGTCCGCGGTCCGCGCCAGCTTGGCGATCGGTGCCACGAATGGGACGTGGTCGATCTCCTGGAGCGAGCCCATCCCCCAGCGCATCGCCGGCGCGCGGCCGCCGAGCGCCAGCACGGGGCTCCCGTTCATGAGCGCCGACGCCATCGCGCTCATCCCGTTGGTCACCCCCGGGCCCGCCGTGAGCGCGCAGACACCCGGTTCGCGGGTTGCCTTGGCCCAGCCCTCGGCCGCGAAGGCCGCCGACTGCTCGTGGCGCACGTCCACGATGTCGATGCCCTCCTCGCGACAGCCGTCGTAGATCGAGAAGAGGTGACCGCCGGACAGCGTGAACAGTTTCGTGACCCCGTGCGCCCTGAGCCGCTTGGCCACCAGCCGGCCGCCGTGGAGCGCAGCGCCCTGCTCGGTGTGTGCGGCCTCGGCGGACAAGGGGAGTGCGAGCCTATTCGATTGGATATAAGCCGGATCGATGCCCGAGGGACTGAGTGGGGACTTCGCGGGGACGTTCCCGTTCGAGGCTCGCTTCGTGAGCGTGGCGGACGATCTGCGGCTTCACTACGTCGACGAGGGGCCGCGCCACGCGGCGCCGCTCCTGTTCGTCCACGGGAATCCGACCTGGAGCTACCTGTGGCGCCGGCCGATCGCCGAGCTGGCCGCGGAGGGCCGGCGTTGCGTGGCATTCGACCACATGGGCTTCGGTCGCTCGGACAAGCCGCCGCGCCTGTACGCGTACTCGCTGCAGGCGCACATCGACAACGCGCTCGCGTTGATCGACGAGCTCGACCTGCGCAACGTCACGCTGGTCGCCCACGACTGGGGCGGACCGATCGGCCTCGGCGCACTGCTCGAGCGCCAGGAGCGCCTCGAGGCCCTCGTGTTGCTCAACACCTGGGCCTGGGAGCTGCCGAGCTTCCTGCCGCCGTTCTTGCGCGAGTTCCGCACGGAGGGGCTTGGGGAGATCCTGGCCCTCGGCGGCAACCTGTTCGTCGAGTCGATCCCCGGCGGGATGGCCCACCGCGACACCGACAGCGTGATGATGGAGGCCTACCGCGCCCCGTTCCCCGACTACTGGTCGCGCGTGGGGGTGCTGGCCTTCCAGCGCGAGATCCCGCTCACCGAGCGCGATCGCAGCGCCCGCCTGATGGGGCAGATCCACGAGCGGCTGGAGGGGCTCGACGTGCCGGTCAAGCTGATCTGGGGGATGCGCGACCCGGTCTTCCAGCCGATGTTCCTCGATCAATGGCTCGAGCTGTTCCCCGCCGCCGAGGTGCTGCGCATCGAGGATGCGGCTCACTTCGTGGTGGAGGACCGGCCTGACCTCGTGATCGACGCCCTGCGCTGAGCGGGGCCGGGCGCGGGGCTCTCAGCGAGCGGCGGCCCGGCGCGACGCGGCCTCGATCGACTCCACGTTGCGCGGGAGGACCTCCACGCGCAGGCGGTTGCCGAAGACCACGTGCAGGATCACGCCGCCGAAGCGCTCGGCGAGCGTGCGGGCGTCGTAGACGGCCGCGTCGGCGTCCGTCTCGGGCACGCCGCAGGCCTCGAGGAAGCGACGCGCGGTCGGGCCCTCGAGCTCCTCGTCGCTGAGCTCGAGCTGCTCGGTGCGGAAGAGGCCGGCGGTCACGCCGTTGGCCGGCTGGATGACCACGGCGGCGATGTCGTCGGAGAGCACGCGCGCCTCGCTGTGGACGCTGTCGATCAGGCCGCGCGCGGTGGCGTCGCGCCCGAGCTCGTCGAGCAGGCTCTCGAGCCGGTCGCGTCCGAGGATCCCGCCGTCGACGCGGGCCTCCATCAGCCCGTCCGTGAACATGCAGGCGGTCGAGCCGGGCACCAGCGGCACCGTGGTCTGCCGCAGACCGGTGCGCACGCCGACCCCGATCGGCGGCGAGGAGCCGGCCGTGACGGGATCGTGCGGCTGAGGGCCGACCACGATCGGCGAGGGGTGCCCGGCCGTCGCGTAGGTGAGCGAGCCCGTGTCCGGGTCGTGCACGGCCAGCAGCACGGTTGCGAAGTCCCCACCGAGGTTCTCGTCGATCACGCGGCCCGCAACCTGAAGTGCGACGCGAGGCTCGAGGCCGGCCTCCAGATACGCGCGCAGCGTGTAGCGCATGAACGCGGTGCGGGCCAGGGCGCCGCGCCCGTGGCCGGACACGTCGCCGAGGATGAAGCCGACGCGGCCGCCGGTCAGCGGCAGCACGTCGTAGAAGTCTCCGCCGGCGCCAGGACCGTCCGCCGGGCGATAGGCCACCGACGTACGCAGCGAGCCGACCCGCTCCGGAACGGGCGGCAGCAGGGCGCTCTGCAGCAGCCCGACCTCGGTGAGCAGCTCGCGCCGCTGGCGCGCCAGCGAGCGGTTGCGAATCGCGGTCAGCAGATAGCCGAAGCCGAGCAGGATGGAGAGCGCGGCCAGCGCGGCGAGCGCGACCTTGAGCCCGTCCGGCACCACCTCGACCGGGCGCAGGATCGTTTCGATGAGGGGCCGGCGCGGCTCGTCGGCCACGCGCTCGGTCGTGACGCCGCGACGCGTCGTCTGCTCCGCGGTCCCCTCGCCGCCGCCCCGGGCGCGGCCGACCTGCTCGAAGCCGCCGGCGCCGGCCGCCGGGGCGGGCTCGTCGGGAGTGGCCGAGAGCGAGAGGTCCTCGCTGCCGCCGCTCGTCTCCGTCCCGCGCGGGGGGGTCTGGACGTTGTTGGGCTGACGCGGCGCCTGCCGTTCAGAGGGCTGGTTGGCGCTGGAAGTCTGGCTCGTCCAGGTTTGCCGCGGCGGGCGCAGCCGGCTCCGTGGCCGGAGCGGGCTCCGTCACGGGCTCCGTCACGGGCGTCTCGGCCACCGGAGTGGCGGCGCCGTTGCCGTTCCCGTTCCCGTTGCCGTTCCCCTTGGTGGCGCCGGTGGGCGCAGGTGCGGCCGCGCCTGAGTTCCCGCCCTTGCCGCCGCCGTTGGCGGGATCGATCGAGCCGGTCGGCGCGGGCACCGGCGCCGACTCGGTCGTCGGCTGCTGGACCTCGGGCGCGACCGGGTCCGGCGGATCCTGCTTCGCCCCACCGCCCCCGAGCACGCCGTTGCCGCGCGGGGTCGCCCCCTCTGTCTGCCCGTACGCGTTGCCCTTCGGATCCTGGGCCTCCGCGCTCGCGAGCGGGCCGGCGCTGCTCCCCGACAGCAGCGCGAGCGCGATCACGCAGAAGACCGCTACCGCAGCCAGTACGCGAGCCGCGAAGACCCGCGTCTCGTCACGCAGGGGGTGGAAGGGGGCCACGCTTCTCTATCTCGGCAGATTTACGCAACGGCTTGAGCCGATCGCGACGGGAGCATCGAACGTTCGTCCAGGCTGAGAGGGAGTGAGTACACCGGCACGGGGTGGGCGTTGCGCCGGAGGTAGGAGGGCGCCGCGCGAGTCCAATCTAACCCCGCCCTCGCCAAGCGGGCAGCGGGTCGCGTCCGTGCACAGGATCACGGCTCCAGTATGGCGCGGAATCGCGTTAACGCGGGAAGAAATGTCCGATACTGCCCATTTACCGTCATTTGGCGGCCGCGCTCCGCACCCAGCGGGACAGCGGTGCGTGGTCCGAACGGTGAGGTCGATACCGGTCTGGTGGACCGCACCGCCCTCGGCCTCGCCGCTCGACGAGAGCTGCCGCGGGTGCCACACGGGAAGTCTCACCGTGAAGTAGAGACTGAATCACGCGGCCGGCGCCGGCGAGCCTTACTCGCGAGGTAATCGACGCGACGCAATGGCTGGGGAATCGTCCCGGCCATGAAACCGAATGCATCCGCCGCACCTCCATGGGCGGCCCTGCCGGTGATCATCGCGGGTGCGCTGATGGTCGTCCTCGACTTCTTCATCGTGAACGTCGCGCTGCCGTCGATCGCGGCAGATCTCCAGGCCGGCCCCGCCGAGCTCGAGTGGATCGTGGCGAGCTACGCGATCCTGGAGGCGATCCTCCTGGTGACCTGCGGCAAGCTCGGCGATCGGCTCGGGCGCCGTCGCATGTACTGGGTCGGGGTCGCGCTCTTCACGCTCGCCTCGCTCGCGTGCGCCGCGGCGCCCAGCGCCGAGACGCTGATCGCCGGGCGCATCGCGCAGGGGATCGCGGGAGCGATGCTCATGCCCCAGGTGCTCGCGATCATCGGTGTCGCGTTCGACGGAGCCGCGCGCGTGAAGGCGCTCGCGATCTACAGCATGGCGATGGGCCTGGCGGCCGCCGCGGCGCAGCTCGTGGGCGGAGTCCTGATCGAGCTCGACGTGGCGGGGCTCGGCTGGCGCAGCTGCTTCCTCATCAACGTGCCGATCGGGCTGGCCGCGCTGGTGGCCGCGCCCAGGCTCGTGCCCGAGTCGCGCGCTCCGGCCGCCGGCCCGCTCGACCTGGCCGGAGTGGTGCTGCTGACGCTCGCGCTCACGGGCGTCGTCGTGCCGCTGATCGAGGGCCGCGAACAGGGCTGGCCCGCCTGGACGTGGGTCTCCTTCGGCGCCGCGGCGGTGCTGTTGGCGGCGTTCCTCCGGCGTCAGCGCGAGCGTGGCCGCGGCGGGGAGGGCGTGCTCGTGGACCTGGCGATGTTCCGCAGCCGGCGCTTCTCGGCCGGGCTCTCGGCGCAAACGGCATTCTGGTGTGGACAGGCGGCGTTCTTCGCGTACTTCGCCCTCTACCTCCAGGCTGGCCGAGGCCTCGACGCGCTGGAGGCCGGCCTCGTGTTCACGATCGCCGCGGTGGTCTACGTGGTCGCCGCCGGCGCGACCGAGCAGGCGGTGGAGCGCTTCGGTCGGGCTGCGCCGCTGTGCGGCGGGCTCGCGCTCGCGGCCGGCCACGGGGCGATGGCGATCGCGGTGTCGGAGGTGGGCGTCGGCGGGTCGATCCTCGCCCTGGTTCCGGGCCTGGTCCTGATCGGAGCGGGAATGGGCGTGTGCCTCACCTCACTCAACGCGATCCTGCTCGAGACCTTCGACGACCAGCGCGCGGGCTCGGCCTCGGGGGTCGTCTCGACCACGCAGGCGCTCGGCAACGCGCTCGGCGTGGCTGTCGCGGGCGTCGTCTTCTTCGCGGCCGATGCCGAGGGCATCGGGCACGCCTTCGCGCTCACCTCGATCGTGTTCGCGCTGGTCGGCCTCGCCGTGGCCGCGCTCACGCGCCTGCTGCCGGACGGTGGGCTCGACAGGCGGACCCCACTCGGCGACGCGGCCGAGCCCGAGCCGGCGCTTGCGCGCCACTAGGCCGAGCTCAGTCGGCCGGGTCCGGATCCTCGGCTCGGCTCGGTCCCTCGGCCCCGCGCGGCGGGGTGCGAAGCGGCGCCTCGCCCCGCTGCGGGATGGGGAAGCGATTGCCGTCGTAGAGCGAGGGCTGCTGCACCAGGCAGGGGACCCGCTTGGCGTCGTCGCCCTGACCGGGCTCGGTGGCGTCGAGCGGGTCGCGGCGCTCCCCGCCCGGACAGGCGAAGCTCTCGATTCCGCCCAGCAGGACCGACCGGTTGAGCGCGTTCGGCGCCATGTAGGCGTTGCCGCGCACCCAGTCGGGCGGGGCCTCGCCGTGCTTGTAGCCCTGCAGCGTGCGCCCGTTGATGATCGCGATCTGGGTCTGGCCGCGCTGGCCGGTGCCGTAGTCGGCGGCGAGGTCCGAGGAGGCGTTCGAGATGAAGCCGGCGATCGTCGACTGGTGGTAGTTGAAGTACGCGAGGATCGGGTTGAGCTCGGGGAGGAACGTATGGAGAGCCTCGGTGAGCGGCTCCGCCTCACGGAGCGTGCGCTCGAGGGCGGGGACGCCGGTGCGGCTCGCGCGCACGAGCGGGTCGAGGTCGCGGAACAGGCGCTCGAGGTCCGGCGCGAGGTCGCCGAGGTCGCGGACGGTCGGGCCGAGGTCGTCCGCGGGGCCCTTGAGATCGTTCACGAGCGGACGTGTCCGGCGCGAGAAGTCCTCCAGGCGCGCGGCTGTCGCCTTCGACTCGTCGAGGAAGGTCGGGAGGATCGCGAACGTCTCCGCGAGCGCCTCGTCGCGGGCTGCCGTCGCCTCGAAGGTCCGCTTCGAGTTCACGATCAACTCGCGCAGGGCGCCCCGGCGTTCGTTGATGGCGCCGAAGACCTCGCCCGGTGTTGCGCACCAGGCGCTGCACGGCCTGATCCTGCTCGTCCAGCACCGTGAGGAGCTGCGCGCCGTCGACCGCGAAGCCCTCGAAGTTGCCGAGCGAGTCGCTGACGTCCTGGGCCGCCCGCCCCTCGATCACCCCGGAGAGCTCCTTGACCCAGTCCTGGAAGGCCGCTCGGGTCTGCGGGTCGAAGGCGCTGAAGATCTCGTCGAGCTCGACCGTCGACTCCACGCGGGCGTTCGGCAACCGCTCGCCGTCGGCGAGCACACCGCGCTTCCGGTTACCGGGCGAGAGCTCCAGGTAGGTCTCCCCGAGCAGCGTCTTCTGACGCAGGATCGCGCGCGTGTCCTTCGCGATCGGCGCGTAGGGCTCGTCGACCTCGACCTCGACGATCGTGCGCGCGCCGCCCACGTCGAGCTCCTTGCCCTTGACCTTGCCGACGTTCACCCCCGCCATGCGAACGTCGGCCTCGACCGCGAGCGTGGCCGCCTCACGCATGTGGACGGTGAAGCGGTAGCCCTCCGGACCGAGCGGGATCGAGCCGCCGAAGGCGATCCAGAGGAAGATCAGCAGGCCGAAGACCGACAGCGTGAACGCGGCCATGGCGACGATCCGTCCGATGCTGGGCCGGCGCTTGATCATGGCTTCGCGCACACCCCCGTACCGCCCAGCAGGTCGACGAGCGGCTGCACCTCGGCCGCCGGGACGCCGGCCAGGTCGGCGCCCGAGGACACGATGTTGCAGTTGAGGCCGAGCAGGTAGGCGCGCCGGATCGGGCCGAGCGCGTCGGCCGTCGAGAACAGCGAGGTGGTGTTGTTCCCCACCCAGGCGAGCCAGTAGAGGAAGCCCTCGTTGCGAGCCCGCTCCTCACGCGCGCAGCTCCCCTCGAGCTCGCAGGCCTCGCCGATGCCCTCGCTGCCGCCGGGGTTGTAGGCGCCGATGTTGAACAGGCGGTTGAGGCCGCGGAACGCCTTGGTCATGTCCGGCCCCGCCGCGGCGAGCTCCTTGGAGGCGGCGCCCAGGTCGCGCTGGAAGGGCTGCGCCACTCGCGCGAACGGGCGCACCTGCTTCTCGAGCACCGGCGCGGCTTCGAGGGCGAAGGGGCGGATCGAGTCGTTCGCCTCGTCGAGCTTCGAGAACGCGGGGCGTAGCGACTCGAAGGTCGGCCCCATGCGATCGGCGAGCAGCTCGACCTTGCCGAGCGTCTCCTCGGTCTGGCGCAGCGTGCCGGGGAGGCGGGCTACGGTGCCCGACAGGTTCTCGTCCTCGTCCGCAAAGGCGCCGAGCGCGGCCTCGGAGGCGCGCACCAGGCGCGCGATGTCGCGATCGCTCTTCCCGAGCTCGGTGGTGAGCAGGCCGTAGCGGTTGACCAGGCGGCGGAGGTTCGAGCGCCGCTCGGCCACCGCCTCAGTTACACGCGCGAGGTCGCGATGGGTGGGCCCGAGCCGGCGCAGCGTCTCGCGCAGGTCCGTGCCGCGACCTTCGAGACCCTTGCCCGCGCCGGTGATCAGCAGCTGCAGGTACTCGCGCGTGTCGGCGTCGAGCGCCGACAGGAACTCGTCCGGGTCGACGTCCGGGAGCGTGTTCGCGAGCTGGATGCGGTCGCCGTCCTCGAGCGCCCGGCCCTCGCCCGGGTCGACCTCAACGAACATGTCCTTGGTGCCCGTCTTGGAGCGCAGCAGGGCGCTCGCGCCCTCCGCGAACCAGGCCCTCGTGCTCGCGGTCGATTTGCATCTCCACGACGGCTCGCCCGTCCTCCAGCTCGACCGAGCCGATGTCGCCGATCCGCACGCCCGCCACGACCACGGTCTGGCCCTGCCCGGGGGTGACCGCCTGGGCGTCCGGGAGCTCGGCCACGAGCGTGAGTGGCTTCTCCTCGATGCAGGGGAAAGCGCAGACGCTGGTTCGAGAGGATGTAGGCCGCCGATCGCGAGAGCCGAGCACCGACCACGCCGATGATCGCCAGGACGTCCGCCAGGTTCTTGCGGATTGCGGTGCCTCATCGCTGCGCCCTCCCGGCGACCGCTCGCCTTCGCCTCGCGCTCGCGGTACTCCTCGCGGGCCTTCTCGATGGCGGGCCAGCCCTCCTTCGCAAACGTGCGCACCGCGTCGAGGAACTGGCCCTCGCTCACGGGCGGCGCAGCCTCGTTCGTGGTCGTGCCGGCGCTCCGCTCCAGCACGGGGAACTTCGCGATCGGCCCGCCGGGGGCGTGCAGGTTCGGGCAGCTCCTGGTTCTCGCAGGGCACGTCCGGGCGGTGCTCGGGCGGCATGCTGCCGCCGTCGGGCGGCGACCCGGGTCGCACGCGGTTGCCGGGCGGGCCCGCGCCGGCGTGGAAGAACTGGTTGTTGCCGTCGGAGAGGCGGCTCTCGCCGGCGAGACCGGGGAACCCGCGCTGGAGCTGCGCGCGGACCTTCTGCCCGTCGTTCTCAGGCTCGTCCGGGTTCGGGATCTCGAGCTCCTGGAACGGCACCAGCACGTCGTTGGTGCACGCCGACAGCGATCGGGTCTGCTCGAGGAACGGGATCGAGACGCGGTTGAAGGCCACCACGTCGGGGATCGTCCGGCGCAGGACGCGCGCGGTCCCGCGCAGCTCGCGCTCGGACATCAAGAGGCGCGGCCTGGCGGATGAAGGGCAGCGCGGCGTCGAGCGTCTCGTCCGAGGGCGCACGCCCGGAAGCGCGTCGTCGGCGAACGCCCGCAGGGACGGCAGCGCGGTGTTGAGCGAGGCCAGCGCAGGGCCGGCGGCCCGCAGCGTGTCGCGCAGCGCCGGGATCGAGGCGGCCAGCGCCACGTCCTCGCGCGCGAGCGCGCCCGCGGTGACGTCGAAGTTCGTCACGAGGTCCTTGAGCGCTCCCTCGTCCTCGGCGAGCGCCGCGAACGTGCGCTGCTGCCCGTCGAGCACGCGCTGCAGGTCGCGGTCGGGGTCGATCCCGAGCGTCGCGTCGTTCGCGAGGGCGGAGTTGCGGTAGGCCGGCTCCCAGTATGGGATCGACTCGTTGAAGCCCTCGGCGCCCCCGTCCGCAAGCCCGGCCGAGTACTCGCGCAGGAACGTCTGGAGGTCCGAGCGCGTGTCGCGCTGGAGCGCCGTGAGCACGTCCCCGAGCTGCACCGGCGCCGCCGTCTGCGTCGACGGGGATCGTGCCGCCGTCCTCGAGCTCCTCGCCCGAGGGCGTGCCCGGCTCGAGGTCCACGAAGAAGTTGCCCTCGAGGAAGATGCGCGGGCGGATCTTGAGCTCGGCGTCGCGCTTGATCGGAAGGCCCTCGTCCTCCATCTCGATCGTCACGCGCGCGGCCCCGCGCCGGCCCTCCTCCACCTGCTCGATCTTCTTCACCTTGCCGATCTCCACGCCCGCGATCCGCACCGGCGACTTCGGCTTGAGGTTGTTCACGTCGTTGAAGACGGCGTGGAACTCGTACGGGTTCGCGAACGGGTTCGACTTCGTGAAGCCGAAGTACGCGCCCAGCGGCGATCACGACGAGTCGCGAGCAGGCCCGCCCGAAGCTGCTGGAAGGCGCTCATGGCACGTCCGCCAGGTTGTCGATGCCGAGCTCGCGCGAGCTTGTAGGTGCCGCCCGAGAGCCCGGGCAGGTTGTTCTCCGTGATGGCGCCGTTGGCGCCCGTGCCGAACTCGCCCGGGAACGGGATGCCCTGAGCGTTGGAGCGGTCCTGGATGTCGCCGCGCCTGTAGCGCACCGGGCCGAGCGGGCCGTTCGGGTAGCCGTTCTGGCCGTTCTGGCAGTCGGCGTTGCCCTGCGCGTCGATCGCGGGCTGATACGGAGGCGAGTAGAAGCGGAACAGCGGGCGCCCGAGCGCGTCGGTGGCGCCCTGCGGGTCCTGGTCCTCGAGGATGTCCCAGATCCGCGAGCCCTCGTTGGAGGCGTAGTTGTTCGGCTGGCTCGAGTTGACCTCCTTGAGGTTCTGGTTCAGCACAGTGCCGCCGCCCGTCGGCCCGTCCTGCACCACCGACTGGGCCTCGCCCAGCGGGTGGACGAAGTACATCGCAGTAGTTGCAGACCGTCTGGTAGGGGGCGATGAACTCGAGCGCCGGGCGGGTGACCGTCAGCGCCGTGCCGAGGTCGCGCAGCGCCAGCAGGGTGTTCGGGTTCTGGAACAGGTCCTCCGCCTCGCCCAGTGCCGACTCGAGGCGCTCGTTCAGCTCGACGGTGCGCGGCAGCACCGGCGTGCCGACCCGGAACGCGCGGTTCACCGCCGGCAGCGAGCGGGGCAGCTCCTGCGCCGCGGGCCGCAGGCGGGCCGACAGGTCGGCGAAGTCGGTGAGGAAGGGTCGCTGGACGCGGAACGAGTCGATCGAGACGGCCAGCGTGGAGGGCGTCTTCTCGATCGTCTGCCGCAGTGCGTCCGGGTCCGCGGAGATCGCCGCGAAGGTGTCGGCCATGTCGGTGAACAGCTCGGCCTGCGTGCGCGCGACCGGCGCCACCTGGGCGGCGGCCGCGCCGAGCTGGACGAAGAAGTTGGTCGAGCTCGGTCTCCGGTCCGCCGAGAGGTGGCTGCATCACCGGCGTGAGCGCGCGGAAGAACGGGCTGAGGGCCGCGATCGCGCGGTTGATCGACTGGCCGCGGCCGGCGAAAGCGTTGCCGAAGCCCTCGGTGGAGGCCTGGATCGCCGGCCGCGTGTCGCGGTCGAAGGTCGAGAACAGGTCCTCGTACTCGAGCGGCTCGGAGGCCCGCTTCGAGCGGGATCGTGGCGCCGGCTTCCAGGTTCGCCTGCTCGTGCCGGGCGTGAGCTCGATGTACTTCAGGCCGAGCGCCGAGCGCGGGCGCACGCGCAGGGTCGAGTCGACGGCCAGCGGCTCGACCTTCTTGTCGAGCTTCAGCCGGGCCACGGCCATCGCTACGCGGCTTGCCCGTCCACCTCGACGACCCTCGGCCTGAGGTCGTCCACCACGCCGACCCGGAAGCCGCCGACCCTGACCTCGTTGCCCTTCACGAGCTTGGCGCCCGGGGCAGCTCTGCCTTGAGCTCGTAGGTGGGCACGAACGGCAGCCCGGAGTTGGCGTTGTAGGCGATGAACACGGCCACGAGGGCCACGAGCACGGTCGACCGCCCCGATCAGCACCGGGCTGCGCCGCGAGTGCCGCCTTTCTGCGCGAGCGCGTCATGGAGCCAGCAGGAAGTCGAGGAGTTGACCGGTGGTGTCTGAGGGCGCCTGCGGCGCGACCTGGGGCAGCACCTGGTCGAGCCGGTTCTGCAGCTCCTCCGGCGTCACGCCCTCGAGCTCGCCCGGATCGAGAGGGAGCTGCTGCTCCTGCTCGGGCGTCAGGCGAGTCGAGCAGCTCCTGGAGGTCGGGCGGCAGCGTGACCTGGGGACGCGACAGGTCGGGCTGGCCGGGCAGCGGTCCGGCCTCGGGCCGGCCCTCGCCGCGCTGCTCGCCGAGGCGCTCCGCCGGCTGCCCGCTCGCCGCTCGCAACGCGGCCGCGCCGGGGTTCCCGCCGTCGTCGAGCGGGTCGGGGCTGAAGATGCCCGGCTGGTTGGGACCGAGGTACGCGTTGCAGCGCTCGAAGGTCCTGCGGTCCTCCTCCGTCCTGGGCGGCGTGTTGCGGAAGTTGAGGCAGTCGGGCGCAGCCGTGAGCGAGGCGCGCAGCATGTGGCTCGTGTCGTCGAGCAGGTTGATGCTGAGCGTCTGCCAGTAGAAGTAGTTCCAGAGCGCCTCCATGCCCGTGAAGCCGCCGCTGCCCGCGATGGCGGTGGGGTCGGGGGCCGGCGGTGCGGTCGCCTTCGCGCGCGGGTCCTCCTCGATCGCGCGCCTGCGGTCGTCGATCGTCTCGAGGAACTGGCGCAGCGGCGCGCGAAGGGCCGGGCGCTCCTCGAGAGCTCGCGCAGCTCGGCGATCTCCTGGCGCCCCTCGGTGAAGGCGCGCGTGCCGACCGCCGCGGCCTCGCCCAGCGTGTCGATGGCGGGCCGGCTCGCGTCGGCGAACGGGCCCACGCGCGTGAGGAAGGAGTCCAGATCGGGCGCCGCGCGCCGCAGGTCCGTGAGCAGCGGCGTCTGCTCGTCGGCCAGGTCGCCCAGGCGCTCCATCGTCGGCCGCAGCTCGTCGAGGAAGGTCGGGAGCCGGCGCAGGCCGGCGCGCAGCTCGTCGCGCCTGCCGGCGGTGATCTCGGCGGCGTCGCCGGCCTCCTCGACCCAGCGGACCACGTCGCGCTTGTTGCGCTCGAGCTCGGTGATCACCGTGTCCGAGTCCGCGATGAAGTCCTTGATCACGGCGTTCTGGTCGCCGAGGATCCGCAGCGTCCGCGAGGTCTCGCGCAGGCCCGGATGCGCGCGCCGCAGCACCTCCTGGAGGTCGTCCGGGCGCCCGGCCAGCCCGGTGCCGAGCTCGGCCAGGATCAGCCGGAGGCGCTCGCGGTAGGGACGGCGCATGATGTTGTTCACGACGTCGGTGGGGATCGTCGAGGAGGTCTGCTCGACCGGCACCGTGCCGCCGGCAGGCGAGCTTGCGTCGCCGCCCGACCGGGCTGGCAGTCCACGTAGTACTCGCCGATCAGCGACTGCGGGCGGATCTCGCAGCCGGCGTCCTCGCGGAAGTCCGCGAAGCCGGGCTCGGTGATCTCGACCTCCACGACCGCCTTCGGCGCCTCGCCCGGGCGCTTGACCACGTCGAAGTCGGTGGTCATGCCGGCGTTCACGCCGCCGACGCGGAAGTCGCCGCCCTTCGCCAGGCCGAAGGCGTTGTCGAACTCGATCCTGTAGGTCGTGCCGCGCTTCTGGGTCGATGCGCCCGCCAGCAGGAAGGCGGCGGCACACACCCCGACGCACGGCGATCGCGACGAGCACGCGCCTCACTTCGGCACCGCCCGGTGAGCCTCGGTGCAGCCGAGCCGGTCCTGCTCCTCCTGGGAGAGCACGTTCGAGCCGTCGGCCGCGGGCGGCTCGGACGCACCCGGGCAGCGCCGGAACTGCTTGGTCGCCACGGAGTCCGGATGCAGCGTGTTCGAGAACGTGATGAACCCGCGGGCGGTGGCGCCGAGGGCGTCGAAGCCGCCGCCGGTCGTCGAGAAGTCGTCGAGCCAGCCGAGGAAGTCAGTCGTGTACGGCCGCGCGAAGCCGATCTCCTCGGCGCCGCCGCGCAGCGCCTCGACGGACTCCTGGAAGGCGCCGCGGGTCTCGCCCACCTCGACCGCGCGGCCACCGGGCGCGACCGTGCGCGACCTGCTCACGGTCGCGATGTCCGCGAGCGGCGGGAAGGAGCGCAGCAGGTCGATCAGGTCATTGGCCCGGCCGCCGCGCCGGATCGTGAGTCTCAGATCGCGCACGGTGGGCTCCGCGTCGGCGGCGAAGGCCCGAGCCTGCGAGAGGAAGGGCCGCAGGCGCTTCGCCACCGGCTTGGATGCGTCGACCAACGGATCGACGTGGTCGAGGGTCGAACGCAGGTTGACGAAGGTCGTATTCGCGCGGCGCATGAAGCCGGGCAGGCGGCCGATCGACTCGGCCAGCGCGGCCTTCTGTCCCCCCAGCGCGCGCGTCGTCTCGTTCAGGTTCCCGACCAGGCCCGCGAGGTCGTCGCGGCGCTCGGCGAGCGCCGTCACCAGCCGCGAGCTGTCGACGAGGAAGCGCTCGAGCAGCGGGGTGTCCTTGGTCAGCTCGTCGAAGAGCCGGCTGGAGGTGGAGAGCGCCGGGTTCAGGTAGTGAAAACCGAGGTTGGCCTGGTCGGCCCTGCCCCGGATCTGGTCGGCCGAGCCCTTGAAGAACCCCTGCAGGGAGCGGCGCGTCTCCTCGTCCAGCGTGTTGTAGAGCTCGTCGAGGTCGACCTGCGTGACGGTCCGGTCGGTGTCGATCAGGCCGCCGTCCGGGATCTCGTTCTCGCTGTGCGGGGGCAGGCTCAGGTCGATGTAGCGGTTGGCCAGGCCCGACTGGGAGAACTGGCGAATCTCCGCGCGCGTGCCCACGCGCAGCGGCGCGTGCTCGTCGTCGATCTCGAGCTCAATCTCGGCGCGACCGTCGTCCGCGATCCTGATGCCGCTCACGGAGCCCACCGGCACCCCACCCACCTGCACGGGGTTGCCCTTCACGAGCTGGCCCGCGTTCAGGAAGCGCGCCGTCACGCTGTAGCCGCCGCCCCCGCCTCCGAACAGCACGAGTGCTACGAGCGCG
The DNA here is from genome assembly GCA_963812415.1 of uncultured Thermoleophilaceae bacterium. GTDB lineage: Bacteria > Actinomycetota > Thermoleophilia > Solirubrobacterales > Thermoleophilaceae > JACVRW01. The sequence continues at coordinate 83,445 of CAWEVH010000020.1, read as the reverse complement.
ATCGCCGCGACGACCGCGCCCACGGCGGCCACGCGTCCGATCCCGCTGAACGATCGCATTCCCCTGCCTTGCTCCTCTCGCCGGTCCTACTCCCCCGCCCTCCCGTGGCGGGGAAACTCCGTCAGGACCGAGCTCGGCGTCTAACTGTTACAGCCGACAACGCAGGGATGCGCCGGTTCTTGCGCTCGAATTTCGCCTTCGGCGAAGCGGTGCTCGGCTACTCGGGATCGGGGCGCTTCTCGCCCGGCCAGGCGCCCGTCGTGCGGTAGAACGCGCGCCTGCTGCCGTGGTCGGTGGCCTCCTTGACCATGCGGAAGATGGCGCCCTGGATCGCTCCCGCCAGCAGCAGCCGACTCCAGCGGATGTCCCGGTGCTTGGAGTCAGGTGGCTCCTCGCTGTCCACGATGCCCCAGATCTGATCGAAGACCTTTCGCGAGACGAATCCGGCGATCAGGCCAGCGCCGATCGAGACGGGGATGAAGAGCAGCTTGGCCATGGCGGGTGTATACCCGAGCGGAGGGCGCCTACGCTCTGCGATGCCCGGAGTGGGACTCGAACCCACACTGAGCGGGTCTTAAATCCGCTGCCTCTGCCAGTTGGGCTATCCGGGCCCGGAGAGCTTAGTGCGGCCGCAGGCGCGAGTCGCGCAACTCCCACGTTGCTACGGTGTTTTCGAGGCCGGGTACCCCCGGCCTAAACGCATTGGCGCGCACCCGGCCGAGCCGGCTGCTTGCCACCCGACACGTGGAAGCTTCAGCACTCAGACACACGGCCGCCCTTCCGGCGCTGGCAGGACGTTCTCCGCTTCTGCGGCTGCAGACGCGATGAGCGCCTGATCGCGCTCGTGCGGCGCGGGCACCAGGGCGCCTTCGAGGCGCTGGTCCATCGCTACCAGCCGCGGCTGCTCGCCTTCTGCCGCCACATGCTGAGCTCGAAGGAGGATGCGGAGGACGTGCTCCAGGAGGTGTTCACCGCCTCCTACAACGCCCTGCTCGCCGACAACCGGCCCATCAACGCGCGTCCCTGGCTCTACCGGATCGCGCGCAACCGCTGTCTCAACCACCTCCGCCGGCCGCAGCCCGCCGGCCAGGACTCGATGGACGTGTTCGAGCGCGACGGCGGCACCACCACCGCGGACACCGTCCACCGTCGCGAGGAGTTCCGTCACATCGTCGCGGACGTGCAGGACCTTCCGGAGACCCAGCGCACCGCGCTGCTCCTGCGCGAGATCGACGCGCTCTCCTACGACCAGATCGCCGAGGCGATGGACACCACCGTGCCGAGCGTCAAGTCGCTGCTCGTGCGCGCGCGGGTCTCGCTCGCCGAGGCCGCCGAGGCGCGGCTGCTCACCTGCGAGGAGGTGCGGCTCGAGCTGGGCCAGGTGGCCGAGGGGCTCACCAAGTCCTCCGCACCGGTACGGCGCCATCTGAAGACCTGTGACCGCTGCCGCACCTTCAAGGGTCAGCTCCGCCACACCTCGAAGGCGCTCGCGGCCATCTATCCGATCGGCCCGCTGCTGGCGCTCAAGAAGCTCTGGATCGCGAAGGTCGGCGTGGGCGGAGCGTCTGCCGCGGCCGCCTCCAGCGGCGGCGCCGGGGCCGGCATGGCGGGCACCGGCATGGCCGGCGCGGCGGGAGCCGCCGCCACGGCGGCCGGCGGGATCACCGCCGGTGGCGCCGTCTCGGCCGGGATGTCCGCGCTCGCCTCCAAGGCCGCCGCGGGCATGGCCGCCGCAGTGATCGTCACGGCGGGCGCCGTCGAGGTCCGGCACGCCCAGGAGCGCCAGGTGACGCCGGCCCCGGCGCAGGTGGCCGCCGCCCCGCAGGTCGCCATCCCGACGCCGGCCAGCGCCCCGGTGAAGGCCGACAAGCCGGAGACGAAGCCCGCCGCCGCCCGCAAGCGTGAGAAGCCGGAGCCGGAGCCGGTCGCGGCGGTGCCGCACGGCACCGGCGCCGCTGCCCGTGCCCGAGCCGGTGCCCGCTCCGGCGCCCGCCCCCGCGCCGGTGCAGGAGGACGGCTCGACCGTGACCCTCCCGCCGCGCGAGGAGCCCGCCGAGCCCACCACCCCGCCGGGCGAGCCCACCGCGCCCACCACGCCGCCGGGTGACACGGCCACCACACCAACGCCGCCGCCGCCGCCCGCCCCGCCGGCCGGCGAGCCGGGCACGGTGACCCAGCCCGCGCCGCCGCCCCCCGCGCCGGCGCCCGGTTTCTAGATCCAGCCCCCTCTGGCGCGCGCGTTAGGCTGCGCGCGCGATGACGATCGAGTTCGACGACTTCATGAGGGTCGACGTCCGGGTTGGCAGGATCGTGGCGGTCGAGGACTTCCCCGAGGCGCGCCAGCCCGCCTGGAAGCTGCGCATCGACTTCGGGCCGGAGATCGGCGAGAAGCGTTCCTCCGCGCAGATCACCAACTACGCGCGTGACGAGCTCGAGGGCAAGCTCGTGGTCGCGGTCGTGAACTTCCCGCCCCGGCAGATCGGGCCGGTGCGCTCCGAGGTGCTGACGCTGGGCGTGCCCGACGAGGAGGGGCGGGTGATCCTGCTGAGTCCCGACGCGGAGGTCCCGCTCGGCGGCCGGATGTTCTGAGGCTCAGGCCGGAGCGGCGGGCGTCCGGACCGCGCCTCGAGCGCGCTCGCGCAGCTCGAACTTCTTGACCTTGCCGGTCGAGGTCTTGGGCAGCTCGCAGAACTCGATCGCGCTCGGCGCCTTGAATCCCGGCAGGGTCTCTCGTGAGAAGGCGATCAGCTCCGCCGCGGTGAGGGCTGCGCCGGGCCTGAGCGTGACGAAGCCCATCGGCCGCTCCCCCCACTTGTCGTCCGGCATCCCCACGACGGAGGCCTCGAGCACGTCGGGATGGCGCACCAGGGCGCGCTCGACCTCGATCGTCGAGATGTTCTCGCCGCCCGAGATGATGATGTCCTTCGCCCGGTCGCGCAGCTCGACGTAGCCGTCCGGGTGCATCACGCCGAGGTCCCCCGAGTGGAACCAGCCCCCGCGGAAGGCCTCGGCGGTCGCCTTCTCATCGCGGAAGTAGCCCTTCATCACGTTGTTGCCGCGCATGATGACCTCGCCCATCGTCGCCGCGTCCGCGGGCACGTCCCGCATCTCTTGGTCGACGACCCGGACGGGGTCGGCGGTGACCATGTTGAGCCCCTGCCGCGCGTTGAGGCGCGCCCGCTCCTCGGGCCCGCGGTCGTCCCAGTCGGGGTTCCACTCGCAGATCGTGATCGGGCCGTAGGTCTCGGTCAGCCCGTACACGTGGTGGATCTCGAAGCCGAGCGCCGCCGTTCGCTCGAGCACCACCGGCGGAGGAGGCGCGGCGGCGGTGGTCACGAGCACGGGTCGCTCGACCGGGTGAGCGGCCGGATGCGTGATGAGCATGACGAGGACGGTGGGCGCGCCGTTGAAGTGGGTCACCCCCTCCGTGTCGATCAGCCGCCAGACCAGCTCGGGATCCATCTGACGCAGGCACAGGTGCGTGGCGCCGACCGCCGTCACGCCCCAGGTGAAGCACCAGCCGTTGCAGTGGAACATCGGCAGCGTCCAGAGGTAGACCGAGCGTGAGTTCAGGCGGGCGTGCACCACCTCGGCGAGCGCGTTCAGGTAGGCGCCGCGGTGCGTGTACATCACGCCCTTGGGCCGGCCCGTCGTGCCGCTCGTGTAGTTGATGCTGATCGTGTCGTCCTCCGAGACCAGCCGGTCCTCGGGCTCCCGGTCGGCGGCGGAGTCGAGGAGCGCCTCGTAGTCGCCGCCGGTGCCGGTCACGAGCACGCGCTCGACGGGCGCGTTCTCGGCGAGCTCCGCGAGCGAGGGATCGACCACGAGCAGCCGGCTCCCCGAGTGCTCGAGGATGTACTCGACCTCCTCTGCCTTCAGGCGGGTGTTGATCGCCACCAGGACCGCGCCCGCGGCGGGCACGCCGTAGTGCGCCTCGAGCGACTCGGTCACGTTCGGCGCGAGGAACGCCACCCGGTCGCCCTTCTCGATCCCGGCCTCCTGGAGCGCCACGGCGAGCCGCCGGACGCGCTCGCGCAGCTCCGCCCAGGTGAGCCGCGCCTCCCCGTCGATCACCGCCGTCCGGTCCGGGAAGGCGGCCGCGCTGCGGTCCAGGAACGAGAGCGGGGTCAACCGGGTCAGATGCACGTCGGCCGGCATGCAGGCGGTACGCTAGAGGCGTCGTGGCGAGCGTTGCAAGTCATGCCGCGGCCGGAATGGTGCTGGTCGAGGAGGCCGGCTCCGCCGCCCGCATCAGGCTGAACCGGCCGGACAGGCGCAACGCCCTGTCGCTCAACCTCATGGACGAGCTCGCGACGGTGCTGAAGTCGCTCGGCGAGCGGACGGAGCTTCGGGCATTCGTGCTCGAGGCAGCCGGTCCCGCCTTCTCCGCCGGCCACGACCTGGGCGAGATGGTCGGGCGCGATCTGCCCTTCTACCAGCGCCTGTTCGACAGCTGCACGGAGCTGATGGAGACGATCCACCGCGTGCCGCAGCCCGTGATCGCGAAGGTCCACGGGATCGCCACTGCCGCCGGCTGCCAGCTGGTCGCCGCCTGCGACCTCGCCGTGGCCGCGGACGACGCGCGTTTCGCAACCCCGGGTGTGAAGATCGGGCTCTTCTGCTCGACGCCGATGGTGCCGCTGTCCCGGGCGATCGGGCGCAAGCGAGCGCTCGAGATGCTGCTCACGGGCACGCCCATCTCGGCCTCCACCGCGCTCGAGTGGGGGCTCGTGAACCGCGTCGTGCCGCTAGACGAGCTCGACGCCGCCGTCGACGAGCTCGTGGCCGCGATCGCGCGCTCGAGCCCGCTCACCGTCGGGATCGGCAAGAGGGCGTTCTACGAGCAGATCGAACTGGACGAGCCGGGCGCCTACGAGCTGACCAAGTCGGTGATGGCGGAGAACTCGATGGCGGGAGACGCCCAGGAGGGCATCTGCGCGTTCCTCGAGAAGCGCGAGCCGCACTGGCGCGGCGAGTAGCGCCGCGAGCTAGGCGGCGGCCGCCGGCGCCAGCCCGATCACCTTGAGCCGCCGCTCGAGCGCCTTCATCGCGAACGCCCGGGTCTCCTCCAGCGACGCCCCGAGCACCTCGGTCTCGCCCTCCACGTACCACTTGGGCTGGAGCACTGCGTCGGCGATCGGCGCCACCTCGGCGAGCGTGCGCATGATGGCCTCCCCGTAGCGGCTGTCCTCCTGCGCCATCTCATGCAGGAAGCGCGCCCCGAACGCCACGTGCCGGTGCTCGTCGCGCGCGATCTTGTTGAAGCCCTCGCAGAAGCCGGGCAGCGTGCCCACTTCCTCGTTGTACTGGAGGATGAAGTGCTGGCCGGTCAGGGCGAGCATTCCCTCGATCACCATGTGGTAGAGCGTCACGGCCTCGACGAGCATCTCGGTGTCCTCGGGCTTGCGCGCCAGGTGGTCGACGCGCCCCTTCAGCATCTCGTCGAAGAGCTGGTTGAACTCGGGGTTCACGTGCTCGCTGGTCTCCGCGAGGCGTCCCTGGAGGGTGTCGGCGTCGAGGATCCCCACCTCGTCGTAGAAGCGGTTGAAGAAGCGCACGTGGCGGGCCTCGTCGGCGATCTGGGTGCAGAGGAAGACGCGCATCTCCTCCGTGGGCGCGGCGCGCATCATCGGGCCGAGCTCCTCGGCCACCTTCTGCTCTCCGATGAAGAACGACGACAGGCCGTACATGCGCTGGAAGCGCTCGTCCTCGGGGATGCGCTCGTGCCAGTCGATGCGGTCCTGGCTGAAGTCGATGTCCTGGGTGGCCCACTGCTGGCGCTCCCACAGCTCGTACAGCTGCCCGTAGCTCAAGAGGTTGACCTCGCCGCGGTCGGCCGACTCGAGCACTGCGGGGTCGCTCGTGGCCTGGAAGTCGTCTCGCTCGGTCCGCTGGATCACCTGGTCGCTCACGGGCAGCCTCTCCTGACGCGTCGTACGGTGGCTGGAGCCTAGCTCAGGACTGGCTGGCCAGCCAACTCAGCCGGGGGGTCAGGGGCCAGGCTCGGCCGTGGCCTCGACACGGACGCGGTTCCCCGGCCCGATCGGCGTGCCGACGAGCACCTGCCCGGGGCGCAGGCCGTCGAAGGTCGTGGACACCGAGCCGAGCCCGCCGGTCACGTTCAGTGTCTCGCCCGCGATCCGGAGGCCATAGTCGCGGCCGTCCGCCGAGCGCAGCTCCACCCGGATCGAGATGAACGCCGGCACGCGGATCGTGCGCGGCACGATCTGCCCGCCCCGACCGGTGAACATCGCCAGCGAACGCGCCGGCTCCTCGTCCCCGGCGCCGCCCGGCTCCTCCTCGGGCGCCGGCGCGGGTTCCGTCTCGGTCTCGACCGGCGTGGTCTCGGTCTCGGGCTCAGGCTCGGTCTCGGTCTCCGTCTCGGCGACGGTCTCCTCGCTGCGCGTCTCGGCGGGGGTCGTGTCGGTCCCCGCACCGGTCTGCGTCTCCTCGTCGTCCCCGCCGCACCCGAGCGCGGCGAGGGACAGGGCGGCCACGAGCGCAACAAGACTGAAACATCGGCGCGCGCTGCCGATCATAGGTAGTGCGGTGAGACGCGATGACCCGTCCATGGACACACGGTAACCACGTGATCGGCTTCGACCTGGCCCGCCGGCGCCTCTGGATCGGCGGCCAGCGGGTCCATCACGGCGCCACCGGGCTGCTGCTCGCGGCCGTGGGCGTGGCGCTCGTCGCGCACGACTGGAAGGACCGCCCGGTCTGGTTCCGGCGCGGCGCGCAGGACCTCGTGCCTTGATCTGGTCGGCCGGCGCTGCGCGCAGTCGTCGCGGCGCGCCGGGTCCGGCGCGGCCTGAACGACGGCACCTAGGGACCGGAACGCGGGAAGTGCGATTCGTCCTGACTTGACCCCACCATGGGGGTCAACCCGGGACGAATGCCCGACAGCGCCGCTCAGAGACCGAGCGAGTCGCCCGGCTCGAGCACCTCGACCGTTGCCTGAACCCGGCCCTCGCCGCTCGTGCGCCGCTCGACGTCGGCCTTGAAAGCCTGGTCGTCGGTCTCGATCGGGGGGAAGGTGCCGTAGTGGCACGGGACCACGGTGCGCGCGCCGATCAGCTCGCAGGCGATCGCGGCGTCGTGGCGGTCCATCGTGTAGTGCCCCCCGATGCAGACGAGCGCGGCGTCGAGCCGGTCGCGCTCCCCCACCAGGCGCAGGTCGGAGAACAGCGCGGTGTCGCCCAGGTGGTAGACGGTCTTGCCGCCGAGGTTGATCACGAGCCCCGCGGGCGTGTTCACCGTGCCGCCGGGTGTGGTCGAGGTGTGCCAGGCGGGCACGAGCCGCACCCAGCCGCCGTCGAACTCGACCGTGCCGCCCAGGTTCGGGTCGGTCACGTTCTCGATCCCGTGGTCGCCGAGCTCGCCGGCCAGCTCCATGATCGCGATGCACTGGGCGCCGGTGCGCTTGGCGATGTCAACCACGTCACCCCAGTGGTCGGCGTGTCCGTGGGTCAGGAAGATGTGGGTCGGATCTACCTCCGACGCCTCCACGGCGGCCTTGGGGTTCCCGGTCAGGAACGGGTCGATCAGGATGCGCGTGTCGCCGTCGCTGAGCTCGAAGCATGCATGGCCTAGGAAGCGGATGTCCACGGTTCAGGTCCCTCCAGACGATTCGTTTACGCCGCCTTCGATGCCAAGTTCCCGCGCCAGCTCCCATCCAACCGCCACGCCGATCAGCATGCCCATGCGCGTCTCGTCGGCGATCAGCGCCTCGATGCGCTCCGCGCGCGCGGCCTCGTCGGGCTCGCGGGCCGCGGCCCGCACCTGCTGGGCGTGCGCCTCGCCGAACCAGCCACCCTCGTTCAGCGCGTCGCCGAGGATGCGCTGAAGCTGCGGGGCCGCCGCCGACAGCAGCCGCTCGGCGCCCGCGAAGCGCTCGGGGTCCGAGAGCGCGCGCACGGCCGCGTCCACCTGCTCGTCCGTGAACACGCAGGGGATCCTACGCGGCGCCCTTGCGCGTGAAGAGCGGCAGCGCCAGCCCGAGGATCGCCCCGGCGAGCGCGCCGCCCACGGCCGCGCCGATGTTGGCCTCCTCGGTGGTGAGCGACAGCAGCACCAGCACGACGGCGATCACGTAGACGCCCAGCAGGTCGTTCTCGCGATCCTCGCCCCTGCGGGCCGCGCGTCGGTCGTCCACGAGCCAGGCGCAGAGCATGCCGAGCGCCGCTCCGTTCGCTCCGATCACCGGATAGAGGGGCGGGTTCTCGAACAGCGGCGGCGTTTCCGCCACCACGGCGAGCGCCGCGCCGGCGCCGCCGGCGAGCACGAAGATCGCCACGACCGGGAGCGGCCCGAAACGGCGCTCCAGCAGCGTGCCGAAGATCGCGACCGGAACGAGCGCCACGAACGCGTAGCCGAGCTGGTCGGTGTGCAGGAAGGGGCTCGCGAACCAGCGCCAGACCTCGTCCTGCGCGATCTGCGGGTCGTCCGGCACGACGACCAGGTAGCCCAGGTCCAGCCCCGGGTCGGCCGCGTAGATCAGCATCAGCACGACGCAGGCGAAGAGCAGCCCGAAGGTCGCGTAGGGACGGGTGTCCGGGGCGATGCCGGCGATCTCCTCGGCCCGCAGCCGCGGCAGCTTCCTCGCCCTGGCCCGGCGCTTGGGCTGGGGCTCTCCGCCCGAACGGTCGATCTTCGGCGCGCGCTTTCGTACGCGCTGCCCGCAGTACGGGCACTCGGTCACGTACGGGCTGACCTCCGACCCGCAGTTCTTGCAGACGACGAACAGGTCCGGCTGAGACACCTCTCTCAGAGTACCCGGCGCGGTATCCGGTCTGCGCGCCTACTCGCTCGGAGCCTCCGCCGGCGCCTCGGCCGGCTCGGGCACGGTCGCGTCGACCAGCTCGCGGACGACCTCGCGCAGATCGTGGTTGGCGCCGTACACGACCGCCTGACGGGAGGCGCCGTTGCCGCCGTCCAGGATGTCGTGGAGAAAGTCGAACTCGGCAGCCGAGCCGAGCTCCTCGGCGTGTGGGCGCAGGCGCTCGATCAGGCGCCGCGCCAGCTCGGGCACGGGAACGCGGGGGATGTCGGGCAGGTCGACGAGCGTGGCGTCGAGCCCGTGCCGCGCGGCCAGCCACTTGTTCTCGTCGAGCATCTCGTAGGGGTAGCGCGAGAGCTCCTTGCCCTCCTCGTAGTGCTCGGCGAGCTCCTTGACCATCGCCTGGATCAGCGCCGCGATCGCGAGCGTGTGCTCCACGCGCGTCTGCGAGTCCATGCAGCGCACCTCGATCGTGCCGAACTTCGGGTGGGGGCGCACGTCGTACCAGAGGTAGGTGTAGTCGCCGATCACCTTCGATTCCGTCATGAACTCGATCCGGCGCGACCAGTCGTCGAAGTCGTCGTAGCGGGGCGGGATCCCCACGCGCGGGAAGGCGCGGAAGATCGGCGTGCGCGTGGAGTCGAGCCCGGTCGCGTCACCGCGCCAGAACGGCGAGTTCGCCGACAGCGCCAGGAGCAGCGGCACGTGCACCCGCATCCCGTTCGTCACGTGGATCGCCTTGTCCGGGTCGTCGATGCCCACGTGCACGTGGATGCCGAAGATGATCTCCTGGCGCGCCACGAACTGGAGGCCGGAGATCATGTCGCGGTAGCGCGGGCGCGCCACCACGCGCGAGTCCTCCCAGAGCGCAAAGGGATGGGTGCCGGCGGAGGCGATCGAGAGGCCGCGCTGGGAGGCGACCTGCTGCACCATCCGCCGCAACCCCCGCAGCTGAGCGCCCGCCTCGACCGTGTTGGCCACCGGTGTGGTGGCGATCTCGCACACCGACTCCATCAGCTCGGGCTTGACCTCGCCGTCAGCCGAGACCCCCTCCAGGTCGTCCAGGAGCACCTCGATGGAATTCGAGAGGTCGAGCGTCTCGTCGTCGACGATCATGAGCTCTTCCTCGATCCCAAGGGTGTACGAGGGGCCCGTAAAACGGTGCTCCACGGGGCAATCGTAACCAGGGGGCGCAGCGAAGAAACGCCTTTGATACGACATCCGGGGCAGGGACGCGGGTATAACAAGCTGTCAACTCCCGCTCGGCACGACCCTTAGGAGACTCGATGGCACTCGGATACGACGGCAAGCTCTACATCCTCGCGTTCGACCATCGCGGGTCGTTCCAGAAGAAGATGTTCGGGATCGAGGGCGACCCGACCGACGAGCAGACGCAGACGATCGCGGACGCCAAGCGGCTCATCTTCGAGGGCATGCTGAAGGCGGTCGAGGAGGGCGCGGAGGCCGGCGTGACCGGCGTGCTGGTGGACGAGCAGTTCGGGGCGCCGACCGACATCCCGGGCGAGGCCAAGCAGGCTGGGCTGATCCTGGCCATGCCGGTCGAGAAGTCGGGGCAGAACGAGTTCGATTTCGAGTACGGGGACGACTTCGGCGCGCATATCGAGCAGTTCGACCCGGACTTCTCGAAGGTGCTCGTGCGCTACAACCCGGACGGCGACGCCGATATGAACCGCCGCCAGACCGAGCGGCTGAAGCGGCTGGCGGACTGGCTCCACGAGAACGACCGCAAGTTCCTCTTCGAGCTGCTGGTGCCGGCGGAGGAGGCACAGCTCGAGCAGGTGGGCGGCGACTCCGAACGCTACGACGCCGAGCTGCGCCCCGAGCTCATGCGCCGCACGATCGTCGATTTCCAGGACGCCGGCGTCGAGGTGGACATCTGGAAGATCGAGGGCATCGACTCGCAGGCGGACTGCGAGCGCATCGCCGAGACCGCGCGGCGCGACGGGCGCGACGGTGTGACCTGCGTCGTGCTCGGACGCGGCGCCGACGACGCCAAGGTCGACCACTGGCTGCGCCAGGGCGCGCCGGTCGACGGCTACGCGGGCTTCGCCATCGGGCGGACGATCTGGTGGGACGCGCTCAAGGGATTCCTCGACGGGAGCCTCGAGCGCGAGGCCGCGATTCGCCAGGTGGCCGACAACTACCTGCGCTTCGTGAAGGTCTACGACGAGGCCGCCAGGGAGCCGGCGCGAGCGTGAGTCTCAAAGCGCGAAAAAAGCGCCCGTGGGACCCCAGGGCCGCTGGTAGCCTTCCGCAGACCATGCGGATGCGGCAGTCGCTCGCGCAGTTCGAGGAGGCCTTCCGCGAGGAGGCTGCCGAGTCGATCGAGCGCCGGGAGCAGCTCCGCAAGCAGTCCGCGCAACGCTCGCGCCTGCGCCGTGTTCATCGCACCCGCAAGGCCGGCAAGTTCCGCTTCGCGCTGCTCGCCCTGACCATCATCGCTACGGCGGTGATCGTCACGATCGTGATGTTCCAGACGCTCGCCGCGATCGCGGGCTGACGGGCGCTACGCGCAGTTCTCGGTTTCGCGATCCTCCTGGATCTCGACGTAGACCTCGCGCCGGAACACCGGCACCGCGCGCGGCGCCTCGATTCCGATGCGAACCTTCTCGCCCATGATCGCGAGGACCGAGATCTCGATCTCGTCCCCGATCATGATGCTCTGGTTGGACTTGCGTGTGAGCACGAGCACGTCGGGCGCCTCCCCTGCCGGACGGATAGCTCCTTCAATAAAGCAAGCTTCGCGCGGCAGCACAATCCCCAACCGACGCACTCACCCGGATTGGTAGTCTCCGGCGCCGTTTGGCACGTCGATCCCTCAAGCCGCAGCTGAACCAGATCCGCACCTGGGTTCGCCAGGGTCGCACGGACGCCTGGATCGCCCATCAGCTCGAGGTCTCCGTCGGCGACATCCGCTCCTTCAAGCGCGACCACGACCTGGCTCCCGCCGACGCCGGCAACGGCGAGACCGAGGCCTTCGTGCCGGGCGCCGAGCTCGACGAGCCGGATCTGCGTGCCGAGGACGACGCGCTCGTGGCCGCCGCGCTCGAGGCCGAGCAGCAGGCCGAGGAGGACGCGGTGGCCGAGGACGAGGAGGACGACGAGGACGCACGAGGACGCCGAGGATGCCGAGGATGCCGAGGATGAGGACAAGCCCGCGCGCGGACGCCGGCGTGGACGCCGCGGCGGCCGCGGCCGCCGCCGCAAGCCGAAGGCGCTGGAGGGCACCTTCGACCACGGCGACGAGGGCTTCGGCCTCTGGCTCGACCCCGCGATCCAGGACAACGCGGTCTACGCCGAGCACTGGGCCGGCCACCGCCCCGTGAGCGTCACGGTGGAGCCTGACCGGATCGTGATATCGCGGGCGGGCGAGCAGTCGGACTCCGACGACGGCGACTCCGACGACGCCTGAGCTACCTTCGAAGGGGTGGCCTATGCCGTGGACAACGCCCTGTTCCAGTGGCGCGAGGGCGAGCGTCGCATCGCCGGCACCGACGAGCCGGCGCGCGCGGACCTCGAGCGCGTCGTTGAGGTGATCGTCGAAGAGTTGCGGCGCCGGCTCGGCTCCAGCTTCGTGCTCGACGAGCTGGCGGACCTCTACGGCGCCGGCACGGACTGGGCGACCGATCTCGCAGCGCGCCACGCCGCCGGATCGGATGCGGTGGCGGTGGCCGACGCCGCCTTCGGGCGCTACGCCCGCGAGGCGTCGAACTTCGCCGGCGGCCGCCCGCGCGAGCGCCACGAGCGCCCGTAGCCCGCGGCCTGCTCGCTCAGCGCAGGTTCTCGATCACGTAGGCGCGCTCGCCCTCGCGCACCATGCCGAGCTCGCGAGCCTCGCGCTCGAGCGTGCCAGGATCGCGCAGGGCGCGCAGGCGGGTCTTGAGCTGCCGGTTCTCCGAGCCGAGGTCGCGCAGCTCCTGCTCCTGGTGGCCCGCCGTGCCGGACTGCTGGATCCAGTGCTTCGCGGGCGAGATGTAGAGCAGCACGATGAACACGAGCATTCCGAACAGGGCGAAGCGACCCAGGCGATCCCAGCGGATACCCGAGCGGCGGCGGCTCGGCAAGGCGGCGGCTCGTCCCATCCGGACAGCCTTCGCCGCCGGGGCGCGTGACCCTGCTCGGCTAGCTGCGAAAGACGCTGCGCCCGGGGTACTGGGCGTCGGCTCCCAGGGCCTCCTCGATGCGCAGCAGCTGGTTGTACTTCGCCACCCGGTCCGAGCGCGAGGGGGCACCGGTCTTGATCTGGCCGCAGCCGGTGGCCACGGCGAGGTCGGCGATCGTGGTGTCCTCGGTCTCGCCGGAGCGGTGCGACATCACCGCGGTATAGCCGGCCTCGTTCGCCGTCCGCACGGCGTCGAGGGTCTCTGAGAGGGTGCCGATCTGGTTGACCTTGACGAGGATCGAGTTGGCCACGCCGGTGTCGATCCCGCGCCGCAGACGCTCGCTGTTGGTCACGAACAGGTCGTCGCCCACCAGCTGGACCCGGTCGCCGATCCGCTCGGTCAGCGTCTTCCAGCCCTCCCAGTCCTCCTCGTCCATGCCGTCCTCGATCGAGAGGATCGGGTAGCGGCCCGCCATCTCCTCCCAGTAGGCCGCCATCTCGGCCGCCCCGAGGCTTCGCCCCTCGTGCGCGAGCTCGTAGGCGCCGTTCTCGTACACCTCGCTGGTCGCGGGGTCGAGCGCGATCGCCACGTCGTCGAGGGGGCGGTAGCCGGCGGCCTCGATCCCCTCGATGAGCGCCTCGAGCGCCGCCTCGTTCGACTCGAGGTCGGGGGCGAAGCCGCCCTCGTCGCCCACCGCCGTGGCGAGCCCGCGGTCGTGCAGCGTCCGCTTCAGCGCGTGGAAGACCTCGGCGCCGGTGCGCAGCGCCTCGGCGAAGCTCGGCGCGCCCACCGGCACGACCATGAACTCCTGGAAGTCCACCTTGTTGTCGGCATGGGCGCCTCCGTTCAGGACGTTCATCATCGGCACGGGCAGGACGTGCGCCGCGTCGCCCCCGAGGTAGCGCCAGAGCGGCAAGCCGGCCTCGGCGGCGGCGGCCTTGGCACCGGCGAGCGACACGCCCAGGATCGCGTTCGCGCCCAGCCGGCCCTTGTTCGGCGTGCCGTCGAGGTCGACCATGGCCGAGTCGAGCGCCTGCTGGTCCGCCGGATCGATCCCCCGCACCGCGCCGGCCAGCTCGCCGTTCACGTTCGCGACCGCTCGCGACACTCCCTTGCCGCCGAAGGCGTCGCCCTCGTCGCGCAGCTCGACCGCCTCGAACTCGCCCGTGGACGCGCCCGACGGCACGGCCGCGCGGCCGGCGGCGCCGGAGTGGAGCAGCACGTCGACCTCGACCGTGGGGTTGCCGCGGCTGTCGAGGATCTGCCGCGCGTGCACCTTCTCGATCTCGCTCAACCCGCCTCCACCCGGTCTCGGAATCGTGCTGCCGCCCGGCGCAGCGCGAGCTCGGGGTCCTCCCCGGCCCCGACCGCCTCCTGGACGGCCATCAGCAGGCGGTCGCCCGGGTCGTCCCCGTCCGGCTGGGGCTCGTGCCCGGCGCTCGCCGCCCGCTTGAGGATCTTCTTCGCGTAGGTCGTGGAGGGCAGGGTCTCGGGGATCTCGCCGAAGATCTCCCCGTCGCGCTCGTCCTGGCGCTTGATCTCGTTCCAGTTGCGAACGACCTGGCCGGCGGTGGCGGCTTCCGACCTGCCCCGAACACATGCGGATGGCGCCGGATCAGCTTCTCGCGGCAGTGATCGGCCACCTCGGCGAGCGACCCCTGGCCGCGCTCCTCCATGAGCAGGGCGAGGAAGTAGACCTGGAAGAGCACGTCCCCGAGCTCGTCGAGCAGCTTGACGTCATCGCCGGCGTGCGCCGCGTCGGCCAGCTCGTACGCCTCCTCGACCGTGTGCGGCACGATCGAGCGCTCGTCCTGCTCGCGATCCCAGGGACACTCCCGCCGCAGCAGGCGGGTGATCTCGTCCAGCCGCGCGAGCGCGGCACCGAGGTCGTGGCGGCGGTCAGGCTCCTCGCGGGAGCCCACTACGGCTGCGGTTCCTCCGGCGTCGGAGCGGGCTGCTCCGGCTGCGGCTGGCCGTTCTGCTGACCGCCGCCGGGGGCTGGAGCCGTGTCCGTCTTCTCCTTCGGGGCGTTCTTGCACTCGGCCACCCGGAAGTCGTCCGCGCAGTTGGTCTCGTCCTTGTACTCCTCGCGGAAGTCCTTGATGAAGTTGTCCAGGGCCTTCTGCTGGCGCTCCGAGCGCAGCAGGTTCCTGATCGTCTCCTCCGACTGCTCGAGCGTCTGCTGCGAGGCCGGCTTGATCTTGTCGACCTCGAAGACGTACCAGCCGAACTGCGTCTTGACCGGTCCCTCGAGCTCGCCCTTCTTGGCGGCGAAGATCGCCTTGTTGAAGGACGGCTCCTGCTGGCCCTCGGAGACCGCCGGCAGCAGGCCGCCCTGCGCCTTCGAGGCCTCGTCGATGGAGTACTTCTTCACGACGGACTTGAATGAGTCGCCATCCTCGAGATCCTGCTTGGCCTGCTTGGCCTTGGCCTCGCCCTTCGTGAGCACCACGCGAAGGTCGCGCGTCTCGGGCTGCGCGAAGCGCTTCTCGTTCTTGTCGTAGTACTCCTGGATGTCCTCGTTCGAGACCTTCTTGGCGTCCTCGGTGACCTTCTGCGTGAGCTTCTGCTGCAGCTGGTCGAGCCTCACGCGGAAGAGGATGTCCTCCTCGGTCATGCCCGAGCTGGCGAGAAACTCCTTGTAGGCCTTGTCGGTCGGGAAGGCCTGCTTCTTCTGGTCCTCGAACGACTTCTCGATCTCCTTGTCGGAGACGTTGATGTCCTGCTGCTCGGCCTCCTGCTGGACCCAGGCCGCCTGGATCAGGAACTGCATGACCTCGCGCTTGAGCGTGTCGTACTCGGTCTCGCACTGCTTCTTGAGCTCCGAGTCGCTCGGCTTATCCTGACCCTCCGGTGCGGGCGCCTGCTTCTTGGCCGCCACGCACTTGGTGAACTCGGGCGGATCGGGGACCACCGCCTTGCCTCCCTGGGCCTGGCCCATGGCGGCGGTCTTGACCCACTTGTCGAACTCTTCCTGCGTGATCGTCTCGTCCCCGACCTTTGCGACGGCGCCGGCGGGCACGTCGTTGCCGCAGGCGGCGAGCGCGAGTGCGGTCACGCCGGCAACGGCGAAAGCGAAGAGGATCTTTATCGGGGCGTGTTTCATCGAATGAATCCCTAGGACCTGTTCGTAAAGCTGGCGTAAGCGGACGATCGCGCCCGGCGAGTTGTCCCTCACGGCCCGCGGCGCGGTGGCGAAGGGTAGCGAACGCCGTTTCAGGCGTTCTGAGGCTCCGTCGCGACCTCCAGAATCGCCTCTGCAACCTCCACCGTCTTGCGGAAGCGCTCGCCGGCGTCGTCGGGCAGGCGCACCCGCACCGTCTCGCGTCCGGCCTCGTAGACGGCCTCCGGGACCCGCTCGCGCAGGGCCTTCGCTCGGACGGAGTCGAGGTCGATCGGCGTGACTGAGAGCCGGCCGCCGCGGAAATCCACGGACTTCGCTCCCGCCCGCCCGAGCTTGATGCGCGCGTCCTGGAGGCGGATCAGGTTGTCGAGTGGCGGGGGGATCGGGCCGAAGCGGTCGGCCAGCTCCTCGCGCAGCATGATCAGCTGCGCGACCTCACGGGCGCCCGACACGCGCCGGTGGATCTCGATCTTGGCGGCCTCGTAGGGCACGTAGTCACCCGGAACGAAGGCGTCGACCGGCAGGTCCATGCGCACCGGCTCCGCGGCCTCCTCGGCAGAGTCGCCGGCGAGCAGCCGCACCGCCTCGTCGATCATGCCGAGGTAGAGCTCGAAGCCGACGGCCGCCACGTGGCCGGACTGCTCGTCGCCCAGCAGGTTGCCGGCGCCGCGGATCTCGAGGTCGCGCATCGCGATCTTGAATCCCGAGCCGAGCTCGGTGTAGTCGGAGAGCGTCGCGAGCCTCGCTCCCGCCTCCTCCGACAGCGCCGCGGCGCTCGAGTAGAGCAGGTAGGCGTAGGCGCGCTCGCGCGAGCGTCCGACCCGGCCCCGGATCTGGTAGAGCTGGGCGAGCCCGAGCTCGTCGGCACGCTCCACGATCAGGGTGTTCGCGCTCGGGATGTCGAGACCGGACTCGACGATCGTGGTGCACACGAGCACGTCGGCGTCCCCGCGCAGGAAGCTCAGCATGATCCGCTCGAGCGACCCCTCGGCCATCTGGCCGTGCGCCACGGCGACCCGCGCCTCCGGCACGAGGGCTCGTACGCGCTCGGCCGTCTCGTCGATCGTCTCGACCCGGTTGTGGAGGAAGAAGGCCTGGCCGCCCCGCACCACCTCGCGGCGGATCGCCTTCGCCACCAGGTCCTCGTCGTACTCGCCCACATAGGTCTTCACGGGCCGGCGGCCCTCCGGCGGGGTCTCGATGATCGAGATGTCGCGCATGCCCGCAAGCGACATCTGGAGCGTGCGCGGGATCGGCGTCGCGCTCAGCGAGAGCACGTCGACCTTCAGCCGCAGCTGGCGGAGCAGCTCCTTCTGCTTGACCCCGAAGCGCTGCTCCTCGTCCACGATCAGGAGGCCGAGCTCCTTGGGCCGCACGTCGCGGGAGAGCAGCCGGTGGGTGCCCACCAGGATGTCGACCTGGCCGTCGGAGAAGTCCGCGAGCACCCGGCTGACCTCGGCGGCGGAGCGAAAGCGCGACGCCATCTCGATCCGGAACGGGTAGTCGCGCAGGCGCTCCGAGAAGGTGCCGTAGTGCTGCTGGGCGAGCACGGTGGTGGGCACGAGGAACATCACCTGCGTGCCGTCCTCGACAGCCTTGAAGGCAGCGCGCATCGCCACCTCGGTCTTGCCGTAGCCGACGTCGCCGCAGATCAGCCTGTCCATCGGGCGCGCCTCCTCCATGTCGGCGCGCACCGCCTCGATCGCGTCGAGCTGATCGGGCGTCTCCCGGTAGGGGAAGCTGCCCTCGAAATCGACCTGCCACTCGCTGTCGCGCGGGAAGGCGCGTCCCGCGCGGCGCTTGCGCTCGGCGTAGAGGTTGATCAGCTCGCCGGCCAGCTGCTCGGCCGCGCGGCGCGCCCTGAGCTTCATCTGGTCCCACTGCTTGCCGCCGAGCTTCGAGAGCGGCGGGTCGCCGGCGTCCGCCCCCACGTAGCGGCTCACCTTGTGCAGCTGGTCGCTCGGCACGAACACCCGGTCGCCGTCGCGGAACTCGAGCTCGAGGTAGTCGCGCGTCACGCCGCCGACCGTCTTCGTCTCGAAGCCGCTGAACAGGGCGATGCCGTGGTCCTCGTGCACCACCGGGGAGCCGGCGCGCAGATCGCTGAACGAGGCCAGCGCCCCGGCCGCCGGGCCGCTCGGACGCACCGGCCGGCGGCGGCGCAGCAGGCGGTGCTCGGGCACGAGCGCCAGCTTCAGCTGGGGCGAGATGAACCCGTCGCGCAGGCTCGCGTGGGCAAAGCTGAGCCCGGCCTCCTCGGGAGCCGGCCGGCCGTCGAGGAAGGCTGCCTGGAGGCGGTCGAGGTTGAGCTGGGCGCGCTCCGCCTCGCCGCGCCGGGCCCATACCACCACGGTGCGATAGCCCGAGCGCACGAGCTTCTCGAGCTCGGGCTCGGCGTCCCGCAGCGAGCGCGCCGCGGTGTCGGCCGCCTGGGCGCGGAACTCGTGCGGCTGGTCCTGGGAGATGGCGGACAGGCGGAGCGCAGCGCGAGTCTCGAGCGCCGCGTCGAGCTCCTCCGGCCTGACATAGAGGTGGTGGGCGTCCTCGTCGTGGAAGCTCGTCGTCACGTCCTCCCAGTAGTCGCGCAGGGCGGGTGCGAGCTCCTCCTCCGCGGCCACCGCGATCAGGGCCCCGTCCGGCACCAGCTCGAGCAGCTCGCGGAAGCGGTCGACCGGCAGCACGTCCGCCACGTCGGGACGCTCCGCCGCCTCGGTCGCCGCGGCGATCTCGGCGAGCTCGCGGTGCTCGGGGGCGAGCTCCGCCGCCGGGGCGATCTCGACCCGCTCCGCCTCCTCGAGCGAGCGCTGCGTGAAGGTGGAGAAGAACGTGAGCCGCTCGACCTCGATGTCGAACAGCTCGCAGCGCACCGCGCGCTCCTCGGTGGCCGGATAGACGTCGAGGATGTCGCCGCGGATCGAGAACTGGCCGCGCTCCTCGACCTGGTCGACGCGCTCGTAGCCGCAGGCCACGAGCTGCGCCCCGGTCTCGTCGAGGTCGAGCAGGCCCCCCTTCTCGATCTCGAAGCCGTGCGGGCGCAGGTCGGGGTCGGGCACCTTCTCGGCGAGCGCGACCGCGCTCGTGACGAGCACCGCATCGGCGTCCTTGCCGAGCAGCGCGTCCAGCGCCGCGATGCGGAGCCCGACCAGGTGCGGCGGCGGCGCCAGGTGCGACTCGTACTGCATGCCGCGCGCCGGGTAGAAGCGCACCCGGCGCGGGCTCAGGAACTGCCTCAGGTCGGCGGCGAGGTCACGCGCGGCGCGGTCGTCGCCCGCGACCACCAGCGCGGGCCGCCCGGGATCGCCGTCGATCAGGCTCGCGAGCAGGTACGGGCGCAGGCTGGCCGACACGAACGCGCGCTGCGGCTCGCGCCGGGCCGCCTCGGCCAGGGCGGCCACGGAGTCGTCGCGCTGGGCATATGTGAGTAGCTGTCGGAGCATGCGCCGCGGCCGCCCGGCGGTGCCGCGCGGCTCGTCGTTCCGAGTTTAGAAGCACCCACTCGCACTTCCGTCGGCGGGGCGGCGGGATGCGGCGGACTCGGGCTGGGTGGGTGAATCCGGCCCGCCGTCCTGACTTGCTGTTGCTCTGCGACTACCAACCAGGACAGCTCCGCGGATTCAGTCCCACCCAGCCAGCCCTGGGCCAGGTGGGACAACAGTCCGGGATCAACCACCGAGAGCGGCCGGGAGAGGCGCCTAGATGTCCGAGGTCACGAGCCGGTCGAGCTCGTCGGCGGCGCGCTCTATCAGCGCGCGGACCTCGTCCTTGGGCTCGCTGAAGCGGCCCAGCACGTGTGCCGAGACGATCTCGGGGTCGGTCGTGTCCGGGCGGCCAACGCCCACCCGCACGCGCCGGAAGTCGGCGCTCCCGAGGCCGCGCTTCAGCGATTTGAGGCCGTTGTGACCGGCGAGCCCACCGCCCAGCCGAACCTCGATCCGACCGAAGGGGAGGTCGATCTCGTCGTGCACGGCCACCACGTGGTCGAGTTCGACGCCGAGCGCGCCGCGGGCCGGCCCGGCCGCGCTGCCGGACTCGTTCATGTAGGTCTGCGGCAGCAGCACCCCCACGCGCGGTCCCCCTGGCCCGGTGCGGCCGTCGGTGTAGAGGCCCGCGTAGCGCTTCTTCGCCCGCGGCAGGCCCCAGCGCTCGGCGGCCAGGGCTGCGACCTCGAAGCCGACGTTGTGGCGCGTCCGTGCGTAGCGGTCGCCCGGATTCCCGAGCCCGACCACCAGCCAATCCGCCCCGCCGCTGCCGCGGCGGCGGAAGAGACTCACTCGGAGTCCTCGTCCTCCCCGGAGGCTTGCTCCGCGCCCTCGCCCTCGGCGCCTTCCTCGGCCTCCTCGCCCTCCTCGGGCTCGATCGGCTCGCCGTCCTCGCCGATCAGCACCGGCTCCTCCTCGATCTCCGGCTCCTCGACCTCGGTCGGGACGACCACCGTGGCGATGATCGTGTCGTCGGGATCGTCGAGGAACGTCACGCCCTCGGGCGCGGAGAGCTCGGAGAGCTGCATGGTGCCGGCGATCTCCATGCCGGAGACGTCGACGACGATCGCGTCGGGGATCGCGGTCGGCAGCGCCTCGATGTTGAGCTGGTGGGTCACGTGCTCGAGCACGCCACCCTCCTTCACGCCGGGCGCCTCCTCGGTGCCCTCGATGTGCACTCCCACCTGGGTCTGGATCTTCTCGTCCAGGCGCACCTCGAGCAGGTCGATGTGGAGCAGCTCCTCGCGCACCGGGTGCAGCTGCTGGTCCTTGACGATCACCGGACGGGTCTTGCCGCCGACCTCGAGGTCGATCAGCGCGGAGCCGTCCACGAGCACCTGGCGCAGCGCGCGCGACTCGATCTTGAACGCGGTGCACTCGCCATCGCGCCCGCCGTACACGACCCCTGGGACGAGCCCCTCGCGGCGCAGGCGCTTGGTGGCGCGCGTGCCGCGCTCGGAGCGCTCGTCGGCGGTGAGAGTGGGTCGCTGTGACGATGCCATGACGGCTGGCCAGTGTAGCGAGGCGAACCGGGGCCTATCCTCGAGGACGGTGGCGCGGAAGGACGACAGCGCGATCCCCACCGGCCGCATTCGGCGCACCGCTGAGGTCGGCTCCGTGGTGGGGGCGCAGGGCGCCCGCTACGCCCGCACGCGGGCCGCAAACATCGGGCGCTCGCCCGAGGAGGCCTCGGGCGCCCTGGAGCAGCGTCATCTCGAGGCGGCGGAGCAGATGGTGGCGACGCTCGGGCGCATGAAGGGCGCGGCTATGAAGATCGGCCAGCTCGCCTCCTTCATCGACACCGAGTTCCTGCCGCCGGAGTACCGCGAGCTCTACCAGACCCAGCTCGCCACGCTGCGCTCCACGGCGCCGCCGATGCCGTGGAAGAAGGTGCGCTCGGTGCTCGACGAGGAGTGGGAGGAGCCGGTCGAGGAGCTCTTCGCGGACTTCGACCACGACGCGGCCGCGGCAGCCTCGATCGGGCAGGTCCACCGCGCCGCGCTGCCCGACGGTCGCCGGGTCGCGGTCAAGGTGCAGTACCCGGGCGTGGCGGCGGCGATCGCGGCCGACATGCAGAACGCGGGCCTGATCCTGCGGCTCGCGAAGGCGCTGGCGCCCGGCCTCGACGCCAAGGCCGCCGCCGAGGAGCTGAAGGAGCGGGTGATGGAGGAGCTCGACTACGAGCTCGAGGCCCAGGCCCAGCGCGCCTTCGCGCGCGGCTACCGCGGCCATCCCTTCATCCACGTCCCCGACGTGCTCACGCGGCTCTCGACCGAGCGCGTGCTCGTGAGCGAATGGGTGGACGGCGCCGGCTTCGAGGAGGTCCAGACCCTGCCTCAGGCGGAGCGCGACCGCTTCGGCGAGATCGTCTTCCGCTTCTGCTTCGGCTCGATCTACCACCTCCAGCACTTCAACGCCGACGCCCACCCGGGCAACTACCTGCTGATGCCCAGCGGACGCGTTGACGTTCCTCGACTTCGGGATGACGAAGCAGCTCGACCAGGACCAGATCGAGCTCGAGATCGCCGCCCTCGAGGCGGTGTTCGACGACGACCCCGAGGGGCTGCGGGTCGCCCTCCACGACCTCGGCTTCCTGAGCGACCCGCGCAAGGTCGACGCAGAGCTCCTGATGGAGCACGTCCGCGCCGTCGGCGGCTGGTACATGGAGGACCGTGAGGTGACGATCGACTCGGCGCGGGTGATGGAGGCGATCGCCGCGGTGTCCGATCCGCGCTCGTCGTTCTACCGGCTGATGCGCCGGGAGAACCTGCCGGCCAACGAGCTGATGGGCCGGCGCATGGAGTCCGGCGTGCTGGCGGTACTTGGCCAGCTGCGCGCCACCCGCAACTGGAACCGGATCGGCAGGGAGTGGTGGTTCGGCGATCCCCCCGCGACCGAGCTCGGCGAGCAGGAGCGCGCCTGGGCCGAGGTCAACCGGGCTTCACCGCCATATCGACGACCACGAGCACCAGAACGAGGACCTGGAGCGCGTTGACCGCGAGCACGCGCCTGATCCCCGCCTCGGCGTCTATCCGGCGAGCCTCCCAGCTCGAGTAGCCCACGCCGACCGCCAGGCTGAAGGCCCAGCCCAGGAAGCCGAGCACGATCCAGGACGCCGTGTACTCGTAGCCGACCTCCTCCACGAGCAAGACGCCGGCCACGATCAGGACGACGGCGAGCGGCGCGAACAGCCGGCTGCCGACCCGCACCGCCCGGCGGTTGAAGTCGAGCATCGCCGCGACGTCGCCGCTCGCCGCGTACATGCGTCCGAGCACGTGGATCGCAACCGCCCCGCCCGCCCAGACCACGGCGCAGACGAGGTGGACGGCCAGCCACAGCTCGTACATGCGCGGGCGACCCTGACTAGAACAGCTGGTTCTCGCCCGCGAAGATCTCCGACACCGAGTCGTCGGTGAAGATGCGGCGGATCGAGTCCTCGAGGACGTCGGCGCAGGTGAGCTGGGTGACCAGGTCCGGTGCGCCCTCGCGCAACGGGATCGTGTCGGTGACCACGATCCCGGCCAGCGGGCCCCGCGCCAGGATCTCGAACGCCTGGCCGGAGAAGAGGCCGTGGGTGGCGACCGCGAAGACGCGCTCGGCCCCCTCGTCGAGCACCGTCTGGGCCGCGGCGTTCAGGGTGCCGCCGGTGGCGATGATGTCGTCGACGATGATCGCGGTCTTGCCCTTCACCTCGCCGATCACGTAGCCGATCTCGGCCACCTGCTGGGCCGGCCGCTCCTTCTCCATCAGGGCGTAGGGGGCGCCGACCTTCTGCGCGAACTTGCGCACGAGCTTCACCCGGCCCGCGTCCGGCGCGATGATCACGAGGTTCTCGTCACCGAGGCGGTCCTGCACGAACTGGGTCAGGATCGGCATCGCCGTCATGTGGTCGACCGGCTTGGAGAAGAAGCCCTGCAGCTGGCCGGCATGCAGGTCCATCGTGACCATGCGGTCGATGCCGGCCGTCTCGAGCATCTCGGCAACGAGACGGGCCGAGATCGGCTCGCGCGGGGCGGACTTCTTGTCCTGGCGCGAGTAGCCGTACCAGGGCGTGACCGCCACGATGCGGTGGGCGGAGGCGTGCTTGGCCGCGTGCACCATCAGGAGCAGCTCCCAGAGCGCGTCGTTCACGGTCAGGCCCTCGCGCTCGGAGCCGCAGATCGACTGGACGATGAAGAGGTCGGCGCCGCGGATCGACTCGGCGTAGCGGCAGTACACCTCGCCGTCGGCGAAGGTCTTGAGCCCGGCGTCGGTGAGCTCGAGCCCGAGCTTGTCGGCGATCCGCCCTCCCAGCTCGCGACTCGCTCGCCCGGCGGTGACCATCAACCGCTTCTCGTAGCCGGCTTTGACGCTCGAGCCGAGCGCCGGGGCAGTGGCCGTCTCGAGAGGCTTGCTCATTCCGAGTCCTCCTCCACGCGGTCCGCGTAACCCTCGATGTTCCTCTGCTTCTCCCTGGCGATCCCGAGGGCACCCTCGGGCACGTCTCCGGTGATCACCGACCCGGCCCCAGTGTATGCCCGATCGCCAACGTCGACGGGCGCCACGAGCGAGGTGTGAATGCCGGTCTTCACGCTCTTTCCGAGTTTCGTGCGGTGCTTCTCGCGGCCGTCGTAGTTCGCCGTGATCGTGCTGGCGCCGAGGTTCGCCCCCTCGCCCACGTCCGTGTCCCCGATGTAGGAGAGGTGCGGCACCTTCGCGCCCTCGCCGATCTCGGAGTTCTTCACCTCGACGAAGGTCCCGACCTTGGCTCCGGCGCGGACCACGGCGCCCGGGCGCAGGTAGGCGAACGGGCCGATCCGAGCGCCGTCGTGGATCTCGGCGGCGACGGCGTAGCTGTGCACGACGGCGGCGCCGTCGCCGACGGCGGAGTCGGCCAGCGTGGTGTGCGGGCCGATCTCGCAGCCGGAGCCGATGGCCGTCGTCCCGAGCAGGCTCACGCCAGGGCCGATCACCGAGTCCGCGCCGATCGTCACGCCGGTCTCGACCCGCGTGCTGGCGGGCTGGAGGAAGGTGACTCCCTGCTCGGCGTGCCGCTCGAGGATCCGCTCGCCGGCGAGCGCCTCGGCCCGCATCAGGCCTGCACGGTCGTTCACGCCCACGGCGATGCCGGCGTCGGCCGTGGTGTGCGCGACCACCCTGCCGCCGCGCGCGTTCACGACCGGGATCACCTCGGTGAGGTAGCGCTCGCCCTGGTCGTCGAGCTGCACCTGGTCGAGCGCCTCGAACAGCAGCGGCGCCTCGACGACGTAGGTGCCGAGGTTCACCTCGCGGATCGCGAGCAGCTCGTCCGGCACGCCCTCCGGGTACTTGGTCTCCACGATCCGCTCGACGTCGCCGCCGCCGTCTCTCACGATGCGGCCATAGCCGGTCGGGTCGAGCTCGTCCGTTGCCAGCACGGTGACCTCGGCGTCGTGCGTGTCGTGGTCGCGGATCATCCCGGTCACGTGTTCGGGCGTGACGAGCGGGTGGTCGCCGGAGAGGATCACCACCGGGCCGGGCTCGATCGCCGCGCGCGCCGCGAGCACCGCGGCGCCCGTGCCCTCGCCCTCCACCTGCTCGGCGACCTCCACGCCGTCCGGAAGCCGCTCGGCGACCCCGTCGCCGGGGCGCGTGACGCACACGACCCGGCCGGCGCCCGCGGTCCGCGCAGCGTCGATCACCCACTCGACCATGGGCTTGCCGCAGACCGGGTGGAGCACCTTGGGGAGCTCCGACCGCATCCGCGTGCCCTGGCCAGCGGCCATGATCAGGACCGTGAAGGGCTCGGCCATGGGTCTCTGAGCGTAGCGGCGGTGACGTACTCAGGCGGCCTCGCTCGACACCTCCCGCTCGTACCAGCGCAGCCACTTGCGGACCGCGTTGTCGCTGACGCCGTACTTGCGGCCAACGGCGAGGTAGCTCATCGTCGCCAGGTCGGCCTGGAGCTGCTCGAGGGTTGGGCGCTCGACCTTTCGAGTCTGTGGCCTCGCCTCGTAGGTCGTGGTCTTCACGCGCCGCTGCCCGCAGGTCCTCGAGCAGTAGCGCTGCGTCGAGGTCTTCGGCGCGAAGGAGCGGCCACAAAGAAGGCAATCTCGCGGTTCAAGCCGCAGCTTGCGACCGCAATGGGTGTCGAGGGTCGCGGCGCAATTGGGACACACGATCCGGAGGTTCTCCAGGCGGTTGTCCGTGGGGATGCCATTGATGTGGTCCAGGATCAGGGAAATCGGCCGACCCTGCCATCGCTCGCCCTGGCCGCACAACTCGCACCGGCGGTCCTTGAAACCTGCCTCATAGAGCCGCTCCTTGAGCTTTCCGCGGTGGTACAGCGAGTCGACGACGAGCACCTCATCGAGCGGTCGCGGCTCTCGGCGACGGAGGCCGCGACTGCTCCGATAGGGATCGAAGTGATCGGTCGGGATCTCCCAGATGGCGACCCACTTTCGAAAGATGTCAATCGCGCTTCCCGTCCAGCACCTGCCCAGGCGCCGCAGGGCCTCTGCGTACGAATGCGAAGCCGCTACGGCCTCTCGCGCTTCAGCTTCCGTATAGCTGGGCATGTACGAACACATGTTCGTACATGCTTCGGACGGAACGAGCTGGGGAGTCCGGATTTGAACCGGAATTGCACGCCTCCAAAGGGCGGCGTCTTGCCGTTAGACCACTCCCCAAGGACCATCGGCGAAGGTATCACCGCCCGTCAGACAGGCGGCCAGGGCAGCGTCGTCGGCGTGCGCTCGCGCGACCAGTCTGCATACGCCACGCGCGGGTCGTCCGTCGGCTCGGCGGCCGAGGCGCCGTGGCGCGCGGCCTCATCGTTCACCGGGTAGTGGATCGTCCGCTCCGGCCGGCGGGCGCCCACCATCAGGATCCAGCAGGGCCCGTCGCCGGCGCCGACGAAGATGTGCTCGGTGCCCGCCGGGCAGTGGAGCAAGTCCCACGCCTTCAGCTCGTGGCGCTCGCCGTCGATGATCGCGACGCACTCGCCGCCCAGCACGAGGAAGTCCTCCTGCACGCTCTCGCGGTGATACTTGCCGTTCGGCTCCCCCGGGCCGAGCATCTGGACGTTGATGCCGAAGTCGGGGAAGCGCTCGCCGTCGCGCTCGAAGCTCACGTACACGCCCGACCCCTCGCGCGCCATCGCGGGGGCGTCGGCCACGTTCACGATGAACGGCTCGGACACGCCGCTCACCGGTCCTTCCGCTCCTTCGGCACCCGTCCCGCCTCGGCGCCCTTCTCGTAGGCGGGACCGCCCGGCGGGACGATGCCGAGCACCCGCATCGCCTTCAGGCCCAGCGAGAGTCGCTCGCGGCCGTCCGTCGAGCCCACGTCGAAGCCGGTGAGCTCCCGCACCCGCTCGAGGCGGTAGCGGATCGTGTGGCGGTGGGTGAAGAGCTTCTCGGCCGTGCCCGCAACGTTGCCGTCGGCGTCGAGGAAGGTCTCGAGCGTGCGCACGAGCTCGGTCTCGTACTGCTCGTCGTAGGACACGAGCGGCGCCACGGTCTCGCCGAAGAAGTCGAGGAGCTCGCCGGGATCCTCGCTCATCGCGGGCAGCAGCAGGCGGTAGGCGCCCGTCTCCTCGAAGGAGAGCTCCGCCAGGCCACGCGCCTCGGCGACGTTGGCGGCGAGCAGGGCCTCGGCCCCCGAGCGGTGCAGGTCCGCCGGCTCCGCGCTGTGGCGGCTGCGGGCGACCGTGATCGCGAAGCCGTGCAGACCGGCCTCCAGCTCGCGCCGCACGGCGGCGGCGACGCGGCGGGCGGCGGCCGCGTCCGGACCGGGGCTGAGGATGACGAACTCGGGCTCCTCGCGCCTCCAGCCCGCGTTGACGAGCGCGGCCAGCGACTCTCGCTCGACGGCGCGCGCCCCGCGCTCGGCGAGCGTGAGCACCCGGGCGCGCCAGTCACCCGCCTCGGGTCCAGGCGGCCGGGCGCGCACCACGAGGAAGGTTGCGCCCAGCCCGAGGTCGCAGCCCAGCTCGGCCGCGCGTGCCGCGATGTTCTCGCGGTCGGTCACCTGACGCGACAGGAGGTCCTCCAGGAAGTCGCCCACCGCCGCCTCGCTCGCGCGCGCCGGCGCCTTCGAGCGCTCCAGCTCGAGCGCGATCAGGTTCGCCACCACGCGCAGCAGCGCCGCGGGCGGCTGCTCCGCGCGCGCCCGGAAGCGCAGCTGTCCGACCGCCTGGTCGGCAACGAGCAGGTCGACGGCCTCGGTGTCCGCCTCGCCCGCCATCACGACGCGCTCGTCCTCGGACGAGGCACAGGCGACGGCGAGCACGCTCGTGGACGCGTCGAGGACGATCACGCTCGCGCCGAGGGCGCGGCTCGCCGCGCGGGCGACCGACGGCAGCCCGGCACCGGACTCGACGGCGTCGGAGACCTCGTCGAGCGCCTCGAGGAACGTCCCCGGCGACTTCCCGGCATGCGCGGGAGGCATCACGCGTACTGGTCGTAGGTCCAGACGACGGCGAGCCCGAGCGCGGCTCCCACACCGACCAGCGAGGCCATGATGAAGAGGGTCAAGAAGCCGGCGCCGATCTTCTCCCAGAGCCGTCCGTAGCAGCGCACCGCCGGAACGAGGATCAGCGCCAGGTAGCACGCGGCGGCCAGCGCGCCGGCCAGCGCGATCGCCACCTGGGTCGTCGAGAAGTCGAGATCGCTCATCGCTCCGCGCTCGCCACGGGCTCCGGCTCGCGCTCGTGACCATTGTGGCGGATGTAGTCGACGACCAGCGCGATCACCGCGAGCAGCGCGAAGATCCCGGCGCCGACGCCCCAGCCGCCGGCCACGTCCGACCAGTAGTGGGCGCGCAGGTAGATGCGGGACAGCCCGATCGCCGCCGCCAGCGCGATCGCGCCGATGACGAGCGCCGCGTTCGCCACGAGACCCAGCCGGCGCGTGAAGATCAGCGCGATCGCGATCCAGGCCGTCGCGTAGGCCGCATGCCCGCTCGGGTAGGAGGAGAAGGCGGTCTCCACGTAGGGATCCGCGGGACGCGGGCGGTCGATAGCTGCCTTCGCGATGTGAACGGCGGCGTAGCTCGCCGCGAGCCCCACCACGAGCACGAGCGCCTCGGCCCAGCGGCGCCGAGAGGCCAGCACCAGCGATACCGCCAGGACGAGCACCAGCACCGTCGGCAGGGCGCCGAACCCGGACACGACCTTCGCCACGTCGATCGCGACCTCGTTGTAGAGCCGGTCGGCGAGGTCGAGCAACTCGGTGTCGAGCGGGGTCGGCGCCAGGCTGTGGCTCAGCTCGACGAGGTAGAGGACGAAGACGAAGATGCCGACCCCGGCCACGGCCAGCGCCGTGGTGAGCTCGAGGCCCAGGTCGCCCGGGGTCACGCGCTCCCAGAGGAAGCGCACCTGCGGAATCACGGCGTTCCAGACCGGCCGGACGACGCGGCGGTGAATCGGCCGGCCGACCGCGAACAGCGGGCGCAGCAGAGGGTGGCGCTCGTGCGCCACCAGCCAGTCCCGAATCGCGGCGCGCCGGCGGTAGATCACGACGATCGCCGACGATCACCGCCAACCGTCACGCCGAGCCCGAAGATCGCCTGGCCGGCGATGCTCGCCACTCGGTCGAACGAGCGCCAGAAGATGTATCCGAGGACGCAGAACGTGGTCGCCCAGAGCCCGGTGCCGACGATGCTGTAAGGGATGAAGCGCCGGTAG
This sequence comes from uncultured Thermoleophilaceae bacterium, assembly GCA_963812415.1. Taxonomy (GTDB): domain Bacteria; phylum Actinomycetota; class Thermoleophilia; order Solirubrobacterales; family Thermoleophilaceae; genus JACVRW01. The sequence continues at coordinate 54,293 of CAWEVH010000020.1, read as the reverse complement.
GGCAGCCCGGACGAGCCCGCGATGAAGGGGGCGAGCGCGCGCACCAGGCCGATGAAGCGGCCGATCAGGATCGTCTTGCCGCCGTGCCTGTCGAAGTAGCCGTCGACCTGGTCGAGGCGCTCGGGGGTGATCTTGAAGCGCGGGCCGTGGCGCTCGAGGAAGCCGCGCCCGAGCTGGCGGCCGACGTAGAAGCTCGTGGTGTCGCCGAGCACGGCGCACACCCAGACGATCGCGATCAGCGGAAGCAGGCTGATCTCGCCCTGGCCGGCGATCACTCCGCCCGCGATCACCACCGTCTCGCCCGGGGCGACGAGCCCGACGAACGCGCCCGTCTCGAGGAACGCCATCACGCCGACAACCGCATAGGTCCAGGCGCCGAGCGTCTGCGCGATGTCGCCGATGATCTTCTTCGGGTCGGGCAGCTCCGAGACCACGCCGCTGGCGTAGACGGCGAGCGCGAGCACCACGACGACGCCCAGCGCCTTGCGCTCGCCGGAGAGCTTCTTCCACCTCCAGACGACGAAGGCCGCCAGCGCCACCGCGGCGATGGCGGCGATCATTTCGCGGGTCGACATCGGGGCTGAGGGTACGTCAGGCCGGCGCCGCCGCCCCGGGCGGCGCCGGCCGTCGGTCGGAGGCGGTCAGCTCACGCGCTCGAGAAAGCCCGTGACCTCGCGCAGGCGCCCGTCCTCCGAAAGGGTGGCGAAATCGATGCCGAGCGCGATCGGCTCGCCGCCGGAGGGGACCAGGTGCCACGAGAAGCGCACGCGATCGTTGTGGGCGTCCGGGCCCGCCGCGAGCTCGAAGCGATGGTCCGGGTACTGCTCCTGGACGTTCGCGATCATCGCGTCGATGCCATCGGGTCCCTCGCTCGACATGAGCGGGTCGACGTAGCTGGCGTCGTCCGCCCAGGTGCGCGTCACGAGCTCGCGGCGGCGCTCCGGGTCGGTCTCGTTCCAGGTCGCGATGTAGTTGTCGATGAGTGCGTCTGTGTCGGTCATGGCGGCGATGGTGCACGCCGCAGGTCACGGCGTCCATTACCTCCGGGGTAGGTGCCTCGCCGGGGCACGCGGCGCTACCGTCGGCGGCGATGCCGGACCTCGCCGCTCCATCGCGAGTAGGGGCGCTGCTGCGCGAGTGGCGCCAGCGCCGCCGCCTGAGCCAGCTCGACCTGGCGCTCGAGGCCGGGGTGTCCGCGCGCCACCTGAGCTTTCTCGAGACCGGTCGCTCGCGCCCCAGCGCCGAGATGGTGCTTCACCTGGCCGACCAGCTCGAGGTGCCGCTTCGCGATCGCAACCAGCTGCTGCTCGCCGCGGGCCATGCGCCGGTCTACGGGCAGCGCGGACTGGAGGAGCCGGAGATGGGCCCGGTGCGGGAGATGATCGAGCGCGTCCTGTCGGGACACGAGCCCTACCCGGCCGTCGTGGTCGACCGCCACTGGGGCATGGTGGCGGGCAACCGCGCGGTCGCCCTCCTCACCGAGGGCGTGGCTCCCCACCTGCTCGAGCCGCCCGTGAACGTGCTCCGCGTGACGCTCCACCCCGACGGCATGGCCCCCCGGATCGAGAACCTGCCCGAGTGGCGGGCGCACCTGCTCGAGCGGCTCGGCCGCCAGGCCGTCGCCAGCGGCGACCCGGCGCTCGCCGCCCTCCACGAGGAGCTGGCCTCCTATCCGGGCGGCCCTCCGGCCGCCCCGCACGACCCGGCCGCCGGCGAGATCGCGGTGCCGCTGCGGGTGCGCGCAGGCGAGCGCGTGCTCGCCTTCATCAGCACGCTGACAACGTTCGGCACCGCGGTCGACGTGACCGTCTCCGAGCTGTCGATCGAGTCGTTCTTCCCGGCCGACCCCGACACCGCCGACGCGCTGCGGGAGTTCGACGTCACCGACCAGGGGGCTCGCGCAGCGCGCTGACGATCGCTCCCGGCAGGCCGGCGGCGGCCTGGTCGGCCGCCGTTCTGTCCTCGTAGAGGCCGAAGCAGGTCGGCCCCGACCCGCTCACCGCGGCGCCGAGCGCGCCGCTGGCGCGGAGCCGGTCGAGGGTGGACTCGAGCTCGGGGCGCAGCGACAGCGCCGCGGGCTCGAGGTCGTTCTCGATGCCGGCGGCGAGCTCGGCGGCGCCGGCGGAGGCGAGGCGCCGCAGCGGCTCCGGGTCGAGCCGCTCGCGCCCGCCGCCGAGCCGGTCGAGCTCCGCATACACGGCGGCGGTCGAGAGCCCCGTCGCGCTCGGAACCAGGACCGCGACGAGCGGCGGCAGGCCGACCGGCTCGACCCGCTCGCCCGTCCCCTCCACGAGCGCGTGCCGCGGCTCGACCTGGCTCGGCACGTCGGAGCCGAGCGAGGCCGCGAGGGCTCGCAGCTCGTCGGGGCCGAGCGGCTCCCGCGCCACGGCGTTTGCGATGCGGAGCGCTGCCGCCGCGTCCGCGCTGCCGCCACCGAGACCGGCGGCGACCGGGATCCGCTTCTCGATCGCCAGGGCGAGCGGCGGGAGCTCGCCTCCTACGCGCCGGCGGAACGCCTCGAGCGCCGCGAGGGCGAGATTCGGGCCGGTGACTCCCGGACAGTCGACGCTGTCCCCCGCCGCGCCCGCGTCCGCGAGGCGCCCGCGCAGGTCGTCCGCGAGGTCGATCGAGGCGAACAGCGAGCAGAGCGCGTGCAGGCCGCCGCCTCCCGGGCCCCGGGCGCCGACGTGGAGCACGAGGTTGAGCTTCGCGTACGCCCGCTCGCTGAACACGGGGCGCAGGCTACGAGAGCCCGCGCTCGCCGAGCGCGCTCGCCAGGCCTACCCAGTCGCCCGGAGCGAGGCGCTCGGCGCGGGCGTCGGCGGGCTGACCGAGCTCCCCGAGCGCCTCGCGCGTGGCGTCGCGAATGCCCTCCGGCGCGCCGGGGGCGAGGGCCAGCGAGCCGGCGAGCGACTTGCGCCGGTGCGCGAAGCCGGCGTGCACGAGCGCGGTGAGCCCGGGGTCGGGGGCCGGGGCGCGCCGCCGCATGACGACGAGGGCCGACGCGACGTTCGGGGCCGGCCGGAACACCGTGGCGGGCACCCTGCGCAGGACGCGCACCTCGCAGGCGAGCTGGGCGAGCACGGAGGTCGCGCCGTAGGTCTTCGTTCCCGGCGAGGCGGCGAGCCGCTCCCCCACCTCCCGCTGCACCATCGCGACCCACAGCCGCGCGCCGGGCAGCTCCGCGAGCGATTTGAGCAGCACGGTGGCCGCGACGCCGTAGGGCAGGTTCGCCACAACCTTGTCCGGAGCGGGGTCCAGGGAGGCGAGCTCGAGCTTGACGGCGTCGGCCAGGTGCAGGCTGGTGTTCTCGAACGGCGCCAGGGCGTCGCGGAGAGCGGGCTCGAGCGCGCGGTCGACCTCCACCACGTGCACGTGGGCCACCCGTGGGGCGAGGTACTCGGACAGCACGCCGAGCCCGCCCCCCACCTCGAGCACCACGTCGGACGGACTCGAGCTCGGCGGCGTCGCCGATCACGCGCAGGATGTTGTCGTCGACGAGGAAGTTCTGGCCCAGCTCCCGGTTGGGGCGGATGCCGAACTGCCGGAGTCGCCGAAGGCTCGCCTGGCGAGGCTCGCCGGTCACGGTCCGAGGACGCGCTCGGCGTTCGCGTCGACGGTGCGCTCGAGCTGCTCGTAGGTCGCGCCGCGCAGCTCCGCGACGAAGCGAGCCGTGTGGACGACGTTGGCGGGCTCGTTGGGCCTGCCCCGGCGCGGCTGCGGGGACAGGTAGGGCGAGTCGGTCTCCAGCAGCAGCAGCTCGTCGGGCAGCTCGCGCGCGGCGTCCTGGAGGTCGGTGGCCTTCGGGTAGGTCACGTTGCCGGCGAACGAGCAGAGGTAGCCGCGACTCACGCACTCCTCGAGCCGGGCCGGCGCCGAGAAGCAGTGGAGGATCACCGCGGGCAGGCCGGCCGCGTGCTCGCGCAGCATCGCGAACGTGTCGTCCTCGGCGGCCCGGGTGTGGATCACCACCGGCAGGTCGAGACGGGCGGCCAGCTCGAGCTGGCTCTCGAAGGCCCGCCGCTGGTGCTCGCGCGGCGCGTAGTCGCGGAAGTAGTCGAGACCCGTCTCGCCGATCGCGCGGGCGGCGTCGTCGGCCGCCGCGCGCTCGATCTCGTCGAGGTCATCGGCGTCGAAGCCCTCGCTCTCGTGAGGGTGGCGCCCCACGATCGCGATCACGCCCTCGTTCTCGCGGGCGGCCGCCAGCGCCCGCTCGATGGAGGGGCCGTTCATCCCCACGGTCGCGAGCCGCCCAACGCCGGCCTCGCGGGCGCGCCGCACGAGCTCGGCGTCCGCTTCCTCGCACGCGTCGAGGTGGCAGTGCGTGTCGATCAAGCGGCCTCGGTATCGACCCGCGGGAACAGCTGGTCGAGCTCACCGAGCTGAGCGCCGCCGCCGACCGCGCCGAGCCGTGCGCCCTCGAAGCCGAGCTCCTCCCGGCCGAGCGCAGTGAGCAGCCGCTCGGCCGACCGCGGCATGAACGCGTGCAGGAGCACCGACAGCACCCGCAGCCCCTCGGCGAGGGTGTAGAGCACCTGGTCGAGCCGCTCGCCCTGCGACTCGTCCTTGGCGAGCTTCCAGGGCTCCTCCTCCGTGACGTAGCGGTTCAGCCGCTTGACGCGACGCCAGATCTCGTCGAGCGCCGCGGTGATCTCGACGGCGTCGATGCGCGCGCCCACGGCCTCGCTGAGCCCCTCGAACTCGGCCGCGATCTCCGGGGCCGGCTGCGAGTCCGGCACCACGCCGTCGCGGTAGCGGCCGATCATCGCGAGCGTGCGATTCGCCAGGTTGCCGAACTCGTTGGCCAGCTCGGTGGTGTAGCGCGTCTCGAAGCCCTCAGGGGACACCTCGCCGTCGGCGCCGAACGTGACCTCCCGCAGGACGTAGAAGCGCAGGGCGTCCTCGCCGTAGAGCTCGGCGACCTGGAACGGCTCGATCACGTTCCCGAGCGACTTGGACATCTTGTGCTCGCCGAGCAGCAGGAAGCCGTGGATGGCCACCCGGTGCGGCACCGGCAGCCCCGCGGCCATCAGCATCGCCGGCCAGATGATCGCGTGGAACTTGAGGATGTCCTTGCCGATCAGGTGGACGGTGGCGGGCCAGAAGCGGTCCGTGAGGTCCTCCCCGTCCTCGGCGTACGACAGCGCCGTGTAGTAGTTGAGCAGCGCGTCGATCCAGACGTAGACGACCTGGCTCTCGTCCCAGGGCACGGGCACGCCCCACTTGAGGCGAGCACGGCTCAGCGACAGGTCCCGCAGGCCTCCCTTGATGAACGAGAGCGCCTCGTTGTAGCGGTTGTGCGGCGTGACGAACCCGGGCTGGTCGGCGTAGAGGCGCTCGAGCGGCTCCTGGAACTCCGAGAGCCTGAAGAACCAGTTGTCCTCCTTCTCGATCTCGAGCTCGATCTGGTGGATCGGGCAGCGATTGCCGTCCTCGAGCTCGGACTCCGTCTTGAAGTCGGCGCAGCGCGGGCAGTACCAGCCCTCGTAGGTGCCGGCGTAGACATGCCCGTTGTCGTGGATGCGCTGCACGACCTCGGCCACCCGCGCCATGTGCTCGGGATCGGTCGTGCGGATGAAGAAGTCGTTCGTCACGTTGAGCTCCCCCGCCAGCTCCTTGAAGCGGACCGCGTTGCGGTCCCCGAGCTCGCGCGGGGTGATGCCGAGCTTCTCGGCAGCCTGGGCGACCGGCTCCCCGTGCTCGTCGGTCCCGGTGAGGAAGAACACGTCCTCGCCGCGCTGACGCATGTGGCGGGCGAGCACGTCGGCGGCGATGGTCGTGTAGGCGTGACCGAGGTGCGGCTCCCCGTTCACGTAGTAGATGGGCGTGGTGACGTAGTACGACATTCCTCAGCCGATGCTACCCGCGGGGCTTCGCGCGACCCCGGGCGCAGCAGGCGGGCGAGACGGTGGCCGCCGCGCGCCGAGGCGGCTCGACCCCCGCTGGTGCAGCCGACCAGCGCCGCGGCGAGCAGCAGCCCGGCGCAGGCGAGCACCATGCCCACGTCCGGACCTGGTGCCGGCGCGGAGGTTCGCGCGCCGCCGGAGACCGGCCCGGCGTGACCCGTGTGAGGCAGGGCCGGTCCGCCGGCGGCTGCGCGGGTCTCGGGGCCCGAGTCGAGAGGAGGGGACTCGGGCCCGAGGCTTGGCTGGGCGCCCCGGGGCGCCGCCTCAGGCTCGGGCCGCGGCAGCGCGGACCGGGCGGCGCCCGGAGCCGGCGTAGCCGTGGGTCGCGGCGCGGCGCGTGGGTCGGGGACCCTGCCCGGGAAGGTCAGGGGCGGCGGCGCAGGGACCGCGCGCGGCGAGGGAACGGCGCGCAACACCGGGAGGCCGCGTGGCGCGGGTACGCGACGCGGTGCGGGCGCCGGCCGGGGCGCGGGCGCGCGGGACGCTCGACGGGTACGCGGTGGGGCGACGGGGCGAGCGGCACTGGCTGGGGCGCCGGGGCGGGGCCCGGGCCGGGCGCGGGCTCCGCCGCCGGGGGCGGCGCAGGGAGGAAGTCGAGCGGGTTGCGGTACGCGTGGCTGCTGCCCGCCTCGCGCACGCCGAAGTGGAGGTGGGGGTCAGCCGCCGACCGCGATCCGCTCGTGCCGACGGCGCCGACCGCGTCTCCCGCCCGAACGGTCGCGCCCGCGCGCACCGCCGCGGAGGACAGATGGAGGTAGGAGGTGTCGAACCCGTCGGCGGTGCGGATGCTCACGGTGAGGCCCGAGGAGCCCGCGACGCCCGCGAAGCGGACCTCGCCCCCGGCGGCCGCGACGACGGGCGCGCCGACGCCGCCGGCGATGTCGATGCCGCGGTGCTGCCCGGCGGCGTAGGGGTCGTCGCCGTTCCGGTAGCTCGTGATCAGCTCGCCGTGCAGCGGCCAGAGCCACGCCGCGTGGGCAGGCGGGGCGAGGGCGAGCAGGACGGCGACGGTGAGGATGAGTGCGGCGAGGGGGCGTGGCATGCGCCGACCGTAAGGGCGGGTCGGCCGGCCGGGGGGAGCGTGTCGCGGTGTTGGTGCGGTGTCGTCGCGGAGGCGTGACGGTCGTGCACGAGTTGTTGCACTCGGGCCGCGCTACTCCCCCGCCATCAGCGCCCTGTAGAGCGCGTTCGCGCTCCCTCCCGTGAGCTCCGCCACCACCCCGGCCGCCTTGCGCGGGTGGGCGCCGGCCTCCACGAGCCGGCGCAGGGCGTCCAGCCCCTCCGGAGCGTCCGCTTCGACCTCACCGGCCGGCCCCATGACCAGCACCACCTCGCCCCGCGGGGGCGCGTCGGCGTAGCGCGCGGCCAACTCGGCGGCCGACCCGCGCACGATCTCCTCGTGCACCTTGGTCAGCTCGCGGCAGACGGCCACCTCGCGCTCCGGGTCGACCTCCGCCAGCTGCGCCAGCGTGGCGGGAACCCGCCGCGGCGACTCGAACGCGACGAGCGTCTCGGGGCGACCCTCGAGCAGCCGCCGCAGCTCGCCCTTCTTGCGCGGGAGGAAGCCGTGGAAGTGCCACTCGTCGGCCGGCAGCCCCGAGGCCACCAGCGCCGTGATCGCCGCCGAGGGACCCGGCAGCACCTCGACCGGCAGCCCCGCCGCGACGCAGCCGCGCACCAGCAGGAAGCCCGGGTCGGACACCAAGGGCATCCCGGCGTCCGACACGAGCGCGACGACCGCCCCCTCGCGCATGCGCCCGACGAGCTCGGCGGAGCGGGCCGCCTCGTTGTGCTCGTGGTAGGAGACGAGCCGCGCCGAGACGCCGTAGCGATCGAGGAGCACGCGCGTGCGGCGGGTGTCCTCGCAGGCCACCACGTCCGCCTCGCGGAGCGCGGCGAGCGTCCGCAGCGTGATGTCCTCGAGGTTGCCGATCGGGGTCGGGCAGACCACCAGCCGGCCGCTCACGCGGGCACCACGTTCTCGAGCGCGAGCAGGGCCGCGCCCAGCATCCCGGCCTCGTCGCCGAAATGGGCCGCCACGATCTCGACCGACTCGCGTATGGGCGGCAGCGCGTGCGCGGCAACCACCTGTCGGGCGGGCTCGATGAGCAGGTCGCCGCCGCGCACCGCTCCTCCGCCGATAACGATCACCTCGGGGTTGAACGTGTTCGTGACCCCGACCAGCCCGAACCCGAGCCGGCGGCCGATCTCGCTCAGCACGGATCGCGCGGCCTCGTCGCCGTCGTGCGCGAGCTCGGTCACGATCCCGCCGCTGATCTCTCGCCCCGCGGCCAGCCGCCGGCCGAGCTCCGAGGCGGGACGCTCGGCGGCCACCGCTTCGCCGAGCACGCCGATCGCGTTGCCAGAGACGAGCACCTCGAAGCAGCCCCGGCCGGGGCAGTCGCCCGGGCAGTCCGGGCCGTCGAGCTCCATCACGACGTGGCCCAGCTCGGGCGAGAGTCCGCGCGCGCCGCGGAAGATCTTGCCGTCGATCAGGAGGCCGCTCCCGATGCCGGTCCCGAGCGCCACGAACGCGGCCACGGACGCGCCGCGCGCCGCGCCGGCGCGCGCCTCGGCGAGCATCGAGGCGTTGCCGTCGTTGTCGACGACCACCGGCAGCCCGAGCCGCTCGCTCATCAGGTCGCGGAAGCGGACGTCGGCCAGCGGCAGGTGGTTGCACCAGCGCGAGACGCCGGTCTCCCACTCCACAAGGGCGGGGATCCCGAAGCCCACGGCATCGACCTCCGGAGCCGCCGCGCGGACCTCCTCGACGGCCTCGACGAAGATGTCGAGGGTCTCCTGGCGGTCGCCTCCGCGCCAGGTCCGGCGGACGCGGTGATGCACCGTCAGCGCCTCGTCCACGACCCCGCCGAGGAGCTTCGTTCCACCCGCGTCGATCCCGATCACCCGCCTGGGCGGCATGCGGGTAGATATACAGAGGGGGGTGAACCCGCCGGATCCAGGCCCCCCGAAGTACAAGGTCTACCGCGCCCGCAAGAAGCCGCTCGCTCGGCTCGGGGGCGGCTCCGACCTCGACGCGCTCAAGCGGCGGCTGTCGCGTTCCCGTGACGGCGGCGGCAAGCCGCGCCCTCCGCGGGAGCGGGGGCCGATCACGCCCGGGCGCGTGCTCAAGTGGGTCGCGATCGCGGTCGCGGCCTGGCTTCTCCTGTCCCTGGTCGTCTTCATGATCAGCGCCCAGACGCAGGAGGGCATCTCGGACGAGGCCAAGGCCGCGCTCTCCGGCGGCGGCAACCTCCTCACCGGCAGCACGATCCTCGTGCTCGGCTCCGACGTGCGGACCGGCGACTCGATCGACGAGAGCGCGAGCGGCCCCGGCCGGTCGGACTCGATCATGCTCGTGCACGCCGCCTTCGGCAGCGTGCGCAAGCTGTCGATCCCGCGCGATGTGGAGGCGGAGATCCCCGGCAACGGGCGCGGCAAGATCAACGCCGCCTACGCGCTTGGCGGCCCCGCGCTCGCCATCGAGACGGTCGAGAACTTCCTCGGCAACGGGATCGAGATCAACCACCTCGTGGAGGTCGATTTCGCCGACTTCCCCGCCTTCATCGACTCCCTCGGCGGCATCACCGTCAACTCGAAATCGAGGATCTGCTCTCCACCCTTCGACAACTTCTGGAAGGGCCTCCGCTTCAAGAAGGGCGAGAACGAGGTCGACGGCCGGCGGGCGCTCGGCTTCGCGAGGGTCCGGAAGAACCCCTGTGCTCCCGCCGAGGACGACCGCGACCGAGCCGCCAGACAGCAGGAGGTGATGAGCGCGATCTCGGGTCAGGTCAAGTCGCCCAGCACGTTCTTCCGGCTCCCGTGGGTGAGCTGGAACGCCCCGCGCGCGCTCAAGTCGGACATGAAGGGGCCGGCGCTCATGGCGCTGTTCACGGACATCGCGAGCGGCGGAACCGGCGACACCGAGGTGATCGATACCTCGCTCTGCGAGACGACGGGACTGTGCACGCCCGGAAACCTCTTCGTCTCCGACGGTGCCAAGCGCGACGCCGTGCGCAAGCTGGTGGACGGAGACTAGGCGGAGGCCAGCCGACGCTCGAGCTCGCCGGCCAGCTCGCCGATCGGGATTCGGATCTGCTCCAGCGAGTCGCGGTCGCGCAGCGTGACGCTCGAGTCCTCGATCGTCTGGCCGTCGACGGTGACGCCCCAGGGCGTGCCGATCTCGTCCTGGCGGCGGTAGCGCTTGCCGATCGAGCCGCCCGCGTCGTACTCGGCCGGCACGCGGCGCCGGAGGTCCTCGTACAGCTCGCGCGCGAGCTCGGGCATCCCGTCGCGGTTCACGAGCGGCAGCACGGCCACCTTCACAGGCGCGACCTTCGGGGCCAGCCGCAGCACGGTGCGCTGGCGGCCCTCGACCTCCTCCTCGTGGTAGGCGTCGCAAAGCAGGGCCAGCAGTGTGCGCCCCACGCCCCCGGCCGGCTCGACCACGTGCGGCACGTAGCGCTCCTGGGTCGCGGTGTCCACGTACTCGAGCTTCTCCCCCGAGAACTCCGCGTGCTGGGTCAGGTCGAAGTCGCCACGGTTGGCGATCCCCTCGAGCTCTGACCAGCCGATCGGGTAGAGGTACTCGATGTCGCTGGTGGCGCTCGAGTAGTGCGAGAGCTCGTCGGCGCCGTGGGCGCGCAGGCGCAGCCGCTCGGGGTCGAGCCCGAGCCCCACGTACCAGCGCATCCGCTCCTCCATCCAGTAGTCGTGCCAGCGCTCGGCGTCGGCGGGCGGGACGAAGAACTCCATCTCCATCTGCTCGAACTCGAGCGTGCGGAAGACGAAGTTGCCCGGCGTGATCTCGTTGCGGAACGACTTGCCCACCTGGGCGATCCCGAACGGCGGTTTGCGCCGCGCGTACTGGAGGGTGGCCTTGAAGTCGAGGAAGATGCCCTGGGCGGTCTCCGGACGCAGGTAGACGGTCGAGCCGGCCTCCTTCACCGGCCCGATCGTGGTCTCGAACATGAGGTTGAACTCGCGGGCGTCGGTGAGGTCGCAGTCGGGGTGGTCCCCGGGCAGCTTCGACGGGGCCTTGCCGCAGCGGATCTCGGGGTTGTTGCCCGTGCCTGCGCGCTCCTCCTCCAGGTGGTCCGCGCGAAAGCGCAGCTTGCAGGCGCGGCAGTCCACGAGCGGGTCCGTGAAGCCGGCCAGGTGCCCGGACGCCTCCCAGGCGCGCGGGTGCTGCATGATCGCCGAGTCGAGCGCAACCACGTCGTCGCGCTCCTGGATCATCGCCTTCCACCACTGCGCGACCACGTTGTTCTTCAGCAGCACGCCGTAGTGGCCGTAGTCGTAGGTGTTGGCGATCCCGCCGTAGATCTCCGACGCGGGGAAGATGAAGCCGCGGCGCTTGCAGAGCGCCACGATCTTCTCCATGGTCACCATGGGCGGGCACACTACAGCCCGCTCTTTCCGCTCTTTGGCGCGCTCCCGGTGTCGCGCCGGCCGCCTTTGGGGGTAGGTTCGCGTCACATGGTCGGAACCGCCCTGCGCCCGCTCGGACACCTCGCCGCGTGGCTCGTCTGGCACGCGGCGCGCGTCTCGCTGCTGCGCGACCTCGAGCGTCCCGAGCCGCCGCACGGCGCCTGAGCCCCGCGGGCGCGCTCCGTTGGCACTCCGGTACTAGAGTGCGCCCCGACCGAGGACTCGCTGCAAATCAGCGAGGATGCGTTGGCAGCTACTGTTCGACTCGCACCCTTTGGGGGCCCGCGAGTCGTGACGCTGCCCTGCGGCGCTGGTCGGCCTGGCGGCTGGCCGGTGCGAACGCGCTCCAGGCGAACCAGCGTCCGAACCCGCGCTGAAGCGTCCTCGGGCCGCTCAGCGTCAGCTTGCGAGCCCGCATCGCGCCGGCCAGCCCGGCGCGCCCCAGGTAGACGCGGTAGAGGGTCGCGGTGTCGACCGTGAGCTTGAGGTCGATGTCGAACCCGGGGTGCTGGAGGCAGACCGAGACGTCGGAGGGCTCGAGCACCATCCAGTAGCGTTTCGCCGGGTCGCGGAAGTCGAACTGGACCACCGTGCGATCGGGGGGAAGCTGCTCACGATCGACGTGGCGGGCCATCCAGACGATCAAGAGGTCGGGGTCGAGCTCCTCGGGGCGGGGATCGGTGAACGCCCAGGTCACCCCCCACTCCCCGATCGCCTGCACGACCGCCTCGAGGTCCCGGCCGGCGAGCGTGAGGCGATAGTCCAGCGTCCTCCCCTTGGGGCCGGTGCGCCGCTCGACGATCTCGGCCCGCTCGAGCGAGCGAAGCCGGTCGGCGAGGACCGAGCGCGAGATCCCTGGCAGGCCGCGCTGGAGCTCGTTGAACCCGCTCGCACCACCCAGCATCTCGCGCACGATCAGGAGCGTCCAGCGGTCGCCAAGGATCTCGCTCCCCTTGGCGATCGGGCAGTACTGCGCGTAGCCCCGCATCCTCCGGAATGCTAATCCCGGATACGGGCCAGGTGCGGGCCAGGTTCGGAATTCGAACCGCTTGGTTCGAAACTCGGTCTAGTCCGTGGCGGGGCGCCTGCGTAGCGTCGGCGACATGGCTACCGAGACGACAACACCGGCGGCAGCGACCACCGACCTCGTGCGCCTGCGCGAATCCCTCCACGGCCCGGTGATCGATCCCGACGACGAGGGCTACGACGCCGCGCGCGCGATCTGGAACGGAGCGATCGACCGCCGCCCCGCCTGCGTCGCCCGCTGCACCGGCGTCGCCGACGTCGTCGCGGCGGTCCGCTTCGCACGCGAGCGTGACCTACTTGTGGCGGTGCGCTCCGGTGGCCACGGCGTCGGCGGTCACGCGCTCTGCGACGGCGGCCTCGTGATCGACCTTTCGCCGATGAAGGGGATCAGGGTCGACCCGGCGGCGCGCACCGCCACGGCCGAGGCCGGCGTGCTCTGGGGCGAGCTCGACCGCGAGACGCAGTTTCACGGGCTGGCGACTGTGGGCGGGATCGTCACCCACACGGGGATCGCGGGCCTGACGCTCGGCGGGGGGATCGGCTGGCTGATGCGAAAGCACGGCGCCACGGTCGACAACCTCCTCTCCGCGGACGTGGTGACCGCGCAGGGCGAGCATCGTCACCGCGAGCCAGGAGGAAAACCCCGATCTCTTCTGGGGGATCCGCGGTGGCGGCGGCAACTTCGGCATCGTCACCTCGTTCCAGTACCGACTACACCCCGTCGGCCCGATCGTCCTCGCGGGACCAATCTTCCACCCCCTAGAGGACGCGCCGGAGGTCCTCGCGCTTCTACCGCGAGTTCATCGCCGCGGCCCCGGACGAGCTGACCACGATCTTCGAACTGTCGGTGGCGCCGCCGCTCCCCTTCCTGCCGGAAGCGGTGCACGGCAAGCCGATCGTGATGGTGGGCGCCTGCTACGCGGGATTTCCCGACGAGGGCGCCGAGGTCGTCCGCCCGCTCAAGCAGTTCGGCCGCCCGATCGTCGACCTGCTCGAGCCGAAGCCCTACACCGCCTTGCAGTCGATGTTCGACCCCTTGGTGCCGCACGGCTGGCACCGCTACTGGAAGTCCGTCGAACTGCCGCCGCTCACCGACGACGCGATCGACACGCTCATCGAGCACTCATCGGCGCCCACCTCGCCCAAGTCCTACACCATCGTCTTCCAGCTCGGCGGCGCCCTCGCCCGCGTGGGTGAGGACGAGACGGCCTTCAGCCAGCGCGACGCCGCCCACAACGTCAACATCAACGCCGTCTGGACCGATGACGACCTCGAGGGCGAGCGGCACGTCACCTGGGCGCGCAACTTCTTCTCGGCCATGCAGCCGCACGCGGGCGGGCGCGTCTACCTCAACTTCCTCGGCGACGAGGGGACAGAGCGGGTCCGCCAGGCCTACGGCGACCGGCACTACGAGCGCCTGGTCGAGCTGAAGCGCGCATACGACCCGACGAACTTCTTCCGGCTGAACCAGAACATCGAGCCGTAGCCACGAGACGTTCTCGATGCCCCGCACGTTGTCACCCTCGCCGACCTCTCATCGTTCGCGATGCGAACATCGGACCTTCCGCGAACCGTTGCCAGGCGTCCCTTCAGCGTGGGAAACCGCATTGCAGAGCGCCCTCCGGGTCGCATGGTCGCCCTGGACGGTAATTCGGCACTCCTATACTGAGAGTGCCATGCCGATCTACGAGTACCGCTGCGAGAGAGGCCACACGTTCGAGGTCATGCAGCGCATGACCGACGATCCGATCTCGAGCTGCTCGACCTGCGAGGCGCCCGTGCAGCGCGTGTTCCACCCGGTCGCGGTGCACTTCAAGGGCTCCGGCTTCTACAACACCGACTACGGCAAGAAGAAGAAGGGCTCCAGCTCGTCGGAGACCGGCTCGGAGACGAAGTCCTCGGACTCGAAGCCCTCGTCGGACTCGAAGTCGAAGGACTCCGGGAGCTCGAAGACCGCCTCGAAGAAGGACTAGCGCTCGTCGCCGAGCAGGCGGCGCGCGGTGGCCACGCCGAGCTCGAAGGAGCCCTGGCGATCCCAGTCGGGATCGGAGAGCACCTGGATGCCGAAGCCGTCCCCGAGGGCGAACAGGATCGAGGCCACGGCCTCGGGGTCCGCCTTCAGGCGTACGACCCCGTCGCGCTCCTTCTGGCGCAGCCAGCCCGCGAGGCGCTCGCGCCACTGCCGGTAGAGCTCGGCGAGCTCCGCGCGGATCTCCTCCGAGTGGCGCGAGGCCGAGAGCATCTCGTAGATCACGGCCTGGCCGCCGGCGTCGTCCTCGAGGAACTCGTTCAGCCCGACCACGAGAGCGTCGACGATCTCGTCGATCGAGTGGGCGCGGGCGAGCCGCTCGTCCATCGCCTCGTTGCGGACCTCGCAGTCGTGGCGCACCACCTCGACGAGCAGGCGTTCCTTCGAGCCGAAGTAGTAGTGCAGGAGGCCGCGCGAGACGCCGGCCTCACGCGCGACGTGGTCGAAGGTCGACGCGGCGGCCCCGCGGGCCCCCACGCTCGCGCGCATGGCTGCGATGATGCGCTGAGCCTTGTCGCCCTCGAGCCGGCGCGGTAGGTCGACGGAGGCCTCCATCCCGGGTCGGGATGCTAGCTGGCCGGCCAACCAGATGCGAGAGGGCCAAACGAGAGGGGGCGCCTCGCGGCGCCCCCTTCGTTCAAGAGGTTCCGACCGGTTCGGTCGTACTCGAGCTCGCCGGCTCCGGAGTGGTGCTCGAGGTGTACTCGAACTCCTCCTCCGCGCCGAACAGCGCGTCGAGGACCTTCTTGCGCAGCCCCTCGCTCGCCACGAGCGCCACGCCCGCTCCGATGATGGCGATCAGGAGCAAGCGGCCCTTGCGCCGCTTCTTCCGCTTCTTGCCGCGCAGCGAGTCTGTCGCTTCCTTCAGCGAGCTCGCGGCGTCGCGTAGCTCGCGCTGTGTCTTCTTGTCCTCGGTCACGGCCTTGACCGGGCCCTTGCCGTTCATCCGCACGTAAGCCTTGCGCGCGGACTCGAACGCGCCCTTCAGGTTGTCGCGCAGCTCCGCGTCGTCGATCAGACGCTGCACGTATTCGTTGGAGCGGATCGCCTGACCGGCGGCGATCGCTCCGGCTCCGGCCTTTGCGGCCTTCTTCTTCGATGCCATTGCTCTCCTCGATCCGCCTGTGGTGGGGACACCATACCCGGCCCGGGCAGGCTAACGCCGACGTGCCTTGCGCAGCGCCGCCTCGAGCACCTCGCCGACGTCGTCGACGAGCACGAACTTCATCTTCCGGCGCAGGTGCGCGGGAATGTCGTCGATGTCGCCCTCGTTGCGGCGCGGCACGATCAGGCGGTTGATGCCCGCGCGCTGGGCCGCCAGCGCCTTCTCCTTCAGACCGCCGATCGGCAGCACCTTGCCGGTGAGCGTGACCTCGCCGGTCATCGCCGTGTCCGAGCGCACGGGGCGGCCCGTGGCGCGTGAGGCGAGGGCGGTGGCCATCGTGATCCCGGCGCTCGGACCGTCCTTCGGGATCGCCCCGGCCGGCACGTGCAGGTGCAGGTCGTGCTCGCGGAAGTAGCCCTCCGGTACCCCGTCGTCGAGCGACTTCACGTACGAGAGGGCGGCAGCCGCGGACTCCTTCATCACGTCGCCGAGCTGCCCCGTGACCTGGAGCTTGCCCTCGCCCGGGAAGGAGGTGGCCTCGACGTAGAGCACGTCGCCGCCCACCGGGGTCCAAGCGAGGCCGATCGCCACACCGGGCTGGTCGGTGCGCTCCTGGACGTCCGGCTGGAAGCGCGGCCTGCCGAGCAGCTCGCGCACCACGCCCTGGCGGATCGTGCGCTTCGACTTCCGCGTTCCCTCGGCGAACTCGCGCGCGACCTTGCGGCAGATCGACCCGATCTCGCGCTCCAGCCAGCGCACCCCGGCCTCGCGCGTGTAGCCGTCGATGATCGCGTCGAGGGCCTCGGGCGTGAACTCGATCTTCGAGCGCCCCACGCCGTTGCGCTCCATCTGGCGCGGCACGAGGTAGCGCCGGGCGATCTCGCGCTTCTCCTCGTGCGTATAGCCGGAGAGCTCGATCATCTCCATCCGGTCGCGCAGCGCCGGCGGGATGGTGTCGAGCTGGTTCGCGGTGCAGATGAAGAAGCAGCCCGAGAGGTCGAAGGGCAGATCGAGGTAGTGGTCGCGGAAGCTCGAGTTCTGCTCCGGGTCGAGCACCTCGAGCATCGCGCTGGCGGGATCGCCGCGGAAGTCGGCGCCCATCTTGTCGATCTCGTCGATCATGAACACCGGGTTGTTCGAGCCGGCGTCGCGCAGCGCGCGCACGATCGTGCCCGGCATGGCGCCGATGTAGGTACGCCGGTGCCCCCGGATCTCGGACTCGTCGCGCACGCCGCCCACCGAGATGCGCTCGAACCGACGCCCCATCGCCGCCGCGATCGAGCGGCCCAGCGAGGTCTTGCCGACGCCCGGCGGGCCGACGAAGCAGAGGATCGACGAGCGCGCGTCCGGCTTCAGCTTGCGCACCGCGAGGAACTCGAGGATCCGGTCCTTCACGCGATCGATGTCGTAGTGGTCGCGGTCGAGCACCGCGCGGGCGTGTCCGAGGTCGTAGTTGTCCTCGGTGGAGGTCGACCAGGGCAACGAGGCCAGCCACTCCAGGTAGGTCCGGATCACGCCGTGCTCGGCGGCCTGCGGCGGGAGCTTCTCGAAGCGTGCCAGCTCGCGCTCGGCCTGCTTCCAGGCGTGCTCGGGCAGCGCGGCCTGCTCGAGCTGCTGGCGCAGCTCGGCGGTCTCCGCCTCCTGCTCGTCGACCTCGCCGAGCTCCTCCTGGATCGCCTTGAGCTGCTGGCGCAGGAACCACTCGCGCTGGCCCTTGTCCATCTCGGACTGGACCTGCGACTGGATCCGCGTCCCAATCTCCACCAGCTCGAGCTCGCGCGCGAGCAGCTCGGAGAGCATGCGCAGCCGCTTGGTCACGCTGCGCTCCTCGAGCAGGGCCTGCTTCTCATCGGTCTTGATACGCAGCGCGCCCGCGATCATGTGCGCCAGCTCGGCCGGGTCGTCCAGGTTGGTCACGGCCACCTGGAGCTCCTCCGGCAGGTAGGGCAGCTCCTCGATGATGCGCGAGAAGGTGGCCTGGACGTTGCGGTGGAGCGCCTCGAGCTCCGCGGATGGACGGATCTCGTCGGACGCCTCCGCGATGTGCGCGACCAGGTAGGGCTCGGCGCTGACGAGCTCGCCGATCTCGATCCGCTGCGCGCCGTGAACGAGGATGCGCAGCGTGCCGTCCGGCACCTTCAGCATGCGCGCGACCACACCCGCCACGCCGATCCGATAGATGTCGTCCGGCCCCGGCTCCTCGTCCTCCGGGTCCTTCGCGGCCACCATGGCGAGCATGCGGTTGCCGGCCAGCACGTCGTTCACGAGCTGGATCGAGCGATGCTGGCCGATCGCGAGCGGCGTGAGGGTCTCGGGGAACGGCACGCTGTCGCGCAGCGGGAGGATCGGCAGCGTGTCCGGCAGGTTGGTGCGCACCTCCGCCGTCGCCGCCTCACCCTCCGATGAGGGGATGTGGATGCTCACGGCTGCGGTTCGTCGATCGGCACGCGCCGAACGCTCTGCTCCGGTCGGGCCAGCGGGATCTCGACCTCGAGGATGCCGTCCTCGTACGAGGCCTTCGCCTGCTCGGCCGCGACGTCCGCCCCGAGCTCGACGAGCCGCCTGAACGGGCCGTGCTCGATCTCGATCTGCTGGTAGAGGCGCCCGCGGGCCTCGGCGGGGCGGCGCTCACCGGCGATCAGGAGCTGGCGCCCGCGGATCTCGAGGGCCACATCGGCGATGTCGATCCCGGCGAGGTCCGCCTTGACCACCGCCCGGGGCGGGTCGTCGGCGTAGAACACGTCGACCGACGGGGAGAAGCCGCGCCCGCGCAGCCCGGTCTGGCGCTCGAAGACGTCTCCGAAGAGCTCGTCGATCTCGCGCCGCATGCGCTCGAAGTTCGCGAACAGATCGCGCTGCTGGCTCACGCCGCCCGAGGATAGTCCCCGGGCGGGCGCGGGCGGCGCGCGGGCGCGCGTTCCGGACCGGGAGCTCGCGCCGGTCCCGAACGGGGAGCTGGTACCGACCCGACCCGGCGCACTCGCTCGCAAGAGACTGTCGTTTACGACGACGAAGTTGCGTGGGAGGCAAGCCGTGTTTCCTCCCAGACACAACGCTGTTCGTTTCCGACAGTCACTGTTGAGGACAAGCAGCGCGGCTGGCACGGTGGCCGGATGGGACGCCACCAGACCCACGTGAGCGCGTTCAGGGGCAGGGACGGGCCGCGCTGGAGCGCGCCGTACTACGTCGAGTGGGGTGTGGTCGTCGGGGACCGGATCCGGCGGCTGCGGCAGGATCGGCACTGGGCGCTGAAGGACCTCGCACGGAGGGTGCCCAAGCCCGACGGCGGCGGGTACAGCATCGGCTACTTCTCGCGACTCGAGCGCGGCTGGGCGAACGCCCCGCTCTACGTGTACCTGAAGATCGCCGAGGCACTCGACGTCGAGGCCGGTGTGCTGCTCGGTCCCGACGAGCTCCAGCGCGAGGTGAGTGCGGGCGAGCGGATCGTGCTCGACTTCATGGCACGCGCCGGCATCGAGCCCGTCGACGCCGTCCTGCGACTGTCGGCGGTCGCGGGCCGGCGGGAATATCGGAGCCGCCCAGAGCGTCAGCCTTGACATGGAGTGGTCGGGGGACAGCGACCGCGAGCGGTTCGCGCTCGCCGCGCTCGAGTCGGTGGAGCTCGTGGCTCCGCCGCGGCTGCGCGCGCGGATCGATGCCGAGCGCGAGCGGGCGCGTCGCCCCGCTCGGCGGCGGCGGCTCGCGCTGTCGGGCGCCTTCGCGGGCGCGGCGGCGGCGCTCGTGCTCGCGCTGCTGCTGGTGCTCCCGGGCGGCGCCGGCGGACCGACCGTCGTCGAGGCGGCCGAGCTCGGACAGCTGCCCGCGACCGGCCCGCCGCCCGGCGAGGCCGGGCCGTTCCCCGACTGGGCGAAGGCGTTCGGCTGGCGGGCCACGGGCCGGCGGGTCGACGAGCTCGACGGGCGCCGGGTCGTCACGGTCTTCTACGAGAAGGAAGGGCGCGAGCTCGCCTACTCGATCGTCGACGGGAATGCCATCCCGTGGCCGGCGGACTGGAAGCGCGCCGAGGTGGCCGGCACCCGCTTCGACCATCGGGCCGAGGACGGCCGGCTGGTCGTGACCTGGCGGCGCAAGGACGGGCGCAGCTGCGTCCTGTCGGGCTCCGGCGCGGAGCTCGAGAAGGTGCTGGAGCTGGCCAGCTGGAAGCCCGCCGCCTAGATCGGAGTACCTTGGCGGGCGCGCCTGTGACCAAGGAGCCGCTGCGAGAGCTCGAGCCGGAACGCCTCGGCGACCACATCGACCGTCTCTACCGCGCGGCGGTCGGCATGTGCGGATCCCATGCGGACGCCGAGGACCTCGTGCAGGAGACCTACGTGCACGTGCTGCGCAAGCCCCGCTTCCTGCGCTCCGACGACGACCTCGGCTATCTGATGCGCGTGCTGAGGAACACCTTCAACTCGCGCTACCGGACCGAGGTGCGGCGCCCTCGGACCGTCGAGCTGGAGGATCACGACGAGCTGCCGGAGCGGCGCTCGGCCGGAGCCCCGCAGGCGGCCGCCGAGCAGGCCGAGGTGCTCTCCGCGGTTGCGGCGCTTCCCGAGCCGTACCGCGAGGCGGTGGCCGCGGTCGACCTGGCTGGGCTCAGCTATCGGGAGGCCGCCCGGGCCCTGCGCACGCGTGAGGGGACGATCATGAGCCGCCTGCACCGCGGCCGCGGGCTCGTGGCGGACGCGCTCGGCTATCAGACCTCGTAGACGGCGCCCTCGCGCGCGACCTCGACCTCGCCCCCGAAGGCCTTCGCGGCCTCGTCGCGTGCCCAGTCGGCGTCGAGCTCGTCGGAGATGTGGACGAGCACGAGCCGCTTGGCCCCGCGACCATGGGTGCCCGCCTCCTCGGGCGTGAGGTGCCCTCGCATCCCCGTGCGCTCCGGGCGTGGCAGCGTGGCCTCGATGAGCATCAGGTCGGCGCCGTGGGCGAAGTCGGACAGAGCGTCGGTGGGGCTGCAGTCCGCGCCGTAGACGAGGCGTCGCCCCGCGCCGTTCGAGTGGATGTTCATCGCGAAGGTCTCGGTGAAGTGGGGCACCGCCCGGAAGCCGATCCGGAAGGGGCCGATCTCGAGCTCGTCGCTGGGCTGGTACTCGCGCATGCGGAACGCGTTCTCGATCAGGTCGTGGTTGCCCCAGACCCCGACGATGCGCCGGAACGCCTCCTGGCCGCCGGGCGGCACGTGCAGCTGCGGTCGCGCCGGGTGGTCGGTGCCCGGCCAGCGGTCGACCGGCACCGGCTGCTGGCGCGGGGCGTAGGTGAGCGCGTACGAGTACGGCACGAGGTCCAGGAAGTGGTCGGCGTGGAGGTGCGAGATGACCACCGCGTCGAGGTCGATGTAGTCGATCCGCTCGCGCAGCTTGGCGAACACGCCGTTGCCGCAGTCCAGGAGGACCGCCGTCCCGTTCTCCTCGATCAAGTAGCCAGAGCACGCCCCGCCCGCGTCCTGCCACGAGGGCGACTTGCCCAACACCGTAAGCCGCATGTAGCGACTTTACGTCCTCGGCTGCGGAAACGCGAAAGTTGCGGTGGTCCGCTCGGTGCGGAAGACGAAGGCAAGCTGGCGTTCCGGAGCCAGGTCGCGCTCGGCCGCGCGGAAGGTCGTGCAGGGCCCGGCGAGCTCGAGCGCGCACAGCTGCTTCTGGTGGAAGTAGCAGTCTTCGCAGCGGGCGGGCTTGGGCTTCGGCACGTGGGCCATCCTGCAGCATCGCCCCGGCTCGCTCCAGGCCCGAAGTCGCAAATCGCTCGTTTTTCCTTTTCCCGCAGATTGCAGGTTCTCCGCGGGGACGCCCGCTCGGAGCGGGTTTTCAAGGGGGGCGAACTTTCTTGCGCGAGGGGCCGGGCTCGGCCCGGACCGGAGCGATGCGTTCCCCTGACAGGATGTGCGCCCATGGAGCTCGTCACCGGAGCGTCGGGTTACGTGGGGGGCCGCCTGCTGCGGCGCCTCGCCCGTGAGGGACGGCCCCGTGCGCGCGCTGGCGCGGGTGCCGGAGCGGGTGGAGCCGCTCGAGGGCGTGGAGACGCGCGCCGGCGACCTGCTCTCCGGTGAGGGTCTCGACAGCGCGCTCGAGGGTGTGTCCACGGCGTACTACCTCGTGCACTCGATGGAGGCCGCACCCGGCGAGGACTTCGCGGCGCGCGACCGCCGGGCGGCCGAGGCGTTCGCGGCGGCGGCGGCGAGCGCCGGCGTCGAGCGGGTCGTCTACCTGGGCGGGATCGCCCCCGCCGGCGCGCCTTCGCCCCACCTGCGCTCGCGGCTCGAGGTGGAGGAGATCCTGCTCGACGGCGTGCCGGGGTCGACCGCGCTGCGGGCGTCGATCGTGATCGGCGCCGGCTCGTCCTCGTTCAGGGTGCTGGTCCGGCTCGTCGAGCGGCTGCGTCTGCTTCCGATGCCGCGCTGGCGCTCCAACCGCACCCAGCCCGTGGACGAGCGTGACGTGATCGAGTTCCTCGCCCGCACGCCCGCCACCCCGGAGGCCGCCGGGCGCTCGCTCGACGTGTGCGGCCCCGACGTGGTGACCTACGGCGAGATGATCGAGCGCATCGCCGAGCTGATGGGAGTGGGGCGCATGCCCGTCGGCCTCGGGCGCTCGCTCACCCCGCCGGCGAGCGCGGTCGTGGCGGCCATTGCGAACCAGCCGCTGGAGCTTGTGCGGCCGCTCATGGAGAGCCTCGAGTCGGACGTGCTGCCGCGCGACGCCGCCGAGGCGCCGCGGCTCTACGGCCTGAGCCCGCGCGCCTTCGCGCGGGCGGTCGAGCACGCCCTGGCCGAGTGGGAGCGCACCGAGACCCTGGCGGCGCGATGAGGGTCGAGCGCACGGTCGAGATAGCCGCACCACCGCAGCAGGTGTACGACGTGGTGATGAACCCGGCGCGACTCAGCGACTGGGTCACCATCCATCACCACCTCGAGGGCTCGCCCCCCGAGCGCCTGCGGCGAGGCTCGCAGCTCACTCAGTGCCTGAAGCTCGCCGGACGCAAGTTCAAGGTGCGCTGGAACGTGGTCGAGAACGATCCCTGCAAGCGCGTCGTCTGGGAGGGCCAGGGTCCGGTGGCCTCGCACGCCCGGGTTGAGTACGCGTTCGCCGAGAACGGCGCGGGGACGCGCTTCTCCTACATGAACGAGTACGAGCTGCCGGGCGGGCCCTTCGGCCGCGTGGCGGGCAGGGCGGTGGCGCGCGTCACCCAGAAGGAGCTCGAGGGCTCCCTGGCGCGACTCAAGAAACTCGTGGAGTGACAGCCAACTTACTGTCCAGTAGGCTTCACGGTTAATGGCTGATTTTCTGGATGAGAAGCGCAAGGAGATAGACGCACGTCTACGCGAGCTCCGGCCACTGGTGGACGAGTTCCACCGGCTGGAAAAGGCCGCCTCCGCTCTCGCGGGTGTCGGCACGGGCACGGCCGCCCGCACGTCCGGAGGAACGCGCCGGAGGCGAGGGCGAGGGCGCCCGCGCGGCAGCGGCACGCGCGCCAAGGAGGCGCTCGAGCTGGTGCGCACCCGCCCCGGCATCACCATCGCCGAGATGGCGAAGGCGATGGGGATCAAAGCGAACTACCTCTACCGGGTAATGCCGACCCTCCAGTCAGAGGGTCAGGTGGTAAAAAAGGGTAAGGGCTGGCACCCCGCCTAGCCACAAGCCAGCCAGGCGCCACGGGGGTCCGGGGGCGCGAGCCCCCGGATGCCATCAAACGAGGCCGAGGTTCTCCACCGCGGCACGCTCCTCCTGGAGCTCGCCGACCGTCGCGTCGATCTTCGACTGGGCGAAGTCGCCCACCTCGAGCCCCTGCTCGATCGCGTACGAGCCACCTGAGCAGCGCACGGGGAAGCTCGACACGATCCCCTCCGCCACGCCGTACGAGCCGTCGGAGGGCACCGCCATCGAGCGCAGGCCGTCGGCTCCGAGCACCCAGTCCCGCATGTGGTCGATCGCGGCGTTGGCGGCGCTGGCCGCCGACGACGCGCCGCGAGCCTCGATGATCTCGGCGCCGCGCTTGCCCACCCGCGGGATGTACTCGTTCTCGTACCAGTCCATGTCCACCTGGTCGACCGCCCGCTGGCCGCTCACCCTGGCGTTGAAGAGGTCGGGGAACATCGTCGGCGAGTGGTTGCCCCACACCACCAGGTCCTCGACGTCCTCGACCGAGGCGCCCACCTTGCCGGCGAGCTGCGCGACGGCGCGGTTCTCGTCGAGCCGGGTCATCGCCGTGAAGCGCTCGGCTGGGATGTCGTGCGCGTTCGAGAGCGCGATCAGCGCGTTCGTGTTGGCCGGGTTGCCCACCACGAGCACCCGCACGTCGTCGGCAGCGCCGGCGTTCAGCGCCTGGCCCTGTGGCCGAAAGATCTGGCCGTTGGCCTCCAGCAGGTCGGCGCGCTCCATCCCCTTCGTGCGCGGCCGGGCGCCCACGAGTAGCGCGACGTCCACGCCGTCGAAGGCCTTGACCGGGTCGTCGAAGATCTCGGTCGAGGCCAGCAGCGGGAACGCGCAGTCCTGGAGCTCGAGCGCCGTCCCCTCGGCGGCCTTCACCGCCTGCGGGACCTCCAGCAGGCGGAGGTCGATCTTCTGGTCGGGGCCGAGCATCTGCCCGGACGCGACCCTGAACAGGAGCGCGTAACCGATCTGGCCGGCCGCGCCCGTAATCGTGACCTTCATGACATCTCCTCAATGACGGCGTCTGCGAACTCGGAGGTACCCACCGCGGACGGGTCGTCACGCGTGGGCTTGAGGTCGTAGGTCACCTTCTCGCCCTTGCGGATCACCTCGGCGATGCCGCGCTCCATCCGGTCGGCCTCCTCGGTCTGCCCGAGGTGGCGCAGCATCAGCACGCCCGAGAGCAGCAGCGCCGTGGGGTTCACCCGGTTCTGCCCCTTGTACTTCGGGGCGGAGCCGTGGGTGGCCTCGAAGATCGCGCCGGTGGTGCCGATGTTGGCCCCGGGCGCCAGCCCGAGCCCGCCGATCATCCCGGCGCCGAGGTCGGACACGATGTCCCCGTAGAGGTTCGGCAGCACGATCACGTCGTACTCCTCCGGGCGCGACACGAGCTGGTTGCAGAGGTTGTCGATGATCCGGTCCTCGAACTCGATGTCGGGATGGCGCTCCGCCACCTGGCGCGCGACCTCGAGGAACAGGCCGTCCGAGAACTTCATGATGTTCGCCTTGTGGGCGGCCGTGACCTTGCCGCGGCCGTTCTCCTCGGCGTAGCTGAACGCGGCCTCGACGATCCGCTCCGAGCCGAACACCGAGATCGGCTTGATCGAGATGCCCGACTCGTCGCGGGTAGGCGCGTCGAGCTCGTCCGCCAGGAAGCGGCGCAGCTTCTCGACCTCGTCCGAACCCTTCTCGAACTCGATCCCGGCGTACAGGTCCTCGGTGTTCTCGCGCACGATCACGACGTCCGTCTCGGGGAAGCGCGTCCGGACGCCCTCATACGCCTTGCAGGGGCGGATGCACGCATACAGGTCGAACTCCTTTCGGAGCGCCACGTTGATCGAGCGGAAGCCCGAGCCCACCGGCGTGGTCGTCGGACCCTTGATCGCCACGCCGCGCTCGCGGATCGATTCGAGGGTCCGCTCCGGCAGCGGGTTGCCCTCCGACTCGTAGACGTCGACGCCCGCGTCCTGGAAGTCCCAGTCGAACTCGACGCCGGTGGCCTCGAGCACCCGCCGGGTTGCCTCGGCGATCTCCGGCCCGGTGCCGTCGCCGGGGATGAAGGTGACGCTGTGAGTCAAGCTGATGCCTTTCGGATTCTGGTGTCGGGGCCGGAAAGCTACCTGCCACCATTCTCGTGATGTTCGGGGGCGGCTCCATCCAGCTCGGCCGGATCTTCGGCATCCGGATCGGCGTGGACGTGAGCTGGTTCATCGTCCTGTTCCTGATCATCTGGTCGCTGTCGGGCTACTACGAGGACGTGGCCCCGGGCTCGAGCGCATTCCTGCTGGCCACCGTCAGCGCCCTGCTGTTCTTCCTCTCGATCCTGCTCCACGAGCTGGGCCACGCGCTGGTGGCGATCCGCAACGGGATCCCGATCCTCGGGATCGACCTGTGGATGTTCGGCGGGGTCGCGAAGCTCGGCAAGGACTCGGACTCGCCGGGAGTCGAGTTCCGCGTGGCCGTGGCCGGGCCGGTCGTGACGCTGCTGATCGCCCTGGGCTGCTACCTGGCCGGCTCGGCGGTGTCGAGCTCGACGGCCGTGATCGAGAGCTCGCGCTTCGAGGACACCGCGGCCGGGGCCAGCACCGCGGTGCTCGGCTACCTGCTCTCGATCAACATCCTGGTTCTGCTCTTCAACCTGATTCCCGGCTTCCCGCTCGACGGCGGGCGGATCGCGCGGGCGATCGCCTGGAAGCTCACAGGTGACCGCAACAAGGCCACCCGCTTCGCGGCCCTGCTGGGACGCGGCTTCGGCTGGCTGCTGGTGGCGGGCGGCGCGGCGCTGTTCATCTTCGGCATCGACACCATCGGCGGCGTCTGGTTCGCCTTCATCGGCTTCTTCCTCGCGCAGGCGGCCAAGAGCGCGACCGAGCAGGCGAACTTCTCCGACCGGATCGGCGACATCCGCGTGTCCGACGTGATGGACGCCGAGCCCGTGGCGATCCCGCAGACCCTCACGGTTCACGAGGCCGACACCGACTTCTTCCTGCGCTACGGCTGGCCGTGGTTCCCCGTGGTGGACCCCTATGGCCGGCTCGTGGGCGTGGTCTCGCGGGAGGCGCTGGACAGCGTCCCGTCCGCGGAGCGCGACGTGCGCCAGGTGGGGAACGTGATGGCGCGCGACGACGGCTCGAGCGGCCTGCGCGCCCGGCTCGAGGATCCGCTCGAGACGCTACTCACCCAGGAGTCGCTGTCGCGGCTCGGTGCGGTGATGGCCGTGGACGGCGACGGCGTGCTGCGAGGGATCGTCACGATCGACGCCGTCCGCCGCGCGCTGCGCGGCGCCGTGCCGGCGTGAGCACGGACTTTCCATAGAATCGCGACCGCCCACCCATGCCCGAGCACGACGTCCTCGTCATAGGGGCCGGCCTCGCCGGCCAGCGCGCCGCCCTCGCCGCGGCCGAGGCGGGTGTGTCCGTGGGGATCATCTCCAAGGTCCACCCGGTGCGCTCGCACTCGAACGCCGCCCAGGGCGGGATCAACGCGGCGCTCGACCCGCAGGACTCGTGGGAGTCGCACGCCTTCGACACCGTCAAGGGCTCCGACTACCTCGGCGACCAGGACGCCATCGAGATCATGTGCCGCGAGGCGCCCGAGGAGCTGCTGACGCTCGAGCACCTCGGGGTGACCTTCCACCGCAACGAGGAGGGACGGCTCGGCAAGCGGGCCTTCGGCGGCGCGAGCGCCGCGCGCACCTACTACGTGGCCGACATCACCGGCCAGGCGATCCTGCACGTGCTCTACGAGCAGCTCATGAAGTACGACGAGGTGTCGCGCTACGAGGAGTGGTTCACCACCTCGCTGCTCCAGGACGACGACGGGCGCATCGGCGGCGCGATCACCCGCAACATCCGCGACGGCTCGATGGAGCTGTTCGCGGCCAAGGCGGTGATCCTGGCGAGCGGCGGCAACGGCCAGATCTACGACCCGACCACGAATGCCCTGATCTGCACCGGGGACGGGATCGCCATGGCCTACCGGATCGGCGCCCCCCTGATGGACATGGAGATGATCCAGTACCACCCCACCACGCTGGCGGGACTCGGCCTCCTGATCACCGAGGGCGCCCGCGGCGAGGGGGCGCACCTCTACAACGCCGAGGGCGAGCGCTTCATGGAGAAGTACGCGCCCAACAAGATGGAGCTGGCCTCGCGCGACGTGGTATCGCGCGCCGAGCAGACCGAGATCGACGAGGGTCGCGGGTTCCCCGACGGCACGGTGGCGCTCGACATCACGGTGGTGCCGCGCAAGCGCATCCACGAGGCGCTGCGCGAGATCGTGAACGTCGGCCGTGACTTCGCGGGTGTCGACATCACTCGCGAGCCGATCCACATCAAGCCCGGCAACCACTACGTGATGGGCGGCGTCAAGACCGACATCCACGGCCGCACCCCGATCCCCGGCCTGTACGCGGCGGGCGAGGTGGCCTGCGTCTCGGTCCACGGCGGCAACCGCCTGGGCGCCAACTCGCTGCTCGACACCCTCGTGTTCGGCCGCCGCTCGGGCGCTCACGCGGCCGCCGCCGTGAAGGGCCTGCCCGTGGCCGAGCCCGCGCGCGCGCGCGCTCCGCGACGAGGAGCGCATGATCGACGACATCGTGCGCCGCGACGGGGGCGGCCGGCGCGTGTCGGAGATCAAGGCCGAGCTGGGGCAGACGATGGACAAGTACGTGGCGGTCTTCCGCGACGAGGACGGCCTTCACATCGCGCTCGAGATCGTCCGCCGGCTGAAGGACGAGGCCGCGAACGTGGCGATCGACGACAAGGGCAGCGTCTTCAACCAGGACGTGCTCGGCGCCCTCGAGCTCCAGTTCATGCTCGACAACGCGGAGTGCATCGTGGTCTCGGCGATCGAGCGGCGGGAGAGCCGCGGCGCCCAGTACCGCACCGACTATCCCAAGCGCAACGACGACGAGTGGCTCAAGCACATCAACGTCGCGCCGAACGGCGACGAACCCGACATCTCCTACTCCGAGGTGACCATGACCCAGTGGGAGCCCCAGGAGCGGACCTACTAGCGCGATGCCCGACTACACCCTGAAGATCCGCCGCTTCGACCCCGAGTCCGGCGAGCCCGCCTACTGGGCGGACTACCAGGTCGAGCTCCCGCCCGAGCGCTCGGTGCTCGACGCCATCCTGCAGGTCAAGGACCGCGAGGACGCCTCGATCGGGATTCGCTGCTCCTGCCGGGCGGCGATCTGCGGCTCGTGCGCGGTGCGCATCAACGGGCGCTCGGCGCTCGCCTGCAACACCCGCATCGCCGACGCCGCCGAGCAGGGCCGCGACGGCGCGGTCACGATCGAGCCGATGGGCAACATGCCGGTGCTCAAGGACCTGATCACGGACATGGAGGCCGTGCACTGGAAGAAGGTCAGGCGCGTGGTGCCCTGGCTCCTGCCGGACGAGGAGCCGCCGGAGGGGCAGGAGTACATCGTGCCCGCCGAGGCGATGCTCGACGTGACACAGGCGATGGCCTGCATCCACTGCGGCGCGTGCGTGTCCGCCTGCCTCTCGATGGAGGTCGATCCGGACTTCATCGGGCCGGCGGCGCTCGCCAAGGCCTACCGCTTCGTCGGCGACCCGCGCGACGGCGAGCACGAGTCGCGGCTGCGCGACCTGGCCGAGGACGAGCACGGCATCTACGACTGCACCCACTGCTTCGCCTGCGTCGAGGTCTGCCCGAAGGACGTCGCCCCGATGGACCAGATCATGCGCCTGCGGCGGCGGGCCACCGGCGACTTCGAGATCAAGGACGCCAACAACGGCTACGGCCACGAGAAGGCGTTCATGAACATCATCGAGAAGTGGGGCACCCTGCACGAGGCGCAGCTGCTGCCGCGCTCCTTCGGCGACGGCTCGCTCGTGAAGGGCCAGCTGCGCCCGAGCGGCGCCAAGCAGCTCACGCGAGAACTTGCCCACCGTGATCAGCGGCCTCCGGTCGGGCAAGGTCAGCCCGAAGAAGGCGCTCGTGCATCCGAAGCTGCCCGACCAGAAGCAGGTGCGCAGGATCGTGAAGGAGATCGAGTCGAAGGACGAACGTCTCGAGCTGAACCTCTACATCGTCGGCGAGCTGGCCGGCGACGAGGAGATGGGCGCGTTCGCCGAGGAAGCGGGGGAGTCGTGAAGCTGGCCTACTGGCCCGGGTGCGTGTCCCGGGGATTCACCCCCGAGCTGCATGGCTCGGTCGCGAAGGTCGCGCCGCTGCTCGACCTCGAGCTCGTCGAGCTCGACCGCGCCAACTGCTGCGGCGCCGGCGTGATCGCCGAGCACAACCAGGAGCTGGTGGACACCCTGAACGCGCGCACGTTCGCGATGGCGCAGCGGGTGGAGGGCGCGGCGGGCATGATGAACATCTGCTCGACCTGCCAGGGCGCCCAGTCCGAGTGCCAGGAGCGCCTCGACGCCGGCGGCTTCTACCGCGGCGAGGTCAACTCCCACCTCGAGCCCGAGGGCCTCTCCTACCAGGCCGGCGCCGGCTGGTGGAACAAGAACTTCCTCTGGATCCTCGTGGAGGAGATCGGGCTGGACACCCTGCGCGAGCGGGTCGAGCGTCCGCTCGCCGGGCTGCGCATCGCCCCCTTCTACGGCTGCTACATCGTGCGGCCCACGAAGCGGCTCGGCTTCGCCGAGCATCCCGAGCGCGACCGCTACCTGGACATGGTGATCGAGGCCCTGGGCGCCGAGCCCGTGGAGTACGCGGGCGCCCGCAAGTGCTGCGGCTTCCCCGTGATCACCATGAACCGGACCACCTCACTGCGCCAGGCAGGCCGTCACCTGGCCGACGCGATCGACGCGGGCGCGGACTGCCTCGTCACGCCCTGCCCGCTCTGCCACCTGAACCTCGACCTCCAGCAGCCGGCCGCGGCCAAGTTCGTCGAGCGCGACCTCGGCGTGCCGGTGCTCCACCTGCCGCAGATGGTCGGCCTCGCGCTGGGGCTCGAGCCCAAGGAGCTCGGCATGGGCAAGCACGTGGTCTCGACCAAGGACGTGCAGCGCAAGCTGGCCGAGCCGGCGGCGGCCTGAGGGCCCGCCTCAGAACGCGAAAAACCGGCCCTCCCTGACCGGTTTCCGCTCCTGGACGTACCCCATTCCGTCCTGTCGAAGTGCTGTGCCGGAATGCATTCCCGCCGGGACGCCGTTTCGTCGCCACCCCGCGCGAGTGATCTTGAGGGGATTTCGGGAGGACCGATCGGGGTACCCCAGTGGGTGATGCCATCTCCCCCCTTCTCCCCCCTGCGGGCGTAGACTCAGGCCGATGCCCACGGTCGTGTCCGCCAAGTTCGAGGATCTCGTCGCGGTCGGCCTCGGCGTGCTGATCTCCGAGGACCCGAACCTCGAGCTGGTGGCCGCCGGCATCCCGGCCGCCGAGGTGGAGAAGGCGATCGAGGAGCACGGGCCCGATGTCGTGCTGCTCAACTTCGGCTCGCTCCAGACGCCGGCGCAGGTCTACCAGCTCCACCAGACCCACCCGGGCACCCGGATCGTCGTGCTGGCGAACCGCCCCACGGCCGCCGAGTGCAATCAGATGCTCTCGTTCGGCGCCACCGCCTGCCTGTCGAAGGAGACGGAGGGGCGCGACATCGTGAACGCCATCCACCTCGCCTCGCGCGGGATGCACGTGCTGCCGCGCTCGGCGGCCTCAGGAGGCGGCGTTCGGAGCCTCGGCATCGAGGGGGCGGACCTGCTCACCCCGCGCGAGGCCGAGGTGCTCGAGCTGCTCCAGGACGGGGCGACCAACGGCCAGATCGCGCAGCGGCTCTCGATCGGGATCGAGACCGTGCGCACCCACGCGCGCAACATCTATCGCAAGCTCGGCATCGCCTCGCGCCGCGAGCTGTCGCGCCTGCCGCGACAGGAGCAGCCTGTGGTGGTGGACGACGAGCTGCGCCCGATCAGCGGCTGAGCTGAGCCCGGCTCAGGCCGTGCGCGCGCCCAGCAGACCGCGGACCTGAAGCAGCTCGGCGACCTGCACGGCGTTCGTGGCAGCCCCCTTGCGCAGGTTGTTGCCCACGATCCAGAGGTTGAGGCAGCGCTCGTGTGAGGGGTCGGAGCGGATCCGGCCGACGAGCACGTCGTCGCGCCCGGCGGCGTCGAGGGAGGTCGGGTAGAGGCCGTTCCCGGGGTCGTCGATCACCGTCAGCCCCGGCCCCGAGCTCGAGCAGCTCGCGGCACTCCTGGGCCGAGAGCGGGTCGCGCGTCTGCACGTTGGCCGACACCGCGTGCCCGGTGAACACCGGCACGCGCGCGCAGGTGGCGGACACGCCGAGCTCCTCGAGGCCCAGGATCTTGCGCGTCTCGCGCATGCACTTGCGCTCCTCGGTCGTGTAGTCGTCGCCGTCGGCGAACGTCTCGACCTGCGGCAGCACGTTGAAGGCGATCTGGTGCGGGTAGACCGAGGGCGCCGGCATGTCGTGGGCGCCGATCATGGCGTCGGCCTGGGTGTGGAGCTCCTCGATCGCCCGCTGCCCGGTGCCGGAGACGGCCTGGTAGCTCGACATCACCACCCGCTCGATGCCCGCCTCGCGGAGGATCGGGCCGAGCGCCACCACCGTCTGCATCGTCGTGCAGTTGGGGTTGGCCACGATGCCCCGGTGGCTCTCGAGCGCATCGGGGTTGACCTCGGACACCACGAGCGGGACGTCGTCGTGCATGCGCCACTGAGACGAGTTGTCGACGACCACGGCGCCGGCCTCCGCGAAGCGCGGCGCCCACTCGGCGCTCACCGCCGAGCCCGCCGAGAACAGGGCCACGTCGAAGCCCCGGATCGACTCGTCGTCGAGGCTCGCCACCGTGAGCTCCTGGCCGTTCCACCCGATCGAGCGGCCGGCCGAGCGCTCCGAGGCGAACGGCACCACCTCGCCGGCCGGGAACGAGCGCTCGCGCAGCACGTCCAGCATCGTGGAGCCGACGGCGCCGGTGGCGCCTACCACCGCGACTCTCATGCGACCTTCGGCCTGTGCACGCCCGCCACGTCCTCGGGCAGCACGGCGTCCGCCCCCAGCTCGAAGGCTGTGTGCAGGTCCTTCACCGCCTGCTCGACGTGCTCCTCGCGCACCACGCACGAGATCTTGATCGGGGAGGTGGAGATCATCTCGATGTTCACGCCCGCCTCGCCGAGCACCGTGAAGGTCTTGGCGGCCACGCCGGGGTGGCTCTTCATTCCCGCGCCCACCACGGACACCTTTCCCATCCGGTCGTCGGACTGGATGGCGGCGAAGCCGAGCTCGGCGTCGAGCGGATCGAGCGCCTCGCGCGCCGCGCTCAGGTCGTCGCGCGGGACCGTGAAGGACATGTCGGCGAGGTGGCCGTCGGACTCGGGCTCGTTCTGGATGATCATGTCGACGTTGACGTTTGCGTCGGCCAGCGCGGTGAGCACGCGGCCCGCGATTCCCGGGCGATCGGGCAGCCCGAGCAGCGTGATCCGCGCCTCGGCGGTCGAGTGGGTCACGGCTGTCACGAGCGGTCGTTCCATCGTCAGCTCCTCGTCCTGGACCACGGTACCGGCTCCATCTTCGAAGCTTGAGCGGCAGTGGATCGTGACCCCGTGGTTGCGCGCGTACTCGACCGAGCGCAGCTGGAGGACGCCCGCGCCGGAGGCCGACATCTCGAGCATCTCCTCGAAGGTCACGACCGGCAGCTTGCGCGCCTCGGGAACGAGACGCGGGTCGGCGCTGAAGACACCCGCGACGTCCGTGTAGATCTCGCACACCTCCGCCTCGAGCGCCGCGGCGAGCGCGACCGCCGTCGTGTCCGAGCCCCCGCGCCCGAGGGTCGTGACGTCGAGCGAGTCGTGCGACACCCCCTGGAAGCCCGCCACCAGCACGATCTTGCCCGTGTCGAGCGCCGCCTGGATCCGGTGCGCCTTGACCTCGAGGATGCGCGCCTTGGTGTGGCCCGAGTCGGTCACGATCCCCGCCTGCGAGCCGGTGAGGGAGATCGCCTCGTGGCCGAGGTCGTTGATCACCATCGCCGCCAGGGCGCATGAGACTCGCTCGCCCGTGGACAGCAGCATGTCCATCTCCCGCGGGTGCGGGCGCTCGGAGACCTCGTGCGCGAGCGAGGCGAGCTCGTCGGTGTGCTTGCCCCGCGCCGACAGCACCGCTACCACCCCGCGGCCGTCCTCCTTGGCGGTCACGATCCGGCCGGCGGCGCGCTTGATGCGCTCGGCATCCGCCACCGACGTCCCGCCGAACTTCATGACCACCGTGTCGCCGCTCGGCCCGTGCCCTTGCACGGGGCGAACGATACCCGCGCGGCGGGTAGCTTTCGGCCCGTGCCAGCACAGCCGGTCCGGCGCCGACTCGCGATCATCGTCCTCGCCGCGCTGGCGCTCGCGGCGGGCGTGTCCGGCATCGTCGTCGGCGCGAACCACGACGGCGGCGACGGCGGCCCCTCCGGTCCGGTACCGGAGGCGGGCCGGGCCGAGCCGAAGGAGCAGGTGTCGTTCCTCGCCCGGATCGTGCCGCCGGCGGCCGACCGCGACGAGGCCGCGCGGGGGCCGGCGGTGCCCCGCAGCGTGGCCGACCTGGCCCGGCGCCTGCCGCTCGAGCGCAAGGTCGCGCAGCTCTTCCTGTTCGGCTTCCGGGGAACCGACGCGACCGCCGAGATCTTCGGTCGGCTGCGCCGGCTCGACCTCGGCGGCGTTGTCCTCGCCGGACCGAATTACCTCGACGCCGCCCAGCTCAGCGCACTGGCCGGGGAGGTGAGCGCGGTGGCGCGCCGCGCGCGGCACGTACCGCCTTGGGTGATGGCGAGCCAGGAGGGTGGGGACCTCAACTCGTTCCCCGACCTCCCACCCTCGGCCGCGCCCGCCGACCTCGGAAGCGCGCGAGAGGCCGCCGCGCAGGCACGCGACTCTGCCGACACCTTGCGCGGGCTGGGGGTTACCGGCGTGCTGGGCCCCGTGGTGGATGTCGGCCTGCCGGCGGGCTCGGCGCTCGGGGCGCGCGTGTACTCGGACGAGCCCGACGAGGTGGCCGCGTTCGCCGACGCCACGGTGAGGGCCTACCGCAGGGAGCGCGTGTTCAGCTCCGTACGACACTTCCCCGGGCTCGGCTCGGCCGACCAGTCCACCGAGGACGGGCCGGCGAGCGTCGGACTCGGCCTGCCGGAGCTGCGCGCGCGCGACCTGCTGCCCTTCGAGGCCGCGATCGCCGCCGGCGTGCCGGGCGTGACGCTCAGTCACGCGCTCTATCCGATGAGCGACTTCACCGTGCCGGGCTCACTCTCGAAGGAGGTGGCCACCGACCTCCTGCGCGACGACCTCGGCTTCGAGGGCGTGGCTCTGACCGATGACCTCGCCGATCCCGCCATCACCACCCTCTCGAGCGTCCCGGGCGCGGCGGTGCGCGCCGTCCGCGCCGGCGCCGACATGCTGCTCGTCTCCGGGCCGGCGGGCGACCAGCAGGCGGCCTACGTCGCGGTGCTGCGAGCCGTCCGCGCCGGCCGCATCCCGCGCGAGCGGGTCGACCAGGCCGTGGGCCGGATCCTGGTGGCCAAGGAGAACTACGGGCTGATCCGCTGAGCCTCGACGCGATTGTCGTTGAACGTCGGCGCGTTGCCGAGCTCGGTCAGGAGCTGCGGCGTGGTGGCCTGCCCGCTCCGGCCCTCCGGGTAGTCGGCGTTCCACCAGCCCATCGGCGCCACGAGCACGCCGGGCCGCGCGTCGTCGGACACGCGAGCGCGGCACGAGAAGCCGCCCCGGTCGTTGAACACCCGCACGAGCGCGCCCTCGCCGATCCCGCGGGCGGCGGCGTCGTCCGGATGCAGCACCACCTCCGGCTCGGGCTGCGCCGAGTGCTGACGCTCCTGGTTGGCGAAGCTCGAGTTGAGGAACAGGTGCGTCTTCGGGGTGATCATCGCGAGCGGGAAGCGCTCCTCGAGCGAGGCGTCGGCGACCTCGGCCGGCGGCACGTACTCGGCGCGCAGCGTCGCCCTGCCGCTGTCCGTACCGAAGCCGCCCTCGGCGTGGGGTGTCGGGCCCTGGCCGAGGTCGACCTTCGTCCAGCCGCGTTCGCGCAGCCCGTTCTCCTCGAAGCCGGCCAGCAGCGCGTCGACCAGCTGCTCGTCGCTCTCGCGGAAGCAGGGGTCGTCGAGCCCGAGCCGCGCAGCGAGCAACCGGAAGGTCTCCGTGT
The DNA here is from genome assembly GCA_963812415.1 of uncultured Thermoleophilaceae bacterium. Lineage (GTDB taxonomy): Bacteria > Actinomycetota > Thermoleophilia > Solirubrobacterales > Thermoleophilaceae > JACVRW01. The sequence goes on along the minus strand of CAWEVH010000020.1, from coordinate 19,012 downwards.
TCGGCTTGGCCTCGCCGAGCGGCTCGATCGCCGGCTCGTTCCAGGTCAGGTAGTGGTGGCCCCAGGAGAACACCACGTCGAGGTGCTCGAGCTGGGTCGTGGCGGGCAGCACCACGTCGGCCTCCGCCGCCGTGTCCGTCATGAACTGCTCCAGCACCACCGTGAACAGGTCCGGGCGGCGGAGCCCCTCGAGCACCCGCTCCTGGTCGGGCGCGATCGCCGCCGGGTTGGAGTTCCAGCACACGAGCGCCTTCACCGGTGGGTCGAGCGCGGGATCGGTGAGCGCTTGCCCGAGCTGGGACATGTTGATCGTCCGCGCCGGGCCGGGCAGCAGGTCCGGGCGTTGCAGCGGCGCCGCGCTCACCGCCGCGGCGGTGGCGCGGGGGATGTACGAGCAGCCCCCGCCGCGATCGCGCCAGGCGCCGGTCAGGCAGGGAAGCGAGGCGATCGTCGCGTACGCCTGCGGCGCTCCCGCGTGACGCTGCGCGCCCACCCCGAGCCGCAGCAGCGCCGGCCGCGTCGTGGCGAACTCGCGGCCCACGCGGGCGATGTCGTCGGCCGGCACGCCGCACAGCTCGGAGGCGCGCTCGAGCGACCATTCGGCCAGCTCCGCGAGCAGCTCGTCGTAGCCCTCGGTGTGCGCCCGGCACCAGTCCTCGTCGTGGAGCCCAGCGTCCACGATCGCGCGCATCATCCCGATCGCGAGCGCGGCGTCGCTGCCGGGGAGCGGGCGCAGGTGCTCGTCCGCCACGCGCGCGGTGCGGCTGCGGAACGGGTCGACGACCACGATCCGCGCGCCGGCCTTGCGCGCGTCGAGGAGCTTGCGCCAGAGGTGCGGGCGCGGTCGACATCGGGTTCCAGCCCCAGATCAGCACGTAGCGGGCGTTCGGCCACTCCTCGGGGTCGACCTCGGGCGAGAGCCCGTGCGCCATCGCCACGCCGACGACGCCCGGCCGTGGCGCAGATCGTCCGCTCGAGCCGGGTCGCGCCGAGCGCGTTCATCACCCGCGCGCTCATCACGTCGCCCTGGATCAGGCCCTGGGTGCCCATGTAGGAGTAGGGCAGGATCGACTCGCCGCCGAACTCGTCACGCACGGCTTCGAGGCCGGCGGCGACGCGCTCGAGCGCGTCGTCCCACGACGCCCGCCGCAGCTCGCCGCCCTCGCGCACGAGCGGGTGGAGAACGCGCTCCTCCGAGTAGACGCGATCGAGGTAGTTGGACACCTTGCCGCACAGGAAGCCGACCGTGATCGGGTGGTCGGGATCCCCGGTCACGTGCGTGGCCCGCCCGTCCTCGACGGTCACGTGCATCGCGCAGGTGTCGGGGCAGTCGTGCGGGCAGGCGCCGCGCACGATCTTGGCGGCGGCCATCCCGCCGAGCCTACCTAGAGCGCCTGCCGTCCGCGCAGCGCGCGGCCGAGCGTGATCTCGTCGGCGTACTCGAGGTCCGAGCCCACCGGCAGGCCGCTCGCGAGCCGGGTCACGACCACCTCCGGTGAGCGCTCGCGCAGCGCGTCCGCGAGGTAGAGCGCGGTGGCCTCGCCCGTGGTGGTGGCGTTCGTGGCGATCACGACCTCGCGCACGCCGGCGCCGTTCTGCACGCGGCCGAGCAGTTCGGCCACGTGCAGGTCCTCCGGGTCCACGCCGTCGATCGGCGAGAGCGCGCCGCCCAGCACGTGGTAGCGGCCGTGGAACTCGCCCGAGCGCTCGAGCGGGATCACGTCGCTCGGCTGCTCCACGACGCAGATCGTGGCCGCCTCGCGGCGCTCGTCCTGGCAGATCCGGCAGGTGGCCTCGGTGGCGAGGTTGAAGCAGATCTCGCAGTGCCCGACGGTCGCCTTGACCTCGCGGATCGCGTCGGCCAGCGCGAGCGCCTCCTCGTCGGAGACGTTCAGGATGTGGAAGGTGAGCCGCTGCGCCGTGCGCTGCCCGATCCCGGGCAGGCGGGCGAGCTCGGTGATCAGCCGGTTGACCGGAGCGGCGAACACGGGTCGTCAAGCGTAGCTTTGGGGTCGGCCATGCCTTCCGCGATCGTCATCGGCGCCGGCGTGTTCGGCGCGTCGCTCGCCGACTGTCTCGCGCGCGAGGGCTGGGAGGTCACGCTCGTGGAGCGCGCCCGGCCGGCCGATGCGCGCGCCGAGTCGGGCGGGGAGAGCCGCCTGATCCGCTGCTCGCACGGCGCTGACAGCTTCTACGCCCGCTCCGCCCGACGCGCGTTCGAGCTCTGGCGCGAGCTCGGGCACGACGTGCTCGTGGAGTCGGGCGTGGTCTGGTTCGCCCGTCGCGAGGACGGCTGGGAGGCGGACAGCGAGACGGTGCTGCGGGCCGAGGGGATTCCCGCCGAGCGGCTTGCCCCGGAAGAGGTGGAGCGGCTCTATCCGAGCGTGAACGTCGCTGACCTCGCCTTCGGTCTCTACGAGCCCGAGGCCGGCGTGCTGCGAGCGGCCGACGGGGTGCGCGCGCTGGTGCGCCGCGCGCAGGAGGCCGGCGCCCGCCTGGTTCAGGCAGAGCCGAGCCCGGCGGACGAGCACGAGGCGGACGTGGTCGTGTGGGCCTGCGGCGCCTGGCTCGCGCGGCTCTTCCCCGAGCTCGTGCCGCTCCGGGTGACCTTCCAGCAGCTGGTGCTGTTCGACGCGCCGCCGCAGTGGGCCGGCCCCGGCTGGGTCGACTTCGACGCCGCCTTCTACGGCCACGCGCGCGTCCAGCCGTACGGCTTCAAGGTCGGGCCCGATCTGGACGGCGCGCCGGTCGACCCCGACGAGCGGCCGCTCGAGGCGGCGCCGGAGACGATCGAGATCGCCCGCGGGTACCTCGCCCACCGCTTTCCCGGACTTGCAGACGCGCCGCTGCAGTCCGCGCCCGGCTGCCACTACAGCCTCACCCCCGACGGCCAGTTCATCTTCGACCGCCATCCCGAGCAGCCGAACGTGTGGCTGCTCGGCGGCGGCTCGGGCCACGGCTACAAGCACGGCCCGGCGCTGGCGGAGCACGCCGCCGCGGTGCTGGCGGGCCGCGCGGAGCCGGAGCCCCGCTTCAGGCTCGGCGAGCGCGCGCCGTCGCGAAGCCTGCGCACGGCGGGCGCCGAGGGCTAGCTAGGGAGGATCGCGAAGCCCGCCATGAAGCAGTCGGATCCGAACAGGTTGACCGCGCCGGTCAGCCCGTCTGGGAGGATCACCGCGACTCCGTTGGGATCGACGGATTGCATCCCCCAGCCGGCTGCGTTGTTCTCGATTGTTCCGAGCCCGGTCGTCGTGTCGGCGGCGACGTACGCGAGCACGCGCTGGCTCGCGGGGGTGTTCGTGTCGAGGAACTCGGTGGGCGAGGAGCCAGACAGGCCCCCACCGGATCCGTTGGTGAGGATCCCGCCGTTCTGGCTCGTCGCGACGGACAACTCCACGAAGTCCTGATTGGGTGAACCGTTCGGACCAGCCTGATTCTGGACGCACGTGGCTGAGAAGGTGAGCGTGCCGGCGCTGAACAGGGTCTGCGTCTGGCCGAACGCGAGCTTGACGTTGAACGTCCGCACCTTGCTCGCCGGGAAGAAGTCCGCCGCCGGCGAGCCGCCGAGAAGATTGGCGTCGCCCGCGCGAGCGGCCGTCTCCGCGGTCTGGGCGTGTCCGGCGGTGGTGGCGCGATTGGCGCTGTTGGCGGTGTTGGCGCTCCCGGCGCTCCCGGCAAATGCGGCCGACGGCACCTGACCGAGCGTGGAGGACCTGATGTCCGCCCCCGTCAGCGAGTTGGGGGCGACTTTTGCACCGTTCACGGCGCTATTGGCGAGCTTGGCCCTCGTAACCGCGCCCTGCTTCAGCTGCTTGGGGCCGACGCTGTTCCTGGGCAGCGAAACCGCGGCGTACGAAACCCCTCCCAGAGCCACGAACAGCGCGAGGTAACCGACGGCATGGTTCCGGAGATGCTTGCCGACTTGGTGGGACATGGATCCTCCCGGGGGGCGAGGGTGACGGACCGACCGTCACTCTTCCACAGCCGGGGCCGCGCGGTCAACGATCGGGCCGCGCCGGCCTCAGAAGCCCGGCAGCCCGGCAGCCCGACCCGGCACCCGATATCGGGCAACGTAGACGGCGTTGCGTGCAAAGCCCGCCAGCACCACGCGGCGCGAGCCCGAGCGCACGACGGCGTTGACGCCCGCGCCTCTGGGCCTGGCGATGCGGATGAGCCCGCCGGGTGCGAAGCGCTCGTCGGGAGCGCCGTCGGCCCGCAGCTGCCCCAGGCTGGATCCGACGCCGACCGTCAGGTCGCCCGCCGCGCTGGACGTGGCTCCGCAGGTGGTGTCGCTGAAGCCGCCGCGCAAACCCGGGGTGACGACACGTCCGTCCGCGGAGCTGCCGTAGGAGGAATCCGGCATCCCCTGGCGCGTCAACCGAGTGCTCAGAATCGCTCCGGCGGCTCCAGCGGATCCGTCTCCGGCCACCGTGATTCGACCGTCCGAGGCGACGGTCAGCGCGCACGGGAACCATTGCGCGAACCCGCCGGTTGGGTTCATGAACGCGACCTCGACGTGTCCGCTGTTGCCGAATGCCTGCGCCGGCCCGCCGTTCGACGACAGCTGGAACACGCCGGCGCTTCCGTGTCCGTCGGAGCCGATGTAGTCGAGGTGCCCGAACCCGACGATCCCGCCGTCGGGGATTGTCGCGAGGCCCCCGACGCCCGCGCTCGCGGCCAGATCAGCGTTCCAGAACAAGATCTCCGCGAGGCCGCGGCTACCGAACCCGCGGTCGAGCCGACCGCTGCGCGTGAAGCGCGCCACGATCATGGGCCGTCCGTTGCGATTTGCGTTCGAGCCGCCCAACAGGATGCCGCCGTTGCGCTGGAGGGCAAGCGACTGGGCGATCCCGCCGACCGGCTTTCTCGCCAAACCCGATCGTCCGAAGGACCGATCGAGCCGCCCGCCGGGCGTCAAGCGCATCACGAGCAACGACCCCTGGCCGTACCCGCCTGCGACGAGCAGCCGGCCGGTCGTCCTCTCCTGCGCGACGGCGGTCGCGATGAACGGGCCGGCCGCCTTGGGGAGCGCCGTCCTGAAGATGCCGCGCGAGCCGAAGCCGCGATCCAGGCGCCCGCCCGGTCGGTATCGCGCCACGAGGATCTGGCCTTTGCCTGCGCGCGTGGTGGTCTGCCCGGCGACCACGATCTTCCCTCCTCGTACGACGGCCGCGTCGTAGGCAACGGCCGTCGCGCCCGCGATCCGGGTGGTCACCCACCCGCGTCCGTCGCCGAACGTCGGGTCCGGGCGCGCGCCCTGCGCTGCGGCACTCGCCGGGGCCCCGCCGGCAGTAAGACCGACTGCGAGCGCAACAAGCGCCAGCCGTCTCATCGCGCGCAGCCTACTTGCGGCGGTCGGAAGAGACCGCTGTGGCGCTCAGAAGCCCGGCAGCCCGAGGCCGCCGAGGCCGCCCGCGCCGCCCAGCCCGCCGGCCGCGGCGTTCATCTTCGACGCAGCCAGCTCCTGCGCTGAGCGGATCGCCTCGTTCACGGCGGCCTGGACCATGTCCTGGAGCATGTCCACGTCCTCGGGGTCGACCGCCTCGGGGGCGATCGTGAGCTCCTTCAGCTCGAGGTCGCCGCTGATCTTCACGGTCACCATGCCGCCGCCGGCGCTCGCCTCCACGACCTCGTTCGCCAGCTCCTCCTGAGCCTTGGCCATGTCGGCCTGCATCTTCTGGACCTGCTTCATCATCTGGTTCAAGTTCGGCTGACCCATCAGCGCTTCTCCTGGTCGGGTTCGTCATCGAAGACCTCTTCGGCGCCGAACTCGTCGCGCAGCCGCTCGATGAGCCGGTCGTGGTCGAGCGTGGCGGCGCCGACCGGCGTGGCCTGCTCGTTCAGCTCGAAGGCGAGCGTGACGGCGCGCCCGGTGAGACCGCGCACCGCGCCGGCCACGAGCTCGCGGTTCGCCTCGGCCTTCTTGCGCACGAAGGCGGCGTCGGTGGGGAACGCGATCGTGAGCCTGTCCCCCTCGACGCCGATCGGGCGGGCCGCCTCGAGCGCGGCGCCGAGCATCCCGTTCTCCTCCGCGACGGCTCCGGCCACGGCCGGCCACAGCGCCACGAGCTGGTCCAGCTCGATCGCGCCCACCGGCTGCGAGGACGGGGATCGCTCGGGCTCGGCGTCGAGGGCCACGGCGGCCGCCGGGCGGCTCGAGGCTCGCGGCGGCGCCGCCGGGCGGGAGGGAGCCGAGCCGGTCTCGTCCTGCCCCGCGCCGCCTTCCAGGCGTCCCTCGAGCTGCTCGATCCGGAACATCAGCGCCTGCAGCGACAGGTCGGCCTGCGGCTGGGTGGCCTTCAGCAGCGCCATCTCCAGCTGGATGCGCGGCTCCGAGCCGTCCTTGACGGCGGCGATCGCGGCGGCGAGGAAGTCGATCGTGCGGAGGATCTCGCCCTGCGAGATGCGTTCCGCCTGCGAGGCGAGCCGGTCCGTGTGCTGGGCGGTGACCGAGAACGAGTCCGGCACCTCGCCGAGCGTCTGCACCACGAACAGGTGGCGCAGGTGGCTCGAGAGGTCGCGCATGAACTGCGTGAAGTCGCGCCCCGAGCCGGACAGCCGCTCGACCGCGAGCAGCGCGGCCTTGGGGTCGTGCGCCGCCAGCGCCTCGCCCGCCTCGAGCACCAGCTCGGCGTCCGCGACCCCGAGGATGTCGAGCACGTCCTCGAGCTCGATCTGCGCGCCGCCGTAGGTCACGAGCTGCTCGAGCGTGCCGAGGGCGTCGCGGAAGCTCCCGGTGGCGGCGCGGGCCAGCATCCCGACGGCGGGGTCCGGAACCTCGATGCCCTCCTCGGCGGCCACGCGCTGGAGCACGGCGGCGATCTGCTCGAGCGACGGGCGCTGGAAGTCGAAGCGGTGGCAGCGGTCCACGATCGTGGCCGGCACCTTGTGCGCCTCCGTCGTCGCGAGCACGAAGACCACGTGCGGGGGCGGCTCCTCGAGCGTCTTCAGAAAGGCGTTCCAGGCCGCAGTGGAGAGCATGTGCGCCTCGTCGAGGATGTAGACCCGCTTGCCGCCCTGCATCGGCGCCAGCGCCACGTTCTCGCGCAGCTCGCGGATGTCGTCCACCGAGTTGTTCGATGCCGCGTCCATCTCCACGACGTCGAGCGAGGTGCCCGCCATGATCGCCCTCGCCGACGGCGACTCGGGATCGAAGTCGGCGCGGGCGCCGCCCTCGGCGTTGAGCGCGCAGGCAAGCAGCTTCGCCATCGAGGTCTTGCCGGTGCCGCGCGAGCCGACGAACAGGTACGCGTGGTGGACCTTGTCGAGCCCGATCGCGTTGCGGAGCGTCCGCACGATGTGCTCCTGGCCGACCACCGAGTCGAAGGTCCGGGGGCGGTGGCGGCGGTAGAGAGACAGCATCGGTCGGCCCCATGCTAGATGGTCTGGAGGCGGGCCCCCAGCCTGCCGATACAACCCCGAGTGGGGCTAGATCCGACACCCTCGACGCTCTCGGCGGAGAAGCGCGCCCAGGCGCGCGAGGCGCTGGCCCGGTCCTTCGCCGAGGCACGGAAGATGCCCGGCAACCTGCTTCCGCACGAGTGCCTGGACGAGCTGCTGGCCGCCGCCGGGGCGATCGCCGGCGAGGTCCGCGCGCTCGGCGACGACCCGGTCGGGCTTGCCGATCACACCTCGCCCGAGGGCTACCACCTCGAGCACCCGATCGACTCGACCGTCGTCGGTCTGCTCGTGGGCCGGAAGGTGCTGCCCGCCGAGCGGCTCGAGGAGCTCGGCGCCGGGTTGTTCCTCAAGGACATCGGCATGCTCGCGCTGCCGCCGCGAATCGTCCACAAGCCCGGCCCGCTCGAGGTTGACGAATGGGAGCTGATGCGCCGCCATCCGCTGCTCGGACTCGAGTTCCTGCGTGACGAGCGCGTCGGCCTCGCGGCCACGACTGTCGTGCGCGGCCACCACGAGCGCTGGGACGGGCACGGCTATCCCGACGGGCTGACCGGTCGCGAGATCTCGATCTTCGCCCGGATCGCCGCCCTGGCCGACGCCTTCGACGCCCTGACGAGCGAGCGCCGGCACGCGCCCGCGACGGTCCCGGGCGGAGGGCGTCGCAGCCATCCGCGAGGAGGCCGGCAAGGCGTTCGACCCCGAGCTGACCGAGACCTTCTGCGCGACGATCGCCGCTGAGCCCGCGGCTGCTAGATCAGGTCGAGAGCGGCGCCGACCACGGTCTCGGCGTCGATCTCGTGCAGCCCGTAGACGTCTTCGAGCGCGCCGGACTGGCCGAATGAGGTGACGCCGAGCGCGGTCAGGGACGTCGAGTTGACCGCCGCGAGGAAGGCGAGCGCGTTCGGGTCGCCGTCGAGGACGGTCACGATCGGGGCGGCGCGATCGGGCGGCAGCAGCTCGCCGAGCACGCCGTCGGGGTGCTCGCCGAAGCCGGAGCGGGCACGGAAAGCGCGGAACAGGAGATCGGCGCTCGTGACACAGAGCACGTCGACGTCGTCGCCGAGCACGTCGGCAGCCGCCAGCACCTCCGGAAGCACCGCGCCCATGCCCACGAGCGTGACCCTGGGCCGCTGCCGGGCGCGGCGCAGCGCATAGCCGCCGGCGAGCACCTGCTCGCGTGAGCCGCCGGCGAGCGACTGGTCGATCGGCCGGGTCGATAGGCGGAAGTACGCGGACTCGCCACCCGGCCGGCCGAGCCGCGAGAGGGCGTGGAGCAGCGTCCACTCGAGGTCCTGCCCGAAGGCGGGCTCCCAGGCGGTGCAGCCGGGCTGGCCGATGCCGATCGAGGGCGTGACGATCGACTGGTGGGCGCCGCCCTCGGGCGCCAGCGACACACCGCTCGGCGTTCCGATCAGGATCGACTGCCCGCCCGCGTACATCCCGAACGCCCAGGGCTCGAGCGAGCGCCCGACGAACGGGTCGTAGATGGTGCCGATCGGCAAGAGCGGCTGGCCGTAGCGGCTCCATGTGGCGCCGAGCTCGCCGAGCAGGCCCACGAGGTTCGTCTCGGCGATGCCGAGCTCGATGTGCCGGCCGCCCGTGGTCTCGTGCCAGTGGACGAGCGTCTGGGTGTCGTCCGCGAACCAGTCCCTGCGATCGCCCACCGACCAGATTCCCGCCTTGTTGATCCAGCCGCCGAGGTTGGTCGACGACGCCACGTCGGGACTCACCGTCACCACCCGCTCGGCCACCTCGGGCGCCTCGTGCACGAGGTCCACGAACAGGCGGCCGAAGGCCTGCTGGGTCGACTCGCTGCCGCGGTGGGCACGCCCGAGCGAGTCCGGCACGGCCGGCGGCGGCCGTGGCGCGGGCTCATCGCGCGCCAGGGCGGCGGCGGCGGCCGAGCAGAGCTCCTCCTCGGGGCTGCCCGGCTCGAACGGCGCCCACGGTTCGTCCTGGTCCGCGCCGAGCTCCTCCGCGAGCTCCACGAACTGGTCGGCGGTGAGCAGCGCCGAGTGGTTCTCCGGGTGCCCCTCGATCGGCAGCGACCAGCCCTTGATCGTGTAGGCGAACAGGACCGTCGGGCGGTCGTGCGCCACCGCCCGGTAGGCCTCGATCAGGCTGCCCAGGTCGTGCCCTCCGAGATCGCGGAAGCCGGCGCGCAGATCGGCGTCCTCGAGCCCGGCGACGAGCTTCGCCAGCTTGCGCGAGCGACCCGGCAGCCGCTCGCGCAGGTCCTCGGCGGGCGCGCGCAGGAGCCGCTGGTACTCCTCGTTCGGCATCTCGTCGATGCGCTTGCGCAACTCGGCGCCACCGGGCCGCTCGAACAGCTCACCGAGCAGTCGCCCGTACTTCACGGTCAGCACCTGCCAGCCCGCTGCCTCGAACATCCCGGCCAGCCGTCCGAAGGCGATGTCCGGCACCACCCGGTCGAGCGACTGACGGTTCAGGTCCACCACCCAGAGCACCTCGCCGAGGCGCGCCACCCAGGGATCGGCGATCGCCTCCCACACCGCGCCCTCGTCCAGCTCCGCGTCGCCCAGGAGCGCGATCTGGCGTCCCATCGGCGGCGCCTCGAAGCGGTGATGCTCGAGGTAGCGGCGGGCGATCGCGCCCCAGATTGGCGCCGTCGCGCCGATGCCCACCGAGCCGGTCGAGTAGTCGACCGGGTCGGGGTCCTTGGTGCGGCTCGGGTAGCTCTGGAGCCCGCCGAGCGAGCGCAGCGTCTCGAGGTAGTCGCGCTCGAGCCGCCCGAGCAGGTAGTTGATCGCGTGCAGCACGGGCGACGCGTGCGGCTTCACGGACACGCGGTCCTCGGCGCGCAGCTCGGAGAACCAGAGCGCGGTCATCAGGCTCACCATCGACGCGCTCGACGCCTGGTGACCGCCCACCTTGACCCCTGAACGGTTCTCCCGCACGCGGTTGGCGTGATGGACGATGGCCGTGGCGAGCCAGAGCACGCGGCGCTCGACGGCGCGAAGCGCGGCGAGGTCGGGCGCGGGCGCCGCGGCGGGCTGGCTGGTGATCTCGGTGCCGGTCAAGCCCGCCGAATCTTCCCACTGACTCATTCGGCGCGCAGAGTCGGGATACTTTGAGGGACCGATATGGACGCCGCCCGCCTCGATTCGATCCCGCTGTTCGCCGACCTGTCGGCCCGTCAGCGCCGCGGACTGTCCAAGCAGCTCAGCGAGATCGAGATCGAGCCCGGCGAGCGGCTGGTCGACGAGGGCGAGTTCGCGCACTCGTTCTTTGTGATCGAGGAGGGCAAGGCGGCGGTTGTCGCGAGCGGCAAGCACCTGACCGATCTCGGCCCGGGCGACTTCCTCGGCGAGATCGGCCTCGTGCGCAACAGCGCGCGCACCGCCTCCGTGATCGCCACCGCGCCCGTGCGGGCCCTGATCATGGACGAGAAGGCGTTCCGCAGGATGTCGCGCTCGATGCCGACCGTCCGGGGACGGATCACGTCGGCGATCGCGGAGCGACTCGAGCGCGATCGGTTCTTCGGGCTCGCTCGCGAGTGAGCGCAAGGCATTCGCAAAGCGAAGCACGGACCGTGCACCCGTCTTCGAAGCTCGATCTCGGGCGTGCCCGCCAGTCGTCGGCTCCGGCCAGGCTGATCCGCGGCGCACGAGCGGTATCGCTTAAGGCTGCTTCCTCCCGGATCTGACCTGGTTCGCGAGCGCTCGCCGCGCGGGACCCGGCCATCAACGCCTCTGTCCGGCGTACTGACCCCGAGAGCCGAAGCCCCTCATTCGGGAATTCAGCCCCGCTAGAGCGGATTGCGGGTGACAGGGCACCGCTACCTCCCCGCCTAGCACGGTCCACAGGGGAGCATAGAGAGAGCACGACGTAAAGTCCCGCACCATGCCCGACCGACACGCCGTCTCCACAGACTCCGCCCCCGCCGCCATCGGCCCCTACTCCCAGGCGATGCGCAGCGGCAACCTCCTGTTCTGCTCGGGTCAGATCCCGCTCGACCCCGACTCGGGCGAGATCGTGAAGGAGGACATCGAAGGCCAGGCCCGCCGCTGCCTCGACAACCTGAGCGCCGTGTGCGACGCGGCCGGCGCGTCGCTCGCCAACGCCGTGCGCTGCACCGTCTACCTCGCGGACATGGGCGACTTCGCGCGCGTGAATGAGGTGTACGCCGAGTTCTTCGCGGGCGACGACCCGCCGGCGCGCGTGGCGGTCGCCGCCGCGGGCCTCCCGAAGGGGGCCGATGTGGAGATCGACGCGATCGTGGCGCTGTAGTCGAACTTGGCGGGCGTGAGTGTGTCCAGCGCACCTGGGTAGTCGGTGAGCATGGCGAAGAACCAGTCCAGCAAGAAGCTGTACAAGCGGATGAGGGAGCACGGTCTGAGAAAGCGCGTGGCGCGTCAGGTGGCCGGACTGCCGGGCCAGGTGAGCGGGGGCAAGCGCGCTCCCAAGCCCATGCGTGACGCCGTTAATCGGCTCGAGTCAGCCGTCTCCGAGCTGCGCGATCACGCTCGCCGGGGCGACCGCAAGGCCTCGGCACGCAAGGCGGCACGCACGAGGAAGGCGAACGCACGGAGCCGTAGCTCCGCGGCACGGAAGGGCGCCCGCAAGCGCTCGAAGACCTAGAACTCTCCCGCGCGGGCGAGCTGGCCGAGCTTCCTGACCGCGAACGCGCGGATCAGATCACCCACGCCGTGGAACAGCGCCCAGATGCCGGCGAACACGAGCAGCACGTACTGCTTCTCGATGAAGAACTGGCCGGCGGTCCAGAAGGCGAGGATCACCATCGCGATCCCGGAGATCAGGCCGAACCACCAGAGGTCGTTCACCGACCTGTCCTGAAACGCCTGGATGATCCAGAACGCGCCGACGATGAGGAACAGGAAGCCGAGGATGTCGGCGATGCCGGCGAAGGTCTCCTCAGGGCTGATCAGCGAGATCACGCCCGCGATCAGGAGCAGCACGCCGAAGATGGCCGATATCCAGCGCGCTCCGCCTTCCAGCAGACCGGCCACCATCAGGCTCTGAAAGCCTGAGGCGAGGAACATCGCACCGATCAGGATGCCGACCGTCGTGATCGAGGCGTCGTCGAACTGGAGGATCACCAGGGCGACCACGATCCAGAAGATCCCGAACACGATCCACAGCCACCACAGGCTGCCGAACTTGCCGACCGCGTCGCGCATCGTCGCGTCCCGAGCCGAGGCGTCCATGCTCACTCCTTGGGGTTGAGGGGCGCGGACAGCATCGCTCGCCCCCCGGACGGCTACGTGACGGCGCGTCGCGAGGCGTCCACCTCGCGGTGAACGCCGTCCTCCACCAGCGCGCGCAGGCGGTCGAGACCGTCGTGGACGTCCGTGAAGCGCGTGTACAGGGGTGCCGGCGCCAGGCGGATCGAGTCCGGCCCGCGGAAGTCGGGGATCAGCTTGGCGCGCTCGATCATCGCGCGGGTGATCGGCCAGGCGTCCGGATGGCGCAGGCTCACGTGGCCGCCGCGCCGCTCGGGCTCGCGCGGCGAGCCGAGCTCGAATCCGAGCGGGGCGAGCCAGGCGTCGTGGAGGTCGACGATCAGCCGGGTGAGCGCCTTGGACTTGGCGTACAGCGCGTCGATGCCCGCCTCGCCGGTGAGCCGCACGCCCTCCTCGACCGCGAGGAGGCCCGCGATCGGCGGGGTGCCGCCGAGGAACCGCTTCACGCCGGGATCGGGGTCGTACGCGCGATCCATCTCGAACTGCTCGCGCTGTCCGAACCAGCCCTGGATCGGGTTCTCGAGCCGCGGCTGGAGCGCCTCGCGCGCGTAGAGGTATGCCGGCGCCCCGGGGCCGGCGTTCAGGTACTTGTACGTGCAGCCCACGGCCAGCTCGACCCCGCGCCGCTCGAGCTCCACCGGCACCGCGCCGGCCGAGTGCGACAGGTCCCAGAGCACCCGTGCCGGGGCGGCTGCGCGGTTGATCGCCTCCACGTCCGCGAGCGCCCCCGAGCGGTAGGCCACCTGCGAGAGCGACACGAGCGCGACGTCGCCCGCCCGGCAGGCGTCCTCGATCTCGGCGGGCTGCGGACCGTCGATCTGATCCTCCTCGATGAGCCGCAGCTCGAGCCCCCGCGCGCGCGCCAGCCCGTCGAGCACGTAGCGGTCGGTCGGGAAGTTGCCGGCGTCGGTCACGATCGCGCGCGCGTCCGGAGCCGCGAGGTCGAGCGCTGCGCTGGCGAGCTTGAACAGGTTGACCGTGGTGGAGTCGCAGACGATCGCCTCGCCGGGGCGGGCGCCGAGCGCCGCCTCCGCGAGGGCGTCGCCGACACGCGCCGGAGCGTCCAGCCACGAGTCCCAGGCCGACGCGAGCTCGGACCCCCACTGCGCCGTGAGCCGCTCGAGCCGCTCCCGGGTCGCCAGCGGCAGGCGACCGAGCGAGTTCCCGTCGAGGTAGACGAGCTCCGGATCGTCGATCACGAAGCGCTCGCGGAACGAGGCGAGCGGGTCCTCCCGGTCGAGCCGCTCGGCGTGGGCGCGGTCGCTGGCGTGCTCGCCTGCCACGCCGCTCAGCCTAGAGCCGGCAGCTGGAGGCCCGTACCCGAGGCGGCCGTCCGCGCAGGTAACGGAGGAAGGTGGTGAGCGCAGGCTTCCAGCGACCGTCGGTCGCGATCAAGCCGTTGTGGTTGCCCCAGTAGTCGGCCTCGCCGGGCGGCACCGGGCGGTCGCGATGGGCGAACCAGTAGACGCGCTCGACGTTCCAGCGCTTACGGCACAACAGCAGCAGGTCGTACGCCCGCCGCAGCTTCTGCGCCTGACCGCGCTCGGTCGTCACATACGGGCCCGGGCCGCCGGTCGACCAACTCATCTCCGTGATCCAGATCGGCTTGCGGATGTCGCCGGCGCGCCGCATCGCGCCGCGGGTGGTGCGCATGATCCGGCGCAGGTACATCGGCCTGGTCGCGTACCCCTCGACTGCCATCGTGTCGAAGTCGGCCGCGAAGCCGGGCTGCCGGTAGAGCGCCGGCAGGTACGCGTTCAGCCAGACCGTCATCTTCTCGCCGAGACCCGCCAGCACGACCTTCGACGCCGGGTTGGCGCCCCGGATCGCCGACGCCGTGAGCTTGAGGAACGCCGCGTAGCCCTCGGGGCTCGGGTGAGCGCCCCACTGGTCCACGCCGTTCACCTCGTTCATCACCTGCCAGTGAACGACCGGCTTGGGCGCCACCCCCGGATTGTCCGCCCAGAAGGAGCCTCCCACGCCGTAGCGGCGTACCGCCGCGCGCACGAAGTCGACCCAGGCCTCCCTGCCGGCGTCGGTGCGCGGAGGCCCAGCCCCGTCGCAGACCCAATCCGGACACGACGCGAGCGTGAGGATGGTCCCGACGTGGTGAGCCGCCAGCTTGCGGATGAGGGTGTCGTAGCCGCCCCAGCGATACTCACCGCGCACCGGCTGGATCTCTTCCCAGGCGAGCGTCAGGCGCCACGAGCGCAGGCCCTTGGCCGAGAGCGCCTCCACCTCGCCGCCATTCGGCCAGGCCCAGCCCCCGAGCCCGAACATGCCCTGCCGAACCTCCCGTGCGGCGTCCGTCGGCATCGCAGGCGGTCCGCTGGCCCCGCTCTGCCGCGGCAGCCGCGAGCACGGCGATGCCCGCCACGAGGGCGCTGAGCAGCAGGGAACGACACCGCACGGCCGGCATCGTCGTGTGAGTACCACGAAGCATGAGATTCCAATCCTCTGGGCGAGGTCTTGCGATTCCATCGGATCGACCGGCGGGAACCTGAAGGGCCGCTCAGCGACGCCCGAGCCAGTCCGTCACGGCGGCCCAGGCAGCGGTGGACGGATCGAGATGCTCGAAGTGTCCGCAGCCGGGGACCACGATCAGCTCGCAGTCGTCGCCCGCCTCGGCCGCGCGGCGAGCGTAGCGACGCGCGATCTCGACAGGCACGGTGTCGTCCACGTCGCCGTGCACGAGCAGCTGGGGTCTGCCGAGCGGCAGGCGCTCGATCGGCGAGGCGAGGTCGTAGCGCTGGGGCACTTTGCCTGGCGGGCCTCCGGCGAACCTGCGGGTGACCCCGCTCCCCAGCCCGAGCCGGTGCGCCTCGCGCAGGTCAGTCACGGCGGCCTGCCCGACGGCGCCCGCCAGCCGCACAGCCGGCTCGGCCCCCGGCGCGCCGGCCGGCTGGCCGGAGCGCGAGGCCGCCCAGAGGGCGAGCTGGCCGCCCGCCGAGTGGCCGATCGCGATGACTCGCGCGAGGTCGAGTGGGTGGTCGAGCTTGCCCAGCTCGTCGATCCCGGCCGCCACGTCCTCGAGCGTGGCCGGCCAGCCACCGCGACTTCGCCAGCCGAGCCGCCGGTACTCGAGGTTCCAGACCGCCCACCCCTTCGCGGCGAGGTCGGCCGTCAGCGGGTGCTGGAGCGTCAGCCGGTAGCGCGCCCGCCAGAAGCCGCCGTGAATCAGGACGACCACCGGGAGCGGACCGGCGGCGGGCTCCTCAGGCAGTGTCAGCTCGCCGAACTGGTCACGGTGGGAGCCGTACCGGTGCACCTCGAACGCGATGGCGGGAGTATCGCGGGCCCCACTAAGATGACTCCCTCTCCCGGGCGCGTAGCTCAGCGGGAGAGCGCTCGCCTCACACGCGAGAGGTCGCTGGTTCGAACCCAGCCGCGCCCATGAAAGGCCTGAAAACTAGCGGTTTCTGACCTCCGCGAGGCCATCTCTTTGCTCTCGGGGCGCCCCAAAAGAGTCCCGAGAGTGACATACGCTCGGACACCGCGATCGGCCACTCGAATCAGGCGTGCCGGCCGACTCCTCGCACCTGCACCGCCGCCTTCATTCGAAAGCAGGTGCGACCTCAGTAGCGGTGCAGACGCTCGCTCCTCGTCCGAAGCGAGAGCCTGACGCGCGGCCACCCACGCGCTCGCGTTCATTCCCGAAGCAGGCGTGGCGGTACCTGCGGCGCCGATCTCTCTGGCTCGTTGACGCAGTTATCCGCCGGCCTCACAGCGGCGCGATCGCTTGCGCCGCACCCGACACGATCTTCGGTCACCTCGCCGTAGCAGAAGGCGGTGATCATGAACGTCGCGTCGAGCTGGGCGGGCGTGGGCGCGGTGTTGTGGAAGCTGACGGTGGCCCGGACCACCGCGGTCGCGTCCCTTTGCGGGCGTCCGGCGATCGGACGTCCGAGGCGCCCCGCCGTGTGGCGAACCCGGTCGCCAGCAGCTCGCCGTAGTCGGGTTCGCCGTCGTCCAAGACGAACATGCTCGGAGTCGGAGTCGGGTTCGCCCTCCCGCTCAAGCGCACCGTGCGCGAAGTCTGGCGCTGGGGTGACAACTCGCGCACGATCACCGGCACGGTCTGGATGGCACCCGGCCCGGTGACGGCGCTTTCGTGCAGGAACACCGGCCTGGTCAGGCTCACGATCGACACCGACGAGCCCGTGAAGGTCGCCGGACCCCCCAGGCGTCTTTTGGAGGGGTCTCGACTCGATCGTGTGCGAAGCGCTGGCGTGAGGAGCGATCCGGGTGCTCCTGCCGAATCGGAGGTGGTAGGCAGCCGGCTGCTCTCCGGGGTCGCGTTGCGCCGCCTCGCACCCTCGTGGCCCGCGACGCTGGCGCTGAGCGTGCAACTGCTCAAGACGCCATCGTCGCGGGCTCGCATAGAAAGCGCACCAGGATTCAGCGCACGCTCCTCACGCGGAGCGTGCGGATGACGGTGTTGCCGGCCGCGTCGCGTGCGCGGGCGGTCAGCTTGAACACCGGTTGCTGCCCGCGCCGCATGGCGGCGTCCAGCGCCCCGCGCTGCTTGCGGGTGAGCGCCAGCCGGACGCTCCGCGCGGCCCCGGCCGCAGCGGTCGCTGTCAGCGGCCGCAGCCGGATCGGGCGGGCGCCGCGGCGCAGCACGGCGGTGGCCGTCACCGTGACCGTGCTGGGCTCATCCGGAGAGCTCAGTCGCAGGCGGATCCCGCGCTGGCGAACGACGCGCTGGGTGCGGGCGGCCGACAGCGTGAAGCTGAGCGCGGTGTCGGCACCGCTGGGAAGCGGGTCCTGGCCGCCCGTCCCGCCGCCGCCGGCGGGCTCGGGCAACGCGTCCACGGCCTCGCAGTCCGCATCGAGCGCATCGAGCGACCGCCGGTCGGAGATCGCGGTGTCGGCGCCAGCGCCGCAGGTCGCGCGGTCGCCCTCACCGTCGCGCAGCTCGAGGCGGTCAGCGCCGTCGCCGGCCGCGAGCACGTCAGCCCCGGCACCGCCGACGAGCTGGTTCGGCACGGTGTCGCCGGTCAGCGTGTCAGCGAACGGCGACCCGATCACGTTCTCGATCGCGTTCAGCTTCTCGCCTCCAGGCTGGGTCGCACTGGCGAGGTCGACAGTCACCGGCGCGGGCGCGCCGGCGTAGGAGACGGTGTCGGCACCGATGCCGCCCCGCAGGTCGTCGGCGCCGCCGCGGCCCTCGAGCGTGTCGTCGCCCCCGCGGCCGTCGAGCAGGTTGGCGCCCGCCGTGCCCGACAGCCGGTCGTCGAAGGGGCTGCCCTCGATGTTCTCGAACCCGGTGAGGGTGTGGATCCCCATGCCGGTGTCCTGCGCGTCCATTCGTGCGAGGTCGACCGTGACGGCCCGCGGGGCGGTGTTGAAGGAGAGCGTGTCCGTGCCCGTGCCGCCCGTCACCGTGTCGTTGCCCGGGTTGTGAAAGAGCAGGTCGAAGTAGACGGTGTCGTCGCCAGCGGCGCCGTCGATCGCGTCGATGCCGCCGCCGCCGTCCAGCACGTCGCCGCCGGCGATGTCGCTGCCCTTGATCTGGTCGGTGCCGTCGTTGCCGTACGCGTCGAACCCCGTCGCGTTAGAGAGCGGCGCGGCCGTGCCCCGGCCGCCCTGGCCGCTCAGGGAGTCGACGCCGGGCCCGCCGCCGATCGTGACCTCGTCGAACGGCATGCCGACGACGTCGGCGTCGCCGTCTGTGGTCCAGCTCAGGCCGCCGTTACCGACCGTCAGGTTCTGGCTCTCGGAGGTGTTCAGGGTGCCTGCGGTCAGCCGGTCAGTGCCGCCGTTGGTGTCGACGTAGAACTCGATCTCGTCCTCGAGCGGGAACGGCTCGTCGGTCTTGCCGGGACCGAAGCGAGAGGGCTCGGCGATTCCCACGTACGTGTTGCCGTCGTTGCCGGCCGGGGTGGCGGGGTTGTCCGACTCATCCTTTACCAGCACCGCGTCCGTGTTCACCGTCGTCGCGGTCCCGCACCCAGCGCCGTTGACGCGGATGCCCCCGCCGTCGACGCTGAGGTTGGCGCTGTTCAGGTTGCCGGTCATGCGGACCTCGACGACCGCATTGGTGAACGAGCACGAGACTGCGGCCTCGGCGCCGGAGGCGGCAAGGCCGGAAACGACCACGGCGGCCGCCGCGGCCAGCGCGAGCAGGCAACGGCGCGCGGGCACGGGGCTGAAGCGGTTCATGGCGACTCGGTTCCTGGTCGGTCGATGGTCTGGTGGCGCTACCAGCGGCACTTGACGAGCGCCCGGGCGCGGTTCGCGCGCGACAACGGCAGTGATGACGGCGAGGTCGATCATGGATCGTCTCCTTGAGGTGATCTGCGGTGTGCGGCGATGGTCGCCGGGCGACCCTGCAGAAACCCTGCGCCAACCTTGGCGCTCGCCCGGTGGCCTGTAAGGCGCCG
>CAWEVH010000019.1:0-37646 GCA_963812415.1 uncultured Thermoleophilaceae bacterium | reverse complement strand
TAGGTTCGCTGCATGATTGCTGCGGGCGATGGCGACTTGGATCGTGTCTCGCATCGCGCTGTCATCGAGTTCAATGACGCAATCAACCGGCGGGATCTTGACTCGCTAGGTGCGCTGATGGCCGATGGCCACGCCTTCATCGATTCTGACGACAACGTCCTTGCCGGGAGGGCCGAGGTGCTGGAGGCCTGGAAGGGCTTCTTCAGCTCCTTTCCCGACTATCGAAACGACTGGTCGAAGGTCATGCGGGTCGGCGGCACGCTGATCGCCCTCGGTCGATCCATCTGCTCGACCGAGCCGGCACTGGCGGGGCCGGCGATCTGGACGGCTACGACTGTGGGCGCCAAGGTCTCCGAGTGGCGCGTGTATGAAGACACCCCGGCGAACCGACGCCGGCTGGGAATCGGCGACGAGAACGACTGAGCCTGCACCGTGTTCATGACCGACAGCGCTGCATGAGCGAACCCGGCGGAGCAGCCGCCGGCGAGGTCGAACGCTCCCGGCGCCGAGCTGAACGCAACCGCGCGGCGGGCTCTGCGCGAGGCGCGCACCGAGGCCGCCTTCGTCGTCGCGATCGACGTCGGGTTGTACGCGGCCCTGGCGATCGTCGACAAAGCCAAGGGGTGGGACATCATCGACCTCCCCTGGTGGGCGTGGTTGTTACTCGCCTCGCCCGCCCTGCTGATGATGATCCTGCTGCTCGTCGTGCCGCTTGCCGAGCTGAGCCCCGGCCGGGTGCGAAACGCCGGCGTCGTGCTGCTCGGCTCCTGGTCGCCGCCGATGCGGTCGCCGTCGGGTGCTGCTCGCCGCCCTGCGGGCAGCAGCGCGGCGAGCCTCAGCGCCGGTGACCTGCTGACCCACGGGGCGGTCGTCTGGCTCACCAACATCATCACCTTCGGACTGTTGTTCTGGCAGCTCGACAAGGGCGGACCGCGCCCGCGCGCGGAGCGCGACCGGTCGACCCTGACTTCCAGTTCCCGCAGGACACTGCTCCGCGATCCGGCTGGAGCCCACGGCTGAGCGACTACCTCTACGTGTCGCTCACCAACGCGATCGCGGTCAGCCCGACCGACACCATGCCGCTCACGCGGCGGGCCAAGGGCCTCATGGCCGCCGAGTCGCTGATCTCCTACGCCGTGGTGATCCTCGTCGTCTCCCGCGCCGTGAACGCCCTGGGCGCTGGCACCTGACCACCGTCAGCCCCCCTGGCTGCGCGAGACGCTGACGGCTCGCCGGAGCAGCGGCGGTACCAGCAGGGTCGTGACGACCGACATGCCTACGATCACGGCGAACAGCTGCTCCTCGATCACACCGGCGCTGGTGCCGATGCCCGCGATGATGATGCCCACCTCGCCGCGAGGCACCATCCCGAGCGCGACGACCCGCGCCTCGCCGGGCGTAAGGCCGCCGGCGCCGAGACGAGCGCCGACGTACTTGGTCACGCAGGCCAGCGCCGTCACGGCGACGAGCAGGATGACCGTCTCGGCGTCCTGGAACTCCGACAGTTCGATCTCGGTTCCGATGAACGCGAAGAAGAAGGGCGGGAAGAACGCGTAGAGCGGAGCGACCTCGTCCTCGATCGGGTGCTGCTCCTTGGTCTCGGCGACGATCATTCCCGCCAGGAAGGCGCCGATGATGGCTGCCAGGCCGATGTTGGCAGCGAAGGCGGCGAGCCCCAGGCAGAGGATGACCGCCGGCAGGAGGGGAGACGCCGAGAACCGCGGCGCGTGCAACAGACGTGGCCGACGCTGCATCAGCCGTACGCCACCGATCGCGAAGAAAGCGAGGAACCCAACCGCAAGCCCCACCGTGACGGCCAGCGAGGCGAGGTCGACTCCGTCGTCGCCGCTGAGTCCGACCGCCAGCGCGAGCAGCAGCATGGCCAGGATGTCGTCTATCACCGCGGCGCCCAGGATCGTCCGTGCGGCCCGCCCGCCGAGCACGTCGAGCTCGATCAGCACTGCCGACGTGATGCCCACGCTCGTCGCAACGAGCGCCACACCGACGAACACCGCCGTGGCCGAATCCTCGCCGGTGGCGACGGCGAACGCGAGCCCTCCGGCGAACGGAAACACCACCCCGAGTCCGCCAACCAGCAACGCCGAGCGCCCGACCTCGCGCATCTCCGACAACCGCGTCTCGAGGCCAACCCAGAACAGCAGGAAGACGACGCCCAGCTCCGCGAACACCTCGAGCACCTCGCCCGGGTTCACGAGGCCCAGCACGGACGGCCCCACGATCACCCCGGCAAGAATCTCGCCGACGATCGTCGGCTGCCCGAGCCGCTTGAACAGCTCGTCCCCGAGCTTGGCCGCGAGCAGCACCACGAACAGATCCGTGAGAACCGCCGCAGTGTCGGCGGCCGCGGCGATCGGGGGAGCCGTCACGAACCCGGGTATGGCGCCGGCGTTACGAGGAGTCCCTGCTCCTGCGCAGCTTCTTCACCTGATGGGCCAGGACGCTCGGCAGCAACCGCGGGCCGGGAACGACGACCAGGCCCAGCTGTTGAAGAAGCGTGAGGGAGTCCATCTGGAACCAATGCTCCACGACTCGGCCGTCGACGAAACGGTTGAGCTCGAGGCCGGAGAACTCGACTTTCCGGTTGGTAGGCGGGAGCCCTTGGAACTCGCCCGTGTGGGTGCCTGCGAAATGAATTCGCTGTGCGACAAGGTCACCCTCGCCCACTGCGTCCTCGACTGTGAGCTGAAGGTCAGGGAACCCTTCGACGAAGCCGGAAAGAAACCGGGTCCATGCCTCGGAGTCCAGCGGGGCGGCCTCCAGACTCACGGGGGCGTAGGCGACGTAGTCCTCCGCACGCACGTCGGCCTCCGCCGCGTCGTCGCGCTCGTTGAAGACCTCGATCCACCGGCGGGAGACGGCCTTGTTGCGTTCTACCGGCGTGGGTTCGCTGCTCATGCTCATTGCGCGGCTACTCCTCCCAGAAGTCGTCGACCACCACGGCGTCGTCCTCGACGTGCGGTCCGAACACGAGAACCTCGAGACCGTCCGGGCCCGCTTCGAAGGCACGGGTCACGCCCGGACTCACACGAACGGCGTCGAGCGCCGTCAGCTCGACCAGCTCGTCGTCGAGCTTGACACCACCTGAGCCGGCGATCACCACGTAGATCTCCTCCGCGGTGCGATGACGGTGGGCGAACGCCTCGCGCTGCCCCGGCTTGACGACAAGGTAGTTGACCCCGGTCTGCTCTGCGCCCAGATCCCGGGCCGGGAAGCGCGCCTCCTGGCTGTCGGAGAGGCCATGTTGCGCCGCCATGTCCTGCACGTCGCGGAGGTTCTGCTTGGCGTGGCTCACGCGCGCGATCGTATCCGCGGAGGGGAGTGGGGGCGATCGCCGCGCTGAGAGTGCCCCGCTGGGGCCGGTCGGTCAGCCACCGGAGGAGGCGGTCGGCGCCCAGGCCGCTTGAGCCGCTCGGCGAGCAGGTAGCTGCCCACGACGAACACGGCGGCCCCTGCTTGGGCGACTGCCGTCTCCACCGTGGGGAAGACCCCGAGCCAGATGCCGAGCCAGTAGGGCACGTCCACGTCGATCGGGGTGATCGGGATCCAGCCGACGCCCTGCATCGTGCGGACGGTCTTGCCCACCATGATCACGAGCACCGCGGTGAGCAGCACCCCGGTGACGATCAGCATCTTCTTGTAGGGCAGCCTGCGCTCGAGCACGAAGGTGGCCACGGCCACCGCCATGACGGCCAGGCCACCGAGCAGTACGCCCTCCAGCACCACCACGAGCCCGGAGCTGAGCTCGAGCGCCTGCAGGAAGAGCACGGTCTCGAAGCCCTCGCGATAGACGGTGGAGAAGCCGAGCAGCACGAAGCCCAGCGCCTGGGCCGAGATCAAACCACCGCCGGCAACCGCGAGCAACCGGCGACGGCGCTTGTGGAACTTCGAGATGTGCCCGGTCCAGTAGATGCGGTGGAAGAACCAGTTGAGCACGACCAGGAGCACGCCCACGGCCACCAGCCCGACGATCGCCTCGAGCTTCTCCCCGTAGCGCGCCAACTCCGTGAGCACCGTCTGGGCGAGCACGAACGTGACCACGCTTGCCAGCAACGCGACCAGCGCGCCGAACAGCATCGGGCGCCGCTGGGTGCGAGCGGCGCCGCTCAGGCTGGCCATCACCGCGGCGAGGATCAGCACCGCCTCGAGCCCCTCGCGGAAGACGATCACGGCGGCGTTGGTCACGACGGTGGCGGTGCTGGCGCCCTCCCCGAGCGAGCCGGCGCCCTCCTCGAGCGCCTCGTCGAGCGCCAGGCGCGTCTCGCGGACCTCGCGGCCGGAGCGGCGCTGGGCGATCAGCTTGGCAAGACCGTCCTTGCCCTCCGCGCCGAACCAGACCAACCCCTCGACCTCGGCGACGACCTGCGGTGCGATCGAGCGCAGGCTGAGCTCGGGGCCGAACTCGAAGAAGGCGTAGGCCTCGAGCCGCGCCTGCTCGGCCTGGGTGTACTCGCCCGCGCTCACGGCGCTCTCCATGCGGTCGAGGGTCAGCGCGATCAGATCGAAGTCGGACTGCGAGTCGTCCTCGCTCCACTCCTCCGGGATCAGCTCGTCGAGCGCCTCGGCGGCCTGTTCGTGGGCGCTCTCCACCTGGTCCTCGTCCACGACCCGACGCCTCTCACCGGCGTCCTCGACGTACACCCGGAGGCGCTCGAGCGCCCGCTCCACCTCGGCCGTCCGGCGGGGGTCGCGCTCCGAGAACTCGGCCTCCAGGTCAGAGAAGGCGGAGGCCGCGCCCTCACGAAAGGCGATCGCTTCCTGGATCTCGAACGGGATGGTCACGCGCCCATCATCGGTGCCGTCGCGGTACTCGATCGGAACGAGGTCGAGGAAGCGGATCAGCTGCGCCGCACGGCGGGCCTGCTCCTCCTCCGTGAAGGGCGCGGCGGTGAAGCCGTCGAGCGCGCGCGTGACGTCCCGGCGTGCGGCGGCGAAGGCGCCCCGCTCCCCGCGGCGCGCCGTGCGCGCGAGCCGGGCGAAGGCCGTGTCGGCCTGCTCACGCGACGCCGCCCCGCGAGCGTCCTCATAGCGGCGCGCCAAGATCTCCCAGAGACCGGCCGCGAGAGCCGCCGTCTGCGCCCAGCGCGCCCGGAACCCGCGCTCCGCGGCGTCGTCGGCGTCCTCGAGGTGCTCCGAGAGGCGGGCCTGGTAGGCGTCGAGCAGGTCCTTTTCGACCTCCAGTACCGCCCTGCGCGGAGCGCTCCGTCCCCGCGCCAGGTCACGCACGGCGAGGGTGGCGTTCACACCGGGCCGCGTGAAGCGCGTGGCTGCGCGGAACTCGCGCAACAGCAGCCAGGTGCCTGCGCGCGGGGCGTCCCCGGCGCGCACCGCGGCGAGCGTAACCGCATAGCTGCCGCGCAGGAGCGCCGCCCGCAGGCTGCCGCGAGCGGCCGCCAGGCCAATCTCGTCGCGGGCGCGGGCGGAGCGCTCGGCAGCGCTCAGCGCGACCGCGACCGCACGCAGCGCCTGCCTGGCATCGCGGCGCAGGCCGCGCGCCAAGGGGCCGTGCAGTTGCGCCCGGCCGCGCCGCACGAGCCCGACCGCCGAGCGCGGCTCGTCGAGCAGGAGCGCGCTCTGCGCGTCGAAGACGAAGTCCTGCATGCGCTGCGCCGCCTGCCACGGCGGTGCTGCCTCGGTCCGCGGAGCCGCGGGCGCTGCGGCCGCGCTCACCCCTGCGAGTGCCGACGCGGCGAGCAGCGCCGCGGTGAGCAGCGTCCGGCGCAATCAGCCTTCCTCGAGCTCGATGTCCAGCTGCGCCGCGGCCTGCGTGATCTGGCCGGCGATCGCCTCGGCGCGCTCCTGCGCTTGCGAGCCGAGCGTGTCGGCCTCCTCGGCGCTGTACCGGCGGCCCGCCGCCTCCTTGTCGCGCAGAGCGGCGGCGAAGGCGCGCAGCTCGCGCAGGCTCTCCTCGGTCTGCTCGGCCTGCTGGCGATCCGCCTTCGCGACCAGCGGCCGCACGTTGTCGTAGACCAGCACGAGCCCGCTCAGGATGTCGGCGATGTCCTCGAGCCGCGAGGCCGCCACGAAGGCGGTCTCGCTCGCCCGCTCGCCGGCGATGAAGCGCGAGTTCTTCCAGGCCTCGAAGTACTCGGACATGGTGGGGGTCATGACCACGAGCGCGGTGAGGGCGTCGCTCGGCGTGGGCTGCCACTCACGCGCCGCCGCATGGAGCTCCTTGGCGTACCTCTCGAACTCGCGCGCCGCGGCCACGTAGAAATCGGCGTCCGGCAGCGACTCGCCGAACTCCACCTCGCCGTCCCCGTCGAGGTCGGGCTCGACGCCCCTGGCCTGGAACTTCGGCTCGGTGCCGAAGGCGGCCGTCTCGATCAGGAAGTTGAAGTTGCCGGGCTGCTCGAAGGTGCGCCCCGCCGGGGTCTCGAGGTCGAACGGGACGGCGTTCTCGGGATCGCTGCCGTCGCCGCCGGCATCGATGATCACGTCGTACTCCGCCAGGCTGGGGACCCCTGCGACGACGCCCTCCATCTCCTCGTAGCTCGGGTTCGCCCGCGAGAACGAGCTTTGCGCCTCCCGCACCAGACGGCGGACCCTGGCCCGGTCCGCGTCCAGCAGCCGCCCGTAGTCGAATTCCGAGCCGTTCGCGAGCTCGTAGTAGCTCTCGGCGTTCGCACGGATCCGGCCGGTGTCAGCGACGAGCCGCTCGGTGTGCTCGAGCAGGTAGTCCTTGATGGCGGCCAGATCCGCACCGTGCGCCACGTTCGTGGATGACTCTCCCTGCCGGCTGGACGACTCGTCGTCATCGCCGCAGGCGGCGAGCGCGAGGATGCAGGCCACTGCCGCGAGGGCGGCGCGCCGGGCGAGGCGGGATGACGTCATCGGTACGGCACCTCCGTTGGAAGCTGGAATTAGGGCACCCTAACTGTTAGGGCGCCCTAAGTCATACCGAATTCCGACCGTCGGCGTCGGAAAGCCACTCGCTCGCCGACTCGTCCGGATGCCGGAATGGACGCATGGTGTGGAATAGTCCCGGGCCGGGAGTCGACCGAGGATGGGTTGTCACATGCGTCGAATGAAGTGGCTCAGCGCTGCGCTGGCGGTTGGTTTCGTGCTCGCATTCGCGGGATCGGCTGCGGCCGACCCGCCGGCCACCGTGCCGGGCGGCCCGTGCATCGAGGGCGACCAGAACGTCAGCCTCAGCAGCCTTCCGAGCTACGAGGAAGTCGGCAGGCAGCTCAGGTCAATCGAGGCGGCGTCGCGCGGCACCGTCGAGGTGGCGAGCGCGGGCCTGTCGGGCGAGGGCCGTGAGCTGTACTACGCGACGGTCGGCGACGGGCCGGACGTGTTCTGGCTCCAGGCGCGGATCCACGGCAACGAGCTGCACAGCACGGAGGCAGTGCTGCAGATCCTCAGGTACCTGGGCAGCGGCGGGAGCGCGGAGGCAGCGCGGATTCGCGAGGCGCTCACCGTGATCGTGATCCCGATGTACAACCCGGACGGCGCGACGGCGAACATCCGCCAGAGCACCACGCCGTTCCAGATCGATCTCAACCGGGACTGGGAGAACTTCCAGCAGCCTGAGTCGCGCGCCTTCTATGCGCTGTGGGAGCAGCTGCAGCCGCGGCTGGCGCTTGACCTGCATCACTTCGGGCAGGCCTCGCGCGTGCAGGGCACTCGAGAGCTCAACTCCTTCCAGATCGGAGCGCGGTCGATCGATCCGAGCCGGATGACCGCCCTGCAGTGGCTCACGAATCGCCAGATGGCGCTGATCTCGGTCGACGCCCTGCGCAGCCTTGGGACCGCGGGCATCGCACGCTACCCGCTGATCGACATCACCAACGCGGTCCTCAGCCGCATGCTGCTGGGCGGGCCGGGACCGGATGGGAGCGATCCCGGCTTCATGACCCAGGGCGCGATCTTCTATGAGGTCCGCTCGGTGGGGCAGAAGAGCAACGGGATGCTCGAGCAGCTCTTCGTGCGACCGTCGATGGCGGTGCTGAACGCGGCGGCCGACCAGAGCCTGTACGAGCACCCCGGCACCGGCTGGGACGCGCTCCCGTTCGGGCAGGGCGTGCCCTGCGGCGGTGGGCCGGAGTTCTAGCGGGAACCACCGCCTGACGGTCAGGCAGGGCCGCCGAGCGGCCCGCGCAGCCATACGGACCAGGGCCGGATGCTCTCGATCGTCAGGAGCTCGTCCGGCCACGGGTCCTCCGCCAGGCGGGTGCGGATCGTCGCCTCGTCGTCCGCATCGACGACGAGCAGGACGTTCTCGCCGTCGCCCTCACCGATCGGGCCGCCGAGCACCACGAACCCCTCCTCGGCGAGTGCATCCATGAACGCGGCATGCTCGTCCCATCCGGCCTGGCTGCGCCGCCCGCGCGAGTGGTCCCACGCCGGACCCTTCCCGCGAGTGACCAGGAAGTAGTCGGCCATCCCTCAGTCGCCGGTGGGCGCCACGCCCTCGGCCTCGACCATCAGGATCGACGTGCGGCGCGGGGCGCGGGTGCGGTGGACCACGCCCCGGGGCACGGTGAAGCCCTGGTGCGGCGCCACCACCACGGTGTCACCGTCCTCGAAATCGAGCAGCAGCTCGCCCTCGAGCACGAGGAAGAACTCGTCGGTGTCGTCGTGCTTGTGCCAGTGGAAATCGCCCTCGATCACGCCCAGCCGCACGACGCTGTCGTTGACGCCGGTCAGGGTCTGGTTGAACCAGGGCTCGTTCGCGGCCATCTCTCCGGCCACGTCGACAAGGGCCATCTGCCCGTACTTGTCGTCGAGGTTGATCGTGTAGCGGTCGTCGAAATCGGCGCTCATGGCCTCATTGTCCAGGAGAAGTCTCGAGGTCGTCTGCCGTCGCTCGAGCACTCGCCATGAGTTGGGCGGATCGTTCGCGGTCCCCCGGCTCGGCCCGCGCGAGGAGCATGCGGGCGTAGTCGAATTGCGCACGGGCGAGCCAGGGCCGTGCGCCCGTCCGCCGGTCCATCTCCACTGCGGTTTCGAAGTGGTGCTCCGCCTCCTGCCAGCGCGAAAGGGTCGCCGCCAGAAGTCCGAGCTGACGGGAGGTCGACCCGCAGCAGACCTCGACGTAGTTGAGTTGGTTGCAGCGTGCGTAGGGCTGAAGCAGCTCATAGAGATCAGCCGCGCCGGACTCGTCGCGCAGAGCCGCGCACACCTCAGCCAGGAGCCCAGTCGCGAAGAACCACTCCTGCTTATGGGGGAGACGGTCGAATCCGTCAGCTGCCAGCGCGTCGAGGGTTCTCCTGGCCTCCCGAGGGCGACCGGCCTCGAGTTGCCAGACGGCCAGCGCGCCCTGGAACACGACGAGCTCGGGATACTCCTCAGCGTGCCGCTCGAGCTCCGGACCGACCTCCTCCAGGCGGCCCTGCTCCCGTCGGAGCACGAACTGCACCAGGATCAGCGACCCGATGAACGTGACGTCCGGCGTCTGGGCGCGGCGGCCTATCTCTTGGCTGCGAGCGAGCAGCGCCTCGGCGTCCGCAAAGCGACCCGCGAACATGGCGCGTGCCAGCTGGCTGAGGGTGAGAGCCCACATCTGCGCGGGCTGTCTGAGCTCGCCCACGAGCCGCGCCATCGCACGGAGCTCGGCGTCGGCCTCCGCGATTTCACCGTCGAGCATCAGGACTCCCAGTCGGTGCTGGTGACCGGCGAACGCGCGCTCCTTGTCGCCCGCGATCTCGGCGACCCGCACGAGCTCGTCAGCGCTCGCGCGCCACTCGGCCGCCTGCTGGGGGTAGGTGATCCCCGCGTAGACGCTGTCCAGGGCGTAGGCCAGGGTGCCGGGATCACCCAGCCTCCGGGCCATTCCGACCGCCTCCCTACTGATCGAGGCGACGGGTCGGGGGGACGGCCTGTCGCGCAGAGCGCCAGCGAGGCGCGCGAGCAGCTTCACTCTGAGCACCCCGTCATCAGGAGCCAGCAGTGCCAGCGCGTCCTCGAGCAGCGGCACGAGCCGGCGGTCCTTACCGGAACGCACCCACACGAATCGCCCCCCGTAGCCAATCGCCGCGCGGGCGAGCAGGTCGGGGAGGTTCAGCTCGCGAGCGGCGTCGGCGGCGAGCGCAAAGGTCTCCTTCGCCTTCAGCATCTCGCCGCTACGCGCCTGGGCGTCACCCAACAAGACCAGGAGCTCGCAGCGCGTGGAGGGCTCCACGGTCGCGGCTCCGCGAGCTGCCGTGAGCGCCTCCTCATACAGGCGAGTCGATTCCTCGTACGCGAGTAGGCGCCCGGCGTGATCCGCCGCTCGCTTCGCATACTCGACCGCCTTGGTGCGATAGCCGACCGGGGACGCTTCGGAGAAGTGATGAGCGATCTCCGCGAGGTGAGGTTCGGGGCTCCTTCCGTAGAGGCGGACGAGCGCGTCGCCGATCTGCCCGTGGAGTCGGGCCCGCCTGGCGGCTCCCAGCTGCTCATAGAGAGCGTCGCGGACGAGCGCATGCGAGAAGCTCAGCCGGTCAGGATCGCCGGGCGTCTCACCGACCACCCGCGCAGTACGCGCCTCGTCGAGCAGGTCGAGCAGCGCTTCGCCGTCGACCTGTCCCACGCTCTCGAGTGCAGCCAAGCTGAACTCGCGACCGAGACAGGACGCCACGCTCAGGAGGTCGCGACAGGCACGCGAAAGGCCGTGCAACCGGCGGCTGATGGCCTGATGGACTCCCTGGGAGGTCGGCAACCGTTCCAACTGACCTCGCTCGAGCAATCTCTGGTCGTGGAGCAGCCGTGACAGCTCGCCCAGAAAGAGCGGATTACCGTCCGTGCTCTCGTGAAGCGCCTCGACCAGGCCCTCCGGCGCCACCAGTCCGGTGCTCAACTCGATATAGCGGCTGATGGCCGCCTTGGGAAGCCCCTCGAGCGCGAGCCGCCTTGCGGCCGGCAAGCGGGCGAGCTCCGCGAGCGTCGCAGCCAGGGCATGGTCCTCGCCGACCTCGGTGTCACGGTACGTGCCGACGATCATCAGATGGGTCGCTTCCAGCTCGCGCCCGATGAACTCGAGCAGCAGCAGCGAGGTGGCGTCCGCGGCGTGGAGATCGTCCAGCACGACGAGGAGCGGCCGAGAACGTGAGATGTTGCGCAGGAAGGTCGCACCGGCATCGAAGAGCCGAAAGCGGGCCGCGGCAGGCGGAAGCGCCGGGGCGTCCGGGAGGTCGGGAAGAAGCTCGCGCAGCTCGGGCAGGATCGGTGCGAGATCCGACGCCCCTCGCCCTAACTCGCGCCGGAGCGCGTCGGCGTCGACCGCGCGTACGTACCCACGGAGGGACTGCACCCATGGCCAGAAGGCAGGTGCCCCGCCAGCCTCCCAGCAGCGACCGGACAGGACGAGCGCGCCCTGCTGGTCCGCGCGATCCGCCAGCTCCTCCGCGAGGCGGCTCTTCCCGATCCCAGGCTCGCCGGAGATGAGCACCAAGCGCCCCCTCCCCTCGGAAGCCTCAGCAAGCGAGACCATCAACTCGTCCAGCTCCCGCTCACGACCTACGAACGTGCCGACCTGTTCCTTCGATGTCCGGGCGCCCGGCTTCGAAGCGGCTCGGACGGAGGAGTCCAGAGACGGATCCTGGGTCAGCACCGCCTGCTCGAGGGCGCGCAGCTCGCGACTCGGCTCGAGACCGAGCTCCCCGACCAGCGCACGGCGGGCATCGCGGTAGGCCTCGAGGGCCTCGGCCTGCCGTCCGCAGCGGTAGAGCGCCAGCATGAGGTGGCCCCGCAGGCGCTCTCGGAGCGGGTGCTCGGCTGCCAGTACCTCGAGCTCGCCAACGAGCTGGGCGTGACGGCCGAGCTCGAGATCGGCTGCGATGCGATCCTCCAGCGCCCCGAGCCGCAGCTCGTCCAGCCTCGAGATCTCCGTCTGGGCGAAGGGCTCGAACGCGAAGTCGGCGAGAGCGGGCCCGCGCCAGAGGCCGAGCGCTGCGCGCAAGGTCGTGGCGGCGCCCTCCGCATCGCCCCCCTCGAGCGCTTCGCGGCCTGACGCGTTGAGCTCCTCAAAGCTCCGAAGGTCGAAGCGGTGCGCCCCGAGCTCGAGTGCGTAACCCGGCGCCCGGGTCACGACCACCCGTTGGCCGCCCTCGGCGGATTCGAGCTGCTTGCGCAGGCGGGAGACGCGAACGAACAGCGCCTTGCGCGCTCCGTCAGGGGGCGCCTCGCCCCACAAGAGGTCGATCAGGCGATCGGTCGAGACAGCTTCGTCCGCATGCAACAGCAGGACGGCGAGGAGAGCACGCTGTCGCTGGCCGCGGATCGCGACCAGGCTGTCCTGCGAGCAGACTTCGAGCGGTCCCAGGATCCGGAAGTCCACGGCCTCGGCCTCTGCGGCGAACGTACCACGGGGCCCCGCTGGCCGGTGACTGTTGGCGGGCTGAAAGGTCCTTGAAAGGCGCGCAGCGGAGGCTTGCGGCGTCCACTTTCCCCAAGGAGGCCGGAATGTCACAGCTCACCCACCCCACCACCACCCTCGGCGACCAGCTCAAGGCCCATCGCCGGGTCGTGGCGGCCGCCCTGCTCGCCCTGATCGCGACGGCGGCCGTCGTGCTCGTGATCGAGCTCGGCGACGAAGCCACCACGAGCTCGACCGTCAGCCAGACTCAGCCGGCGGTTCGCTCGGACGGCGGCCCCGAGGAGACCAGCGTCGCCGCCTCGATCTCCCGCCAGCCGCCGGTCGCCCGCCCCGACGAGGGCGTGGTCGCCGCGGCGATCGGCTCCAGCGCGAGCAGCACCCCCGCCCTGACCCGCCCCGACGAGGGCGTGGTCGCCGCAGCGATCAGCTCCAGCGCGAGCAGCACCCCCGCCCTGACCCGCCCCGACGAGGGCGTGGTCGCCGCGGCAATCGGATCGGGCCTGGGTGACGACCCCGCGCCGACCCGACCTGACGAGAGCACCGTGGCCAGCGCAATTTCCGGCCGCTGACGCGCCGCCTCAGGCTCCCGTCTGGCTCCGATCAGCCCCCGGCCGCCACCGCGCGGCCGGGGGCTGGTTCTGTCTCGCGCTCCCGGTGAACGGCCACCCCAGCCACCACCAGCAGCACGCCGAGCGCCTCGGTGGGCGTCGGCACCTGCGCGAGCACGACGATCCCGATCACCGTGGCGGTCGCGGGCAGGAGCGAGACCATGAGCGCGTACGTCGAGCGCGCGAGCCGTCGCATCGCGAGCTGGTCGCTCACGTACGGGATCACCGACGAGGAGATCCCGACCCCGACGCCCGCGGCGATCGCAACCGGGTCGGTGAGCGCCGGCACCGCGGCCCAGCCGGCCATCGGCGTGACGACCACGGTCGCCACCAGCATCGAGGCCGCCAGGCCGTCGATCCCGCCGAGCGCCCCGAGCCGGGCGACCCGGTGGGCGAGCACGATGTAGAGGGCGAACAGCGCCGCGTTCGCGAACGCGAATGCAAGTCCGAGTGCCTCGCCCTCGATACGCACGCCGGTCAGCAGGTAGACGCCGGGCACGGCCAGCAGCAGCGCCACCAGGTTTCGCGGTGTGCGCGCCCCGAGCGCGGCGAGCGCGATGACCGGCAGGAACTCGATCGCCGCCACCGTGCCGAGCGGAAGCCGGTCGATCGCGATGTAGAAGCAGCAGTTCATCACCGCCAGCACGGCGCCCCAGGCCAGCAGCAGCACGCGCCCGTCGCGGTCGAGCCGGCGAACCACCCGCCAGGGCCGGCGCCAGAGCGGAGAGCACGATCGCCGCCGCCGCGATCCGCATCCAGGCCACGCCAAGCACGTCCACCCGCACGAACAGGAGCACCGCGAAGGCGGGACCGAGGTAGTGGAAGACGGCGCTGACGACGAAGTAGAGATGGGGTGGGACGCGATCGACCGTCACGTCTCAAACGGTGCCCGCCCAGGGGTCCGCCGTACATGACGATTCGAAGGTAGAATCGCCGTTGTGGCTACGAAACAGCGGGAATCAGCGCTAGACAGCACCAACATCAGGCTGCTCGAGGAGTTGCAGACCGACGCCCGCGTCTCGAACGCCGAGCTCGGGCGGCGCGTCGGGCTCTCCGCGCCCGCGGTCGCCGACCGGCTGGCGCGGCTCGAGGAGTCCGGGGCGATCGTGGCCTACGGCGCCGAGCTCGACCCACGCGCGCTGGGCTACTCGCTGAGCGTGGTGCTGCGCATCCGTCCCGCCCCCCGCGAGCTCGGCAAGGTGGCCGAGCTGGCCCGGCGCACCCACGAGATCGTGGAATGCCATCGCATCACCGGCGACGACTGCTACCTGATGCGCGGCTGGGTGCGCGACGTCGACCACCTCGAGGAGCTGATCGACGGGTTCGCCGTCTTCGGGCAGACGACCACCTCGATCGTGCAGTCATCGCCCGTGCCGCGCCGCGGCCTGCCGCTGAGGCCCTACGACGACTGAGAGAGCAGCCAGAGAGCGAGGCTCGTGAAGCCGATCATCACCGCGAGCATCCAGTACTGCGAGCGCACCGCGGGCTTCGCCTGGTCGTAGAGGGCGAGTGCGCGGTCGTGCGCCAGTACCAGCGCCGCCACGTGGCCGGCGACGACGAAGCCGACCTGCCAGTACCAGGTCGCCTCGCCGCCGATGATCCCGTAGTCGATCTGCGCGTCGGCGGTGCCGAACAGGTCGGAGCCGTCGCCGAGCGGGTCCGACACGAGGTAGCCGAGCGCCTGTCCCTGGAAGAGCAGCAGGGTCATGTAGTGCGCCGCCACGTACGCGAGCGCGATCGGGACGAGCGAGTGGACGAACGCCCTCGACAGGCGGCCGGCGCTGAAGCCGCCGCCCACGCTCTTCGCTCCGATGATCCCGAGCCGGTAGAAGCCCGCGATCACCAGGATCGTCCCGATCAGTCCGAGCAGGAAGGTCAGCTCGAGCGAGTTCTGCGGCGAGAGCCCGATGTCCTGGAAGGCGCTGGCGATGTCGGGTGAGATGTCGGTCCAGGGCTGCTTCTCGGACGCGCCGTCGAACGTCGTGGAGCCGATCATCACGGCCACCAGGCCAACCGTGCCGGGCAGCTCCGACAGGGCGGGCAGCCCCGAGAGCGGCTTGCGCACTCCCACCTCCCCGTCGCGCGCTTCGAACACCGCGAGCCGCGAGAACAGGTTGAAGTAGACGGAGAAGGCCTCGCCGCGCTCGATCCAGCGGTCGACGCCGTAGAGCGCCATCGCGATGAACGTGAGCGCGGAGTAGACGAGCGTGGCGATTGCGAGGTTCTCGGGCTTGTCGCCGTTCGAGGCCACGAGCTCGATCACCGCGAAGCAGAAGATCCCGGCCGCGGCCGGCCAGCGTCCGAGCCGCTCGGGATACGGAAGCGGCGCGGGCAGCTCGCCGCGCGCGAACAGCCGGGCGACCCCGGCCACCGAGCGCCCGATCGCGCGCCAGGGGTTGAACGCCTTGAAGACGTCCCCGAGCAGGACGCTCGCGACCACCAGCCCGAGCCAGAAGGTCACGTAGATGAAGATCGGGGCGAAGTTCGCCGTCGAGCTCTGGGTGCCGCGCAGGCCGGCGTAGATCGTGAACCCGAGCAGCAGCACGCCGATCGCGCCGCACACGATCTCGACGGGGCGGCTCGCGAGGACACGGCCGATGCCCCCGGGCAGAGGCCGCCAGCTGTCGCGCTGGAGCTTCGGCTCCGGCCACAGCACGGCCAGCGCCACGAACGAGACCACGAGCACCATCGCCGCCGCCCAGCCGAATAGCCACTCGGGGATCGGCAGATCCGAGCGGGCGACCAGCCCGTGGGCGAACTGGATCACGCCGACGTCACGAAGGCTGAACGACGACCTGCGCCACGAGCGGGTCCCTGCCGGCGTCCTCCGCCACGTGGCTCTCCAGCTCGAACACGCCTTCGAGATTGGCCTTGAACTGGAACCTCGCGGGCTGGCCCGGCGCCGAGTTCATGGTGATGTCGTAGCCGTGGAGGTGCAGCTCGTCAGGCGCGTCGCTGCTCACGACGATCCGAACGGTCTCGCCCGAACCGGCCTCGATGCGCTTCGCCCCTCCGACCACCTGGCCGCCCTTGATGCTGATGCGGGTGACGGCCGGCTCCGGCGGCGGGGCCGGCTCGGCCTCGGTCTCCGCCTCGGTCTCGGCCTCCTCGGTGGCCGTCTCGGTCTGTGTCTGCGTGGGGGTGGTCTGCGCGGCCTGCTCGCCGTCGTCGTCGCCGCCCGGGCTCGCAACAGCGAACGCGACGATGCCGACGACCAGCGCCGCGACGATCAGCCCGATGCGCTGATTGCGAGACATCGCGGCGGCGAAGTATGGCAACCGGGAAACGCGCTACGGAGCCGCGGTGAGGTGGCCCTCGAAGGAGTGGCCCGTCCTCGAGCTTCAGACCCTCGTCGACCCGCGACTCGCGGGCTCCCTCGGGAGCATCCTGGTCGAGTTCCGGCTGCGCGCGTCTCGAGCAGGTCGGGCTCAGCGTCGCCGGGCCGCTCGGGGTCGAAGCGGTAGCCCACACCGAAGTGCGTGTGGATGTAGTTCCAGCCGGGCGAGGCCTTCTCGAGCTTGAGGCGCACCTTGCGGA
The DNA here is from genome assembly GCA_963812415.1 of uncultured Thermoleophilaceae bacterium. Lineage (GTDB taxonomy): Bacteria > Actinomycetota > Thermoleophilia > Solirubrobacterales > Thermoleophilaceae > JACVRW01. Next base: position 21,182 of record CAWEVH010000019.1, on the reverse strand, counting down.
TGAACACGTCCACGGAGCGGTCTCCGTGAGCCATGGCCCAACCCCAGACGGCCTGGTAGATCTCCTCGCGCTGGAGCACCTTGCCCTTGGCCTGGGCGAGCAGCTCGAGCACCTCGAACTCGCGCCGCGTGAGATCGACGCTCGAGCCACGGACGAAGGCCTGGAACTGGTCCGCCCTGATCTCGAGCTCGCCGGCCACGAGCGGGCCGGAGTCGACCCGGGCGGACGCCTGCTTGCGACGCCGCACGACGGCCTCGACGCGGGCGAGCACCTCCTCGGGGTGGCAGGGCTTGGTGACCCAGTCGTCGGCGCCCAGCCGCAGCCCGCGCACCCGCTGGGAGACGCTCGATCGTCCCGTGCAGACGACGATGCCGAGTCCGGGTACGGTGGCCGCCACCTGCTCGAGGAACTCCCATGCGCGCGGGCCGAGCAGTGTGAGGTCGACCACGAGCGCGTTCACGCGCATCGCGACGAACTCCTCGGCGCGAGGAGCCGCCTCGAGATGCCGGTGCTGCCACCCCAGGTCGCTCGCGCGCTTGACGAGCACGCGCACGAAGCCTGAGTCCGAGTCGAGGATCGCGAGACGCAGGTCCGACGACATCTGGTTCCGGAGTCTACGCAGTCGGCCGACGTACCCCTCAGACCGTTTACGGGATTTTCACAGCCCGACAACGCTGCAATAACGGAGATTCCGCACATAGCTGGAACAGTCGGCGAGCAATGGAAGCTGCGATGAATGGGCACTCGCTCCGGCTCGGGGCGCTCGAGATCCGGCCGGAGGAGTTCCTGGCGCTCGCCTCGGGCAAGCGGCTCCCGCTCACCGTGCGGGAGCTCGAGCTGCTCACCGCGCTCGCCGAGCGCCACGACCGTATCGTCAGCCGCGAAGAGCTGTACCGCGTCGTCTGGGGCGAGCCGTACCGCAAGTCGGACCGCTCGGTGGACGTGTACATCGGGAAGCTCCGCCACAAGCTCGACGAGGCACTGCCCGGGCGGGCGCTCATCCACACCCATTTCGGCTTCGGCTACCGCCTGTCGAGTGACTGACGCGGGGCGGCGGACGGCCATTCACACCTTTTTCACAAGGCGGCGACAGCTGGATAACAGACTGCCGCCCAGCCGATGCGAGCTTCCGGGCGACCGATGATCCAATCAAGGAGAAGAAGCGCATGAGGAAGCTCCTCGCGTTTGCCGCCTGTGGAGCGCTCGCACTTGGCGTGGCCGCCTGCGGCGAGGACGACGAAGACACCGGCGGTGGCGGAGGCGGCGGAGGCGGCGACCTCTCCGGGACGATCCGCATCGACGGCTCCAGCACCGTGGCGCCGTTCGCCCAGGCGGCCCAGGAGGCCTTCCAGGGCGAGAACCCGAACGTGAAGATCACGGTCGGCACGTCCGGCACCGGCGGCGGCTTCGAGAAGTTCTGCGCCGGCGAGACCGACATCTCGGACGCCTCGCGGCCGATCGACGACGAGGAAGAGGTCCCGATCTGCAAGAAGAACGGGGTCACCTACAAGGAGACCCAGGTGGCCAACGACGGCATCGCCGTGGTCACGAACCCGGACCTCAAGGTCGACTGCATGACCGTCGAGCAGCTCAAGGAGCTCTGGAACCAGGGCTCCAAGGTCACGACCCTGAGCGCGATCGACCCGAAGCTCCCGGACGGCGAGCTCAGCCTGTTCGGCCCGGGCACGGACTCCGGCACCTTCGACTTCTTCACCGACGAGATCAACGGTGAGGAGGGCGTCTCGCGCGAGGACTACCAGCCCTCCGAGGACGACAACGTGCTCGTGCAGGGCGTGGCCGGCGAGGCCGGCGGGCTCGGGTACTTCGGCTTCTCCTACTACGAGCAGAATCAGGACAAGCTGAATCTGGTCGGCGTCGATGACGGCGACGGCTGCGTGAAGCCGAGCGTCGAGACCATCCAGAGCGGGGAGTACAAGCCGCTCGGCCGCGAGCTCCTCATGTACCCGAGCGGCAAGGCACTGAAGAAGCCCGAGGTGAAGGCCTTCATGGACTACATCCTCGAGAACTACCAGTCGATCGCCGAGGCGTCGCAGATCGTCCCGATGAACCAGAGCCAGGCCGACGAGGCCAAGACGGCGCTCGGGAGCAGCTAGCACTCAGGTTCTCGTGGAAGCAGCGTCGACAACAGCCGCCAAGGGCCGCGCGGAGGCACCAAGCCTCCGCGCGGCCCGTCGGCGTTGGGGCGAGGACCTGATCAAGGGCCTGCTCGTGCTGGCGGCGCTGATCTCGATCCTCACCACCACGGGGATCGTGCTCTCGCTGGTCGGCGAGACGATCGAGTTCTTCAGGGAAGTCCCTGTGGCGGACTATCTGTTCGGCACCAAGTGGACGCCGCTGTTCGAGCCCGCCAGCTTCGGCGTCCTGCCGCTGGTGACGGGCACGCTCCTGATTACCGGAATCGGGATGCTCGTGGCGGTGCCGCTCGGCCTTGCCGCCGCGATCTACCTGAGCGAATACGCGCGGCCACGGGTGCGCAAGACGATCAAGCCGGTCCTCGAGCTGCTGGCCGGCGTGCCAACGATCGTGTTCGGCTATTTCGCGCTCACCTTCTTCACCCCCGAGATTCTGCGCGGCCTCGGTCTGGACGTGTCGATCTTCAACTCGCTGTCGGCGGGCATCATCGTTGGCTTCCTGATCGTTCCGACGGTCGCGTCCGTCTCCGAGGACGCCATGTCGGCGGTTCCGGCGGCGCTCCGCGAAGGCGCCTTCGGGCTCGGCGCCTCGAAGCTCCAGGTGACGCTGCGCGTTGTATTCCCCGCAGCGCTCTCCGGCATCGTGGCGTCGATCGTTCTGGGGATCTCGCGGGCAATCGGCGAGACGATGGTCGTGCTGATCGCCGCCGGGCTTGTGCCATACCTGGGCCTTGACCCCACCAAGCCCGCCGAGACGATGACCGCATTCATCGGCGCCACGGCCAAGGGGGACATCGCGACCGGCTCGATCGCCTACAAGACCATCTTCGCTGTCGGGACGACGCTGTTCGTGATCACCCTGATCATGAACCTGATCTCGATCCGCTTCGTGCGCAAGTACAGGCAGGTGTACGAGTGAGCGTGGACACCCACGCGCAGGCGCAGCCGATCGGGCGGCCGAGTGGCAGCCGGCGCGCCAAGGACACCGGTTTCCACATCGCCCTGCTGGTGTGCGTCGGGCTCTCCGTGCTGCTGCTCGGCGTGCTGCTCGTCGACATCGTCGCCGACGGCCGCGAAAGCCTGAGCTGGGACTTCATCACGAGCTTCACCTCGATCGACGCTGAGAAGGCCGGCATCCAGGCGGCGCTCTGGGGGACCATCTGGCTGATGGGCGTCTGCGCCGTGTTCATCGTGCCGGTCGGGGTCGCCACGGCGGTCTACCTCGAGGAGTACGCGGACAACACGCGCTGGTACAACCGCTTCATCGAGGTGAACATCCAGAACCTCGCCGCGGTCCCCTCGATCGTGTACGGCATCCTCGGGCTCGCCTTCCTCGTGCGCGGCCCGGTCGACCTGGGCCCGATCGGCACCGGCCAGCCCACCGTGATGGCCGGCGGGCTCACGCTGGGGCTGCTGGTCCTACCCGTGGTCATCATCGCGGGGCGTGAGGCGATCCGCGCCGTGCCGCCCTCGATCCGCGAAGGCTCGATGGCGCTTGGCGCCACCCAATGGCAGACGATCTGGCGGCAGGTGCTGCCGGCGGCGATCCCGGGCATCGCCACGGGCGTGATCCTCGCCCTCTCGCGCGCAATCGGCGAGACCGCACCGCTGATCGTGGTGGGCGCGGCCACGGTGATCGCCTTCAACCCGGATGGCCTCGACTCCGCCTTCACGGCGCTGCCGATCCAGATCTTCGACTGGATCAGCCGGGCGTCCAACGACGTGAACAACTACGTGCCGCTCGCCGCCGCAGCGATCCTGCTGCTGATGATCCTGCTGCTGCTGATGAACAGCGTCGCGATCTGGCTTCGCAATCGATACGAGCAGAAGTGGTAGGTGATCTAGAGTGGCTGACCCGGTGACCGAGCCTCAGGACAGGCAGCAGGAGGAGGCACGCGGGCTCAGCCGTCCGCTCGGAGTGCGCGCCGACGACTCCGAGCGCGCGAGCGGCGCGGAGACCCGGCCGGCGGCGGCTGAGCGCGAGGCGATCTTCGAGCTGCGCGACGTCGGGGTCGCCTACAGCGGCAAGCCGGCGGTACGCGGCGTGAGCTTCGACATCGGCGTGAACGAGATCACCGCGCTGATCGGCCCTTCCGGCTGCGGCAAGTCCACGCTGATCCGGTGCCTCAACCGGATGAACGACCTGATCCCCGGAGCCACCGTCGACGGCAAGCTCACCTTCCATGGGCAGGACCTCTACGCGCCCCAGGTCGACGCGGTCGAGGTGCGCAAGCGGATCGGCATGGTCTTCCAGAAGCCGAACCCGTTCCCCAAGTCGATCTACGACAACATCGCCTTCGGCCCGCGCGTGCTCGGTATGAAGGGCGACATGGACGGGATCGTGCAGCGCGCGCTCGAGCACGCCGCGCTCTGGGACGAGGTGAAGGACCGGCTGAAGACGAACGCGTTTGGCATGTCGGGCGGCCAGCAGCAGCGGCTCTGCATCGCCCGCTGCCTCGCGGTCGAGCCCGACGTGCTCCTGATGGACGAGCCCTGCTCGGCGCTCGATCCGATCTCCACCGGCAAGATCGAGGACCTGATGCTCGACCTGAAGCGCGAGTACTCGATCGTGATCGTGACCCACAACATGCAGCAGGCCGCGCGCGTCTCCGACCGGACGGCGTTCTTCACCGTCGAGCTCGGCGAGGACGAGCACCGCACCGGCCGTGTCGTCGAGTTCGACGACACGGAGAAGATCTTCACCAACCCCTCCGACTCCCGGACCGAGGCGTATGTGACCGGGAAGGTGGGCTAGGTGTCCGACACCACCCGCTCGCACTTCCAGGACGAGCTGTCCACGCTCGAGAAGCAGGCACTGGGCGGGCTCGACATGGTCGTTGAGGCGCTCGATCGCGCGCTCGAGACGGTGCGCCACCAGGACGTCGAGCTGGCTCAGATGGTGATCTCGGACGACGACCGCATCGACGGTCGCTACCTCGAGGTCCATCAGGGCGTGCTGTCGCTGCTCGCGCTGCAGGCGCCGGTGGCCGGCGACCTGCGGCTGGTGGCCGCTGTGCTCCACGTCATCAAGAACCTCGAGCGCATGGGCGACCAGTGCGTGAACATGGCGAAGCTCGTGCCGCTCGCCGGGCACAACCCGCCCGCCGACGAGCGCATCCTCGACAACATCCAGCGGATGGGCGAGCAGGCGCGCCGCCAGGTGATCCAGGCGAAGCAGGCGTTCGAGCGCCGCGATGCCGGGCTCGCCCAGGACCTCGTGCGCCAGGACGACGAGATCGACCGCCTCAACCGAGAGACGTTCGCGCTCGCGCTCGAGATCGGCGACGACGCCGATCGGCGCGAGTGGGCGATGCACATGATGCTGGTGGCTCGCTGTGTCGAGCGGATCGGCGACAATGCGGTGGACATCGGCGAACAGACCGCGTTCGTCGTAACGGGCCTGTTTCGGGAGTTCGAGGATGCCTCGCACCCCGAGTTGGCGCCACCACCCATCGCTTGATCTGCGCCTGCATCGACATCGGCAGCAACACCACGCGACTGCTCGTGGCGGACGCGGGGAACGGCAAGCTGCGCGAGCTGGTGGCGCAGCGCGCCTTCACGCGCATCGGGAAGAGCCTCGGCGACGGCGGCACGATCCCGGCCGAGAAGATCGCCGAGACCGCCGAGGTGGTGCGAACCCAGGCGGCCGTCGCGCGCGAGGTGGGCGCCGGGGAGCTCGTGGCCGTGGCCACCGCCGCGATCCGCAACGCGCCGAACCGCGACGAGCTGGCGGGCGCCGTTGCGGACGCCGCCGGCACGCCGTCTGAGCGTGCTCACCGGCAAGGAGGAGGCCCGGCTCTCGTTCGTGGGCGCCACCCGCACGCTGGTCCAGCCGGCCGACGGGACGATCGCGGTGATCGACGTCGGTGGCGGGTCGAGCGAGATCGCGATCGGGGACGCCGCCGGTGACATGACGTGGTCCGAGTCGTTTCGGATCGGCTCGGGCTTCCTCGCCGACAGCTACCTGCGCTCCGACCCGCCCTCGGTCGAGGAGCTCGAGAAGGTGCGGCGGCACGTGGCCGGCACCTTCGAGGGTCTCGAGCCGGCGCCCGCCCAGAGCGCCGTGGCCGTGGGTGGCACCGCCACCTCGTTGCGGCGCCTCGTGGGTGCCGAGCTCGCGCACGAGACCCTCGAGCGCGGCATCCGCGTGCTCTCCTCCACGCCGATCGGCGAGGTGGCGGAGCGCTTCGAGCTCGACGAGGAGCGGGTGCGCCTGCTGCCGGCGGGCATCCTCATCCTCGAGGCGATCTCCGACCTGCTGGGGCTGCCGCTGCGGATCGCGCGCGGCGGGCTGCGCGAGGGCATCCTGCTCGAGCTGGTGGAGGGGCGGGCCCTTGCCTAGTCCGACGCGATCGCGCGCAGCTCGCGGGGGCGCAGGAGCAACCGGAGCTCGCCGTCGGCGACCGCGGCAAGGCCGCCCTTCTTCATGTCGGCCCGGGCGCCGGTGAGCGCGCGAATGGCCTCGGAGAAGTCGGGCTCGTGGCCGACCAGCAGCACGTCGCCCGCATGCCCTTCGGCGAGCGCGTCCGCGTCGAAGGGCCCGCCGGCCAGCCGCTCATCGGGGCGCGGCTCTACGCCGAGCGCTGCGCAGGCGATGGCGGCCGTGTCCGCCGCCCGCAGCTTGGGACTCGTCAGGCACGCCTCGAGCTCGACCTCGAGCACCGCGAGCGCCTCCCCGGCGACCCGGGCCTGCTCGCGTCCCTTGTTCGTCAAGGGCCGCTCGGAGTCCGGCGAGCCGTCCGCGGCGTCCCCGTGGCGGAGCAACCAGATCACGATGCGCGACCATAGTGGGTGAGCATGGAAGCTGCGACCGCAATACCGCAGGCGCCGGCGATCGACTCGCCAGAGCTCTTCTTCAACCGCGAGCTGTCCTGGGTCCAGTTCAACGAGCGTGTGCTCGAGCTGGCCGAGGACGAGCGTACGCCTCTGCTCGAGCGCGTGAAGTTCCTCGCGATCTACGCGTCGAACCTCGACGAGTTCTTCATGGTCCGGGTCGCCGGGCTGTACGACCAGGTCGAAGCGGGCATCGACGCGCGCGGGCCGGACGGCCTGTCTCCGTCCGCGACGATCGAGCGCATCGCCGAGCGCACGCGCGAGCTGGGGGCGCGCCACTCTCGTGTCTGGGCCCGGTCGTTGCGGCCCGAGCTCGATCGCCACGGGGTGCGCATCGTCGACTGCTCGCAGTGCTCGGGCGAGGAGCTCGAGGCCGTGGACCGGATGTTCGCGGAGCAGATCTTTCCGGTGCTCACGCCGCTGGCCGTTGGCCCCGGCCGGCCCTTCCCCTACATCTCGAACCTCTCGCTCTCGATCGCTGTCTGGCTGCGTGACCCGGTCTCCGGGCAGGAGACCTTTGCGCGCGTGAAGGTGCCGAAGGAGGTGCTGCCGCGCTTCCTCGAGATCGGCGACGACACCTTCGTCCCGCTCGAGGCGGTGATCGCCCGCCACCTTGACGAGCTCTTCCCCGGCATGGAGATCCTGCGCCACGACGAGTTCCGCGTGACGAGGGACGCCGACTTCACGGTCTCCGACGAGGCCGACGACCTGCTCCGCGCCGTCGAGGACGAGCTGCGACGACGGCGCTTCGGCGAGGTCGTGCGCCTCGAGGTGTCGTCGTCGATGGATCCCGACATGCGCCGCTACCTGATCGAGCAGCTCGCGATCGACGAGACGCAGGTGGTGGACGTCGAGGGCCTGCTCGACTTCGAGGATCTCTGGCAGATCTACGGCGTGGAGGGCCACCGCGACCTGCGCGACCGCTCCTGGACTCCGACGGTCCACCCGCTGCTGGTCGATCCCGACGACGGGCGCGCGGACATATTCGGCGCGATGCGCGCGGGCGACCTGCTCGTCCACCACCCCTACGACTCGTTCGGCGGCAGCGTGGAGCGCTTCGTGCAGCAGGCGGTGCGCGACCCCGACGTGCTGGCGATCAAGATCACCGTGTACCGCACCTCCGACGACTCGGCGCTCGTGCCCGCCCTGATCGAGGCGGCCGAGCGCGGCAAGCAGGCCGTCTGCCTCGTGGAGCTGAAGGCGCGCTTCGACGAGCGGCGCAACATCGGCTGGGCGCGCGCTCTCGAGGAGGCGGGCGCGCACGTGGTGCACGGTCTGCCCGGTCTCAAGACGCACGCGAAGGCACTGCTCGTGGTGCGGCGCGAGGGCGCCGGCGTGCGCCACTACGTGCACACCGGAACCGGCAACTACCACGCCAAGACCGCGCGACTGTACGAGGACTACGGGCTCTTCACCTGCGACCGCGAGATCGCCTCAGACGTGGCGGAGCTCTTCAACGCGCTCACCGGCGCCGCCCGCTCGCCCGACTACCGGCGGGCGATCGTGGCCCCGGACCACATGCGCAAGTGGTTCCTCGACCAGGTCGAGAAGACGATCGAGGCCCACCGCGAGGGCCGCGAGGCGACGGATCCTGCTGAAGATGAACTCGCTGGTAGACGCGCGCTGCATCCGCGCCCTCTACGAGGCGTCGCAGGCGGGCGTCCAGGTGGACCTGAACGTCCGCGGGATCTGCTGCCTGCGGCCGGGCGTGCCGGGCATCTCGGAAAACATCCGCGTCGTGTCCGTGGTCGGGCGCTTCCTGGAGCACTCGCGCTTCTACGGCTTCCACCGCGGCGACAAGCGCCGCTACTGGATGGGCTCGGCCGACCTGATGCCGCGCAATCTCGACACCCGCGTGGAGCTGCTCGTGCCGGTGCGCTCCGAGCCGCTGCGCGCGCGACCTCGAGGACACGATCGAGCGCTGCCTGGCCGACGACACCTTCGCGTGGGAGCTGCGGCCCGGACGAGGTCTGGGAGCGCCGCACGCGGCAGGCACGCGCAGCGTGCACCGGGAGCTCATGGAGCGCGCACTCGAGCGCGCCTCAGCCGAGTAGCGAGCGCTTCAGCTCCAGCACGCGCGCCGCGCTCTGGCGCACCCGTGCGCGGAAGGCCGGCGAACTGCGCGCCCGCGCGAGCAGGCGCGGGAAGACGAGGTTCCAGCTCGCCGAGCCGGTCATCAACACCAGGTCCGCGCCGGCACGGATCGAGCGCTCCGCGGCCGTGGCAACGTCCGAGCGGCTGACCACGGCCTGCGCCTCCATGCTGTCGGTCACGATCACGCCCTCGAAGCCGAGCCGCTCGCGCAGCAGCCCGGTGACGATCGCGCGGGACTGCGAGGCGATCGCCCGGTCGTCGAGAGACGGATGGAGCGCGTGCGAGAGCATCACGAGCGGCACCTCCGCCTCGACGGCCGCGCGGAAGGGCACGAGGTCCTCGCTCACGCCGCCCGGGATCGTGGCGGGGGCGTCGTCGGTGTTCACCGCCGAGTCGCCGAGGCCGGGGAAGTGCTTGGCGGTGGCTGCCACGCGAGCATCGCCCAGGCCGCGCACGGACGCCTGCACCCGCCTGCCGATCCCGGCCGGGTCGCCGGCGAAGGCGCGCGAGCCCATCACGGAGCCGGGCCCCGGCACGTCGGCGACCGGGGCGAGGTTCACGTTCACACCGGCCGCGCGCAGCCCGCGCCCGGCGCTTCGCGCCGCCCGTCTCACGTTCGCGGGCTCGCCCTGGAGCGGCTGGCTCGCCGGCGGGCCCACGTGGTCGATCGTCCGGATGTCGCCTCCCTCCTGGTCGACCATCACGAGCGCCCGGCCGCGGGCGGGCCCCTGGAGCGAGCGGGTGAGGCGTGCGCCAGTGGCCGGCGCTGCCGCCGTTGCGGCCGAACAGGATCACCCCCGCGGTCTCGCGGGCCCGGAGCCGGCGCCGGATGTAGTCCGGGCGTGCGCTGCCGTCGAAGCTCGAGATCGTGAGCTGGCCCACCTGCTGGCGCAGGCTGAGCCGGTCGACCGCGCGCAGCGACTGTTCGCGGCGCTCCTCCGACGGGGTGGTGGCCACGTCGGCCGCCTCGCCGGCCGTCCCGTTGCCGTTACCGGCGCCCGCTCCGACCACGAGGCCGATCACGAGCGCCGCGCCGGCGGCGGCCGCGAGGGCCGTCAGGCGCCGGCGGGCAGCCGGATCGGGAGATACGTACATCGCCCGCCGGGAGGATCAGCCTGCGGGCGAGTCGGCGAGCGTCGCGTCCGGCGACGCACTCGCCGCTTCGGCCTCGCCGCCCTGCTCCGAGATGCCTGCCCACGCGCAGCCCTGCACGAGCTGCTCGAGCCCGAAGCCGTCCACCGGGCCGAGCGCGCCGGGGCCGCTCAGCCCGCCGGCGGCCGCCCGCTCGGCGCCCCAGGCAAGGATGCGGCCGGTGAAGGTGTAGCCGTCGATGCCGGTCACGTGCACCTCGCTCAGCTCGCGTCCGCCGTCGTCGTAAGCGATCGCGACGATGTGCGACCCGCCCTTGGCGCGGGCGGCGGCGTCCGGGCCGCCGGTGGAGCCCTTCACGAGCCGCTCTCCCGCGGCACTCCAGAGGGCCTCGACGCCGGGCAGCTTCATCGCGAGGCTCGTGCCCACCGAGACCACCTGCATCGCGCGCGAGGCGGGCCCGAACCAACCGAGGTAGGCGTTCACCTCGCGCAGCTGGGGCGCGATCTTCGGAAGCGTGAAGTGCTCGGAGCTCCCAACGGAGACGGCGGCGAGCTCCTTCGAGCCCACCGGAAAGCTGCGCATCCGAGCGGCGCCACGCTCCGTGCGCACGCGCCCGTCCCGGAACGCGAAGGCGTCGCTGCCGATCACGCCCACGAGCGACGCCTTGGTGCCGCCGCTCATCGAGCCGCCCCCGGTGACGAAGTAGCCGGTGTCGACGCGGACCGCGGCGTCGCCGGCGCGCTCGAGGGCGAGCGCGCCCGCGAGGTTGCCGGGCACCCAGTCGTAGCCGAAGGCGGTGACCATCCCACAGCCGGCCCCCTCGGCCACCGGCCCGTAGCGCTCGAACACCTCGCGGATGAACGGCGGCTCGCCGGTCGAGTCGAGGTAGTGGGCACCGACGGTCGAGGCGGCGGCCGCGGCGGGCGCTCCGAAGCGCACGAACGGGCCGACGGTGCTCACGAGCACGTCGCCGCGCTCCACCAGCGCGGTGATCGAGGGCGGGTCGCCCACATCGGCCCGCGCGGTTTCGAGCTCGGCCCCGAGCTCGTCCGCCAGCTGCTCGCACTTCTTGCGCGTGCGCGCGGCGAGCACGGGACGGAGCCCGCGCTCGACCATCGCCTCGGCAGTCAGCCTGCCGGTGTACCCGCTGGCGCCGAACAGGACGATCCGGCCGGCCATGTCAGGTCGGGCGGCGCGACTCGAGGGTCTGCCGCACGCGCTCGACCGCCTGCGGCACGCTGCGCTCCATGCGCTTCAGGTCCCAGCCGGTGAGCGTCACGACCAGCATCGGCGTCTTCGCGGTCACGGTGGCGTTGCGGAGCGTCCTCTCGAGCAACCCCATCTCGCCGAAGAAGTCGCCCGGGCCGAGGTCGGCTACGTGCTGGCCCTCGCGGGTGACTTCCGCCTCACCCTCCTCGATCACCATGAACTCGTACGAGAAGTCACCCTCTCGGACCAGATTGCGGCCGGCCTCGACCGACACCTCCTGGGCAAAGGTGGCGATTTGCGCGAGCTCGTTCTCCTCGATGTCCTCGAACAGGGGGATCGACTTCAGCCGGCCTGAATCCAACGGAGCCTCCTCGAACGCGGTCGCGGCGACTCTATCCCAACTGATCGAGCAGTCGAGACCGTCCGTATCAACAAGAGATGGCGTGCTTGCCCAAGCTCACGATCGCGTTCGCGCTCGGCCGCACGGCCTTCGGAATCGCGCTCCTGGCGGCGCCCGGGCGGGTCGGCGGCAGCTGGCTCGGCTTGGATGGGGTCCGCGCGCACCCGGCCGAGCCGGGTGCCTGCGCAAGGCGGCCGGCCAGCACCCGGTACACGTCGCAATCCGCGGGCTGGGTGCTCGTGACATCGCGCTCGCCGGGGGCGCGGCGTGGGCGGCGAGCCGGGGCGAGGGCATGCGACCCTGGCTGGTCGGGACCGTGGCGGGCGACCTCGCGGACATCGGCGCGACGCTGGCCGCCGGCGACTCGATCCCGAGTCGCGCCCGCTGGGGCACGCTGGCGCTCGCGGGCGGCTCCGCCCTGGCCGGCGCGGCGCTCGCGGCCTGGGCTGACTCGTGAGCACGCGCGTCGCGATCGTCGGCGCGGGCGTGTCGGGCCTCGTCTGCGCCCACCTGCTGGGCGAGAGCCACGACATCACCGTATTCGAGGCGAACGAGTACGCGGGCGGCCACACCAACACGGTGCGGGTCGACACCCCCCACGAGACCCATCATGTGGACACGGGCTTCATCGTTCTGAACGACCGCACCTACCCCAGCTTCCAGCGCGTGCTGGCGGGCGTGGGCGTGGAGACCCAGCCCTCGGAGATGAGCTTCTCGGTGAGCGACGGTCGCGACTTCGAGTACAACGGGGCCTCCCCGAACGGGCTGTTCGCGCGGCGCTCCAACCTGGCGCGGCCCTCGTTTCACCGGATGGTGCTCGATCTCTTGCGCTTCAACCGCGAGGCGCCCGCGCTGGTGGGCCTGAACGGCTCGGGCCCGTCGCTCGGCGAGTTCCTCCACCGCGGCGGCTACTCGCAGGCGTTCGTCGAGCGCCTCATCGTTCCCCAGGCGTCGGCCGTCTGGTCGGCCGACCCGCGCCGCATGTGGGAATTTCCGGCCAGCATGCTGGCGGAGTTCTTCGCCAACCACGGGATGTTCGGCCTCGCGGGCCGGCCCAACTGGCTCGCGATCAAAGGCGGCTCGGCGCGCTATGTGGATGCGCTCGTGCGCCCGTTCCGCGAGCGGCTGCGGCTGGGAACGCCGGTGCGCCGGATCGAGCGCACCGACGACGGCGTGGAGCTCACGCCGGCCGGCGGCGAGCCCGAGCGCTACGACGAGCTGATTCTGGCCGTGCACTCGGACCAGGCGCTCAGGATGCTCGCCGACCCGAGCCGCTCCGAGGCCGAGGTGCTGGGCGCGATCCCTTACCAGGCCAACGAGGTCGTGCTGCACACCGACCGCTCGCTGCTGCCGCGGCGCCGGCGCGCCTGGGCGAGCTGGAACTTCCATCTGCTCGAGCGGCCGGCGGGCCGCACCACGGTCACCTACCACATGAACCGCCTCCAGTCGCTCTCCGCCGATCGCGAGTTCTGCGTCACGCTCAACCGCTCCGATGCGATCGCCCCGGAAAGCGTGCTGCGCGTGATGCGCTACCACCACCCCGTCTACACGCCCGCGGGCATGGCCGCGCAGCGCCGCTTCGACGAGGTGAGCGGCGTGCGGCACACCCACTACTGCGGGGCCTACTGGGGCTACGGCTTCCATGAGGACGGCGTTGTGTCCGCCCTGCGCGTGTGCGAGCGCTTCGGAAGGCGGCTGCCGTGAGCGCGAGCGCGCTCTACGAGGGCTGGGTCAGGCACCGCCGCATGGAGCCTGTCGAGCACGAGTTCCGCTACCGGCTGTTCATGGCCTACCTGGACCTCGACGAGCTTCCCGAGCTGCTCGACGGCGTGCCGCTCTGGTCCGCCCGCCGGCCCGCCCCCGCCCGCTTCCGCCGCCGCGACTACCTCGACGTCGAGCACGACGGCCCGGTGCGCCTGCTCACGCACGTGCGCACCTTCGGCCACCTGTTCAACCCGATCAGCCTCTTCTACTGCTTCGACTCAGCCGGCGAGCGGGTCGAGCGGGTCGTCGCGGAGGTCACGAACACGCCCTGGGGCGAGCGCCATGCCTACGAGCTCGAGCCGCTCGCGTCGACCGTGTCCAAGGAGCTGCACGTGTCGCCCTTCCTGGCGATGAACGCCGAGTACCACGTGCGCCTGACCACGCCGGCGGACCAGCTGCGGGTGCACATGGAGAGCGTTCGCGACGGCCGGGTGGACTTCGACGCGACCCTGGCGCTGTCGCGCCGCGAGCTCTCTCCCTGGCCGCTGCTGCGCTACCCGTTCATGACCGCGCGGGTGGTGGCGGGCATCTACTGGCAGGCGGCGCGACTCAAGCTCAAGGGCGCCCCGTACCATCCACATCCGGCCCGATGATCGCCCGCACGCTGGTGAGTGCCGCCCTCGGCCGACTGACCGAGGGGCGGATCGAGATCGAAGAGGCCGGGCGCCTGCGCGCGTTCGGCCCGCCCGGCGCCGAGTTGCGCGCTCGCATCCGGGTGCGCGATCCGCGCTTCTGGAGATCCGTGCTCGGCGGCAGCCTGGGGGTCGGGGAGGCGTACGCCGAGGGCCGCTGGGACTGCGACGACCTCGTGACACTGGTCCGGATCGGCGCTCGCGAGATGCCGAAGCTCGACCGCCTGCGGGCGCCCCTCGCCCCGCTGCGGAGCGCGCTGACCCGCGTGCCGCGCAACACGCGCGGCGCGGCACGCAAGCACATCGCCGCGCACTACGACCTCGGCAACGACCTGTTCCGGCTCTTTCTCGACGAGACGATGACCTACTCCTGCGCGCGCTTCGAGCGGCCCGGCATGACGCTGTGCGAGGCGCAGGAGGCCAAGCTCGATCGGGTCTGCCGCGCGCTCCGGCTGTCTCCGGACGATCACCTGCTCGAGATCGGGAGCGGCTGGGGCTCGCTCGCGCTCCACGCGGCCGAGCACTACGGCTGCCGGGTGACCACCACCACGCTCTCGCGCGAGCAGGGGGCGATGGTACGAGAGCGCGCGCTGGCCGTGGGTCTCGACGAGCGGATCGAGGTGCTCGGGCTCGACTACCGCGAGCTGCGCGGGCGCTACTCGAAGCTCGTCTCGATCGAGATGATCGAGGCGGTGGGCTGGCAGTACTACGACACCTTCTTCCGCACCTGCTCGGACCTGCTGGCGCCGGACGGCCTGATGCTGCTCCAGGCGATCACGATCGACCACCGCGCCTTCGAGGTCGAGAAGGCGGGGCGCTCGTTCGCGAACGAGCTGATCTTCCCGGGCGGCTGCCTGCCCTCGCTCGAGGTCCTCAGGCGCTCCTGCGCGCGCGCCACCGACCTGCGCCTGCTCGGGGGCGAGGACCTCACCGCCTCCTACCCCGAGACGCTCCGCCGCTGGCGCCTGAGCTGGCAGGCGGCTGCCCACGAGGCCGCCCGGCTCGGCTACGACGAGCCCTTCCGGCGGCTCTTCGACTTCTACTTCGCCTGGTCGGAGGGCGGCTTCCTCGAGCGCCGCATCGAGGACGTGCAGATGCTGCTCGCCGGACCGGCCTATCGCGTCTCGCGCGTGAACATACGCCCGGCGATTGCGTCCACGAGCGCTGCCGGACCGCGCGAGGCGAGCTTGGCGAGCGCGAGCCGGCCCCCCGGGCCGAGCACGTGATCGTCGCTCTCGATCGCCTTCACGACCTTGGCCGCCCACTCCTCGGGGCGCTGGTCGTCCCAGGCCTCCGCCTCCATGTGGCGGCCGTAGACCTCGCGGGTCGCGTCCAGCATGTCGGTGGCCACACCGGGGGTCACGAGGTGCAGGACGCTCACGCCCGTGCCCTTCAGCTCGCGTCGCAGCGCCTCGCTGAAGGCGACCACGCCGGTCTTGCTCGCGGCGTAGGTGGTGGCCGCGGGAAACCATGCGTAGCCGCTGATGCTGGCGTTGTTCACCACCTTGCCGTGCCCGCGCTCGACCATGCCGGGCAGCACGAGCTTGGTGAGATGCACGAGCCCCACGAGGTTGACCTGGAACATCGCGTAGATCCCGTCGGTGTCCTGCTCCTCGAGCAGCCCGCCGGTCATGAGACCGGCGTTGTTCACGAGCAGGTCGAGCGGCGGCAGCTCGTGGGCGGACGCTTCGATCGACTCGCGGCTCCCGAGGTCGACGCTCACAGGGCGGACCTCGCGCGCGCCGCCGGCGGGCGCCCCGAGCGGCGGGAAGCGCTCCGGGTCGCGGGTGCCGCACAGCAGGAGCCCGAGCGGCCGCTCGGCCAGCTCCTCGGCGACGGCTCGGCCGATGCCGCGGTTCGCGCCGGTCACGAGCGCTGTCTGTCCCTCGAGGTTCATCGTGGCTGAGAGTCTCCTCCACCATGTACGGGCGGGACGGGGTGAACCGCTCATCCTGATCCATCCGCTCGGGGCCGAGCTCGTGGTCTGGGAGCCGGTGATGGAGCGCCTCGGCGCCGAGCGCGACGTGATCGCCGTCGACCTGCCCGGCTTCGGCTCCTCGCCGCCGCTCGCCGGCGGAGCCGAGCCCACGCCGCAGGCGCTGGCCGCCGCCGTCGGTCGCCTGCTCGACGCGCTCGGCCTCGACCGCGTGCACGTGGCCGGCAACTCGCTCGGCGGCTGGGTGGCCCTCGAGCTCGGCAGGCTCGGGCGCGCCCTGTCGGTCACGGGTCTCTGCCCGGCGGGCTTCTGGGGCCGGCCGCTAGGCATGCGGTCCGGGCCGGACGTGCGCCGCCTCGGCCGGGCGCTGCTGCCGCTCGTGCCGGCGCTCGTCCGCACCGTGCGCGGCCGGCGTGCGCTCCTGTCGAGCTCAGTCGGGCACCCCGAACGCGTGCCGCCGCGTGCCGCCGCCCGGCTCGTGCGCGCGTACGTGACCGCGCCCGGCTTCGATGGCGCGAACGCGGCGATGCGGTCCGCGGTGTTCTCCGGGTTCCATGAGATCGAGGCGCCGGTGACGCTCGCCTGGGGGGAGCTCGACCGGCTCGTGGCGCCCCCGCGGCAGCGGCCCGAGGGCTCGCGGGGCGTGCTCCTGCGCGGCTGCGGCCACATCCCGACCTGGGACGATCCCGGGCAGGTCGCGTCGGTTGTGCTGAGCGCCGCGACTGGGTAGGGCGCCCTCAGGGCATCGGTCGCGTGGTTCTTCATGACAGTGATGAAAAACCACGCGAGCGTTGGCCGCGCCCCCTCCGAGGCTCCTAGAGCTCGCGGCGCGCGTACTTCGTCACGGCCTCGCGCGCCCGCTGGCGGCGCGGGCGGTTCTTCCAGGCGCCGGGCTCGATCCGCTCCGAGACCTCGAGGTCGCGCTCGAACTGGTCGTGCAGCTCGCCCGCGAAGCGCTCGCTCTGGACGCAGAGGGTCACCTCGTCGTGGAGTTGGAAGGAGCGGTTGTCGAAGTTCACCGAGCCGACCGAGGACCAGAGCCCATCGATCACGAGCGCCTTGGCATGGAGCATCGTCGGGCAGTACTCGTAGAGCTCGACGCCGGCCTCGACCAGGGCGTCGTAGCTCGCCCGTCCCGCCGTGCGCACGAAGCGCTTGTCGATGTGCGAGCCGGGCACGAGAATGCGTACCCGCGCGCCGCGCTCGGCGGCCTCGACCAGAGCCGTGGTGAACGGAGGCCGCGGCACGAAGTAGGCGGCTGTCAGCTCCACCTGCTCCTTCGCGGCGGCCAGCGCCAGGAAGTAGAGGGCCTCGGCGTTCGTGTCGCCCACACTGGCGCTCGAGCGCATCACCTGCATGGCGCCCCCGCCGTCGATCTCCTCGAGCTCGGGCAGATAGCGCTCCCCGGCCAGCACGTGGCCGGTGCACTCGAGCCAGCTCTCCGCGAACGCCCCCTGCAGGCCGCGGACCACGGGACCGCGCACGCGCACGTGGGTGTCGCGCCAGTGATCGGGATCCTGAGCGTTGCCGGTCCATTCCTCCGCGATCCCGACACCGCCGGTGAACCCCACCCGGCCGTCAACGATCAGCAGCTTGCGGTGCGTGCGGTACTGGAGGCGCCTCACGGCGTAGGGCTTGGGCGGGCGGAAGTAGCAGACCGTCACGCCGTCCTCGCGCATCTCGTTCACGAGGGTCCGGTCCATCTTGGCCGCCCCCACCGCATCGATGATCACGTTGCACTCGACGCCGACCCGCGCCCGCTCGCGCAGCGTTTGGGCCACCTGGTCGGCGATCTCGCCGCGCCAGTAGGCGTAGGTGAGCAGGTTCACGGTCTCCTCGGCCGCGCGGATCGCGTCGAGGTAGGCGGGGAAGATCTGGTCGCCGTTGACCAGCAGCTCGACATCGTTGCCATAGGACACCGGCGCGCCGGTGAGCACCTCGGCGGCGTGGAGGAAGCGCTCGTCGCCGACATCGACCTCGCCGCGCAGCTCGTAGCCGTGGCCGCCCTCGCGCCGGTGGCGCAGGCTGTCCGCGGCGTACCAGGCGAGACCGGCGGCGGCCACGCCGGCGGGCCAGGCCCAGCGGGCCGGAGGAATCCGTGCGTCCATTGGCGGCGAAGCTACCCCGAAGGAGCTGAACTCATGCGCCCGAGCCGTCGCCGGCGCGCCCGGCGCCAGGCCAGGACGATGGCCACGGCCAGCGCCACGACGAGCAGCAGCGCCAGCACCGGCACAACGAAGGCGGCGAGCGTGAGCAGGGCGGAGCCGGCGTCCTCGAGCAGCGAGAGCACCGGGTTGCCGACGCCACCGGTGCCGATCGTCGAGAGCGGCCGGATCGCGGCGCGGCCGGCGTGGATCGACTCGGCCGTGCCCGCGCCGAGCAGGGCAGCGACGAGCGTCGGAACGTCGTCCTCGACGCCGGTCTGCCCGGTGAACAGCACGGCGCCGCTCACCGGCGCCACGACCGTTCCGATCGTGTGCAGCACGTGGTCGACCGCCGGGATCTTGTCGCCCACGAAGTCCGCCACCGTGAGCAGCGCGAGCAGCACCAGCGTGCCGGTTCCCGTCAGGTCGTCGAACGGCTGGGCGAGGTCGACCGCGTCGAGCCGGGTGAGCAGGGCACCGGCGAAGAGGGGCAGCCAGGCGTTGAGGCCGGCCGCGGCGCTCAGCCCGAACGCCGCGCAGATGCTCGTGAGGTCCACACGCCAAGACTAGGATTCGCGCGCGATGGGAGTGGCCCCTCCTCCTCCGATGCCAGGCGGCGTGCTCGCGCGGCTGCGCTCCGACATGCGCTGGCAGCGCGCGGCGCGCGGGCAGTGGCCGCCGGGCGAGCTCTCGTTCAGCATGCGCAGGACGCGCGAGTTCGAGCGCGAGCCGCTGCCCCTGCTGCTGCGCCTGCACTCCGAGTACGGACCGGTCTTCTCGATCAGGCTCATGTACGCGCCGGTGGTGTTCGCGCTCGGGCCGGAGGCCAACCACTACATCACGGTGTCGCACGCCTCCAACTTCCGCTGGCGCGACGGCGGCTTGGGCGACCTGATCCCGCTGCTGGGCGACGGCCTGCTCACCACCGACGGCGACTACCACCGGCGCGCCCGGCGGATCATGCTGCCCGCCTTCCACCGCGAGCAGATCGCGGCCGCCACCGCGACGATGGCCGCGGAGGCCGAGTCGGCGCTCGCCGGCTGGACGCCCGACACGCGCCTCGACCTCTACACGTGGACGCGCCGGCTGGCGCTGCGGATCGCGATGCGGGCGCTGTTCGGCTTCGACCCCGATCGGGACGCCCGCGACGCGTCGATGGCGGAGGAGTTCGAGGCCGTGCTGGGCTACTGGGGCCGCGACTACGTCGTGCAGATGCTGCGCGGACCGGGCAGCCCGTGGCAGCGCATGCTGCATTCCCGGGGCCAGCTCGACCGTGTGATCTACGACGAGATCGCCGAGCGCCGCCGCTCGGGACGGCGCGGCGCGGACATCCTGAGCCTGCTGCTCGACGCCACCGACGAGGACGGCAGCACGCTCTCCGACGAGGAGCTGCGCGACCAGGTGATGACGCTGCTGTTCGCCGGCCACGACACCACCACCTCGACCGTGGCGTTCCTCTTCTACGAGCTCGCGCGCAACCCCGAGCAGCTCGAGTCGCTGGACCTCGAGCTGGCCATCGACGAGACGCTGCGCATGTACCCGCCGGCCTGGATCGGGCCGCGCCGGTCGATCGACGCCTTCGAGCTGTGCGGCGTGCACGTGCCGGGCGGCGTGCTCGTGAACTACTGCTCGTGGGCGAGCCACCACCTGGCGCATGTGTTCCCCGAGCCCTGGCGGTTCCGCCCCTCGCGCTTTGCGCCGGAGGCGCGCGCCGAGCTCCCGAAGGGGGCCTACGTCCCGTTCGGGGGCGGCTCACGGACGTGCATCGGCATGCGCTTCGGCCTGCTCGAGGTGAAGGCGATCGCGGAGGCGATCCTGAGCCGCTTCACGCTCGAGCTCGCCGAGCCCTGGCGGCCGCTGTCGATCCGCCAGATGCCCACGCTCTCGCCGCGCGGCGGCCTGCCGATGACCGTGCGCGCCCGGTGAGCCGGCAGCCCCTTCGATGATCGCCCTGCTGGGCGGCCTGGGCGCCGCGCTCGGCTTTGCGGGTGCGACCCTGCTGAACGCTCGCGCCACCCACCTGATGCCGGCCACCCACCTGCTCGCCTGGGTGATGATGATCGGGCTCGCGCTCACGCTCCCGCTGGCGCTCGTGGATCTGCCGGAGTCGCTCAGCGCCGGTGAGGTGGGCCTGCTCTGGGCGGCCGGAATCGGCAACGTCGCCGGCCTGCTCCTCTCGTATCTCGCCCTCCGGCACGGCCGGGCGGGGGTGGTGGCCCCGATCATCTCCACCGAGGGCGCGCTCGCCGCGCTCGTGGCGGTCGCCGCCGGAGAGGCGCTCGAGCCCGGCGCGGGCTTCGTACTCGGTGCGATTGCCCTCGGGATCTGGCTCGCGGGCTCGTCGCGCGAGGAGGCGCCCACGCGGCCGGGCGAACGCCATCCTGAGGCGCACGCCGTGCTGCTCGCGCTGGCCGCCGCCGTCTGCTTCGGCGTGAGCCTCTACGCCACCGGGCGGGTGAGCGACGACCTGCCCCTCGCCTGGGCGCTCATCCCCGCGCGGCTGATCGGGACGATCTTCGTGGCCCTTCCGCTGGTGGTGTCGCTGAAGCTTCGGCTCCCGCGCCAGGCGGCCCCACTCGTGGTGGCGTCCGCCTGCTGCGAGGTGGCGGGGTTCGCGAGCTACGCGGTCGGCGCCCGCGACGGGATTGCCATCGCCGCGGTGCTCGCCTCGCAGTTCGGCGCGATCGCGGCGCTGGCGGCGGCCTGGCTCTTCAAGGAGCGCCTGGCGCGGATCCAGGTCGTGGGCGTGGCGCTGATCGCGGCCGGCGTGGCGCTGCTGAGCGCGTTGCAGGCCTGAGCTCGCTAAGCGGCCGCCGCGACCGGCAGGTGGTCGAGCGCGACCGCGAGCGCCGCCCGCGACCCCGTTCCGATCGCCGACGCCACCGAACGCAGTCGCTCCGTGGCCGCGTCGCCGGCCGCGTAGAC
>CAWEVH010000018.1:0-14991 GCA_963812415.1 uncultured Thermoleophilaceae bacterium | reverse complement strand
GAGGGGCTCGCGTAGTGCCGAGGCCGCCGGCTCGGCCGGCGGCGGAGGTTTCCGCGGATCAGAGCGCGCGCAGCCCGGCGGTCACCGCCGCCGCGACAGCCACGCAGGCGACGATGGAGTCCGTTCGCCAGACAACCAGGCCGGCCGCCGCCACGCCCGCGGTCTCGGCGCCGAGCGCGAGCTCGTCGCCGTCCGCCAGCGCGGCCGTGGCCACGAGGGCGGCGAGCAGCGCGGGCGCAAGCAGCACGATCACGCGCGTGGACCACTCCGGCAGGTCCCGTCCCCCGAGCGCCACCGGCCCCGCGGCCTTGATGGCGGCGGTCACCACCGCGCAGCCGGCGATCAGGCTCGCGCTCGTGCTCATCGCGGCGACTCCGCGCCGGCCTCGCGGCGGAGGTCCTCGTCGCAGCCTTCGTCGCCGGCACGCCGGCGCAGGCCGACCAGCGCGGCCAGGCTCGCCGCCAGCACCGGCACGCCGGCCGGCGCGAACGGCACGAGCACGAGCGCGATCAGTGCGCCCAGGGCCGCCACCCCGAGCGCCCGCCCGTCGCGCACCTCCTTGATCAGCAGGCCGAGGAAGAAGGCCGGGTAGATCGCGTCCAGCCCGAGCGTCTCGGGGTCGCCGAGGCCCTCGCCCCAGATCGCGCCGACGACGGTGCCGAGCGTCCAGGTGACGTACTGGACGGAGCTCGAGCCGAACAGGAGCCAGCGATCGAAGGTCCCGTCGCCGCGCGAGGCGAGCGCCCAGGAGGCGTCGACCACCGTCTGTCCCTGGAGAGCGCGCTTCAGCGGACCTCCCGGCAGCGACGGCGCGAGAGCCACGCCCATCGGGAGGAAGCGCGAGTTCATCAGCGCGGCCGCCGCCACGGCCGCGCCCACGGTCCCGCCCTGAGCCACGATCGCGATCGCCGTGAACTGCGCCGAGCCGGCGAAGACGATGGCGGACATCACCACGGCCGCGGTGGCGGACAGCCCGGCGCCCTGCGCCACCACCCCGAACGACAGCGCCAGCAGCCCGCCGGCCAGCGCGAACGGCACACCCTCGCGGACGCCCCGCGTGAAGGCGGCCCGGGCGCTCGTGTGCTCGCGGGTGCTCAAATCAGGCGGCGCCCAGCGCCGCCGCGAGCGCCTGACCCTCGTCCAGGAAGGCGCGCACGCGAACCACCTCGCCGTTCTCCACGCGTGCGACGTGGAAGATGGGGATCTTGCCGATGTCGACCCGGCTGTCGTGACCGCGTGTCCGCGCGGCCAGCCGGATCAGCAGCTCGTTGCCGTGCACGTCGACGCCGGTCACGTCGATGTCGCCCAGCTCGATCACCTCGGCCACCTCGGCGCGCAGGAACGCGACCACCTCGCCGCGCCCGCGGTAGACGCGCTGGCCCGGCCACTCGGGGGCGTTGTGCCACTCCACGTCCTCGCTCCACATGTTCGCCACCTGGTCGAGATCGCCGGAGTTCCACAGCGCGTAGCCGCTGCGCACGAACGCGATCAGGTCCTCTTCACCCTGCGAGCGAGTCCCGGGCATCGGTGCCCAGTAGGATCGCACGAGCCGGCGCAGTCCGTGAACCAAGGCGTGAACGCAGCCCAATCACCCGCGAAGGTTGCCGTCCTCGGCGGCGGAGTCGGCGGCCTCACAGCCGCGTTCGAGCTGACCGCCACGCCCCAGCTGCGCGAGCGCTACGAGGTCACCGTCTATCAGCTCGGCTGGCGCGTGGGCGGCAAGGGCGCGAGCGGCCGCAACGCGGCCGTCGCGGACCGAATCGAGGAGCATGGGCTGCACGTCTGGTTCGGCTTCTACGACAACGCCTTCCGCCTCATGCGCGACGCCTACGAGGAGCTCGGGCGCGCGCCGGGCGAGCCGCTGGCCACGCTCGAGGACGCGTTCAAACCCTGCGACCAGATCGTGCTGCTCGACCGCCAGGACGGCGCCTGGCACCCGCTCCAGCTCGACTGCCCGCGCAACCTGCTGCGCCCGGGCGAGGCCGCCGAGCTGCCCACCTTCTGGGAGATGGCCGCCAGCGCGTCCCGCTGGGCGCTCGACGGCTGGCGCCTGGTGCGCGACCAGCACGACGAGGTGTCGCCCGAGCCCGACGAACGATCCGACCTGATCCCGGACTGGTTCGAGAACCTCGCGCGCGACGTGGCGCAGGAGGTGCTCGAGCTCCCGCTCGACGTGGCCGAGCGGCTGCTGTCGGTGGCGGAGCGGCTGGCGAGCGAGCGGGCGCGCCACACCGACAACCTCGCGCCCCGCCAGGCGGCGCAGCCGCTGCTCCTGGTCCGGCTGCTCAAGGCCGTTCGCGACTGGCTCTGGGTCGTGCTCGGCGATCTCTGCGAGCGCAACCCCGACCTGCGCTTCTTCTTCACGACGGTCGACGCGGGCGTGGCGATGGCCGCGGGGATCGTCGAGGACGGCGTGCTCGAGCACGGCTTCGACCGGATCAACGACGAGGAGTGGGCGGCCTGGCTCGCCCGCCACGGCGCCAAGCCCGTGACGATCGGGCGGAACCCCGCGGAGCGTGCGCCGCTGCTGCGCTCCGTATACGACGTGGCGTTCGCCTATCCCGAGGGCGACATCGGGAAGGCCAACTGCGCCGCCGGCACCGCGACGGGCGACCTGCTGAAGCTCGTGTTCGGCTACCGCGGATCGATCATGTACAAGATGCAGGCGGGGATGGGCGACGTGGTGTTCACGCCGCTCTACGAGGTGCTACGCCGGCGCGGCGTGCGCTTCGAGTACTTCCACGCGGTCACGCGCCTCGGGCTCGCAGCCGACGCGGACCTGGTGGACGCGATCGACGTCGTACGCCAGGTGGAGCTCGCTCCAGGCCGCGACGAGTACGACCCGCTCGTGCCCGTCGAGGGCCTCCCCTGCTGGCCGAGCGAGCCGCGCTGGGACCAGCTCGAGGAGGGCGCGCGCGGAACGAACTTCGAGGCCGAGCTCAACCCGCTTGGCCGGCCGGCCCGGACGCTGCGACGCGGCACCGACTTCGACCAGGTCGTGCTCGGCATCCCGGTGGGCGCGCTGCCGGACATCTGCGGCGAGCTGATGGAGCGCAGCGAGCGCTTCGATCGCGGCGTAAAGACCGGGGTGACCGTGCGCACCCAGGCCTTCCAGCTCTGGGCCAATCGCAGCTCCGAGGAGCTCGGGTGGGCCCACAGTGAGAACTCGGTCACCGGCTGCTACGTGGAGCCGCTCGACACCTACTGCGACATGACGCACCTGATCCCGCGCGAGAGCTGGACGCCCGCCGACGACGTGAAGACGATCGCCTACGTCTGCGGCGTGCTCGAGGACCGCGAGGGCGAGGGCGCCGCCGCAGCCACCGCGCGCGTACGCGACAACGCGATCGAGTTCGTGGAGCGCGACCTGCCGGTGCTGTGGCCGGCGGCGACAAGCGGCGGGCGCTTCGACTGGAACGTGCTCGTGGATCGCGACGGAGGTACGGGCCGCGCGCGCTTCGACGCCCAGTACCACCGCGCGAACGTGACCGCCTGGGAGCGCTACGTGCTCACGCCCGCCGGCTCGGTCGAGCACCGGCTCCCCTCGGGCGACTCCGGCTTCGACAACCTCGTGCTCGCGGGCGACTGGACCCGGAACGGGATCGACGGCGGCTGCGTCGAGGCCGCGGCGATCTCAGGGATCGAGGCGGCTCGCGCGCTCAGCGGCAACGAGCGCCCGGTGCCCGGCCGCGCCACCGACTGGCTGCGCCAGGGGACGGTCGAGCTCCCGCCCTACATCGAGTACGGCGGGCGGGCCACCGCGCCGGCGCCGTTCGCCTGCCAGGGCGGCCGGCTGCGCGGATTGCTGCTGAGGGGCGACGCCACGCGCATCGACAAGCTGGTCGAGCGAATGTTCAACGTGCCCTCCGGGCGCGGGCTCGACTACCGCGCGTTCAGCTCGCGGGTGATGCTGCTCGTGGGCGACTTCGCGCACGTGACCTCACTGACGCCCCCGTTCGACCGCTGGGGCGCGGTGCGCGAGACCCAGGCCTCCTTCTTCATCCCGGTGCTGGCGGGACGCGACCTCGGCCACGTGTTCCTTGCAGAGCGCCTGCTGCTGGCGGTGCCCTACATCCTCGTGGACAACCCGATGTCCTACCTGGGCGGCAGGGAGATCTACGGCTACGCCAAGGTGATGGGGCGCTTCTCGCCGCCCGAGGGGCTCGCGGAGCGGGTGTCGATCGAGGCGTTCGGCGGCAACTTCGGACTCGGCGAGGGCGCCGCCTGGCGCCCGTTTCTCGAGCTGCGCGCCGGCGCCGCGCGCCCGCGCGCCCGGCGCGGCCCCGGCCGAGAGCGGCCCGATGGGGCTGCTGCGCCATCTGGTGCCCGACCTGCCGGACCCGTTCGACGCCGTCGAGCTCGCGATCGCCGACCTGCGCCTGGGCGCGGACCTGGTGGGCGACCTGATCGACGGCAGGGTCGGCCAGGTCTTCCTCAAGCAGCTCCGCGACGCCGGCGACGGCACGCGCGCCTGCTACCAGTCGGTCGTGGAGGCGCCGGTGCGGATCCACCGGGTGCTCACCCGCCCGGCCGAGAACGATTGGACGTTCGCCGTGCACCACTTGGACAGCCATCCGATCCGGGAGGAGCTGGGGCTCGCAGACCAGCGCGCCGAGCTGTCGTTCGACATCGAGATCGACTTCGAGGTCGAGGACGGCTACGAGATCGGCCGGGTCACGGCGACGGGAGACACACCGGCGCCGCAGGGCTGGCCGGCCGCGCCTGGGGGCGGCCCGCTGGACGGCTACCAGAGCATGCTCGGCAGCGCAGCGCGCTGGCTGTGGCACGAGCTCACCGAGCTCGAGCGCGTGTCGCTCGGCCGCCTGAGGGGCGCGCCCAGAGACCGCGACTCCTGAGCGGCGTGGACCGATCCTCGGGGGGCGAGCCGGGCCCGCCCCCCGAGGGCGGTCCTGGGGGAGGGCCTATCTGGGGCCGCTGGCGGCCAGGCCGGTGATCGAGGCCCTGGAGCCGCGCAGCTCGATGCCGGAGGCGCCGATCGCCGCCGCGCTCGCGGCCTCGTCCTTCGCCGCCACTCCGTCGCCGGCCGGCGCTGGCCGCTCGACGACGATGACCTTGGACGGCTGGAGCTCGTCACCGTTGTCGATCAGCGCGTAGGCGCCGGTTGCCGCGGCCGCTCCGATCAGCAGCGCGACCAGCGGGGTCACGAGGCTCCTGGTCGGGAGGGGGACGGGGAGTCGCTCGCTGTACTGCATGGGGGGATACCTCCTGTGGCCTGAGCGCGGGGGCTGCGAGTCCGATCCGGGCCGGCCGAGTGTCGAATGGAGTGTTTCTAACGCGCCGGGGCCCCGCCGAGCGCGAGCCCGGTCACAGTCGGAGGAACGTCACACTTCGCGCTGCCGGCCCGCGACGAGGGCGGCGAGCTTGTCGAAGGCAGCGCTCCACCCGGCCTCGGCCGGCCCGCTGCTGAAAGTGCAACCGGCGGGAGGGGCGGTGGCCAATCGTCCTGGGTTGACCCCCTCCTGTGGGGTCAACCCAGGACAAACGCGAAGACCACGGCCGACCGGCAACCCCTACCCAGCCCAAGCCCGGCGCGCCTCGCAGTCGCGCCCTACCCGAGCGGCGCGAGCAGGCTCTTCTGCCCCTTGAAGGCGAACAGCAGCAGGTCGACCATCCGGAACGTGCTGTTGTTCGGGCCGAGCGTCGGCTTGAAGGCGGTGTCGCGCACGATCGAGTGCGTGCTCCCCTCCATCGCGCGATGGAAGGTCTCCGCCACGATGCGCCCCCCCACCCCCTTCAGCCTGCCCTGGTTGAACTCCGCCTCGCGCAGGATGTAGAACCAGAGCGGGGTGTTCTTCAGCATCGCCTCGCGCTGGGCGGCGGTGAGCAGGCTCAGGTCGGCGCCGTTCTTGCCGTCGCGGATCTGGGCCTTTGACAGCTTGGTCACGTTCACGCCCTTGTTCTTCATGAACGTGACCATCTGCTGGCCGGTGGCGAGCCGCACGAGCCGCGCCCGCCGCAGGTTGCGGAAGGCGAGGTTGCGCAGCGGGTTGTCGAAGCCCATTCCGTCCGAGCCGCCGAAGGTCTTGGGCGGCAGGTGCTTGAGCGGGTCGACGAGCGCGGTGTTGAGCCGCATCGCCCGGTTGAACTTGGCGGCCGGCACGACGAGGTTCTGCTTGCCCGCCTCGCCGAAGTTGTAGAGCCGGCGGAAGTCGGCGATCCAGCTGCTTGCCAGGCGCGGCTCGAAGGCGAGATCGCCGCCGCCGTTCGAGAACTCGAACAGGTACTCGAGGAAGCCCGAGCCGTTGTCGAAGATCTTGTTCCAGTTGTAGGCCTGGCGGATCATCGAGTGCCCGAGCCGGAAGGCGGCGACGGAGAACTCGAGCGGCATCGTCGGGACGTCGGTGGGCGCGGCGTTCACCTCGAACACCTTGCGTCCCTGGTTGAAGACGTTCTGGACGATGCCGGGCGCGCAGATGCGCGGGAGGAAGTCCGTGCGCAGCATCCACTGGTAATGCTTGGTCACGAGCTCGCGGGCCTTTGCGAACTTCTCCGCATCCGGCACCGACGCCCCCAGCGTGTCGACCACCCGGTTGTGGAAGCGGATGAACGCGAGATGCGTCTGCGCCACCGCCAGGTTCTCGTCGTTTCGCGGGTCCGCGATCACGGCCCGGCGCTTCTTGGCCTGCGTGTTGCCGAGGCCGCGCGGCAGGTCGAAGCCGTCCTTGGCCGGCACCCCGTCCGCCGCCACCGTCTTGCCCATCTTCAGATGCAGCCCGTCGGACTCGTAGAACTTGGCCGACTTCGGATCCTGCGGCCCCGCTCCGTAGAGCGAGTCCAGGTCGAGGCTCGGCGAGCGTCCCTGCAGCATCTGGGGCGGTGACAGGTTCGAGTCGTCGGTGACCTGCGTCTTGTCGAAGCTCAGGTCGTGATCGACGAACTGACCGAGGTAGGTGTAGCCCGCGGGAATTCCCGCGGCGCCACCGCCGCCGGCGGCCATCTCGCGTCCGATCTTGACGAGGTTGGCCTCGCCGAGCTGCTTGCCCGTCCCCTTGGGCCCCATGCGCGAGAAGAGAAACGGAGAGGCGGCCGACGCCGTGGCGCGCACACCCGCGGTGGGCGGCGCGGCAGGCTCGTCGCGCCCGCCGATGCTCACCGTGAGAAGGCCCTCGCCTACGACGAAATAGCTCTCGGAACCGTGATGCGACATGCTGCCTCCCTTGGTCGGGTGGGGTCCCAAAACGGGGTAGCCAGCGCGACTGTAGGCAGGTCCGCGGGCGCAGGTCAACCCGCTGGGGGCCGATGCCCAAGTTCGGGCGGGTAATCGCCGCCGGCGAGCAGCTCGCGCGCGGCCCCCGCCAGTGCCGCACTGGCCACGCCAAGCGGCCCGGGCCCGAAGCTGACGCGCCCGACGCCGGCCGCCGCGAGCTCGGCGAGCGACGGGGTCGCGGGCGAGCCAAACACGTTCACCGGCAGCTCCAGCGCGTCGACGAGCCGCTCGATCTCGCCGAGCTCCGCGATGCCGGGCACGAAGATGCAGTCGGCCCCGGCGTCCGCGTACAGGCGGCCGCTCTCGATCGCCCGCTCGAGGCGTCGCTCGCCCAGCAGGTACTCGTCGCTGCGGGCGTTGATCACGAACGGCACGCGCTCGCGTTCGGCGCGCTCGCGCACCGCGGCCACCACCGCGGCGTGCTCCTCGGGGGTGCGCTGACCGTCCTCGAGGTTCGCGCCCACCGCTCCGGCGTCGATCGCGCGCGCCACCGTCTCGGCCACCTCGGCAGGCCCGGAGCCGAAGCCCGACTCGAGATCGGCCGTGAGCGGGAGCTCACCGATCGCGGCGGCGATCCGCTCGACCGCCGCCAGCATCAGCTCGAGCGGGATCTCCTCGCCGTCGGCGAAGCCGTGGGCGGCGGCGATCGACCAGCTCGCGGTGGCGACCGCGCGCGCAGCCCGGCAGCTCCGCCACGGTGCGCGCGCTCGCGACGTCCCAGACGTTCACGAGCACGAGCGGCTCGCCAGGCACGTGGAGCGCGCGCAGCCGCTCGGCGCGCTCGGCAAGGGCGGTCATGGCCGCCAGGGTTGCAGAAGCGGCGCGGGCGTCGCCCCGATCGCGCCACCGTTAGGGAGGCGGATTAGGGACATCCCCGGCGCGCCGAGGCCGGGGCTCGGCCGATCATCGCCGCAGTCCCAGAAACCCTCCCGAAGGAGTGCACATGAACCAGTCGACCACCAACCTACGCCGACCGCTCAAGAGCGTGGCGCTCGGCGCCGCGCTGCTGGCGGCCGCGCTTGCGCCCGCAGCCGAGGCGGCCGTTCCCGAAGACGGGCACCTGGCGCGGGGATCACAGCCAGATCCTCGACTCGCTCGGGGTCACCGTCCCGTTCAAGACGACGATGGTGATCAGCGCGTACCAGGGCCGGATCCAGACCGTCGTCGGGACCGTGCGTATGGAGTGCCCCTCGATCGTCGGTGTCCGCGACGTGCGCGTCCTGGAGAGCTGGCGTTCGGGGACCGGACCGCGCGTATCGAGTCGAGGGGCATTCCGCCTGAGGGCGGACGGCGCCTACATCCACGGCACCCTGAGCAGGTCCTCGACGATCGGCGGCACCCTGGCGACCTACGGCTCGGGCCCGGACGGCCCACTGTGCCGCGGGACCGGCCGCTTCAACCTTCAGCGGCGCCACTGAGAGCGGGGTCGCTCGCATAGCGGCGGATCAGCTCGGCTCGTGAGTGGATCTCGAGCTTGCGGTAGATCCGGCTGAGGTGGAACTCGATCGTCTTGTGGCTCAGGAAGAGCGCGGCTCCGGCTTCCTTGTTCGACTTCCCCTCGGCAACCTGCAGCGCAATCTGAAGCTCCTGCGGCGTCAGCTCCTCCGCCTCGTGCGGCTGGCGCCGCCGGAGCTTCTCCCCGCTCGCGCGTAGCTCGGCGCCGACTCGCTCGACCCACGGCTCGGCGCCGATGCGCTCGAGCGTCTCGAGAGCGGCTCGCAGCTGATCGCGGGCCTCGACGCGCCGCCCCGCCCGCCGGAGCCGCTCGCCGTAGCAGAGCCGCGTCCTCGCGAGCGCGAACGGGCTCTCGGCCTTGGAATGGAGATCCAGTGCGGCCGCAAAGTGGGCCTCGAACCCGTCCGCGTCTGCGAGCAGCCCGCGGCAGCGTTCGGCCTGGGCCGCGAACAGCGGCACGGGCGCCAGCTGAGAGCGGTCGAAGGACACGAGGCTCGCTTCGGCCGCCGCCACCTGCCCGGCGCGAATGTTCGCCTCGGCAAGCTCGAGCTGCGGCGAGACGCCGGGAACATAGAGCGCGCGATCGTCGGCGTGTCTGGCCACGACTTCGAACTGTCGGGCGGCCTCGTCGACCCGCCCCTGACCGACGTCGAGCAGTCCGAAGCAGAGCGTGGCGAGCAGCCCGTACAGCTTGAAGCCGAGCTCGGCGGCGCGGCGCTGCGTCTCCTCCCCGTACGTCCGGCAGCGAGACGCATCGCCGCGAAGCGCACTCACCCAGGTGAGCACGCCGAGTGCCTGCGTCGCAGTGACGGGTTGCTCGCACTCCTCGGCGAGCGCGAGTGCCTCACTCGCATCCGCGTAGGTCTCGTTCCAGCGGCCGGCGTGGAGCCCCTGCCACGCCGAGGCGGCCAGCAGAGGGGCGAGCGATCCGACCGCGCCGGCCTCGCGAGCGCGAGTCACGATCCCCACGAGGTACTCGTGCGCCTCCTCGTGACGGCCCAACCAGCCGAGGGCGGCCGACAGTCGGGTCACCTGCAGGAAGCTCGGAGCGCTCGTCATCGCCCCGGACAGCTCGACCGAGCGACGCAGGTAGGGCTCGGCGTCCCCGTAGCGGCCGGCGAAGCAGAGCGCGTACCCCATCGCGATCGTCGCCTCGGCATCGGCCTCGCCGCCGTCCTCGTCGGCGAGCGACCGCGCCTTCTCCGCGGTCTCGAGCGCGCGCTCGCGCTCGCGGAGCCGCGCCAGCGCATTCACAGCATCGGCCGCGGCAGCCACCGCGGCGGGCGGGTCCGTTCGCTCGAGGAGTGAGACCGCCTCGAGCATGGCCGCCGCCGCCGCTTCGCTGTTGCCCGCGAAGAACTCGATCGAGCCGTGCAGCCGAAGCGCCCGGGCCCGCAGGCCATCGTCAGCCGGACCGTCGAGGGCCTCTCGCACGAGCGCCGACGCCGCGTCGGTGCGCCCCGCGCTCCAGGCCGCGTCCGCGGCGGCGGCGAGCCGCCCGATCGCGACTGTCGGGTCGGGACTGAGCCGCGCGGCTCTCTCCAGAGCCGCCGCTGCGGCGGCGTACCCACCCCGCCCTCGCGCATCCTCCGCGGCCTGCTCCAACGCCGCCGCCGCCGCTTCGTCGGGGCCCAGCGCCGCCCCCGCCAGGTGCCACGCTCGCGCCTCCGGGCGGGCGGTCGGCGGGAGTCCCTCGGCAAGCGCGCGGTGCGCGCTGCGCCTCTCAGAGGGTGCCGCGGCGTGGTAGACGGCGGAACGCACGAGTGGATGCCGAAACTCCACCCGCTCGTCGACGAGCTGGACGAGCCCTGCGTCCTCAGCGGGCTCGAGCGCCTCGGCAGGAATGCCGAGGCGCGCCATCCCGGCCACGATCAGCTCGGCGGCGCTCGAGCTGCTCACCGCGGCCACCATCAGAGCTGTCCGTGCGCTTTCGGGGAGCGCCTCCGCGCGCCGGGCGAAGGCGCGCTCGACAGCCGATCCCGCGGGCAACGGGTCCTCGAGCGGCGCCATCCCCGAGAGCTGCTCGGCGGAGAGCAGCCCCGGCAGCTCGAGGAGCGCAAGTGGGTTGCCGCGCGTCGTCTCGAAGAGCCGGTCGGCGACCTCGGGCGCCACCGGGCTCGCACCCTCTCGGTGGAGGAGGCGCGTCGCGGCCTCGCGCGGCAGGCCGGACAGGGAGATCGATTCGATGCCGGACGCCTCGAAGCGTCGCTCCTCGCCCTCCCGGGCGGCGAAGAGAAGCGCGGCGCGGTCGGCCTGGAGCCGTTTGGTCGCAAAGACGAGCGCCTCCCGCGATGCCGCATCGAGCCACTGTGCATCGTCCACGACGACGCATACCGGGTTCGTCTCGGCACACGCAGCCAGCAGTCCGAGCGTGGCGGCACCGACCGAGAAGCGGTCTCGCTCCTCCCCTGGACCGATGCCCAGCGCGGAGCGAAGCAGGTCGGCCTGGTGGTCGGGCAACTCGCCGAGATGGTCGCGCAGCGGCCAGCAGACCTCGAGCAGCGCAGAGAACTCGAGCTGCGCCTCGGACTCCACCCCGCACGCGCGCACCACCGTCATCCCCTCGGCGAGGTTGGCTGTGTACTCCAGCAGGGCCGTCTTACCGATGCCTGCCTCGCCGCGAATGACGAGCGCGGCGGCTCTGCCCCTTCGGGCCCGATCGAGTAGCTCGTCGAGGCGAGCGCACTCGCTCTCACGGCCGACCAGCACCCGCTCACCGTACCCGCTCGGAGGGGGCAGATGGCGGACGGCGCCAGGGAAACCCCCTACGCGAGCTCGCCGCGGGCCTGGCGAGGTTCGGGGGGTCCGCAGAAGCGCCCGAGCGCCGCTGCCCCGCATGCTCCGACGAAGTGAAGCCGATCACGTACTCACTTCAGTTTCGCGGCCAGGCCACGCTGCTGCCCGGCGGCCTGCGCAAGGAGGCGAGCGCCCCGGGCTGCGCGCTGCTCACCAGGCTGACGGCCGACGGTCCCCGGGGCCGCTTCGTGTCGGCGCCTGGCGACGACGAGGCACTCTTCGAGTCGACGCTCGCCTTCGAGGAGAACGGCGGCTTCGCCGAGGAGGGCACGATCCTCTTCGCGCGTGGCAACCGGGTGCGCATCCGCGGCCGCGGCGAACTGGCGCCGAGCGCCGACCCCGACCTTCGCCAGGGAACCGTCGTCTGGAAGGTCGAGGGCGGCGAGGGCCACTTCGACGGCTCGAGCGGCCTCATCACCTCGAACTTCCTCCTGAGTGACAGCGGCGACCTGACCGAGAACCAGCTCGGCGTGATCTTCCCGAAGCCAGATGAATCGAGGCCATGATGAACCGGATTCCGCTCCATCGCTTCTCGCCCGCCACCGCGCTCGCGCTGATCGCACTGTTCGTGGCGCTCGCGGGGTCGAGCTTCGCCGAACCGCTGCGCTCGGCGGCCACCCGCTTGATCGTCGCGAAGCAGATCAAGCAAAACGCGATCGGCAGCCGTCACATCAGGGACGGCGCGGTGGGCACGAGCGAGCTGAGGGACGGGTCCCTGCTGTCGAAGGACTTCCAGCCTGGCCAGCTCCCGGCAGGCCCGAAGGGCGACACCGGCCCCGCGGGCCCGGTTGGGCCGGCCGGCCCGGCGGGCCCGATTGGTGCGACGGGCCCGGCGGGTCCCTCCGGCGTGCTCTCCTCCGCGTCGTTTGTCGGCGACCCGAGCATTCCGGACCCGGACCCCACCGTGCGCTTCCTCGCCGCCCCTGTGAGGGTGACGGTGCCGGCCGCGGCGAAGGTGCTGGTCAGCTCGCACAGGGCGATTCGGCACGTCGACCAACAGCGCGAGCGCGCTCAACCTGTTCATGTGCTCAAAGCCCGCCGGGTCGATCCTCGCGCCGCACCCGCATGGCAACGGACTGCTCGGGCATGCAGCTCCCGCCCAGCAGCCGGGTGACGATGGGCTTCAGCCGCATCATCGAGGACCTCGCAGCCGGGGACCTACGACGTCGGCCTGTGCGGCAACGCGGGCGCGAATTGGAACAACAACGGCCCGGGATCCACCACCGCGCTGGTCCTCGAGTAGCCGCGCGGCGTCGCAGCTACGACGCGGACACCGTGCGCCGGAACAGCCAGCCGCAGATCGCGGCGACCACGACCGCCAGCAGCGGCAGCCAGAGGCCGACCACGCCGAGGATCGCCAGCACCACCCCGACGACGGCGACGACCGCGGCGCCGCCTCCCGCCACCACCAGCCGGTAGGCGCGCTGCTCGCGGTCGCTTCTCGAGAGGCGGCCGCCGGAACCGGGGGTGAGATCGTTCATTCCCGGGACCGTAGCGTCTGGCTCAGGTGCGGGCCGCCGCGGCGGGACGCCCGCTGCGGAGGATCCAGGCGGCCGGGGCGCTCACGAGCAGCGCCGCCCCGATGGCCAGCGCCGCCACGCCGAGCGCCGTCAGGGCGACGCCGCCGAGCAGGGCCAGGAACGCACCCGTGAGCCCGGCCAGCAGATCGTTGAAGCCGAGCAGGCGGCCGCGCTCCCAGGGCTGCGTGGCGTCGGCCAGCTCGGCCGTCGCGGCCACGAACGAGAAGTTCCAGCCGAGTCCGAGCCCGAAGAGGGCGACAGCCGTGGCGGGCACGCTCTCGATCCAGAGCAGGCTGATCACCGACGCCGCCATCACGAGCAGCCCACCGGCCAGCGAGGGCGTGCGGCCGATGCGGTCGATCACGTCGCCCACCACGATCACGAACGCGTACATGCCGATCACGTGCGCGCCGATGATCGGGAACACGTTGTGCGCCTCGTGCCCGTGGTGGTCGACCACCACCGCGCCGGTGAGCGTCATCACCGCCACCATCACCGCGAAGCTCGCCTGGGCCGCGAGCATCGCCGGCACCACGCCCGGCCGCCCGAGCAGCTGGCTGAGTGGCGCGTGCGCGTGGTCGGCGGGCGCCTGTTGATGGCCGAGCCGCGTTGCGATCTCGCGCGGGTCGGGCCGCACGGCCGACACGAGCGCGAGGCCCACGACCATGAACGCGCCGCCCGCCAGCCAGAGCGGGGCCAGCGCGTCCCCGTCGAGGTCGCGGCCCTGGAGCAGCGGGCTGAACACCAAGGGGCCGAGCAGGGCGCCGAACACCGCGCCGAAGAGCACCAGCCCGATCCCGCGCGCCCGCCGCTCGGGCGGGTACATGTCGCCGGCGGCCGTGCGCGCGAGCAGCGAGATGCCGCTGGCCGCGCCCACGCCAAGCAGCCCGAGCAGCACGATCGGCGCGGAGTCGAGCGCGCTCCCGAGGCCGGCCAGCCCGCAGCCGAGGATCCCCAGGAGATAGCCGACGGCGAGCGGCGGCACACGACCGTAGCGGTCCATCGCGCGCCCGGCCGGAAGCGCGGACAGCGCGCCCGCGCCGAGCACGATTGCGGGACCGAGCCCGAGCAGGCCCTCCACGTCGAGCACCAGCACGAGCGTGAGCGAGGCGACGGCGGCCGAGAGCTGGAGCATGGCCGAGTTGGCCGCGAGCCCAGCGGAGAGCAGGGCGGTGTTGCGGGCGATCGGCAGCCCGGCGGCGGCGCGGTCGGTCACGCGCACCGACGATACCGAGCGGCCTGCCACGATTCGCTCGGTGAGCTCGAGACTCACCCTCCTCCTGGCGGGCGCTCTCTTCGTCGTGGCCGCGGCCGGCTGCGGAGGCGGTGACGACGACGACGACCAGCCCCGGCGCTCACAGGCCAGCCTCGACCGAGCCCTCATCGCGGCCGCCTGGGAGAACGACGTCGCGCGGGCGCGCGAGCTGATCCGGCAGGGCGCCGACGTGAACCACGAGGACGGCACCGAGCAGAGCGCCTACCTGATCGCCACGAGCGAGGGCTATCTGGGCCTGCTCCGGCTCACGCTCGCGACTGGAGCCGACGTGAACGCCAAGGACAGCTACAACGGCACCGGACTGATCCGCGCGGCCGAGCGCGGCCACGACCGCGTGGTGCGTCGCCTGCTCGCCGCCGGGATCGACAAGGACCACGTGAACCGGCTCGGCTGGACGGCCCTGCACGAGGCGATCGTGCTCGGTGACGGCGGCCCGCCCCACGTCCGGACCGTCCGCGAGCTCGTGAACGGCGGCGTCGACGTGAACGTGCCCGACGGCGGCGGCGTGAGGGCGCTCGCCCACGCGCGCGAGCGCGGCTACGACGAGATGGTCGCGCTCCTCGAGGGGGCGGGCGCGCGGCCCTAGGCGCAGGGTGGCGCGGGTACAAAGGCTCGATTCATCCTGAGTTCACCCCACCATGGGGGGTCAACCCAGGACGAATGCCCGACCGCAGCCCGCCCTTTCCGCGCGTCGTCACGACGCCAGCGCGGCTACG
>CAWEVH010000017.1:0-65759 GCA_963812415.1 uncultured Thermoleophilaceae bacterium | reverse complement strand
TTGGCACCGGGACAGTTCTTCACCATCTGAGAGAATCGCCGCCAACGTCGTCGAGCCGGGAGGGAAAACATGTCGGTCTCGGGAGGAAAAGACCTGTGGGCGACTCTGCGTCGCTACGAGGGAATTACGGATACTGATGAGGCAGGAAAGCGGGTACGTGAGGGTTTCGTTCCGTTGATCAGCGGCCACCGGGGCTTCGTCGCCTATTACTGGGTGGACGCTGGAGACGGCGTCATGTTCTCGACCAGCATTTTCGAGGATCAAGCCGACGAGGAGGATTCGAACAGGCTGGCCGCGGAGTTCGTCAAGACGAATCTCGCGGATCTGTTCCCGAACCCCCCGATGATCACGGCGGGCCATGTGGTGGCTCAGCACTAGCTGACCACAGCCGCTCCCCTCGCGTCAGCCCTCGTTCGGTCCGCCCGGTGGCGCCACCAGCTGGCTCACCGA
This sequence comes from uncultured Thermoleophilaceae bacterium, assembly GCA_963812415.1. Lineage (GTDB taxonomy): Bacteria > Actinomycetota > Thermoleophilia > Solirubrobacterales > Thermoleophilaceae > JACVRW01. The sequence goes on along the minus strand of CAWEVH010000017.1, from coordinate 65,309 downwards.
GAACGTCCCGCCCTGCGGGTCAGACAGCACCGCCTCCTTGAACGGCGGCGCGTCGTACGGGGCCTGGACCACGGCGCCGCCCAGGTCGGCCGCTTGGGCGGCGGCGGCCTCGGCGTCCGGGATCCAGAAGTCCACGTGCCAGCCCGGGTGGCCCTCCTGGAGCGGCATCCGCACGGCCACCACGTCGCGGGGGACCGGCTGGGTGGGCGTGCCTCCCACGTAGCCGGGCAGGCGGTAGAGGGCCATGTTCGACTCGGGCGGGCCGAACGGCTCGGCGTCCCAGCCGAACAGCGCCTTGTAGAAAGCATCCGCGCCGGCGGGGTCGCCGGTCTGGAGCGCGCTCATCGCCCAGGCGCCGGGCTCGTTGACGACCTCGGCACCGGCGCGCCCCTCTCGCTGCCAGGCGCAGAACACGGCGCCCTCCGGGTCGGCGATCACGACCAGCGTGCCGGCCGGGGGCAGGTCCATCGGGCCGGCCACCACCTCGCCGCCCGCGGCGGTCACGGCCTCGGCCGTCGCCGCGGCGCTGTCCACGGCCACGTGGGTCATCCAGGCGCCGTCGGTGTCCAGGACCTGTTCGGGCATAGGCGCCAGGCCGGCCACCTCGCGGCCACGCAGGCGGGCGACGAAGTACTGCGGCTCGTCGCCCGAGCCCTCGAACTCCCAGCCCATCAGCGGGCCGTAGAAGTCGCGCGCGGCTGCGCAGTCGCGGTGCAGGCCCTCCACCCAGCAGGGCACTCCGGCGGGGTACTCGTCACGTTCGCTCATGGGGGCACCGTAGCACAGGTAGTCAAAATATCTGACTAGACGAGTCAGCTAGACTGACCGCATGGCCGAGCGGCGCGGATACGGCGATCCCTGCGGCATCGCCCGCGGGCTGGACATCGTGGGCACCCGCTGGGCACTGCTCGTCGTCCGCGAGCTGCTGCTGGGGCCCAAGCGCTTCGGCGACCTGCGCGCCGGACTCCCGGGCATGAGCGCTGAAACGCTGGTTCAGCGCCTGCGCCAGCTGGAGGAGGAGGGGGTGGTCGAGCGCACCACGCTGCCGCCGCCCGCCAGCGCGCGCGCCTACGAGCTGACGCCATGGGGCTACGACCTGCGGCCCGTGGTCCTCGCGCTCGGTCGCTGGGGCAGCCACGCCCCGTTCCCGCCCGGCGACGCCGCGCTCAGCCCCGACGCGATGATGCTGGCTCTACCCACCATGTTCGACCCCCGGCGCGCGGACGGCGTCGACGCCACCCACGAGGTGCGCTTGGGCGAGCACGTGTTCCAGGCCCGCGTGACCGGCGGCGAGCTCGAGCTGGCCCGCGGCCCGGCCGACGACCCCGCCACCGTGATCGCCACCAACACCGTCACCCTCCCGGAGGTCCTGTGGCGCGACCTCACCCTCGAAGAGGCCGAGCGCGCAGGCACCCTGTCCATCGAGGGCAGCCGCCGCGCGGCGCGTCGTTTCCTGGGCCTGTTCTCGGCCCCGGTACGGTCCACGCGCCCGTGACGCCCAGCAAGGGCGCGCACCCAGCTAGCGCGCGAACACCTGGAGCTCCGCCGCGCGCACGTTGTCGTCCTGCGCGGTGCCCTCCTCGCAGTCGGTCACGTTGGTGGGGTCGTCGTCCTGATCGCCCTGGTATGCCGGCGCGCCCGTGCACTGGTTCGAGAGCACCCGCAGCCGCACGTGCGTGGCCCGGGTCCGCGGGACGGCGAAGGAGCGCATGATCAGGTCGGGTGCGCGCGGGCGCGGACGGACCGACGGGAATGCGTCGGCCGCGCTCGTGAGCACGGACGTGAAATGCGCGTCCTGGGTGCAGTCGATCGCCCCGCTCGCCTCGCAGGCGAGGATCTCGAACTGGCGCAGCGCCGTGTAGCGGTTCTGGGCGGCCGTGTCGCCGCCGGCGTCCTCCGGAAGGCGCGTGCGCAGCATCGCGCTCACCTGGACGCGCCGGACCTGGTGCACCGACTGGCTTGGATCGAGCCGCACCGTGACCTGCTTGCCAACCACCGGCGAGTCGAGCGACGCCCAGTTCGTGGCCTCGGTGTCGTCGATCAGCTTGCCGAGGTTGATCCCGTTACCGCTCGCGGTGGCGCCGTTGGCGGCCGACGCGAGGTTGCGGAACATCGGGACCGGCTGGTCGCGCACCTGCCCGGGGTTGAAGGAGGCGGTGAACCTCACGGCGCCGAAGCCGTCGCCACGGGCGACGAACTCGTGCGTGCCGGGCACGATCCGGAACGTGCTGCCGAGCGCCGTGCTCGGGTTCGTGTCGGCGATCGGCATGGCGCGCGCCTCGTAGCGCCCGACGAACAGCTGCGCCGAGCGACCGAGGGCCTCCGCTGCCGGTGCGAACGTGATCGTGGCCTCGTTCGCGAACGGGGATGCGAAGCTCGGCAGCGGGTCGGTGTCGTTGGCACCGGCGGAGCTCGCTTCCTCGCCCAGGCCCCTACGGGCGAACGTGTTCCAGAGGAGGTCCTGGTTGACGCCGCCGAAGCGGATCTGGTCGGCCGCCAGAATCGCGTCGCGAGCGTCGACCATGCTGACGGCCCCGGAGGCCATCAGGAGCATGGAGTCGAACACGAGCTGCGCCCAGCGGCGGTTGCCCGGGCAGGCGCCGGCGTTCTGCTCGCCACGGGCGCACGCGACCTGCTGGGCCGCGTTGCCGGTCCCGTAGCGGGCGTTCATCGCCTGACGGATGTCGTAGTTCGTCGCGCTCCAGATCTCCCCGTCGGCGTGCACCTGGGTAAGCAGCGGACAGGTAGCCGCGTTGCAGACGAAGTCGTAGCCCACGTCCGAGTAGTTGAGCGGGCTGGCGTTCATCCCGTAGTTGCGGATGCCGGCCTGCTTGTCGCCCGTCACGTACGGGCCGACCGCGAACGGGTTCTCGTCCGCCACCGGCGCGAAGCCGTTCTCGGCGAGGTACTCCACGGCCATCAGGTCCGACCAGCTCTCGCCCATCGCCCCGGCCTGGGCGCCCGACAGTCCGTCGTCGGGCCCGGCGACCATGTCGGTTCGAGATGGCGTGCGTGTACTCGTGACCGATCACGGTCATGTCGAAGTCGCCGTCCACGCAGGGCGCGTAGAACGCGCCCGGGAACGGCTGCCACAGGTACATGTTCGTGATCGGCGGCATCCCCTCGTCGGGCGTGATCTGGTTGGCGTTGTTGCGTGCGGCGAAGCCGGGCGGTCCGCCCGTGATACCGCCGGCCTGCGCGTTGCCCTGCTCGGGATCGCCCCCGAGGCCACCGCGGCCGAAGTTGAAGGCCTGCATGTTCCACGTCTGCTCGGTGAACCCGAGGTGGTACGACCAGTCGTGCATGCGGTTGTGCATCGCGAACAGGTTCGCCCGCGCGGCGTCGATGTCGTTGCGCTGTGACGAGCTGAACGTGGTGGTCGGGTTGCAGCGCTGCGTGTTCCACTGGTTCGTCCAGCTATACGCGTAGTCGCGGCCGGGCTGCGGCGTCGCCGGCTCGGTGCCGACGGTGAACGGGTTTGTTGCTGCTCCAGTTGTGGAACGCGCGCGCGTTGTTGCCGAGTGTGGTCGCGGTGGGCAGGCCGGTGGACGCGTCGAGGTCCCACGCGAGCGATGCGTTGTTCTCCAGCACGAGGCTGCAGCCCGCGGGCCCGGCGAGCCAGCACCACACGTTCCGGGTGTCGGTCGACGAGTAGTCGAGCGGCGGCGCGTTCGGGAACACCTTCCAGGTGGGATTGTCCGCCAGGTAGTCGACGAGGCTCTCGCGGATCAGCACCTCGCCCGTCTCGGCATCGACGAACGACGCGAACCCCGCGGGCTCGCCGCCGTTGTCGATCAGCGACGTCTCCCAGGCCCGGCGCACGCCGTCGGTGGGTGTCGGAACGGCCACGAGCCGTGCGCGAGCGGGATGCGTCAGCGAGTCGGCGTCGAAGACGGTCCAGCCGTCGCTTGTGCGCTCGCCGGTGAGCGTGCCGGCGTCGATCCCGGCCTCCGCCGCCGCTGCGCGCACCGCGTCCGCGGCCGACAGCCGCTGCTCCCCCGAGAGGTTGGTCGAGCGGGCGAGCGAGGAGGTGACGTAGGCGACCTTTCCGCGCCTCACGCCTACCACGATCTGGCCGTCGTGGCCCGCCTCGAGGCCGTCGAAGCGCTGGCGCAGGAGCACCGCCCGGCCCGCGCCGATCGGCGCGGCGGCAAGGAGCTCGAGGTTGTCGGTCGCCGCCCCCGTAAGTCCGAGGAGGTCGCTGTTCTCGGCGATCCACGTGCGCGCGGCGGCCACCGGATCGGTCGGCAGGCCGGTCGCGAGGTAGCGGCCCGTCCTGGTCAGCGAGCGCGGGGTGCCGAAGCGATTCCACTTCGCCCTCGCTCCCTGATCCTTGACGAGGGCGCGCTGGCGCGAGCTGGGCGAGCGCGCGCCCGCACGTGCGTCCAGGTCCTGAGGAGTCGCGTTCTCGCCCTGGAAGCCGTCACCAGGGGCGGCCGCCGCCGGTCCTCCACCGGCCCCGAGGGCGATCACCGCGATGAGTGGCAAGGCGACCCTCGCCATCCGCCGAACGCCAGAAGACTGCGTTACGTCCATGCCATCCCCCTCGCGGTGCACCTCAATGCCGCTCGGGGCCCTACCCGAGGCAGCGAAGTCCAAACCCCCGCAACGCGGAGAAGGTGCTCAGAGGCGCCCGGCCACGGCCGAGCGCGCCCGGGCGTCGCCGGCCAGCATGCGGCCCAGCAGCGGGGCGAACTTGAAGAGGTTGTCGCCCACGAGCCCGGTCACGGCGCCCTCGCGCCAGATGCGGAAGTTGTCCGGTCCCTCGGGCAGGACCGTCGTCATGCAGAGGCGCAGGGCCACCGGCTCCGGATCGAGCCCGGGCATCGCGCGCCTCACCCAGCGCGAGATCCGCTCGGCGAGCTCGTCCACCCGCTCGGTCCGGCCGGGCACGCGCCTACCTGGCTCGACCGGGATCTCGTTGCCGGGCCCGCTCAGGCCGACCACGTAGCGCTCCTCGCCCGGCACCGGCCCTCCGTACACGGTCTCGCCGTACTCGCGCGACTGCTCCTGGAGGCAGGCGAGGGTGCTGCCGCGCAGGGGCGCGCGCACCGCGAAGGTGCCGCGCACGTGACAGCCGCCGCCGAGCTGGAGGCCCGGAACGAGCTCGCCCACCTCCGCTCCGGCGCAGACGACCACGCGCCGGGCGTGCCAGACCCCCTCGGAGCTCTCGACGGCCACCCCCGAGCCGCGCGTCTCGATGCGGTAGACGCGGCCGAGCACGAGCGAGTCCGCCACCGAGCGGGACAGCGCGCCGATCGCGGCGCGGACGTCGATCGCCCCGCCGCGCTCGTCGAAGAGCGCGGGGCCGCCGGGCGGCGCGAGCGCCGGATGCACCGCGAGCTGCTCCTCCTCGGACAGGATCCGGCACGGCGCGCCCGCCGCCGACAGGCGCTGCTGGTGGCCCCTGGCCTCCGGCCCCGTGACGAGCACGCCCTCGGCGCCCACGAGCCTCGTGGCGAACTGCTCCTCCCATGCGTCCCACAGCGGGCGGCTCTCGGCCGCGAGCCTCACCATCTCTGGCTGGCTGTGGCTGTGGCGAAAGATGCGCGTCGTGCCGGCTGACTGGCCCGCCCCCGGGCGCGCGCCCTCGAACAGGCATACCTCCCGGCCGCGCTCGCGCAGTTCATGCGCCGTGGACAGCCCGACGATGCCCGCTCCGACGACCGCCACGTCGCAGAGTCCGCCAGGCAGTGCCATGGCTCAGGCCGCGACGGCCTTGTAGTAGCGCACCGCCAGGCCCGTGAGGAGCGTCTCGAAGCAGGTCTCGATGCTCATCTCGTGCGCCTCGGCGTAGCCGCGCAGGCCGGCCTCCTCGATCGCGGTGGCCTGCGTGATGACCTCGTCGACGAGGTCCGGGTGCTGGTCGGTGAAGTAGGCGCCCATCGAGTACAGGCTCGTGTCCATGAGCGACTCGAGAAACTCGTCGCTCTCTGACGCCGTACGCGTCCGCTTCGGGGCCATCGCGCGGAGACTACCCGCCGGGACCCGCCCATTCGCCGCTACGGGAGGGCGTCCTGGACGGCGCCGGTCACCCCGTCGATCGTGCGCGTGCCGACCTCGGGGACGGACACCTCCGGCACGCTCACGCCCGGAGCGACCTGGGGGGTGTCGAGCGGCACCGTCACCTCCGGCAGCTCCGGGACGGGCAGGCGGCCGTCCGTGGGCACGTCGGGAAGCGGGAGGCTCGCGTCGGGGGCGTCCGGCGCGTCGGGAACGCCGGGGAGCCCGGCGCCGCCGAGCGGGGCGGAGTCGCCGGGACCCGCCGCGGGGCCGCCCGCAGCCGGGGCGCCGGTGGCGGCGTCGCCCGAGCCGGCGTCGCGCTTCGCGCGTGCGCGATCGGCGCTGCGCCGCGCCTGGTCGTCGCGATCGCGGTCCGGCGGCACTGCGCGGCGAGCCCGCGCGGGGCGTCGCCTGGCGCGTGGTGCGCTCACCGACCGTCTCGCGCTCGATGGCCGCGGGCTTCGCCGGGTCGCGTTCGAGCAGCCCCGAGCCGCCGATTGCCGCACCGCCGGCGCCCGCGAGGGCGGCGGCCGCGATCAGCGCTGCGGCGCGCTCGCCGAGCCCGGCGCCGAACTGGGTCCCACTCGGCAGCCACGGGAACGGCAGCGGCAGGAGCGCCGCGACCTTCGCCCGCAGCGAGGAAGGCGCCGCCTGCGGCTCGACGCCCAGCTCGCGCGCCCAGCGGCGGCAGCTGTGGCAGCGGCGCGCGTGGCGAGCCAGCCGCTGGTGGTCGACCGCGCCGTCCATCCCCTCGGCGAGCCGGGCGATGATCGCGCGCGCCTTGCGGCAGCGCCGGCCCTCGGAGAGCTCGGCGTACTCGGTCTCGAGCCGCCGGCGCGCGCGGAACAGCGCGCTCTCGACGGCCGGCCGCGTGAGGTCCAGCTTCTCGCCGATCTCGCGGTAGGAGCAGCCCTCGAGCTCGCGCATCACGAGCACGCGCGTGTGGACGTCGGACAGCTCGTCGAACGCGCCGCGCAGGTGGTCGAAGCGCTCCTTGTCGATCAGCGTGGAGTCGGGCGCGCTGTCGCCCACCAGCCGAAGGCGGTCCGAGGGGCGCAGCCCGGAGTCGGCGTCCATCGAGATCTCCTCGGCGCGGCTCGAGCGGCGGTACGAGTCGATCGTGGCGTTGCGCGCGATCTCGTAGATCCACGGCTTGAAGTTGATCTCGGAGTCGGTGACGCGCAGCCGGCGCAGGGCCGACAGAAACGCCTCCTGCGTCACGTCCTCGGCGCGAGCCTCGTCGCGGAGCCTGCTGCGAACGAACGCCGCGATACGCGGCTGGTAGCGGCGATAGAGCTCCTCGAAGGAGGCGTCGTCTCCCTGCCGGACCGCAGTCACCAGCTCGGCGTCAGCGGTCGCACAGCTTGTGGCGATCATCCCTGCATTCCCCTGCCTCGCTCCCTGAGTGCTTGGCAAAGTACCCATAATCTGCGAGTTTGAAAATCCTCCCACCCCCTCCCCCCGAGGGCCTCCCCCACATCTCACCCGTGGCCTCACGCGACTCGATCATCACCTTCCTCGACGAGCTCCTCGACGCGAGCGACTTCTCCGACCACGGCCCGAACGGCCTGCAGGTGCCGGGCTCGCACGAGGTCGAGCTGGTGGCGACGGGCGTGTCGGCCAACCGCGAGCTGATCGAGCGAGCCGCCGATGCGGGTGCGCAGCTGGTGATCGCCCACCACGGCCTGTTCTGGGACTTCCACCCGCGCACGATCTCGCCGGCCATGAAGACCCGCCTCGAGCTGCTCTTCGAGGCCGACATGTCGCTGGCCGGCTACCACCTCCCGCTCGACGCTCATCCCGAGGTGGGCAACACCGCGCTGCTCTGCGAGGAGCTCGGCCTGGAGCGCGCCGAGCCGTTCGGGCAGTACCAGGGCCGGGCGGTCGGCTTCGTCGGGCGCGCGCCCGCGGGCGTCCCGTTCGAGGAGCTGCTCCGGCGGGTCGAACGGGCCACCGGTCGCGAGCCGTTCGTCTGGGAGACCGGCCCCGAGACCGTGTACAGCGTGGGCATCGTCACCGGCGGCGCGGCATCGATCTTCAGCGAGGCGGTCGCCCTCGATCTCGACGCGTTCGTGACCGGGGAGCCCGCCGAGCACGTGATGGCCGAGGCCCGGGAGGGCCGCGTGCACTTCGTGGCCGCCGGCCATTACGCCACGGAGACGTTCGGCGTGCGCCGCCTCGGGGAGCTCGTGGCGGAGCGATTCGGGGTCGAGCACCGCTTCATCGACGTTCCAAACCCGATCTGAGCGAGGCAACTGGCGCAAACGCCGAGATTCGGCCCAACTGCCTCTTTCGGCCGACCGATACAACCGTTACCCTGGATGGCACGCCTGCAAGCGACGAGGAGGAAGTAGGTACATGGCGATCCACCTGACGCCCACCGAACTCGGCCGAGAGGCTGGCATGCACCGGCGCGAAGTCATCTCGAAGTGCATGGAAATGGGCGTCCCGATCTTCCAAGGCCGGATCGACAAGACCTTGTTCATCAGCAGCCTCAAGGACGCGCAGCAGAAGCGGGAGCTCGCCAAGGCGTAGTTCCCCCTCCTAGACTCTCCCTCCAAGGACTCGAAGAGGGAGAGCACATGGAAGCAGTGACGGCCGGTGCCGAGGCCCGCCAGGGCACCGGGTCGAAGACGATCGCCGATCTGCTGCCGCTGGCGGCCGCCCGCTACGGCGACGCGCCGGCCCAGCGACACAAGGTCGGCGAGGAGTGGGTCGACCTTTCCTACGCGGAGCTCGGCGAGATCGTGAAGGAGGTCTCGCTCGGACTCGTGGACATCGGCATCGAGCCGGGCGACAAGATCTCGATCCTGGCCCACACCCGCCCCGAGTGGACGCACGCCTGCTTCGGCATCCTCACCGCGGGCGCGACGCTCGTCACGATCTACCAGACGAACTCGCCGGAGGAGGTCCAGTACGTCCTCCACCACTCGGACTCGCGCGCGATCTTCGTCGAGGACGCGGAGCAGCTCGCGAAGGTGCGCGAGATCGAGGACCGGTGTCCCGAGCTCGAGCACGTGATCGTGATGGACCCCGAGGGCGCCGAGCTCGGGGGCGCGATCACGCTCGACGCCCTGCGCGAGCGCGGCCGGGGCCGCGACGTGGCCGAGTACCAGGCGCGTTATGGCGCGGTCACGCCGGACGACATGTGCCTCTACATCTATACGTCCGGCACCACGGGTCCGCCCAAGGGCTGCCTGCTCTCGCACGGCAACTACCGCGCGATCACCGACTCCGTGGTTGCCGGCAGCGTGCTCGAGGGCGGCGACTGCTCGTACCTCTTCCTCCCGCTCGCGCACGCGTTCGCCGTGCTGATCCAGTTCGCCTCGTTCGAGCTCGGCGTGGCGGTCGCCTACTGGTCCCGTGACCCGAAGATGATCATCGCGGACATCGCGCAGGTCAGCCCGACCTACTTCCCGTCGGTGCCGCGCATGTTCGAGAAGATCTACACGCTCGCCACCTCGAGCATCGAGGACAAGGAGCAGCTCCAGCAGGCGGTCCAGCTCGGTGTGAAGGTGCGCACGATGCGAGAGGCCGGCCAGCAGGTGCCGGCGGAGCTCGAGGCCGCCTTCGACCAGGCCGAGGAGAAGCTGTTCAAGAACGTCCGCGGCCTGTTCGGACAGAACATCCGCGAGTGCGTGACCGGCGCCGCGCCGATCGCGCCCGAGATCCTCGAGTTCTTCTTCGCCTGCGGCGTGCCGGTGATGGAGGGCTACGGCATGACCGAGACCGCCACCAGCGCCACCGTCAACCGCCCGCAGGACAACGAGTTCCGCTTCGGGTCGGTCGGCAAGCCGATGCAGGGCGTCGAGGTCAGGATCGCCGACGACGGCGAGGTGCTGATCAAGGGCCCGAACATCTTCCAGGGCTACTACAAGAACGAGGAGGCCACGAAGAGCACGCTCGAGGGCGAGGAGCGCTGGCTGCACACGGGCGACCTCGGGCGGCTCGACGAGGACGGCTTCCTCTACATCACCGGCCGCAAGAAGGACATCATCATCACCGCGGGCGGCAAGAACATCACGCCGGCCAACCTCGAGAACGGGCTGAAGCAGAGCCGCTGGATCTCGCAGGCGGTGGTGATCGGGGACCGGCGGCCGTACCTGATCGCGCTCGTCACGCTCGACCCGGAGGAAGCACCGGCGCTGGCCGAGCAGCTCGGGCTCGAGAGCTCCGACCCCGCGGCGATGGCGAAGGACGAGCAGGTGCGGGCGGAGGTGCAGAAGACGATCGACGAGGTCAACTCGCACGTCGGCCCGGTGGAGCAGATCAAGCGCTTCGCGATCCTCGACCACGACCTGTCCCATGAGACGGGCGAGCTCACGCCCACGCTCAAGGTCAAGCGCAACGTCGTGCACGAGAAGTTCGCCGCGCTGGTCGACGAGGTCTACGGCGCACCGCGGGGCTGAGGCTCACTGGCCAGCAACGATCCCTCCGATACCGGCGGCCTGTTCATCGGCCGCCGTCCCGGCACGGCGCCCGTGCGCTACCGGGACGACGTGGCGCCTTCCTCGGAGCGGCGCCGGCGGATCGACGAGTGGCTGGCCCACGGCCTGCTGCTCGTGGAGCTCGTGCTGTGCCTGTCGCTGTTCGGGCCCCAGCCCGCCGCCTGGCTGTGGATCGGCTCGCAGGTCGACTACCAGACCGGCTACGTGACCGCCGGGATCGGCACGGTGATGATCGGCTGCCTCGCCTCGCTGATGCTCACGATGGCGCTGGCCAAGCGGGTGGACCACGCGTGGCGGCTCGTCCGGCGCGCCGCCGGGCACCGCCAGGAGCGCGGCGCGCTCGAGCGGATCTTCGTGGTCAGCGTGGGGATCGCCGTCGTGGTCTTCGGGATCTGGTTCATCCTCATCGAGGGCCCCGGCCCGAGCCTTGCCCCGACGGACTAGCCACCCCAGCGTGGGCTTTCGTGACTACTACCGGCAGTTCGAGGACCTCGACGAGCGCGAGCTGAACCGGCTGCGCCGCGCGCGCCGGCAGGAGGAGAAGCGCCAGGCACTCGCGCGCGTGCCGGACCTCGACCTGTCCGGCACCGAGTGGCCCGACCTGCCGAACTCCGAGATCGCCAACGCCGCGATCGCCCGCGCGCGCGGCCTCGTACAGCGCTACCCGGACCGCCACGCGGCGCCGATCCGGCGTCTGCTCGCCGAGCGCCACGGGATCGACCCCGAGCGGATCGCACTCGGGAACGGCGCCGCCGAGCTGCTCCAGGCGGCCGCCTTCGCGCTCCTCTCCGAGGGCGACGAGCTCGTGATGCCCTGGCCCTCCTACCCGCTCTATCCGCTGCTCGCGGCGCACGCTCGCGCCCGCCCGGTCCCGGTCGAGCGCGGCGGGCTCCTCGACGCCGTGAGCGAGCGAACGCGGGTGGTGGTGCTCTGCAACCCGAACGATCCCACCGGCGAGTACGTGCGAAGCGAGCAGGTGGGTGCGCTGCTCGCGGCGCTGCCCGCACACGTGACCGTGCTCCTCGACGAGGCGCTCGTGCACTTCCAGGACCGCGAGCCCGTGGACGCCTGTCTGCGGCTCGTGGAGGCCTTCCCGCGCCTGCTCGTCGTGCGCACGTTCTCGAAGGTCTACGGGCTGTCGGGCCTGCGGGCCGGCTACGCGGTCTCGTCCGACGGCAACCTGCTGGCCGCGGTGGCGCCGGTGCTGGGCGTCAACGCGCTCACGCAGGCGGCGATCGAGCACGCCCTCCGCACCGGCGACGCGGAGGTCGAGCGGCGCCGCCAGACGGTCGCGCGCGAGCGCCGCCGGCTGCTCGCCGCGCTGCGCGACATGGGCCTCGAGGTCACCGACAGCCAGGCGAACTTCGTCTGGCTGCGCGCCGGTGACCGCAGCGGCGACCAGCTCGCCAACCGTCTGCGCGCCCAGGGCGTGATCGTCGCCCCCGGCGGGCCGCTGGGCGAGGACCACCACATCCGCGCCACGATCATCTCGGAGCAGTCGAGCGTCCGGCTGCTGCGGGCGCTCGGGAACGCGCTCGGCTGAGGCTGAGGCCGGCTACTCCTCGCCCGACTGCCTGAGCAGACCGGCCGTCGTCTGCTCGAGGATGCGACGCCAGGCGGCCGTCTTCTCGCGGTTCTTCTCGACCTTGCCGACCACCTTGCTCACCCGCTTCGCCGAGATCTCGATGCCGTGCTTGGCGCACACGGCCTTGAGCTCGTCGTAGTCCGAGGCGAGCTTCAGCGTGACCGATTCGAACCCGTGACGCGCGATCTCCACGCGGCGCGTGAAGTTGAGGATGTTCGTCTCGAACATCAGCTCGTCGTTCGGATCGGGCTCGATCAGGATGATGTCGACCCCGGGGTAGCGCTCCTTCCAGTGGGCCACCGCCTCGTGCAGCCGCTGGTGGGCGATCAGCTTGAAGGCCTGGTATCCGATCTGCGGGAAGCCCATGTCTCGCACGCGCCGCACGCGACTTCCGAGCATCGTGGGGATGACCTTCTGGAAGTCGTTCACGTAGGGCACGAGCGGGTTGACCACGATCACGAACTTCGCGCCCGCCTCCACGGCGACGTCGACGTTGGTGGTCGAGCGCAGGCCGCCGTCCACCAGGTGGCGGCCCTTGATCTCCACCGGCTTGTAGACCATCGGCAGCGCGGTCGAGGCTGCGACGGCGCGCGAGATCGGCACGTCGTCCCAGTCCGCGCCGCCGAGCACGATCCGCTCGCAGGTGTCGAGGTCGGTGGCGGTGAGGAAGAGCTCGTTGTCGAGCAGGCGGAAGTCGTTCACCCGGTCGGGGTCGCTCAACACCGACTCCAGGTAGTCCTGCACGCCGTGCCCGTCGTAGAGGCCGGAGGGGAGCGCCTCGGCGACCCCCACCGCGAGGTCGATCAGCGACGTCGCGCGCATCTGACCCACGAACGTGCGCGCCAGGCCGAGCATCCGCAACGGCAGGAGCGCGGCGGTCTGGGCGAACTCGAGCGCGTTCGGGCGCATGAGCGTGCCCCGGTCCACATCCCTGAACGGGGTGGGCACCTGCTGGTTGACCACCCGCATCATCTCCTCGGGGGTCACGCCGTTGGCGGTGAGGGCGGCCACGAAGGAGCCGGCGCTCGTGCCCACGTAGACGTCGAACTGGTTCACGGTCCGGTTGACCGCGAGCAGATCGAGCGCGCGTAGCGCACCGATCTCGTAGACCCCGCCGGTGAAGCCACCGCCGCCGAGCACCAGGGCGGTGCGCGAGCGCCGCGGCTTCCTGCGGCGCGCCTTGCGCTGGGTCCCCCTGTCCGTCGCTGCCGGCTTCTCGAGCCTGACTACGTCGCCCATCCGCCCCTAAGTATGCCCGACCGCTCCGTCGGTCCCGCTACCGTGTTCGGTTTCCTCGATGCGTCGTATCGCCCTCTCGGTCATCGTGCTGCTCGCGGCCGCGCCCTCGGCAGCGGCCGCGGACCAGGCTCTGGTCAAGCGCCTGGCCCGCCAGATGCGGGCCGCCGGCGCCCATTCCGGCGCCTACGTGGTCAACCTCTCGACCGGCGAGACGGTGTTCCGCTGGCGCCAGAACCGTACGCGCATCCTGGCCTCGAACACCAAGCTGTTCACCACCACCGCCGCGCTTGCCCGCTACGGGACCGAGGGCACGCTCGGCACCGAGGTACGCGGCACCGGGGCGCTCGCCGAGGACGGCGTCTGGCGCGGCGACCTGTATCTCCGCGGCGGCGGCGACCCCACCTTCGGCAGCCGTCGCTACGCCACCCGCTACTACGGCGCCCCGGGCGGCACCGTCGAGGAGCTGGCCGCCCTGCTCGAGGAGGCGGGCATCGAGCGGGTGACCGGCCGCATCCGCGGCGACGAGTCCGCCTTCGACTCGCTGCGGGGCGGGCCCGAGTCGGGCTTCGGCGTCTCGCCCTGGGTCGGTCCCCTGAGCGGCCTGGCGTACAACCGCGGCTTCGCCGACGAGGCCGGCCGCTCCTGGCAGTCCAACCCGCCCGTCTTCGCGGCCGCGCGGCTCGACGCCGCGCTCGAGGCCCGCGGCTTGCGGGTACGGCTCGTCCCGCGCGCCGGGGTCACCCCGACCGGCGCGGACGTACTGGCGAGCGTCGACTCCCCTCCCATGGAGCGCCTCGTGAGTATCACCAACAAGCCCTCCGACAACTTCTTCGCCGAGATGCTGCTCAAGGACCTCGCCCTGCAGACCGGCGGCCAGGGCACCACGGCGGGCGGCGCCGCGGCCGCGGGGGGCTTCGCCAGGAGGCTCGGGGCGCCCGCGCGGATCGTCGACGGCTCCGGCCTTTCGCGAGCGAACCGCGCCTCGCCCTACCGCGTGGTCAGGCTGCTGGCGGCCATGCACAGCCGCGACGAGTACGACGCGTTCGTGAACTCCCTGGCGATCGCCGGCCAGGACGGCACCCTCTCCGACCGGATGCGCGGCGGGGCGGCGCGGCTGCGCTGCCGCGGCAAGACCGGCACGCTGTCGAACGTGAGCGCGCTCTCCGGCTACTGCGAGGCCAGAAGCGGCGACACCTACGCCTACTCGATCCTCATGAACGTCGTCTATCCGCCGGGCGCGCGGCGGCTGCAGGACAGCATGCTGCAGTCGATCGCGGCGATCAGCGAGTAGCGGCCTCCGGTCAGCCGAGCAGCGCGCGCAGGCCGTCCTCGTCGAGGATCTCGACCTCGAGCTCCTGCGCCTTCGTGAACTTCGTGCCCGGGTCCTCGCCGGCCACCAGGTAGTCGGTCTTCTTCGACACCGAGCCGGTGACCTTGCCGCCGGCCGCCTCGATCAGCTCGGTGGCCTCGGGCCTCGTGAGGTCCGGCAGGGTCCCGGTGAGCACCACGGTCTTGCCCACGAGCGGGCCCTCGCTGGGCGGCGCCGGCCCCTCCTCCTCCATCTGGAGCCCGGCGTCGCGCAGCCGCCCGATCAGGGCGCGGGTGCGCTCCTCGGCGAGCGTCTCGTGCACGGTCTTCGCGAGGACCGGGCCCATCCCCTCGACCTCGGTGAGCTGCTCCTCCGAGGCGGCCAGCAGCGCGTCCATCGAGCGGAGGTGGCGCGCCAGGTTGCGGGCGTTCACGAAGCCGATCCCGGGGAGGCCGAGCGCGTACAGGACGAGATGGAAGGGCTGCTGCCGCGACGCGTCGATCGCGTTCACGAGGTTGCGCGCCGAGGTCTCGCCGAAGCGCTCGAGCGCCACGAGGCGCTCCACGTCGAGGTCGTAGATGTCGGCGAAGTTGTCGATCAGCCCGAGCTCGAGGAAGCGGCGCGCGTTCTCCTCGCCGAGGCCGTCGATGTCCATGGCGCCGACGAAGTGCTTGACGGCCTGGAAGACCTGCCCGGGGCAGCCCGTGCGGTTGGGGCAGATGGTCCACACGCCCTCGTCCGGCTTGACGGTGGGCGTGTCGCAGGCGGGGCACTTCGCGGGTGGCCCCGGCATGTCGCTGCGCCCCTTGCGCTTCTGCGCCTTCGAGGTGGGCGACACCACCTGCGGGATCACGTCCCCGGCCCGCATCACGATCACCTCGTCGCCGTCGCGCACGTCCTTGCGGCGCAGATCCTCCTCGTTGTGGAGGGTGGCGAGCTTGACGGTCACGCCCGACACCTGCACCGGCTCGAGCACCGCGAACGGGACCATGTGCCCGGTGCGCCCGACGTTCCAGGCCACCTGCTGCAGCGTCGTCGTGGCGGTGGTGGGGGCGAACTTCCAGGCGATCGCGCCGCGCGGCTCGCGCCCGACCACGCCGAGCTCCCGCTGCAGCTCCAGCTCGTCGACCTTCACGACCACGCCGTCGATCTCGAAGTCGAGCCGGTCGCGGCGCTCCTCCCAGGCGCGGCAGGCCGCGACCACCTCGTCGACGGTGTCGTGCACCTCCACGTCCCGGTTCACGCGAAAGCCGTGGTCGCGCAGCCACTCGAGCGACTCCGAGTGGGTGTCGAACTCGAGCCCGTCGGTCGCGCCCACGCCGTAGCACCACATCGACAGCGGCCGCGAGGCCGCCAGCTTGGGGTCGAGCTGGCGAATCGAGCCGGCGGCCGAGTTGCGCGGGTTGGCGAAGGTCGGCTCGCCGGCCTCGGCGCGCTGCTCGTTCAGCTTGGCGAAGGCCGCCAGCGGCAGGTAGATCTCACCGCGCACCTCGAGCAGCGCCGGCGCCTCGTCGACGCGCAGCGGGATCGCCCCGATCGTGCGCAGGTTCTGGGTCACGTCCTCGCCCACCTCGCCGTTGCCGCGGGTCGCGCCGCGCACGAGCACGCCGTCCTCGTACACCAGCGAGATCGCCAGGCCGTCGATTTTCGGCTCGGTCACGAAGCGGACGTCGCCCATCTCCGCGCCCTGGCGCTCGAGGTAGCGCTCGCTGCGCACGACCCAGGCCGCCAGCTCCTCCTCGTTGCGGGCGTTGGCGAGCGAGAGCATCGGCTGGAGGTGCTTGATCTCCGGGAACTTCGAGAGCGGCTGGCCGCCCACCCGCTGGGTCGGCGAGTCGGGCGTGAGCAGGTCGGGGTGCTCCGCCTCGATGTCGCGCAGCTCGTTCAGCAGCTCGTCGTACTCGACGTCCGAGATCTCCGGGTCGTCGAGCACGTAGTAGCGGTGCCCGTGGTACTCGAGCTGCTTGCGCAGCTCCGTCGCTCGGTCGGCGACGCTCACAGCTCCCGGGCGGCCGGCGCCAGCAGCCGCTCGAGGTCGAAGCCGGAGAGCTGCTCGATCCCCTGGGCGTACGTGAGGTCGAAGTGGAGCGGCGTGACGGCGATGCGACCCTGCGCCACGGCGGCGAAGTCCGTGCCGTCCTCGTGCTCGTAGGTCGGGGAGTCGCCGTACATGCGGTAGCGGCGCCGGCCGTCGCGCTCTTCGGTGAGCTCCATCCGGTCGCGGTAGATCCGCTTGCCGAGCCGGCAGGCCGACACGCCGCCGGCCTCGCCGGCCGGCGAGTTCACGTTCAGGAGCGTGCCCTCCGGCATTGGCACGTCGGTCAGCTCCTCGACCATGCGAGCCACGAACGCAGCCACCTGCTCGAAGTCCTCGCGCTCCCAGGCCTTCCGCGAGCGGAAGTCGAGCTCACCGCGCTCGGCCTGCTGGGAGACCGCGATCGCGGGGATGCCGAGCATGATCCCCTCGAGCGCCGCGGCAACGGTGCCGGAGTAGGTGATGTCGTCCCCGAGGTTCGAGCCGTGGTTGATCCCCGACACGATGATCTCGGGCTTGAGCTCGACGAGGCCGAGCGCGGCGAAGCGCACGCAGTCGACGGGCGTGCCGTCGGTGGCGAAGCCACTCGTGCCGTCCTCGAACTCGACCTCGTCCACCCACAGCGGCTGGTGGATCGTGATGCTGCGAGCGGTGGCCGAGCGGTTCGAGTCCGGCGCGATCACGGCCAGCTCGATGTCCGGAACCTCGAGCAGCGCCCGGCGCATCACGTGCAGGCCGGTGGCGGCGATGCCGTCGTCGTTGGTGAGAAGTACCTTCATCTGAGGGGCCGGTCCACGATACTCAGTAGCGCACGGACTCCAGGTAGAGGCCGTGGGGCGGTGCGGTCGCCCCCGCCTCGCTGCGCGGGCGTCCCTCGAGAAGTCGCCGCAAGCCGGCGGGGCTGACGTCCTCGAGCATCGTCCCCACCAGCACCCGGACCATGTGACGCATGAAGGTGTCCGCCTCGATCCAGAAGGCGAGCACGCCCTCCGGCTCCTCGCGCCACTCGGCCCGCAGGACGTGGCGCTCGAAGCGGACGTGGTCGGTCTCCGTGGGCGTGAAGGCGGTGAAGTCGTGGGTGCCTCGCAGCTCGGCGGCGCAGGCGTCGAGGCGGTCGCGGTCGAGCCGGCGCGGCCACCAGAGCGCGCGTCCGTGCTCGAGGGCGCTCGGCTCGGGGCGGGCGAGCAGGCGGTAGCGGTAGGTGCGGCTGCGCGCGTCCCGCCGGGCGTCGAAGCCCTCCGGCGCCGGCTCGCTGGCGAGTACAGCAACATCGTCCGGCAGGAGCGCGTTCAGGTTGCGCCCAGGCGCGGGCTCGCCCGGGTGGCTCGCCACCTGCCCGCGCGCGTGCACTCCTCGATCGGTGCGGCCCGCGACCGTGAGCTCGACCTCGCGGCGGAGCACGGTGGCCAGCGCCAGCTCGAGCTCGCCCTGCACCGTGCGATGGCCGGGTTGCCTGGCCCAGCCCGCGAAGCCGGAGCCGTCGTATTCGAGCAGGAGCCGCGCGGTCAGCTGGCTACCCGCGCTTGCGCGCGACGATCACGGCGTACTCGACGTCGATCGCAACCGGGCCGTCGCCGCCGCGCTTCCGGAACAGCTCGATCAAGCGCGCCTGGTGTTCCTCGAATTGCTCGAGCGGGAGGGTCTTCCTGAGCGCCACCGCGTCGGGTGACGAGACCGCCATCGCGGCGACGATCGTCTCGGGCGACTCGCCCGTCCAGGGAAGCGTGCGGCGCTCGACCTCGAAGCGTGCGGCGAGGCCGTCGAAGCGCTCGCGCACGTTCTCCTCCGCCGCCCACTCCTCCGAGGAGGGCTGGTCCGGTGGTCGCGGCGTGTACTCGCGTGAGAGCGTGAAGAGCTCGGAGAAGAAGCTGTCGGGCGTCCAGGCCGTCATGCCCACCGTGCCGCCGGGCCGGACCACCCGGAAGAGCTCCTCGGCGACCACGCGCGGGCGCGGGGCGATCATCGCGCCGAACACCGAGCCGACGCAGTCGAAGCTCGCGTCGGCGAAGGGGAGATCCTCGACGTCTGCCAGCTGCCACTCCACGTCGTACCCCTCGGCGGCCGTCCGGCGGCGTCCCCGCTCGACCTGGCCCGGCGAGAAGTCCGCCGCGACGACGCGGGCGCCCTCGCGAGCGCATGCGAGCGCGAAGTTCCCGTCGCCCGCCGCGGCGTCGAGCACCTCCTGGCCCGCCGAGACGGCGCAGGCGTCGCAGAGCTCCACGGCAGCCGGGCGGACCAGCTCCGACAAATGCGTGTAGTCGCCCTCGCTCCAGAAGGCGCTGCCGCGCCGCTTGATGGCCTCGACGTCCACCTACTCGCCCCAGCCGGCGGGCGGGTCGCGGCGGCCCTCCTCGAGGTGCCAGTACTCGCGCAGCTCCTCGCAGCGCCCGCCGGGGGCGAAGCGCAGCAGCAGGCAGCCGGGCAGCGTGACCTCGCTGCCGTCGTCGCGCATCACGGCCCACCACTCGGCCACCACGCGGTTCCCATGCACCATCGGGCGGCCGAAGCGCAGCTCGAGCCCCTCCTGCGTTGCCGTCGAGCCGCGCCAGTAGTCGCGGATCGCCTCGCGGCCGACGGTCGGCTCCCGAAACGGCGAGGACACGTAGACGGCGTCCTCGGTGAACAGCTCGCCGACCGCCTCGTCGTCGCCGCGACGCCAGGCCTCGCCGTAGTCGTCGATCCACTCCCGCGCCCAGCTGTCGTCCATTGGCCCGAGACTATCGGCATCATTCGCTGCCCGTGCGCGTTTCCGCGAAGACCGACTACGCCGTGCGAGCGTTGCTCGAGCTCGCGGTGGCCGGCGACGGCCCGGTGAAGGGTGAGCGCCTGGCGCAGGCCCAGTCGATCCCGCTCAAGTTCCTCGAGAACATCCTCACGGACCTGCGGCACGCCGGGATCGTGCGCGCGCAGCGCGGCGCCGAAGGCGGCTACTGGCTCGCCCGCTCCCCGGCGGACGTGAGGCTCGGGGAGGTGATCCGAGCGGTGGACGGCCCGCTCGCGAGCGTACGCGGCGAGGCGCCCGAGGACGTCGCCTACCCCGGAGCCGCCGAGCACCTCCAGACCGTCTGGATCGCGGTGCGCGCGAGCATGCGCGCGGTGGTCGACGAGACGACGCTCGACGACGTGGTCAGCGGGCGGCTGCCCGACGCGGTCAGGCGATTGACCGAGGCGCCTGACGCGTGGTCGCGGCGCTGACCGGCGGCAGCTCGGACGGCCGCAGCCACACGATCTCGCCCTCGCCCAGCTCGAGCTCCTGCGCCCGACCGCGCGTGGTCTGCACCCAGGTGCGCTCGCCGTCGCCGAGCGTCAGCTCGACCCGCACCTCGAAGCCGAGATGGGCGATCCGGTCGATCATCGCCTCGCTGGCGCCGCTCTCGGGCTCGCGCAGGATCTCCACGTCGTGCGGGACGGATCCAGCGGCCGGACAGCTCGCTCACCGGGCCGACGAAGCCCATCACGAACTCGTTGGCCGGGCGCTCGTAGAGCTCGCGCGGCGAGCCGGTCTGCTCGATCCGCCCGTGGTTCAGCACCACGATCTGCTCGGCCACCTCCATCGCCTCCTCCTGGTCGTGCGTAACGAACACGGTCGTCACGTGCACCTCGTCGTGGAGGCGCCGCAGCCAGGCGCGCAGCTCCTTGCGGACGGTGGCGTCGAGCGCGCCGAACGGCTCGTCGAGCAGGAGCACGCGCGGCTGGACCGCGAGCGCGCGGGCGAGGGCCATGCGCTGACGCTGGCCGCCCGAGAGCTGCGAGGGGTAGCGGTGGGCGAAGCCCTGGAGGTGAACGAGCCGCAGCAGCTCGTCGACGCGGGCCTCGATCTCGGCCCGCGGCTTCTTGCGGATCGTCAGGCCGAAGGCGACGTTCTTGGCCACCGTCATGTGCTTGAAGGCGGCGTAGTGCTGGAAGACGAAGCCCACCTCGCGGCGCTGGGGCGGCGTGCTGGTGGCGTCCCGTCCGCCGATCATCACGCGGCCGGCGTCGGGCGCCTCGAGGCCGGCGATCACTCGCAGCAGCGTCGACTTGCCGCCCCCGCTCGGACCGAGCAGCGCCGTGAGCGAGCCGTCGCGCACCTCGAGCGAGACGTCCTCGAGGGCGGTGAAGTCGCCGAACTGCTTGGAGACCGAGTCGACGACGATGCTCATTGCGGAAGCACCGGCTCGGCCGGTGCGCGCCGATACGTTCATCCCTGCGCCTCCTTCGGCTTGATCAGGTTCATCGCGAGCAGCGTGGCGAGCGCGAGCAGCGCGAGCACGACCGAGGCGGCGTACGCACCCGTCTCGTCGAAGCGCTGGAAGCGGTTCTCCACGAACAGCGTGGCCGTCTCGGTCTGGCCGGACAGCTTGCCGGACACCACGCTCACGGCGCCGAACTCGCCGAGCGCCCGCGCGGTCGTGAGCACCACCCCGTACGCGACGCCCCAGCGGATCGCCGGCAGCGTGACGCGGAAGAAGGTCTGCAGCGTGCCGGCGCCGAGCGTCGCGGCCGCCTGCTCCTGCTCGGTGCCGATCTCGCGCAGCACCGGGATCACCTCGCGCACCACGAAGGGCAACGAGACGAACATCGTGGCCAGGATCATCCCGGGCGTCGAGAAGATGACCTGGATGCCCTGCTCGGCGAGCCAGCCGCCCACCCAGCCGTCGCGGCGGCCGTACACGAGCAGGAGCGCCAGGCCGACCACCACGGGCGAGACCGCGAACGGCAGGTCCACCATCGCGTTCAGGAGCGCGCGGCCGCGGAACCGCTGACGCACGATGGCGAGCGCGCACAGGATCCCGAAGATCGTGTTGAGCGGCACCGCCACCGCCACCATCACCATCGTGAGGTAGAAGGCGTGCTGGGCCTCGGGAGTGGTCACGGCCTCCCAGGCCGCGGCCACGCCGTCCTGGAAGGCGTTGACGAACACGAGCGCCACCGGGACCCCGAGCAGCAGCGCCAGATAGCCGAGCGCGAGGAACCGCAGCAGGTACTTACTCCTCATGGCGCAGCGCCTTCTTCGAGAGCCAGCCGAAGAACAGGAGCAGCAGGAGCGCCGCGAGCAGCAGCACCACCGACACCGCCGCGGCGCCGATCACGTTGTCGCTCTCGACCTGGGCGAAGATGAAGTACGAGGCCGCCTCGGTGTCGAACGGGATGTTGCCCGTGATCAGCACGAGCGAGCCGAACTCTCCAACGGCGCGCGCGAACGCGAGCCCGCCACCGGCGATGATGGCCGGCAGGAGGTTCGGCAGCACGATGCGCCGGAAGACGGTCGAGCGGCTCGCCCCCAGGGACTCGGCGGCCTGCTCCATCTCGCGGTCGAGCTCGAGCAGCACGGGCTGCACGGCCCTGACCACGAACGGGAGCGTCACGAACAGCAGCGCCAGCACCACCGCGACCCTGGTGTACGCCACGTTGATGCCCACCGGGCTGTCGGGTCCGTAGAAGGCCAGCAACGTGAGACCGGCGACGATCGTGGGCAGCGCGAAGGGCAGGTCGATCAGCGAGTTCACCACGCTCTTGCCGGGGAACTCGTCGCGCACCAGCACCCATGCGATCAGCGTGCCCGCCAGGGCGTTGATCAGGACGACGATCACCGAGCAGATCAGCGTGAGCCGGAGCGCGGCGACGGCCTGCGGGCTCGACACCGCATTCCAGAAGCTGTCCAGCCCGCCGTCGAGCGACTTGAAGAGCACGGCGGCGAGCGGGATGAGCGCGACGACGCTGAGGTACGCCATCGCGATGCCGCGGCCGAGGACGTCACCGGGGATCGGTGACGTCCTGGGCGGCGCGGCGGCGAGCTCGCTAGTCGGAGGCAGTGCTCTTCCCCTGTGACTGGAAGATGTCGGCGACGACGCTGCCCTCGGGGTCGAAGAACTCGTCGTTCACCTTGCCCCAGCCCCCGAACTTGGTGATCTCGAACAGCGTCTCCGGGGTGGGGAAGTCCTGCGCGTCCGCGACACCGTCGACGACCGGCCGGTAGCCCTTGCTTGCGAAGATCTCCTGGGCCTCCTTCGTGTACAGGAAGTCCACGAACGACTGCGCGAGCTCGGGCTCCTTCGACTCGTTTACGACGGCGATCGGGTTCTCGATCAGCAGCGTCTGGTCGGGGATCACGTAGTCGACCTCCTCGCCCTGCTGCTGGGCGAGGATCGCCTCGTTCTCGTAGCCGAGCAGGACGTCGCCCTTACCGCTCGAGAATGTCTGGAGCGACTCCCGCGCGCTCTTGTCCAGCACCGGCACGTTGTCGAACAGCTTCGCCAGGTATTCCTTTGCCTGGTCCGGCGTCTTGCCCTGTTCGAGCTGCGCCCCGTAGGCGGCCATGATGTTCCACTTGGCGCCGCCGGAGGTGAACGGGTTGGGCTCGAGCACCTCGACGTCGCCGGTCACGAGGTCGTCCCAGGTCTCGATGTTCTTCGGGTTGCCCTTGCGGACCATGAAGACCACCACCGATTCGGTGACCATGCCCTTGTACTCGTTCTCGTTCCAGCCGGCGTCCACGAGGCCGGCGTCCACCAGCCGCGTGATGTCCGGCTCGAGCGAGAACTCGACGACGTCGGCCGGCAGGCCGCCCTCGACGGCGCGGGACTGCTCGCCCGAGGCGGCGTAGGACTGCTCGAAGCCCACGCCCTCTCCGTCGGCCGTGTCGTTGAACGCCGGGATCAGCTCCTTGTAGGCCTCCTCGGGCGTCGAGTAGGCGACCAGCGTCAGCGTGCCGGCCTTGCCGCCGTCTCCAGAGCTGCCTTCGGACGTCCCGCCGCAACCGGCCCAGGCGAGCGTCGCCAGGACCGCGAGCATCACCGAGAGGAGGAGCGGCAGGCGGATGCGCGTACGAATCATTCTCCACCTTGCCAATCGACTTTACCGGTGAGGGAAGCTAGCACAATGCCCATGGGCTTAGTGGGCAATTACCGAGTCGTAACGGATGGACCCGTGGGGTGGACGGTGCCGGGACATGCCGATGCAATGGACTCGATGAAGCGGCTCGCAACCCTCCTGCTGCTGGCAAGCGCGGCGCTCGTGGCATGCGGGGACGACGACAGCGCGGGCAGCTCGGGCGAGCGCGCAATGACGACGTCAGCCTCGGCGCCGGCGGAGCAGGGCGAGCCCGCGGCCACGGCCACTGAGCCTGTGCAGCCGGCCGCCGGCCCCCGCGGTCCACTCGTGCGCCTGCGCGACTCCCAGTTCGGGCCGGTGCTGTTCGACGGGCGCGACCGCGCGCTCTACCTCTTCACGCGCGACCCGAGGAACCGGACACGCTGCTACGGCGCCTGCGCAGCGGCCTGGCCGCCGTTCTACGCCCGTGCGCGCCCGCGCGCCGGTCGCGGTGTCGACGCCGACCTGCTCGGGACGATCAGGCGCCGCGACGGCCGCCGCCAGGTGACGTACAAGGGCCAGGCGCTCTACTTCTACATCGATGATCCGCGGGGCCAGGTGCTCTGCAACGACATCGTCGAGTTCGGCGGCACCTGGTACGCGCTCACCGCCAAGGGCAACCCGCCCGCCTAGCGGCCTGGCCGCAATCCTTTGCCTCCACCGGCCCGTAGTACGGGTAGGCACCTGTGGAAGCGAGGAGGTCGTGGTGATGGGTACGGGTCGTGTCTCGCGGAGCTTGCGGCGGCTGGCGTTTGGGGGCTTGATCGGGTTGCTCGTGGCGGCCGGGGCGCCCCCGGCGAGTGCCCACCGCACCGAGCTGAGCGTCGAGATCCTCTCGGTGCAGGCGGCGCTCGCGCCGGACGGGCGCTCGATCTCGTTCGACATCGAGACGCGCTGTGACCGCAAGGCCACCATCGTCGAGGCGCGTGTCAGCGTGACCCAGCCGCAGGCGTCGGGCGCGGCCTCGTTCACGCCGACCTGCAATCGGATTCCCACCGTCGTCGGAGTCACCGTGCCGGCGAGCGCCGGCACCTTCCTGACGGGAGCGGCCCAGGCAAGCGCGCTGCTGGTCGTGCGACAGGGCAGTACGAAGCAGGCCAGCGACTCGGCGTCGTTCCGCGTCCGGCCCAGCGTGGCGGTCCGGCTGGCCGATCAGGCTGTGCTCGAGAGCGGAGGCGCGGCCGCCCGGATCGAGGTCACCGTCACGTGCCCGATGACGGCTACAGGGCAGGGCGGACAGGTCAACATCTACCAGGGTCAGGTCGCCGGCGGTGCCACATTCGGGCCCACGCCCTGCGACGGGGTGCCGCACACCCTCTCGGTCAGGGTCGCGGCCGTGGGAGGGCTCTTCCAGCCGGGCAGCGCCCAGGCGGAGGCCTTCGCCTCGGTGACCGAAGGCGGCGACGTCTTCCCCGGCAACGACCTGCGCATGGTCCAGCTCGTGGGTTAGCCGGGCACGACCCGCTCGATCGCGCCTCCGACCGGGCCGGGCCCGGCTCGTGGCACCGGCGGCAGCCCGGCGCGTGGAGCACGACCGGCTCGCTCGAGAGCAGCGCTCGCTTGACCGTTGAGGTCGACCCAGGAATGACGAGGCCCAGCCGCGGCCTCGCCGCTAGAACCCGGCAGGGTGGCGGGCGACGAAGCCCGCCGGCGAGCGCCGCGTGCTCGTCCAGCGCGAGCCGGTCTCGAAGCGGGCACTCGTGTCGAAGCGGCGGCCGTCGATGACCATGTAGGCGTGGCCGCTATGCGCGTAGATCGTGATGTGGCGGCCCGGGCCGGGCTCGCCCCAGCTCATGAAGGCGGTCGAGTCGAGCGGCGAGGACAGCAGGCCGCCGCCGTGCAGCGCGTAGGAGACCGAGCCGGAGCAGTCGTAGCCGGAGTCGCTGAAGGAGCGGTGGCCGCCGCCGTACTTGTACGGCGAGGTCGCGATCCGGTTGGCCGCCGCGATCACGCGGCGGATCACCGCGCCCTTGCGCCCGGAGCCGCCTCCACCACCTCCGCCGCCGCCGGACCCGCGCCGCTTCAGCACCGGGCCCGGCCCGAGTCCGAGCGCGCGACGCGTAACCGGTCCCGCGACGCCGTCGGCCACCAGGCCGTGCCGGCGCTGCCAGCGCTTGAGGGCGGCCTCGGTCGCGGGGCCGAACACGCCGTCGGCCGGCACGCCGATGCGACGCTGGAGCGAGCGCACGCCGCTGCCGCCACGTCTCCGGCTCCCTCGCCGGTCGCCGCTCGCGGCCCGGCGGCCGCCGGTCCGAAGCCGTCCCCGCTTGAGCACGGGCCCGGAACCCAGGCCGAGCGCGGCGCGCGTCTGCGGCCCGGCGATCCCGTCCGCCACCAGCCCGTGGCGGCGCTGCCAGCGCTTGAGCGCCCGCTCGGTCGCCGGACCGAACACGCCGTCGGCCGCCACGCCGATCGCGCGCTGGAGGCGACGCACCTCGGGCCCGCGCGACTTGGAGGCGCTCGCGGTGGCGGCATCGGCCTGCTCGGCCCCGAGCGGGGCGGCCGCCGGCGCGGCGGCCAGCAGGGCGCAGGCGAGGAGGCTCGCGAGGAGAATGCTCTTGGGCGTCGGTCTGAACGGCATCTCGTGTGACGCCTACGAGGTGAGCTGACGGGCTCGCGCTCTCGCGCTACTCCCGGGCACCCGGCCCGGGTGATTCGCCCCCGCGACCGCAGGACGGCCGCATTGGTTCCCCCGCTCACCGGCCCCCGGAGGGCCGATGACTCGGCGTGCGAAGGCGTCGTTGTATCAGGCGAATGTCCTGCAAGCTGCAATTTTTCTTGCAGAATGTCCGATCGCAAGCCCGCACCCGCGCTCGCTGGGGACACGGTATCGTCGCCCGGATGGAGGAGATCGCACCCGGCATCAGGCACTGGATGGCACGCCATCCGAAGATCGGCGTGGACGTGAGCTCGTACTGGCTCCCGGACCTGAGCGTGCTGATCGACCCGCTCGCGGTGCCGGACGAGGTCGACTCGGTCGACGAGATCATCCTCACCAACCGCCACCACCAGCGCAGCAGCCTCGAGGCCCGCGAGCGCTTCGGCGCGTCCGTGCGCGTGCCGCGGGTCGGGCTGCACGAGTTCGCCGACGACGCCCCGGTGGAGCCGTACGACTTCGGGGACGCGCTCGTCGGGGGCGCGGTCACGGTCCATGAGGTCGGCGCGATCTGCCCGGACGAGGCCGCCCTCCACATCCCGGCGGTCTCCGCCCTGGCGGTCGCCGACGGGGTGATCCGCTACGGCGGGCGGCTCGGCTTCGTCCAGGACAAGCTCATGGACGAGCCCGAGGAGACAAAGCGCGGGCTGCGGAAGGCCTACGCCGCGCTCGCGGACGAGCTCGAGTTCGACAACCTGCTGGTCGCCCACGGCACGCCGCTCGTGGGCGGCGCCCGCGAGCAGCTGCGGGCTTTCGCTGCGGCGTAGCGCCGCCCGGCTGCCCGCACCACGTCTGCGCAGCAGCAAAAGTTCAGGGTGGGGCCACGATGCGGGACGCCGGCGCCTTCGTCAGCATGGCCGCATGCCCGGCGGGAGCCACAGGGTTGTCATCGAGCTCGACGCGACCGACGGTCCGCCCGAGGGGCGAATCAGCGTCGACGGGACCCGCGAGCAGCCCTTCTGCGGCTGGATCGACCTCACCGCCCGCCTGGATTCGCTGAGGCGGGACCGTCGCTCATCTCGCCCGTGCGAGGCGCACGCGCGGGTCGAGCCCGGCAAGGATTAGGTCGGCGATGGTGTTGAGGATCACGATGAAGAATGCGCCGTAGATGGTGACCGCCATGATCGGCGGCAGATCGAGTTGACCGAGCGCAGATCGCGGCGTACTGCCCGACGCCCCCTAGGCTGAAAATCGACTCGATGAGGATCGCCCCGCCGCCGATCACGGCGCCGACGTCGAGTCCCCAGAGCGCGACCACCGGGATCATCGCGTTGCGCAGCGCGTGACGCAGGATCACCTGCCGCTCCGAGATGCCCTTGGCGCGGGCCGTGCGTACGTAGTCCGCGTTCATCGTCTCGAGGATGCTCACGTGCAACACGCGCGCGTACACGCCCACGAAGAGGATCGCGAGGGCGGTCCACGGAAGCACCATGTGCCACAGCCACTGGATCGCGTCCTCGGTGAGCGGCACGTAGCCGCCGTTTGGGAAGAGGCCGAGCTCGAAGCCGAGGTAGTGGCTCATCATCGCCGCGAGCCAGAAGCCGGGAATGGACACGCTGGCTAAGGCGAGGCCGCTCAGCAGACGGTCCGTGGTCCCGCCGGCCTTGAGCGCGGTGTACACCGCAAGGCCGACGCCGGCCACGATCCACAGCAGCGCTGCCCCGAGCGCGAGTGAGAGCGTGCGCGGCACGCCCTTCCAGATCTCCTCGCGGACGTCGAGCTGGCTGTAGTAGGAGACGAGGTCGCCGCCGAACAGCTTCTCCATCGTGTTCAGGTACTGGGCCGGGAGCGGCTCGTCGAAGCCCCACTCCCGCCGGATCACCTCGATCTGGGTCTCGGTGGCCTGGTCCCCGGCCATGCGCTGGGCGGGATCCCCGTTCGGGATCACATTGAAGATCAGGAAGACGAGCACGGACACGGCGAACATCACGAGCAGCATCGAGGTCAGACGGCGTGCGGCGAACCCGATCATGTCTGCTTCAGGTACCTGCGCCGCCGCGCGTGCGGGTCGAAGGCACGGCGTACGCCGTCGCCGAGCATGTTGAGCGTCAGGA
Organism: uncultured Thermoleophilaceae bacterium; assembly: GCA_963812415.1. Taxonomy (GTDB): domain Bacteria; phylum Actinomycetota; class Thermoleophilia; order Solirubrobacterales; family Thermoleophilaceae; genus JACVRW01. The sequence continues at coordinate 37,128 of CAWEVH010000017.1, read as the reverse complement.
CCGTGAGCACGACCAACATGCCCGCGACCAGGGCCAGGTGAGGGGCGGTCGTGAGGCGCTCGACGCCGTCGTCGATCAGCGTCCCCCACGACGGGTCGGGTGGCTGCACGCCGACGCCGAGGAACGACAGCGCCGCCTCGAGTTGGATCGCGTTGCCCACGATCAGCGGGAACAGCACGACCAGCGTTGACGCGACGTTCGGCAGGATCTCCTGGCCCATGATCCGCACGGGACCCATCCCGACGGCGCGGGCGGCGAGCACGAACTCCTGCTCACGCACCGATCGGACTTGCGCCCGGATTGGGCGCACGACGTACGGCACGGTCCCGATCGTTATCACGAAGACCGGAATCAGGATCGAGCCGCTGGAGATCTCCACCGGCCCGAGGTCGAGTCCGCCGGCCGTGAGCGCGGCACCCAGGGCGACGCCCAGCAGGATCCCGGGAAAGGCCCACAGCACGTCGACGCCGCCCGAGATCGCGCCATCGACCAAGCCGCCGGCGTATCCGGACAGCAGCCCGAGCCCGACGCCCAGCGCGATCGTCGCCAGCGCGGCGGCGATGCCGATCAACAGCGAGTTGCGCCCCCCGTAGAGCAGACGCACCATCACGTCCCGCCCCTGTGTATCGGCCCCGAGGAAAAAGCGCCCACTCCCACGTCGGTCCGATCGGGTCTCCCGTCGTGCCCGACCACGTCCACCGTCTCGCCGTCGACCTTCGACCGTCTCGGAGATGTGTATCTCCTGCGGGCCGCTGTCCGCCACGAGTTTCGCCCAGGCCGGCGCGGCAACCGACGCCACCCCCAGCGCGAGCAGGATGCCCGCAGCCGCCAGCGCCCGCCGATCGCGCCCCAGGCGCCGAGCCGCCAGGCCGCCAGGGACCGGGTGGGACGAAGCCCCGTGCGGGCAGGCTAGAGCCCGCTACCCCTCACCCTCCTTGAGGCAGAAGCTGAGAGAAGTCCTCGAGGTAGATGTTGTGAAACACCGTGCAGTTCTCGAAGTCGATCCGGTCCGAGACGAAGGTCCCGCGGATCCGATGGCCGAAGGGGACCAGGTAGCCTTGTCTCACCAGGTAGTGGTTGAGCTCCGCCCAGTCGTCGGCGACTGCATCGATGTCCCGCTCGCGCTCCAGGCGGTCGACCGCTTCCGTTGATGCGCGGGTCGTCGATGTTCGAGGTGTTCCTGTTGTTCGTCGGGCGCGAATCGCGTCCCCGTGGACGAGTGTGAAATAGGCCAGCGGATGAAAAAACGCCGGCGTCGAGGCCCTCGATGCCCGGTCTGCGCCTTCGGTCGCCGCATTGCCGATCGTCTGACGCCAGATGCTTGAAGTCGACCATCTTCACCTCCGCGTCCAGACCGATCTGGTTCAGCATCTCGGTGTAGGACTGCACGACGTCTGACTTGCCGGTGGCTGGTCGATAGCCCCAGACCGTCACCTTCGCCCCCTCCGCGCCCGCCGCCCGGATCAGCGCCCGAGCTCGCGCGAGGTCGGCGAGCCTCGGCCGGGTTGCCGAACGGGCAGCCGCTCGTGTCGAGCTCCTTGTCGTAGCCGGCCATCCCGGGCGGCAGGAACGAGCATCCGACTTGCAGCTCACCCGGCGTAGATGCGTCCTAGCGCGCGCTTGTCCACCGCGTAGTTCACCGCCTCGCGGACGCGCGGGTCATCGAACGGCGGCAGGCGGCCGTTCAGGTAGAACCAGTTCGTATTGGCCGTGGCGGTTCTCCTCATAGCGGTCCCCCGCCCGTTCCTTGACGGTCGGAAGCATGTCCGGCGGCGGCGAGTCGGACATGTAATCGAGCTTGCCCGTGAGCACGTCCTGGGCCTGCTTCGTCTTGTCGACGTTCGACCCTGGTCGTGATCCGGTCGAGCTTCGCCTCGGGCACGCCCTCGATCCCCAGCGACTCGAACCCGGGGTTGCGCTCCATCACGAACTCCCGGTTCGGCTCCGAGTCGGTGATCGCAGAACGGGCCGGTGCCCGGCGGCGGCTGCTTCGTCGCGTTCGCGAAACGGCGTGTCCGCGGGGACCGGGGTGGCGAACGGCAGCGCGAGGACGTGATCGAAGGCCGCGTAACGGCTGATCCAGCCGGATCGTGATGCGCCGCGTCCGATCGTCGGTCTCGATTCCCGCGATGTCGGCCTCCGGGCTCGCCACCCTTCTCGTACTCGGTCGCGCCGACGAGCCGCTCGTACAGCGGCGCGCCGGGCGATCCCAGGTTGAGAACGCGCCGCAGCGCGTGCTCGAAGTCGCTCGCCTTCACGGGGCTACCGTCCGAGTACACAAGGCCCTCCCGCAGCCGCAGGGTGTAGGTCCTCCCGTCGGAGGAAACCCCGGGAAGCTCCTCCGCCAGCCCGGGGATCAGGGTCGTGCCCGCCGGCCCCTCGACCCGCTTGTAGGTCAGCAGGCGGCAGGTAGACCTGGGTGAGAACTGCGTTGCTCGGAATCGTTGAAGCCGAGTGCAGGGTCGAGCTGATCGGGCTGCGCGAAGTATCCGATCGTGATCGCCTGACCCTGCTCGCGGCCGCTGTCGTCGTCGCAAGCAGCGAACGACATCGCCATGGCCGAGAACAGGAGCGCCGCGAGTGTGTTCGGTCCGGCTCCTGCCTCGCGAAGCCGAGCGAACATGGCGTCAGCGGTTAGCGCCCTGATCCGCCGCGCTTCCGGCAAGCGCCTGCGCGAGCTCGGCCCGGGAGGTGATCGCCAGCTTGCGGTAGGCATGCCCGAGATGGGTCTCGACCGTCCGGCGGGTAACGAACAGTGCCTGGGCGATCTCGGCGTTCGACAGCCCGTCGGCAGCCAACTGGCACACGCGCAGCTCCGAGGCGGTCAGCGCCTCCAAGCCCGACAGCGCCGGCCGCCTCGGCCGTGCGCCCGAAGCCACCAGCTCCGTCCGCGCCCGCTCCTCGAGGGGCTGCGCTCCACAGCGGTGGGCGAGATCAAGCGCCTCCCTCAGGAACGGACGCGAGTCGGCCCGACGCTTGGCGCGCCGCAGCGCTGCGCCGAGCTCGCAGAGCGACGTCGCCCGCTCGAGCGCGGCCGGTGAGCCGCGCAGCGCCTCGACCGACTCCTCCAACAGGCCGAGGCCGCCCTTGTCGCCATGAGAGAGACCACTCACACGCAGCGCGGTCGCCAACGCCCGAGGCGCCCCGAACCGCCGGGCCCTCGCGAGCTCCTCGTCGGCCAGGCCAATCGCTTGAGCTCGCTCACCCATCAGAAGATGTGCGCGAGCCGCCCCCGGCCGCCAGCCGGAGTAGGGAAACTCCTCTCCCGCCCGCGTGAATTCGACCATTGCGGACGAGGCGTCGCCACGCGCCAGGGCGAGCTCTGCACGTGCCACGGCGATCACCGAGTTCGGGAAGCCCGGATACTGAAGGCCGTCGCCGAGCCCGTCGAGCGTCGCCTCCGCCTGCTCGAACTGACCGCGCGCGACGAGCGTCTGCGCCAGGATCCCCGCGGCGCAGAAGGCGGCCAGTGAGGGATATTCGACCCAATCGCCCGCTACCAGGCGGGCCTCCGCCTCGGCAGCCACGAGGTCGCCCCTGTAGTAGGCAAGCTCGGCGAGGAATCGCTGAGCCGTCAGCAGACCGACGCGGGAGCCCCTCGCCCGCGCGAGCTCCAGAGCCTCGGAGATCCAGCGTGCCGCCTCCTCATATTGGTCGCTCTCGATCAACGCCCGCAGAGCGACTCCCGACGGCGCCCGCAACGACGGAGCGTGGTCGGTGAGCAGCCCGCGGTCGAGCGCCAGTCGGGCAGCCGCGAGCGCCTCCCCGACCGGCTCCGCCCGCTCGACTCGGCGCTGGGCGAGGATCGCGAGCATTACCCGCTCCGCCGGCGAGCTCCCGGTCAACTCGGGCGCGAGTGCGTCGAGCCTCGCATCGAGCTCCTCGTAGTGCCCGACGTTGAACTTCAGCCCAGTTATGAGCGCGGCCTCGAGGCGCCGCCGCGAATCGAGCGGGGTGTGCGGGGCGCAGCGCTCGAGCTCGGCTCGAGCGACCTCGAGCAGCTCGGCTCGCCGCCCCAGGTGCCACAGCACGCTCACCACCTCGGCGATCAGCTCATCACGCATGTCACGCTCGGTTGCGGCCCCGAGTGCCGCCCGCAAATGGTCCACGGCACTCGCCGGGTCGGGGCCGAGGGCCTCCGCTCGACCGAGCTCGTACAGGACATTGACGCGCTGATCGGCGTTCGGGGGCTCAGACAGCGCACGAGCCAAGAGCGACGCCGCGGCCTCGGGTGCCCCCTCGTCGAGCGCGGCCCTGGCGGTCTGGAGCAACTGCTCCACGACCCACTCGTCGCCCGCCGGGGCCGCCTGCATCAGGTGGACACAGACGAGCTCGCCGGCAGCGCCCTCGTCGGCCAGCAACCGTGCCGCACGGGCGTGCAAGACACCGCGGACGCCGGCCGGCTGATCGTCCACGATCGACGTCCTGACGACGGGATGGACGAACTCGAGGGGGACCACGGAGGAGAGCACTCCGCAGTCGACCAGCGAATCGGCGAGTGCCGCGGCTCGCTCGAGACCAAGCTCGGCGAGCGCCGCGGCATGGCGTAGCTCGGCTCCCGACCCGAGCAGCGCCGAAGCCTGAACCAGGCTGCGAGCGTCGGGGGCGACCCGTCCCACCCGCGTGAGGCTCGAATCGGCGATGCTGCGCGGTCCGAGCCGCTGGACCATCGGCGCCGTCGCCGCGGTCGGCGCCAGCCCCTCGGCTTGCATGGTTGCGCAGAGCTCGCCGAGCAGGAACGGGTTGCCCTGGGCAGCGCGATGGCACGCGTCGTAGAGCTCGGAGTCGCCGCCGCCCAGTCGACCGCGCACGAGAGCGGCCGAGCCGGCCGGCGAGAGCGGACGCGGGCAGAGCTTCACAGCTGCATGCCGCTCGACGTCACGCAGGGGCTGTCCCTGGGCACCGGGCTCGACCGGCCGGCGTGCGATCAGGACCGCCACGGCCAGGCCCTCCAGGCGGGGTGCGAGATGCGCGAGGAACCGCAGCGACGCCTGATCGGCCCGGTCCGCGTCGTCGACCTCCAGCAGGACCGGCGCGAGCTCGCTCAGCTCCGCACAGAACCAGTAGAGACCATGCAGTGCCGCGAACATGCGGTCCTCCGGCGACTCGGCCGGGCCGGCCGCTGGCGGAGCCGCTCGCAGAAAAAGCGACTCGGCCAGGCCGGCGGCGCCGCGAAAAAGTCGAGCGCGCTCGAGCGGCTCGAGGAGCTGCACGCGCTGCTCGAACAGCTGCCGCACCACTCCGTAGGCGTAATCGCGCTCCAGCTCCAAGCCACAGGCGCTGAAGACCTCGAAGCCGCGCCCGTCCGCCAAGCCCGCGACTTCGCCCATCAGGCTGGACTTCCCTATTCCGGCCTGACCCTCGATCATCAGCACCCTGCCCGAACCCGCCGCTGCGGCGTCCAGCTCGACTTCCGCCTGTTCGAGCTCTCGCTCGCGCTCGTATAGGCGCGCGTCTCGTGTCCTCATCCGCGCCGACCGAGGCATGCCGAACGTCCCCCGCAGACTCGGGGGCGCCGGCACCCTCCTTCGGCGGCCCGGCAGCGGACCGTTCAAGGCCTTGGTCGGCGCGCCCGTCTCCGCCGAGGTGGCGGCGACGGCGGAGCTGCCGAGCTCGCCGGCCGATTCGAAGCGGTCGTCCGGGGACTTCGCGATGGCGTGCTGCACGAGTGCCGATAGCGCAGGCGCCAGCTCCGGCACGCGCTCGGAGGCCGCCGGGGGTGGATCCGAGAGATGCGCCCAGAGCTTCGCCAGGGCATTCTCGCGCGGGAACGGGACTTCGCCGGTCAGGCACTCGTAGAGGACGCAGCCGAGGGAATAGACGTCTGTCCGGCCGTCAACCTCGCCGCCGCGGAGCTGTTCGGGCGCCACGTAGTCGAGCGTGCCGACCCATTCGCCTGAGCCCGTGAGGCCTGCCGCCGACGCCTCGCGCTTGGTCAGGCCGAAGTCGGTGAGATAGGCATGATCGCTGCCGCCATGGCGTGAGAGCAGGATGTTGGCGGGCTTCACGTCGCGATGCACCAGGCCGCGCTCGTGGGCCGAGTCGAGCGCCGACGCGACCTGCGCCACGATTCGCGTCGCGCGCTGCGGCTCGAGGCGACCGGCCGTGGTGATCGCGGCGCGCATGTCGACTCCCTCGACGAACCGCATGGCGATGTAGGAGACGCCTTCCTCCTCGCCCGCCGCATAGACCGGAACGATGTGCGGGTGATCGATCGAGGCCGAGAGGCGAGACTCGCGCAGGAAGCGCTCGCGGAAACCATCCTCGTCCGTCAGGTGGGGGGCGATCACCTTCAGTGCCACCGGCCGCCCGAGCGAGAGCTGAACCGCTTGGTAGACCACACCCATCCCGCCGCGACCGACTACGCCCTCGATCCTGAAATCACCGAGGACAGAGCCTGTTGCCAGAAGACTCATCGGATGCTGCCTCTGCTGGACGGATTACCCACCGGAGGACCTCTGACGAGCGTAGCTCAGTACCCCAACCGGTGCAGCATGTGAAATAGAGTGATGGAGGCGTGGCCGAGCCCTCTCGACCCCCGCAGGCTGCGACCGCCTCCGAGCTGAAGGCCCAAATCGAGGCTGAGCGCGAGGGTCTGCCCTTCGTGGTTTTCCGCGACGGCGAGGGGAGGCACCAGATCCTCGTCCTCGACCCACATGTGGAACGGCTGTCACTGGGTCGGCGCGCGAGCGCGGACATCGCGCTCACCTGGGACGAGGGCGTCTCGCGTCTCCATGCCGAGTTGCGACGGATCGGCGACGACTGGACCCTCGTCGACGACGGGCTGTCTATGAACGGCTCGTTCGTCAACGGCGAGCATGTGCGCGGCCAGCGGCGTCTGCACGACGGCGACGCGATGCGGCTCGGCGGTGCGGTGATCGTCTTCCGAAGGCCGACGGAAGCGGAGTCGCTCGGCACGGCGCCGATGGCGGAACTGGACCGGATCGTGTCTCTGTCGAACGCTCAGCGCCGCGTCCTGATCGCGCTCTGCCGGCCGTTCAAGAACACCACGTCGTTCGTCACGCCGGCGACAAACGACGACATTGCCACCGAGCTGCACCTCAGCGTCGACGCCGTCAAGAAGCACATGCGGGCGCTGTTCGAGAAGTTCGGCGTCGAGCACCTGCCGCAGAACGAGAAGCGCGCCCGCCTGGTCGAGCGGGCCTTCGCCGGCGGTCTCATCTCCGAGCGCGAGCTCTAGCGCCGGCAGCCGTCAGTGGCGCGGGCCGGACCGTAGTCCACCCAGGTGTACCTCCGGCGGCACCTACGGGTGAGGCAGTCGGTGCCTAGGTCTCCTAGCCCCGCACCGCGATAAGGCGCAGACTCGTGCTCGACCGGGTGAAGCAACGAAGGGCGGACTCGCACCCACGCCCATCGGCCCCGCTCGACCTCTAGCCAGATCCCACCCACGTCTGAGGAGGCGCGCATGCGCGCGACGGCCCCTTCCGCCCTCATCATCCGAGCTGCCGCGCTGCTGGGCCTCGGTCTCGCCGCCGCCACCAGCCTGACCCTCCCCGCATACGGGCAGCCCACCGCGACGCGACCCAACATCGTCGTGATCATGACCGACGACCAGACCGTCACCGAGCTCAGCGGGATGCGAAACACGGAAGAGCTGATCGGCGCCCAGGGCGTTCGCTTCAGGCGCGCGTACGTTTCGTATCCCGTCTGCTGCCCCTCGCGGGCGACCTACCTGACGGGCCAGTACGCGCACAACCACGGCGTGATGGGCCTCTACCCGCCGAGCGGCGGATATGGCCGCTTCGACAAGCGGAACGCCCTCCCGGTCTGGCTGCGAGATGCCGGCTACTACACGGCGCACCTCGGAAAGTTCCTAAACGGCTACGGCGACCAACAGCCGGCCGACGTGCCGCCGGGATGGAGCGACTGGCATGCGACGGTCGACTACTCGACCTACCGCATGTGGGGCTACACGATGAACGACAACGGCCGCTTCCACACCTACGGCAGGCCGTTCCGGAGAGAGCCGCGCCTGTACCAGACAGACGTGCTCGCACGCAAGGCGCTGTCGGTGATCAACGGCCGCGCCGGGCGCCGGCCGTTCTTCATCTCGATCAACTTCCTCGCCCCCCATCACGAGGATCGCCGTATCCAGCGTCGCAGCGGGCAGCTGGTGCGACCGGCGCCGCGACACCGCCACGCGTATGCGAGCGCGCCACTGACGCGGACGCGCAGCTTCAACGAAGGCGACATGTCGGACAAGCCCCGCTTCCTGCGGCGACGCACGCGCCGGCTCACCCGCGACGACATCGCTCGCCTGACGCGCGACGCGCGCAGCCGCCGCGCCTCACTTCTGGCGGTGGACGACGCGGTCGCCCGGATCGTGGCGGCCCTGCGTCGGCGCGGCGAGCTCGACAACACCTACATCGTGTTCACATCGGACAACGGGTACATGCAGGGCCAGCATCGCGTCCGCTCCGGCAAGATGCTTCCGTACGAGGCCTCGACCCACGTGCCGCTGCTGATCCGCGGCCCGGGGCTGCCGCCCGGCCGCGTGTCGGGCGAGCTGGTGGCCAACACCGACCTGGCGCCAACGCTGCTCGATATCGCAGGCGCCGAGGCGGGCAAGACGGTCGACGGGCGCTCGCTGCTCCCATTCGCGCGCAACCCGGAGCGCCGCACGCGCCGGGCGATCCTGCACGAGACCGGCGGCAGCAGGTTCGCGTCCCTGCGCGACCAGGACGAGGTGCCCAACCGTGGCAGCGCCCTCAGGCGGGTGATGACCTACCGCGCCGTCCGTACCCCCGGCTGGCTCTACGTGCGCTATCGCAGCGGCGAGACAGAGGTCTACGACCTCCGCAGGGACCCCCAGGAGATGCGCTCCCGGCACCGCGATCACCGCTACCGGGCGGCCCGCCGCGTGCTGGCGAGGCAACTTCGCCGACTTGTCCGCTGTCGCGGCAAGCAATGCCGCCGGGCGACGCCCCGGATCCCGCGGCCGCGGTGAGTGGAGGCGACGACATGAGACGACTCCTGATGGTGAGCGCGACCACGCTGGCATTTACGGCGGCGGGTTCAGCCTCGCCGGCCGTGGCAACGATCACGAGATGCGGCACCGTGAGGGACACGCACTACTCGTTCAGGGTTATCGCCCACGGCGAGCGGGCACCCTCGTGCCGGAGAGCGCAGCGAGTGGCGCGCCGAGCGGTCGGCAGGCAGGTCGAGCGCCCGTTGCGGGTGCCCAGCTGGTCGTGCACGGCCGACTACTACTACGAAGGCCCCTGGTCCTTCCTGTGCATCCGCAGGCGCACCTACGGCCAGGTTTCGATCGATCGCTTCCGCCGGCTGGCGTCGACGGGCTGTCAGACCAGCTCGAGGAAGACCATCTCGGTCGAGTCGGACTTCCTCGGGCCGAGCTTCAGGATGCGCGTGTAGCCGCCCTCGCGCTCCGCGTAGCGCGGCGCGATCTCCTCGAAGAGCTTGTAGACCACGAACTTGTCCTGCCCGAGGCGGGCCATCGCCAGGCGGCGGGAGTGGTGGTCGCCCTTCTTCGCGAGCGTGATCAGCCGCTCCAGCTCCGGCTTGACGGCCTTGGCCTTGGCCTCGGTCGTCTGGATGCGCTCGTGGTCGATCACCTCGCGGCACAGGTTCATGAACAGCGCCTTGCGGTGCGCCGCGTCACGCGAGAGCTTGCCCCGTTGCTTGCGGTGGCGCATGGCCGCGGAGACCCTACCTAGCCGGCCCGGAGGCCCAACCCGCGAGCGTCGAGGGTCTCCTTGACCTCCTCGATCGACTTGCGGCCGAAGTTCGGGATCGCCGCCAGCTCCGACTCCGACTTCTGCACGAGGTCGCCGACGGTCTGGATGCCGGCGCGCTTCAGGCAGTTGTAGGAGCGGACGCCGAGCTCGAGCTCCTCGATCAGGATGTCGTCCATCCCGCCGGCGCCGGCACCCGCGCCGTCGCCGCCGAGGCCGTCGGCGCCCGCGACGAGCGCGGCGCCCTGGTCGCGCAGGGCCTCGACGCGGTCGGCGTCGGTGAAGATCGCCAGGTACTTGATGAGGATCTCCGCGGCCTCGCGCAGCGCCGCCTCGGGGTCGAGCGAGCCGTCGGTCTCGATGTCGAGCGTGAGCTTGTCGTAGTCGGTCTTCTGGCCCACGCGGGCGGCGTCGACGGAGTACGCGACGCGCTTGACGGGCGAGAAGATCGAGTCGATCGGGATCACGCCGATCGGCTGGTCGGGGGTCTTGTTGTCCTCGGCCGGCGAGTAGCCGCGGCCGTGGCCCACGGTCAGGTACATCTCGAGCTTGGTCTTCTTCTCGAGCGTGGCGAGGTGGGCCTCGGGGTTCAGGATCTCGACGCCGGAGGGCAGGTCGATGTCGCCGGCGCTGATCTCACCGGGGCCGGTGACCACCAGCGGCGCCTCGATCTCCGCCGCGTCCGAATGCATGCGGCAGACGACTTCCTTGAGGTTGAGGACGATGTCGGTCACGTCCTCCTTCACGCCGTTGATCGTCGAGAACTCGTGCGCGACGCCCTCGATCCGCACGCTCGTCACGGCCGCGCCGGCCAGGGACGACAGCAACACGCGACGTAGCGAGTTGCCGAACGTGTAACCGAAGCCGCGGTCGAGCGGCTCGATCGTGAAGGTTCCGCGGTTGTCCTCGACCTTGTCGGCCGAAATCTGGGGGGTCTGGAACTCGATCATTGGGGAGGCTGATTCCTTCGGTCGGGCCGCACGCGCCCGGCCGGACGCGCGCGTGTCTGTGCTACTTCGAGTAGAGCTCGACGATGAGCTGCTCCTGCACCGGCGTGGTGATCTCCGCGCGCTCGGGGAGGCGCAGCACCTTGGCGGTGAGGCCGTCGTGGTCCGCCTGGAGCCACGCCGGCACGGCGGAGGTCAGCTCGGTCGCATCACGGATGACCGGCTCCACCGGAGCACTTGGCTTCATCGTTATCACGTCGTCGGGTCGCAACTGGTACGAGGGGATGTCCACGCGCCGGCCGTTCACGGTCCAGTGGCCGTGGCGGATCATCTGGCGCGCCTGCCGCCGCGACGCCGCGAACCCGAGCCGCACGAGCACGTTGTCGAAACGCGACTCGAGCAGCCGCAGCAGGTTCTCGCCGGTCACGCCGGTCTGGCGGCTCGCCTTGGCGTAGTAGTTGCGGAACTGCTTCTCGAGCACGCCGTAGTAGCGGCGCGCCTTCTGCTTCTCGCGCAGCTGCACGCGGTACTCGGACTGGCGCGAGCGGCCGCGCCCGTGGTCGCCGGGCGGATAGCTGCGCCGCTCGACGCCGCACTTGTCGGTCAGGCAGCGCTCGCCCTTCAGGAAGAGCTTCATGCCCTCGCGGCGGCACTGCTTGCACTGGGCACCGGTGTCGCGGGCCATACGGTCAGACCCTCCTGCGCTTGCGCGGACGGCAGCCGTTGTGGGCCTGCGGCGTGACGTCGCGGATCCCGGTGATCTCGAGCCCGGCCGCCTGGAGCGAGCGGATCGCGGTCTCGCGCCCCGAGCCCGGCCCCTTCACGAAGACCTCGACCTTCTGCAGGCCGTGCTCCATGCCCTTGCGCGCCGCCGCATCCGCCGTCACCTGAGCGGCGAATGGCGTCGACTTGCGCGAGCCCTTGAAGCCGGCGCCGCCGGCGGACTCCCACGCGATCACGTTGCCGTCCTTGTCGGTCAGCGACACGATCGTGTTGTTGAAGCTCGTCTTGATGTGTGCCTGGCCGAACGGGACGTTCTTCCGAACGCGCCGTCGGCCGCGAGGGCGTCGTGGCTGGGGCATCTAGTGCTTCCTGACCTTCTTCTTGCCGCCGCCGGCGGACGAGCCGCGCTTGGGCCCCTTGCGGCTGCGCGCGTTCGTCTTGGTCCGCTGTCCGTTGGCGGGCAGGCCGCGCCGGTGGCGCAGGCCCTTGTACGTCCCGATCTCCATCAGACGCTTGACGTTCTGCGAGCGCTCACGACGGAGATCGCCTTCCACGAGCAGGTCGTCGACCTTCTCGCGCAGCTTGCGGACCTCGTCCTCGGTCAGGTCCTTCACGTAGGTGTCCGGATCCACGCCGGACTCGGCCAGGACCTGGTTGGAGGTCGACCGGCCGATGCCGTACACGTAGGTAAGCCCGATCTCGACCCTCTTGTTGAGGGGGATGTTGATGCCGGAGATGCGTGCCATCTAGCCCTGCCGCTGCTTGTGCCGGGGGTTCTGACAGATCACGAGAACGGCACCGCCGCGGCGGATGATCTTGCACTTCTCGCACATGGGCTTGACTGATGCGCGGACCTTCATAGCTCCGTGGCCGGGACCGTATCGAACGAGGACCAGCGCAGAGCCCAGGAAACGGCTCCGCGCCGACCGACAAGAGTAGCAGCAGCCCCCAGGAAGGGCGGCCTTCTCAACCCGCGGGCGCGGCGGCCGGAGCAGCCACGTCCGGCATCAGCTCGTGCCAGGGGGTGAGGATGCGGGGTCCGTCGGCCGTGATGGCCACCGTGTGCTCGAAATGCGCCGCCAGCGAGCCGTCCTGGGAGAACACGGCCCAGTTGTCCGAGCCCATGCGCACGTGCGGGCTGCCCACGTTCACCATCGGCTCGATCGCGAGCGCCATGCCCTCCTCGAGCTCCGGCCCGGTGCCGGGCTCCCCGTAGTTGGGGATCTGCGGATCCTCGTGCATGTCGCGGCCGATCCCGTGGCCGACGAGCGAGCGGATCACGCCGAAGCCCTCCGACTCCACACGCGTCTGCACGGCGCTCGACACGTCGCCGAGCCGGTTGCCCACGAGGCACTGGTCGACCGCGTCGAAGAGCGCCGCGCGCGTGGTCGCGAGGAGGCGCTTTGCCACCGGCGTGACCGGGCCGATCGGGTGCGTGATCGCGGCGTCGGCGACCCAGCCGTCGAGGATCACGCCGATGTCGATCGAGAGCACGTCGCCGCGGTTCAGCCGGTACGAGCCCGGGATCCCGTGCACCACCATCGAGTTCGGCGAGGCGCAGATCGAGCCGGGGAAGCCGCGATAGCCCTTGAAGGCCGGCTCGGCGCCCTGGGAGCGGATGAAGCGCTCGGCGGCCTCGTCGAGCTCGGCCGTGGTCACCCCGGGGCGCGCCTTCGCGCGCAGCATCTCGTGGCAGCGGGCGAGGATCCGGCCCGCCGCGGCCATCTTGTCGAGCTGCTCCGGTGTCTTGCGCTGGATCACGTTCAGACCTCGTCCTCGAGTCGAACCGTGGCAAGTGTCGCACGGATCCGGTCGTGCACCTCTTCGGGCGTGCGCGTGCCGTCGAAGCGGCGCAACACCGAGCGCCGCTCGTACCACTCGATCAGCGGCTCGGTCTGCTCGTGGTACACAGACAGGCGCTTGCGCACGGTCTCCGGGCGGTCGTCGTCGCGCTGGACGAGCCGCGAGCCGTCCTGGTCGCAGATGCCCTCGTTCTTCGGAGGATCGAACTCGAGGTGGTAGACGTGACCCGCTTTCACGCAGGTGCGCCGGCCCGAGAGCCGGCGTACGACCTCGTCGTCGGGCGCGTCGATCAGGAGCGCGCCGGCGAGCTCCCGTCCGCGCGTGGCAAGCGCCTCCTCCAGCATCTCGGCCTGCCCGATCGTGCGCGGGAAGCCGTCGAGCAGGAAGCCGTCGTCGGCCTCGCCGGAGTCGAACCGGGCCGCGATCACGTCCGTGATCAGGAGATCCGGCACCAGCTCGCCCCGGTCCATGTACTCCTTGGCCTCGCGACCGAGGTCGTTGCCCTTCTCCACCGCCTCGCGCAGGATGATGCCGGTGGAGTAGTAGGGAAGCCCGAAGTCCTCGACCAGGCGCTCCGCCTGGGTGCCCTTCCCGGCCCCGGGCGGACCGAGAAGGACGAGGTTCAGCTCACTCACTTCAGGAAGCCCTCGTAGTTGCGCATCATGAGCTGCGCCTCGAGCTGCTTCATGGTGTCGAGCGCGACGCCGACGACGATCAGGATCGACGTTCCGCCGAAGAAGAAGTTCGCGCTCGTCTGGTTGATGAGGATCGTCGGCAGCGCCGCGACGGCGGCGAGGTAGAGCGCGCCCGGGAACGTCAGCCGCGCGAGGATGCGGTCGAGGTATTCGGCCGTGGGTCTTCCAGGCCTCACCCCAGGGATGAAGCCGCCGTACTTCTTCAGGTTGTCCGCCTGCTCCACCGGGTTGAAGGTGACCGCCGTGTAGAAGTAGGTGAACAGGATGATCAGGATCGACTCACCGATCAGGTAGGGCGCGTCGTTGGGGTTGAAGAAGGCCGAGAAGTCCTGTGCCCAGCTCGCCTGCGTGAGCTCGCCGACCGTCGGCGGGAACGCCATCAGCGAGGCCGCGAAGATCACCGGGATCACGCCTGCCATGTTCACGCGCAGCGGCAGGTAGGTGGAGCCCCCGCCGGCCATGCGCCGGCCCACCACGCGTTTGGCGTACTGCACGGGGATGCGCCGCTGCCCCTCCTGCATGAAGACGATTCCGGCGATGATCGCGAGCGCCAGGAACGGCATCATCACGACGAAGATCTGGTCCGGGTTCGTCCACCAGGCCTGGATTCCGCTCGGCAGGCCCGACGCGATCGAGGCGAAGATCATCAGCGAGATGCCGTTGCCGATGCCGCGCTGGGTGATCAGCTCGCCGAGCCACATCAGCAGCACGCAGCCGGCGGTGAGCGTCATCACGATCACGAAGACGCGACCGAAGGTGAAGTTGTCGACCACCTCGGTGCCCTCGCTGCCGGCGAAGGTGCGGAACAGGAAGACGTAGCCGATCGACTGGCCGAAGGCGAGGCCGACGGTGAGGTAGCGCGTGTACTGCGTGATCTTCTGCTGGCCGACCTCACCCTCCTTGCGGAGCTTGTCGAGCGAGGGCAGCACCACCGTGAGCAGCTGCAGCATGATCGACGCGGTGATGTAGGGCATGATCCCGAGCGCGAAGATCGCGAAGCGCTGGAGCGAGCCGCCCGAGAACAGGTTGAGGAAGCCGAGCACGTTCGACTGGCCCTCGAAGTTCGACGCGAGGTCCTCGACCACGTCGATGTTGATCCCCGGCGCGGGGATGTAGGCGCCGAGCCGGTAGAGCGCCAGCATGGCGGCCGTGAAGGCCAGCTTCTTCCGGATGTCGGCGACCCGGAACGCGTTCAGGAAGGTCCGGAGCACCCGGCCGTCCTCAGTCCTTCGAGGACCTGGCAGGTGCCGCCCGCGGCCTCGATCCTCTCGCGCGCGGTCTTCGAGAAGCCGTGGGCGTGGACGGTCAGGGCCTTGGACAGCTCGCCGCGGCCGAGCACCTTGACGGGCACGTCGCGCTTGGTCGCGAGGCCCAGCTCGCGCAAGCCGTCGGGGGTGACCTCGGCGCCGGCGTCGAAGCGCGCCTCGAGGTCGTCGAGGTTCACCGGCTGCGTGCGCGTCCGGAACTTCTCGAACGGCATCGACTTCTTCATGTGCGGACCGCGCAGCTTGCGCATCCGCATATGGATCGGCGTCTGGCCGCCCTCGAAGCGGACGCGGCGCTTGCTGCCCGAACGCGCGCCGTACGCCCTTGTGGCCGCGACCGGCGGTCTTGCCGGTGCCGGAGCCCTCGCCGCGGCCGATGCGCTTCTTCGGCCGGCGCGAGCCGGGGGCGGGCTTCAGGCTGTGCAGCCCGATGCGCTCGTCAGCCATCCCGCACCTCCACCAGGTGGCCGACGGCGTGGATCAGGCCACGCACGGACGGGTGGTCCTCGCGCTCCACGGTCCGCCCGATCTTGCCGAGCCCGAGCGTCCTCAGCGTCTCCGTCTGCTTGCGGCTCGAGCCGTTCGACGAGCGAACCTGCGTGATGGTGAGCGTCGCCATCAGGCCGGCGTGTCCTCGGTGTCGCGCTCGAGGCCGAGCACCTCGGCGACGGTGAGGCCGCGCAGCTCCGCCACCTGCTTGGGGTCGCGCAGGCCCTGGAGCCCGGCGACGGTGGCCTTCACCAGGTTGATCGGGTTCTGCGACCCGAGCGACTTCGAGAGCACGTCGTTGATGCCGGCCAGCTCGAGCACGGCGCGCACGCCACCGCCGGCGATCACGCCGGTACCGGGCGAGGCCGGCTTGAGCAGCACGCGCGAGGCCGAGTGCACGCCGACCACCTCGTGGGTGATCGTCGAGCCGTGCATCGGCACCTTGAAGAGGTTCTTGCGGGCGCGCTCGACGCCCTTCTGGATCGCGACCGGGACCTCGTTGGCCTTGCCGTAGCCGACCCCGACCTGGGACTTCTCGTCGCCGACCACGACCAGTGCGGTGAACGAGAAGCGCCGGCCGCCCTTGACGACCTTCGCGACGCGGTTGATCTCGACGACGCGCTCCTGGAGGTCCGAGCCGCCGTCGCGCCCCCCGCGTCCCCTGTCGCCCCGTGTCCTGTCCCTACTGGCCATTGGAATCA
Source organism: uncultured Thermoleophilaceae bacterium (assembly GCA_963812415.1). Lineage (GTDB taxonomy): Bacteria > Actinomycetota > Thermoleophilia > Solirubrobacterales > Thermoleophilaceae > JACVRW01. Next base: position 20,789 of record CAWEVH010000017.1, on the reverse strand, counting down.
CTCACCGTAGCGATCATCGTCGTGCGCGAGGGGCCGGGCTCTGCCCGGACCGGAACGATGCCGTTCAAAACTTGAGGCCGCCCTCGCGGGCGCCGTCGGCAAGCGCCTTGACGCGGCCGTGGTAGCGGTAGCCGCCGCGGTCGAACACCACGGTCTCGACGCCCGCGGACTTGGCCCGCTCGGCCAGCAGCTCGCCCGCCTTGCCGGCCTGCTCGAGCCGGCCGAGCGACTTCAGGTCGGACTCGGTCCAGTTGACGGCGGCCAGCGTGTGGCCCGCCACGTCGTCGATCAGCTGGGCGCCGATGCCGCGGTTGGAGCGGAACACCGACAGCCGCGGCCGCTCGGCGGTGCCGCGCACCTTGGCGCGCACCCGGCGGCGGCGGCGCAGCCGCGCCTGGGGCTTGGTCTTCGTGGTCATGCGCGCTTGCCCACCTTCCGGGCCACGTACTCGCCCTGGTAGCGGATGCCCTTGCCCTTGTAGGGCTCGGGCGGCCGCTGCTTGCGGATGATCGCGGCCACCTCGCCGACGGCCTGCTTCGAGATCCCGCGCACGATGATGCGGGTGGGCTGAGGCACCTCGAAGTCGATGCCGGACGGAGCGTCGATCTCGACGGGATGCGAGTAGCCGAGCGCGAGCACGAGCTTCGAGCCCTGGAGCTGCGCGCGGTAGCCGACGCCCTGGATCTCGAGCGACTTCTCGTAGCCGTTCGTCACGCCCTCGACCATGTTCGCGATCAGGCTGCGGGTCAGACCGTGCAGGGCACGGTGCTCGCCGCGGTCGGTGGGGCGCTTGACGAGGACCTCGCCGTCCTCCTGCGACACGTCCATGGCGCGGCTCACGCGCTCCTCGAGCTCGCCCTTGGGACCCTTCACCTTCACGAGCTCGGGCTCGATCGTGACCTCCACCCCGTCCGGGACGGCGATCGGCTGCTTTCCGATGCGGCTCATGGGGACGGGCTCACCAGACCCTCGCCACGAGCTCGCCGCCGATGCCGGCGCGGCGCGCGTCGTGCCCGGTCATCACGCCGCGGGAGGTGGAGATGATCGTGGTGCCCATGCCGCCCTGGACCTTCGGCACGGTGCCCGCCTCGACGTAGTGACGCCGGCCGGGCCTCGACATCCGCTCGATCCCCTGGATCACGGGCTTGCGGTCCTCGGTGTACTTGAGCTGCACCCGCAGCGTGCGTCCGACTCGCGCCGGTTCGACGGCGAAGTCCTCGATGTAGCCCTGCTCGCGCAGGATGCGGGCGACCTCCGCCTTGAAGGTGGACGCGGGCATCTCCACGTCGTCGCGGTCCGCGTGCAGCCCGTTGCGGATGCGAGTCAGGAGGTCTGCGATTGGGTCGGTCATCGACATTGGGTCACCAGCTCGACTTCGTGAGCCCCGGGATCATGCCCTCGTGGGCAACCTCCCGGAGGCAGATGCGGCAGAGGCCGAACTTGCGCAGGTAGGCGCGCGGCCGACCGCATCGCTTGCATCGGTTGTAGTTGCGTGTCTGGTACTTGGACCCGCGCTGCTGGCGGACCCTCTGGGACGTCTTGGCCATCAGTCCTCGGTTTCCTCGGCAGCTGCCGCTTCGCCTTCGCCCTCTTCGCCTTCCTCGGGCTCCTCGGCGGGAGGCTCGTACGCCTCCGGGTTCTCCTCCTTGAGCTCCTCGTAGGCCTGCTCCTCGGCCTCCGCCTTCTGGCGCGCCTCCTCGAGCCGCGCCTCCTCCGCCGCCGCCTCGGCGGCCTCGGCCTGGTCCTCCGACCCCGGGGCGCCCTCGGGCGAGAACGGCATGCCCAACTCTCGCAGGAGGACGTAGGCCTCCTCGTCGGTCGTGGCGCTCGTGGTGATCGTCACGTCGAGCCCGCGCACCTGGTCGATCGCGTCGTAGTCGATCTCCGGGAAGATGATCTGCTCGCGCACGCCCATCGAGTAGTTGCCGCGGCCGTCGAACGAGCGCGCGTTGAGACCGCGGAAGTCGCGGATGCGCGGGATCGAGATCGACACGAGCCGGTCGAGGAACTCGTACATGCGCGCGTGGCGCAGCGTCACGCTCACGCCGACCGGCATGCCGTCGCGCAGCTTGAAGGCCGCGATCGACTTGCGCGCCCGGCGCACGTTCGGCGCCTGGCCGGCGAGCGTCGCCAGCTGCTCCTGGGCCGCCTCGAGCATGTTCGAGTCCTGCTTGGCCTCGCCCACGCCCATGTTGAGCGTGATCTTCTCCACGCGCGGTACCTGCATCACCGACGAGTAGCCGAAGCGCTCCCTGCAGCTTCGGCTTGATCTCGCTCTCGTACCGCTCCTTCAGGCGCGGCGGGATGTTCGCCTGGGCGCTGGCTTCCATCAGTCGATCTCCTTGCCGGAGCCCTTGGCCACGCGCACGCGCCGGCCACCCTCGCGCTTGATGCCCACGCGCGTGGGCTCGCCCGAGTCGGGGTCGATCAGCATCACGTTGGACACGTGGATCGGACCCTCCTTCTCGACGATGCCGCCGAGCTCCTGGGCGCGCTGGGTGTCGCGCAGCGTGCGCGGGCGCGTGTGGCGCTTGATGATGTTCGCGCCCTCGACCACCACGCGGTCGTGGCGCGGGTCGACGCGCAGCACGCGGCCGGTCTTGCCGCGGTCCTTGCCGGCGATGATGCGGACGGTGTCGTCACGGCGGATCCTCATGGCCATGCTCAGAGCACCTCCGGCGCCAGCGAGACGATCTTCATGAAGTTGCGCTCGCGCAGCTCGCGCGCAACCGGCCCGAAGATGCGGGTGCCGCGCGGGTTGTTCTGCGCGTCGATCAGCACCGCCGCGTTCTCGTCGAAGGCGATATACGTGCCGTCGTCGCGCCCGAAGCCCTTCTTGGTGCGCACGACAACGGCGGTCACGACCTCACCCTTCTTGACGGAGCCGTGCGGGATCGCCTGCTTGACGGTGCAGACGATGATGTCGCCGACGCCGGCGTAGCGACGATGGCTGCCGCCGCGCACGCGGATGCAGAGCACCTCACGGGCACCCGTGTTGTCAGCGATCTTGAGCCTCGACTCCTGCTGGATCATCGCCCTAGCGCGCCCTCTCCAGCACCTCGTCCAGGCGCCAGCGCTTCGTGCGGCTGATCGGCCGGCTCTCGACCACGCGGACGGTGTCCCCCACGTGAGCGTCGTTGCGCTCGTCGTGGGCGTGGAGGGTGGAGGAGGTGCGCACGATCTTCTTGTACATGCGGTGCGCGCGCACCACGTCGATTCGCACCGTGATCGTCTTGTCGGCCTTGTCCGCGACCACCACGCCCTGGCGCACCTTGAGCGCGCCCGACCCCTTGTCCTCGACGGGCGGTGTCTCGCCGCGCGGCTCGGAGACCCGGCGCTCGCGCATCTTCTGCCGGTAGGCACGGCGATGCTGCGCCTTGCGGCGGCGGGCGTCGGCCCGCTCCTGCGCGCGCTCCTCGATCGAGCGCTGGGGACGGGCCTCGCCGCTGTGCCGCGAGCGCGCGCGCTTGCGCCGCTCCTTCGGCGAGAGCTGCTCCTCGGGTTCGGCGGCCGCGGCGGGGGCCTGCTGCTGCTCGGCCGCGGCGGCCTCCTCGGCCGCAGGGGCCTCCTCGGCGGCCTGCGCCTCGACGGCAGGGGCCTCCTCGGCGCCCTGCTCCTCGACGGCCTCCTCCTGCTGCTCCACGTTCTCTTCGTTCTCGTTCTCGATCATTGCTTCTTCTGCTTGCGAATCTCGGTGTCGACGTCGATCCCGCGCTGCTTCGCCACCGTCAGCGCGCGCGCGAGATCCCTCTTTGCCTGCCCCAGCCGGGCCGTGTTCTCGAGCTGGCCCGTGGCGTGCTGGAAGCGGAGGTTGAACAGCTCCTTGCGCGCGGTGTCCGCGAACTCGGCGAGCTGGGTGTCCTCCAGGTTATGCACCTCGACCGCCTTCACTGCTGGCCCGCCCCCTCGCGGAGCACGAACTTCGTCTTGACCGGCAGCTTGTGCCCGGCCAGACGCATCGCCTCGCGGGCGAGCGGCTCCGGCACGCCGGAGAGCTCGAACATCACGCGCCCGGGCTTGACCACGGCGACCCAGCCCTCGGGCGAGCCCTTGCCGGACCCCATGCGGGTCTCGGCCGGCTTCTTCGTGTAGGGCTTGTCGGGGAAGATGTTGATCCAGACCTTGCCGCCGCGCTTGATCTTGCGCGTCATCGCGATTCGGGCGGCCTCGATCTGGCGATTGGTCACCCAGCCGCGCTCGATCGCCTTCAGGCCGTACTCGCCGTACTCCACGTGCGTGCCGCCCTTGGCGTAGCCGCGGCGCCTGCCGCGATGCTCCTTGCGCCACTTGACGCGCTTGGGCTGCAGCATCAGAGCCTGCCCCCCTGGGACGGACCGCCGCCCGGGCCGCGCCCGCCGCGGCCGCCGCCGCGCCCACCGGGACCGCGCCCGCCGCCGGGGCCGCCGCGGCCACCGCGGCCACCGCCGCCCGGCCCGACCGCCTGCGGCGCCTCGAGCTCGGTGAGGTCCTGCGCGAAGCCCTTGGGCATGATCTCGCCCTTGTTGATCCACACCTTGACGCCGATGCGTCCCTGCGTGGTGCGGGCCTCGTAGAAGCCGTAGTCGATGTCGGCGCGCAGCGTGTGGAGCGGCACGCGGCCATCCGAGTAGCCCTCGGTGCGGGCCATCTCCGCGCCGCCGAGCCGGCCCGACACCTGGATCTTCACGCCCTTTGCCCCCGAGCGCATCGCGCTCGTGAGCGCGCGCTTCATCGCGCGCCGGAACGCCACGCGGTTCTGGAGCTGCTCGGCGATCGACTGGGCCACGAGCGTCGCGTCCAGCTCCGGGCGCTTGATCTCGAGGATGTTCACCTTCACGGCCTTGCCGGTCATGCGGTGGAGCTCCTTGCGCAGGGCGTCCACCTCGCTGCCCGACTTGCCGATCACGATCCCCGGCCGGGCCGTGTGGATGTTGACCTCGACCTCGTTCTTGTTCTTCTTGATGGTGATCGTGGACAGGCCCGCGTGGGCGAGCTTGTTCTGGATGTGGTCGCGGATCGCGAGGTCCTCGAGCAGGTAATCGGAGAACTCGCGCTCGTTGAACCAGGTCGACTTCCAGTCGTGGATGTAGCCGACCCGCAGCGACTCGGGATGGACCTTCTGGCCCATGAGCTACCTCCCGTTCCCGTCGGTTGTCGTCAACTCGATCGTCATGTGGCTGGTGCGCTTGTTGATGCGTGTGGCGCGCCCGAGCGCGCGCGGGCGGTAGCGCTTGATCGTCGGGCCCTCGTCGACGAAGGCGCGCCGCACCTCCAGCTCGTCCGGCCCCAGCTCGTACGCGGACTCCGCGTTGGCCACGGCCGAGTTCAGCAGCTTCAGGATGTCCGTCGAGACGGCGCGCGGGGCGTGCTGGAGGATCGCCTGGGCCTGCTCGACGCGCTTGCCGCGGATGTGGTTCATCACGAGCCGGGCCTTGCGCGGGGCGCTGCGCACGTACTTGGCGCGCGCCATCACCACGACCGCGCCCTCGACCTTCGGGGGCGCCTTCTTCGTCTGGGTGGTCGTCTCGACCGAGCCGCGGCGCGGACTCGCCTCCTCCGCCTCCTCGGGCTCCGCAGGCTTCTCGACCTCCTCGGCCTCCACGACCTCCTCGGCGATCTGCTCCTCCGGCGGCGCGGTGGCCTCCTGGGCCAGCTCGTCGTCCTCGAGGCGCGAGATCAGCTCGGCCTTGGTGCCGCTCTTGGTGAGCCCGCGGGCTTCGAGCTCGGCCTTGAGCTCGTCGACCTTCAGCGACTCCCAGCCACCCTCGGGCGGTCCGGCCATCTGGTCCGGCGGGGTCACCGCATCCTCACCTTGTCGCCGCCGGCGTGGCCGCGGAACATGCGCGTGGGCGCGAACTCGCCCAGCTTGTGCCCGACCATCGACTCGGAGATGAACACGGGCACGTGCTTGCGCCCGTCGTGGACGGCGATCGTGTGGCCCACCATCTCGGGGAAGATCGTGGACGCGCGCGACCAGGTCTTGAGCATCGTCTTGCTGCCCGACTCGTTCATCGCCTCGATGCGCCGCATCAGGCGCTCATCGACGAACGGGCCCTTCTTGGAAGAACGTGACATGGCCTACCTCCGGCCCTTCTTGCCGCGCCGGCGGCCGCGGACGATGAACTGATCGGACGGCTTGCGCTTCTTGCGCGTGCGGTAGCCGAGCGTGGGCACGCCCCAGGGCGTGACCGGGTGGCCACCCGGGGTCTTGTGCGCCTCGCCGCCGCCGTGCGGGTGGTCCACGGGGTTCATGGCCACGCCGCGCGTCTGCGGGCGCTTGCCACGATGGCGCGAGCGGCCGGCCTTGCCGAGCTCGACCAGCTCGTGCTCGGCGTTCCCGAGCACGCCGATCGTGGCGCGGCAGAGCACCGGCACCATGCGCATCTCGCTCGAGGGCAGCCGCAGCGTCGCGTGCTTGCCCTCCTTCGCGACGAGCTGGATCGCCGTGCCCGCGGAACGGCCAATTTGACCGCCGCGGCCCGGGGTCAGCTCGACGTTGTGGACCGTGGTGCCGGTCGGGATGTTGGCGAGCGGCAGGCAGTTGCCGGGCGCGATGTCGGCGTCCGGCCCCGACGACACCGTGTCCCCCACCTTCAGCCGCGCCGGAGCGAGGATGTAGCGCTTCTCGCCGTCGGCGTAGTGCAGCAGGGCGATGTGGGCCGAGCGGTTGGGGTCGTACTCGATGGCGGCGACCTTGGCCGGCACGCCGTCCTTCAAGCGCTTGAAGTCGATCCTGCGATAGCGGCGCTTGGCCCCGCCGCCGCGATGGCGCGAGGTCATGCGACCCTTCGAGTTGCGCCCGCCGGACTTCGAGAGCCCCTCGGTGAGCGACTTCTCGGGCTCTGACTTGGTCACGGCATCGTGCTGGAGCCAGGTGGCGAAGCGCCGCCCGGGCGAGGTTGGCTTGTGCTTCTTGATCGCCATGGCCTACTCGTTCCCCTGTCCCTCGAACAGCTCGATGGAGTCGTCGACGTGGAGCGTCACGACCGCCTTCTTCCAGCGCCGCCGGGTGCCCGAGGAGAAGCCGCGGCGCTTCGGCTTGGGCTTGACCCACGCGGTGCGCACACCCGTGACCCGCACCCCGAAGATCTCCTCGATCGCCTGGCGGACCTGCGTCTTGTTCGCGCCCTCGTGGACGCGGAACGTGTACTTGTTGGCCGCGAGCAGCGCGTAGCTCTTCTCCGAGATCACCGGCCGAACGATCACCTGGCGCGCGTTCACTTGGCCACCGCCTTCTCGCTCAGCCGGCGGAGCGCCGCCTCGGAGATCACGAGTCGAGCTGCGCCGATCACGTCCGCCACGCCCACGGCATCCGCGTGGAGCACGGTCACGTAGGAGATGTTGCGGAACGACTTGACGCAGCTCTCCTCGCCGTCGGCGAGGACCAGCAGCACGCTGCCCTCACCCTCGAGCGAGCCGAGCGCGGCCGCAGCAGCCTTGGTGGAGGGGGTGTCGAACTTCGCGGCGTCGACGGCGGCGATCGAGCCGCGCTCCGCGTGCATCGTGAGCGCGGCGCGCAGCGCGCGCCGGCGCTCCTTGCGGTTGACCTTGAAGGTGTAGCTGCGCGGCTTGGGCGCGAACGCCACGCCGCCGCCGGTGCGCTGGGGCGCGGACAGCGCGCCCACGCGCGCCCGGCCGGTGCCCTTCTGGCGCCAGGCCTTGGCGCCCGTCATGTGGACCTCGGCGCGCGTCTTCGTCGATTGCGTGCCGCGCCGGCGCGCGGCCAGCTCGGCCCTCACCGCCTGGTGCACGAGCGGGCCGTGGAAGCTCTCTCCGAACACGGCGTCGTCCAGCTCGAGCGAGCCCGAGCCGCCGCCGATGTAGCCCGCCTTCGCCATCAGGCGTCGCTCCGGATCTCGACGACCGAGCCCTTGGGTCCGGGCACCGACCCGCGTACCAGCAGCAGGTTCTCGTCGGCGCGCACGTCCACGACCTCGAGGCCGCGCTGCGTCACGCGCTTGTTGCCCATCTGGCCGGGGCCGCGGATGCCCTTGAACACGCGGGCGGGGTCGGCGGACGCGCCGATCGAGCCCGGGGCGCGCACGTTGTGCGAGCCGTGGGTGGTGGGGCCGCGGTGGAAGTTGTGCCGCTTGATCGTGCCGGCGAAGCCCTTGCCCTTCGAGACGCCCGAGACCTTGACGGTCTGGCCCTTCTCGAACACGGCGTCGACCTTCAGCTCATTGCCGATCTCGGCCTCGCCCGGGTCGCCGCGGAACTCGCCCAGGTGGCCGAGGTTGCCGACACCCGCCTTGCGCAGATGGCCGAGGCGCGGTTTGGACAGGCTCTTCTCGCTCTTCTCGCCGAATGCGAGCTGGAGCGCGTCGTAGCCGTCGCGCTCGGCGCGCCGGATGGCGGTGACGAAGCACGGGCCGGCCTCGATCACGGTCACGCGCTCGACGTGGCCGTCGTCGGGATCGAACACCTGCGTCATCCCGAGTTTTTTGCCCAGCAGCCCGGCCATCAGATCAGCTGGATCTGGATGTCCACGCCGGCGGGCAGGTGGTCGAGCCGCTGCAGCGAGTCCACCGTCTTCGGGGTGGGCTGCAGGATGTCGATCAGCCGCTTGTGCGTGCGAATCTCGAAGTGCTCGCGCGAGTCCTTGTCCTTGAAGGGGGACCGGATCACGCAGTAGACGTTCTTCTCGGTGGGCAGCGGGACCGGGCCGGACACCGACGCGCCCGTGCGCACGGCCGTCTCGACGATCTCCTTGGCCGCCGTCTCGATCGCCGAGTGGTCGTAGGCCTTGAGCCGGATGCGGATCTTGTTCTGCGTCAGTGTCGCCATAGCGTGTCCGGAGACAGATCAAGGGGCGGGCTCGCCGGCTCCCGCCCCTCGAAAGCTCCTTTGCCGGAGGTCCTTACTCGACGACCTCCGTAACCACACCGGAGCCGACCGTCCGGCCGCCCTCGCGGATGGCGAAGCGAAGTCCCTCGTCCATCGCGATCGGCTGGATCATCTCGACCGTCATCTCGACGTTGTCGCCTGGCATGACCATCTCGGTCCCCTCGGGCAGGTTCGCCACGCCGGTCACGTCGGTGGTGCGGAAGTAGAACTGCGGCCGGTAGCCGTTGAAGAACGGGGTGTGACGGCCACCCTCCTCCTTCTTCAGGCAGTAGACCTGGGCCTTGAACTTGGTATGCGGGGTGATCGAGCCCGGCTTGCAGAGCACCTGCCCACGCTCGATCTCCTCGCGGCCGACGCCGCGCAGCAGGCAGCCCACGTTGTCGCCGGCCTGTCCCTCGTCGAGGATCTTGCGGAACATCTCGACGCCGGTCACGACCGTGGACTTGGTCTCGTTCTGGATGCCGACGATCTCGACGGTGTCGCTCGTGTGCACCACGCCCTGCTCGATGCGCCCGGTCGCGACGGTGCCGCGCCCGGTGATCGAGAACACGTCCTCGACCGGCATCAGGAAGGGGCGGTCGAGCGGGCGCTCGGGCTGCGGGATGTAGGAGTCCAGCGCCGCGGCGAGCTCGACGATCTTCTCGATCTGCTCGCTGTCGCCCTCGAGGGCCTTCAGCGCGGAGCCCTGGATCACGGGCACGTCGTCGCCCGGGAAGTCGTACTCGGAGAGCAGCTCCCGCACCTCGACCTCGACGAGCTCCAGCAGCTCCTCGTCGTCGACCATGTCGGTCTTGTTCATGAACACGATCACGTACGGCACGTTCACCTGGCGCGCGAGCAGGATGTGCTCGCGGGTCTGCGGCATCGGGCCGTCGGCGGCCGAGACCACCAGGATCGCGCCGTCCATCTGGGCCGCGCCGGTGATCATGTTCTTCACGTAGTCGGCGTGCCCCGGACAGTCGACGTGGGCGTAGTGACGGTTCTCCGTCTCGTACTCCACGTGAGAGGTGGCGATCGTGATCCCGCGCTCCTTCTCCTCAGGAGCGTTGTCGATCTCCTCGAAGCTCATCGACTGGCCGCCGTACTTCTCGGAAAGCACCTTGGTGATGGCCGCGGTCAGGGTCGTCTTGCCGTGGTCGATATGGCCGATGGTGCCGACGTTCACGTGCGGCTTGTTGCGCTCGAACTTCTCCTTCGCCACTGGGGGCTACTCCTTTCTCAAAGTCTCCGGAACTTACTACTTACGCGCTGGCCCCGACCGGCTCACCGGTGCGGTGCTCGACGATCTCCTCGGCGATGTTCGTCGGCACCTCGTCGTACCGATCGAACTGCATGGTGTATGTGGCTCGTCCCTGGGTCGACGAGCGCAGGTCTGTCGCGTAGCCGAACATCGCCGCCAGCGGGACGCTGCCCCTGACGGCCACGGCGTTGCCGCGCGGCTCCTGGCCCTCGACATGTCCGCGGCGGCGGGACAGGTCGCCGATCACGTCGCCGATGAAGTCCTGGGGCGTCACGACCTCGACGGCCATGACGGGCTCCAGCAGCACCGGCTTCGCGCGCTTGGCCGCCTCCTTGAGCGCCAGCGAGCCGGCGATCTTGAAGGCGATCTCGGATGAGTCGGTGTCGTGGTACTTGCCGTCCACGAGCGTCGCGCGCACGTCCACCATCGGGTAGCCGGCCTTGACGCCCGAGTCGAGCGCCTCCTCGATCCCCTTCTCGACGGCGGGGATGAACTCGGAGGGCACCGCCCCGCCCTTGATCTTGTTGATGAAGTCGAAGCCCTCGCCCGGCGCCGGCTCGAGGTCGATGTAGACCACGCCGTACTGGCCCGAGCCACCGGTCTGGCGGATGAACTTGCCCTCGACCTTCGAGACGTCGTTGCGAATCGTCTCGCGGTAGGCGACCTGCGGGCGGCCGACGGCGGCCTCGACCCTGAACTCGCGCTTGAGCCGGTCGACGATCACCTCGAGGTGCAGCTCGCCCATGCCGGAGATCACGGTCTGGCCGGTCTCCTCGTCGGCGCGCACCTGGAAGGTGGGGTCCTCCTCGCCGAGCCGCTGGAGAGCCACCGAGAGCTTCTCCTGGTCGACCTTCGTCTTCGGCTCGATCGAGAGGTGGACGACCGGGTCGTCGAAGGTGATCGCCTCGAGCACCACCGGGGCGTCGGGCGCACAGAGCGTGTCGCCCGTCGAGGTCTGCTTGATCCCCACGCCCGCCGCGATGTCGCCGGCGTACACCTCGTCGACCTCCTCGCGGCTGTTCGCATGCATCATGAGGATGCGCCCGACCCGTTCGGTGCGGCCGGTGACCGAGTTGAGCACGCGGCTGCCCGCGCCGAGCTTGCCGCTGTAGACGCGGAAGTAGGTGAGCTTGCCGACGTACGGATCGGCCATGACCTTGAAGGCGAGCGCCGAGAACGGCTCGTCGTCGGACGCCCCGCGCGTAATGGGGATCTCCTCGGCGTCGACGCCCTCCACCGGGGGCACGTCGAGGGGGCTCGGGAGGTAGTCGATGACCGCGTCGAGCAGCGGCTGCACGCCCTTGTTCTTGAAGGCGGAGCCGCACAGCACCGGGGTCATCGAGATGTCGAGCGTCGCCTTGCGGATGTCCTGGATCAGCCGCTGCGGCTCGATCGGCTTCTCCTCGAGGTAGTCCTCCATCAGCTTGTCGTCGTACTCGGCGACGGCCTCGATCAGCTCGGTGCGCGCGAGCTGGGCGGCCTCGGTGAGGCTCTCCGGGATGTCGGTGACCTCCCACTCCTGCCCGAGGTCGTCCTTGTAGACGAGCGCCTTCATGTTCACAAGGTCCACGACCCCGGTGAAGTCGGCCTCGGCGCCGATCGGGAGCTGGACGGGCACAGGGTGGGCTCCCAGCCGGTCGATCATCGTCTGGACCGAGTTCTCGAAGCTGGCCCCGATCCGGTCCATCTTGTTGATGAACGCCATGCGCGGCACGCGGTACTTGTCTGCCTGGCGCCAGACCGTCTCGGACTGCGGCTCCACGCCGGCGACCGAGTCGAAGAGGGCGATCGCGCCGTCGAGCACCCGCAGCGAGCGCTCGACCTCGACGGTGAAGTCCACGTGGCCGGGGGTGTCGATGATGTTGATGCGGTGATCGCGCCAGGACGCGGTGGTCGCGGCGGAGGTGATCGTGATGCCGCGCTCCTGCTCCTGCTCCATCCAGTCCATCACGGCAGCGCCCTCGTGGACCTCACCCATCTTGTGGGTGCGGCCGGTGTAGAAGAGGATGCGCTCGGTGGTCGTCGTCTTGCCGGCGTCGATGTGCGCCATGATCCCGATGTTGCGCGTCTTCTCGAGTGTGACCTTGCGTGCCATGACCTCAGTGTTCGTGCGTGCTTATCCGGGCAGAAAAAAGGCCCTTGGCGGGCCCCGTGCTGCATGCGTCGCCTGCCCGGATGAGTTCTATGTCGTAAAGGACTCCATCGACGTAAGCGACCGCCTGCCCCCGCATGGCTGAGCCACGGGGCCGCGCGCGGTGGGGAGCCGCCCGCGGAGCGACCCGTGATGGTAGCAGGCGCCCAAGGGCCGAAACGGGCGTTGGGGCGCTTGCAATCAGCGTTTCGGCGGTGGCCATTCTGGCCGCGCTGCTGCTGGTGATCGTGGAGTTCTCGGCGGTGGCCGCGGTGGACGTCGCGAGCGGCAGCTGCGAGGTGATCAGTGACGCAAATCCGGAGCTGGCCGACCGCTGCGAGCTGAGCGGCTTCGAGCGCAACGGCGGCTCGTTCCTGCTGCTGGCTCTGCTCGCCGCGGCGATGGGAGTCGGGGCCGGGCTGGGCGGCTCGCGGCCGGCCGCCGTGGCGCTCGTGGTCGTGGGCGCACTGGTTCTCGGCTGGTCGCTGCTCGTCGATCTGCCGGTGACCGACGAGACTGGCGCGATCGGCCGCAACTTCGAGGGAGCAACCGCGAGCGCGGGCGCCGGACTCACCCTCGAGATCGTCGCGGGCTTCCTGCTGGTGATGGCCGGCACCGTTCGGCTGCTCGCCCCGGTGTCGACCGGCGCGGAGGAGCACGCCTCTTGACGAGTGGAACGTTTGCCGTGTAGTAGGCGGTCAACGTTCCCCCGGGCGCTCGCACTCGACTTACACTGGCCCGAGATGGCCCGGTCGCCCGTGGGAGCTCGCCTCGTCGCCGCCCTGGCCGGGCTTGCGGCGCTGGCGGCACCCGCGGCCGCCCAGGCGCCCACCCCGCACGTGGACGTCGGGATCGGCGAGCAGAACCCGGGCCTCTTCGACGATCCCCGCTTCCAGACCACGGGCATCCGGCACGCCCGGCTGATCGTGCCCTACGACGTGGTCCGCGCGGGCGGGGCCGACCTGGCGCGGACGGACGCCTGGCTCGCGGCGGCTCAGCGTCGCGGGATCGAGCCGCTCGTGACGTTCGGCCACGCGGCCGGCGGCAGGAAGCGGCAGTTCCGGCTGCCCTCGGTGGGCGGCTACGCCGCGCGGGTGGCGGAGTTCCGCGCCCGCTACCCCTGGGTCCGCCAGTACGCGACCTGGAACGAGGCCAACCTCGCGGCCGTCCAGCCCACGGGCCGGCACCCGCGCCGGACGGCGGCCTACTACCGCGCGCTGCGCCGCCAGTGCCTGGCGGCCGGCTGCCGGGTGGTCGCGGTCGAGGTGCTGCTGAGACGCTCTTGGCGAAGCTTCCGCTGGATCCGCCGCTTCCGCGAGGCGGCCGGGCGCGGGCCGCACATCTGGGGCCTGCACAACTATCCGGACGTCACCCGCCTGCGCTTCCTCAACACCCGCATCTTCCTGCGCAAGGTCCCGCGCGACGAGGTCTGGCTCACGGAGACGGGCGGGATCGTGCGCTTCGCCAAGCGCTGGCCCTACGACGAGGGCCGCGCCGCACGGGCCGTGCGCCACGTGTTCCGGCTGGCGGCCGTCTCGCCGCGCATCAAGCGCGTGTATCTCTACAACTGGCGCGCGGAGTCGCACGTCAAGCGCTGGGACTCCGGCTTCATCTCCGCGGACGGGACCGCGCGGCGGGCGTTCTTCGAGCTGCTAAACGCCCTGGCGCTCGAGCGCTTCCGGCCGCCGCCTCCGCCGGTGCTGCCCGACGAGGACGCCGTGAGCGTCTACCAGCGGTAGTGGGCGAAGGCCTTGTTGGCCTGCGCCATGCGGAAGATGTCGTCCTTGCGCTTGTAGGCGCCGCCCTGCTGCGACTGGGCGTCACCCAGCTCGCCCGCCAGCCGCTCCGACATCGACTTCTCGCGGCGAGAGCGCGAGAACTCGATCAGCCAGCGCACGGCCAGCGTGCGGGCACGCGGCGGCGGCACCTCGACGGGCACCTGGTAGGTCGCGCCGCCGACCCGGCGCGAGCGAACCTCGAGCACCGGGGTGAGCGCCTTGATCGACTCCTCGAGCGCCGGCACCGCGTCGTTGCCGGTCCGCTTGGCGAGCATGTCGAGCGCGTCGTAGACGATCTTCTCGGCGGTCGACTTCTTGCCGTCCACCATCACCTTGTTGATGACCTGCTGGACGAGCTTCGAGCCGTACATCGGGTCCGGCTCGATCGGCCGGACGCCGGCTGCCGCGCGCCTCGGCATCAGCGAGCCTTCGCGCCGTACTGCGAGCGCGCCTTCTTGCGATCGGAGACGCCGGCGGCGTCGAGCGTGCCGCGAACGACCTTGTAGCGCACGCCCGGCAGGTCCTTGACTCGGCCGCCGCGCACGAGCACCACCGAGTGCTCCTGGAGGTTGTGGCCCTCGCCGGGGATGTAGGAGGTGACCTCCATCCCGTTGGTCAGCCGCACGCGCGCCACCTTGCGAAGCGCCGAGTTCGGCTTCTTCGGGGTGACCGTGTAGACGCGGGTGCAGACTCCGCGCCGCTGGGGCGCCGCGATCCGCTTCTTGTTCCCCTGACCGGACTTGAGTCCGGGCGTGGACACCTTCTTCGGGGGCTTGCGGCGGCCCTTCCGTACGAGCTGATTGATGCTGGGCATGCGGCGCGTGATGGTAGCAGCGCATAGATTGCGCCCATGGGACTCGATCGGCACCGGGGCGGCTCCGGCGAGCCGCTCGTGCTCGTCCACGGCATCGGCCACACCTGGAGGGGCTTCAAGCCGATGCTGCCGCTGCTCGAGGAGCGTTTCGACGTGCTGGCGGTCGACCTGCCCGGCTTCGGCCACTCCCCCATGTGCAGCGACCAGTCGCCGGAGGGACTGGCCGACGCCGTGGAGGCCGCCATGGACGAGGCGGGCTTCGCGAGCGCCCACGTGGCCGGCAACTCGCTCGGCGGCTGGATCGCGCTGATCCTCGCCAGGCGCGGGCGGGCGCGCACCGTCACGGCGATCTCGCCGGCGGGTCTCGCGCACGCGCGGGAAAGGACCTTCGGCAGGAGCGTGCTCCTCGGGCTGCGCTGGGTGACGCGCAACGTGCCGCCGCCGGCGCCCCTCCTGCGCAACCCCGTGGGCCGCATGCTGCTGGCGGGGCCGACACACGGCCGGCCTTGGCGCGCCGACCCCGATGACCTGATCGAGCAGGCGGAGCTGTACGCGAACGCGCCGGGGCTCGACGCGACCCTCCCCCACACGCTCGATACCCAGGTGACCGGCCTCGCCGAGATCCGCTGCCCGGTGCTGGTCCTGTGGGGAACCAAGGACGTGGTGCTGCTCCCGCGCCAGGGCCGGCGCTTCGAGCGCCTGATCCCCGACTGCGAGCTGCGCTACCTGAAGGGGCTCGGGCACGTCCCGATGTCGGACGACCCGGAGCTGCTGAGCGAGGCGATCGCGAACTTTGCGCTGAGTCGGATCCGTGCGCAGCCGGCCGAGCCGGCTGCTTACGGCTAGGCGTTCGCCCGCGCGGCCCGCAGCGGCGCCGGCGTGAGCGCGGCGGCCACGATCACGAGGACGAAGGCGAAGCTCTGGAGGACGATGCCGATGGTGTCGCCGGGCATCGGATCGCCGAACACGAGGATCCCGCCGCTGATCGCCGACACGTTGGCGGCGGCGCTCGTGAGCGTGATGACCGGCACGGCCTCGCCCTTCTGCAGCCCGCGCGCGGACGCGTAGAAGGCGATCACCGAGGCGGCGACGCAGGTGACGAGCCACGGCGACAGCATTCCCGCCACGCCGGCGGCGCCGACCGAGGTGGTGAGCGCCTTGATGGCCACATCCGAGACGCCGAACAGGATGCCCGCGGCGGTGCCGAGCATCACGCCGTGATGCTCGTGTGAGCCGAGCTTCTTGGAGAGCACGAGGAACGTGCCGAGGCAGAGCAGCACCGACTCGAAGGCGATCATGCCGGCGAGCGAGAAGCTCGCGTGCTCGCCGCCCGTGGGCAGCGTCATCGCCAGCAGCACGAGGCCGAGAGCCGTGAGGCCGACACCCGCCCACTGACGCGTGCCGACCGAGCAGCCGAAGAAGCGCTCGGCGAGGACCGTCAGGAACACGAGCCCGCCCGCGATCACGGCCTGGACGACCGACAAGGGGGCGAGCGCCAGCGCACCGACGTGGAAGATCCACGCCACCAGCGCGACGAGCATGCCGACCGCGAACCACTTCGACCGGAACAGGCCGACCGCGCTCGAGACCGGATGCTTGATGCTGACGTCAGGGGCGGCGCAGGCGCCGCGATGCTTCAGGAGGAAGCCGACGTTGGTGGCAAATGCGCATAGCAGCGCAAGGAGAATTCCGAGCTGGATCACGTAGTAAAGAGGTGTCTGGTACAGGCAGGGCCTGGCGGCGTCCCTACCCCGTTCCTATTCGAGCTATCGGCCCGCTCGCCTCCCGCTTGAATGAGAAGGCGGGCCACTCGTCAACCTAATGGTCCCGCAGCAACACAATTACGAAACGTTGGCACCGAAACAGCCACAACGACCGATCCTCTTCCTGGATGTCGACGGCGTCATCAGCCTGTTCGGCTTCAGCCCCGGCGACGGGCAAGCGCTGCCCGGTCCACTCCACTGGATCGACGGTGTGGCTCACTGCATCCCCGAGGGGGTCGGGGAAAGGCTGATCAGGCTAGCTGACGCGTTCGAGCTCGTCTGGGCCACGGGCTGGGAAGAACGTGCCAATGAGCACTTGCCTTTCGTGCTGAAGCTCCCCTTCGGCGAACTCCCCTGCCTGATATTCGACGGCCGCGCGGTGTTCGGCTCGGCCCACTGGAAGGTCGAAGCGATCGACGAGTTCGCCGGCGAGCGGCCCGCGGCCTGGATCGACGACAACCTCGACGAGGCCTGCATCGCGTGGGCCGAGGGACGCTCGGCCCCGACCCTGCTGGTCGAGACGAGCTCGTCGGTCGGCCTGACCGACGAGCACGTCTCGCTGCTGCTCAGCTGGGCGGAAGCCCTCTAGCTCTCCGAGCTGCCGTCGCCCTCCGCGGGCTCCAGGTCCGGCAGGTCGCTGAAGGCGTCGCCGTCGCCACCGGAGAAGCCGAAGCCCTCGATCTCGCCGCTGTCGGTGAGGCCGAGCAGCTCGGACTCCTCGAGCATCGTGAGCTCCTCGGGCGTGTGGCGGCGGATCGGCTCCGTGGGCTCGATCTCGAGCCGGCGGTAGCGCCTGAGGCCCGTGGCCGCCGGGATCAGCTTCCCGATGATCACGTTCTCCTTCAGGCCGAGCAGCCGGTCGGTCTTGCCCTCGAGCGCCGCGTCCGTGAGCACCTTGGTCGTCTCCTGGAAGGACGCCGCCGACAGGAACGAGTCGGTGGCGAGCGAGGCCTTGGTGATGCCGAGGATGATCTCCTCGTACTCGGCCTGCTCCTTCTTGCCCTTCTTCAGGTCCGCGTTGACGCCGATGAGCTCGTTGCGGTCCACGAACTGGCCCGGGAGGTAGGTGGTGTCGCCCTTCTGGTCCACCCGGACCTTCTTCATCATCTGGCGGACGATCACCTCGATGTGCTTGTCGTTGATGTCGACGCCCTGCGACTTGTAGACCTTCTGCACCTCCTTGACGAGGTACACCTCGGTCGCGGTGCGCCGGGCGGGCTGGTCCTCCGCCCCGAAGGCGAGCAGATCGTGCGGGTAGATCGAGCCCTCGTTGAGCTGATCGCCCTGCTTGACCTTCTTGCCGTTCTCGACGTGCAAACGGGTGCGACGCGGGAACGTGTAGGCGTGCTCGTCCCCGCCGGCGTCGGTCACGATCACCCGGCGGCCCTTCTCGGTCTCCTCGACCGAGACGGTGCCTTCGACGGTCACGAGCTCGGCCTGGCCCTTCGGCTTGCGCGCCTCGAACAGCTCCACCACGCGCGGCAGGCCGTGCGTGATGTCCGCGCCCGCCACACCGCCGGTGTGGAAGGTCCGCAGCGTGAGCTGCGTGCCCGGCTCGCCGATCGACTGGGCGGCGATGATGCCCACCGCGTCGCCGATCGCCACGACCTTGCCCGTGGCGGGAGCCCGCCCGTAGCAGCGCTGGCAGATCCCCTCCGCCTGGCACTTGAGCACCGAGCGGACCGGCACCGAGGCGCTCTCGTCGTCGCCGTAGGCCTCGACGATCTCCTCGATGTGCTCCGAGGTGATCAGCTCGTGCTTCTCGACCAGCACGCGGCCGCGCTTGGTCTTGAACTGGACCGCCGCGAAGCGCCCCTCGAGCTGGCCGTTTCCGCGCCCGTCATCGCCGAGCACCGGCATCTCGATGTGCTCGCCCGTCCCGCAGTCCTCCTCGCGCACGATCACGTCCTGCGCGACGTCCACGAGGCGCCGGGTGAGGTAGCCCGAGTCCGCCGTGCGCAGCGCCGTGTCCGCGAGGCCCTTGCGGGCGCCGTGGGTCGAGATGAAGTACTCGAGCACGGTCAGGCCCTCCATGAAGTTGGCCTTGATCGGACGCTCGATGATCTCGCCCTTCGGGTTGGCCATGAGGCCGCGCATGCCGGCGAGCTGCCGGATCTGCTTGAACGAGCCGCGGGCGCCCGAGTTGGCCATCATGAAGATGGGGTTCAGGCGATCGAGGTTGTCCTGCATCGCCTCCCCGACCTCGTCGGTGGCGGCGGTCCACTTCTCGATGACCGCCTCCTTGCGCTCCTCCTGGGTGATCAGGCCCATGTCGTACTGGTCCTGGATCTCCGCCACGTCGGTCTCGATGCGGTCGAGGATCTCGTCCTTCGTCGGCGGGATCACCACGTCGTTCTTCGAGATCGTGATGCCGGCCTGCGTGGCGAAGTGGAAGCCGAGGTCCTTGAAGGCGTCGAGCACCAACGCCGTGGCGTACGGGCCGTGCACGGCCACGAGCCGCTCGATCACGTCGGCCATGTCGCGCTTGCGCAGCGGCTTGTTCACGAACTCGTACGTGGACGGGTCGTACTCGCCGCCGAGCGCATCCTCGAGCGCGCGCTCGATGCGCTCGTTGAAGATGATCCGCCCGACCGTGGTCAGCGTGTGGTCGTCGCGGTGGCGACGCCGGTGCTCGGCCAGGTCGTGCAGGGACACCATCTTGTGCTCGTAGGAGAGCTCGGCCTCCTGCGCGGAGCGGAACACGTGCGGCCGCTTGCCGTGCTTCTTGTCGTTCCACTTGCCGGCCTTCTCGAGCTCCTGGAGCTCGCGTAGCTCGGTCTCGTCCGGGCCATAGGTGAGGTAGTACGACCCCAGCACCATGTCCTGCGTGGGGGTGGCGAGCGGCGCCCCGTGCGCCGGCGACAGGATGTTGTTCGCCGACAGCATGAGCAGCCGCGCCTCGGCCTGGGCCTCGGCCGACAGCGGCACGTGCACGGCCATCTGGTCGCCGTCGAAGTCCGCGTTGAACGCGTGGCAGACGAGCGGGTGCACCTGGATCGCCTTGCCCTCGACCAGCACCGGCTCGAAGGCCTGCAGGCCGAGGCGGTGGAGCGTCGGGGCGCGGTTCAGCAGCACCGGGTGCTCCTGGATGACCTCCTCGAGCACGTCCCAGACCTCGGGGATCATCGAGTCGACCATCTTCTTGGCCGCCTTGATGTTCTGCACCGACTTGCGCTCGACGAGCCGCGCCATGATGAACGGCTTGAACAGCTCGAGCGCCATCAGCTTGGGCAGCCCGCACTGGTGGATGCGCAGCTCGGGGCCGGCCACGATCACCGAGCGGCCCGAGTAGTCCACGCGCTTGCCGAGCAGGTTCTGGCGGAAGCGGCCCTGCTTGCCCTTGAGCATGTCGCTGAGCGACTTGAGCGGGCGGTTGCCCGGCCCGGTCACGGGCCGGCCGCGACGGCCGTTGTCGAACAGCGCGTCGACGGCCTCCTGCAGCATGCGCTTCTCGTTGTTGACGATGATCTCGGGCGCGCCGAGGTCGAGCAGCCGCTTGAGCCGGTTGTTCCGGTTGATCACGCGGCGGTAGAGGTCGTTCAGGTCCGAGGTGGCGAAGCGGCCGCCGTCGAGCTGCACCATCGGGCGCAGCTCCGGCGGGATCACCGGGATCGCCTCGAGGATCATGTCCTCGGGCCTGTTGTCGGAGTGGATGAAGGCCGACACGACCTTCAGCCGCTTGACCGCGCGCGACTGCTTCTGGCCCTTGGCGGTCTTGACCTGGTCCTCGAGCTCCTCGCGCTCGGCGTCGAGGTCGACCTGCTGGAGCAGGTCGCGCACCGACTCGGCGCCCATGCCGCCGCGGAAGTACTCGCCCCAGCCGTACGGTGAGCCGAAGCGGTCCTTCAGCTCGCGGAAGAGCGTCTCGTCCGCGATCACCTGCTTCGGCTCCATCGTCTGGAACAGCTCCCAGACGTCGCGCAGGCGCTGGATGCCGTCCTCGTAGTAGGCCTCGGTGTCGGAGATGTCGGCCTCGAACTGCTTCGTGAGGTCCTTCTCCATCTTCTCGCGCTCGTCGTCCGCGAGCTTCTTGAGGTTCACGTCGAGGGTGTCCGCCCAGAGCAGGTCGTCGTCCGAGAAACCCTTCTGGTCACCCGTCGAGAGGTAGCCCACGCGGCGAGCGAGCGCCTCGCGCAGCTCGAGCACGCGCTCCTGCCGCTCGCCCTCGTAGGAGTCGACGGTCTTGTCGATCTCCTTCTCGAGCTTGCCGAGATCCTTCTGGCGGGCCTCGTCGTCGATC
>CAWEVH010000016.1:0-21766 GCA_963812415.1 uncultured Thermoleophilaceae bacterium | reverse complement strand
ACGCGGTAGGACTGGGCGGCGGCGGGGACCGTGAGGACCGTGGCGGCGGCCGCGGCCACCACCACCAAGGTGGCGATGGCAGCGCCGCGACGTGCGCGCTTCGATGCCCGGACCGGCAGCTCAGTTGACCGCAACGGTCGCCTTCCCCGGCCTGTAGCCGCGCTTCCGCACCGTAAACTTGATGGCGCCGCTGCGGCGCGGCCTGAGGTTCATCCTGAGCGTGCCGCGGCGCCCGGTCCGTCGCGCTCGCGAGCGCATCCCCGCTCCACTGGCGCGCACCGCCGCCCGCTTGACCGGCTTCCCGCCAAAGGTGGTGACGGTGACGGAAACGAGGCCGCGCTTGCGCTTCTGGAGCAGCCCGACCACGGTCACGCGCATGCCTCGGGGCAGCTTGAAGGACCCGGTTGCGAACCCGCCCACGTTCTGGCCCTCGTCGAGCGCGGCCACCCGCCAGTAGAGCCGCCCGCCCGCGGCGAAGCCGAGCTGGTTCATCCGCGGGGCGTAGTTGGTGTTCTGCGTGCGGTGGCTGTCGAGAACCTGGTTGAAGCTGTTCGTCTCGGAGATATCGACGCGGTAGTCCTTCGCGGCGAGGCTGGGTTCCCATCTGAGCAGCACGCGGTGCGGATCGGAGGTCGTCCGAGCGCCGCGCGGGCGGCTCGATGAAGCGCGTGAAGGTCTGCACCGGCGACCAGGCGCTGGGGACGGTGCCGAACGGGCAGCTTCGGGAAGTTCGCCCGGACCTGCCAGCGGAAGACGCCCAGCCCGTACAGGGTCTTGAAGCTCGCGGCGGTGGTGCGGAACGTGAAGTCGCGCTTGTCGCCGTCCTCCTCCTCGATGTGGAAGTCGTAGGAGACGGCTCCCTGAACCGGTGACCACGAGAAGACGGGGAAGCGCTCGCCGCGAGTCGGGTTGTCGGCGGCCCGGCGTCGGGACCCGTAGCCGGCGCCGGAAGGTCGCGCGTCTCCGACCACGCGAGCCCGGTGAAATTCTCATCGTTGGCCCGCACGCGCCAGTACAGCTCGGTGTCCGCCGGATAGGTGGACGAGCTCGTGAAGGCGGTCGAGGTCGTCCGCACGTCGTCGATCGAGCGTTGCCGAAGCTCGGATCGGCCGCCACCTGGAGCCGGTACTCGCGGGCCGCCTCGACGCCGGTCACCGTCGGGAAGGCCCCGCGCCAGCGGAAGGTCGGCTGGTCGAGCGCATCGCCGCCGGCGGCCGGGCTCAGCAGCGGCGGTGGCGTCGACTGCTTCTGGAACGTCTGTGGGCTGTTGTCCTGCGGGGTCGTGAAGACGGCGTTGCAGCTCGGATCGTCCACCGGCAGGACCGACCAGTAGTAGGACGTGGTCTCGTCCGGATACGTGCGCAGCCGGGGCGCGTAGGCCGGGATCTTGGTCCGGCCCACGTCGACGATCGAGGTGAAGTTCTCGTCGCTTGGCGACCGCAACGAAGTAGCCGCAGGCGCCGGGGACGTGCTCCCAGGTGAACAGCGGCATCGCCACCTTCGCGGGCTGCGAGGCCGGCATCACGTAGTCGTCCGGCAGCAGCGACCCGCTCGGCCCGCTGGTGTCCGTGGGCGTCGTAGGTGAAAGCCGGGCCGCTGAAGCCTCCCAGCGTCGTCCAGTCGCTGACCACTCGCTTGCTGGTGGTGTCGGTGCCGGCCCGCGCACGCACGCGGGCGCAGTACTGCCCGCCGTCGGCCAGCTTGTCGAGCTCGCGGGCGAAGCTGCCGAACGGCACGGGCGACGACTCGCTGAAAGCGAGCGGGGTCCACGCCGTTCCGGACGACGTCGAGGACGGCCGGGGCGCCCCAGCTGACGGCGCTCGATGCGATCCAGTTGCAGCCCCCCGGAGACCCAGGGCACCACCCGCACCTCGTAGCTCGAGGCGCCCGGCACCGGCTCCCAGTCCACGATCGGCGCCGACGTGGCGCCTCCGGCCGGCACGGGTGCACCCGTGTTGTCGACGATCTTGAGCCCCGGCACCGTCGGCACCACGTCGTCGAAGACCTTCTTGAAGGTCTGGCCGCGGGTCCAGACGCCGGCGTTCCCGTCGAGGTCGATCGCGCGGACCCGCCAGTGGTATCCCTC
Source organism: uncultured Thermoleophilaceae bacterium (assembly GCA_963812415.1). GTDB lineage: Bacteria > Actinomycetota > Thermoleophilia > Solirubrobacterales > Thermoleophilaceae > JACVRW01. Next base: position 19,680 of record CAWEVH010000016.1, on the reverse strand, counting down.
CTGCGCGTCCGGGAGGTCGGTGTTGTTCGCCAGCAGCTTGGTGGGCGACAGCGAGGTGCCGGTGGTCGGATCCGTGCAGCAGACCTTCGATCCCGCCGCGAAGTCGCGTCGACGTGTTCACCTCGACCTCGTACCTGGCTGCTCCCGGGATCGGGTCCCAGTCGAACTGGGGGTCGACGAAGGTCGTCTGGTCGGCGTCCTCCCAGAGGTCGCGCGAGCCGGTTTGGGTCCCGCTCGGCCAGGACCACGTGAAGGACGCGATGTGCCGACCGCCGCCCCTTCAGCCCGTTGGCATCCATCGGCGTGACCGCCCAGTAGTAGGTGCCCGCGCCGAGCGCGGCCGGCACCGAGAGCGAGGTCGCCGAGACCTCGAACGGCTTGCCGGCGTCGGTCACGGCGTTGCCCGCAAGGCCCGGGTCCGCCGAGATCGTGACCTCGTACTTCACCGCGTGCGGTGTCGGCGACCAGCGCATGCACGAGCGGCACGGTCGGGTAGGTGATCTCGGCGCCGGCGGCCGGCGCCAGCAGCTGCGGCTGGTCGCGACCAGCGCTTGCGGATCGTGCGCACGCGCGACCAGCGGCCCGCCGTCTTGTTCGCGTCGACCGCACGGACGCGCCAGTAGTAGTCGCCGTCGAACAGCGTCTTGTCGACCGAGGCCGAGGTGTTCAGCGTGTCGAACGAGGCGAGCGTCGAGCGAAAGCGCGCGTCGGCCGAGAGCTGGAACTCGTAGCGCACGGCGCGCCGAACGCGACGCCATGAGAACGCCGGGATGGCGCCGACCGTCGGCGTCGTCGCGCGGGCCCACCAGTGCCGGCCGCGCGAGCGCGCTCGCGCCGCGCGCGTCGGGCGGCTCGGGGCTCGGGCCGCTCTACGGCCGCGACCGCGGAGCCGCCGGCGGCAAGGCACGGCAAGGCAGAGCACGACGAGGCTCCGCCTGCGTCGCAGACGGTCGCGAAGGGCGAGCGGAGGCACGGCCACGACTCCACTATCGGGCTCCCCGCGACCGCCTTCCCCGGCCGAAAGTCTAGGTCGAGGCTAGGTTTGCGAGAGCGGGCTCGGGCGCGCTCTCGGCCACCGGAGGCCGCCAGCGCGGCAGCACGACGCTGATGGTGGTGGGACCGCCCGGTGCGCTTCGGATCTCGCAGCGGCCGCCCAGCAGGCGAACCCGCTCGCTGACGCCCACCAGGCCGAGGCGACCGCGCCGCGCCGAGTCGAGGAGCGTCTTCGACACCTCGAAGCCGCGGCCGTCGTCGACGATCTCGACCTCGAGCCGGTCGCCTCTCGCGGCCGCCGTGACCCTGACCTCGGACGCTCCCGAGTGGTCGCGGACGTTGGTCAGCGATTCCTGGACGATGCGCCAGGTCGCGATTCGCTGCGAGGCCGTCAGGCCTTCGAAGCTGCCCTCGAGCTCGAGACAAGGCCGGATGTCGGAATGGCGCCGGAACGCCTCGACCTCCGCCTCCAGCACCTCGGCGAAGGGGCGTCTCGGCACGGCGGGTGACTCGAGCGAATGCGAGATGTCGCGGAGCTCGCCGTCGATCGCGAGCAATCGCGCCTCCAGGTCGTCGATGCTGCTGAGCAGGTCGGCGCGCAGGCGAGGATCCTCGAGCTGCGAGTGCAGGCGCCGGCGCAGCATCGCGAGGTCCCCGCCGATGCCGGCCACGTTCTGGAGCGGCCCGTCGTGGAGGTCGAATGCCAGCCGGGTGAGTCGGCGCTCCGACGCCTCGGTCACCGAGCGCTCGGCATCGGCCCGCCGATCGAGGAGCGAGCCCCGCTCGAGCACCGCTCCGATCGCCGGCGCGACCTCGCGCAGGACGGCCACGCTCAGAGCGCGGCGACCCGGCTCGGGACGGGTCACGATCACGCCCACCGGCCGGCCCCAGCGCGTGACCGGGGCGGCCAGCAAGAGGCCGGCCCCACCCGCCAGCCCGCCGCCCAGGAGCGCTCCCCGCGCGAGCTCCCGCGCGCGCTTGGTCGGATAGTTGCCGGAGTAGGCGGAGCACACGGCACGCCCCGCGCTGTCGAGCTCCCAGAGCGATGCCTGGCGCACGAGCGAGATCACGGGTAGCAGGCCGAGCGCCATCTCGACGGCGAGCTCGGGAGCCAGGTGGAGCAGGGCCGGACCTCCGTAGAAGCGGTCGGCAAGCCGCAGGCGGAACTGGTCGCTCGGCTCCTCCACTACCGCGGCGGCTGAGTCGACGATCGACCGCAGGCCGTCGACACCGAGCTCTCCCCGCAGCCAGAGCTCGGGCAGGACGTCCGCGATAAGGGCAACCGCGCCGAGCTGCGGGGCCCCCGCGGCCGCGAGGGCGAGCGCGCGGTCGGTCGCCTCGTGCAGGTGAGTGCCGGTCTCGTCGCCCTCGGCCAGATCGGCTGCGAGCAGCCGCTGGATCTCGTCGATCATGCGTCCTTCACGCCACGGAGGCGCCGGCTTCCGCCTCGGCGGCGTCGATCAGCCCGTGCTCCTGGGCGAAGCGGACGGCGGCCGTCCTGTTGGGCACGCCGAGCTTGCGATAGATGTTGCTCAGGTGGAACTTGACCGTCTGCTCGGTGACCCAGAACTCCTTGCTGATCGCCTTGTTCGGGAGACCGCGCATCACGGCCGCGAGGATCATCCGCTCGCGCTCCGTGAGCTCGCCATGCTCGTCGACCTTGGCGACGGGAGTGCGCGGGGGCGCCGAGTAGAAGGTCTCGTCCACGGCCTGCCGGAGGACCGCGGCGAGGTCGAGCGGGTTGACGCTCTTCAGGATGTAGGCATGGGCACCGCGGCGCAGCGCGGCCTCGATCTCGCTCGGCTCGGTGGTCGCGGAGAACATCACGACCTTCACCGAGGGGTGATGCTTGCGGATCAGATCCAGGCAGGCGAGCCCATCGACCTTCGGCAGCCGCATGTCGAGGAGCACCACATCGGGCGCGGTGCTCCGTACGAGCGGTAGGACGTCCTCTCCCGAGTAGGCCTCTCCGACGACGCTGATGTCATCTGCACGCTCGATTGCATGCCGCACGCCAGCAAGGGTGAGTCGATGGTCATCCGCCAACAGAACCTTCAAAGCCACGCCGGAACCTCCCGCGGGGGATAGTGTCTCGACATCCGTGTACGCCGCCACGCTTCGTGCGAAGGCCAGTCGCTCGAAGTGGCGGGATCTGTGATCGCCGCTCGTGCGAGTCGCCACGATTAGCGTATGCAGGTCTTCACTTCTGTCAAGTAATTGACGTGTTTACGGGAATTTCGGGCGCAAAGCCGGCGGCCTCGTAGGCCTCGCTCTCGTCCAGCGTCTCGCGGTCGAGTAGCGCCTTGGCCAGTCCCTCGAGCCGCGGTCGGTGGCGCTTCAGGCGCTCGACGGCGGCGGTGTAGCACTCGTCGATGAGCAGCCGGACCTCGGAGTCCACGAGCTCCTTGGTGGCCTCGGAGGTCCCGCTGTCGTCGCTCGGGAGGGCGAGTCCGCCGGCGAGTCGAGGCAGCACCGAGACAAGCCCGACCCGGCGCGACATGCCCCAGCGGCCCACCATCTGGCGTGCGAGCGTCGTCACGACCTCGAGATCGGCCTCGGCGCCCGTCGTCACGTCGCCGTACACGATCTCCTCAGCCGCGCGTCCCCCGAGCGCGACCACGATGCGGCTCCGGAGGTAGGCGGTGTCGTAGCCGTAGCGGTCCTGCTCGGACGCCTGGTAGGTCGAGCCGAGCGATTGCCCGCGCGGGACGATCGAGACCTTGTGCACCGGATCGCCGCCCGGCTCGAGCATGCCGAGCAACGCGTGGCCCGCCTCGTGGTAGGCCGTGCGCGCTCGCTCGAGGTCGGAGATCGCGATGTGCCGCTCGGCCCCGAGCACGATCCGCTCGATCGCCTCGTCGAAGTCGGGCTCGACGAGGCTCGTGCCCGAGCGCCGCGCGGCCACGAGCGCGGCCTCGTTGACGAGATTCTTCAGATCCGCGCCGACCATTCCGGGCGTCCGGCCGGCCACGCGCTCGAGGTCGACCGCGGGATCGAGGGGAACGCTGCGCGTGTGCACCTCGAGGATCCGCGCGCGGCCCGCCCTGTCGGGCGGGGAGACCACGACCCGCCGGTCGAAGCGGCCGGGCCGCAGCAGCGCGCCGTCGAGGATCTCGGCGCGGTTGGTGGCCGCGATCACGATCACGCCCTCCGACCCCGAGAAGCCGTCCATCTCGGTCAGGATCTGGTTCAGCGTCTGCTCGCGCTCGTCGTGCGCCGCGCCGCCGAGTGAGCCGCCGCGCATCCTGCCGATCGCGTCGAGCTCGTCGATGAAGATGATCGCCGGCGCGGACTGCTTCGCCTGCTCGAACAGGTCGCGGACCCTGCGGGCGCCGACCCCCACGACCATCTCGACGAACTCGGACGCGGAGAGCGAGTAGAAGGGCACGCCGGCCTCGCCCGCCACCGCGCGCGCGAGCAGCGTCTTGCCGGTTCCGGGCGGTCCGGAAAGCAGCACGCCGCGTGGGATGGCGGCACCCAGGCGCCGGTAGCGCTCGGGGGCGCGCAGGAAGTCCACGATCTCCACGAGCTCGTCGCGGGCCTCCTCGATGCCGGCCACGTCGTCGAAGGTGGTGCGCTCGTCGGTGGGCCGGTAGCGCTTGGCGCGCGAGCGGAACAGCCCGCTCGGGATCGCCCGGCGCATGAGCAGGGCGAGCAGCCCGACGATCACGAGGGCGGGCCCGAATGCGACCAGCACGGTCTTCCACACGGGCGGTTCCGGCTCGCGGTCGGCCTCGACCACCACGTCGTTGCGCTCGAGCAGCGCGAGCAGGTCGTCGTCCGCGAACTCCGGGCGCATGGTCTCGAAGTCCGTCTCCGCTCCCACCCGGCCAGTCGGCCGCAGCCTCCCCTCGATCCGCTCGCCGATGGAGGTCACCTGCGCGACGTTTCCGGCAAGCACCTCCTCGCGGAAGCGGGTGTAGGAGATGTCGCGCGCGTCGCCTTCGGCGCCGGACATCGCCGACGCCACGATCCAGTTGAGGAGGAGCAGCGCAACGAACACCCACCAGAGCTTCCGTCCGCCCGGCAGCCGCCGCTCGCGTTTCGGCGCTTCGGAGTCCTTTCCGGTGGACACAGCCGTTACTCCGTCATCGTCGCGATACAGGTGCCGAATTCGTTCGGGTCGCAGGCCTGCGTGCCCGAGCCGGGGGTCAGCGTCGAGATGTACTTGATGAAGTGGCCGATGATGTAGCCGCTCGCCGGGCACGGAGTCGTCGCCCTGCCCCTCACATGGGTTGGCGAAGCCCCTGCCCGTAGCCCCGTCCAGCCGGTCACGTAGAAGGTCGCGAAGCCGGTGACCGGCTCGGTGCCCTGCCCCTGCCCGCCGAACGAGGTGAAGCGCGTGAGGAACACCTGGACGATGCGCGGGTCCGACTGGGCGATGTTGGGGAAGCTCGACCAGTTGTTGGGCGAGGTGCAGGTCTTCGCCTTCTCGTCGCCGAGCACGCGGAGGTTGAGCCCGGCGGCGACCTTGTTCGGCGGCGCTGCCCGTGTCGATCCCGACGCATGGCCAGGGCTGCGGGGTGCCCCACAGCACGTTGTGGTCGCGGGCAGGCGGTGCCGGTGTTCTTCGTGTAGGAGGGGGTGCAGCCGGTCGCGATCTCGTCCTCCAGCCTGCTCTTGGACGGGTCGCAGTCGAGCGCCTGGGTCAGGCTGCCGCTGCCGGTCAGGCGCAGCACGACCGGCGGATCGCTCACGCTGCTCGCGTTCTGAAGGCTCGGCGTTAGCGCCAGCTCGACCACGAGGTCACGGGTGCAGGTCGAGCAGCGCTCCAGCGAGTTGGCGTCGACGAGCGGCTCGGAGGCCTCGAAGACCCGCATGTTCTGCACCGGTCCGGAGCGGGCCGTGCTGCCGGCGAACACGCGCTGAGCGCCCAGGAAGTCGCCCTGGCACGGGTTGTTGTTGCCGTTCCCGCAGGAGTCGCCGTCGGAGGTGCCGCGGCGCTTCTCCCAGTGCAGGTTCACCGACACCGGGCCCGCCGCGGCCGCGACCGGTATCACGGCGGCGGAGCGCCAGAGGCCGGTGGCCGCGTCGTAGGTCAGGGTGTACGACTGGTTGCCGCCCAGATTCGCCGTCACCCTGGCGTTGAAGTCCGTGACCGGGTTGTTGCTGCCGAAGTCGAGCTCGGCCTCGATGCCGACGGTGCAGTCGGCCGTATGGGAGGAGAAGTAGGCCCCCGTGCAGGTCCCGTTGAAGAGCCGCGCGTCGCGGAGCTTCGGGTCCTGTGTGGGAAGCACGGTCCCGGGCTCCTGCCAGCCGCGGATGTGGAGCAGCCCGCCGCTGCCCCCGGCGTCGTAGCAGTCGACGAGCGGCGCGGCGCAGTCCATCGGGCCGCTGGCCGAGTCGCTCAGCACCAGCCGGACGCCGATCTTGCTCGACTCGACTGTGAGCGGCAGCGGATTGGCGGAGTTGTCCCAGAGGGAGGAGCCCGTGCCGGCCTGTACGAGATCGCGTCGGGCGAGCTCGCGGCACTCGCCGCCCGGGCAGTCGGTCTCGTCGACGAACACCACCTGGGCGCGCTCCGGGCGCGGGTCGGGAACCCCCACGGGGAGCGCGCCGGAGATGGTGTCGGCCTGGAAGATCGACACGCGAGCGTGGGCGTTGATGAACGGCACGATCTTCGTGACCTCGAGGAACCAGGGCAGGTCGGTCTCGGTCAGCTTCACGTCGACCATCGCGCCCGCGCAGGGGCCGTCGGTGTCGACCGTCGAGTCGACCGGCGAGGTCTGGCCGTGCCAGGTACGGGAGTTCATGAGCAGATGCACCCGGCTCGGCCGGCGTACCGCCGATCTGCGAGTTCAAGGTGAAGCCGCCGTACTCCCGCGCGCGCGCCTCGATCGCGGCGTCGCTGCAGCCGGGGAAGGCCCAGTCGCCGGCCGCTGCGAGGGCCGCGGCGTCCGCCTGCATCTGCAGGTGGCGGCGGTGGACGAACCAGTTGGCGATGTCGACCACGAACGCCGCGAACAGCACCAGGATCGGGAGCCAGACGACGACCATGACGATCACCGCTCCGCGCTCACGACCCGACTCCGCCACCCGCCGCCGAACCAGCGAGCCCGGTGCATGGAGTCTCCGGGGAGGGTGCACGCGTGCCTCCTCAGAACGCCTGGACGACGGGCGTCAGCAGGTTCACGACGGCCGTCCCGAGGGGGGTGAGTACGACGACCACCACGAGAGCGATCATCGCCAGGATCGGCGCGTACTCGGCCGTCGTGGTGCCGCGCTCGCCGGCCGCCATGGCGGCCGCCACGCCCCGAGCGCGCCGGCCGCCGCTCGCCGCGGGCCGGGGCAGCGACGGGATCACGCGCGGCGTAACGGCGGCGTAGTCGCGGTACTCGGGGAACTCCTTCGTGAGCGCGCGCTCCTCGAGCCGCATGCGCGTGAGCTGGGCGACGATGAAGACGACGCCGGCCGCGAGGTTCCGGAGCGTGGGCGAGGCGAGCAGCAGTCCGCCCATGGCTGCGAACTCGCCCAGGTAGAGCGGGTGGCGAACGAGCCGGTAGGGGCCGTGGGTCACGAGGCCGCGCGCTTCGGGCAGGACGCCGAAGCAGCGGCCGAGGGCGAGCGCGGCCACGAGCATCCACGCGCAGCCGAGCAGCGCGACGAGCTCGCCCGCCAGCACCAGCCCGGTCGAGGCCGACTCGGACGGCGCGCGGAGTACTGCGGGCAGGATGGCGGCGCCGCAGGCCAGGTAGGCGATCGGGTCGCGGGTGCGCTCGCGCGCCGGCGCCCTCGTGACGACGAACACGGTGAAGGCCACCGCAACGGTCAGCTTCAGCAGGTCGTAGCCCGCCACGAGCCACGAGTCGAGGTCGCCCGCCGCCACCGCGTCGCCGACCGCGCCGGCCGTCTCGGCGCCCACGGCTGCGGCCATCAGCGCGAAGACGATGATCAGGAGGCGCCGTCCCATCGCTATGTCCCGAACGTCTGGACGAAGGTGTACAGGGCCGGGTACAGCAGCACGATGAAGAGCGACGGGAACATCAGGAGGATGAGCGGGAAGAGCATCTTGATCGGCGCCTTGTGCGCCCTCTCCTCCGCCGTCTGACGGCGACGCTTGCGGGTCTCCGTCGCGAGGTTCCGCATGATCGTTCCAATCGACACGCCGAGCGTCTCGCCCTGCAGGATCGATCGGACGAACGAGCGCATCGACGGGGTCTCCGCGCGCGAGAGCATGTTGGTGAGCGACGCGTTCGTCGACAGCCCCATGCGCTGCTCCTGGAGGGTCAGCCGCAGCTCGTCGGCCAGCGGCCCCTTGAAGCGCTGCGAGGCGATCTGGAGCGAGCGGTTGAAGCCGAGTCCCGCCTCCACCGTCACGACGAGCAGGTCGATCAGCTCGGGCAGGTCGGACTCGATCTCCTCGAGCCGGAGCTCGCCGCGCCGGCGGACGACGGTCATCGGGATCGTCCACCCGGCCGCGGCCATCGCCGTGGTGCCGGCGACGAGCATCAGGCCCGAGGACCCGCTCGCCGAGCAGAGCCAGAGCATCGTCCCGCCGCCGACGACCGCGGCCAGGACCCGGTAGCCGAGGAAGGTCATCGGCGCCGTGGTGTAGAGCCCCGCGGTCATCAGCTGGGTGCGGATCTCGGCCTCCTGGAAGCGGCTCGAGCGGGCGGCGAGCGCCCGGCCCACGGCGTCGGCGATGCGGTCGAGGCCGCCGCGGCGCTCGCCCTCCCGGTCGGGCGCCGGGCGTGCCGGCGAACCCGTATGCCTGGATCTCGCCGATGCGCGAGGCCGCGGCGATGCGCGGCATCGCGATGGCGCGGAGGGCGAGTGCCACGGCGGCGCCGCCCAATGCCAGACCGACTATCAGCGTCAAGACCATTGCTTCCCCCTCACACCCGAATGGCCACGATTCGCTTGATCACGAGCGACCCCACCAGCAGCAGCGTCCCGGCGAGCGCGAGCGCCAGCCGGCCACCCGTGGTCTCGAACAAGGGCTCCATGTAGGTTGGGTTCAGCGCGCTCACCAGCACGAGCAGCAGGATCGGAAGCGCCGTCACGATCCAGCGCGACATCCGGCCCTGGGCGGTGAGGCTCGCCACCAGCCGGCGCAGCTCGCCGCGCTCGCGCACCGTCTCCGCCACCTGCTCGAGCACCTCCGCGGTGTTGCCGCCGGTCTCGCGCTGGAGGTTCGCCACGAGGATCACCTGCTCGAGGTCGCGCGAGTTCATCCGCTTCGCCACCACGCCGAGCCCGTCCTCGAGCGGCAGCCCGAGCTGCTCGTCGGCGAGCACGCGCTCGAACTCGCGCTTGGTGGGCTGCGGGGCCTCCTCGACGGAGACCGTCGAGCGCCCCGAGGAAGCTGTGTCCCGCGCGCTGTGCGGAGGCGATCACCTGGAGGTTGTCGGCCAGCTGATCGGCGAACAGCCTGCGCTCCGACTCGGCGCGCGAGCGCACGAACGCGCGGATGACGAGCGGCACGAGCACCAGGCAACGCGAGCGCGAGCAGGGCCACACCCGAGACGGCGAAGACGATCCAGGCGAACACGAGTGTCGCGACGACGGCCGCTGCCGCGAAGCGCACCGGGTCGATGTGGATCTGGGCGACATCGAGCTCCTCCTTGAACAGCGGCCACCAGTCGAGGCGCTCGAGGCCGCGCTCCACGGCGCCGCGCGCGTTGCCCCCGAGCAGGCTGCGGCGCTGCTTGCCGTCCTCAGCCTGAGCCGGTGGTGAGACGAACAGCGCGACCCGCTCGCGCAGGCGCCGACGCCCAGGACGCTGCGAGAGCAGCAGGAGCGCGAGCGCCAGCAGCCCCCCGCACGCCAGGCAGACGAGCACGAGCGTGAGCGGCGAGGCCCAGAACTCGTTGCGCTGGAACGGTGCGGCGGCCGGCAGGTTCAGGCCGGGCGCGCGGTAGCTGTCGGTCGCCAGGCCCACCCCCTCCACGCGCACCCGCACCTGCACGTCCGTGCGTGGCTCCGCGAAGGAGCGGTACTGGATCAGGTGCTCGTTGGCGAGCGCGGACCCGAGCTGCTCGTAGATCTGCGCGAGGTCGGCGGGGGTGCTCGCCTCGGTGTAGTCGCCGCGGGCGCCCTCGGCGATCGCCTCGAGCGGGCCGGGCTCGAACGCGCTCGAGCGCAGGCCGACCGAGAAGACGCGCACGCCGGCTCCGCGAGCCCGATCCCCCGCCTCGGCAAGGCCGATCTGGCTTCCCGTGTCGGCGCCGTCGGAGAGCACGACGACCGACCCGGAGGTCACGTCGTCTCCCGCCAGCATCGCGAGGGCCGCGTCCACGCCGTCGAAGATGTGCGTCTGGCGCCGCAGCTGCGGATCGGCTGCGAGCGCCTCCTCGATGCGCTCGGCGTCGGTCGTGAGGGGCAGGAGCGTTTCGGTCCGCGAGTTGAACGTCACGACGCCGAGCGGCTGATCCGGGCTGCGTTGGTCGGCGAATACGCGGGCGGCCGCCATCGCGTCAGCGATCGGAGCGCCCCGCATGCTGTTGCTGGCGTCGATCACGAGCACGACGCCGACCTTTGCCCCGGCGGCCTTCGCCGGGAAGATCGACGCGTCGACCGGCTCCCCGTTCTCGGTCACGCTCACCCTCGCGGGCGAGACGCTCTGTCCCTGGGGCAGCGAGAGCGCGTACGAGCGGTCCGGGAAGCGCGGCGTGCCGACCGGGGTAAGGCGCAGCTCGTCAGGGGCGGCGAGTGCCGACGGCGCCGACGCGCCGAGGACCGCGAGCGCGGCCAGCGCTGCGAGGCTCCGTCTCAACGCGCCTGTCCCGGGACGAGATCGGTCCGCCGGGCGCGGCCGTTCGAGCCGGAGCCGACGCTGAACTGCACTCCGTGCTTCTCGAACTTCTGCAGGAAGGTCGGTCGCAGCCCGGTGTGGTGGAGCGCGCCGGTGACGCGGCCGTCGGAGGAGACCCCCTCGACCTTGAACTCGAAGATGTCCTGCATCGTGATCACGTCCGACTCCATGCGCTGGACCTCGGTGATCGCCGTCACGCGCCGCGAGCCGTCCTGGAGGCGCTCGAGCTGCACGATCAGGTCGAGCGCGGCCGCGACCTGCTGGCGGATCGCTCGTACGGGCAGGTCGTAGCCCGCCATCAGCACCATCGTCTCCACGCGCGAGAGGGCGTCTCGGGGGGAGTTGGCGTGAATGGTGGACAGCGAGCCGTCGTGGCCCGTGTTCATCGCCTGGAGCATGTCCAGCGCCTCGGCGCCGCGGACCTCGCCGACGATGATCCGGTCGGGCCGCATGCGCAGGGAGTTGCGCACGAGCGCCCGGATCGGGATCTCGCCCTCGCCCTCGATGTTCTTCGGGCGTGACTCGAGGCGCAGCACGTGGCGCTGGTTCAGCCGCAGCTCGGCGGCGTCCTCGATCGTCACGATCCGCTCCTGGTGCGGGATCGTGGTCGACATCGCGTTGAGCAGGGTCGTCTTGCCCGAGCCGGTGCCGCCCGAGATGAGGATGTTGAGCTCCGCGCGCACGCAGTCCTCGAGGAACTCGAGCGACTCGAGGTCGAGGGTCCCGAGCCGGATCAGGTCCTTCAGGTCGAGGCGCTTCTTCGAGAACTTGCGGATCGTGACGAGCGGCCCGCTGAGCGACAGCGGTGGCAGCACAGCGTTCACGCGGCTGCCGTCCGGCAGGCGCGCGTCCACCATCGGCGACGACTCGTCGATGCGGCGGCCGACCTGGGCCACGATCTTGTTGATGATCCGGCGCAGGTGCGACTCGTCGATGAAGCGGATCGGCGTCGGATGCAGCCGGCCGGCCCGCTCGATCCAGATGTCGTACGGGCCGTTGATCATCACCTCGGTGATCGTGTCGTCGGCCAGCGGGCGCTCGAGCGGGCCGTGGCCGAGGATGTCGTCGGCGATCTCCTCGGAGAGCCGCTCACGGTCCTCACGGGCGATCCCGGACTCCTGTGCGAGACGGCTGCGCAGGTCGGTGAGCACGCGATCGCGCACCGCGACCGGATCGACGTCCGCCGCGAACAGCTGCGGGCCGAGCTCCCCGATCACGGCGAGGTGCATGCGGTTCTTCACCTCCGTGAAGGCGTCCTCGTCGGACCCCGGGGACGCGCTGCGGGCAGCGCCGAGCCTTTCGTTGAGGTCCACCCGCTACCTCCGCCCGATCTTGAAGCGGCGCTCGCGGGCCGGGCGTGCTCCGTTGCCGTTGCCGTTCCCGTTCGCCGCGGCCTCGTCCGCCACCGAGCCCGCGCCATACATCTGGGCGAGCGAGCGGAACGCCCGTGCGGCCTCCGAGCGGCGCTGGCCGAGCGTGATCGGCAGGCCCTCGTTCACCGAGCGCGCCACGTCGCGGGCGCTCGGCAGCATCACGTCGGGCTGGCGACCGAGGATCTCGGCCACGTCCGTGGTCGTGATGCCGACCTTGCTGTCCGCCCTGTTGAGCACCAGGCGGATGCGCTCCTCGTCGTAGCCCATCAGCTCGAGCGTCTCGAGTCCGAGCTTCGTGTTCTTGAGCGACAGCGAGTCGAGCGTGCTGACGAGGCAGACGTCCGACGAGCTGTCGATCGAGGCGATCACCTCGGGGGTGAAGGCCGGCGGTGTGTCGACGATGACGTAGTCCGTCGTCGAGCGCAGCACGGGATAGACCGTGGACAGGAACTCCGCGCTCACGACCGCCGCCTCGTCGGGGCGCTTGGGGGCCAGCAGGGCGCGGGCGCCGGACGGGTGCTGGGCGAGGAAGGCGTCGAGCTTCTCGACGTCGAGCGCGCCGCCCGAGCGCGCGAGGTCGTAGACGGTCCGATCGGGCCGCAGCCCGAGCGCCAGCCCGACATCGCCGAACTGCAGGTCCACGTCCACGAGCGTCACGCTGGCTCCGGCCTCGGCGAGCGCCACCGTGAGGTTCGAGGCGGTCAGCGTCTTGCCGATCCCGCCCTTCGGCCCCAGCATGCAGATCAGCCGGCCCATGCCGGTCGCGCCGGCAAGGGCCGCACCCGTGCGGCGGGCGAGCGCCTTCTCGAACACGAACGGCAGCTGCTCGGACAGCTCGGCGGCGCGCCACCACTCACCGTCCGGCACCCGGACCATGTCGTCGGCGCCGGCGTCGAAGGCGCTCCCCACGTAGCCGTTCTCGCCCGCGGCGGCCAGCACGACGATCGGCCGCCGGGGGTGTCTGGCGGACGCGCTGCGCAGGAACGCCAGCGCGGTCTCCGACGGTCCCTCGCATGCGAGGAGCAGCACGTCCGCCGGCGTGTCGAGCAGCGGGTCGCCCTCCTCCTCGATGTCGTGGACGAAGGCCACCACCTGGATGCCGTCGTTCGTCAGAGCCTCCTCGACGGCTGCGGCATCCGTGCCGGGCTCGATGGCCGCGATGACGGTGAGCGCGCTCACCGGCCACCTCCGTTGCTCTCGAGGTACTCGTTCGCCTCGCGCAGCGCGCGCGTCCCCACACCGAGCGCGAGCGACTGGAGGTCGACCGTCCTGAGGTCGCTGTTGCGCGCGCCGGCCTTCGGCCGCGCGACGATCCAGACCTTGCCGACGTCGGCCGCGAACGCGATTTGCGCCGCGACGTCATCGGGGGCGCGCAACACGACCGGCTTGGTCGCGTTCGGCCCCGCCACCCCGGCGGTCGGCTTGTCCGGCGCCTTCAGCACGAGCGCATTGCTCATGATGCGCCTGAGCGTGGCGCGCCGGTTCTCGCCCCCGGTCTGCTGGAGCCCCAGCCCCGCGAGCACGTCCACGTGGTCGCCCGACTTGATGTTGCCGATCAGGCCGTGCGACTCGTCGACGGGAACCGCGATCGCACGGTCGAACCCACGCAGCCGGTTGATCACGCTCGGTGCGGCGGCGGCGAACTCGCCGGCCACCAGCTGCTCGCCCGGGTAGATGTCCGTGGTCGCGAGCTTGCCCTTGAGGCTCGACGGGTCGGAGATCGCGCCGTCCTTCAACTCGCCCTCCGTGACCGTCGTCGTCTGGAAGAGGGAGTACTCGGCCACCACGTCGCCCGGGCTGCCCTTCTCGATCAGGCTCTTGGCCACGAGCACGGTGGCGGCGTCGTCCGCGCCGCTCACGCTGTCCCGATAGCCATTCAGGAAGACGAGCAGCAGCGCGCCGGCCAGCAGGGCGCTCACCAGCGCGACGAGCGCGTTGCCGCCACGCGTCGAGAGCAGCTTGCGCGCGTCGGCGCGCTTGGCCGGCTTCTTCGTAGGTGGTGGCTTCTGGGTGGTCTGCACGGATTACTCCTCGCTCGTCGCTGTCGCGGGTCTGGGCTGGGTCGGCGAGCTCATGCGCAGCCCGCGCTGACGTTGGTCGGAGGCCGCTCGAGCCGCATGGTCGAGGTGGCCGTGATCTGCTTCGACGGGGCTATCGAGAGCTCGCCCGCGATGAAGGAGAGGAAGTTGTAGGTGGAGGTGATCTCGACCTGCACCGGCTCGCCCACGATGGGTCCGTTGGGGTAGCTGACGCAGACCTGGAGCGCGCTCTCGAGCTCGGGCGTGTTGGCACGCCCCTTGATCGACTCCTGCAGGGTGGCGCCGGACCCCGGGTTCTTGTCGACGGCGGCGAATCGGGCGCCCTCGTGCGCCAGATGCGTCTCGTCGATCCAGTAGTTGTAGGCCTTGCCCAGGTCCAGCGCGCCGAAGATGAGCAGCAGCAGCAGCGGGAGCATCAGCGTGAACTCCACGAGTGCGGCGCCGGATTCGTCTCGAAGGTTTCTCATGTGGTCGGGGCACGGCGTAGGTAGGGCGGGTGGTATCGGCGGGCTGGCCGGCGCCGCCCCACCCCGCGGCTCGCGGAGCGGGGCGGCGACGCGGATCTAGAGGCTGCTCGTCACCGACGTGAACACGTTGGCGATGGCGGTGCCAAGCGGCGTCAGGACGGCGATCGCGGCGATCGAGACGAGCGCCAGGATCAGCGCGTACTCGACCATCGTCTGGCCCTCCTCGTCCTCCTGGAACGAGCGGAAGAGCTCCTCGAGCTTCATCTGGAGCTTGAGCATTGAGTTGTCACCTCCTTCGACGGCTCGGAAGGCGCCACTGGGGCGCGTCTGGTCTCCTAGGGACCGGCGAGTGGGCCCGGTAGCTGGATTGCCAGTGGCGCTTCCCGGAGACGCGTTCGCCTGTCTGTGGCCGAACGTAGGTCGGCGCCCGCCCGCGCGAACCGGCCGAAGGTCTAGTCCCGCACTAGACCTTCGGCGAGCGCCCACGCGTGTATATGCGCGCACAGTGGGCGCCGTGGGCAGGCTCCACGCCATCACGGGACCGCGCGGCACGCGCGTGTGCGAGCGCTGCGTCGTGGCCGATAGCGCCCCCACCCGTATGCGGGGCCTGCTCGGCCGCCGGCGCCTCGATTCCGGGGAAGGGCTGCTCCTGCGGCCCGCGCCGGCGGTCCATACCTGGTTCATGCGCTTTCCGATCGACGCCGTGTTCCTCGACGGCGAGCTGACCGTTCTGCACGTGCGAGAGCGCCTCCGGCCCTGGCGGATGGCGGGGTGGCGAGGTGCCCGGGCGGTGCTCGAGCTGCCCGCGGGGACCTCGGAGCGGCTCGGGCTCGCCACGGGCGACCGGCTGGAGGTTCGCCATGTCGCAGCTTGAGTCGCCGCCTGCCACCGTCCACCGCCTGCGGCCGATCCGGGTGCTCCTGATCGGCACCGACAAGCGCTTTCTCCGGGTGGCCGGGGCGCTGCTCGCCTCCGAGGGCCACTCCGTGCAGGCGAGCGACAAGCCGAGCGAGCTGCTCGAGCTCGTCTATACGCAGGGGAGCGACGTCGTGGTGATCGACGCCAGCGCCTCGCTCACCCACGCGGCCCGGGCCGCCGCCTCGCTCGAGGCGATGCCGGTGCCGGTGGCCGCCGTCCTGGTGGCGGACCAGGAGCGCATCCCGTCGGTCGGCGCGCTCGCGCTCGTGGCCAAGTGGGGGAGCTTCCACGAGCTCTCGGAGCGCGTCGAGCGCGCCTACGAGTGGCGCCGGCTCGCCTGCGCCTGACCGGACTCGTCGGCCACGCCTGAGCCCGCGAGTTCGTCCAGATCGGCCGATTCGCGCTACCCTTACGCCCGGCCTATAGCCGCAGCCGTCCCTTCGCAGCACGAGCCGCGCCGGCACATATTCCCGGCGCCTCGGGACGGGGTCCGTGATGGCCACGCCGGGTGGCACAACCTCCGGCAAACGCCCCTTGTGGGGGCGGGTTTCCGTCTGCTATTCTGGTCGGTCGCGCTTTGCGCCTGCAGAATGCGCTCGCAGAACCGCCTCGCCCCGCTGTCGTTCCACCTAGCTCGAAGGAGTTGCCGCTTTGGCACGCGTTGACGCTGCTCGCACCCGTCGCTCGTTCTCACGCCTCGAGAACGCGACCGAACTTCCGAACCTGATCGACATCCAGAAGCGTTCGTTCGACTGGCTGGTCGACACGCAGAAGGGTGGCCTGCGCGAGACGATCGACGACGTTTCGCCGATCGAGGACTACACCGGCAACCTCGCCGTCGTCTTCGAGGACATCCACTTCGACGAGCCCGTGGCGCCGATCTCCGAGTGCCGCGAGAAGGACATCACCTACGCGCGCCCGCTGACCGTCAAGGTCGCCTTCCAGAACCGCGAGACCGGCGAGATCCGCGAGCAGTCGGTCTTCATGGGCGACTTCCCGTGGATGACCGACCACGGCACCTTCATCATCAACGGCACCGAGCGCGTGGTCGTGACCCAGCTGGTGCGCTCGCCCGGCGCCTACGTGATGGAGCCGAAGGACCGCGAGAAGCAGGTCTTCATCGCCAACCTGATGCCGGCGCGCGGCTCGTGGCTCGAGCTCGAGATCGACAAGAAGGGGCGCGTCTACGTCCGCATCGACCGCAAGCGCAAGCTGCCGGTGTCGGTGCTCCTGCGCGCGATGGGCGACACGCTGCGCGAGGGCGGCTTCGTGCCGGACACCTGGACGGGCACCGACGAGGAGATCCTCGGCCTGTTCGACGACTCGCTCTACATTCGGCTCACGCTCGACGCCGACACCGAGGTCACCAAGTCCGAGGACGGCGCGCTGATCGAGCTGTTCAAGAAGCAGCGTCCGGGCGAGCCGCCGTCGATCGACGCGGCCAAGAACCTGCTCAACCAGCTCTTCTTCGACCCCAAGCGCTACGACCTCACGCGCGTGGGCCGCTACAAGCTGAACAGCCGGCTCCACATCGACGAGGACCTCGACACGCGCACGCTCACCCCGCGCGACATCATCGAGCTGATCAAGGAGCTGATCTCGCTCCCGAAGGACCTCGGCATCCCCGAGTCGGGCACCTACGACGGCGCCGAGGGCGACGACCCGATCAAGGACTTCGCCGCCGAGGCGGCGGTCATCGAGCGCGCCCCGATCGCCGATCGGCTCGACGAGTACGAGCACTTCGGCAACCGACGCCTGCGCACGGTGGGCGAGCTGATCCAGGAGGCGTTCCGGATCGGCCTCTACCGAATGGAGCGCGTCGTGCGCGAGCGCCTCACCACCGAGGACTCGGACACGATCACGCCGCAGACGATCATCAACATCCGCCCGGTCGTGGCGGCCCTGAAGGAGTTCTTCGGGTCCTCGCAGCTGAGCCAGTTCATGTCCCAGACGAACTCGCTGGACGGCCTGACGCACCGGCGCCGGCTGTCCGCGCTGGGCGCGGGCGGGCTCACGCGCGAGCGCGCACCCATCGAGGTGCGGGACGTGCACCCCACGCACTACGGGCGCATGTGCCCGATCGAGACGCCGGAGGGGCCGAACATCGGCCTGATCGGCTCGCTGTCGAGCTTCGCCGAGGTCTCCGAGTTCGGCTTCGTCACGACGCCCTACCGCGTCGTCAAGGACGGTGTCGTGACCACCGAGATCGTCCACCTCGACGCCAACCAGGAAGAGGACAAGATCATCGCCCAGGCCAATGCGGTCCTGGACGAGAAGACCGGCAAGCTCCGGGGCCCGTACGTGGAGTGCCGCTCGCGTGAGGACGAGAGCGTGCTGGCCGCGCCCAAGGACGTGGACCTGATGGACGTGTCGCCGGTGCAGATCTGGTCGGTGGCCACCGCGCTGATCCCGTTCCTCGAGCACGACGACGCCAACCGCGCGCTGATGGGCTCGAACATGCAGCGCCAGGCCGTGCCGCTGCTCAAGACCGAGTCGCCGCTGATCGGCACCGGCATTGAGATCCGTGCCGCCGTCGATTCCGGCGACGTGGTGCTGGCGGAGGGCGCCGGCACCGTCTCGTACGTCGACGCCGAGCGCATCGTTGTCGACGCGGGCGACGGCAGGGCCGAGTACCCGCTCGAGAAGTACACGCGCTCGAACCAGGGCACGCTGATCCACCAGAAGCCGCTGGTCGACCCGGGCGAGAAGGTGAGGAGGGGCCAGGTGCTGGCCGACGGCAGCTCGACCGACAACGGCGAGCTCGCGCTCGGCAAGAACTGCCTCGTGGCCTTCATGTCCTGGGAGGGCTACAACTTCGAGGACGCGATCATCATCTCGGAGCGGCTCGTGAAGGACGACGAGCTCACCTCGATCCACATCGAGGAGTACGAGATCGACGCCCGCACCACGAAGCTGGGCGACGAGGAGATCACCCGCGACATCCCGAACCGCTCGGAGGAGTCGCTGCGCAACCTCGACGACCGCGGCATCGTGCGCATCGGAGCCGAGGTGGGCTCGGGTGACCTGCTGGTCGGCAAGGTCACGCCGAAGGGCGAGACCGAGCTGACGGCCGAGGAGAAGCTGATCCGCGCGATCTTCAAGGAGAAGGCGCGCGAGGTCCGCGACACGTCGCTCAAGGTGCCGCACGGCGAGGGCGGCGTCGTGATCGACGTCAAGACCTTCAGCCGCGAGAACGACGACGACCTGCCGCCCGGAGTCAACGACCTCGTGCGTGTATATGTGGCGAAGAAGCGCAAGATCGCCGAGGGCGACAAGCTCGCCGGCCGCCACGGCAACAAGGGCGTGATCTCGAAGATCGTGCCCGAGGCCGACATGCCGCACCTCGAGGACGGCACGCCCGTCGACGTGATCCTCAACCCGCTCGGCGTGCCGAGCCGGATGAACCTCGGCCAGATCCTGGAGACGCACCTCGGGTGGGTCGCCGGCAACGGCTGGTACGACGACGGCTCGGAGGGCTACAAGCACGCGGCGCAGAACGGCGGGCGCGTGAACGTGGCCACGCCGGTGTTCGACGGCGCCAAGGTCGAGGACGTGGACGAGGCGCTCGTGCGCTGGCAGCAGGAGCACGGCGACCAGCGCGGGATCAACTTCGAGATCGACAAGTCGGAGCGTCCCGGACGGCGCTGCACGGGCAAGGTGCAGCTCTACAACGGCCGCACCGGCGAGCCCTACGAGGCGACCGTCACGGTCGGCTTCATGTACATCCTGAAGCTGCTGCACCTCGTGGACGACAAGATCCACGCGCGCAGCACCGGCCCCTACTCGCTCGTCACCCAGCAGCCGCTGGGCGGCAAGGCGCAGTTCGGCGGCCAGCGCTTCGGTGAGATGGAGGTGTGGGCGCTCGAGGCCTACGGCGCGGCGTACACCCTCCAGGAGATGCTCACGATCAAGTCCGACGACACGGTCGGCCGCGTGAAGGCCTACGAGGCGATCGTGAAGGGCGAGAACATCGCCGAGCCCTCCATCCCGGAGTCGTTCAAGGTGCTGCTGAAGGAGATGCAGTCGCTCGCGCTCGACGTGGACGTGCGCTCCGAGGAGGGCGGCGGCGTCGAGATGCGCGACGAGGACGACGACCTGCTGCGCGCGGCCGAGGAGCTCGGCATCGACCTCTCGGG
>CAWEVH010000015.1:0-41043 GCA_963812415.1 uncultured Thermoleophilaceae bacterium | reverse complement strand
TCATCCCGGCCTGCTATGCGGCCCGCGGCAGCAGACGCGACGCGCTGCGGCGCTCCTGCGCCGCCTCGCCACGGGCGCGCTCGGCGCGGAAGCGAAGCAGTCGACCACGTCGCCGCTGGGCGGAACGGATCGGCGATCGCCGCGCCAGAGTCCACCTCGATGGCGGCCCAGAGCTCGTCGCCGACCTCCGCCAGCAACACCTCTCCCGTCGGTGGAGAGGAGCTGTCCAACGCCGCCAGGTCGGCGACGGCAGCGAGGTCACGAGCAGCAGCGCGGCGGATGGTGAGGGTGGTGTTGGTCATGTGGGCTCCCGAGTAGAAGGTTTGATCATCTTCGAACCATGATGGCTCCGTGAGCCATAAGTTCAAATTCGGACTTGTGAGGCCTCCGATAAGCTCCGGTTATGCTCGACGTCAAGCAGCTGAGGGTCCTCAAGGCGGTTGCAGAGCACGGCTCGTTCCGGCCGCGGCCGAGGCACTCAGCTACACCCAGCCGGCGGTCTCGCAGCAGATCGCCGCGCTCGAGCGCCAGGCCAACGCGACGCTTGTGGACCGCGGCAGCCGCGGCGTCCGCCTCACCGATCAGGGCCGCGCGCTCGTCGAGCACGCGGAGGTGGTGCTCGCCCGTCTCGCCGCCGCCGAGGCGGAGCTCGAGGCGATCGCGGGCGTGCGCGGGGGGCGGGTGCGGCTGTCCTCGTTCCCGACCGCCGGCGCGTCGGTGCTGCCGCCCGCGGTCGCGATGTTCGCCAGGCGGCATCCGGAGGTCGAGCTCTCCTTCGTCGAGGAGGAGCCCGAGGAGGCGGTGGAGATGCTCCGGGCGGCCGAGCTCGAGGTGGCGATCGTGTTCGAGTACCGCGACCTCTCGCAGCCGGAGTTCGACCGGCTCTACGAGGGCATCGAGCTGCGCCACCTGATCGACGACCCGATGTACATCGCGATGCCGCGCGACCACCCGGCCGCGCGCAAGCCGCGCGTGCGACTCGAGGACTTCGCCGACGACATCTGGATCCAGAACGACACCCGCGGCCCCTGCGGCCGCCTGCACCTGGCCGCCTGCGTGGGCGCGGGCTTCGAGCCGAAGATCGGCTACGAGTCCGACGACTACAACGTGGTCCAGGGCCTGATCGCCGCCGGCGTGGGTATCTCGCTGCTGCCGGCCCTGTCGCTCACCAACGTTCGTGAGGACATCGCGGTGCGCTCGCTCGGCAAGAAGGCCCCGACCCGCCGGATCGCCTCAGCCGTGCTGGCGGGCCGCTACCGCTCACCGGCCACGGAGGCGATGCTCGACATCCTCGCGGAGGCGGCCCAGCGCTTCGAGCTGCCCTCCGGCGCCGCGATCGCGGCGTAGCGGTCCTTCGCGCCGCGGCGCCCCGCCGGCGCGCCCATCGGTCGCGTGGTTATTCATCACTGTCATGAAGAACCACGCGACCGTTCGATCCCGGGACCTCGACGGAGGCCATCGACGTACCTGAGGCATGAGCTCACGTGCCCGTCGTACCGTTACAACGGCCGCGGCCGTGGCGGGGGCCATCGCGGCGGCGGGTCCCCCACCCGCCGCCGCCGACGGCCTCCCCGTCACCGGCATCAACGCCCGCCCCGTGTCCTCCCCCGGCGCCGAGGGGCGCGAGTACCTCACCCGCCGCGCGAAGCCGGACACGGTGCTGCTCGAGCGCGACAGCGCCGGCGGCCGGGTGCTGCGGCGGCTTCGCCTGCCAGGCAACCTCGCCGTCCCGGCGGTCGCCTATGACCGCTCGCCGAGCGGGCTCTCCGCCGACGGCCGCACGCTCGTCCTGATCGAGCCGCGGCGCGGCTTCCCGCGAGCGGACACCACCTTCGCCGTGATCGACGCCACCCGCATGAAGCGGCGCGGCGCGGTCCGCCTCGAGGGCGATTTCAGCTTCGACGCGCTCTCGCCCGACGGCCGCACGATGTACCTGATCGAGTACCTGTCCAGACGCGACGTGACTCGCTACGCGGTGCGTGCCTACGACCTGCGGGCGCGCCGGCTGATCCCCGGCGCGATCGTCGACCCCAGGGAGCCCGACGAGCGGATGAGCGGCCTCCCGATGAACCGCGCCACGAGCGCGGGCGGGCGCTGGGAGTACACGCTCTACCACGGCCGCGAGCACCCCTTCATCCATGCGCTCGACACGGAGCGGCGCCAGGCCTTCTGCATCGATCTCGATTCTCTGGCCGGCAGGCGCAACGGCATGTGGGGCGTGAAGCTCGAGTTCGACGGGCCCGGCACCCTGGGCGTGGTCGCGGGCGACAAGCGGCTCGCCGAGGTGGACACGCGGACGCTGCGCGTGAGGACGCCGCCGGGCGCGAGCACGGCGAAGGCCCGCCCCCGCCGCGAGGGCGGGGACGGGCCTGGTCTGCTCCTGCTCGCCGGGCCGACCCTGGTGCTGATCGCGGGGTCGGCGCTGGCGCTCGCCCGCTGGCGACGCCGTCCGGCTACTCGTACTGCAACGCCCTGAGCACGTCGAGGCGAGCCGCCCGCCGCGCCGGTCCGATCGCCGCCAGCACGCCGGCCAGGGCCGCCACGATCGTGAACGCGATCAGCGAGCCGGTGGGCACGGCGAACCGCAGCCCCTCCTCGCTGAGCGCCGTGGTGGCGAGGGCGGCCAGGAACAGCCCGACCCCGATCCCGAGCACGGCGCCGATCAGCGCGGTGACCACGCTCTCGTGCCGGACCATGCGCCGCACCTGACGGCGGCTCATCCCGATCGCCCGCAGCATGCCGAGCTCGCGGGTGCGCTCGAGCACCGACAGCGCGAGCGTGTTCACGATGCCGAACAGCGACACGATCACGGCCAGACCCAGCAGGACATAGAAGATCCCGAGGATCTGGTCGACCCACGCCGACTGGTCGGTCACGAACTCGCTCTTCGACTGGAGCTTCACGTCCGCGTAGGGCGCGAGCGCGCTCCGAAGCTCGGCGAGCGAGGCGCCGTCACCGGCAACGAACCCGTAGCGCTCGCGCTCCTCCGCGAACGCCGAGTCGAACGCCTGCCGGGCGATCGTCACGTCGCCCAGGCCGAGCGGGTTGAACTTGTCCGGCTTCGACACGGCGGCGACCTTCAGGTCGAGCTTCTGGCCGCCCGTCGCGGTGATCTGGAAGCGGTCTCCCACCGCGAGGCCCTCGCGGTCGGCGAGCTTCTCGGTCACCAGAGCGCCGCCCGACCCGAGCTCCGCGAGCGACTCGTCCGAGCCCTCGGCGTAGTCCGAGCCGAACACCTGCGCGATGCGGGACTGGTCCACGCCGTCGACCGACAGGTCCTCGCCAAAGGCGCGGCCGCTCGACTGCGCGATCCCGGTGGCCACCTCGACACCCGGCACCTCGGCGGCGGCCTCCACGGCCTCGGGCCCGATCGGCGACCAGCCGTCCTGGCCCACCAGCACGTAGTCGGCGCGCACCTGGTCCTCGAGCGCCCCGGTCGTCGACTCGCGCATGCCCGCTCCCAGCACGGCGGAGAAGGCCACCAGCGCGATCCCGATCATGAGCGCGGCCGCGGTGGCCGCGGTGCGGCCCGGGTTGCGCATGGCGTTGCGACGGGCCAGCCCGCCGGCCACGCCCGCGAGGCGCTCGCCCGGACGGCCGAGCACCGACGCCAGCCGCGGCACCAGCCGCGGGGAGATCAGCGCGACGGCCACGAACAGCAGCAGGGCGCCCGGCGCGAGCAGCGCCAGCCGTCCCTCGGCGTCGATCCCGGGAGCGAACATGCCGAGCCCGAGGACCGCGAGAGCGAGCAGCCCGACCAGCGCGGCGAACAGCGGCGCCCGCCGGCCGATCCGCGACGGAGGAATCTCCGCGCCCTCGCGCATCGCCGTGACCGGCGAGACGCGGGTGGCGCGCAGCGCCGGGCCGAGGCCCGCCACCAGCGTCACGAGCACGCCCACGAGCAACGAGACAACGATGGTGCGCGTGGCGAACACCGTCTCCGTGCTCGGGAGGTCGACGTCGAACGAGGCCAGCAGGCTCGCGAGCAGCTTGGCCAGGCCAAGTCCCGCCGCGAGACCGATGGCGGAGGCCACGACGCCGATCAGGAGCGCCTCGGCCACGACCGAGCGCAGCACCTGGCGCCGCGTCGCGCCCAGCGCCCGCAGCAGCGCGAGCTCACGCGAGCGCTGCGCGACGGTGATCGAGAGCGTGTTGTAGATCGTGAACGCCCCGACGAACACGGCGACTGCGCCGAACGCCACCAGGAACACCTGGAGGAAGTCGACGAAGCCCCTCAGGCCGTCGAGCGTGAAGCGATCGTCCGCCTCGGCGGTCTTGACCTGGAGGTCCGCCGGGAGCGCCTGGGCGATGCTCTGCCGGACGGAGTCGGGCCCGCCCACGAGGATCTCGGTGTAGCTCCCCTCGCGGTCGAACAGCGCCTGGGCCGCCTCGAGGTCGAACAGCGCGAAGGTCGCGGTGCCGATCGAGTCGACGTCCCCGAACGTCGCGATGCCCGTGATCTCGGCCTTCTGCACGGGCCCACGGGTCTGCACGGCGATGCGGTCGCCGACCGCGTAGCCGCCCTTCTCGGCGCTGCCGGCGTCGATCACGACCTCGCCCGGGGCGTCAGCCAGCTCGCCGTCCGCGACGCGGAACGGCGTCAGCTCGCCGGCGTTCCGGTCGAGCCCGGTCCCGAAGTAGGGACCGCTGCCGATCACGTCGCCGTTGCGGTCGAGCAGCCGCGCCTCGTCCGAGATGTTGCCCACGGCCTTCTCGACCCCGGGCAGCGCCCGCACCTGGTCGAGCGTCGACGCCGGGATGTCGGCACGAGTGGAGAACTCGTCGTCGCCGGCGTCGAACGCGGTCTTGGCCGACACCACCGCGGCGGTCCCGTCGTAGGAAGCCTTGGACAGCGAGTCGGCCGCTCCGCGCATCGTGTCGGTGAGCGTGTAGGCACCGCTCACCATCGCCACGCCCAGCACGATCGCGAGCGCGGTGAGCACCGTCCGCAGACGGTGCGAGGAGATTCCCTTGATGGCTACCCGTGTCATGCCAGCTCCTTCACGGTCGCGAGGACGTCGTCCTCGGTCGGATCGGCGAGGTCGGAGACCAGGCGGCCGTCGGCCAGGAACACGGTGCGGTCGGCCGCGGCGGCGGCGCGCGGGTCGTGGGTGACCATCACGGTCGTCTGCCCGTAGGCGGACACGGCGTCGCGCAGCAGCTCGAGCACCTCGGCGCTCGTCTTCGAGTCGAGGTTGCCCGTGGGCTCGTCGGCGAACAGCACCGTGGGCTCGGCCACGATCGCCCGTGCGACGGCCACCCGTTGCTGCTGGCCGCCGGACAGCTCAGCCGGGCGGTGCGAGCGGCGGTCCGCGAGGCCGACGCGCTCGATCACCGAGTCGACGTAGGGGCGGTCGAGCTTCCTGCCGGCGATCGTGAGCGGCAGCGTCACGTTCTCCTCGGCGGTGAGCGTCGGCACCAGGTTGAAGGCCTGGAAGACGAAGCCGATGTGCTTGCGGCGGAGCAGGGTGAGCTGCTTGTCGCCCATCGTCGTGATGTCATGTCCCGCGATCTCGACCCGGCCCTCGGTGGGCCGGTCGAGGCCGGCGAGCAGGTGCATCAGCGTCGACTTGCCGGAGCCGCTGGCTCCCATGATCGCCGTGAACTGGCCGCCCGGGACCTCGAGCGAGACCCCGCGCACGGCCTCTACGGCGGAGTCGCCCTCGCCGTAGCGGCGGACGAGACCTGCCGCCGTCACGGCCACGCCCTGATGGGTGGGCGCCACCGGGGCGACGATCGACGTGTCGTACAGCATCGTGTTCTCCTTGTCGTTGGGGTTCATGCGGCTACCGCCAGCGGCGCCTCGGCCGCGCGGACGATCCGTCCGGCCGCGCCGTCGAGTGCACCGGCGGACAGGAGCGCAGCGGTGGCGTTCGCCACCAGGCGGCCGGTCAGGCCGCCGCCGCGGCGCAGCGACACCGACGCGCTCAGCTCCGAGCCGGTGTCAGCCGGCGCGAGCTGGTAGCGGACGTCGATGCCGACCGGGCCCTCGGCGCTCAGCTCGAGGCCGCCCTCGTCGGCGGCGTGGATCTCCACGTCGAAGCCGACCCTCACGCCGGCCAGCCGTCCGGTCACCCGCGTGCGGGTGCCGGCGGCCAGGCGCCGGGTGGCCAGCTCGTCCAGATCGAAGTCGACCGGCGACCAGCGCCGGATCTGCTCGGGGTGGGTGAGCACCTCGAGCAGCTGCTCCGGGGTGGCACCCGTGGTGGTTGTCGCGGTCCACTCAGCCATGGCGCCGAGCCTCCCATCGCCCGCGCCGGCTGTCGTCAGCCCGGAAGCCGATCTGATGTCGCCGCCGGGAGGATCCTGGAGGGCCCGGGCATCCTCCGCTCGGAGGACGCCGCCTCGTCTGGCAGGACGATGCCGCCCCTCCCTGCCGCAGGTACCGTGGGTCAGGTGAGCGGGCTGCGATCGCTACACGCGCGCCTGAAGGCGATGGATTCCTTCCACGCCGACCTGCTGCTGGCCGGGCTCTTCGTCGCCGCGGCCGCCATCGAGATGACTGCTGCTCGACGCGAACGGCGGGAACCGGCCACTGACCGTGGCGGCCGCGGTGCTCTCGCTTTCGGGACTGGCATTTCGCCGCCGTGACCCGCTGCTGGCGAGCGTCATCTTCGTCGTGCCGATCATCATCCAGGCGCCCCTCGACGGGTTTGCGATCGAGAACAGCAACACGCCGTTCATAGGGATGCTGCTGCTGCTGTACTCGATCGGGCGCTACACCCCGGGCCGCCGCTTCTACCTCGCCTTCGGGATCACCGTCGTCGGCGTGCTCATCGCGCTCGCGCTGGAGACCGGCTGGGAGGGCACCGACGACGTGGTCTGGGCCTCGTTCCTGTTCGCCCTGCCCGCGCTCGCGGGCCGCGCGCTTCGCAGCCGATCGCTGCTCCAGTCCCAGCTGCGTGAGAAAGCCGAGCGCGCTGAGGTCGAGCGTCGCGTCAACGGCGCAGGCCGCCGTCGAGGAGGAGCGGGCGCGGATCGCCTCCGAGCTTCAGGCGCTCATCGCCAACGGCGTGAGCGCGATGGTGGTGCAGGCCGAGACGGTCCCCCGCGCGCTCGCCGCCGACGAGACGGCCCGGGCGCGCGACGCACTTACCGCCGTCGAGGAGACCGGCCGCGACGCGCTCACCGAGATGCGGCGGCTGCTCGGAGTGCTGAGGCGCGACGGCGACCAGCCCGAGCTCGCCCCACAGCCCGGCCTCGGGCGCCTCGCCGCCTTGATCGAGCGGGTGCGCGGCGCCGGGCTGGAAGTGTCGCTCAGCGAGGAGGGCACGGCCCGCCCGCTCCCGACGGGGATCGACCTCACCGCCTACCGGATCGTCGAGGACGCCCTCGATGCCGCGCTGGAGGGCGGCGCGTCGCGCGCCGAGGTGTTGGTGCGCTACGGCGAGCGCGAGCTCGTCCTCGGTGTGCGCGACGACCGTAAGGGAGGCGCATCGCATCGACTGCCTGGTCTGCGCGATCGCGCGAGCCTCTACGGCGGCTCGCTGCGCGCCGGCCGGCGCGAAGAGGGCCTGTTCGCACTTCGGGCGCGCCTGCCGCTCGAGACCGACGCGCCCGTGGGGGCCGGCGCGTGACCGCCCGCGGCCGGCGGTCCGAGCCAGGCTCGGGCGTCTCGACGCCCGCGACCAGCGGGTATTCGACCGCCTTCTCGTGGCCTTCCTCTTCGTCTTCGCCGAACTGGAGGTGCTCACCTCCAACGCGCTGGAGGGACCGCCCTGGCTCAACGCGCTGGTGATCGGCGCCACCGCGCTCTGCCTGCTGTTCCGCCGCAGCCACACGCTCCCGGCCGTCGCCGGCGTGATGCTCGGCCTCGCCACGCTCGTGCTCTTTCTGACGCCGCCGCAGGACCTACTCAGCATCACCTTGCTGCTCGTGTCCGCGTCCTACGCGGCCGGGGCCCACCTGGAGGGACGGACCTCGCTCTGGGGACTCGCGATCGTGCTGGGCACGGTCGTAACCGCCACTCTCGTCACCGACCCGTCCGACATCTTCTTCCCCGTCGTCATGTTCGGTGTCGTGCCGTGGCTGGCGGGCCGCACGATTCGCAATCAGACGATGCTGGCGCGTGAACTGGCGGAGCGCGCCGAGCAGGCGGAGCACGCGCGCGAGGAGGACGAGCGGCGCGCGATCGCGGCAGAGCGCAACCGGATCGCTCGCGAGCTGCACGACGTGCTGGCCCATAACCTGAGCGTGATGGTCGTGCAGGCCGGAGCGGCGCGCCGGATCGTGGACCGGAGCCCGCAGAAGGCGACCGAGGCCGCCGAGCTGATCCAGCGCACCGGCCGCGAGGCGCTCGACGAGCTGCGGGCGTTGTTCGGTCCCGTGCGCCGCGGCGAGGGCGAGGAGCTCTCCGGGCCGCCCAGCCTCGCGCGTGTCGACGAGCTGGCGCGCCGCGCCCGCAGCGCCGGCCTGCCGGTCGAGCTGCGCGTGCTTGGCGAACCGGTGCCGCTGCCGACCGGCATCGACCTCACCGCCTACCGCGTCGTGCAGGAGGCGCTCACAAACGCCATCAAGCACGCCGGCGCCGCCCGCGCGGCCGTGACCGTCAGCTACGAGCCGAACGAGGTCGTGCTCACCGTCGAGGACGACGGCGGCGGCGCGGCGGAGCCCGGCCCTGGGCTCGCGGCCTTCGGCGGCGGCTACGGTCTGGCGGGCATGCGCGAGCGGGTGACCCTCTATGGCGGTCTGCTCCAGGCCGGACGACGGCGCGGCGGCGGCTTCGCCGTGCGCGCGCGCCTGCCCACGCGCCCGCTCGTGCCGGGCGCCGAGCTCTCGACCCCGCCCGGCAGGGTGACCGCATGAGCGTCCGGGTCCTGCTCGTGGACGACCAGGCGCTTATTCGCGCGGGCTTCCGGATGATCCTCGACGCCGAGGACGACATCGAGGTGGTGGGCGAGTGCGCCGACGGCACCCAGGCCGTGGACAGCGCCCGCCGCCTCGATCCCGATGTGGTGCTGATGGACATCCGCATGCCCGAGATGGACGGGATCGAGGCCACACGGCGCATAGCTTCGGCGGCCGGCAACGGGGACGCTCCCGTGCGCGTGCTCATGCTCACCACGTTCGACCTCGACGAGTACGTCTACGACGCCCTGCGCGCCGGCGCGAGCGGCTTCCTGCTCAAGGACGTTCCGGCCGAGCAGCTCGTGGAGGCGATCCGTGTGGTGGCCCAGGGCGACGCACTGCTGGCGCCGTCGGTCACCCGGCGTCTGATCAGCGAGTTCTCGCGCTCGGCGCCGGGCGGGCGCGGCAAGGCGCCCGACAGCCTGGACGACCTGACGCCGCGCGAGCTCGAGGTCTTCGGGCTGATCGCGCGCGGGATGTCGAACGCCGAGATCGCCGCCGAGCTGGTGGTCTCCGAGACCACCGTGAAGACCCACGTGGCGCGCGTGCTGATGAAGCTGGGCGTGCGCGACCGCGTGCAGGCCGTGGTGCTCGCCTACGAGTCGGGGGTCGTGGCGCCGGGCGAAGCGCCGAACGAGTAGAACCCCGGCGGTGAGCGCCGCGACGGACAAGATGCGCGAGGCGGGCCTGCCCGAGATCGCGGTCGAGACCTTCGCCCGCTACGAGCGACGGCTGCGCGAGGGGGAGGGGGGGATGGTCCCGGAGGCGGACATCGAGCCGCTCGCGGACGTGCTGCCGGTCGACTCGCTGCCCGCTGGCGACGAGAGCGCACTCGATCGCGCCGTCGTCCTCAAGCTGAACGGCGGCCTCGGTACGAGCATGGGCATGACGAAGGCCAAGTCGCTGCTCGAGGTCAAGGACGGGCTGAGCTTCCTCGACATCACCGTCCGCCAGGTGCTGGGGCTGCGCGAGCGTCACGGGGCGCGCATCCCGCTGCTCCTGATGAACAGCTTCGCCACGCGCGACGACACGCTCGCGGCCCTCGAGCGCTACCCGAAGCTGGCCGTGGACGGGCTGCCGCTCGACTTCCTCCAGGGCCGGGTGCCCAAGCTGCTGGCGGACAGCTACGAGCCGGTGAGCTGGCCGTCGGACCCCGGCCAGGAGTGGGCCCCGCCCGGTCACGGCGAGGTGTTCGCCGCGCTTGCGGCATCGGGTCTGCTGGCCGAGCTGCTGGAACGCGGCTACGAGTACGTGTTCCTGTCGAACTCGGACAACCTCGGGGCGGTGCTCGAGCCGCGCATCCTCGGCTGGTTCGCGGCCGAGGGCCTGCCGTTCGCATCCGAGGTGGTCGACCGCACGGAGGGGGACAAGAAGGGCGGTCACCTGGCACGCCGGCGTTCTGATGGCCGGCTGCTCGTGCGCGAGACCGCCCAGGTTCTCGAGGCGGACCAGGCGGCCTTCGAGGACGTGTCGGTCCACCGCTACTTCAACTGCAACAACATCTGGCTCAATCTGAGGGCGCTCGAGCGCGCGCTCGCCGAGCGCGACGGCGTGCTCGAGCTGCAGTTGATCGTGAACCGCAAGACGGTCGACCCACGCGACTCCTCGTCACCGGAGGTGCTCCAGCTCGAGACCGCTATGGGATCGGCGATCGGCGTCTTCGACGATGCGGACGCGGTGCACTCGCCGCGCGGGCGCTTCGTGCCGGTGAAGAAGACGAACGACCTGCTGGTGGTGCGCTCGGACGCCTACCGGCTCGCCGACGACTGGACCCTCGCGCCCGCCCCCGGCCGGGGGCCCGAGCCGCCGCTGGTAGAGCTCGACTCCGACCACTACAAGCTGCTGGGCGACTTCGAGGAGCGCTTCCCCGCCGGCCCGCCCTCGCTCGCCGCCTGCGAGCGCCTCACGGTCGAGGGCGACGTGCGCTTCGGCCGCGACGTGACGGTGCGCGGCTCGGTGACGCTGAGCGGACCACGGACGATCGAGGACGGCGAGCTGCTCGAGGGCTAGCCCGCGGTCGCGAGAGCCACGTTTGCCGCGCATACCGCGGTCAACGTGACTCTCGGTGAATCGACGCTATCCGCGGATCCGCCGGCGCTCGCATCCCGAGAGCCGGTCCCGCCGGTCGGCCACCACGCGATCACGGCCGGCTCCGCAGCGCACGATGTCGCGGGCGGAGTCGGCGCTCACGAGCACGTCGCGGCCCTCGCGACCGCAGATCCGGTCGCGGCCGGCGCGGCCCGATACGCGGTCGGCGCCGGGGCTTCCGGCCACCACGTCGGCGCGCCGGGTTCCCGTGACCGCCGGTGAGGTGCGGAGCATGATGATCGTCGCCCGCCGGCCGGCGCAGAGCACGCGCGGCGCCGGACGGGGAGCCCCGGGGCCGAGGTCGCGGACGAGCACGTCGCCGCTGCGGTCACCGTCGCGGGGATGGAGGTTCGTCGAGCGCGACTCGAAGGACACGAAGCGCCCGTCAGCCGAGATCGCCGGCCCGTGCGACCCGCCGTCGCCGGGGGCGCCGAAGCGGCCCGAGGCGCGGCTCACGAGCGTCGTGGTGCCCCGCCCGACGTCGCGCACGTAGATGTCCGGCAGCGGCCCCGTGGGGAACGGCTGGAGGAGCGACGCGTAGGACTGGAACGCGACGAAGCGGCCATCCGCCGAGATCGCCGGGTCACCGCTCAGCGTGCGGGCGGGGGCGCCTCTCCGGCCGGTGGCGCGGCTGACCAGGACGTTGCGGCCGCCGCTGAGGTCGTGCCGGTAGACCTCGCTTCGGTTGCCGACCGCGCCGGCGAACGCCACGTAGCGCCCGTCGGCGGAGATCGCCGGCGCGCCGGATCCCGGCACGCTGCCGAGGGGTGACCAGCCTCATGGTGCCGGCGACCAGATCGCGGACGAAGATGTCGTTGTCGTCGTCGCCGTCGTCCGGGTGCAGGTTCGTGGAGCTCGACTCGAACGCCAGCAGGCGCCCGTCGCCCGACAGCGAGGGCCACAGCGAGGCGTCGTTGCCGTCCCCGCCCGCCGGCGCCCGGGGAGCGGCTCGCGAGGATGGTCTCCTGCGTCACGAGGTCGCGCACGTAGATGTCGATGCCCTGGAACTCCGCTCGGCGGGATCCGAGTCGCCGGGCGCGAGGTTCGTTCGCGAACGACTCGAACGCCACGAAGCGTCCGTCGCC
This sequence comes from uncultured Thermoleophilaceae bacterium, assembly GCA_963812415.1. Lineage (GTDB taxonomy): Bacteria > Actinomycetota > Thermoleophilia > Solirubrobacterales > Thermoleophilaceae > JACVRW01. The sequence continues at coordinate 29,023 of CAWEVH010000015.1, read as the reverse complement.
CGAGATCGAGGGATCGAACGAGCTCTTGTCGCCCTTGGCGCCGGCGACGCCCGAGGCGCGGCTGACGAGCGTGGTCGTCTCGGTGGCGAGATCGCGGACGAAGACGTCGCGACCGCGTCCGTGTCGTCCGGGTGGAGGTTCGAGGCCGCCGACGACGAACACGACGAAGCGACCGTCGTCCGAGATGTCGGGCGCGGCGGCGCTCGGGCCTGAAGAAGAGCGGCCGCGCCGGCGCCCCGCCGGCCCCGGACGGCGCGGCTCACCAGCGTCGTCGTGCCGCGATCGAGGTCGCGCGCCAGGACCACCCGGCCGTCGTCGAACGCGACGATGCGCCCGTTCGCCGACAGCGTCCGACGTCGTATCCCCTCCCGCCGTTTCCCGGCGGCTGTGAGCGCAGGCTCACGAGCAGCGTGTCGTCGCGCGCCGCCGGCCCCGCCTCGGGCGCGGCGAGCGCGAGCGGGGAGGTCGCGAGCAGCAGCACGGCCACGAGCGGCGCGCGCCGGCTCATGACCCCACCCGGAGGGCGTCCGCAGCCTCCTCGAGCCGCTCGCGCCGGCGCTCCTCCTCCTCGGAGCGCGACAGCATCGCCACGAACAGGGCGACCATCACCAGCACGAGCGTGAACGACTGCTCCACCATCATGATCACGCCGCCCACGTTCTGGTCCTCGATCGGGGACAGGCCCCAGATGCGCGGCGTCGTCTCGTAGTACGGGTAGAGCGGGGTGGAGCTCCAGGCCAGGTAGAGGCCGAGCGCGGCCAGCCCGCCCTTGGCGGATGCGATGTACGCCAGCGGCTGCATCCCGGTGAGCGGCCGGCGCATCGGCACGGGTTGGACGAGCGGCCACCAGAGCGCGACCCCGGCCGCGAAGAAGGACACGTGCTCGAGCAGGTGGATCAGCGGGTTCTGAGCGGCGGCGTCGTACAGCGCCGGCACGTGCCACAGATACATGAATATGAGCCAGAGGACGATGCCGGTCACGGGATTCGCGAGCGGGCCGAGCGCCCTCTCCACGCGCACGAGCCGGCGCGTGGCGGGCCGCAGGATCACCCGCGAGAGCGCCAGCAGCGCGAGCAGGGGCGCGATGTCCCCGAGCAGCACGTGCTGGACCATGTGCGCGGAGAACAGGTAGTCCTCGCCGAGCCCGTCGAGCGGCGAGACGAGCGCGATCAGCAGCGCGAGCAGCGCACCGGCGAAGGCGATCAGCTGAAGCGGCCCGGCGCCCCGGCCGCCGGCCTCCCTGCGCGCCTGCCGGAAGCGCCAGCAGGTAGAGCACCGCGAAGAACGCGAGCGGGACCAGAACGAACGGGTCGGAGAGCCATTCGATCTGCGGGTGGTCCATCGGCACGAGATTGTCGCACCGGCGTGGCCACGTGTAACGCCGTGGCGGTCACGCTGGGCGGATGCTCGCTCCGAGGCTGTGCTGGGGCTGCGGCGGACCCGCCCGCCGGGGCGAGCCCCTCTGCCGCCACTGCCGGCTCGGCCTGCGCCGCCTGCCGGCCGAGCCTGTCCCGCTCGCGGGCGTGCCGGTGTGGGCGCCCGTCGCGTACGAGGGGGCCGCGCGCGAGCTCGTGCGCGCGCTGAAGTTCCGCTCCGCGGCGGGTGTCGCGGACGCGATGGCGGCTCAGATCGTCGCTGCGGCGCCCGCCGGGCTGCTGGAGCGCGGAGCGCTCGTGCCGGTGCCGCTCCACGCGCGCCGGCGCCGCCGCCGTGGCTTCAACCAGGCGCGTGTGCTGGCCGAGCGCCTGGCGGCGCGAGCCGGCCTCCCGGTGTCCGACTGCCTCGTTCGCAGGGGCGGCGGTGCCACGCAGGTCGGGCGGGGTCGCGCGGAGCGTCGCGCCGGGCCGTCAGGCGCCATCGTCGCGGGCGCGCCGGCGCCTCCGCGGTCGCTCCTGGTCGACGACGTGGCCACCACCGGCGCCACCCTTGCCGCCTGCGCATGCGCGCTTCGCGCCGCGGGCGCGGTCGAGGTCGTGGCGCTGGCGTTCGCACGCACCCCCGGCCGGTGAGCCATGGACTACCATCGCCTGACCGACGACCCAGGAGGGCACATGCGCATCCAGGTGAAGGGCAGAGGCGGCGCCACGGTCGACGACGAGCTTCGCTCACGAGTGGAGAAGAAGTTCGAGAAGGTTGCGCGTCAGGTCTCACCCCTCGCGGAGCTCGAGATCGAGCTCAAGGAGGAACGCAACCCCGCCATCAAGGACTCGCAGGTCGCGGAGGCCACCCTCCACCTCAAGGGCGTCACCCTGCGGGCGAGCGAGCACTCCCCCGACATGGGCCACTCGATCAACCTGATGGCCGAGGACCTCGCCCGCCAGGTCAAGAAGCACCGCGACAAGCGGCGCAAGCGCCGCGAGAGCCAGAAGCCGCAGGAGCCCCGCGCGGCCTAGCCGCGCGTGGCTCGGCGCGGCCAGCCAGGCGCCACGGGGTCCGGGGGCGTGAGCCCCCGGTTGCCATCACGCTAACCTCGACCGCATGTCCATTCTCGACCGCGCGCTGAGGGTCGGCGAGTCGAAGAAGTTCAAGGTCTTCGAGAAGAACGTCGCCCGGATCAACGACTACGAGCCGGAGCTCGAGCTCGAGTCGGACGACGAGCTTCGCGAGCGCTACAAGGCCCTGCGCGAGCGCCATCTGAGCGGAGAGCCGCTCGAAGAGCTGCTGTACGAGTCCTTCGCGCTCACCCGGGAGGCCGGCAAGCGCGCACTCGGCCAGCGCCACTTCGACGTTCAGCTGATCGGCGGGATGGTCCTGCACGACGGCTCGATCGCCGAGATGAAGACCGGTGAGGGCAAGACGCTCACCGCCACGCTCCCGATCGTGCTGAACGGCCTCGCCGCGCGCGACGAGAAGGGCCACGCGGTGCAGGGCAAGGGCGTCCACCTGGTCACGGTCAACGATTACCTGGCGCGCCGCGACGCGAACTGGATGAAGCCGATCTACGACCTGCTGGGCGTGACCGTCGGGATCATCCAGGCGGGGATGAACGACATCGACAAGCAGGAGGCCTACTCCCGCGACATCGTCTACGGCACCAACTCCGAGTTCGGCTTCGACTACCTGCGCGACAACCTCGCGGTCGAGATCAAGCAGAAGGCCCAGCGCGGCCACGGCTACGCGATCGTCGACGAGGTGGACAACATCCTCATCGACGAGGCGCGCACCCCGCTGATCATCTCCGGCCAGCCCGAGCAGGCGGCCGACCTCTACTACAACTTCGCCAAGCTGGCGAAGATCATGGAGCCGGGCAAGAAGCCCGAGACCTTCGAGGCCAAGTCGAAGGACTGGGTGGCCGACTTCGACTTCGAGCCCGACGAGAAGCACAAGACGGTGGCGGTCACCGAGCAGGGCGTCGAGAAGGCCGAGAAGTTCCTGCGCATCGACAACCTCTACCGCGCCGACGCGGGCCACCTCGTGAACCACCTCCAGCAGGCGCTCAAGGCCGAGGAGCTCTACAAGAAGGACGTCGACTACGCCGTGATCGACGGCGAGGTGAAGATCATCGACGAGTTCACCGGCCGCATCCTCGAGGGCCGGCGCTGGTCGGAGGGCCTCCACCAGGCGGTCGAGGCCAAGGAGGGCGTGGCGATCCAGGAGGAGTCGCAGACGGTCGCCACGATCACCTATCAGAACTACTTCCGGCGCTACGACAAGCTCGCCGGCATGACCGGTACGGCGCTCACCGAGGCCACCGAGTTCATGAAGATCTACGAGCTCCAGGTCGTCGAGATCCCGACCAACCGGCCGATGATCCGCAACGACCAGAACGACCAGATCTACAAGACCAAGGACGGCAAGTGGGCCGCCGTGGCCAAGGAGATCGCGGATCGCAACCAGACCGGCCAGCCGGTGCTGGTCGGCACGATCTCGGTCGAGGTCTCGGAGCTGCTCTCGAGCGAGCTCCAGAAGCGCGGCATCAAGCACAGCGTGCTGAACGCGAAGCCCGAGCACGCCGAGCGCGAGGGCGAGACGATCGCCGAGGCGGGCAGTCCGTTCGCCGTCACGATCGCCACCAACATGGCCGGCCGCGGGGTGGACATCAAGCTCGGCGGCAACGAGGAGCATCTCACCCAGCAGGAGCTCGTGAAGCGGGGGGTCGAGCCCGGCGGCGACGGGTGGGACAGGGCCTGGGACGAGCTGTTCCCGCAGATCGAGCAGCAGGTGGCGGAGAACCGCCAGAAGGTCATCGAGTCCGGCGGCCTGTTCATCTGCGGGACCGAGCGCCACGAGTCGCGCCGGATCGACAACCAGCTGCGCGGCCGCTCGGGGCGCCAGGGCGACCCCGGCGAGTCGCGCTTCTACCTCTCAGCCGAGGACGACCTCGTGCGCCTGTTCGCCGGCGACCGCATCTACAAGATCCTCGACAACAAGTTCCTCGCCCAGGCCGACGACGACGGCAACGAGCTCCCGATCGAGCACAAGATGCTCTCGAAGCAGATCGAGGGGGCTCAGAAGAAGGTCGAGGAGCAGAACTTCCTGATCCGCAAGCGCGTCCTCGAGTACGACGACGTGATGAACCAGCAGCGCGAGATCGTCTACGAGTACCGCGACCGGATCCTCGAGGGCCAGGACATGTCGGAGATCGCGCGCACCCAGATCGCCGAAGCGATCGAGCGGATCGTGCGCGAGTACACCGAGGGCGACTACCAGGAGGACTGGGAGCTCGACGCGCTGTTCACCCAGCTCGAGCAGATCTACCCGGTCTCGTACGAGCTCGACGACGTGAAGGAGGGCGCCGACCGCGAGGCCCTCGTCCAGGATCTGCGCAAGGACGTGGTCGAGGCCTACGACGAGCGCGAGAACGACCTCGGCGAGGAGCTGATGCGCGCGCTCGAGCGCTTCATGCTGCTCCAGATCATCGACGAGCGCTGGCGCGAGCACCTGCACGACATGGACTACCTGCGCGAGGGCATCCACCTGCGCGGGTTCGCGCAGATCGACCCGCTCGTGGCCTACAAGAACGAGGGCTTCGACATGTTCACGGAGCTCATGAACAACATCTGGGACGAGTTCGCGCGCTACGTCTTCAACGTCGAGATCGAGGTCGAGCAGCCCCAGCAGCAGGCGGCCGCCCCGCAGGCCGGGCCGGCCTGGGGCTTCGGCGCGAACAGCTCGGCCACGCGTCGCCTGACCGAGTCGGGCGGCCACTCGGCCGCCGGGCGCGATGCCATCGCCGCCGCGGCCGGCACCGCCGTCCCGGCGGGCATGTCCGAGGCCGCCGAGCTCGCCGCCGACGAGGTGGGCGGCTCGATCCCGATCGTCGAGACCCGCCGCCTCGACGAGAACGAGAAGATCGGCCGCAATGACCCGTGCTGGTGCGGTTCCGGCAAGAAGTTCAAGAAGTGCCATGGCGCATAACAGCGACGCCAGTGGCCTCCGCGACCAGCTGAAGCTGCTCGCGGACTACCTTTGACCCCGCTCGGCTCGAAGCGCGCGTAGCGGAGCTCGAGGGCGAGATGCAGGCGCCCGGCTTCTGGGACGACCAGGAGCGGGCGGCGAGCGTGTCGGCCGAGCACGCCGCCGTGGGGCGGCGGCTCGAGACCTACCGCTCCCTCGAGACGGACCTGGAGGACCTCGACACGCTCGAGGAGATGGCCGCCGAGGACGAGTCGATCGCCGCCGAGCTCGAGGAGCAGCGTGCCTCGATCGTGAGCCGGCTCGCGGAGCTCGAGGAGGCGCGGCTGTTCAGCGGCGAGTACGACGACGGCGACGCCGTGGTGACCGTGAACGCCGGCGCGGGCGGCACCGACTCCCAGGACTGGGCGGAGACCCTGCTGCGCATGGAGATGCGCTGGGCCGACCGCCGCGGCATGAAGGTCGAGCTGAAGGAGGCCTCGCCGGGGGAGGAGGCCGGCATCAAGTCCGCCTCGTTCATCGCGCGCGGGGAGAACGCCTACGGGCTCTTCTCGGCCGAGAAGGGCGTGCACCGGCTGGTGCGGATCTCGCCCTTCGACGCCCAGTCGCGCCGCCACACCGCGTTCGCGGGCGTGGAGGTGGCCCCGCTCGTGGAGGACGCGGTGGCGGTCGAGATCGAGCCGGACGACATCCAGATCGACACCTACCGCGCCTCGGGCGCCGGCGGCCAGCACGTGAACAAGACCGACTCCGCCGTGCGCATCACCCACCGGCCCAGCGGCATCGTCGTGCAGTGCCAGAACGAGCGCTCGCAGTCCGCCAACAAGGACACCGCGATGAGGATGCTGCGCGCGAAGCTGATCGAGCTGGAGGAGCGCAAGCGCCAGGAGGCGATCGCCAAGGAGAGGGGCGAGGCGCAGGACGTGGGCTGGGGCTCACAGATCCGCTCGTACGTGCTCCACCCCTACACGATGGTCAAGGACCACCGCACGAACGTGGAGGCCGGCAACGCCCAGGGCGTGCTCGACGGCGATCTCGACGACTTCGTGCGCGCCGAGCTGCTGCGCCGCTCCGGATAGGCGCCCGCCTCCTCCCGGGGGCGAACTCTCGATTCATCCTGGCTTCACCCCATCATGTGGGGTCAATCCAGGACGAATGAAGAATCCTCGCCGGAATCGCCGGCAACGCTCATGGAGTCGCCACTCGCGGTGAGCTCCTCAGAGCCGGCCTTTCCAAGCGGGAGATCGACCACCGAGTGGAGCTCGGCTCGCTGATCGTCGAGTACCGCGGCGTCTACCTGGTCGGGCACCGGCCCCGGACCCCGGAATCGCGTTACATGGCGGCCGTCAAGGCTTGCGGCTCGCCACGGCCGTCCACGAAGCGGACGTGAAGCACGACATCCGCCCCGAGCACATCGAGCGAGCGCTCGAGCGGCATTTGAAAGCGAAGGGCAGGAAGACGCTGCTTGCGATCGCGAACGGCGACTCCCATACGCTCCTCAGCAAACTGGAGAAGCTCTTCCTAGCCCTCCTGCGAAAGCACGGCCTCCCACTACCGCACACGAATCGCGCGCACGGCGCCCACTACGTCGACTGTCGCTGGCCGGCTCACAACCTGACGGTGGAGCTCGACAGCTACCGCTTTCACCGCACCCGCCGCTCCTGGGAGAAGGATCGCCAAAGAGAGCGCGACGCCCGCGCCCGTGGCGACGACTTCCGCCGCTACACCTGGCGCGACGTCGCGGAGGACCCGGCGCCGATGCTCGCCGAGCTACGCGGCCTCATCGGGGTGTGGAGCACGTCGGGCTGAGACCTGCCTAGCCCTCAACCGGATACCCGCTCGGCTCCTCCACCTCCTCGAGCACCCCGAGCAGCTGGCCCACGCGGCAGACGAGCAGCCGCTCCTCCTCGACCTCCACCCAGACGCCCGCCGACGCCGGGAAGACCACGTGGTCGCCGGGCGCCACGGGCATCTTCACGCCCACGTGGCCCCACCAGTCGAGGCCCGGTCCGACGGCCAGCACGATGCCGTGCTGCGGCGGGGTCTGGTGCTCGCCGGGCGGCAGCACGAGTCCGGAGCTCCGGACCCTGTCGGGCTCGAGCTCCTTGATCACCACCTGGTCGAAAAGAGGGCGCAGTTGCTGCTTCACCGCGGAAAGACTACGGCGCACCTCCTACTCTTGGGAGCATGGCCGATACTCGCACCCCTCCTCCGCCGGCGGACCCGGAGAAGCCGGGGTGGAGGGTCACACCCGCCCCTGACGGCCGCGGCTCGAAGAAGCCCGACAAGCCGCCGATGCTCCCCTGGAGCCCGCGCCGTTTCATCGTCATCCTGCTCGCCCTGCTGGTGCTCAACTGGCTGCTGGTGCAGGTCTTCGCGCCCGCGGAGAAGCGCATAGGCGTTCCCTATACGCCCACGTTCCTGACGCAGCTGCGCGACGGGAACGTGAAGGAGATCGCCTCCACCGGCGAAACGGTCCAAGGCGAGTTCAAGAAGGAGGTCTCCTACAAGGACGAGAAGGCCGAGAACTTCGAGACCGAGGTGCCCACCTTCGCCAACGAGGAGCAGCTCTCCCAGCTCCTCGAGGAGCATGACGTGGTGGTCACGGCCGAGCCGCCCGGGAGCCGCTCGCTGCTGGCGACGATCCTGTTCAGCTTCGGCCCGACCATCCTGATCGTCGCGCTGTTCATCTGGATCTTCCGGCGCGCCGCGCAAAGCGCGGGCGGCGGCGGGATGATCGGCCAGTTCGGCCGCTCGCGCGCGAAGCTCGTCGAGGCCGAGACCCAGACCGTCAACTTCGAGGACGTCGCCGGCATCGACGAGGCGGAGAACGAGCTGGTCGAGGTGGTCGACTTCCTGCGCAACCCGGCCAAGTACGCGAAGCTCGGCGCGCGCATCCCGCGCGGCGTGTTGCTCATGGGGCCGCCCGGGACCGGCAAGACGCTGCTCGCTCGCGCCGTAGCCGGCGAGGCCGGCGTGCCCTTCTTCTCGGCCTCCGCCTCCGAGTTCATCGAGGCGATCGTCGGCATCGGCGCGTCGCGCGTGCGCGATCTCTTCAAGCAGGCGAAGGAGGCCGCTCCGGCGATCATCTTCATCGACGAGCTGGATGCGATCGGGCGATCGCGTGGCGGCGGCGGGCCCTCGCTCGGCGGCCACGACGAGCGCGAGCAGACCCTCAACCAGATCCTCACCGAGATGGACGGGTTCGATTCCGGCGCGGGGGTGATCGTGCTCGGGGCGACCAACCGGCCGGACGTGCTCGACCAGGCGCTGCTACGCCCCGGACGCTTCGACCGCCGGGTCGCCGTGCAGGCGCCCGACTCGAAGGGCCGCGAGTTGATCCTCGAGGTTCACACGCGCTCGGTTCCGCTCGCCGAGGACGTCGACCTCGAGCGGATCGCACAGAGCACCCCCGGCATGGTGGGCGCCGATCTGGCCAACCTCGCGAACGAGGCAGCACTGCTGGCCGCTCGGCGTGGCCACGAGCGGGTCGCGCGGGCGGACTTCACGGACGCGCTGGAGAAGATCGTGCTCGGGGCCGAGCGCAAGATCGTGCTCGGCCAGGACGACCGGCGCAGGATCGCCTACCACGAGGGTGGGCACGCCGTCGTCGGGATGCTCTCTCCGGGCGCCGACCCGGTGCGCAAGGTCTCGATCATTCCGCGGGGGCAGGCGCTCGGCGTCACCCTCTCCACCCCCGATGACGACCGCTTCAATCTCTCCGAGGGAGAGCTGCGGGCCAAGATTCGCGTCGCGCTCGGCGGACGCGTGGCCGAGGAGCTCGCGTTCGGCAACATCACGACCGGCGCGGAGTCGGACATCCAGCACGTCACCCAGATCGCCCGCGGAATGGTGCAGCGCTGGGGCATGAGCGAGAAGGTCGGCTTCCTCACCGTCAAGGGCCAGGATGGGCAGGGCTTCCTGCTCCCCGGCTCCGAGCCGGCGTCCGAGGCCACCCAGGAGCTGGTCGACGCCGAGGTACGGCGCATCGTCGACGAGGAGCAGGACGCCACGCGCCGGCTCCTCGAGCGCGAGCGCGACAAGCTCGACGCCCTCGCCGAGGCGCTCCTCGAGCGCGAGACGCTCGACGAGATCGACGCCTACGCGGCGGCGGGCATCACGCGCGAGCGCGAGCCGGCCGAGGCCTAACGCCGCTTCTCGGTCTTCTTCTCGAGCAGCGCCACGTCGGCGCTCGCGAGGGCGTCCTCGGCGCTCGCGCCGGGGTCGAGCTCGGCCGTGCCCCAGGTGAGCGCCACGCCGCGCCCGTCCGCGAAGCGGCACTCGCGCCCCACGCTGTCGGCCATGCGGCCGAGGACCTCGTCGGCGGTCGCGCGGTCGCTGCCGGGAAGGACGACCACGAACTCGTCGCCGCCCCAGCGGAAGCAGCGGTCGGTGGTGCGGAGCGCCCGCTCAATCGCACGAGCCACCTCCACGAGGGAGCGGTCACCCTCGAGGTGTCCGAGGCTGTCGTTCACCCGCTTCAGGTTGTCGACGTCCACGAGGCCGACGCTGAGCGGAGCCGCGTCGCGCGCGGCGAGGGCGATCTCGATCGTGAGCGCCTCGTCGAACGCGCGCCGGTTGCCGAGCCCCGTGAGCACGTCCACGCGCGCGAGGCGGCGCGCCACCTCGGCTCCGGTGCGCAGACCCACGCGCTGGCGGCGCACGTAATGCAGGTAGCTCGTGAGGATCGCGCCCAGCACGACCAGGATGAGAGCCTCGGCGATCATGTCGCGCACCGCGTTGCTGCTCGCGCTTTCGTACGCAAGCGGGAGGGCCAGCGCGACCAGCATCGCCCCGAGGTGGGTGAACGCCCGGCGCGGCGGGTGCACCGCGCCGGCCCCGACCCAGAGCACGAACAGATCCTCGTAGGCCGAGGAGTCTCCTCCGGCCAGCCAGTTGAGCACCGCGATCCCCGCGACTCCGCAGTAGGCCACCACGAGCAGGTCGCCGAACGACGGCTCGCGCCGCACGATCAGGACCGCGCCCACGAGCCCCAACACGATCAGCGCGCCGGCGATCAGCCAGCCCGCCCCGCCGGCGCCGTCGTCGACGGGCTCGAGCGGCAGGAAGGCGAGCGAGAGCAGGGCGCTCAGCCCGAGCAGCGCGGCCGTAACACGGCGCGAGGTCTCGAGGTCCGCTCCCTCGTAGGGATCGTCCCGGTGCTCGAACATGCTGTTCAGGAAGCCGCGTGCCGTTCCCATAGCCTCCATACCGATGATCGGTGCCCCGCCCTCCGTCCGCCATCCGTGCTGGACCTGATTGATAGCGCTCTTGCCGAGGACGTGGGCGCCGGGGACCTCACGACCCGCGCCGTCGTGCCCGCTGCGGTGCGCGCCCGGGCGCGCATCGAGCAGCGCGCAGCGGGGGTGCCGGCCGGCCTGGGCGTGGCCGAGGCGGTGTTCGCGCGGGTCGACCCCGACCTGCACTGGGAGCCGCGCGCGAGCGACGGCGGCTGGCATGAGCCGGGCGTGCTGGCCGAGATCACCGGCAGCGGCGCCTCGATCCTCACGGCGGAGCGGGTGGCGCTCAACTTCCTCGGCCGGCTGTCGGGCGTCGCCACGCTCACGGCCCGCTACGTGCAGGCCGTCGAGGGCACAGGCGTCCGGATCCTCGACACCCGCAAGACGACGCCCGGCCTGCGTGCGCTCGAGAAGGAGGCGGTGCGCGCCGGCGGGGGCGTGAGCCACCGCGCCGGGCTCTACGACGCCGTGCTCGTGAAGGAGAACCACGCCGCGCTCGCGGGCGGCGTGGGTCAGGCGGCCGGGCTCGCGATGCGAAACCGGCCGGACGGTGTGCAGGTCGAGGTGGAGTGCGCGACGCTCGACGAGGTGCGCGCGGCGCTCGACGCGGGCGTGCCGCGCCTGCTGCTCGACAACATGGGCCCGGACGAGCTGCGAGAGGCGGTCGGGCGTCGTGGCCGGGCGGGCCGAGCTCGAGGCGTCCGGCGGGATCACGCTCGACACCATCCGGGCCGTGGCCGAGACGGGCGTCGACTTCATCAGCATCGGTGCGCTCACGCATTCCGCGCCCGCCCTCGACGTCAGCCTGCTGCTCGATCCGGCTGCCTGAGCGGACCCGCCGGGCGGCCGCAGCACGGCGAACGGGTCGGTCACCGCCAGCTCCTTCGACCGGAACGAGTAGAGCGCGGCCGGCCGGCCGCCCTCGGGACCGGAGGGGCGTCGCTCGCCCGTCGCCTCGAGCAGGCCGCGGCGCTCGAGCACGCGGCGCAGGTTGGTGGGATCGACGGCGTAGCCGAGCGCGGCCGTGTAGATCGCGGTGAGCTCCGAGATCGAGAACGACCTCGGCGCGAGCGCGAAGCCGATGTTCGTGTAGGAGAGCTTCGCCCGCAGGCGCTCGCGGCCGGCGAGCACGATCGGCTCGTGGTCGAAGGCGACCGGCTCCGGCAGGCGGTCGACCGGATGCCAGGCCGTATCGGGCGGCAGCGCCGGGTCGAGGCCGAGCGGCACGAGCCCGAGGTAGGCCGTCGCGAGCTGCCACTCGTCGGGGTGGCGGGCGGGATCGCCCACGGTCTCGAGCTGCTCGAGCCACGACAGCTCGGCCACGTCGACCTTGCGCGCCAGCTGGCCGCGGATCGACTCCTCGAGCGTCTGCCCGCTCTCCAGATAGCCGCCCGGGAGCGACCAGGCGCCCTCGAACGGCGGCCGTCCACGCTGCCACAGCAGCACGCACAGCCCCTCCGCGCGAACCTGGAGCACGACGGCCAGGGTGACGTGCGTCGGGCGATCGGCGCGGCGGACCGGGGGAGGTTTCCGACTCAGAGTCGGAGACTTTGGTATCCTGCCTGGGCACGGTTTTCGATCATAGAGCAGAAACCGGCGGAGGACACGTCGAGATGAAGCCCATCGAGCTGCCCACCCTGTCGCCCGGCGCGCTCGGCGCCGAGGAGGCCACCCGACTCCAGGACGAGGTTCGCGCGCTCGCGCAGGAGCGGAACGCGGTGATCCTCGCGCACAACTACCAGGTGCCCGAGGTGCAGGACGTGGCGCACTTCGTGGGGGACTCGCTCGGTCTCTCCCGCAAGGCGGCGAGCGCCGACGCCGACGTGATCGCCTTCTGCGGCGTGCACTTCATGGCCGAGACGGCCTCGATCCTGTCGCCGGACAAGACCGTGCTGCTCCCCGACCTCGACGCCGGCTGCTCGCTCGCCGACTCGATCACGGCCGACGCCCTGCGCGCCTGGAAGGCCGAGCACCCCGGCGCGGTGGTCGTCATGTACGTGAACACCACGGCCGAGGTCAAGGCCGAGACCGACTACTGCTGCACCTCGTCGAACGCGGTCCAGGTGGTGGAGCACATCTACCGCGAGCACGGACCGGACACGGAGATCCTGTTCGGCCCGGACATGTGGCTGGGCGCCTACGTGGAGCGGACCACCGGGCAGGCGGATGCACGTCTGGGACGGCGAGTGCCACGTGCACGCCGGCATCCGGCCGCGCGACATCGAGGACGTTCGCGCCGAGCACCCCGACGCCGAGTTCATGATCCATCCCGAGTGCGGCTGCACCACCCAGGTGATGGAGTTCGTCGCCGCCGGCGACGTGGATCCCGAGCGCACGCACATGCTGTCCACGGGCGGCATGCTCGACTTCGCCCGCACGTCCCGAGCGGACGAGTTCATCGTCGCCACCGAGACCGGCATGCTGCACCCGCTCGCGAAGGAGAACCCCGGCAAGACGTTCATCCCGGCCAACCGCGCGGCGGCCTGCCGCTACATGAAGATGATCACGCTGCCGAAGCTGCGCGACGCCCTGCGCGACCTCGCACCCGTGGTCAAGGTCGACCCGTTGCTGGCCGAGCGGGCGCGCGTCCCGATCGACCGCATGGTCGCGATCGGCTAGCCGGAGCCGGAGCCGCTCGAGCCGGAGGGCGACTCGAGCTCGTCGGGCTCGTCGAGCTCGGGGGTCCCGAGGGTCTCGGAGCCCGAGCCGCTCGTGCCGGACCCCGAGTCGCTCGTGCCCGACCCGGAGCCGCTCGTGCCGGACCCGGAGCCGCTCGTGCCGGACCCGCCGGACCCCGACCCGCTCGAGCCGGAGCGGGCGTCCTCGAGCTCGCTGTCGTCGTCGAGCTCCGCCTCGTCGTCCGGCCCGTCGTGCCCGGAGCGCCCGCCGCGGTCGGCGTCGTCCCTGGCGTCGTCATCGCGATCCCGTCCCGCTGCGGTCCTCGTCCCGGTCGTCCCCGCGGTCATCGTCGCGATCGTCACCGCTCCCCGAGGTCGAGCCGCGGCCCCCGCCGTCAACGTCCTCGCCGGGCCCCGGTCCGCTGCCCACGGCCGCAGCCGGCGCGGCCGATGCACGCTCGGCAGGCTCCGCGGCCACCGCGTCATCGACCGCCCGCGAGCGCTCGCCCCCGCCGTCCGGCGCAACCGCCACGCCTCCCACCACGGCGCCCGTCACGAGGACGGTGGCGCAGGCCTTGGCGGCGAGCGCGCCGGCCCCGGCCGCTCCGAACGCCTCCGCCACGCGGGCGGTCGCCGGCTCGGCCGAGGCGGCCCAGGGGATCCGCCCCACCAGCGCCACCGGGGTCACCGCCGTGACCCCCCTGCGAAGGGTGGTGCGCGCGCGGTTGAGGAGCTGGCGGACCGCGCCGTCGGTCACGCCGAGCGTGCCGGCGATCTCCTCGTAGCTGCGGCCCTCGAGCTCGCGCAGCACGATGGCGTCGCGCTGGCGCTCCGGCAGCGCCTGCACGGCATCCACCACATCGCGGAGCCCCTCCCGGCGCTCGACGGCCTGCTCGGGCCGCTCGACGCCGTCCCAGTCGTCGGCCAGCTCGGCGTGGTGCAGCCCGCGGTCGCGCAGCGCGTTCAGGGCGGCGTTGTGCGCGATGCGGTAGAGCCAGGGCCGTAGGTCGAGCTCGCGCGAGTCGCGGCGTATGGCCTCGTAGGCATTCACGAACGCGAGTTGGACCACGTCCTCGGCGCGCTCGGCCGGCAGCAGCCGCCGCGCGTAGCGCAGGAGCGGACGGCGGTAGCGGTCGACGATCGCCTCGAAGGCAGGCTCGTAGCCCGCCCGCACGAGGTCGACGAGCCGCGAGTCGGACTGGGTCGAGAGCACCGGGCGGCGGGCGAGGCGAGCGGGATGGAGAAGCGACTTGGGCGTCATGGCGACAGGGCGGGCCCCTACCGTGTGCAACACGCGCGGGGGCGCAACCTCACGCTGGTCCTCGTGTCCAGGGTAGAGGGGCGCGCCGGTCGCGACCCACGACGCCGATGCTCCGTCCGCTCGTCCTCATCCTGCTGCTCTGCGCCGCGCTGCCGGCGTCCGCCGCTGCGTCCGGCCCCGACCCGATCGACCACTCGCAGCCGCCCGCGCCCGACGGCACGCCGATCTGCGCCGCCTGGGTGCACGAGCGCCACGCCGTCCAGCGCGCCGGCCGGAGCTGGCCGACCTGGCACCCGCCGCGCGACCCCGACTACCGCTGCGCGTTCGGCCACGAGCACGGCTCGAACCCGCGCGCGTTCGCCTTCTTCCGGCGCGCCGGCATGCCGGCCTTCGGCCACATCGGCGCCTATGCGGGGAGTGAGGAGGCGCACGCGGGCTTCAAGGTCTTCGTCGCGAACCGTGACCGCAAGGGGCTCGCCTGGATGGTCGTGCTCCACCAGGGGTCCGGATCGCCGCGCCGTGGCACGGTCCGCCACCACTCGCTCGAGACGTGGCTGTTCCGCCGCCGCGGCGGCCGCCTCGCCGCCCACACTCGCCACATGGCCGACTTCGGCGAGGCGATCGCGAATTGCCGCGACGCGCCGCTGGCCGCCAGCATGCGCCTCCTGCCGAGCCCGGCCTGCCCGTCGGTGTACGAGGAGTGGGACACCGCCTTCGACGTCGGCGGCGTGTTCCGGGGCCGCCCCGGCTTCGCGATCGACAACGCCATCACGCAGTTCGACCCGTCCGATCCCACCCGCGTCGTGTTCAACAAGTCGTTCGCGTGCGGGCCGAACGATCCGGCCGGCTGGGACTCCTACTGCAAGGGCGACAAGCGCACCGTGCTCCACCCGCAGTGGGAGCTCCGCAACCGTGGCCGGAGCCGCTTCCGGACGGACGCCTACGGGTCCCGGGCCGCCGCCGGCCTGCTCCAGGTGGTCTCGCGCCGCATCCGCATCGACCAGTCGGACGAGTGCTGCGGCGCCGAGAACGCGTTCGTCATGGAGCAGCCGAGCGACGGCGGCATCTACCGCGCCGGCCGCGGCACGGCCTCGAGGAACTTCGAGTTCCCGGGCTACTGCGTGCTGCGCACGAATTAACCTGCGCCCGTGCGGCTGATCCATCCCGAGCGCCGGGACACCACCCCCGAGGAGCTGGCCGCCGGCCTGCGTCTCGCCGAGCTCGCGCCGCCCGGGCGGCCCTACCTCGGGCTCAACATGGTGTCCTCGCTCGATGGCAAGGCCACGATCGACTGGCGCACCAAGGGCCTGTCCACCGAGCTCGACCGGCGCCTCTTCCACAGCCTGCGCACGCAGGCGGACGCGGTGATGGTGGGCGCCGGGACGCTGCGACTCGAGCGCTACGGGCGGATGACCAAGAGCGACGAGCTGCGCGAGAAGCGGGTCGCCGAGGGCCTGGCGCCCGATCCGCTGGCCGTGGTCGTGAGCGCGCGGCTCGACCTGCCGGCCGACCTCCCGCTCCTGAACGAGCCCGAGCAGCGCGTGGTGATCGCGACCGCCTCCGACGCGAGCCTGCCCGGTCTCGGCGACCAGGTCGAGTACGTGCGCGGCGGCGACGACCTGCAGCGGCTGGTCGGCCTGCTCGGCGAGCACCACGGGGTGCGCTCGATCCTCTGCGAGGGCGGACCGACCCTCAACTCGCACCTGTTCGCGGCCGGCCTCGTGGACGAGCTGTTCCTGACGCTCAACCCGAAGGTCGCCGGCGGCGCCGCCGCGCTGACGATCGTCGCGGGCCGCGAGCTGGTCGAGCCGGCCGAGCTCGAGCTCGTGTCGGTCGCGGAGGGCGAGGGGGACCTGTTCACCCGCTGGCGGGTGCAGAAACCCTTGCAAACCTCGCGGATCTGAAGCCCCGTCGCTACTAATGGGCGTCCTCATGGCGAGCGTCAAGGCACGTCCCGCAGCCGCGGGCGCACGCAAGCGCCCCCGGGCTCCCGAGCCCGACGTGGCCGTCGTGCAGCTCAAGAACGTGACGAAGGTCTACGACGGCGGCTCGGTGGCCGTGGACCACGCGTCGATGCGGATCGGCCGCGGCGAGTTCGTGTTCCTCGTCGGCCCGACCGGCTGCGGCAAGTCCACCTGCATCCGGATGCTGCAGAAGGAGATCGAGCCGAGCGAAGGCGAGATCTTCATCGCCGGCAGGGCGCTCGGCGAGATCCCGCGCAGCCGCGTGCCCTACCTGCGCCGCAACATCGGCGTCGTCTTCCAGGACTACAAGCTGCTGCCGAACCGCACGGTCTACGACAACGTGGCCTACTCGCTCCAGGTGATCGGTGAGTCGCGCCAGGAGATCCGGCGCAAGGTGCCCGACATCCTGCGGCTCGTCGGGCTCTCGACCAAGCTCCACAACTTCCCGGACGAGCTGTCGGGCGGCGAGCAGCAGCGCGTCTCGATCGCGCGCGCGTTCGTGAACCACCCGCCGCTGCTCCTGGCCGACGAGCCCACCGGCAACCTCGATCCCGAGACCTCGATCGGGATCATGCAGCTGATCTACCGCATCAACCGCACCGGCACGACGGTCGTCGTGGCCACCCACGACAAGGAGATGGTCGACAAGATGCGCCGCCGCGTGATCGAGCTGCGCGAGGGCCGCATCGTGCGCGACGAGCAGTCGGGCCTCTACCGCCCGGACGAGTCCACCACCGAGTTCGCCATCCGTCTGCGCGGCGAGCTGGGCGTCGGGCCCGAGGGCCACCCCAACTGATGCGCCCGGGCTTCTTCCTGAAGGAGGCGATGCGCGGGCTGCGGCGCAGCTCGGCGCCGGCGCTGGCGGCGCTGCTCACCGTGCTGCTCACGGCGCTCGTGCTCGGGGTGTTCATCCCGATCGTCCAGGCCACGACCGGCACCGCCAACGAGGTGCGCAGCCGCGTGGTGGCGGACGTGTACGTGAAGGAGTCCGCCACCCAGGTCGAGCAGGCCGAGCTCGAGCGGGCGATCCGCGACACGACCAACGTCAAGTCGGTCGAGTTCATCTCGAAGGGCGAGGCGCTCGCCCGCGCGCAGGAGAAGAACCCCAAGGCGTTCAAGGCCGGGGCCGAGCTGCTCGGGTCGAACCCGCTGCCGGCGTCCTTCCGTGTCACGCCGGAGGACCCGGATCGCCTCGACGAGATCGTGAGCGCGCTCGCCCCGAACGGCCGCCCGGCGCTGGCCGCGATCGACGAGGTGCGCGACCGCGAGGAGGACACCGACAAGATCCTGTCCGCGACCGGCCTCGTGAAGGCGCTCACCGCGGGGCTCGCCACGCTGCTCGTGCTCGCCTCGGTCGCGCTGATCGCGAACACGATCCGGCTCTCGATCTACGCGCGCCGGCGCGAGGTCGAGGTGATGAAGCTGGTGGGCGCCACGAACTGGTTCATCCGCTGGCCGTTCGTGATCGAGGGCGTGATCGTGGGCTTCTTCGGCGGGCTGCTCGCGATCCTGCTGCTCACGATCGCCAAGGAGACGTTCATCGACCCGCTCTCCGAGCGCTTCGAGCTGCTCGCCGCGCCGGAGACGATCGACTTCCCGCTGCTCGTGATCGTGCTGATGCTGGCCTGCATCGCGGTCTCGGCGCTCGGCAGCGGCATCACGCTGCGGCGCTTCCTGCGGGTGTAGCGCGCACCCGCGCTCGCTCCGTCCGAGCGCCTGAGAAGCTCCAGCCCGTGAGCGACTCGTTCCACATGGATCCCACGGAGTTCCGCCGGCACGGCCATGCCCTCGTGGACTGGGTGGCCGACTACATGGAGCGCGTGGCCGGCCTGCCGGTCACGCCGGACGTGGAGCCGGGTGACATCGCGGCCCGGCTTCCGCTCGAGCCGCCCGAGGAGCCCGAGCCCTTCGAGGCCATCCTGCGCGACCTCGACGAGATCGTGATGCCGGGCATCACCCACTGGCAGTCGCCCGGCTGGTTCGCCTACTTCCCGGCCAACGTCTCCGGCCCCGGCATCCTCGGCGAGCTGGCATCCGCGGGCCTCGGCGTGCAGGGCATGCTCTGGGCCACCAGTCCAGCCTGCACCGAGGTCGAGCTGCGCGTGGTGGACTGGCTGGTTGACCTGCTGGGCCTCCCCGAGCACTTCAAGATGGCCGTCGGCCCCGGCGGCGGCTCGATCCAGGTGAGCGCGTCGGACTCCACGCACCTCATGCACGTGGTCGCTCGCCGGCGCAGCGCGGCGCCCGCCGACCGGCTCGTGGCCTACGGCTCCTCCCAGGCCCACTTCTCGGTGCAGCGCGGCGCGCGGGTGGCGGGCTTTCACCATGTCCGCAGCGTGGCCACGGACGAGCGCCATGCGCTCGACCCGCGCGCGCTCGAGGCGGCGATCGCAGCCGACCTCGCCGACGGCCTCGTGCCGGCGATCGTGACGAGCGCGATCGGAACCACCGGCACCGGCGCGGTCGACCCGATCGAGGCGATCGGCGCGATCGCCGGCGCCCACGGCGTCTGGCATCACGTGGACGCGGCCTGGGCGGGCTCGGCCATGGTGCTGCCCGAGCAGCGCGTGCATCAGGCCGGCGTCGAGCGGGTGGACTCGTACACCTTCAATCCGCACAAGTGGCTGTTCACCAACTTCGACTGCAACGTGCTCTGGGTGGCCGACCGCGCTCCGCTCGCCGCCGCGCTCTCGGACACGGCCGCGATCATGCGCAATCCCGCCTCGGAGTCGGGTGCGGTGGTGGACCTGCGGGACTGGCAGCTGCCGCTCGGCCGGCGCTTCCGGGCGCTCAAGCTCTGGTGGGTGCTGCGCTCCTACGGCGCGCGCGGCCTGCGCCACCACGTGGGCGAGCACCTGCGCCTCGCGCGCGAGCTCGCCGAGCGCGTGAGCGAGCATCCGCGCCTCGAGCACGCGGCGCCCCCGTCGTTCGCGCTCGTGAACCTGCGCCACGCCGGCGGCGACGAGGCCACCGACCGCCTCGCCGCCGCCATCAACGCGTCGGGACACTCTTACGTCACGGCCTCGACGATCGACGAGCGCAGCTACATCCGCGTGTCGATCGGGCAGACGTGGACGACCGCGGCGCACGTCGACCGCCTGTGGGCCACGATCGAGGAGAACGCGTAGCTTTATCCGCCCGTTAGGGCGCCGCCTCTACTCTCAGGGGTCGCATGCGGACCGGACTCATCGCCCTCTGCTGCGCCGTTCTGGCGCTCGTCGCCGGCATCTGGCTCGGAGGACACCCCGAGAGGTTGCCCGACCCGGTGGCCGATGCCTTCGTCGAGGAGGACCGCGCGCTGCGCGCCGAGCTGATCGACTCGATCGAGGACAACTTCTACAAGACGGTCGACGAAGAGGATCTCGACGACGCGTCGCTCAAGGGAATCGTGCAGGCGCTCGACGACCCGTACTCGCACTACCTCACGCCCAAGGAGGCGAAGCAGTTCGAGGAGTCGGTGAGCGGCGAGTTCGAGGGCGTCGGGATGAACGTCGAGGAGGACCGGCGCGGGCTGAAGGTGCTGCGCGTGTTCGACGGCTCGCCCGCCGCGCAGGCGGGTATCGGACGCGGCGACTTCATCCTCGCCGTCGACGGCCGCTCGATCGCCGGCGTGAACAGCGACGTCGCCACGGGGCGGATCAAGGGTCCCGCCGGGACGAGCGTCGAGCTCGAGGTGTTCACGCCCGGTGAGGACGGTCCCCGCACGGTCAAGGTCGAGCGCGAGCGGATCGAGGTCCCGGTCACGACCGCGAAGGTGGTCGAGCGGGACGGGAAGAAGCTCGGCGTGGTGGAGCTGCTGGGATTCAGCTCGGGCGCCCATGGCCTGCTCCGCAGGGAGGTCGACAAGGTGCTGAAGCAGGGAGCGGAGGGCATCGTGGTCGACCTGCGCGGCAACGGCGGCGGCCTGCTCACCGAGGCGGTGCTCGTCTCGAGCATCTTCATCGAGGACGGCAGGATCGTGTCGGTGCGCGGACGCTCGCGCCCCGAGCGCATCCAGGAGGCCCAGGGCGACGCGATCGACGAGGACATCCCGGTCGTGGTGCTCGTGGACGGCGGCAGCGCCAGCGCCTCCGAGATCGTGACCGGCGCGCTGCGCGACCGCGGGCGCGCCACGGTCGTGGGCACACGCACCTTCGGCAAGGGCCTCGTGCAGGAGGTCGAGCGCCTCTCGAACGGCGGCGTGCTCGACATCACCGTGGCCAACTACTACCTGCCGGGTGGCAAGACGATCGGTACGAACGGCATCCCGCCCGAGGTGCGTGCGGTGGACGACCCGGACACGGAGCGCGACGAGGCGCTGCCGGTGGCGCTCGACACGTTGGTCGACCAGGCTCGATGAGCGGGCGGCCCGCCCGCCGACTCGACCAACCGCTGGTGGCCGTCCTCGAGAAGCGAGGGCGCTTCCTGGTGGGCGAGCCCCTGTTCGGGCGCGGTCCTCGCACCGCCGTCGAGCGCGGCGGCGCCGGCGAGGGCGACCTCGTGCTCGTCGGCTCGGGCAAGCGCGGCGCGCGTGTGGTCCGCCGCATCGGCCGGCCGGACCGCGCCCGCGACGTGCTCGAGGGACTGATGCTCGATCGCGGCCTCCACCGCAGCTACGCGCGTGCCGCGGGCGGCGAGGCCGAGCACGCGCTGGCCGAGCCGTACGCGCGCGACGCCCGCGTGGACCTCACCGAGCTGCCCACGTTCACGATCGACCCCGACGACGCTCAGGACTTCGACGACGCCGTGTCCGCCCGCCGCGAGGGCGAGCGGATCAGGCTCTGGATCCACATCGCCGACGTGACCGCCTACCTGCGCCCGGGCGGCCCGCTCGAGCGCGAGGCCTACCGGCGCGGGACGAGCGTCTACGTGCCGGGCGCCGTCGAGCCCATGCTGCCCGAGGCGCTCTCGAACCGGGCCTGCTCGCTGCGGCCCGGTGAGGAGAAGCTGGCCGTGACCGTCGAGCTCGAGCTGCACGGGGCCGAGGCGCGCTCGGTGTCCTTCCATCGATCCCGCGTGCGCAGCGACCGGCGGCTCACGTACGCCGAGGTCGACGAGATCTTCGCCGGACGGGCGCGCGCCGACGAGCCCTGGTCCGAGCCGCTCGCGGTGGCGCGCGAGGCCGCGCGGGCCCTGCGCGCGAAGCGCGACTCGCTCGAGCTGGGCGCTCCCGAGCCGAGCTTCGAGTTCGACGCCGAGGGCCACGTGACGGGCGTGCACCACCAGGAGCAGACCGAATCCCACACGCTGATCGAGCAGCTGATGGTGCTTGCCAACGAGCAGGTGGCCGGCTACCTCGCCGACCGCCGCCTGCCCACGCTCTACCGCGTGCACGAGCGGCCCGAGCCCACCGCCGTGGCCTTCCTCGTGGAGCAGCTGGCGAGCCTCGAGGTGCCCACGCCCCCGATGCCGAAGCAGATGACCCCGCAGCAGGCGGCGGACCTCGCGGCGGAGGTGTCGCGCATCGTCGCGCGCGAGTCGCGGGGCAGGCGAGCGTACGGGATCCTCGTGCTGCGCTCGCTCAAGCAGGCCTTCTACAGCCCGAGGAACCTCGGCCACGCCGGCCTCGGTAGCCCGCGCTACTGCCACTTCACCTCCCCGATCCGGCGCTACCCGGACGTGGTCGCGCACCGCGCGCTGCTTCAGGGTCTCGGAATCGACCACACGGCCAGCCCTCCGCACGAGCTCGAGGAGGCCGCTCTGTCGAGCTCCGCCACGGAGCGCGCCGCCATGCAGGTGGAGCGCGCGGCCGACGACATCTGCCTCGCCTTCCTGCTCGAGCGCCTGCTGGCGGAGGCCGATCCGTCTCGCCCGCCGGCCTTCGACGGCGAGGTCGTGGGGCTGATCGAGAAGGGCGCCTTCGTGCGCTTCGGCGAGCCAGGGCTTCGAGGGGCTCCTGCCCTCGCGTCGCCTGCGCGGCTGGTGGACCATGAACGAGCTCGGCACGGCGCTGGAGGCGGATGGCTCCGGGCGCAGGCTGCGGCTCGGCGACGCGGTGAGCGTGGAGGTCGAGCGGGTCGAGACCGCTCGCGGGCGGGTGGATTTGGCGCCCGCGGGCGAGCCGGCGTAGCGGTCCAGCGCCGCCTTCAGGACTCAAGCCACGGGCCCGCGCGCTCGATGCTGGAAGGAGCATGCACACAGCGCTCGCGCTTACCGCGGTGGCGAGCGCGCTCGTCGCCGCCGGCGCCTGGGTGATGCCGGCCGAGGGTGAGACCTCGGCCGGGCAGCGCCTGCTTGCCGTCTCCGCCCTCGCCTGGGGCGTCGTCGCCGTGGCCGAGGCCCGGCTGCACCTGATCGGCTCGACGGCCGCCTTCGCGCTGGCGATGGTGGCCCTGGTCCTGGTCCGGGACGCCCCGGACACCCTCGCCGGCCGGGCGCGCACGCTCGCCGACGGGCTGATCGTCGCCGGCTCGCTCGGCTTCATGGCCTACGTCGCCGGCGTCGACGCGCTGGCGGACGAGTGGCTGCTCTCGACCCAGCCCGCCTGGCTCGTGATCGCGCCGGCGCTCGTGGGGGCGGCGGCCGCCGGCACGGCGCTGTCGCTGAGCGCGCGCGTGACGGGCGCCGCGCGCGCTCGGCTCGCCCTGCTGAGCGCGGGCTTCCTGACCCTGGCCCTCGCGCAGGCGGCCGAGGCGGTGAGCGGGAACGCGGAGCTGGCGGCCGCGGGCGCCGTCGGCTGGCTGCTGGTCGCGCTCGCCGCCCGGGTGGGAGCGGCAGCCGACCCGGCGCTGACGGTCGAGCCGCGCCTGCCGGCACGCGCGAGCGCGCTCGTGCCCGTGCTCCCGTTCGCGGGCGCGCTCGTGGCCGCTGCCGTCGAGCTCACGCGCCCGGGCCCGGTGCCGGTCACGCTCGTCTGGCTCGGCCTCGCCGTCGTGCTCCTGGGACTGGCGCGGCAGGGCTTCGCGCGGATCGAGACGATCGCCCTCTGGAGGTCGCTCGACGCGCGGCTGCGGGCCGGTGGTGCGCCGCGCTTCGAGGAGCGGCCCTCGCACGCCTACGACGACCCGCTCACCGGCCTCGCGAATCGCGACCTGCTGCTGCGCCGCTGCGCGCTCGCGCTCGAGGACGGCGACGCGGACGCGCCGGGCAGCGCGATCCTCTGCCTCGATCTGAGGAGCTTCGGCGAGGTGAACGAGTCGCTCGGCCAGGCGGCCGGCGACGAGCTGCTGGTGGCGGTCGGCCGGCGGCTTGCGAACGCCATGCGCGGCGGCGACACCGTCGCCCGGCTCGGCGGCGACGAGTTCGCCGTGCTGGCGCCGGGGATCGAGGACGAGGAGCGCGCCCTGGCGCTCGCGCACAGGGCCCTGCTCACGCTGCGCGACCCGTTCGTCACGGAGAGCGGCGAGGCGACCCTGGCGGCCTGCCTCGGCGTGGCTCTCGGCGGCCCGGGGACGCAGGCCGCCGAGCTGCTCGGCCGGGCGCGGGCGGCGCTCGCGGCCGCCCGCTCGTCGGGCGGGGGGATCGAGCTCCACCGGGAGGGGATGGAGGAGGCCGCGAGCGAGCGGCTCGAGCTCGAGGCCGACCTTCGCCGGGCGCTCGGCAGGGACGAGCTGACGCTCGCCTACCAGCCGGTGTTCGACCTCGCCCGCGGCGGCATCCGGTCGGTCGAGGCCCTCGTGCGCTGGCGCCACCCCGTCCGCGGCGACGTGTTGCCGGCGGACTTCATCCCCGCCGCCGAGACGAGCGGCCTGGTCCTCGAGCTGGGCGCCTGGGTGCTCGACGCGGCCTGCGCCCAGTGGCGGAGCTGGCTCGACGCCGGCGCCGGCTGGGCGCGGCTCGGCCTCGGCGTGAACCTCTCGGCCCGCCAGCTCCACGATCCGCGGCTGATCGGGAACCTCCGCGGCGCCCTGCTCTCGTCCGGCATGGCGCCGGCCGCGCTCACGCTCGAGCTGCCGGAGCGCGCGCTCGTGGCCGACCCCGCGGGGGCGCGCACGCGCCTGCGAGGCGCTGCGGGCGGTTGGAGTGCGGATCGCGATCGACGACTTCGGCAGCGGGCCGTCCGCGCTCGGCTCGCTCCGCGACTTCCCGGTCGACGCGCTCAAGCTCGACCGCGCCTTCCTGCACGGGCTGCGGTCCGGCACGCGCGAGGCGACGCTCGCCGCCGCGTTCGTCGCCATGGGGCGCGCGCTCGGGGTGGAGACCGTCGCCGCGGGCGTGGAGCGCGCCGAGCAGCTCACGGAGCTGCGCGCGATGGGCTGCGACCTTGGTCAGGGCTACCTGCTCGGCGGGCCGCTCGGTCCCGAGGGTCTGGCGATCCTGCTGGCGAACTCGCGACAGGTCGCCGCTTGACCTCGCCATACTCGTAGGCCGTATGGCGAGGAAGAAGCGCAAGGCGGCGCCCGGCGACGTGGCGACCAACCGGCAGGCCGGATTCCGGTTCAAGCTGCTCGAGAAGGTCGAGGCCGGGATCGTGCTCCAGGGCTCGGAGGTCAAGTCGATGCGCCAGGGCGGCGTGCAGATGAAGGACGCCTACGCCGAGGTGCGCGACGGCGAGGTCTGGCTGCGCAACATGCACATCGCGCCCTACAAGCCCGCGCGCGAGAACCACGACCCCGACCGTCCGCGCAAGCTGCTGCTGCACCGCCGCGAGATCGAGCGCCTGACCGGCAAGACCGCCGAGAAGGGCCTCACGCTCGTGCCCACGCGGGTCTACTTCAACGGCTCGCGCGCGAAGGTCGAGCTGGCGCTCGCGCAGGGCAAGGACCTCTACGACAAGCGCCGCGCGCTCAAGGAGCGCGACACGAAGCGCGAGATCGAGCGCGCGCTGTCCGAGCGCTATAGCTCGACCGCGGCTCGGCGGCAGCGCTACAGCCCGAGCGCCGCGCTCCGCCGCCCAGCGGGTGAGCTCGTGGCCGGCTCGAGAGCTGGAGCTTGCGGAGCACCGACGACACGTGCGCCTCGACCGTCTTCGGGGAGATGTCGAGCCGCAGCGCGATCTCCTTGTACATGTAGCCGCGCGCGATGTGCTGGAGCACCTCGCGCTCGCGCGGGGTGAGCGCGTCGAGCTCCGACTCCGGTTGCGGCGCCGGGCCGGCGAAGGCGTCCAGCACGAAGCCGGCGAGGCGCGGCGAGAACACGGCGTCGCCGTCCGAGACGCGCCGGACGGCGTCGGCCAGCTCCGCGCCGGAGATGTTCTTGGTCACGTAGCCGCGCGCGCCGGCGCGGATCACGGCGATCACGTCCTCGGCCGCGTCGGACACCGACAGCGCGAGGAAGCAGCGGCGGCGTGGTCGCTCTCGGCCGCCACGCGCCGGATCACCTCCACGCCGCCGCCGTCGGGCATGTGCACGTCGAGCAGCACCACGTCCGGCCGGGTGGCCGCGATGCCCCGCACCGCCTCCTCGACGCCCGCCGCCTCGCCCGCGATGTCGAGCAGCGGCTCGAGCTCCGCCCGCACGCCGGAGCGGAACAGCTGGTGGTCGTCCACGATGAGCACGCGCGGTGAGCTCACGACCGGGACTCCAGCACGAGCTCGACCTCCGTGCCGGCGCCGGGCGAGCTCGTGATGCTCGCGCGCCCGCCGTGACGCTCCATCCGTCCCACGATCGACTCGCGCACGCCGCGGCGGTCGTCCGGGACCTGCGAGGTGTCGAAGCCGGGCCCGCGGTCGCGCACGAACACCTGCAGCCGCCCGTCGGCGCCCTCGGCGTACACGTCGATGGGGGAGCCGCCGCCGAACTTGGCCGCGTTCGTCATCGCCTCGCGCGCCGCGGCCACGAGCGCCTCGATGTGCTCGTCCAGCTCCACGTCGCCCACCACCACGACCTCCACCGGCACGCCGTGCGCCTCCTCGATCTCGACCGCCGCCGCCTCGAGCGCCGGCGCGAGCCGGGCCGCCTGGCCCGGCTGCGGCCGCCCGGCGAGCCAGGCGCGCAGCTCGCGCTCCTGGCGGCGGGCGATCGCGGCCACCTCGCCCGGATCGTCGGCCCGCCGCTGGACCATGGCGAGCGTCTGCAGCACCGAGTCGTGCAGGTGCGCCGCCACCTCGGCGCGCTCCTCGGAGCGGATCCGCTGCGAGCGCTCCTCGGTCAGCGAGCGCACCAGCCGGATGATCCAGGGGGCGAAGATCACCCCGAGCACCACCACGGCGACGAGCAGCGCGAGCAGCACGTCGCGCGCCGCGCCGAGCGCGCCGGTGGTCTGGAGGAACACGAACCCGGCGGCCAGCACGAGCGCGATCCCCACGCCGGTGCGCGAGATCGCGGCCGCGACGCGGCGCCGCTCCTCGCCCTCCGGGCAGCGCCGGGGGCGCGCTCACCGGGCTGCCGCGGCGCCGCCGCCGGCTCCCGGGGCGGCGCGCTCGGCGGACTGGCGCCAGATCAGCGCGCCGCCGCTCGCCACGAGCACGAGCGGCCACACGATCGCGTCCGAGAACCAGATGCCGAGGGCGCGGAACGTGAGCAGCACGCTCAGCAGCAGCAGGCCGGTGCCGAGCGCCACCTCGACGGCGGCGCGCCCGGTGGGCATGCGCCGTCGCGCCGGCGCGCCCTCGCCGGCCGGGATCACGAGCCAGCCGAGCGCGTACAGCGCGATGCCGAGCCCTCCCGCCGTGGTGGCCACCACGAACGCGAAGCGCACCAGCGAGACCTGCACGCCGTAGCGGCGGCCGATTCCCGCGCAGACTCCTCCGAGCCAGCCGTTCTGCCGGTCGCGGACGAGCCTCGTCATTCGTGCCTCGTGAGCCCGCGCGCCAACAGGATCGCCCCCGTCGCGGCACACGCGACGGGGGCGAAGACGCCGAAGCTCAGCTCGATCACGTCTGTCGAGGCCAGCAAGAGGACGGCGCCGAGCGCCACGATCGCCAGACCGGCGACCAGCGACGCAAGCTCGGGCCGCCTACCCACTCGCGGTCTCTCCCGCGCCGGTCGCAGGCGAGGTTGCCCTCGCGCTCGTCGCCGAACGGCTCGTCGGGCCGGTCCGGCGGGCCGAAGTCGAAGCCGCGGTCGAAGAAGTCGTCGAAGTCGTCCCGGGGCGATCGCTCACGCGCAGCTCGCCGATGCCGACGTTCGCGTCGAGCACGAGCCGCGTGACGTCGCCGCGGCCGAGGCGGCCTCCTCGTAGTCCACGTCGATGCCGTCGTTCGCGTGTCCGAGCACGCGGACCTCGCCCATGCCGACCTCGGCCGTCGGTGGCCACGCACACGTCGTCGGGCACCAGCACCCGCGCCGAGCCCATGCCGAGGTCGATCTCGACCGGCACGTCGCCCGAGGGCAGCTCCGTGTCGCGCAGGTCGAGCACGAGCTCGCCGATGCCGAGCTCGTAGCGCTCGCGCAGGTCCGCCGTGGATGCCGGCCGGTAGCTGCGCTCGCCGACGCCGCCGTCGAGGTCGAAGCCCGGCGGCGGACACCGTGCCCGCCGCCAGGCCGATCACCACGGCCGGCAGGATCAGCCAGCGCACCGGCTTGAGGAAGGCGCCCGCGAGCACCGCGGCGCCCGCCCCGATCACGATCACCGCCACCACCGTGTCGCCACCGGCGGCCGCGGCCCAGGCGGCGCCGATGGCGAGCAGCGCAGCACGCGATGAGGACGCCCATGCCGAGCGCGGCGCGCTTGGCGACGTCGCCCGCGTCTCCGGACGGTCCCTCTCCGGAGACGAGCCACCAGACAAGGACACCGGCACCGACCAGAATGGCGAGCGGGAAGAAAATCCCTGCCACAAGGAGTCCGCCGCCGAGAAGAAAGGGCCAGCCGACGAGCAGCAGGAGCACCACCGCCGCGATCACGAGACCGCGGTTGCGGCCCTCCCCCGGTGCGGCGGCCGCGGCGGCCCCGTCGTCCGCCGGCACGAGCAGCAGCGCCGCCAGGTAGAGCAGCACGCCCGTGCCGCCGAGCAGCGCGAGCGCCACCGCCGCGATCCGGAAGATCACGGGATCGACGTTGAAGTAGCGGCCGAGGCCGCCGCACACGCCGCCGATCACGCGCTCCGAGCGCGAGCGCAGCAGGCGCCGCTTGCGCGGGGCCTGTCCGAGCGGCTCGGTGGGGCTTCGGGCCCGGGGCCTGCGGCCCCTCGGCTCCGGCGGCGGCGCCTGCGGCCCCTCGCGCTCCTCCTCAGGCTCGTTGCGGGTGTTCTCGTCCATGGTCATCTCGGTCCTCCGATGGCTCGTTCCGGTGCCATGGAGGCTGCCGTCACAGCGTCAGTCTGCCTATTCGGAATGCGTCCCTAGGGGAAGACCCTCGCTAGACTCGATGCTGTGTGCGCGAGGTGCGGGCTCGCCGCTACCATTGGACGAGTTGCAAGGGGGCGAATCAGCTTCGACGTGGAGCTTGTTCGTCCCGGTGTAGCGAGTCGAGGACTCCGGGTTGGCCTCGTTAAATGATCCCGGAAACCAATACGTGCGGACAAGAACCACAAGTTCGCCCTCGCCGCTTAATTAGGTGAGGAGTCGCCCCGGGCAGCCCGCGGCCCGGTCAAGCGGCTTCAGCTAGCGGGCTAACCCGGGCGGCCGGACCCTCAGCCGCCCGGGGACACCCTTCGAGGGTATGGCGCCGGGAACGTATCCCGCGGACCGACCGACCCGGTTGCCGAGATC
Organism: uncultured Thermoleophilaceae bacterium; assembly: GCA_963812415.1. Taxonomy (GTDB): domain Bacteria; phylum Actinomycetota; class Thermoleophilia; order Solirubrobacterales; family Thermoleophilaceae; genus JACVRW01. The sequence continues at coordinate 76 of CAWEVH010000015.1, read as the reverse complement.
AGACTCCGGCGGGAACGCTCGTAGCAAGCACCGGGAGGGTGTTCCGCGGACGCCGGGGCAGTACCGGCCGCCTCCA
>CAWEVH010000014.1:0-20090 GCA_963812415.1 uncultured Thermoleophilaceae bacterium | reverse complement strand
TCATCGTCGGCTCGCTCGCCGGGTCGAAGGGCGGTGCGCCTTCCCCCTGAAGCGGCGCTTCGTTCAGGGCGTGATCATGCTCGGCCTCGGATTGTTGCTGTTGGTGCATGCCCCCGGCTTGATCGCGCTTGTGACGTTCACAATCGCGGGCTTCGGCAACGGAATGCTTCTGGTCCATGAGCGGATCCTCGTCCAGGAGATGGTCCCTGAGGCGCTGATGGGACGCGCGTTCGGCGTCAAGGACGCGCTCGCGTCCTGGGCCTTCGGCCTTGCGTTCTTCACGGCGGGCGCGCTGCTCACGGTGATGTCCCCGCGCGAGCTGATCCTGGCAGCGGGGGCCGGCGCACTTGTGGTCGCCGCCCTGTGCGCGCTCGCGTTCTGGCGCGAGGGGCGCGGCGCGGAGGGCGAGCCGCTAGGAGGCCGAGGCGGCGGACTGCGGGATCTGCGAGGTGACCAGCACGGCGCGGACGTGGTCGGCGGCCGCAACCCGCGGCCGGCCATGCTCGACCACTTCGACTAGCGCGGCGACCACCTTCGGGTCGAACTGCGTGCCGGCGTTATTCGAGAGCTCCTCGAGAGCGATGTCCACGTCGAGCGCCGCGCGGTAGGGGCGATCTGTCGTCATCGCGTTGAAGGCGTCGCAGGCGAACACGATGCGAGCGGCGAGCGGGATTCCCTCGCCGGCGAGGCCGTCCGGATAGCCCCGACCGTCCCAGCGCTCGTGGCACGAACGCACGACCTCGCCAACCCGGCCGAGCAGCCCGCCCACCCGGTCGAGAATGAACTGGCCCTCGATCGTGTGGCTCTTGATGACCTCGAACTCGGTCTCGGTGAGCGCGGCCGGCTTGTGCAGGATCTCCTTCGGAATCGAGATCTTGCCCACGTCGTGGAGCATGGCGGCGAACTCGAGCTCCTGGCGAGCGTCGCGATCGACGCCCATCCTGTCGGCTACCTCGCCCACGAGGTCCACGACGGAGCGCGAGTGCTGCGCCGTGTACTCGTCGTCGAACTCGAGCACGTCGGAGAGCAGCATCACGGTGCCGCGATAGGCGCGGTTCAGCTCCAGCGCGGCGGCGTAGCGCTCGCGGCGGTCGCGCGAGAAGATCTCGAGGAGCCAGACGAGGGGTGCGAGCGCCAGGAGCGCGATCGACGCGGGTGCGGCTGCCACGGACACGAGGAAGGCGAGCGGCGAAAGCATCGCGTCGACGCGTGCGCAGCCGAAGAAGTACGAAACGATCTCGCGGAACGGAACGCTGTCGATCAGGCGGTCCCGCGTGACCGTCCAGAGCAGGTCGCAAGCGACCTGGGCAGCGTAGGCGACGACGTACGCCCCGGCGACCGACAACGTGGCGGTCTCGGGAGCGAGGGCCGCGAGCACGAGGATCGGTCCGAGCGAGAACCAGCAGTCGCCGACGGTCGTGATCGTCCGGTCCCAGTGCCACGAGCCGCGCATGAAGTCGGGAACGACCGCGAGCACTGCACCGGCGGCGACCATGATCGGCACGAGCGGGAGCGGCGCCAATGCGAGCATCGGAATGAAGAGCAACTGCTCCGGCACCACGTAGGTGTGGCCGAACTCGAAGCGCACGCGCGAGACGAGCGCGTAGCCTGCAACCAGCCCGAGGACAAGCACGCCGTCCGCGCTGCGCTCGGATGGCAGCTCCGCGGCGATGAGCACTGCGGCGAGCAGGAACGCGCCCGCGGACAGTCCGCGGACGATCAGCTCTCGCTGCGGCATCCGACGGGTGCGGCGCACCCGAGCCTCCCCGACCATTCGCTCGGCTACGAGCATCTCGGCCATCGTCGGCGCGATCGCGGGCGAGTCGCGTGGCTGCATAAGCAATGCACACCTTTGCCGTCAGAAGCTGCACTCCTGCTGGCAGCCTTGTGCGCCGGATGGACGGAAATTGCAGCCTCACGGCACCCCGAAACCGGGACAGGCGGGCGGTCCGCACGGGGGACCGCGGGACCGGAAACTAGACTGGCTGCCGATGAAGGCCGCCGAGATCCGGGAGCGATTCCTGTCGTTCTTCGAGGAACGTGAGCACCGGCGCATGCCGTCCGGCTCGCTCGTGCCGAGCTCGTACGACCCGAGCGTGTTGCTCACTACCGCGGGCATGCAGCCCTTCAAGCCGTACTTCCTCGGAGAGGAGAAACCGCCGGCCGACCGGCTCACCTCCTGCCAGAAGTGCTTCCGGACGACCGACATCGAGAACGTCGGCATGACACACCGCCACCTCACATTCTTCGAGATGCTCGGCAACTTCTCGATCGGCGACTACTTCAAGCGGGGCGCCGTCGAGTTCGCGCTCGCCCTCTCGACGGGCGGGTTCGGGTTCGACGTCGATGACATCTGGGTCACGGTCTTCGGTGGGGACGAGGAGCTGGGGCTCGGGCCCGACGCGGAGGCGATCGCCTGCTGGCGCGAGATCGGTATGCCCGACGAGCGGATCGTCCTGCTCGGCCGGGAGGACAACTTCTGGCAGTCCGGCCCGACCGGGCCCTGCGGGCCCTGCTCGGAGCTCTACCTCGATCGTGGCCCGGCGTTCGGTCCTGACAGCGACCGGCCGGGCGACGACACCGAGCGCTACCTCGAGTTCTGGAACCTCGTCTTCATGCAGTACGAGCTCCAGGCGGACGGCACCCTGCCCGAGTTGCCCGCCCAGAACATCGACACCGGCATGGGGCTCGAGCGCATGTCGGCGATCCTCCAGGGGGTCGAGTCTGTGTTCGACACCGATCAGTTCCGCCCGCTCGTCGAGCTCGGGGAGGAGCTGTCCGGGCGCACGCACGGGCGGGACTTCCCCACCACGCGCGCGCTGCGCATCCTCGCCGACCACGGCCGGGCGGCCACCTTCCTGCTCGCCGACGGCGTAGTGCCCTCGAACGAGGACCGCGGCTACATCCTGCGCCGGATCCTGCGGCGCGCGATCCAGCAGGGCCACGTGCTCGGCATCGAGGAGCCTTTCGTGGTGCGGCTGTGCGAGCGCGTGACGGAGGTGATGGGGGAGGCCTACCCCGAGCTGAAGGCCGAGTGGCCGACGATCGCCCGCTGGGCACGCGCGGAGGAGGAGGGCTTCGGGCGCACGCTCGAGCAGGGCGAGCGGCTGCTCGCCGAGGTGGTCGAGCGGGCGAAGGCGGAGAGCACGTCGTGGGTGTCGGCCGAGGACGCGTTCAAGCTCCATGACACCTTCGGCTTCCCCTACGAGATGACCAAGGAGCTGCTCGCCGACGAGGGCCTGTCGGTCGACGACCAGGGCTTCGAGGAGCTGATGGAGCGTGCGCGCGAGACGTCGCGCAGGGGCTCCTCGCGCACACGCGCGCGCGCGGAGGCCGGTGCCGAGGTGCACGTGGAGCACGAGGACGTGCTGCGCTTCGCCAAGCAGGCGGGCTTCCAGACGCGCTTCGTGGGCTACGAGACCACCGAGGCGGAGACGGTGATCCGCGTCGCCGAGCGCGCGAACGGCTGGGTGCTGGCCAAGCTCGAGGAGTCGCCCTTCTACCCGGAGGGCGGCGGGCAGGTGTCCGACTCCGGCCTGCTGGAGACACCCTCGGGTCGCGCGCGCGTGGTCGACGTGTACCGCCTGGGTGACGACCAGGCGCTCGCCCTCGAGCCGCTCGAGGGAGAGGTCGGAGCCGGTGAGCCGGTCCTCGCGCTCGTCGAGCGCGAGGAGCGTCTCGCGACGATGCGAAACCACACGGCGACGCATCTCCTGCACGCCGCGCTCCGCGAGCGGCTCGGCACGCACGTACGCCAGGCCGGCTCATACGTCGGCCCGGACAAGCTGCGCTTCGACTTCACCCACGGCGAGCGGATGACGCGCGAGGAACTGGCCGACGTGGAGGCGATGGTAGGCGGATGGCTCGCCGCCAGCCACCCGGTCCGCGCGATCGAGACCACGCGTACCGAGGCCGAGGCGCTCGGGGCGATGGCGCTCTTCGGCGAGAAGTACGGCGACCTCGTTCGGATGGTCGAGATCGAGGATGTGTCGCGCGAGCTGTGCGGCGGCACCCACGTGCCCGCCACCGCGGAGGTCGGGATGTTCCACATCGCCTCCGAGACGTCGAGCGCGTCGAACGTCCGTCGTATCGAGGCGCTCACGGGCGCGGCGGGCGCGAAGCTGTTCGAGGAGCGAACGCGGCGGCTCGAGGAGCTGGCGTCGCTGCTCCGGGTGCCCGAGCACGAGCTCGTGCCGGCGGTCGAGCGGCTCAGCGAGCGCGTGAAGGAGCTCGGCAAGAAGCAAGGAGGCGGACCCGATCGCGACCTCGCGGACACGCTCGTCTCCGGCGCCGAGGACGTGGCGGGGATCCGCGTGGCTGTCGAGCAGGTCGAGGGGGTGGGGGCGAAGGAGCTGCTCGCTCTCTCCGATGCCGTGCGCCAGAAGCTCGGCGACGCCGCGGTGGTGCTCGGCTCGGTGAGCGGCGACCGCGTGCACCTCGTGGCCAACGTCGCGCCGTCGGCGGTCGAGCGGGGGCTGAACGCCGGCGAGGTTGTGCGGGTGGCCGCCGAGGCGGTGGGTGGCGGCGGCGGTGGCCGCGACACGATGGCCCAGGCCGGCGGGCGCGACCCGGACAAGCTGCCGGAGGCGCTCGCCGCGGCGCGCGCGGCCATCCAGGCGACGCTCGCCTCCTGATGGCGCGGATCCTCGCGCTCGACCACGGGGCGGTCCGCTGCGGCTGCGCGATCTCCGATCCCACCGGCACGCTCGCCACCCCGCTGCCCGCGGTGGAGCGCCCCGAGACCAAGCGCGGCCTCGCGCGGCTCGCCCGGCTGGTGGAGGAACAGGGCGCCGAGCGCGTCGTGATCGGGCTCCCGCTCACGCTTCGCGGCGACGAGGGCGCCCAGGCTTCACGCGCGCGCGCGTTTGCGGAAGCGCTCGAACGGAGAATCACTATTCCGGTGGATCTGCACGACGAGCGTCTCACCACGCGGCTCGCCGAGCGGACCGGGGGAACGGAGGACGCCGATTCGCGTGCCGCCGCGCATCTGCTCGAGAGCTATCTCGCCGGTCAGCAGGCATGAGCCAGGGCCCGCCGCCCGTCCCGGGCGGACGTACACCTGAGGAGCGGGAGGCCGCCAGGCGCGAGCGCGAGCTGCGCCGCACCCGTCGATCTGTCGACGGAAACGGCGAGCCGGTTCACGACTGGCGCGAACAGGCCGAACGGCTGACGGTGCCCGAAGCATCCGCCACGCCGGACAAGCGCCCTCGCGCGCGCCGGCCTCGCGTCGGCCGGCTCGTGGCGATCTGCGTCGTGGTGGCGATCGCCGCCGGAATCGGCTGGTTCGCCTTCTCGCTGTTCCAGCCCTTCAAGGACGAGGCCGAGGGCCAGGCCGTGAGCCTGCGGATCCCCGAGGGAGCGAGCCTGGGGCGGATCGCCGACCAGCTCGAAGCCGAAGGGGTGATCTCGAGCTCCGGCTTCTTCCAGCTGCGGGCGCGCCTTTCAGGCGCGAGCGGCGACCTCAAGCCGGGCGCATACCGGCTGAGCGAGGACATGAGCTTCAGCGCCGCCCTCGATGCCCTCACCGAGGGCGTGCCGCCGAACGTCGTGATGGTGAGCATCCCCGAGGGCCGCTCGCGTCGCGAGATCGCGCAGCTCACGCGGCGGCTCGACGGCAACTACGTGCGCGCCACGCGCCGCTCGCGCGCGCTCGATCCGCGTGACTACAAGGCGCCTGGGCCGAGGAGCCTCGAGGGCTTCCTGTTCCCCGCCACGTACGAGCTCAAGAAGGGACAGCCGGTGAAGGCGCTCGTGAACGAGCAACTGGCCGCGTTCAAGCGCAACTTCGCGAAGGTCGATCTGCGCTACGCGCGGCGCAAGAACCTCACCCCGTACGACGTGCTGATCATCGCCTCGCTCATCGACCGCGAGGCGGCAGTGGCGAGGGAGCGGCCGCTGATCGCCTCGGTGATCTACAACCGGCTGCGCGACAACATCAACCTCGGCATCGACGCGACGGTCCGGTTCGCCACGGGCAACTGGACCCAGCCGCTGAAGCAGTCCGAGCTCGCCAACCCGAGCCCCTACAACACGCGCGTGAACCTGGGTCTGCCGCCCGGGCCGATCGGCAACCCGGGACTCGCGTCCATCAGGGCGGCGGCGCGCCCGGCCAAGACCGGTTTCCTCTTCTACGTGGTCAAGCCGGGCACGTGCGGCAGGCACAACTTCGCGAAGACCGACGCGGAGTTCCAGCGCTACGTCGACGAGTACGACCGCGCACGCGCGGAGCGGGGCGGCAAGTCACCCGATACGTGTTGAGGACGCTCGCCGGCGTGCTCGGCTTCCCGGTGGCGCACAGCCGCTCACCGGACATGATGAATGCGGCCTTCGCCGAGCTCGGGCTGGACGGCTGGCGCTACCTGCGGCTGCCGGTCGCCGGCGAGCGTTTCGAGGCGACGGTACGGGCGCTGCCCGGCTCCGGCTACCGGGGCGTCAACGTAACGATCCCCCACAAGCTCCTTGCCCACGCCGTGGCGGACGAGCTCTCGCCCGCGGCCGCTGCGATCGGGGCGGTGAACACGCTCTCGTTCGAGGAGTCGGGCGCCATCCGTGGCGACAACACTGACGCGGGCGGGCTGCTCGACGCGATCGGCGAGGCGCCGCCGGGCACGGCGCTGGTGCTGGGCGCCGGCGGGGCGGGCCGCGCGGCGGCCTGGGCGCTCCGCGAGGCGGGGGCGGACGTGGCGATCTGGAACCGGACGCCCGCCCGGGCCGCGGCGCTGGCGGACGAGCTGGGCGCGCGCCACGTGACCAGCCCGGGCGCCGTCGACCTGCTCGTGAACGCCACCTCGGTCGGGCTCGATCCGGACGACCGGCTCGACGACCTGCCGCTCGTCGACGCCGCCGTGGTGGTCGACCTCACCTACGGCGAGGGGCCGACGCCGCTCGTGCGCTGGGCCGCCGAGCGAGGCGCTCGGAGCGTCGACGGGCGCGAGGTGCTGGTGCGCCAGGGGGCCCGCAGCCTGGAGCTCTGGACCGGCCTTCGAGCGCCCGTCGAGGCCATGCGCGAGGCCGTCGTCCAGCCCACTGTCTAGTACATCTCGCCAGCCCTAAACCAGCGGCGGGCTGCTGCCGATATGCGTGGCAATGGCGATCTCCCGCCCCTTCCTCCTCGCCCTCATCGGAATTGCGCTCCTCGGCGCCACGGTGTTCGCCGTGCAGAACAGCCGCGACACCGCGACCAACGAGGCGGTGCCGGTGGCCGAGCAGGGTCAGGCGCAGCCGGCGCAGAGCTCCTCGGAGCCGGCCGCCAAGCTGTCGCCGCAGCAGGCGCTCGAGGCCGCGCTCACGAGCGATGAGCTCAAGAGTGCCGCCTTCGACGCGCAGCTCGCGTTCGCGGTGGCGGGGGAGCGGGCCTCGGTGAGCGCGGACGGCGCTTTCGAGCTCGGCGCTCCCAGCGACATGCCGAAGCTCGACATCCAGGCCAGCGTCGACTCGCCGGACCTCGACGTCTCGGGCGGCTTCCTCACGACCGGCGACAAGGCCTGGTTCACGCGCGACGACACCGCTTACGCCGTGCCCGAGGACACCTGGGGCAAGATTGTCGAGGCGGTTGAGAAGGGCGCCGGAGGGCAGCAGTCCTCGACGGCCCCCGAGCTCGGTGTCGACCCCGCCAAGTGGCTTCGCAACCTCGAATCCGAGGACGGCGGTGAGGTGAACGGCGCCGAGACCACACACATCTCCGCCGAGATCAACTCCGCGGGCGCGGTCACCGGCCTCGTGAAGGCGATGGACCGAACGGGCCAGCTTCCCACGCCGCTCCCGCCGAACGTCGAGAAGCAGGTCGAGCGCGCCCTCGACGACGCCAGCTTCGACGTCTGGGTCGGCGAGGACAGGATCCTGCGCCGGGCGACTCTCCAGGTCTCCGCCAGGGGCAACGGCGGCGAACGGGTGGACGTCGACTTCCGCGTCGATCTCAGCGCCGTGAACGAGCCCCAGGCCATCGACGCTCCGCGGAACGCGAAGGAAGGCCTTCCGACCGGCGCCTACGGTCAGTTCGCCACCGGCTTCCTGGCCGGGTTCGGCGGCGCGGTCGGCGTCGATCCCACGGCACTGGGCGCCGACGTGCCCACCACCAACGCGCACCTCAAGGCGGAGCGCGCCGTGGCTCAGGGCCGCAAGGTGGTCATCTTCTTCGAGAACCCGCGCGGTCTGGACGACCGGGCGGTCGCAAACTCGGTGCGCGAGCTCGATCGGAACGCGAAGAACGTCGTGGTCCTCACCGACCACGTGGGGAACGTCGACCGGTACGGCTCTCTCGTCGAGGACCTCGGCGTCAACCAGGCTCCCTCGATCGTGGTCGTCCATCGCGACGGGCAGGCTCGCCTGCTCGAGGGCTACGTTGACGCCGAGACGCTCGCCCAGGTAGTCGCGGACGCGCGATGAGCGAGAAGCAGGGCGGGTCGGCGCAGTTGCGCGCCGTACCGGCCGGCGGCGCGGCGAGCGCGGCGGCGGACAGCCCTCCTGAGGCAGGCGGTCCGGCCACGGGCCTGACGCCCCCCCAGCAGCGCGGCAGCTCGCGTTTCATCTCCGACGTGATCGTGCAGATGGGCTTCCTGCCGCGCGATCGGGTGGACCCCGCCATCGAGGAGGGCAAGGCAAGCGGCCGCGCTCCCGAGCAGGTCCTGCTCGAGTCTGGAGCGATCACCGGCGACCAGCTCTCACGCGCGATCGCCCAGCGCTTCGGGCTCCACCACGTGGACCTGACCATCTTCAAGACGGACGTGAGCGCCCTCAACTCGATCAGCGCGCAGGCGGCTCGCCGGCTCGGCGCCGTACCGATCGGGTACGACGAGAAAGGCCAGCTGCTGGTGGCCATGGCCGATCCGTCGAACGTGCTGGCCCTCGACGACCTGAAGCTGATGACGGGTAACGAGGTGCGGCCCGTGGTGGCCTCGCCCGACGACATCGCCGGCGTGATCACCCGCATGAGCCGGCTCGACGACGCGGTGGCGGAGGCGGTCGAGCAGGGCGAGGAGGAGATCGCCGACATCACCGAGATCCGCGAGTCGGCCGACGACGCGCCGGTGATCAAGCTCGTGAACTCGATCATCGCCCAGGCCGTGGAGGAGGGCGCCTCGGACATCCACTTCGAGCCCGAGGGCCGTGAGATGCGAGTGCGCTTTCGCGTCGACGGCGTGCTTCGTGAGACCACCCAGATCCCGCGCCGGATGATCGCCGGCACCGTCTCGCGGGTGAAGATCATGGCGGACCTCGACATCGCCGAGAAGCGCGTTCCGCAGGACGGCCGCGTGTCGCTGACCGTTGAGGGTCACGCGATCGACACCCGTGTGGTCACGATGCCGCGCGTCGACGGCGAGGGGCTCGTCATGCGAATCCTCGACAAGTCCGCCGCGCTCATCGGCCTCGACTTGCTCGGCATGTCCGAGGGCTCGGCTGGGCTGTTCGAGGACGCCTTCCGGCGCGCATACGGCGCCGTTCTCGCCACCGGGCCGACCGGGTCGGGCAAGTCGACAACGCTCTACGCCGCGCTCAACGAGATCAACGAGCCCGAGCGCAACATCATCACGATCGAGGACCCGGTCGAGTACCAGCTCGCCGGCGTCAACCAGCTTCAGGTGAACCTCAAGGCCGGGCTCACCTTCGCGGGCGGGCTGCGCGCGATGCTGCGCGCCGACCCCGACGTGATCATGGTCGGCGAGATCCGCGACGGGGAGACGGCCAAGATCGCCATCGAGTCCGCCCTCACCGGCCACCTGGTCCTTTCGACGCTGCACACGAACGACGCCCCGTCGGCGATCACGCGGCTCACCGAGATGGGAATAGAGCCGTTCCTGTCGGCGTCGGCGATCGTTGCTGTTGTGGCCCAGCGCCTGGTCCGCCAGCTCTGCACCTACTGCAAGCGGCGCACCATGCTGAGCACGAGCTCGCTGAAGAAGGCGGGCTTCGACGTCGCGTTCGACCTCGAGGCATACGAGCCCGTGGGTTGCGGGCGCTGCAGCGCCTCGGGCTACAAGGGCCGGACCGGGCTCTACGAGGTGATGGTGATCTCGGACGAGATCCGAGACCTCACGGTCGAGCGCGCTTCTGCCGAAGACATACGGAAGATCGCCGTCGCTCAAGGGATGCGTCCCCTGCGCGTCGACGGCTTCGAAAAGGTCAAGAACGGAATCACGTCCATAGCCGAGGTCGCAAGGGTCACGTGATCGCACCCTCCAGCCGATAGGAGACACGATGGAGTTCGACTTCGCAGAAGTCCTGCTGCAGGTAATGGAGCGCAACGCCTCCGACCTCCACCTGACAGCAGGCTCACCGCCCATGATCCGCCATCACGGCCGGCTTCACGCGATGGACTATCCCCGCCTGACGCCGCAGACCACCCGTGAGGTCATCTACTCGATCCTCACGAACGACCAGCGCCAGAGGCTGGAGACCGACTGGCAGATCGACCTCGCCTACTCGATCCCGGGACGCGCGCGCTTCCGCGTGAACGCATTCATGCAGCGCGCGTCGCTGTCAGCCGCGTTCCGGCTGATCCCGCACGAGATGCCGAAGCTCGGCAGCCTCGGGCTGCCGTCCATCCTGGAGGACTTCACGAAGAAGCCGCGCGGGTTCGTGCTCGTGACCGGGCCGACCGGCTCCGGCAAGTCGACCACGCTCGCCGCGATGCTCGACCTGATCAACGACACGCGCCACGAGCACATCCTCTCGATCGAGGACCCGATCGAGTTCCTGCACAAGCACAAGAAGTGCATCGTCAACCAGCGCGAGCTGGGGGCGGACGCCAAGAGCTTCGCCCTCGGTCTGAAGGCGGCGCTCCGCCAGGACCCGGACGTGATCCTCGTCGGCGAGATGCGCGACCTCGAGACGATCTCGACCGCGCTGACCGCGGCCGAGACCGGCCACCTCGTGTTCGCCACGCTCCACACGCAGGACACCGCGCAGACGGTGGACCGCATCGTGGACGTGTTCCCGCCCTCCCAGCAGCAGCAGGTGCGGGTGCAGCTCTCGGTGGCGCTCCAGGGGATCGTGACCCAGCAGCTCCTGCCCACGGCAGACGGCCAGGGCCGCTGCTGCGCCACGGAGGTGCTCGTGCCCACCCCGGCGGTTCGCAACCTGATCCGCGAGGGCAAGACGCACCAGATCTACTCGGCGCTGCAGACCGGCGGATCGTTCGGGATGCAGACGATGGATGCGTCGCTGGTCCAGCTCGTGCGCGAGCACAAGATCACCCGCGAGCTCGCGGAGGCCCGCTCCGGCGCGCCGGAGGAGCTCCGCCGGCTCATGGGCACCGTGAAGGTGGCGTAGCGCGATGGCCACCTACGCATTCAAGGCACTCGACCTCTCAGGCGCCCCCACCAAGGGGGAGATGGAGGCCGGCGACAAGCAGGCGGTGGCGGCGCAGCTGCGCTCCAAGGGCCTGATCGTCGTCGACATCGAGGAGCAGGCGGCAGCCAACGCCGGCGACATCCTCGCGCGCTTCCGGCGCGTCAAGGCCGATGACCTCGTGATCGCCACGCGCCAGCTCGCGACGATGGTCCAGTCGGGCATGTCGCTCCTGCGCGCGCTCTACGTGATCGAGGAGCAGACCGAGAACGACAAGCTCCGCGAGGCCTTCATCGACGTCCGCAAGGACGTGGAGGCCGGACTCGCGCTCTCCGACTCGCTCGCCAAGCACCCCGACATCTTCAACGAGCTGTACGTGGCGATGGTGCAGGCCGGCGAGACAGGCGGCATCCTGGACAACACCCTGGTGCGCGTCTCCGACCAGCTCGAGAAGGACGCCGCGCTGCGGCGCCAGATCAAGGCGGCCATGGTCTACCCGGCCATGATCGGCGGCTTCGCGCTCGTGGTGCTGTTCGCCCTTGTGGCCTTTCTCGTGCCGGTGTTCGAGAAGATCTTCGAGGACTTTGGCGGCGAGCTGCCGGCGATCACCAAGTTCACCGTCTGGCTGTCGCACCTGGTCACCGAGCGCTTCTACATCATGGCGGCGGTCGTCTTCGGCGTTGTGTTCACCTTCCGGCGCTGGAAGAGGACCGAGCGCGGCCGCATGCAGTGGGACCGGCTGAAGCTGAAGTTCCCGATGAAGATCGGGGACATCGTCCAGAAAGTCGCCCTGGCACGCTTCTCGCGCACGTTCTCCGGCCTGATCGCGGCGGGCGTGCCGATGCTCGAGGCGATCGACATCACCGGCCGGACCTCCGGCAACAAGGTCGTCGAGAAGGCCATGGAGGAGGTGCGCGAGTCGGTCAAGAAGGGCGGCTCGCTCGACGGCGCCGATGGCCGCCGTGCCCGAGGCGTTCCCGGTCATGGTCACGCAGATGATCGGCGTCGGCGAGGAGACCGGCGCGCTCGAGACGATGATGACCAAGGTCGCCGACTTCTACGAGGAGCAGGTGGCCGCCGCGGTCAAGGCGCTCACCTCGATCCTCGAGCCGATCATGATCGTGGTCGTGGGCGCGATCGTCGGATTCATCGTGATCGCGATGTACCTGCCGATGTTCAAGGTGTACGACCAGATCAAGTAGGGCGGGCGATCTGTAACCGCCCGTCTTATCCGAGAATTGTCCAAGACATCTCAGCAGGCGGGCGGTTCCGCTGTCCAGTTCTGAACAGCTCTCGCTGACAGGCAGCGAATCGTCACGCCTCAACGTCCGCCGCTCGCGGCGCCTCGAACACCGCCGCCGGCCTCGTTCGTCGCGCGCGGGTGGTGATCAGCGACTGGCAGGCGGACGACAACCACCGCCGGCGACACTCCGCGTTCGGCTACCAGGCGCCAGCTGTCTTGACTTCGGCACCTATGTCACGGACGGTGGCTGGATCGATGGGCGCATCGCCGGCCATCGGTTTCGACCCCGGATAAGAGTCCTGGCCGACCGCGGCGGGATCGCTAGCGTTGGCGAGCTCGTCGACGGCCGCGCGCAGTCGGCAGCGGTCGCAGCGCTCGCGGCGCAGCGGCGCCCGCTCCCGGAGCTGGTGCACTCGCCGATCGCGTTGCCGCGCCACCGGTCACATGTCTCGCAGATGGCGCCGCCCTCCACGCGCCGGTGTGCCGCGCGTGGCTTGCCGCGGTCCAGGGACGTCACGATCTTCATGCACCTGCCTGGCGCAGGCCAGGCAGATCGCCCGCAGTTGAGACCTCCAGCGCTACCTACCGGACCTCGGAGTAGCGTCTCGCCGAACCATGGCCGAGGTCGACGAGATTCGTCAGGAAGCGCGGCGCAACACCCGCGGGCGGTTCGAGCAATGGGCGAAGAACCCCACCTGCGAGGCCAACACGCTCTCAGCGGTTCACAACATTCGCCTCGACAAAGCAGCCGAGGCGGCCGGGATCGACGCAACCTTCGGCCAGTCGCCGTTCGCCATTACTCGCGGCAATCGCTTTGAGGCCGGCCTGTTCTTCGAGGAGGCGGCAAGGTTGCGATCCGCCTTGGAGCGCAAAGGTGTGCTGCCGGACGACTCCGCCGGGTTTTTCGACCTTCGCTTGAGGATGAATGGCGGCACCCGGATCCCATCGGTCGACGAAGCGCTCCGCGAGACCGCTGCATGGCTGCAGCGCATCGCGGCCAATCCAAGCTCCGCCGAATCGATCGTCGGGGCACCGATGATCAAGATCCCTAAGGGGGTGATACTGCCCGAGGCACTGCTGATCATCGACGTCGTCGCCGTCACCGCCACGGTCGACGGCCGAGCGAGGCTGACTGTCGGTGAGATCAAGGTCTTTCCGGATCGAGGCGGTCACACCAATCCGGAGCAGCTGGCGTCTGCCCGCGCTCAAGCCGGAATCTACCGGCACGCGCTGCAACTCTCCGTAGCGGCTCTGGGTCTAAGCGACGAACTCCACGTGGCGGCCGACGGTTTCCTGGTATTCACCTGGCCTGGGTCGAACTCGCCATCGATTCGCGCCAACGAGGACCTCTCCTATCAGGCCATCCGCGCTGAGCGCGGCTTTGAGCGGCTCGAGGAGGTTGCACAATCCATCGTGCGCAAGGACGACTTCGCCGCCGACAACCCAACGCTCATCAAGCGCGTGCTCGAAGCGCCCACTGATTACTGCGAGGCCTGCCTGTCGTTCTGTGACCTTGCCCCGCGATGTCACGCCCGCGCCGTGAGCGGCGACGACCCGATCTTGCTCGGCGATGAAGTCAAACGCTTGCTCGGGCACACAACGGTCGCGCGCGCGATTGAACTCCTCAACGGCGCCAAGCCGTCCGACGAGCGCGAGCAGGACCTCCAGCGCCAGATGGTTGGGGGATGAACTCAGTCCGCCCGATCGCCCAAAAGCTCCGGGCATGGGAGGCGGGCCGGCCGCTGCCGCGCTACGACACGATCCACCTCGGCGACCCGCCCACCTCTGCTGGGTCTTGCTTCGACGATGAGGGCGACGCTCTGACGATCACGATCACCGAGCAGCCGACGAGGGGCACGGCCGAGGTCGTGAGCCAGGGCACGCGGTTCGCGTCGGTTCGCTATAGCGCCAGCTCGGCCGGCGCGGACAGCTTCAAGTTCAAGGCCAGCGACGGCAACTCGGACTCGAACGTGGCGACCACCACGACCACCAACGTGGAGGCGGTCAACGACCCGCCCCAGTGTTCCGGCCTGCAACAGGTCCAGGTCGAGGTCGGCGAACCGGGCACCGGTACCCCCTGCTTCGACGATGAGGGCGAGCGACCTGACGATCACGATCACCGAGCAGCCGACGAAGGGCACGCTCGAGATCATCGGCCAGGGCACCCCCAATCCCTCGCTCAGGTACACCGCGACGTCCGTCGGTCCCGACAGCTTCAGCTACAAGGCCAGCGACGGCAACTCGGACTCCAACGGCGCGACCACCACGACCAACAACGTGGAGGCGGTCAACGACCCGCCCCAGTGCTTCGGCCTGCAAAACGTCCAGGTCGAGGTGGGGACGGCGGACTACGGGTGCTTCGACGATGAGGGCGGCGACCTGACGATCACGATCACCGAGCAGCCGCAAAAGGGCACGCTCGAGATCATCGGCCAGGGCACCCCCAATCCCTCGCTCAGGTACACCGCGACGTCCGTCGGTCCCGACAGCTTCAGCTACAAGGCCAGCGACGGCAACTCGGACTCCAACGGCGCGACCACCACGACCGTGAACGTCGACACAAAGGCACCACAGACCACGATCGATGCTGGCCCAGTCGGGGTAGCTAATGACTCGACGCCGACGTTCGAGTTCTCTGCGAGCGAACCGGGCTCGAGCTTTGAATGCAGCATCGACGGGGGCGCGTTCGCGGTCTGCAGCTCGCCGCACACGACGGCGTCGCTTGCCGACGGCGCACACACCTTCGCGGTCCGCGCGATCGACGCCGCCGGCCACCCCGACCCGACTCCCGCGACGCGTAGCTTCACCCTCTCAAGCGGCCACACAGGAAGCGGAGGCGGCGGCGGAACCGGAGCGGACGGAAGCGGCGGCGGAACCGGAGCGGACGGAAGCGGCGGCGGAACGCTGCAGGCGGTAGCTCCCGCGGTGATCGCGGGCGGCACCTCCGCCGGCCAGGCGAAGGTGTCCACCAAGGGCCGGGCGCTGCTGAAGACGAGCGTCGGCTGCCCAGGCGCCGGACCGTCCTGCTCGGTACAGACCACGGTGACGGCAGTCCTCGCCAAACCGTCCACGGCTGCAATTGCGAAGCCGGTTAAGTTGGGGAGCTCGGCATTCACCGTCGCGTCCGGGAAGTCGGCGCGCGTCAAGATCAAGCTCTCCCGCGTCGGGCTTCGACTGCTGAAAAGCCGCAAGCGGATCAACGCAAAGGTCAAGATCGCCGTGACCCGAGCCGGCAAGAGCACAGCGAGGACGGTCAAGGTGACGCTCAAGCCGCCGCCGCGGCGCCCCTGACGAGAGATCGGCGACGACGGCAAGGTCACGAAGGAGGACCTGTCGATCCTCACGTGCAGCCGAGGATGCTTTGCAGACCCGGATGCTCCGCCAGGAGGCGGTCGTCCAGTTGAAGAGCGCTCGTTCCGCTCGAGGTTGCTCGGTCGCCTGACCTGTCAGCGCCAGGTCTTCAGGAGTCCACCAGGCGCCGCTGTGCGGCCCAGCGGCTCAGTTGGTGGCGGTTTGAGAGCTGCAGCTTGCGGAGGACCGCCGAGACGTGGTGCTCGACCGTCTTGGGTGAGATCTCGAGCTCGAGTCCCACCTCTTTGTAGAGGTAGCCGCGCGCGATGAGTTGGAGCACCTCGCGCTCGCGTTGGGTCAGCCGCGCGAGCTCCGGGTCCACCTCCGCTGGCTTGAACTCGGCTCCCGCGGCGAACGCGTCTAGCACGAAGCCGGCGAGACTCGGTGAGAACACGGCATCGCCCTCGGCTACGCGCCGTGCTGCGCTGGCGAGTTCGGCTGGGTCGATCGTCTTCGTCACGTAGCCACGGGCGCCTGCCTGCACCAGGTCGATTACGTCTTCGGGCGCGTCGGAGACCGAGAGCGCCAGGAAGCGCACCTGAGGAAGCTCGCCCGCGAGCGCGCGGATCACGGCGAGCCCGCCACCGGCCGGCATGTGCACGTCGAGTAGGACGACGTCGGGCGCGGTTGTCCGGATCACCCGGAGCGCCTCGTCTACGCTGCCCGCCTCGCCGACGACCTCGAGCTCGCCGCTCAGGCGCGAGCGCACGCCGTCGCGGAAGAGTTCGTGGTCGTCCACGATCACGATCCGCGGCGTGCTCATCGCCGTCGCTCCTGGACGAGCGCGACCTCGCAGCCCCCGCCCGGGGCGGTGCGGACGGCGGCGTGGCCGCCGTGGCGGAGCATGCGGGCCATGATCGAGTCGCGGACCCCGCGCCGGTCCTGTGGGATGGTCTCGAGGTCGAAGCCCGGGCCGCGGTCGCGCACGTAGGCGGACACCTTGTGCTCGTCGATCTCCGCGAACAGCGACAGCGGCGCGTCGGGCGCGTGTTTGGCCGCGTTGAAGAGCGCCTCGCGCGCCGAGGCCACGAGCGCCGCGCTGTCCTCGTCGAGGCGGGCGTCTCCGATGATCACGACGTCGACCTTCACGCGGTGGGCGTCCTCGACCTCGGCGGCCACCGAGCGCAGGGCGTCTGCCATCGACAGCGCCCGCGCGTTCTGGCCCCCGAACAGCCGGGCCCGCAGGTCGCGCTCTTGGCGCCGTGCGAGCGCCTTGACCTCGGCCGGATCGTCGGCGCGGCTCTGGATCAGGGCGAGCGTTTGGAGGACGGAATCGTGGACGACGCTGGCGAGCTCTGCGCGCTCGTTCGCGCGCGCCCTCTCGACCCTTTCGGTGGCGAGCGCTCGCGACGTGCGCACCCACCGCGGCGCGAAGACGAGGACGGCCAGGCCCGCCCCGGCGGCCACGGCGGCGATGGGCTCCCCGCCGGACTCGTGGGACGTGCCCACCGCGCCGGCGGCGAACCAGAGCAGCGCGGCGACGCCGGCGAGCGCGACCGCGAGCCGGCGGTGCTCCGAGACGAGTCCCGCCGCCCACCAATAGGCGCTGAGGCCGGCGGCGCCTAACAGGATTCCCCAGAGGAGCTGGTCACTGCCCACTTGAAAGCCGACCGCGTCCGCGGCGACGACGTAGGACAGGCCCAGCAGACCAGTTCCCAGGCTGCGTCGCCAGTCGGGCTGTCCGTCCGCCGCGGGCTGCTCGGCCAGGGCCTGCGCGAGCGACAGGCCCGCGTACGTGGTGGGCCCAATGCCCGCGACCGGTGCGCTGAGCACCGTTGCGGCGCGGGCGCCCCAGAGGCTGGTCCGGCGCGGCCCGGCGATTCGCGTGAGCGTGCCCACGTACTGGGCGTCGGAGGTTGGCGCGACAGCCAGCAGCCCCAGGCCAGCCGTCAGGCAGGCCAAAGCCACGGCCCAACTCCAGCCGAGCTGGAGCGAGTCCGCCTGGTCGAGCGCCATCAGCGCACTCGCCGCCAGCACTACGGCGGAGAGGGCGAGTGCCGGGTACCTGTCCGGGGCCTGATTCATGGCGCCGCCGCAAGGGCCATGAAGTTGCGCCCGCTCAGCACGGAGATCTCGCCCACGCCGACGTCGGCAACCACTCTGATATGGGGCGCGCCGGGGGTGTCCCTTCTCGAGACCGGCCAGACCTCACGGACGCTGGTGTCGAGGCCGTCGGAGTAGTGAAACTTGCGATTCACGAGCCCCGCGTGGATACGTCCGTTACCCACATGAGCGTCCAGCGTGAGGCGCGCGTCGTTCGGAACGCCCAGGCGGAGCTCTCCCATTCCCACCGACGCCACGACAGTCACGGGCCGTCCGGTGTCGAGCCGCCGGAGGTCCACGGTCATGTCGCCAACGGCGCGACGGGCCACGATCGAGCCGTCGGCGGCATCCGTCGTCGTGAAGGAGGCGTCGCCGACGCCACCTTCGAGCCGCGTGCCAGCGGCGATGACGCTCCCAGCGAGCACCACGGCGACGACCGCCGGAGCGACGAACGTGCGCCCACTGCGGTTCAGCGTCGCGACCAGGAGCGCCAGACCCGCCAGAAGCACTCCTGCCGGCACGAAGCGCTCCCAGCGCGGGCCGGGGAAGAGCACGACAGCGCCGGCGAGAACCACGGCGAAGCAGACCAAGGGTGCCGCGGCCAGGACGACCGCACGGGCCTCGGCATCCGTGCGTGCCCGCCCGCGGACGTAGTCGGCGGAGAGCAGAACCGCGACACCGATCAGCGCGAGCGCGACCACAGGAATCCAGAGGCTCGGCGGCTCGTCGAAGAGCGCGTTCAGGTCGCCCGACCTGCCGAACACGACGGCGGGGACGAGAAAGAGGAGTCCCACGCGTCCCGCGCAGACCAGGTTGTCCCAGCTCGGGCGGTTGTGTCCGCGCGCCGGTAGCACGAGGGCGGCACCCGCGTACACGGCCACGGGGATGGGCGAGAATGCGCCGAGCAGGACGAGGACCACGCGCACGAATCCCACGGGAGCGTTCAGCCAGTCGGCCAGCCCGCCCGCCACCCCAGCGACGAGCCGCTGCTCAGTCCGCCGACGCAGCGCGGGCCGCACGCGCGATGGGCTGCTCACCACGTCTCCCTCGCGACAACGCGCCCGTCGCGAAAACAAAACAGGTGCTTCGAAGCCAGGCCGGATCGATCCGGTGAGTCGCCGACGTAGACCAGGCAGTCCGCCGTGCCCTCCCGAAGCGTCGCCTCCGCGTGGCCAGCAGGCGCTCCCAGCCGCTCGCGCAGGGCCGACTTCGTGGTATCTCGCGTCGCCGCTCGCGCCTCGTCTGCACTGATGCGGCCGGCGGTTTGCTTCACGACGACAACGGCCGCGCCGGCGCAGATTACGGCCGGGAACAACATGAGCGCCGCGGCCACCGCCGCGCGCGCGCGTGCCGCCCAGAGCGCCATCGCGATCGCACCAAGCCCCAGTCCCAGGATCAGCAGGGTGGGGTCAGCCCACACCGGGCCGTCCAGCCGGTAGTCGTAAGTTAGGCGGCCGGTTGGCTGGCCGCCGCCGCTGGTCTCGACCCGCATCAGGAGGAGACCGAGGCCCCCCAAGACCGCCAGCACCGAGAGTGGCGCGCGCGGTCCGCGGCGGCCACGGGCACGATCTGCCGGGGCCGTGCCCAGCCCCCGCGCGAACCGGAGCGTGGCGGACATGGCCTACCAGTCCCTCTGCACGGCCAGCCGCCCACCGCGGCAGCAGACGGCGCGCAGGTCGCCGCCACGGTCGGGATCGAAGCGCCTGGCGGCGCAGGCGATGCGGCGAAGGTCCGGCTCCCCCACAACTCGCTCGACCGGGTGGCTGCTCGGCAGACCGAGCCGGCTGACCACCCCCACGCGCGAGGCACAGGAAGGCAGGCATTCGATCGCCGCAATCGTCACGTGGTCCGAGTCCAACCTGCGGATGATCCGCCCGGGAGATAGGGAGTCCCGCCAGCAGAACGCGCCGCTCGTGCCGGCGCCTGGCGTCGATCGCGAGGGGCTGCGGACCCGTTCATGTGCACAGCATCGTCTCCTCGGGCGGCGGACGCCATAGGGGATTGTCCCGACCGTCCCGGGGCGGCCCCCAGGGGCTCACGTGGCCTGGCACTGCGCTCCTGCTTCGCATGGATAGCGCAGTCCCCTCGTCGCCGCTGGTTTTCACGGATGCAGGAGCGACACGGCGTCCGATCGTGTGCCGCCGGGCGCCTGCTCCTCGTCCCAAGC
>CAWEVH010000013.1:0-65312 GCA_963812415.1 uncultured Thermoleophilaceae bacterium | reverse complement strand
GCGACTCGAGCACGCGCGCGGCAAGACCCTCCTCCTCGCGGAGGAGTCCGAGCAGGATGTGCTCAGTGCCGATGTAGTTGTGCTTGAGGATGCGGGCCTCCTCTTGGGCGAGGACGACCACCTGCCGGGCCCGTTCGGTGAAGCGCTCAAACACGGCGTGCTCTCTATCTGTCGGGAACTACGGGGCGGGTTACCCGTCTCCCATTAGATCGGCAGCGGGGCGAATCCAATGAGAGGCGCGGGGCTCCACCCGTCCCGCTCAGCGAGTTTACCAATGCGTCCAGCACCCAATTCGGCCTTCACGAAGCCCTAAAACCCGCACCGTCGGACGGTTTTCTCGACTAGGCTGGCTGCACTTTCGTCTCTCCGAACCAGGATCAGGAGCTCGCATGTTCAGGACTCGCCCAGTGGCGATCACCGTGATTGCCCTCGCCGTTTCGCTGCCGCTCGCCGCCTGCGGCGGGGGCGGGGACGACGATAGCTTCAAGGAGGACTACAACACCGCGGTCAAGCCGCTCACCGAGCTCAACTCGGACATCGGCGAATCGCTCGGCGGTGCCGGCGAGCAGTCGAACGAGGCGATCGCCAAGGAGTTCGACAACCTGGCGTCGAAGGCGCAGCAGACGCGCGACAACCTGGCCGACCTCGAGCCTCCCGAGGACGCCAAGGACGAGTTCGACAACCTGGTCTCGGCGCTCCAGGACGGCACCGACGACCTGAAGGCGGTGGCGGAGGCCGCGAAGAGCGGCAACCCGACCGCGGCGCAGCGGGCCGCGCAGGATCTGGTCGAGTCCGGAACGGAGATCCAGAAGGCCGAGACGGCGCTCCAGAACGCCGTCGACGGATAGGCGGAGGCTCGGCCGGCGCTCAGGAGCGCATCGCCGGGAAGAGCACGACCTCGCGGATCGAGCTGCGGCCGCTCAGCAGCATCACGAGGCGGTCGATGCCGATGCCGATGCCGCCGGTCGGCGGCATGCCGTGCTCGAGCGCCCGCACGTAGTCCTCGTCGTAGGGCTGGGTCTCGTCGTCGCCGGCCGCCTCGTCGCGCGCCTGCTGCGCGAAGCGGGCGCGCTGCTCGTCCGGGTCGTTCAGCTCGGTGAAGGCGTTCGCGAACTCCATCCCGCCCGCGAAGCATTCGAAGCGCTCGACGAGCCCGGGCTCGGAGCGGTGGTCCTTCGCAAAGGGCGAGAGCTCCTTGGGATAGTCGAGGATGAAGGTCGGGTCGTGCAGATCGGGCTCGATCCGCTTCGAGAGCAGGTCGTCCACGCGCTTGGCCCAGGTGCCCTCGCCCGGCAGCTCGTCGGTCGTGATGTCGACCCCCGTCCCCTCACGGATCGCCTCGCGCAGGGTCAGGCGCTTCCAGGGGGCCGAGAAGTCGATCGGGCCGTCGTAGCCCACGTCCTTCGCGACGTACTCGATCAGCTCCTCGAGGCGCTTCGCGATGTCCACGTAGTCCGCGTACGCCTCGTACCACTCGAGCATCGTGAACTCGGGGTTGTGCTTGTGTGAGATGCCCTCGTTGCGGAAGTCCTTGCCGATCTCGTACACCCGCTCGAGGCCGCCCACGATCAGACGCTTGAGGTAGAGCTCGTCGGCGATCCGCAGGAAGAAGTCGCGGTCGAGCGCGTTGTGGTGGGTCGTGAAGGGGCGGGCGAGCGCACCGCCGTAGAGCGGCTGGAGGATCGGGGTCTCGACCTCGAGGAAGCCGCGCTCGTCGAGCCAGCGGCGTATGGCGCGGACCACCTTCGAGCGCAGGATGAAGAGCTCGCGGATCTCCTCGTTGGCGATCAGGTCGAGCTCGCGGTGGCGGTAGCGAGTCTCCACGTCCTCGAGCCCGTGGAACTTCTCGGGCGGGGCCAGGAGCGACTTTGCGAGCAGCGTCCAGCCCGTCGCTCTGAGCGACAGCTCCCCCCTGCGGGACTTGAATGCGGTGCCGTCCACGCCGATCAGGTCACCCAGGTCGAGCGAGGTCAGGAGCTCGAAGCTCTCCTCGCCGAGCACGTCGCGCTTGGCGTGCACCTGGAGCTTGCCGCTGCGGTCGACCAGATCGATGAAGGCGGCGCCGCCGTGCCCGCGCCGCGCCGTGATGCGCCCCGCGATGCGGTAGGCGGCGTCGGTCTCATCGCCGCTCTCCAGGCCGTCGTGGGCGGCGTGAACGTCCGCCACGGGGGTCACGCCCTCGAACTGGTGCGGGAAGGGGTCGATCCCCTGCTCACGCAGGCGCTCCAGCTTGGCCCGGCGGTCCTCCACGCGCCGAAACGTATCTGCCGGCCAGGCGCCACGGGGGTCCGGGGCGCGAGCCCCCGCTGAGCCGCCGGCCGAGCCGGCTGCTTGGCCTACCGCTCGATCTTGGTGATCTTGAGCTTGCGGGCGGGGCCGCGCGGTACGGGCACCGTCACGGTCTCGCCGCGCTTGTGGCCGATCAGGGCCCTGCCGACGGGCGACTCGTTCGACAGCTTGTTCTCGGACGGATCGGCCTCGGCCGAGCCGACGAGCCTGAACTTGGTCGACTTCTCCGTCTTCTGGTCCTTCACGTGCACTGTGGTCCCGACGTTCACGACGTCGGTGTCCACCGACTTCTCGTCGATGATGCGCGCGACGCTGAGCTTCTCCTCGAGGTCGGCGATCTGCTTCTCGAGCATCGCCTGCTCGTTCTTCGCGTCGTCGTACTCGGAGTTCTCGGAGATGTCGCCGAACTCGCGAGCTTCCTTGATCCGCTGAGCCACCTCGCGCCGGCGCTCGCCGCTGAGGTACTCGATCTTCGACTTGAGCTCTTCAAGCCCCTGGGGTGTGAGGACGGTCTCTCTCGCCATAGAAAAACCCTCCAGTCGGCCGGTCGGAGGGACGGAGGAGTGTAGCAACGGCCGGTCAGGCTGCAATGGCGGTTTCGCGCCCGCTGAGCGGGCCCAGCGCGGCGCGCGCGTGGACCGTCGTAGGGGCGCTGACGAGCGGCAGTCGCTCCCGCTTCGTGAGCTTCAGGCGATCGGCGTACCAGGGGTAGAACTTGCGCAGATAGCGCCCCGCCCGCTCCACGCCGAGGTGCTCCTCGGCCCTCTCGATCACCCACTCGAGCTCCTCCGCGACCTCGGCCGGGGAGGGCTCGCCCTCGTACTCGCCGAGCAGTCGCGAGAAGCGCCAGGGCTGGCCGAGCGAGCCGCGCGCGAGCATCACCGCGGCCGCCCCGCTCTCGTCGAACGCGCGCCCGACCGCCTCGTCGCTCGACAGCCCGCCGGACAGGATCACCGGCGCGGGCAGCTCCTCCACGAGCGAGCGGGCGAGGCCGTAGTCGGGCGTCCCCGAGTGCTGCTGGGAGGCGTGCCGAGGATGGAATGCGATGCCCGCCACGCCGGCCTCGTGCACGAGCCGGCGCGCCAGCTCCACGCCCCGGCGGTCGCCGGGCTCGTGGCCGGGCCGCAGCTTGACCGTCACCGGAAGGCCGCTCCCCTCGCCGGCCGCGCGGGCGATCGCCACCGCCTTGTCCGGATCGTCGAGCAGCGCCGCGCCGGCGCCCGTCCTGCACACCTTGCGCACGGGGCAGCCCATGTTGAGGTCGATCAGATCGGCCCCGGCGGCCGCCACGATCGCGGCGGCCTCGCGCATCACGTCGGGGTCGTGGCCGAAGAGCTGCATCGACACGGGGTGCTCGTCCGGATGGATGCGCAGGAACTCGGTGCGCGTGCGCCGGTCTCCGTACGCCAGACCGAAGCTCGACACCATCTCCGACACCGTCAGGCCCGGCGCCGTAGCGCTTGGCCTGCAGCCGCACGAACCAGTTGCCGACGCCGGCCAGCGGCGCAAGCACGAGGCGGTTCGGCAGCGAGACGCCGCCCAGCGTCCAGGGATCCCGAAGCGACGGGCTCATGCAGCGAGGGTAGAGCGCGCGAGCAGGCGCCGCAGGTCCGCCTCGAGCTCGTCGCGCTCGCGCGTGAGCTGGCGCCAGGTGACGCGGACCGGCCGCCAGCCGCGGGCGGCCAGCTTCCGGTCGCGGCGGCGGTCGCGCTCGAACGCCTCCGGGACGTCGTGAAAGGCACGGCTGTCGAGCTCGACAGCCACCCGCTCGGCGCGCCACAGCGCGTCCACCTCGATGGTCTCGCCGCCTAGTTCGAGCGCGGCGTTCAGCTCGGGGCGAGCGATGCCGCGCTCGTCCACGAACTCGACGAACGCCTCCTCGAGCTCGCTGCGGGTGACGCTCGATCCGGCGCGCCGGTGCCGCGAGTGCCCGGCGGACCGCGCGGTTGCCCCGATGGCCCGGATAGCGGGCTAGCAGGTCGTCCAGAGAGAGCGGCCCCCAGAGTCGCTGGACGTCCGCCTCGTTCATCGCTCGTACGAGCTGGCGCGGCCTCACGACCGCCGCGAGGTCGAAGATCGTGCGAGCGACGGAGGTCACGGGGATTCCATTGCACATGGTCAGCTCGTCGAACGGGAGGGACGCGCGGTGGAAGCGGATGCCCGGGCGCGGGCGGCGCGTTCGCGCCACGGTGACGTCCGCAATCGGGCCGCCGCCAGTGAGAAGCCGCCAGAGAGCGGCGGCCGAGAAGTGGCTGAGCACGGCCCGAACGCCGGCGGCCAGCACCGCGGCGATCCAGACTCCCTCCTGAGTGGCGTGCCGGTAGCCAACCGAGTACACCCCGCGGTGAACGACGTGAAGCCGGCCGCCCCGTACCCGGCGGTCTATTGCGTCGGAGCTGACCGCAAGCCGGAGCAGCTGCGCCCGCGAAACGTGGCCGTGCTGGCGCGCGCGCGAGCTCCGCGATCGCCCGATCCACATCGCGAGTGCCACGTTTGCCGTGCATATCGCGGTCAACGTGGACCTCGCGAGCCATGGGGCCGATCTTCCCCCGCCCGCGCGAACGCGGGGGTTACGTGTGCAACAACGGCGCTACGAAGCGCTGTTGCGCTCCCAGATCAGCTTCAGGCCGGTCAGGGTGAGCAGGTCGTCGACCTCGTCGACCTGGTCGCAGAAGGGGACGATCGCCGAGGCGTAGCCGCCGGTCGCGATCGTGCTCGCCTCCTCGGCGAGCTCCTCGCGCAGCCGGCCGAGGATGCCGTCGACCTGGCCGGCGTAGCCGTACACCACGCCCGCCTGGATCGCCTCCTCCGTTCCCTTCCCGATCGCGTGCCGCGGCTTCGTTATCTCCACCCGCGGCAGGCGCGCTGCGCGCGCCCCGAGCGCCTCGAGCGAGATCTCGATCCCGGGTGAGATCACGCCGCCCAGGTACTCGCCCGCCGACGAGACCACGTCGTAGTTGATGGCGGTGCCGAAGTCGACCGCGATACAGGCGCCGCCCACGCGGTCGTAGGCCGCCACGGCGTTCACGAGCCTGTCCGCGCCGAGCTCCTGCGGGCGGTCGATGCGGATCGGCATCCCCGTCCGCAGCGACGGCCCGACCAGCGCGCCGCGGCCGCCGAGGTAGCGCTCGATCAGGATCTCGAACTCGTGCGCGAGCGTCGGCACCACCGACGACACCATCGCGGCGTCCACGTCGCTCAAGCCGAGATCGCGCAGCCTCAGCAGGCTCGCCAGCCCCGCCGCGAGCTCGTCAGCGGTCGCGAAGCGCGCCGTGGCGAAGCGCCAGTGCTCGACGAGCTCGTCCTCGCGGAACATGCCCACGTGGGTCTGGGTGTTGCCGACGTCGATGGCGAGCAGCACGGGCCCGCGATTATCGCCCGACGGGCGAGCCGGCGCTCTACGACCGCAGCGGGGCGCCCATCGCGTGGAAGCCGCCGTCCACGTGGAGGATCTCCCCGGACACGGCCCTCGACAGGTCCGAGAGCAGGAACAGCACGGCGTCGGCCACCGGCGCCGGGTCGGTCGTGTTCCAGCCGAGCGGCGCCTGCCGTTGCCACAGCGACGCCAGGCCGTCGAAGCCGGGGATGCCGCCGGCGGCGGGCGTCTCGACCGGGCCCGCCGACACGAGGTTCACGCGCACGCCCTCGCTGCCGAGGTCGCGTGCCAGGTAGCGCGACACCGACTCGAGGGCGGCCTTGGCCACGCCCATCCAGTCGTACACCGGCCACGCCACGGCGGCGTCGAAGTCCATTCCGACGAGCGAGCCACCGCCGTCCATCAGCGGCGCCACCGTCTCGGCCAGCGCCTTGAACGAGTATGCGCTCGTGCGGAAGGCCACCTCGGCCGACTCCGCCGGGGCGCTCATGAACTTCCCGCCGAGAGCGTCGCCGGGGGCGAACGCGATCGCGTGCAGCGCACCGTCGACGCCGCCCCAGCGCGACTCGAGGTCCGAGCGCAGCGCCGCGAAGTCGTCCGGGCTGTTCACGTCGAGCTCGAGCACGTCGGGCGGGTCCGGCAGCCTGGCCGCGGCGCGCTCGGTCATCCGGCGCGTGCGCCCGAAGCCCGTGAGCACGATCTCCGCGCCCTCCTGCTGCGCGCGCTCGGCCACCGCATAGGCGATCGAGCCCTTGGTGAGTACGCCCGTGATGAGCAGGCGCTTGCCCGCCAGCATCAGATCAGGACGGGCTCGGTGTCCGCTCGCGGCTCCTCCACGAGGGGCATCGTGTCACGTCGCCACAGCAGCTCGACATCGGCCTTCATCACGAGCTTGCCGCGCTGGTTGAGCACGCGCCAGCGCGTCTCCACCAGTCCGTGCGAGGAGTCGAGCTCGGTCTTGCCGACGATCTCTCCCTCCACGTGCAGCGTGTCGCCGATCTTGACCGGCTGCTTGAACACCGCGTCGCTCACCCGCCGCAGGGCGACGATCCGCTCGGGGTCGAACGGCATCAGCCCCGCCGCGTAGGAGAGCACCAGCAGCCCGTGCGCGATGCGCTCTCCGAAGCGGCTGCCCGCCGCCCACTCGGCGTCCGTGTGCTGCGGGTGCCGGTCGCCGGTCAGGGTGGCGAAGGCGCTGATGTCCGCCTCGCCAATCGTGCGCCCGAGGGTGGCGAAGCGCTCACCGGCCGCGAGCACGTCGAAGTCCTTCGAGAACGTGGTCATGCCGGGCTGGCCCCCTCCTTGAAGCGCAGCCGGTCGCGCAGCATGCGCAGGAACTCCGCCGCGGCGCGCCGGTGCCCCTCGGGCGAGGGGTGGAAGCCGTCGTCGGCGAAGGTCGCGCGCTGCTCGGCGGCCGGGTGGTCGAACCCCTCGAGCAGGGCCACGCCGTGGCGCTCGGCGACCGTTCGCGCGGCGGCGTTGAAGCGCTTCATGCCCTTCTCCACGCGTACGCGCGAGCGCGGGCGCAGCTCGAGGAAGCGCGACAGGTCGGGGTAGGTGGCGGTCATGATCTCGGCTCGCGGCGCATCCCGGCGCAGCCGCTGGAACATCCGCGAGAGGCGCTGGGCGTACTCGTGCTCGTCCGGACGGGTCGACGCGAGCACGTCGTTTGCGCCGCACACGAGCGTGATCAGGTCGGGATCGAGCTCGAGCGCGCGGTCGAGCTGGTTGCGCTCGACCTCCGCGCTCGTGGCGCCGACCTCGGCCAGGTTCTCGTAGCGAATGTCCGGCCCGAGCGAGCGCGCCAGCTCGTCCGGCCAGCGCGGCTGGTCCGGATCGAGCCCGGCGGTGAAGCTGTCCCCGAGGGCGACGTAGACGGTCACAGCGGGATGTTCCCCCCACCGTTGCCGTACTGGCCGCCGTGCGACAGCGCCGCGATCGCGCCGGCGAGCCGCGGGCGGGTGTCCTTCGGCTCCACGAGCTCGTCGATCTGACCCTCGCGCGCCGCGATGATCGCGGACACGTGGCTGTCCTCGTACTCCTCGGCCAGGCGGTCGCGCTCGGCCTCGGGGTCGTCGGCCGCCTCGATGTCGCGCCGGTGGACGATGCCCACCGCCTGCTTGGCGCCCATGACGCCGATCTGCGCGTCCGGCCAGGCCAGGGCGAGGTCGGCGCCGAGATCCTTCGAGTTCATCGTGATGTACCCGCCGCCGAACGCCTTGCGGAGCACGACGGTGACCTTGGGCACCACGGCCTCCGCGAACGCGTGCAGGAGCTTGGCCCCGTGACGGATCACACCCGAGCTGCTCCTGCTTGGTGCCAGGGAGGAAGCCGGGCGTGTCCACGAGCACCACGAGCGGGAGCCCGTAGGAGTTGCAGAGCCGGACGAACTTGGCCGCCTTCTGCGACGCGGCGGCGTCGATCACGCCTCCGAGGTACCAGGGCTGGTTGGCGATCACGCCGACCGGCCGGCCCTCGATGCGGCAGAGCGCGGTCACCATGTTGCGCGCCCAGCGATCGGAGACCTCGAGCAGGTGGCCGTTGTCCACCAGGGCCTCGATCACGCCGCGCACGTCGTAGACCGAGCGCGCGGCCTCGGGCACGATCGCCGACGGATCGGTGCTCCGGGGGATGGCCGGCGGGGCCATCGGGGCCGCCTCGCCGGCGCGCTGGGGCAGGTGCGCCAGCAGCTCGTGCGCGACGCGGATCGCGTCGATGTCGTCGTCCGCGACGAACTGGCAGACGCCGTTCTTGGCGTGCACCCGCGGCCCGCCGAGCTCGGCGGCGTCGACGTCCTCGCCCATGACCTCGCGCACGACGCCCGGCCCGGTCAGGAACATCGCCGACTGCTGGGTCATCACCACGAAGTCGGTGAGGGCGGGCGAGTAGGCGCCGCCGCCGGCCGACACGCCGGTGATGATCGAGATCTGCGGGACCTTGCCGGACAGCTGGACGCTCGCGCGGAAGATCCGCCCGTAGCCGCCCAGCGCCGCGATGCCGTCGTCCATGCGCGCGCCGCCGGAGGCGACGAAGCCGATCACGGGCGCGCCGGCGCGGCCGGCGAGCTCCATCACGCGCACGATCGTGTCGGCATGCGCCTCGCCGAGCGAACCGCCCACGAAGGACTGGTCCTGGGCGTAGCAGTACACGGGCCGGCCGGCGATCGTGCCGGCCGCGCCGACCACGCCGTCGCCGGCGCGCACCCGCTTGGACTCCTTGCGCGGGAGCACGGTCGAGCGGATCACGTGTACCGAGCCGGGATCGCAGAGCGCCTCCAGACGCTCCTGGGCGGTCAGCGTGCGGGGTTCCTCGACGACCCTCAGGCCGCCGCGGACGTGTCCGTTCGTCCTCTCAGCGAGAGCGCTCATGAAGCCTCCAGGCAGAGCACGGCGTTGTGTCCTCCGAATCCGAATGCGTTCGACAGCCCGATCGCGCGCACGTCGCCGTTGGTGAGCGGCCGTGCCTCGTTCGGGACGTAATCCAGGTCGAGCCCCTCGTCGGGCTCCTCGTAGTTGAGCGTGGGCGGCGCGATCCGGTCGCGCAGCGCCAGCAGCGTCGCGATCGCCTCCACGGCGCCGGCGGCGCCGAGGAGATGGCCGATCGCCGACTTGGTCGAGCTCACCGGCAGCTCATGCGCGCGCTCCTCGCCGAAGGCGGTCTTGATCGCGTTCGTCTCGGAGCGGTCGTTGAGCGGCGTCGAGGTGCCGTGGGCGTTCACGTAGATCACGTCCCCGGCCTCGATGCCGGCGTCCTTCAGCGCGAGCTCGATCGCCTTGGCGGCGCCGCGGCCGCTCGGCTCGGGCGCCGTCAGGTGGTGGGCGTCCGAGGTCGAGGCGTAGCCGCGCAGGTAGCCGAGGATGCGGGCCCCGCGCTCGCGCGCGGCGTCCTCCTCCTCGAGCACGAGCACGCCGGCGCCCTCGCCCATGACGAAGCCGTCGCGGCGGCGGTCGAACGGGCGCGAGATGCCGCTGTCGGACAGCGCGTCCATCTTGTCGAAGGCCGCGGTCGCGAGCGGGGTGATCGCCGCCTCGCTGCCGCCGGTCACGACGCAGTCGGCGTCGCCGTAGCGGATCAGCCGCTCGGCCATGCCAATCGCGTGGGCGCCGGCCGCGCAGGCGGACACCGTCCCGAAGGACTGGCCGCGCAGGTCGTACTTCATCGCGACGACGCCGGACGCGGCGTTGGCCATCAGGAGCGGGATCGACAGCGGCGAAATGCGCTGCGCGCCCTGCTCGTGCATCACCAGGTGCTGCGTCTCGAGGGTGCCGATGCCACCGATCCCGGTCCCGATCACGCACGCCGTGCGGTCCGGGTCGCCGGGCGGGCCGTCCTCCCAGCCCGCGTCCTCCACCGCCTCGCCGGCGGCGGCCAGTGCGAGCTGGGTGAAGCGGTCCGAGCGCCGCACCTCCTTGGTCGAGAGGTGCTCCTTGGGCTCGAACTCACCGGCACGACCGAAGCCGTCCTCGATGCCGGACACCCCCGCGCTCCAGCGCTCGTGCAGGGTGCGGGCGCCGACGCCGAGCGGCGTCACGGCACCCACGCCGGTTATGACGACTGAGCGCGTCATCCGAGCTTCGACATCACCAGATCGACGGCCTGACGGACGGTCTTCACACCCTCCATGTCCTCGCCCTTGAGCTGCACGCCGTACTCGTCCTCGACGATCTGCGCGAGCTCGACGAGGTCCAGGGAGTCCACGTCCATGCCCTCGAACTCGGCGTCGGGGCTGATCTGATCGGGCTCGGCGCCGAACTCCTCAAGCGCCTTGAACACCCTCTGCTCGATCTCCTCACGTGTAGCGGTAGCTGCCATCGGTTCTCCTTGTGTCGGTGTCATGCGGTCAGTCCTCCGTCAACGGTCAGGCACACGCCGGTCACGTAGGCGGCGCCGTCCGACGCCAGGAAGCGCACGCACTCCGCCACCTCGTCCGGGGTGCCCACCCGCCGGGCCGGCACGTGACGAAGCAGGTCGTCACCGAGGCCCTCGGTCATGTCTGTCTCGATGAACCCGGGCGCCACCGCGTTCACGGTCACGCCCCGGCGGGCGACCTCGGCCGCCACGGTCTTGCTCATCGCGACCAGCCCGGCCTTCGAGGCAGCGTAGTTGGCCTGCCCCGGGTTGGCCCGCTGGCCGACGATCGACGCGATGTTCACCACGCGGCCGAAGCGCGCCCGGATCATCGGCCGGAGCGCGCGGCGCGTGAGGCGGAACGCCGCGTTCAGGTTGGTGTCGATCACCCGCGCCCAGTCCTCGTCGTCGATCTGGGGCGAGAGCCCGTCGGCGCGCACGCCCGCGTTGTTCACGAGCACGAGCACGGGTCCGAACTCCTCCTCGAGCGCCTTGAAGAGCGCCTCGGCGGTGTCGGGGTCGGCCACGTCGCCCTGGAGCGCCTTCGCGCGCCCGCCGGCGTCCGTGATCTCCTTGACCACGGCCTCGGCGGCGTCGGAGTCGCTGCGGTAGTTGATACCCACCGGCCAGCCCTCGCGCGCGAGCGCCTTGGCGATCGCGGCGCCGATGCCCCGGGAGCTCCCGGTGACGAGCGCGCTGCCATCGGGTCGTCCGTTAGCGCTCGTCATAGCGCCCACTGGATCACCCCCGCACCCCAGGTGAAGCCGGCGCCGAACGCGGAGAGCAGAACGGTGTCGCCGCTCTCGAGCATCCCGCGCTCGCGGGCGTCGACCATCGCGATCGGGAGCGTGGCCGACGACGTGTTGCCGTAGCGGTCGATGCAGTCGATCACGCGCGACTCGTCGATGTCGAGCTTCTCGGCCACCGCCCGCAGGATGCGGATGTTGGCCTGGTGGTAGACGAACAGGTCGATCTCGTCGAGGGGCACGCCCGCGCGCTCGGTGACCTCGAGGGTCGACTCCGACATCCGGTGCACGGCTGCCTTGAAGGTGTCGTGGCCCTGCATGCGGATGCGCTGCTCCTCGTGGCTGGCGCGGATGGCGGGCCCGCCGAGGCCGTCGCAGTGCAGCACGACGTCGCCGATCCAGCCGCCCCCGCCGTTCGCCGGCGAGACGACGGCCGCGCCCGCACCGTCGGCGAACAGGGCCGCGGTGCCGCGGTCGGAGCCGTCGATGAAGCGGCTGAGCAGGTCGGCGCCGATCACGAGCACGTGCTCGGCCCGGCCCCCCTCCACCTGCGCGCTTGCAAGCGCGAGGGCGGACAGGAAGCCCGTGCAGGCCGCGCCCACGTCCATGGCGCCGGCGCGGTGCGCGCCGAGCTCGGTGGCCACGAGCGGAGCGGCGTTGGGGGTGATCTCGTCGGGCGACAGCGTGGCCAGCAGCACGAGGTCGAGCTCGGAGGCGTCGATCCCCGCGGCGTCGAGCGCGGCCTGGCCCGCGGCGCGGCCGAGCGTGACCACGCTCTCGCCGTCGCTCGCGTAGCGGCGCTCCCGTACGCCCGTGCGGTGGACGATCCACTGCTCGGTCACGCCGGCGGAGTCGGCGATCACGTCGTTCCCGATCACCTGCTCGGGCACGACCATCTCGACCGACGCCATCGCGGCGGTGCGCAGGGCGCGCTCTGGCGCCGAGGGCCGGGTGGCGAGGGCGGTGCCGCCCCGCGGGCTGAAGCGTGACTCACGCATTGGCGGTCTCCAGAGCGAGGGGCGCCTCGGCCTGGGCGCCGTCGATCGACTTGCGAACGAGGTTCGTGAGCACGCGACCGGGTCCGGTCTCGACGAAGCTGGTGGCGCCGCGGCGCTCGAGCTCCTGCATCACCTCGAGCCAGCGCACGGGGCTCGTGATCGCCTCCACGAGGCGGGTGCGGATGTCGTCGAAGGGCTTGGCCGTGACGCAGGACAGGACGGGCACGCGGGGCTCGCGCACCTCGACCTCGTCCACGAGCTCGCGGAACGGCTCGACAGCGGGCTGCATCAGCGGCGAATGGAAGGCGCCGGCCACCGGAAGGCGCTTGGCCCGCACCTTGCGCTCGGCCAGCTCGGCCTCGGCCCTGTCGAGCGCGTCGTTCGCGCCGGAGAGCACCAGCTGGTCGGGAGCGTTGTCGTTGGCGACGGCGAGACCGGTCGCCTCGGCCACCTCGTGGATGGGGGCGCGGTCGCCGCGCGCACGCACGGCGATCATGCTGCCGTCACCGGTCTCCTCGGCGGCCTCCTGCATGAGGCGTCCGCGGGCGGCCACGAGGCGCAGGCCGTCCTCGGCCTCGAGCGCGCCGGCGGCCACGAGGGCGCCGATCTCCCCGAGCGAGTGGCCCGCCATCAGGTCGGGGCTCACGCGCTCGCGCAGCTGCTCCCAGCCGGCGAGCGACGCGCAGTAGATCGCGGGCTGCGCCCAGCGCGTGCCGTCCGCCGCCCGCTCGAACAGGTCGGGGCCGACCTCGCGGGTTGCGAGCTCGAGCAGGTCGGGACGCGCGCGCTCGACGGTCTCGCGCATGTCGGTTGTCTGGCTGCCCTGCCCGGGGAAGAGCAGGGCGGTTGTCGCGGTTTCGGCCATCTCCTTACACCTTCTCGTTATGGGCCGTTCCGTTACCGGGCCGCACCGCCTACCCCCCGGTCGGGGGGGTCGTGGGCGAAAGGTGGGGGAGTCAGGCCTTTTAGCTTGTGTCGATCGTCTCTTGCCGGCGGCGGGCGCGGAAGCGGAAGCTGTCGCGCTCGGCGGTCACGTCGACGTCATCGAAGCCGGCGGCCAGGAGCCGCCCAGGGAGCTCGTCCGGGTCGATCACGACCTTCGTGTCGCCGACGTGGAGAAGGGCGAAGCCGAGCCCGCGTCCGGTGCTGTCGGTGCCGGCGAACGGCGCGCCCGGTCGCAGTACCCGGTGCACCTCCCCGAAGAGCCGATCCTGGGCCTCCTCGGACGGCACGTGGTGGAGCATCGTGAAGCAGACGGCGGCGCTGAAGCCGACCCGCGAGCGGGCGGTGCCCGCGAGCCTTCCATCTCCGTCCGGGAAGGGCATGTCGGTGCCGTCGCCCTCCACGATCCGGGCCCGCCCGTCGAGCCGCGCGCGCAGCGGCGCCGCCAGCAGCGGGTCGATCTCGAGCGCCGTCAGCCGCTCCGCCCGGCGCGAGAGCACCTCGGTCGCGGGACCGAAGCCGGGGCCGACCTCGAGCACGTCGTCGCCGAGCTCGATCCCCGCGATCGCCGGCGGCACCAGCTCCTCGCGCACGTGACGCTTCCAGGCCTCGCGGTTGCAGTACCAGTGGTGGAGGCGGTTCATGCGGTGAGGCCGAGCCGCTCGGCGCGCTGCACCGCCTCGGCCCGGTTGCGCACGCCGAGCTTGCGGTAGAGGGCGCTCGTGTGCTCCTTCACGGTGTGCGGGGAGAGGTAGAGCCGCTCCGCGATCTCCTTGTTGGTGGCGCCGCTCGCCATGTGCGAGAGCACCTCGCGCTCCCGGTCCGAGAGCGGCTGGGCCGGCTGCTCGGCGCGCGGGGCGAACACGGTCATTCCCTTGCCCACCATCCGCACCGCCATCGCCACGTCGTGTGCGGACCAGTCCTTGGAGACGAAGCCGGACGCGCCGGCGGCCTTCGCGGCCTGGGGCGAGATCCAGCCGGCCCCGGAGATCAACAGCACCCGCGTGTTCGGCGAGACCCGGTGCACCGCCTCGCACAGCTCCGCTCCGGACTCCTCTCCGAGGAAGAGGTCCACGAGCGCCACGTGGGGCTCGTAGCGCTTGGCCAGCGCGAGCGCCTGCTCGAAGCTCGATGCGCTCAGGCAGCGCTCGACCCAGGGCTGCTCGGTGAGCAGGAGGCGAAAGCCCCAGTGCACGACGTCGTGGTCGTCCACGACGAGCACGCGCAGGTTGCGATCGGGGCTCATGCCTCGCCATCCTCCCCGACGGGCACGACGAGGCGCACGCGCCACACCGAGCCCTCCTCGAGGCCGAACTCCACGAGCGCCCCGCGCTGCAGGGCCTCGACCGCCGCGAGGCGGAGGCCCATGCCCGTACCCGTCGCGCGCATCCCCGGCTGGGCGCCGTCGTTTCGCACCTCGAGCACGAAGGTGCCGTTCGCCCGGCCCACGTGCACGCTCACGAGCGTGGGCTTGGCGTGCTTGTCGGCGTTCCTGAGCGCCTCGGCGAGCACCGACTGCGCGAGTGCCTCGACCTCCTCCGGCACCTGCACCCCGTCCTCCCAGTCGAGCTCGAGCGGCAGGTCCTTGTAGTGGCGATCGAGCCGCGTCAGCTCGTCGCGCAGCGTGGCCCCGGTGGTGCGATCGGTCGGCGCCAGCGGCCGCGACAGCGCGTCGCGCAGGTCCACGAGCGCGGCCTGCATCTCCTCGGCGCAGCGGCGGCGCGCCTCCTCCGAGAGCCCGGTCTCCGAGCCGAGCACCAGCGAGACGCCGAAGAGGCGCTGAACCACCCGGTCGTGGATCTCGCGCGCGAGGTCGATGCGCGCCTGGAGCAGCCGGGCGCGGCCCTGCTGGCTCGTTGCGATGCGCACGCTGGCCGCCAGCGCGGCGGTCTTGCCGACCGTCCACATGGCATCGCGCTCGGCGTCGGTCAGGTCGAACTGGCGGCCGCCCCGGTCCGCGAAGATCACGCCCAGCCAGCGACCGCCGGCGGACACCGGCACGCAGGTGAGCGTCGTGACGCCCTGGATGCGCGCGTAGCGCCGCGGCACCCAGCGGTCCAGGTCGCCCGTGACCTCGACCACGCGGTCCTCGGCGAGCGCGACCTGCGCGATCGGCGTCTCCTCGAGCGTCCCGTAGATGTTGTCGAGCAGGCCCGCGCCCATGCCGTGGGTGCCCACGGTGACCACGAGCTGGCGCACCTCGTCGTACAGCAGCAGCCCGGCTCGCTCCATCGAGGCCACGCGGCAGCAGGCCTCGCACAGGCGGTCGTAGAAGCCCTGACCCTCGGGCCCGAGGGCTCCGTCCATGGCGCCCAGCAACTCGACGATCACGTCGAGCACGTCCGTGCGCGGCGACAGGCTCTGGCCGTCGGCCATCGGTGGACCTAACCGTACTCTGCGGCGTGGTGGGTTACTCGTCCTCGAGCGAGAGCCGGAGCGTCTGCTCCGAGGTCAGGGAGACCGTGCGCACGTAGTCGCAGGAGCGGCAACGGCACTCGACCTCGCCCTCGAAGGCCTCCACACGCAGCGACCACTCCACGTCGCCCGAGAGGCACGCGCGACACGCGAGCGCGGCCGCCACGAGCGAGGGGTCGTCGTCGCCCCGAAAGCTCGCCACCTCGAGCATCGTCTCCATGGCTACCACGGTGATCCCTCGGTCCGGTCACGGGAATGTGACCGTTCCGGAAACCCCCCGCTTGGGGGGTCACAGCCGGCCCACGCGCTCGACGCGCTGGTCGCGCACGCCGGCGAGCCGTTCGCTCAGGCTGGTGCCGTCGGGCAGGCCCAGCTCCGGGTCGAGCTCGAGCAGCGGCTCGAGCACGAAGCGCCGCGTGGTCACCTCCGGGTGCGGCAGCGTCAGCCGCTCCGAGCGGTGCACGAGGCCGCCGAGCAGCAGCAGGTCGACGTCGATCGCGCGCGGGCCGTGGCGCGGCCCGCCGGCCTCGCGGCCGAGCTCCCGCTCGACTCGCTTGCAGGCGTCGAGCAGCTCCTCCGGCCCGAGCGCGGTCGCCACGCGGAGCGCCGCGTTCAGGAAGTCCGGCTGGTCGGTGACCTCGCCCTGCGGCGCCGTCTCATACAGGGACGACCGGGCGAGCACCTCTATCCCCTGACCTTCGAGGGCGGCCAGCGCCCGCCGGAGATTGGCCTCGCGGTCGCCCAGGTTCGAGCCGAGCCCGAGGTAGCCGGTCAGGTTTCCTTCCACACCTCGACCGACACCTCGTCGACCGGGAGCGGGATCGGCGGCTCGGGCTTGGTCGCCTTCACGCGCACGGTCTCTGCCCCGAAGCGGTCGATCAGGCGATCGGCCACGGCGGAGCAGAGGCGCTCGAGGGTCCGGTAGGAGCGCTCCTGCGCGGCCAGGGCCACCTGCTCGCAGACCTCCGCGTAGTTCACGGTGTCCTCGACGCGGTCGGTGACGGTGGCGTCGCAGTCGTCGAGCTCGAAGGAGATGTCGAACACGAGCCGCTGGCCGATCTCCCGCTCGGCCTCGCTGACGCCGTGGCGGGTGTAGAGCGACAGACCGGCGACCTCGATCGAGACGGCCGGCGAGGCGGCCGCGCGGTCGTCGTCCAGGTCCTCCGAGTCGTGCTCGTCGAACTCGTCGTCGTCCTGGTCGCGCTCCCGCTCCCACGTCACGGCGCCACCGTAGCAGCGGCCACCCGCAGGGCATCCGCCACCGGACCCGCGTCATGCACCCTGAAGACACGGGCCCCGCGCTCGAGCGCGAGCACGTTGGTGGCGATCGTGCCGGGCAGGCGCTCCCCCTCCGAACGGCCACCGGCGAGCTCGCCGAGGAAGCGCTTGCGCGAGGTGCCGACCACCACCGGGCGACCGATGGCCACGATCTCCGGCAGCCGCCTGAGCAGCTCCAGGTTGTGCTCGACCGTCTTGCCGAAGCCGATGCCGGGATCGAGCCAGACACGCTCCTCGCGGATCCCCTCCGCGACGGCGAACGCCAGCCGCTCCTCGAGGAACGCCTTGACCTCGGAGACGACGTCGTCGTAGCGCGGGTCGCTCTGCATCGTCCGCGGCTCGCCCAGCATGTGCATGAGGCAGCAGCCCACCTCGCGCTCGGCCACGAGGCCGGCGAGCGCGGGGTCGAAGCGGAACGCCGAGACGTCGTTCACCAGCACCGCGCCGGCGTCGAGCGCGGCACGCGCCACGCCGAGCTTGGTGGTGTCGATGCTCACGTCGTGCCCCTCCGCCGCGAGCCGCTCGACGACGGGCAGCACGCGCGCGACCTCCTCGGCCTCGGGCACCGGCTCGGCGCCGGGGCGGGTGGACTCGCCCCCGACGTCGAGCAGCCCGGCGCCCGCGCCGGCGAGCTCGAGCCCGTGCTCCACGGCGGAGTCGGGGTCGAGGAAGAGGCCGCCGTCCGAGAACGAGTCGGGCGTGACGTTGACGATCCCCATCACGGTAAAGGCGCTCACCGGGAGCGAAGTATCGTGCCCGGCGTGCGCTTCGACGCAGTGATCTTCGACAACGACGGCCTCCTGCTCGACACCGAGGAGGCCTGGACACGCGCCGAGCGCGACCTGTTCGAACGCTACGGACGCACGTTCACGAGCGAGCACAAGCGCGACCTGCTCGGCAACTCCAAGCACGTGGCCGCCGCCAAGCTCGAGGCGATGCTCGACCGGCCAGGCGAGGGCGTGCGGCTGATGGCCGAGCTCGACGAGCTCGTGATGGAGGAGGCGCTCGCCGGCGTTGCGGTGCGCCCGGGCGCCCTCGAGCTGCTCTCGGCGCTGCGCGAGGCGGGCATGCCGCTCGGGCTCGCGTCGAACTCGCCTCGGGTGTTCGTCGACCGCGTGCTCGCCGTGGCGGGAATCGCTCCGGAGCGCTTCGACACGGTCGTCACGCAGGAGGACGCCGCCCGGCCCAAGCCGGCGCCGGACATCTATGTCGAGGCCTGTGCCCGCCTCGGGGCCGAGCCGGCGCGCTCGGCGGCGCTGGAGGACTCGCCGCCCGGAGTGGCGTCGGCGCGCGCCGCCGGCCTGTTCGTGATCGCGGTTCCCTACTTCGCCGATCACACGCTCGACGGCGCCTCGATGCAAGCCGCCTCGCTCGCCGACCCGCGCGTGGCCCGCGCGCTCGGGCTGGCGGAGGCGGCCTGAGGGCTCAGCGCCGCTCCCAGCCGCCGCCCGGCCGGATAGCGCCAGACCTCGCGCGCGGGCACGAGGCGGGGGTCGCGCCGCTCGGGCGCGTGGGCGAGCTCGTGGGCGGTGCGCTCGAGCTCGAGCTGCTCGCCGCGTGCCCGCAGCTCCAGCACCGTGGCCTCGAACGGCGGCTCGACGAGCGCGCCGCAGGAGAGCTGGAGGAGCGCCCCGGCGCTGTCGCTGTCGCGTACGTGGAGGTGGCCGCAGAGCGCCACGGTCGGCGCGCTGCGGGCCATGATCGGAGCGGCGAGCGCCTCGCGGTCGAGCAGATCCTCGGCATAGGGCAGCTCTCGCGAAGTCAGGACGCGCTCGCGCGAGAGGAGCGGGAAGTGGCTCGCCAGCAGCACGAGGTCCTCGCCCCAGGTCGCGAGCGCCGGCGGCCGGGCGAGCCGGCAGCGATCCACCGCCCGGCACGCCACCCGCGCGCCGGCGAGCCGCAGCCCGTCGGCCACCCGAACGGCGCGCCATCCCGGCAGCTCAGGCGCCGCCGCGCCGGCTTCGCGCAGGCGGGCGCTCGGTCGTCGCCCGTCGTGGTTTCCCCCCACCAGACGCATCGGCGGGCCCCCGGCGAGCACGCGCAGGACGCGCTTCAGGCTCGCGAGGTCGCCGTCGTGCGCGAGATCGCCGAGCACGAGCAGGAGCTCCACGCCCTCACGGGCGAACAGCTCGAGCGCCCGCCGAAGGCGGGTCTCAACCCCGGCGAAGTCGTAGGCGTTGTGCCACGCCTCGCGGCGCGAGACGTCGCTCACGGCATGGATGTCGCTGAGCACGCCGAGACGCACGGCCGACAGGCCAGCACCGCGGCGTCAGCGCGTTCTTTGGCGCGTAGCGATGGTGGAACATGAGCGAGTTGCCGTCCGGGTCCGCGAAGTGGGCCATGTGGCAGACGCCGCTGTCGATCGTGTCGCCCCGGAAGGCGATCCCCTTGCCCTCGAGCTCCTCCCGCGCGGCCGCGACGTCCTCGACGTGCAACGCGATCGGGTGCGAGTGGCGCTCGAACTCGATCCCGAACGCATCGGACTGCATGACCGCGACCGTGAGCGTGCCGGTCTCGAACTCGGCGGCGGGCATGTCCCCCCAGCGGGCGGAGCACGGCAGGCCGAGCACGCCCCCGTAGAACTCGCTCGCCTTCTCGAAGTCCCGCGTAGGGACGGTGATGAAGTCGACTCCGGTGATGTTCATTGGGCGTGACGATACGCGCGGGTCAATAACGCGCGCGCTGTCCTGCATCAGCTGTTGAATAACCACGCGACCGATGTCCTGAGGACTTCGCGGGCACAGCCCCGACCGTGCGGGGCCACGTCCGCCCGGCGGGCGCGGCTCGGACATCCCCGGCCGCGGACCGTGTCAGAGCGAGCCGCCTGCGAGCGAGCGAACGAGCGCCGCAGGCGCGAGCAGGTCCGCGGACGGGCGATGCCGAGCCGGCGCCCGGCCGGCCACGGCGCCGACGAGCCGCCGAGCAGCGGCGGCCGAGCCCTACGGCTTCTCGGGAGCCGGCTCCGACGACGAGCGCATCTCGGCCGAACCGCCGGCCAGGCCCGGCCGCGGCAGCGGCTTGGGCGCGCGGTCCGGCTTGCGCTCGGGCGCCTCGGGAGCGGCCGGCGGGAGCACCGGCACGGGCGGCTCCTCGGCGCCGAACACG
The DNA here is from genome assembly GCA_963812415.1 of uncultured Thermoleophilaceae bacterium. Taxonomy (GTDB): domain Bacteria; phylum Actinomycetota; class Thermoleophilia; order Solirubrobacterales; family Thermoleophilaceae; genus JACVRW01. The sequence goes on along the minus strand of CAWEVH010000013.1, from coordinate 45,315 downwards.
TCCTCCTCGCTCTTGCCGTCGAGCAGCTCGATGAACTGCTCGCGCTCGATCGTCTCGCGCCGCAGCAGGATCTCCGACGTGACCTCGAGCTGCGGGCGGTGGTCCTCGAGCACCTGGCGCGCCGCCTGGTGCGCCTCCTCCACGATGCGCCGGATCTCGTCGTCGATCTCGCGTGCCACATCGTCCGAGTAGTCGGGCTCGGAGCTGAACTCGCGGCCCAGGAAGGGCTGACCGTGGTCGTGGCCGAACACGCGCGGGCCGAGCTTGTCCGACATGCCGAAGCGCATCACCATCTGCTTGGCGGTGGCGGTGACCTTCTCGAGGTCGTTGGACGCCCCCGTGGTCACCTCGCCGAACACGATCTCCTCGGCGGCCCGCCCGCCGAGCGTCATCGCCATCGTGTCCGACAGCTCCGCGCGCGTGGTGAGGAACTTGTCCTCGGTCGGCAGCGAGATCGTGTAGCCGAGCGCCTGGCCGCGGGAGATCACGGAGATCTTGTGCACCGGGTCGGTGTTGTCGAGGTAGTGCGCCACGAGCGCGTGGCCCATCTCGTGGTAGGCCGTGACGCGGCGCTCCTTCTCGGACATCACGCGGGTCTTCTTCTCCGGACCCGCGATCACGCGCATGATCCCCTCCTCCAGCTGGAGGTGGTCGATCTCGCGCTTGCCCTGGCGTGCGGCCAGCAGGGCCGCCTCGTTCACGAGGTTCTGGAGGTCCGCGCCGGTGAAGCCGGGGGTCTGGCCGGCGAGCGTGTCGAGCTCGATGCCCTTCGCGAGCGGCTTGCCGCGCGTGTGCACCTCGAGGATCTTCTGGCGACCCTTGCGGTCGGGCCGGTCGACCACGATCTGCCGGTCGAAGCGGCCGGGACGCAGGAGCGCGGGGTCGAGGATGTCCGGGCGGTTGGTGGCCGCGATCAAGATGATGTTGTCCTTCATCTCGAAGCCGTCCATCTCGACGAGCAGCTGGTTGAGCGTCTGCTCGCGCTCGTCGTGACCGCCGCCGAGCCCGGCGCCGCGGTGGCGACCCACCGCGTCGATCTCGTCCATGAAGATGATGCAGGGGGAGTTCTGCTTGGCCTGCTCGAACAGGTCGCGCACGCGCGAGGCGCCCACGCCCACGAACATCTCGACGAAGTCCGAGCCCGAGATCGAGAAGAAGGGGACGCCGGCCTCACCCGCGACGGCGCGCGCGAGCAGCGTCTTGCCGGTGCCGGGCGGGCCGTAGAGCAGCACGCCCTTGGGGATGCGCGCGCCGAGCGCCTGGAACTTCTTCGGGTTCTCGAGGAACTCCTTGATCTCGTGGAGCTCCTCGACCGCCTCGTCCACTCCCGCGACGTCCCGGAAGGTGATCTTGGGCGCGTCGACCGACATGCGCTTCGCGCGCGACTTGCCGAAGGACATCACCTTCGACCCGCCGCCCTGCATCTGGTTGATGATGAACAGCCAGAAGAGCAGGAAGATCACGAACGGCAGGATGTAGGTGAGTGCCGTGAGCCAGCCCGATCCGCCCTTCGGCTTGACCGTGATCGGCACGTCCTCGGCGCGCAGCTGGTTGACGAGGTTCTGCTCGGTGTTGTCGGGGTAGGCGGTCTGGTACTTCTTGCCGCTGTTCGTCTCGACGTCGATCCGGTTGTTCTTGGTCGAGAGGGTGACCTGCTCGATCTTCCCCTCCTCGACCTGGGTGATGAACTCCGAGTAATTCGGATCCTTCTGGCGATCGCCCGGGCTGATCAACTTCTGCGCGAAGAAGGCCAGCACGACGACGATCAGGATGGGGAAAGCGGCGCTCTTGAAGAATCGGCTCACGCGAAGAACAAACCCACGTCCGGGGTGAAACGCAAGCCTAGCAAGGGGGTATTCATCCTCTTGCCCTTTTCGGCCTTCCGAGCGAGGGCTTTACACGCCCGTCGGCGGCTCGTCGAGAACCGCGACGTAGGGCAGGTTTCGGTAGCGCTCGGCGAAGTCCAGTCCGTACCCGATCGCGAACCGATTCGGGATCTCGAAGCCCACGTAGCGGATCGGCATGTCGATCTCCCTGCGACCCGGCTTGGTGAGCAGCGCGCAGACCTCCAGCGAGGCCGGGCCGCGGGCCCGCAGCATGCGGAACAGGTAGGCGAGCGTGAGGCCGGAGTCGACGATGTCCTCGACGATCAGCACGTCGCGACCCTCGATCGAGGCGTCCAGGTCCTTGAGGATCCGCACCACTCCCGACGAGTCGGTGGACGAGCCGTACGAGGACACCGCCATGAAGTCGACCTCGCAGTCCACCTCGAGGTGCCGCATCAGGTCGGAGAGGAAGAAGATGGCGCCCTTGAGCACGCCGACCAGCAGCAGCTGGCGGCCGGCGTAGTCCCTCGAGATCTCCTCGCCGAGCTCCCGCACGCGGTGGGCGAGCTCGTCGCGCTGCACCAGGATGTCTCCCACCTCGGGCAGGCTCACGGGCGCGAGTGTAGTTCCTGGTGGCCGGCCGGCTCGTCCCGTGGCCAGACGCGTTTGCCGGCGACCCTCACCTCGGAGACGCTCTCCTCGCGCGCGAGGGCGAACACGGCGCCGAGTGCGTCCCGGGCGTCGCGCGAGCGGGCGAGCGTCGCCTCGAGCGTGCCGCCGGGCGGCGGGCGCAGTAGCACGTAGTCGGCCGCCTTGCCGGGGGTGAGATCGCCCACCACATCGTCCAGGCCGAGGATCTCGGCGCCGGCGAGGGTGACGAGCCAGAGCAGGTGAGCCGCGGTGAGCCGGACGCGTTGCGACGCGACCATCTGCGCCTGATACGAGGCGAGGGCCTCCTTCAGCAGGGAGAGCCCGGTGCCGGCGCCGACGTCGGTGCCGAGTCCGAAGCGCACGCCGTGCTCGAGGTGGCGACGCATCGGAAAGATGCCGCTGCCGAGGAAGGCATTGGCGATCGGGCAGTTGGCGATGCCCGCGCGCGCCGCCGCCAGCCGGTCGAGCTCACCATCGGTCACGTGGACGTCATGGGCGAACACCGTCCGCGGCCCGACGAGTCCGTATTGCTCGTAGGTCTCGAGGTAGTCGCCAGCCCACGGGAAGCGGTCCGCCACGGCGCCGACCTCGTTCTCGCTCTCATTGATGTGGCTGGTCACGAGCGCGCCGTCGAGCTCCGCCTGGAGCGCCCCACAGGACTCGAGCATGTCCTCCGAGCAGGAGATCGAGAAGCGCGGGGTCACCGCATAGCGGAGCCGGCCGTGCCCGTGCCAGCGCGCGGCGAGCGCGCGGCCGGCCTCCAGGGCGTGCCCGGGATCACCGCGGAGCTCCGGGAGCAGGTCGCGGTCTGATACCACGAGCCCGCTCGCGATCCGGAGCCCGCTCGCGTCCGCCTCCTCGAAGAAGGCGTCCTGGGCCTCCGGGAAGTGGGAACCGAACACCAGCGCGCTGGTCGTCCCGTTCGCCGCGAGGCCGCGGACGAAGTCGCGCGCGAGCGGGCGCGCGTAGCTGATGTCCGCGAGCCGCGCCTCCTCGGGAAGGGTCCTCGCACTGAGCCACTCCATCAGCTCGAGCCCCATCGCCCCCACGACTCCGAGCTGGGGCCAGTGCACATGGGTGTCCACGAACCCGGGCACGAGGAAGGCGCCGCAGGCGTCCTCGACACGCGCGCCCGAATGGGCCGCCCGGACCTGCTCGAACGCCCCTGCCGCGAGGATGCGCCCGTCGTCGGCGAAGGCGAGCGCGCCGTCGTCGAACACCTCGAGCGCGTCGTCCTGCTCGAAGGGGTTGCGCGGCGTATGCGCAAGCCGTGCCCGCACGAGCGTGATCACGTCAGGTCTCCTCGCGGTCGATCCACTTGGGCTGGACAGTCGCGGGCTCGAAGCGCTCGGAGCCGCTCGAGCATCGCCGCCGGCTCGCGCTCCACGATCAGGAGCTCGCGGTGCTCGGAGCGCAGGAAGCGCTCGCTGACCGCGTGGTCGAGGAACGCCGCGATGCCGGTGTAGTAGCCCTCGACGTCGAGCAGGCCGCAGGCCTTGCGGTGGAGTCCGAGCTGCGACCAGGTGTAGACCTCGAACAGCTCCTCGAGCGTGCCGAGCCCGCCGGGTAGCGCTACGAACGCGTCGGCGAGCTCCGCCATGAGCGCCTTGCGTTCGTGCATCGACTCCACCACGCGCATGTCGGCCACGTCCCGGTGGGCGATCTCCTTGTCGACCAGCGCGCGCGGGATCACGCCCGTGATCTCGCCGCCCGCCTCGAGGGTGGCGTCGGCGAGCCGGCCCATCAGGCCGACCCCGGTGCCGCCGTAGACCACGCCAACGCCGTCGGCCGCCAAGAGGCGAGCCAGCTCCTCCGCGGCGGCCGCATACTCGGGCCGCGCTCCGGGGCTGGCGCCGCAGAACACGCAGATCCGTTCCACCGGTTGAGCGTAGATTGTGCGCCCGTCGTGCACGCCACCGGCCGCCCCAGGATCAAGGTCTGCTGCATCAAGAGCACGGACGAGGCGTGGATGGCGATCGATGCGGGCGCCCACGCGCTCGGCCTCGTGTCCGCCATGCCGAGCGGGCCCGGCGTGATCCCCGACGAGCTGGCCGCGGAGCTGGCGGCCGCGGTGCCTCCGGGTGTCGACGCATTCCTGCTCACCTCGCTTCAGGAGGTCGACGCGCTGGTGGAGCAGTCCCGCCGGATCCGCCCACGGGCGCTGCAGCTCGTCGACGCGCTGCCGGTGGGCGCCCACGGCGAGCTTCGCCGGGCGCTCCCGGGCGTGAAGCTCGTGCAGGTCGTGCACGTGGTCGGCCCCGAGTCGCTCGACGAGGCGCGCGCCCTGGCGCCGGAGGTGGACGCCATCCTGCTCGACTCCGGCAATCCGTCGCTCGAGGTGAAGGAGCTCGGCGGCACCGGCCGCCGCCACGACTGGGAGATCAGCCGCCGGATCCGCGAGGGGGTGGACGTGCCGCTGTTCCTCGCCGGCGGCCTGCGACCCGAGAACGCCGCCGAGGCGGTTGCCACGGTCGGGCCCTTCGGCGTCGACGTGTGCTCGGGGCTGCGCAGCGGCCCGGGCTTCGACCTCGACCCGGACAAGCTCGAGCGCTTCGTGGCGGCGGTCAGAGGAACGGATCGCCCGGCAGCGCCCCGGCCTCGCGTCCTGTGAGCCAGCGCAGCACGCTCGCGCCCACGTCGGCGAGCGGGCCGTCGTGGCGCCGGCCGTCATGTGCGGGGAAGACGGCCAGGAGGGGCGCGTACTCGCGCGTGTGGTCGGTGTGCGGCGCGTCCGGGTCGACGCCGTGGTCGGCCGTCAGGACGAGCAGGTCGTCGTCGCGCAGCAGCTCGAGCCACTCGCCCACCGCGGCGTCGATCTGCTTGAGCGCGTCGTGGAAGCCCTCCGCGTCGTGCCGGTGGCCGTAGACCTGGTCGGTCTCCACGAGGTTCACGAAGATCAGGCCGGAGTCGAGCGAGCGCAGCAGCTCGGTGGTCGCCGCGATCCCCTTGGCGTTGGTGCCGCCGTCGTGCTTCGCGTCGATCCCCACGCCGGCGAACAGGTCGCGGATCTTCCCCACCCCGTGCACCGCCACCCCCGCGGCCTGGAGCTCCTCGAGGTAGGAGCGCCCGGGCGGCTCGGCCGCGTAGTCGCGCCTGCCCTCGCGGCGCTCGAAGGCGCCCGGCCGCCCCTCGAACGGCCGTGCGATCACGCGGCCGACCGCGTGCTCGCCCGTCATCGCCTCGCGGGCCGCCTCGCAGGCCGCGTACAGGCCGGGCTCGTCGAGCACGTCCACGTGCGCGGCGATCTGGAGCACGGAGTCGGCCGAGGTGTAGAGGATCAGCTCGCCCGTGGCCAGGTGATGCTCGCCGAAGTGCTCGATCACCTCGGTGCCGCTGTACGGGCGGTTGCAGCAGAAGCGCCGGCCGGTCACCCGCTCGAGCGTCTCGATCACCGTCGGGCGGGAAGCCCTCCGGGTAGGTCGGCAACGGGTGCTGCGGCACCACGCCCATCAGCTCCCAGTGGCCGGTGGTCGACTCCTTGCCGGGCCCGAGCGGGTGGAGCCGCCCGTGGACCACGGGGTCGTCGGCGGGCGCGACCCCGCGGATCGGGATGATCGAGCCGAGGCCGAGCCGCTCGAGCACGGGCAGCTCGAGGCCGCCCACGTGCTCGGCGAGATGGGCCAGGGTGTTCGAGCCCTCGTCGCCCGCGTAGTCGCCGGCGTCGGGAAGGGCGCCGACGCCGCAGGCGTCGAGGACGATGACGGCCGCACGTGCGATTGCGCGACGATAGCCACGGAGGCCGGGCACGCCATACTCAAAGGGTGATCCGCAGGCTCCCCCACGTCGACCGCGTCGGCATCGAGGAGCGCGCCGCCACGCTCGGCAAGCGCTCGATCAAGACGACCGCGAAGCAGCAGGGCATCCGCCTGGCCGTGTCGATGACCGACCTCACGACGCTCGAGGGCGCCGACACGCCCGGCAAGGTGCGCCACCTGTGCGCCAAGGCGGTCTGCCCCGCGCCCACGATCCCGGAGATCCCGTCCTGCGCGGCCGTCTGCGTGTACCCGTCGCTGATCGGCGTGGTGCGCGAGGCGCTCGAGGGCACCGGGGTGAGGGCGGCGTCGGTCTCCACGGCGTTCCCGAGCGGCCAGGCATCGATCGAGCTCAAGCTGCGCGACACCGAGGAGGCCGTGGCGGCCGGCGCCGAGGAGATCGACATGGTGATCTCGCGCGAGGCCTTCCTCGCCGGCGACGACACGCGCGTGATGGAGGAGATCGTGCGTGTGAAGGAGGCCTGCGGCGACGCCCACCTGAAGGTGATCATCGAGACCGCCGAGCTCGGTTCCTACGACCACGTCCGGCACGCCTCGATGCTGGCGATGGAGTCGGGCGCGGACTTCATCAAGACCTCCACCGGCAAGGCGGCCAGCGGCGCCACGCCGGGCGTGACGCTCGTGATGCTCGAGGCGATCCGCGACTACGCCGAGCGCAGCGGCCGGGCCGTGGGCATGAAGGCGGCCGGCGGGGTGTCGAGCAGCAAGTCCGCCCTGCACCGGCTCGTGCTCGTGAAGGAGACGCTCGGGGACGAATGGCTCACCCCCGACCGCTTCCGGATCGGCGCCTCCTCGCTCCTGAACGACCTGCTGATGCAGTATCAGAAGACCCAGACCGGCCGCTACGCGCGGCCAGAGGACTTCTCGAGGGAATGAGCACCCAGGAGACCCGCACACGCATCGTCTGGGACTACGCCCCCGCGCCCGAGTCCCCCGACCACGTTCGCCTGCGCGACTCGTACGGGCTGTTCGTGAACGGCGAGTTCGTCGACCCGAAGGACGGCACGCGCGTGCCGAGCGTGAGCCCGTCCACCGAGGAGCCCGTGGCCGAGGTCGCGTTCGCCGGCCCCGAGGACGTGCGCGGCGCGATCGCCGCGGCGCGCGCGGCCCAGCCGGGCTGGGCGGCCCTCAGCGGGCTCGAGCGCGGCAAGTACCTGTTCCGCGTGGCGCGCCTGATCCAGGAGCGCGCACGGGAGCTCGCCGTGGTGGAGTCGATGGATGGCGGCAAGCCGATCCGCGAGTCGCGCGACGTCGACGTCCCGCTCGCCGCCGCGCACTTCTTCCACTACGCGGGTTGGGCGGACAAGCTCTCCTACGGGCTCGCCGGCCGCGAGGCGACGCCGCTCGGGGTCGCCGCCCAGATCGTGCCCTGGAACTTCCCCCTCCTGATGGCCGCCTGGAAGCTCGCCCCGGCGCTCGCGTGCGGCAACACCGCCGTGCTGAAACCGGCGGAGACCACGCCGCTGAGCGCCCTGCTGCTCGCCGAGATCTGCCAGGAGGCCGAGCTGCCGCCGGGGGTCGTGCAGATCGTGCCCGGCGACGGCGCCACCGGCGCGGCGCTGGTGCGCGCCGACGGAATCGACAAGGTCGCGTTCACCGGCTCCACCGCGGTCGGCAAGGACATCCAGGCCGCGCTCGCCGGCACCGGGATCTCGCTCACCCTCGAGCTCGGCGGCAAGTCAGCGAACGTCGTGTTCGAGGACGCCGCGCTCGACCAGGCAGTCGAGGGGATCGTGAACGGCATCTTCTTCAACCAGGGTCACGTCTGCTGCGCCGGCTCGCGGCTCTTGATCCAGGAGAGCGTGGCCGACGTGGTGGTGGGCAAGCTCTGGGAGCGCATGGGGCGGCTGCGCCTGGGCGACCCGCTCGACAAGAACACCGACGTCGGGGCGATCAACTCCGCCGAGCAGCTCGAGCGCATCGAGGCGCTCGTGACGGCCGGCGAGGAGGAGGGCGCGCTGCGGCGGACGGTGGCCTGCGAGCTGCCCCAGCGCGGCTGGTGGTTCGCTCCAACCATCTTCACCGAGGTGGCTCCCGCGCACCGGATCGCGGTCGAGGAGATCTTCGGCCCGGTGGTGTCGGTGATGACCTTCCGCACCCAGGCCGAGGCGATCGAGAAGGCCAACAACTCGACCTACGGCCTCGCGGCCGGCATCTGGACCGACAAGGGCTCGAAGGCCTTCGAGGTGGCGAGCGCGCTCCAGGCCGGGGTGGTCTGGCAGAACACCTACAACAAGTTCGACCCGACGGCCGCCTTCGGCGGCTACAAGGAGAGCGGCTTCGGTCGCGAGGGCGGCCCCGCCGGCCTGCGGCCCTACGTGAGGCTGTCGTGAGCCGGCTCGCCGTCAGGAAGACCTACAAGCTCTACGTGGGCGGCGCGTTCGTGCGCTCGGAGTCGGGGCGCTACGACCGCGCCGGCGAGCTGAACGTCCCCCGCGCCTCGCGCAAGGACGTGCGCGACGCGGTCAAGGCCGCCCGCGCGGCCGCCGGCCCCTGGGCGGCGCGCAGCGCCTACAACCGCGGCCAGATCCTCTACCGCGCGGCGGAGGCGCTCGAGTCGCGCGCGGGCCACTTCGGCGTCGACCCCGCCGAGGTCGGCGCGGCGATCGACGTCCTCGTCCACTACGCCGGCTGGACCGACAAGCTCCAGCCGGCGCTCGGCGGCATCAATCCTGTGGCCGCGCCCTTCCTGTCCTTCTCGCTGCCGGAGCCGACGGGCGTGGTCGGCGTCGTGGCACCCGACGAGCCCGAGCTGCTCGGGCTCGTGGCGGAGATCGCGCCCGCGCTGGCCGCCGGCAACGCCGTGGTGGCCGTGCTCTCGGAGCCCGGGCCGCTGGCGGGGCTCGACCTGGGCGAGGTGCTCGGGATCTCGGACGTGCCGGGCGGCGTCGTGAACCTGCTGAGCGGCCGCCGCGAGGAGCTGACCACGGCGCTCGCGGCCCACCACGGGCTGAACGCGATCGTCACCTGCGGGGCCCCGGCCGCGCTGCGCGCGGAGGTCGACCGCCTGGCCGCCGAGAGCGTCACGCGCGTGCGTCACAGCACGCCGGCGGCCAGCTACGACGCCGCCACGGCCGACGCCCTCACGCGGCTCGAGGCCGTGACCGAGCTGAAGACGGCCTGGCATCCGATCGGCGCATGAGCGCCCGCGCCCGGGCCGCCGCGGGGAGCCTCGTCTTCCTCGCGCTGGCGCCGGGCGTGATGGCGGGCCTCGTGCCCTGGCTCCTCACGGGCTGGGAGCTGAACGACGAGCTCGCCGTGTGGCCCGCTCAGGCCCTCGGTCTGATCCTGATCGCGGCGGGCGTCGGCGTGCTCCTGCACGCCTTCGCCCGCTTCGTGGTCGAGGGCCTCGGCACGCCCGCACCCGTGGCCCCGACCGAACGGCTCGTGGTCGGCGGGCTCTACCGCTACGTCCGCAACCCGATGTACGTGGCGGTGGCGACGGCGATCCTCGGCCAGGCGCTCGTGCTTGGTCGTCCGGTCCTGCTCGCCTACGCCGCCGTGTTCATGACCGTCGTCGCCGCCTTCGTCCGGCTCTACGAGGAACCCACGCTGGCGCGCCAGTTCGGCGACGAGTACGCCGCCTACCGGGCCGGAGTGCCGGCCTGGAGGCCGAGGCTGCATCCGTGGGAGCCCGACCCGCGCTGACGGCGGTCCCCCGGCAGGGCGCAGCCGTCCTGAGTTTGGTCGCTCCTGGCTACAAAGCCAGGACGCTAGGCCGGGAGGGGCCGGTCGGGCCCGTCCCCACCCAGCCCAGACCGGGTGGGCTCCGCCGAGCTCAGGTCAGGATGCGTTCCCGGCCTCGAGCTCGGACGCGTCCGGCACCTCGATCGGCCCCTCCTTCGGCGTTCCGATCCGGAGCGGATTCCCGAACGGGTCGCGCAGGCCGCAATCGGTGCCGTAGAAGCGCTCCGTCGGCTCCTCGGTGAATTCGACGCCCTGGGCCACGAGCTCCCGGTAGGTCGCGTGGACGTCGTCCACCGCGATGATCGCCGCCATGCCCAGCGCGCCCTTCGTGACGAGCTCGCGAATCTGCTCGGCCGTCGCGTCGTCGTGTGCCGGCGGACCCGGCTTCTCCAGCAGCAGCTGCTGGTCGGGCTGACCGGGGAAGTTGACGGTCAGCCAGCGCATGAAGCCGAGGTCGGCATCGGTGTTCAGCTCGAAGCCGAGCTTCCCGACGTAGAAGTCGAGCGCCTCGTCCTGATCGAGCACGTAGACCTGTGTATGAGTGATCCTGTTTGGCATGGGAGCGAGGCTAGTGTCGGCTCCGCCCCTGCGCTTCTCCAAAACTGCTCGGTCTCGTCCAGGCCTTCATGAAGCAGGCCGGGACAGCTCGGAGGTCCTCGGCCCGCCAGCGATAGGTGGTCGGCGACTCTCCCACGATGTCGGTGAAGGTCCGGCTGAACGTCCCCAGGCTCGCGAAGCCCACGTCGAAGCAGATCTCGGTCACGCTGCGGTCGGTCTCCCGCAGCAGGAACATCGCGCGCTCGACCCGGCGGCGCTGCAGGTAGCGGTGCGGAGTCTCGCCGAAGGTGGCGCGAAAGACGCGGATGAAGTGCGCTTCGGAGACGTACGCGATGCGCGCCAGGGCAGGGATGTCGAGCGGCTTCGCGTAGTCGCGATCCATCGCGTCGCGCGCCCGCAGCATGCGACGGTTCGACTCTTCCGCGGATCGACTCAGCGCAGCGCGCCCTCGAGCCGCAGCACCCGCCGCAGGATCGCCAGCGAGGCCGCGTAGGTGGAGTCCAGGCCGTAGTAGGACAGGCCACGAGCGCCGAGCGTGCGGGCCTGCGTGTAGGGGGTGTCGGAGGCGTAGTGCAGGATGCCGAAGTCGAGCGGGAGCTTCGAGAAGTTCACCGCCTCGCCCACCGGATGGCGGTCCGTGTCCGCGATCTCGTAGAGCGCGTTGCAGTACGGGCCGGCCTCCATCTCCACCACCGTGAACGCCTCCCGGTAGTAGAAGTCGAGGTAGGCGCGGTTCTGGAGGAAGGTGCTCTTGACGGTTACCGCACGCTGGTTGTCGAGGCCGCTGCCGAAGCGCAGGTCGCCCATCAGGTCCTCCACCCCGAAGGCGTTGTCGAGCCAGTAGGTCGAGCCCGAATGCTCGTCGTGCACGACGCTCGAGAGCATCACGTCGCCCACGTCCGCGTTGAGCGTGGCCGCCTTGCCGAGCACGTACACGCCGCGCAGGGCCGCGCTCGCGACGGCGACCTCGCGCAGGATGTTGTAGGCCGCCACCCCGAGCGGATAGTCGATGTTCACGATCACGGCCTCGCTCCCCCGGAGCGCCTCGGGATCGACGTCGCCGATCCGGGGGTCGAGCCGCTCGGGGATCAGCGTGGCCACCGGCATCAGCTGCGCGGGGACCCTGAGCGCGGTCTGGCTCGGCAGGTGGGCCACGCCGGTCTCCTGCTCGAGCCGGCGCAGCTCCGCCCGGCCCTCGTCGCCGCGCGAGTCGAAGTAGAGACGTCCGACGAAGTAGAGGTAGTTCTCCCACGAGCCCTCGGTGCGGCCCTCCTGGAAGAGGTCGAGCTCCTGGCGCAGGATGTCGTCCGCCGGCAGCCGCCTGGCGAAGTCCACCAGCTGGCTCTCCACCTGCCGCGGCGCGCCCGTCGCGATGTTCACGAGGCTGTGGGTGTTGGAGCTCACGAAGTAGATCGGCCGGTCCTCGTAGCCCTCGGCGGCGAGCCGCTCCTGCACCGGCCGCCACCAGCGCCGCGTCATGCGCGCGTAGCCCACCTGCGTACCGCCGAGCATGCGCACGCGGATCGCCATGCGCTCCTCGGCGTTCAGCGCGAGCCGGTCGTAGAAGCGCTCGCCCCAGGCCTCGCGCAGCCGCTCCCAGTCGTCCTCCTGGCCGCCGAGCGCCTGCGCGAACTCGGCCGGCGAGGGGTAGCCCGGCACCGGCCAGCCCGCCGTGCGCTGGTGCACGCGCAGCTTGTTCCACTCGATCTGGAACGCCACCAGCGTGGGGATCAGGTCGTCGACGTCCGAGGCGCTCGCGAGCAGGACGGCGTGCGTGCCGTCGCCCGCGTCGTGCCAGCGCCGCCGCCGCGCCGGGGAGTCCGCCTCCTCCCAGGACTCGATGTCGATCCCGTTGGCCGCGAACACCTCCGCCTCCTGGCCCATGATCACGAGCTCGACGTCCACGATCCCGTCGGGCAGGCGCCGGATCGCGTAGATGAACGCGCCCAGGTCGAGCTCGTCCGAGTCCGCCAGCGGGTGCAGGCTCGAGCCCATCGCCCGGTGCGAGGACTCGAGCACCCGCAGCTGCGTCTCCCCGCTGGAGCGCAGCAGCGTGTTGTAGGTGCGCTGGTAGAGCTCGACCTCGTCGGAGAGGCTGCCGTCTTCGGTCGGGCTGGCGAGGGCGAGGCGCGAGACCGTCATCGCTACTCCTTCACGTACGGGATGCCGATCGCGGCCGGCGGGCGCGAGCGGCCGATCACGCCCGCCACGACGATCAGGGTCAGCACGTAGGGCAGCGCCTGGAACAGCACCGCCGTGGACTCGGAGAACTCGGGCAGCCGCTGCGCCAGCGCGCTCGAGAAGCCGAACAGGCACGCCGCCGCGAGGGCGCCGACCGGCCGCCAGTTCCCGAAGATCACACAGGCAAGGGCGATGAAGCCGCGGCCGGCGGTCATGTTCTCGTTGAAGGAGCCGAGCAGCGCGATCGACAGGTACGCGCCCCCGAGCGCGGCAAACACGCCGGAGGCGATGACGGCGAGGTAGCGGGTGCGGATCACGGGCAGGCCGACGGTGTCCGCTGCTCGCGGCTTCTCTCCGACCGAGCGCAGCCGCAGACCGCCCCGCGTGCGGAACAGGTAGATGGCCACCAGCGGCACGAGCAGCAGCGCCGCCCACGTGAGCAGGCTCATCGTGCCGATGATGTCGCCCACGAACGGGATGTCCTCGATCAGCGGAAGCGTCACGTTCGGGACGCGCGAGACATCGCTGGGCGTGCCCTGCTCCCCGTAATGCGCTACGAACACGTAGCCGGTGATGCCGAGCGCGAGCAGGTTCACCGCCGTGCCGCTCACCACCTGGTCGGCGCGTAGCTGGATCGAGAAGAACGCGTGCACGAGGCCGGACACAGCGCCCGCGGCCATGCCCACGACCAGGCCCGCGACCCACGAGCCGAACAGGTCGGCGCCGAAGATGCCGAAGAATGCGCCCATCAGCATCATGCCCTCGAGGCCGATGTTGATGACGCCGCTGCGCTCCGAGAAGATGCCGCCGACGGCTGCGAACACGAGCGGCGTTGCGAAGCGCAGCATCGCGGCGAACAGCGCGGACCACACGAACACGGCCTCGAGGTTGGCCTCGCCGGACTTCGTCGCGACGACGGCGCCGATCCCACCGACCACCCCCGCCACGATCGCGCCGTAGCCGAGTCGCCGCATCCCGCCGCGGACCACGTAGACGCCGGCGGCGATCGCCATGGCGGCCACGGCGAGCGACGGCAGCGCGCTGCGCAGCATGAACGGCGGCAGCGTGATGAACCACGCCAGTGCCCCAAGCGCGACGCCCGCCCAGCCCACGCTCCGCGCCGTCATGAGCTCGGCGGGCGCGCGGGCGGCGAGCGCGGTCACGACTCCCCCTCCGCCGGCTGCGCGCGCGGCGCCGGCGCGCGCCGAGGAGAACGCGCCCCCGCCGAAGCGCGGAGAGCACCAGGACGTCGGCGCTCACGAACAACACGACGAGGCCCTGGATGATCAGCGTGAGGTTCGCGGCGAGCGACGGCTCGAAGATCGTCGGGTCGAGGTTGCGCTGCGAGGTGCCGCTGATCAGCGCCCCGAACAGGATCGCCGACGCAACCGTGCCGCTGGCGGTGTTGCGTCCCAGCAGCGCCACGGCAATGCCGAAGAAGCCGACCTGCGTGGTCTGGATGTCGTCGGTGCCGACCTTGAACTGCCAGCCAAGGACGTCGAGCGCGCCCGCCAGTCCGGCGAACACCCCGCAGACCGCCATGACGAGCACGTAGCTCTTGCCCACGCTGATCCCGCTGTAGCGCGCCGCTTCGGGGTTCAGGCCCACCGCCCGGACCTCGTACCCGGTCGTGGAGCGGTTGAGGACGAGCCAGAACACGACCACGGCGAGTAGCGCCACGAAGAGCCCGATATGGAGGCCCTGGAGGACCGGGTCGCCCCAGAACACCGGCAGGTGGGCGGCCTCCAGGATCTCGTTCGAAACCGCGAGCGACTTCGTCCTCGTCGTTCTGGAGGGGACCGTCGACGCCGAACAGGTAGAAGCCGATGTAGAGCGCGGTGTAGTTGAGCATGATCGTCGAGATCACCTCGTTGGCGCCGGTGGTCGCCTTGAGCACACCTGCGATCCCCGCCCAGACCGCGCCGGCCAGGCAGGCCGCCACCATCGCCACCACGATGAGGATCCAGGCGGGCAGTCCCGTCAGCTCTGAGGCAACGACCACGGCGGCGATCGACCCCATGATGTATTGGCCGTTCCCGCCAATGTTGAAGAGGCCGGCGCGGAACGCGAACGCCACCGCCAGACCCGTGAGGATGAGCGGCGTCGTCAGGATCAGCGTCTGCTGAAGGTTGAGCGCGGCCAGCTCGCGGTCCCCGGTCCAGGGCAGGAACCATTGGAGGCCGGTGCCCTTCCAGATCGCCTCGTAGGTGGCGACCGGATCGTTGCCCGTGAGCAGCATCACGAGCCCGCCCACGAAGAACGCGACCAGCGCGGTGAGCACCGGAACGACGATGCCGCCACCGCGCACGTAGGCGGCGAGCCGCGCGGCGGGGGTGATCGCCCCGGCGGTCTCCTGCTCCTCGGCGGTGAGGCCACCCAGGTCGGGATCGGGCTCCCGCGGGTCGCGCTCGGGCGTCACGCCGCCGCGCGGCCGCCGCCGCCCGTCATCGCGAAGCCCAGCTCCTCCTCGGAGACATCGGGCGAGAACTCGCGAACGATCTCGCCCTCGAAGATGACGAGTATGCGGTCCGCGAGCGAGCGGATCTCGTCGAACTCGAGCGAGACCAGGAGGATGCCGCGGCCGTTGTCGCGCTCCGCGACGAGCCGGCGGTGGACGAACTCGATCGCCCCCACGTCCAGGCCTCTCGTGGGCTGGTGGGCGATCAGCAGGTTCGGATTGGAGGCCACCTCCCGCGCGATGCAGACCTTCTGCTGGTTGCCTCCCGACAACGAGCGCGCCAGCGTGCCGGACTCGCCGCCGCGCACGTCGAATTCGCGCAGCAGCTTGCGCGCCCGCGTGGCGATGTGACGCACGTTCAGCCAGCCGTGCCGGCTCAGCGGCGGCCTGCGGTATTCGCGCAGGGCGAGGTTCTCGGCGAGCGTGAAGTCCAGCACGAGTCCCCGAAGGTGACGGTCCTCCGGGATGTGGGCGACGCCGGCGTCCGTCGCGGCGCGCACGCCGCGACCAGAGACCTCCTTCGCACCCACCGCTATCCGTCCGCTCACGACGCCGCGCAAGCCCGCGATCGCCTCGACGAGCTCGTTCTGGCCGTTGCCGTCCACGCCCGCGAGCGCCACGATCTCACCCCGGCGGACCGTGAGCGACGGGCCGCGCACAGCCTCGAGATCGCGGTCGTCGAGCACCCACAGGTCCTCTATCTCGAGCGCGGGCTCGTGCGGAGAGGCGTCCGGCTTGTCCACACGCAGGAGCACGTCGCGGCCGACCATCAGGCGGGCGAGGCTCTCCTCGGTGGCGCCCTCGGCCGGGACGGTGTCAACCCTGCGACCCCGCCGCAGGACCGTCACGCGATCCGCGATCGCGAGAACCTCGGTGAGCTTGTGGCTGATGAAGACGATCGCGACGCCGTCCTCCTTGAGCGAGCGCAGCACCTTGAACAGCTCCGCGGTCTCCTGTGCCGTGAGCACCGCGGTCGGCTCGTCGAGCACGAGGATCCGCGCGTCGCGGTAGAGCGCCTTGAGGATCTCGACGCGCTGTTGCATCCCGACACTGACGTCCTCGATCACGGCGTCGGGGTCGACAGCCAGGCCGTACCGCTCCGAGAGCTCGCGCACGCGCCGCGCACCCTCCCTGACGTCGAACAGGCCGGCGCGTCCGCGCGGCTCACCACCGAGCACGATGTTCTCGGTCACCGTCATCACCGGGACGAGCATGAAGTGCTGGTGCACCATGCCTATTCCGCGCTCGATCGCATCCGAAGGCGACTCGATCGTCACCTTCTCGCCATCGATTCGGATCTCGCCCGCGTCGGGGTGGTAGAGCCCGTACAGGATCGACATCAGCGTGGACTTGCCCGCCCCGTTCTCGCCCAGCAGAGCGTGAACCTCACCGTTCCGGAGGTCGAAGTCGACCCGGTCGTTCGCGAAGACCGGGCCGAACCTCTTCGTGATGCCGCGCAGCTCGAGGGCGGCCGCCTCAGGGCTCAAAGCGCGGCGGAACTTACCTACTTGACGGTGTCCGGGATGTCCTTGATCTCGCCGCTGGCGATCTGGTCCTGGATCTCCTTGACCTGGTCGGCGTACTTCTGGCCTTCCGCATTGAGCTCGCCAAGGCCCACGCCGTCGTTGGCCACGTTGTGGATGACGTCGGTGCCGCCCTTGAACGTGCCGTCCTGAACGCGCTTGATCGCGTTGAAGACGGCCACGTCGACCCTCTTCAGTGCGCTCGTCAGGATGTGCTCGCCGATGTAGCCCTGGTCCGCGTCGACGCCGATCCCCTGCACACCCTTCTCCTTGGCCGCGTCGAGCGCGCCCAGCCCGCAGCCGCCGGCCACTTGGAAGACGACCTTCGAGCCCTTCGCGATCTGGTCGAGCGCGATCTCCTTGCACTTCGCCTGGTCCGTGAAGCTCTGCGAGTAGGCGTTGAGGGTCTTGATCTTCGGGTTCGCGGCCTTGGCGCCCGCCTGGTAGCCGGCGATGTAGTGGTCGACCGGCGGGATCTTCTCGCCGCCGACCGTGGACACCGTGGTCGCATTGTTGTCCTTCGCCCACAGGCCGGCGACATAGCCCGCCAGGTAGCCCGCCTCCTGCTCCGCGAAGAGCAGGCCCTCCACGTTCTTCGGCTTGTCCTCGAGAATCGTCGCCGGGTAGTCGACGATCGCGAAGTTCGCGTCCGGCACCTTGGTGGCGATCGTGTTGGTCGCGTCACCCATCCTGAAGCCGACGGGCACGATGATGTCGAACTGCTGCTGCGTCAGCGTCGTGAGGTTCGGGATGTAGTCCGCGTTCGACTCGGACAGCAGCACCCGCGTCTCGGCCCCGAGCTCGTCCGCCGAGTCCTCGAGCCCCTTGTTGGCGAGGAAGTTGAACGAGCGGTCGTTGAGGCCGCCGATGTCCGTAACGACGCCGGCCTTGATCGCGGGCCCCTCTTCGGCGGCGGTCTCGCCGCCGCCACCGCCGCTGTCGTCATCGTCGTCGCTGCCGCAGGCGGCGACGCCGAGTGCCAGCGCCGCGACGAGCGCCATGATCCACAGCCGGAACGTCCTGTTCACAGTCCCTCCAGTCAAGTTCGGTCGCGGGCCGCCGAGGCGCCCGGAAGCGGGTCACCCTACACGCTCGTCAGAGACCGCGAGTTAAGGCTGGCTTGAGCGTTTCCTCGCAGAATGCGGCATTCACGGCGGTCCGCGTGACCTCCCGGAGCAGCGTGTCCCCCAGACCCATCCGCTCCCCCGCGATGGCGTACTCGCCGCCGATCGAGGCGCCGAAGTAGGGCGGGTCATCGGAGCCGAGCGTGACCCGCACCCCGGCCTCGATCAGCTGCGGCAGCGGGTGCTCCTCGTAGGTCGGGAAGACCCCGAGCACCACGTTGCTCGTCGGGCAGACCTCGAGCACGATCTCCCGCTCGGCGAGCTCCTCCACGAGCGCCGGGTCCTCGATCGAGCGCACACCGTGGGCGATGCGCGTGATCGGGAGCTCGAGCGCGGCGCGCACCGACTCCGGGCCCGCCCACTCGCCGGCATGAACGGTGCAGCCGAGGTCCGCCGCCGCGGCGATCTCGAACGCCTCGGCGTAGTCCCCCGCCGGAAAGTTCTGCTCGTCGCCGGCCATCGAGAAGCCGACCACGTAGGGGTGCGGGCGCTCGGCCGCGTGCCGCGCCACCCGCAGCGCCCGCTCGACCCCGAAGTTGCGCACGCAGGAGATGAGGATGCGGCCCTCGATTCCGTGCTCCGCCCGTGCATCGTCGATGCCTCGCGCGATCCCGTCGAGGTGCTCCTCGTCGGTCAGGCCCACGAGCGCGGCGTGGTCGGGCGAGGCGGTGAGCTCCACGTAGACGGCGCCCTCGCGGGCGCAGCTCGCCAGGTACTCGTAGACGATGTCGCGGTAGTCCGCGCCGGTGCGGATCACGCTCGCCGCGAGGTCGTAGGTCCTCAGGAAGTCGAGGAAGTCGTCGTAGCGGAAGCCGCCCGCGCCATCGAAGGCTCCGTCGGGCAGCGGCAGCCCGTTGCGCTCGGCCAGGCGGCGGATCAGCTCCGGCGGGGCGGTGCCCTCGAGGTGCACGTGCAGCTCCGCCTTGGGGATCTCTGCCGCGCTCATCGCAGGATCTCGAGCACCGCCGGCACGGCGCGCGGCGGCAGGTCGCCGATCGCGTACGCGTCGCGGAGCGCGTCACACGCGCGCCCGGCGGAGGCCTCGTCGCGCGCGTGGACGAGCGCCAGCGGGCGCTCGCCGGGCCCCACCCGCTCGCCCGGTGCGGCCACCTCGGTCAGGCCGACCGCGTGGTCCACGGGGTCGGTCTCGCGCGTGCGGCCGCCGCCCAGGGCGATCACGGCCACGCCCACTGCTCGCACCTGCACTCCGGTCACGATCCCCGCCGTGGCGGGCTCGGCGGCCAGCGTCACGGGCGCGGCGGGCAGGTGGCGCTCCGGGGCCTCCACGATGTCGGCCGGGCCGCCGAGCTGCGCCACCATCGCGGCGAAGCGCTCCGCGGCCACGCCGCCGTCGAGCGCCCGCTCCGCGGCCGCGCGGGCCTCGTCCTCGTCGTCGATCACGCCGCCGAGCCGGAGCAGCTCGGCGCTCAGCGCGAGGGTCACCGCGCGCAGACGCTCGTCGGCCGCCGCGCCCGTGAGGTGGTCGATCGACTCGCGCACCTCCACCGCGTTGCCGGCGCTCCGGCCGAGCACGCGGTCCATGTCGGTGAGGAGCGCCGATGCATGAAGGCCGTTGCCGCGCGCGATCTCCACGATCGCCTGCGCCAGCTCCGATGCCTGCTCGTGACCGGGCAGAAAGGCCCCGGAGCCCACCTTCACGTCCATCACGAGCGCGTCGAGGCCGGCCGCCAGCTTCTTGGAGAGGATCGACGCGGCGATCAGCGGGATCGACTCGACCGTCCCGGTGGCGTCCCGGATGGCATAGAGGCGGCGGTCCGCCGGCGCGAGCGTGCCGGTCTGGCCCACGATGGCGCAGCCGGCGCTCGCCACCGCGCGCCGGAACGTCTCGTTGTCGGGCGTCGTGTCGTAGCCCGGTATCGCCTCGAGCTTGTCGAGCGTCCCGCCCGTGTGGCCAAGGCCGCGGCCGGAGATCATCGGCACCGCTCCGCCGCAGGCGGCCACGATCGGCGCCAGCAGCAGGCTGACCTTGTCGCCCACGCCGCCGGTCGAGTGCTTGTCGAGGGCAGGCCCGGGGAGCCCGGCGCTCGACCAGTCGAGCACGTCGCCCGAGCGGGTCATCTCGCCGGTGAGCGCGATCCGCTCGGCGGCGCTCATCCCCCGCACGACCACCGCCATCGCGAGCGCGCCCACCTGCGCGTCGCTCACCGAGCCGTCGCTGATGCCCCGCACGAGGAAGGCCAGCTCCTCGGGCGTCAGCTCGCCGCCGTCGCGCTTGCGCCGAATCAGCTCGGGCACGAGCACCGTCAGTCGGCCAGCCCCTCGACGAAGCGCGTGATCAGCGGGGCCAGGCTCTCGGCCGCGCGGGCGGCGTCGGCGAGCGTCTGCTCGTGGCTGAGCGCCTGCTCGCTCATGCCCTCCGCCAGGTTCGTGATCGCCGACACGGCGGCCACGCGCAGCCCGCAGTGGCGGGCCACGATCGTCTCGTGCACGGTCGACATGCCCACGGCGTCGGCGCCGAGCGTGGCGAAGGCGCGGATCTCGGCGGGCGTCTCGAAGCTCGGGCCGCTCACCGCGAGGTAGACGCCCTCGTGCAACGTGATCCCGAGCTCCTCCGCGGCGCTGCGCAGGCGAGCGCGGAGCTCGGGGTCGTAGGCGTCCCTGAGGCTCACGAAGCGCGGGCCCAGCTCGTCCTCGTTCGGCCCGATCAGCGCGTTGTCGGCGGCGAGGTTGATGTGGTCGGCGATCAGCATGAGCGAGCCGGGCCCCGCCTCCGGACGCAGCGACCCGGCCGCGTTCGTGAGCACGAGGACCTCCGCCCCCGCGGCGCGCAGGGCGCGCACCGGCGTGCGCACCCGCTCGATGTCGCCGCCCTCGTAGAGATGCGCCCGTCCCTGAAAGACGGCGACCGGCACGGCGCCGATCCGCCCGAGCACGGCGCGGCCGGCGTGCCCGGCGACCCCCGGCTCCGGGAAACCCGGCAGCTCCTCGTAGCCGACCGTGACCGCGTCGGCCACGCCGTCCGCCACGGCGCCGAGGCCCGAGCCGAGCACCACGCCCACGCGCGGCGTCTCGGGGCCGCGCTCCGCGAGCAGCGCACCGGACTCGCGCCAGCTCACCGGGCGTCGCCGGCGTCGAGATCGAATGCGAGTGGCAGGAGCTCGCCGACGGTGACCGTCCGCCGTTCGCCGCCCGGACGACCCAGGTGCACGGGGGTCTCCGGCCGAGCGAACTCGGCGAGCCGCTGGCGGCAACCGCCGCAGGGCGGGCAGATGTCCATCCGCTCGGCGACCACCGCCACCTCGGCCACCTCGGTCGCCCCGGCCGCCACGAGCGCGCCGAGGGCCGAGGCCTCGGCGCACTGCCCCTGCGGGTAGGCGGCGTTCTCGACGTTGGCGCCGGTGAACACGCGGCCGTCCGGGGCACGAAGCGCAGCGCCGACCTTGAAGCGCGAGTAGGGCACGTGCGCATTGCGCATCACCTCGTCCGCCGCCGCGAGCAGCCGCTCGGGGCCGTCCAGGAGCAGGTCCGAATAGCTCCCCGCCACCAGGTCCCCTTCCTCGACGCCGAGCTCGGCCCGCAGCCGCTCGACCTGCTCTCGCTCGGCCGCGAGGTCCGACCCCTCGCCGGCCACCGCCTCGAGCTCGAGGTGGCTGCCCAGGCCCTCCACCTCGTCCAGGTGGATGCGAACGCCCTCCCAGGTCAGCAGGCGGCGGCGTTTGTCGACCACCACGAGGGTGCCGTAGGCGGCGCCGAGCGCCTCGCGCAGGGCGGCGGCGTCGGCCACCGGTACGCGTCGGTACGCGCTCGTGCGGGCGCCTGCCGAGTCGGGGCGCAGGTACTCGATCAGCTCGTCCTCGCCCGGATCCTGCTCTCGAAGCTTGAGACGTCCGCGCGCACCCGCGAAGTAGGTGTCGCGCTGATGGATCGTGCCGTGGTCCTCCGCGCCGAGCGCGAGCGCGCGCTCGAGCGTGCGCGCCGGGTCGGGGTCGCGTGCCTTCAGCTCGACGTTGCGGGCGGAGATCGTCATCGCTTCGCACCTGGCCGAGCCGGTGCTCGCGCACGGCAGCCAGGGTGCGAGCGACGATATCGTCGCGTCATGCCCCAGCGTCTCGTCGTGGTCGAGCACCCGGTGCTGGCCGACCGCCTGACCGTGATGCGCGACCGCGAGACCGGCTTTGCCGACTTTCGCCAGGCCCTGTTCGAGGCCTCGGCCATCCTGGCGGTCGAAGCCGCGCGCGAGCTGCCGGTGTCCGAGGTCCCGATCGAGACGCCGCTCGAGCCGACCACCGGCACGCGCCTCCACCAGGACATCGCGATCGTCCCGGTGCTGCGGGCGGGCCTGGGGATGGTCGAGGCTTTCCTGCGCCTGCTGCCCGGCGCCCGGGTGGGCCACCTCGGCCTCTATCGCGACGAGGAGGCGCACGAGCCCGTGGAGTACCTCGAGCGCCTGCCGCCGAGCCTCGCCGACGCCTTCACGTTCGTCGTCGATCCGATGCTGGCCACCGGCGGCAGCGCGGTGCACGCGCTCGACCGGCTGAAGGGGAAGGGGGCGCGGACGCTCGTGCTCGTCTGCCTCGTGGTGGCGCCCGAGGGGGTGAAGGCGGTGAGCGACGCCCACCCCGACGTGCCGATCTGGGCCGCCGCGATGGATCGCGAGCTCGACGAGAACGCCTACATCCGCCCGGGCCTCGGCGACGCGGGCGACAGGGTGTTCGGCACGACCTAGGGGACCACCAGCCGCGCGCTCAGCCCAACCGCGTCCGGGTCGCCCTCGTCCGCCGCGAAGCGCTCGGCAACGGCCAGGCCCGCCACCCAGACGATCTCGCCCTCGGCTTCGACCACCGGCAGGCCGCGCCGCAGGGCGCGCGGCACCTTGCGGTCGGTGAACAGGTCCTGGAGCGACTTGGTGCCGCCGAGGCCGAGCGGCCGCAGGCGGTCGCCGTCGCGCCAGGAACGCACGCGGAGCGGGCCGCCGAGCCCCGCCACGCTCACCTCGCCGGGCTCGCCCGGCCGCGCCTCGACCTCCCAGTCGCCGAAGCGCGCGCGGCCCGGCACCGGCAGCGCCACCGGCGCCGGCGGCTCGGCCTCGCGCGCGTGCGTGAATCGAAGCGTGCCGTACTCGGCCACGGCGCGCAGCCCATCGCCGAGGTCGAGCGACTTGGTCCCCTGGTCGCCGAGCTCGAGGATCTCGTCCGGCACGGGGCGGCCGCCGGCGAGGCGGCGCAGGACCAGCCGGCGAACCGCGGGCGGATGGGTACGCAGGTCAGCGAGCGAGATCGCCGGCCCGCCGCCGAGCTCGTCGAGCGCCTCGCCCGCCAGCGTGTCGAGCACGCCCGCCTCGTCGCGAAGCTGCGCGGCCGTCTCCGCGATCGTGCGCTCGGCGGCCGGGGAGAGCTGCCGCAGGGCGTCCAGCACGTCGTGACGCACACGCGCGCGAGCGAAGCGACGGTCGGCGTTCGAGGGGTCCTCGCGCCAGGCGAGGCCGCGGCCGTGCAGGTAGTCGCGCACCTCGTCGCGGGTCACGCCGAGCAGCGGTCGCACGAGCCGGCCCCGCCGCGGCTCCATCCCGTGGAGCGCGCGCGACCCGGGCGACACCGCAAGCCGGTAGAGCACCGTCTCGGCCTGGTCCGAGGCGGTGTGGCCGGCGGCGTAGTCGGCCTCGGCGACCCGCTCGGCGAGCGAGTAGCGCGCGTCGCGGGCGCGCTCCTGGAGGTTGCCGCCCTCGCCGAGCTCGACCCGCTCGACCCGGACCGGCACACCCAGCCGCTCGCACAGATCGTGCACGAAGCGCTCGTCGTCGCCGGCCCCCTCGCGCAGCCCGTAGTTCACGTGCAGCGCGCTCACCCGCGCTCCGAGCCTGAGCGCCACCTCGAGCAGGCAGACCGAGTCCCCACCGCCCGAGACCATCACGAGCAGCGGCGCGTCCGCCACGATCAGCCCGCTCTCGCGCGCCGCCTCGAGCGCTCGCTCGCTCATCCGCTCAGGCGCGGGATCGCGCGGCACAGCTGGCGTGGCTCGTTGAAGCCCTTCAGCTTGACCTGCCCGATCCCCTCGAAGCCCAGGTGCGGGGAGTCGCGCACGGCGTCGACCACCGAGTCGGTGACGAGCACCTCGCCGCCGCGGGCGCGCGCGACCACCCGCGAGGCCAGGTTGATGTCGCGCCCGAAGTAGTCCCCGTCGCGGTAGATGGTCGTGCCGAAGTGGATCCCGATGCGCGGCTCGGGCCGCTCCTCGAACAGGCTCGTGTACCCCACCGCCCAGTCGACGAGGGCACGCACGTCGTGGCCGACGACCATCACCTCGTCGCCGATCGTCTTCACCACGCGGGCGTCCTCGGGCAGCGTGGCCGTGACCCCCTCCACGAAGCGCTCGACCGAGGACAACGCCTCCTCCTCGCCCTCCTCCTCGGTGAAGCGCGTGTAGCCCGCCAGGTCGGCGAACGCGATCGCCACCCGCACGCGGCCGAGCTCGGCGTCGTCGAGCTCCTCCTCCATGTGGCCGACCACGTCCTGCTCCACGAAGTGCCGCAGGAAGCGTCCGTGGACGTAGTCCATCAGGGGCGAGGCGAGCGGCAGCAGGTCGCGCGCCAGGCTCTCCATCTCCTCGGCCATCTGGAGGCCCGGCACCCCCTCGCGCATGAGCGGCTCGTGCACGTAGATGTGGAAGAGCCGGACCTCGGCGTCGGCGATCTGCGACAGCGCCTGCCCGTAGACGCGGCAGAGCTGGAGGAACGCGACCAGCGGGAAGCCGGCGGCGAGGACCGATGACACGTAGTGGAGCGCCTGCACGTCGTCGTCGCCGATCTGCTCGAGCGCCGTGGCGGGGAGCCCGATGCTCGCCCAGAAGCGCTCGATCAGCGCCGGCTCGAGGTCCACGATCTTGGACGCGTCCTCGAGCGAGCGGCGCGGCTCGGCCTCGCCCCACATGCCCTCGATGAAGCCGTAGGCCAGGCGCCCCTGCCGGCTCGCCTCGGCGATCGAGGCGAGCGAGTGGCCGCGCTCACGCATGCGGGCGACGATGCGCGCCTGTGCCAGCGCGGCCTGGCTCCAACCCGCGAGCGGGCGGTGCCCGCGAGCCTTCGATCTCCCCCGCGTGCCGTCGAGCTCCGGGATCAGGCCCGCTCGCGCCCAGCGGCGGAGCGTGCCGGGCGAGACGCCCACCAGCTCGGCGGCCCGCTTCAACGTGACTGGCTCATCCACCAGCTCGGAATTGTGAAGCGAGGGCGCCTCTCACGTAGCAAGAGCGGAGTGGAAGGGTTCACTCCGCCCTTGCATGCGGGCTAAACGGCCCGCCTCGTAGGCCGGTGGCGTCGAGCGCCAACCGGTCTCTACATCTGTGGCACCTATCTTCCCGCGCCGGTCCGGGCGAGTCAATGGCTTCCGCGCCCGCGGAGGCATAGACTCGCGCGACCGGCCCACCTGGAGGAGTGGAGAGACCTTGAACTACTTCGTCACCGGCGCCACCGGCTTCATCGGCAGGCACCTCGTCGGCGAGCTTCTGAAGCGGGATGGCACGATCTACGTGCTGGTCCGCGAGGGCTCGCGCGGCAAGGTCGACGCGCTGGTCCAGCGACTCGGCGTCCCCGCCGGGCGGATTCTGCCCGTGACCGGCGACCTGTCCCGACCGGGCCTCGGGATCGACGGCTTCTCGGAGCCCGTCGACCACTTCTTCCACCTCGCCGCCGTCTACGACATGACCGCCGACGACGACGCGATGGAGCGCGCCAACACCGAGGGCACGAAGCACGTGATCGAGTTCGCCAACTCGATCGAGGTCGGGCGCTTCCACCACACCAGCTCGATCGCCGTGGCCGGCGAGTACAAGGGCGTGTTCCAGGAGGACATGTTCGACGAGGGCCAGCGCCTGCCGCACGCCTACCACCGCAGCAAGTACGAGTCGGAACGCCTCGTGCGCGAAGGGGTCGAGGCGAAGACGCTCGTGTTCCGGCCCGGCATCGTGGTCGGCCACTCGGAGACCGGCGAGATGGACAAGGTCGACGGGCCCTACTACCTGTTCAAGCTGCTCCAGCGCCTGCGCCACGCGCTGCCCGAGTGGGCGCCGCTCGCCGGGCCGCAGGGCGGCGAGACCAACATCGTGCCGGTCGACTTCGTCGCCAAGGCGATGGACCACATCGCGCACCTGCCGGACGCGGAGCTGCCCTCGGACACCTTCCACCTCGTGAACCCCGAGTCGATGAAGGTCGGCGAGGCGCTCAACGAGTTCGCCAAGGCCGCCCACGCGCCGCAGTTCGTGATGCGCATCGACCAGAACATGACGAACGTCGTGCCGCCCCAGGTGCGGGCTGGCCTGCTGGCGCTGCCGACCGTCAAGCGCATCCGCGACCAGCTCTACCACGACCTCGGCATCCCGCCGGCGGCGATGGAGCACCGCGACTTCCGCTGCAAGTTCGACGCCCGCGACACCCAGCGCGCGCTCAGCGGCACCGGCATCGCCGTGCCCCCGCTCTCGACCTACGCCCCGCGGCTGTGGGACTACTGGGAGCGCAACCTCGACCCCGACCTGTTCCGCGAGCGCTCGCTCGCCAGCGCGATCAGGGGCAAGAAGATCCTGATCACCGGCGCCTCGAGCGGGATCGGGCTGGAGACCGCCCTCAAGGTCGGCGAGGCCGGCGGCGAGGTCCTGCTCGTGTCGCGCACGCGCGAGAAGCTCGAGGAGGTCGCGAGCCAGGTGGAGGAGGCGGGCGGCGTGGCGCACGTGCATCCCGCGGACCTCGCCGACCTCGACGACATCGACCGCCTGGCGGCGGAGGTGCTCGAGGTGCATGGCGGCGTCGACGTGCTGATCAACAACGCCGGGCGCTCGATCCGCCGCTCGGTGGCGCGCTCGTACGACCGCTTCCACGACTTCGAGCGCACGATGCAGCTCAACTACTTCGGAGCGCTCAAGCTGATCCTCGCCCTCCTGCCCGGGATGCGCGAGCGCAAGTCGGGCCACATCATCAACGTGAGCTCGATCGGGGTGCAGACGAACACGCCGCGCTTCTCGGCCTACGTGGCCTCGAAGTCGGCGCTCGACGCGTTCTCGCGCTGCGTCGCGCCCGAGTGCGTGGGCGACAACGTGAAGTTCACGACGATCTACATGCCGCTGGTCCGCACCCCGATGATCGCCCCCACCGACATCTACAAGGCCTTCCCGACGCTCACCCCCGACGAGGCCGCGCAGATGCTCTGCGACGCGATGATCGATAAGCCCAAGCGGATGGCCTCACGGCTGGGCACGTTCGGCGAGGTGCTCTACGCGGTCTCGCCGAAGACCGTCGACATCGTGCTCAACACCGCCTACAACCTGTTCCCCGACTCGACCGCGGCGAAGAAGGGCAAGGAGGACGGCAAGCCTGCGCCGGCGGAGGAGAAGAAGGGGAGCGAGGACATGTCGACGGAGGCGGTGGCGATGGCCTACCTCCTCCGGGGCGTGCACTTCTGACGGCGCGCTACCGGCCCCTGGCGGACAGCACCCGCAGCCCGACCATGCGTGCGCCTGCGCGGTTGCCCACCGCGTCGATCGCCGTCACACGCGCCCGGTAACGGCCCTCCGGGAGCGGCCGGCCACGCACCCGGCCGGAGAAGCGGCGCGCGTTCCTGCCCGCCACGCCTGCCTGCCTCAGGGTGACGAGCGTCCGCCAGCGCACGCACCGGGGCGCCCTCGGGCGCCGGAGGCAGCGGCGGCTGCGCACCCGCTTGGGCCGCTGGATCGCGATGCCCACGCTCGCCGGCTCGGAGAGGTGGTACGAGAAGCGGAAGGCGCGCCGGCCGCGGCGCGAGACCCGGAACGCCCGGATCACCGGCCGGATCGAGTCGACGCTCACCGCGGCCGTGGCGACCGCCGAGGCGCCATGCGGGTCGCTCACCTGGACGCGCGCCGCCAGCGTGGTGGAGCCGGGATAGCTGGCGCTGGCGCTCGCAGTGTCCGTGGAGGTCTCGAAGGATCCGTTGCCGTCGAGGTCCCAGGCGTAGCGGAGCCGCTGGCCCTCGGGATCGGTCGACCCGGAGGCGTCGAAGGCGACCGCCGCGCCGGCGCGAACCGCCGGCGGCGAGGCGCTCAGGGCCGCGGCCGGGGGCCGGTTGGCCACCACCGCCACGCCGAGCGGGTTGTTGAAGATGTCGCCCTGGCGCAGGATCGACTGCGCGCCGCTCGGGAGCGCCACCCGCACGAGCCCGCCCTCGTCGTCGTTCAGCTCGAAGTCGGACACGATCGGCTCGCCGTCGGGGGTGAGCGAGATCCGCTGCGGGGTCATGAAGGCGTCCTCCGCACCGTTGCCCGACACGGCCTGCTGGACACCGGTCAGGGCGTTGACACGCATCACGGCCGCGCCGCCGCCGGTCTGGTTGACCACGAGGAGGCTGCCGTCGGGCGCCACCGTGACGCCGAACGGGTTGCGCAGGAACGGCGGGCCCGCGCTGAGCAGGGTCTGCTCGCCCGAGGCCGGATTCACGCGCAGCACCGCGCCGAGGTCCTGCGGGCAGTCGATCGGCTCGCTGCCGCCGAGCAGGTCGCCGTACTCGGTGACGACCAGCGTGCCGGCCGGCTCGATCGCGATTCCGAACGGGTAGCAGAGCTTGTCACCGCTCGTCACGACCGTCTGGGCACCCGTGGCCGGGTCGATCCGGAGCACCTCGGGGTTGCCGTCGAGCCCGACGTTCTCGACCACGAAGATGGCGCCGTCAGGCGCCAGCGCCAGGCCGGCCGGATCGACCAGCCGGCCGCCGCCGGACACGAGCGTCTGCGCGCCGGTGGCCGGATCGACGCGCACGATCGCTCCGTCGGGGGTGCGCTGGCCGGAGGTGGCGAAGCGGCCCATGTCGGCCACGAGCAGCGTGCCGTCCGGCGCCGCCGCCAGGTCGTAGGGGTGGTCGAACAGGGCGCCCTGGGGCCCGTTCCTCGAGATCTCGACCAGCCCGCCCGTGGCCGGGTCGACGCGCATCAGCACCGCGCGCGAGGCCGTCGAGTTCGTCACGTAGGCGACCCAGGGGTCGCCCGGCGCGGCGACGGCCGTGCCGGTCAGCGCCAGCAACGCGACGAGAAGGGGGCCTGTGATGCGCATCCCGCGCAATCTGCATCGACCGTAGGCGCGCCCTGCTGAAGCGTCAAATGATGGGAGCCGCGTCCCGGCGCCCTAGACGAAGGCCGAGCCGCGCCGCACGAGGTTGCGTAGCAGGGCCTCCTGGACGGTCGCGCGCACGCGCTCGGAGAGCTCGAGCACGAGCGCGCGGTCGGACGCGGCTTCCGGGCCGTGGGACTCGGTCTCGATCGGCTCGAGGAACTCGATGCGCCAGCGCGACGGAAGCGGGATCGCCCCCAGCGGCCCGAGCCAGGGGAAGGTCGGCGTGACCGGGAAGAAGGGCGCGCCGATCATGCGGGCGAGCGGCGGCACGTCGGCCAGCTTGGGGTAGATCTCCTCGCTCCCCACGACCGCCACCGGCACGATCGGGGCGCCGGTTCGCAGCGCGATCTCGACGAAGCCGCCGCGGCCGAAGCGCTGGAGCCGGTAGCGCTCGGAGTAGGGCTTGCCCGTGCCCTTGACCCCCTCCGGGAACACCGCCACGAGCTTGTCCTCCTCGAGCAGGCGCATCGCGTTGTAGGGCGAGGCGGCCACGCCCCCCACCCGCCGGATCGCGGTGGAGAGCCAGGGCAGGTCGAAGGCCCAGTTCAGCACCAGGAAGCGCGGGTGGCGCGGCAGCGGGTGCTCGCGCAGGAGCGCCATCGAGATCATCGTGGCGTCCCACGGGAGGATGCCGGCGTGGTTGGCGGTGAGCAGCGCCCGGCCGTGGGCGGGCACGAGCTCGGCGCCCTCCACCTGGACGCGCCACCAGGTGTCGTAGAGGAACGCGAACAGCGGCTCCACCAGCTCCGCGAACTCCTCGTCGAAGCCCCACTCGTCCTCCTCGTACTCCCCGGCGAGCCGCCCGACCAGCCGCTCGACGGTCTCGCGCGCGTCACTAGGAAGCGCCGCCGCTCCGCGCAGGAGCGCGTCGGGCAGGTCGTGGCCGGACTCGAGCCCCTCACGCAGGCGGCGCATGAAGGCGATCGCCTGGTCGGCGCCGGTCATGCCGCCCATGCCTCGACCGCCGCGACCGTGGAGTGCCGCGGCCGAAAGCCGACCTCCTCCGCCAGCCGGCCGGTGTCCACGCCTCGCCCGTAGCGCAGCAGGCGGCTGAAGTCGTCCGAGAGCCGGGTCAGGCCGAGGCGCCGGCCCGCCGTGCTCACCGGCCCGAACAGCGGCGAGACGAGTGGCAGCGCCGCGCGGCCCGCGAGGCGGATCATCCGCGCCAGGCCGATCGTCCCCTCCCCGGCCACGTTGACCGGGCCGGGCACCGGGTTTCGCACCGCCGCCACGAGCGCCTCCAGCGCGTCGTCCTCGTGCACGAGCTGGATGCGCGGATCGAAGCCGAGGAACATCGGGCAGACGGGCTGCGAGAGATAGCGCGTGACCTGGGTGTCGACGGACGGGCCGATCGCCGGCTGGTAGCGGAGCATCGTGCAGCAGACGCCCGGATGGCGGCGAGCGTAGGTCTCGAAGTAGGTCTCGATCTCGGCGACGTCGCGCTGGAAGCGCGTGCGCAGCGGGAACAGGCGGGTCATCTCCTCGCCGAAGAACTGCGGGGCGTGCGGCTCGGCGCCGTAGATGCCGGCCGAGCCGCGCACGACGATCGTCCGGATGCTCGGCGCCCGCTCGCATGCGGCGAGCAGCTGAAGCGAGCCGATCACGTTGATGTCGTGCATCGCGCGAGCGGACATGCCCGGCCCCGGCTGGCGAACGATCTGATTGTGCACGACGGTGTCGGGCTCGGCGCGGGGCACCAGCTCGGCGAGCTCGGGGTCGCGCACGTCGGCGTCGATCCACTCGGTCCGCGAGAGCGTGCGGGCGGGTGCGCGCGTGTCGATGCCCACGATCTGCTCCACCCCCGGATCCTCCTCGAGGCGTGCGGCGAGGAGCGTCCCGACGTGGCTGCCCACGCCGGTGATCAGCACCCGCCGGGCCACCTACGCGGGGTTCTTCTTGGCCCGCGTCCGCTTGGGTGCGGGCTTCCTCGCCGGAGCCTTCTTGGTCGCGGTCTTGCCCGTGGCGCGCCGCGCGGGGAGCCGCTCCTCGATCGCGTCCAGGCGCCGGCCGATGGCGCGCAGCTCGGCCCGCACCTCGCGGATGTCATCGTGGGTTGCCGGCTTGCGACCTTCGATCGCCTCGCTCACCGAGCGCCGGCCGCGCGCCAACCGCGACTCGGCGTCCTTGCGCAGCCCCTCCACGGAGCCGGCGAAGTCGTCGAGCGCCCCCTGGGCCGCCTCGCGGCTGCGCCCGGCGGACCCCACGGTCGCATCGATCGTGCGCTCGACCGCCTCGCGGAGCGCGTCGGGCAGCTCTCTCGGGTTCGTGGGGCGCCGTGCCATTGCTCGGAGTGTTCCACAGGCCGCTGGCTAGGGTGCGGCGTGTGGCGGCACCCTCGTACCTTCGGCCGGCCTGCGAGCTCGCGGAGCGCGTGCTGCTGCCCGGGGACCCGCACAGGGCGCTCGCCGTGGCGCAGCTCGTGCTCGACGCGCCGAGGATGTTCAACCACGCGCGCGGGCTCTGGGGCTACACGGGCATCGCGGCGGACGGCCGGCCGCTGAGCATCCAGTCGACGGGCATCGGCGGGCCTAGCACGGCGATCGTCTGCGAGGAGCTGGTGGCACTCGGCGCCACGAGCCTGGTCCGGATCGGGACCTGCACGGCGCTCGCGCCGGAGCTCGAGCCCGGCGACCTGCTCGCGGCCGAGACGGTGCTGCCCGCCGACGGCGCGAGCGCCGCCCTGGGCGCCGACGGGCGCCTCGAGCCGGACGCGCAGCTGCTCGAGGCCCTGGTGCGCTCGGGCGCGCGACCCGCGACCGTGGTCAGCGCGGACCTCCTCTACGAGCGCTCGGACGAGCGGGCGGGCGGCTGGGCGGAGCGCGGGGCGCTGGCGCTCGATCTCGAGAGCGCGGCGCTGCTGCGGGTGGGCCGGCTGCGCGAGGTGCGGGCGGCGTCGGCCCTCGCGGTCAGGGCGACCGCGGAGGACGAGGACGAACGCGAGGCGCTCGCGCGGCGCCTCGGAACGGTGGGCTATGACGCTCTTGCCGCTACGACTCGCTGACGGTCAGGCGCTCCTGCGCCCGCGAGACCGGCACCTCGTCGGGCGCCAGCGCCTCGCGCAGCCGGGCCAGGTCGCGCGCGATCTCGTCGAGGCGCTCCTCGAGCCGAGCCTCGCGATCCCCGCTGCGGGTCTGAGCCGAGATGCCGGCCAGCCGGTCCTCGAGCCGGTCGACCGCATCCTCGATTCCCTCGAGCCGCTGCGACACCGAGCGCAGACGACGGGTCACTCGCTCGATGTCCGCCGCGGAGGGCAGGTTGAGCGCGCCCAGCGCGGTCTCCTGGGCCTGCACCGCCTTCTCGCGCGCCTCGAACGCGCGCGCAACCGCGCCATTGATCACCGGGTTCGAGATCAGCTCCTCCGCGATCTTGCCCAGGGCCTCCTCGCCCTGGCGCGAAAGCCGGTCCACGAAGCGCTCGTCCTGCTCAGGCTGGTCCATTCGCCGCAGAGTACACGGCTCGGCGCGCGCCTCCGACCCGGCGCGGCAGCTCCGCTCGACCTCCGATCTCGCAACACTAAGCCTCTAGTTGAGACTGATGGGTGTTTGGAATCACCGAGTGATGGGAGAATCCTCTCACTGGACGGCGGGAGAGGGTGGGCACCATGTGTCCAGCCGCGAGGGGTACGGAATTGAAGGTATGGTCAGGGCCGGTCGATACTTGCGGGGAGAGCTCTCGCCCACCACTCACTGTTACCCGTTGCAGACCACAGAGCCAGCAGCTAGCGTTCCCTCCAAGGCAGGCGGCCTCGGCCGCTCGCGCACGCCCGAGGGAGGACCTGGACCAGCACGCATGAAGAGGCGCCTTCTCACACTCCTGCTTGCCGCAGGAGCGCTCCTCGTTTCCGCCGTCACGGCCCTCACCATTCCGGCTGCCGCGCAGACGCAGACCGTGTACGTGCAGCTGGCGTCCGGCGAGATCGTGCCGGTGCAGGTCGACGTGCCGCCGGGCGGGAGCCTCGGCGACATCCAGCTTCCCGGCACGCCGGTGCCGGCCCCCACGACCCCCACGACCCCGACGGCGCCGACCACGCCTCAGGCCCCGGCCCCCAAGCCGCAGCCGGAGCCGACCCAGCCGGCGCCCGCCCCGCAGGAGCCGGGCGCGCCCAACGCCGGCGGCGGCTCGCCGCAGGAGCGGAGCAACTCGGGCACGCGCGTGCGTCGCGAGTCGACGGTCAAGGAGCGCGAGCTCTCGGGCCGTGGCGACTCTCAAGCTGGGGATGAGGGTTCACGCGACCGCCGCGGACGTCGCGGCGGCCTGCGGAACGTGGACGGCTCACCGCGGACCTCGAATCCGGGGTTTGTGGATGCTTTGCCGGGGCCGTCGACGGCGAGCGGGGTGCCGAACTTCATCATTCGCAAGTTCCGGGTGCCGCCGTTCCTGTTGCCGATCTATCAGGCGGCCGGGATCGAGTACGGCATCCGCTGGGAGATCCTGGCGGCGATCAACGAGATCGAGACCGACTACGGCCGCAACCTGAACGTGTCCTCCGCCGGGGCGCTGGGCTGGATGCAGTTCATGCCGCCGACCTGGGCCGCCTACGGCACCGACGCCAACAAGGACGGTCGCAAGGACCCCTACAACCCGGTCGACGCGATCTTCGCCGCCGCCCGCTACCTGGCCGCCGCCGGCTACGACCAAGACGTGCGCCGGGCGATCTTCGCCTACAACCACGCCGACTGGTACGTCGACTCCGTCCTCCTCCGGGCCCGCCTGATCGCCGGCGTGCCCGCCGACCTGATCGGCTCGCTCACCGGACTCACCGAAGGACGCTTCCCCGTGTTCGCGCGCGCGAGGTATGCGGACGACCTGGCCGAGCAGTCGCTGCTCAAGCGGGTCAGGCGCGGTGAGAACGCCGCCAACCTCGTCGAGTCCTCGGACGAGCGCCGCTCGATCGACATCTTCGCCAAGCAGGGCGCGCCCGTGGTGGCCGTCAACGACGGCGTGGTCAAGAAGATCGGCCGCTCGAAGCGGCTGGGCCGCTACCTGACGCTCCAGGACGTGTACGGCAACCGCTACACCTACGCGCACCTCGGCGAGCTCTCGAAGGTGTACCCCGTCCCGCGCCGGGACGCCGAGCAGGACCCGGACACCACCGCCCGCGCGGTGTCCGCCAACGGGTCCCACGACCCCAAGCCCGCCCGAGCGGCGTCCGCGGGCCGCCAGCTCGACGACTCCGACAGCGCGCCCGCGCGTGACCGCGGCGGCGACGCCCCGGCGGCCGCGCAGGCCTCGGCGCCGGTGAAGCAGCGCATGTTCGCCCACCCCGGTCTGCCGGGCGCTCGCGAGAACGGCGGCCTCGAGCAGCTGCTCGACGCCCAGCTGCGGCGCGGCGGACGCTTCGAGACCTACAAGAACTTCTTCTCGCGCCCGTTCGGCCTCGATCCCTCGAAGGTGCGGCTGCGGCCGCTCAAGGAGGGCTCCCGCGTGATCGGCGGGACGATCCTCGGCCGCGTCGGCCAGACGGTCGACGGGATGGCCGCCCATGTGGACTTCTCGATCCGGCCCGCCGGCCGCGGCGCCCCCCGGATCGATCCGAAGCCGATCCTCGACGGCTGGAAGCTGCTCGAGGCCACCGCCATCTACCGCGCCTCGGGCCGGAACGTCCTCTACGGCGACAACGAGCTGGGCGGCATGTCGATCGGCCAGATCATGCTGCTGCCCAAGCCGCTCCTCGAGAAGCGCGTGCTCTCCGACGAGCGCATCGAGGTCTACGAGTGTGGCCGCGACGACATCCGCTCTGGCCAGGTCGACCGGCGCGTGCTCGCCACGCTCGCCTATCTCGCCGAGTCCGGGCTCAAGCCGACCGTCACCTCACTCAAGTGCGGCCACGGCGTCTACACGAGCTCGGGCAACGTCTCGCACCACTCCTCGGGGAACGCGGTCGACATCGCGGCGATCAATGGGATCCCGATCCTCGGCCACCAGGAGGCCGGCGGCATCACCGACCAGGCCGTGCGCAGGCTGATGCAGCTGCAGGGCACGCTCGCCCCCGCCCAGATCATCTCGCTGCTCGAGATCGGCGGCGCCACCTTCGCGATGGCCGACCACCACGACCACATCCACGTCGGCTACCAGCCGATGTTCGGCGCCAACAAGAAGCTCGGCAAGCAGGCGCTGGCCGTGCTCGAGCCGGGCCAGTGGTCCGACCTGATCGGCCGCCTGCGCGAGATCGAGAACCCCGTGGTGCCCACCAAGCCGTCCAAGTACGCGCTGCCCGCCAAGGGCAAGCGGGCGAGCCACGCCCACCACGGCGAGTAGCGCCACGGCCGAGTCCGGCCCGTTCGGCTTCGTCCAGTTCGAGTTCGGCTTCCTGCTCGGCCCCCCGGACGGCCGCTACCTGGTGCGCGACACCCCTGACGGCGAGCTCGAGGCGATTCTGGTGCTGGGCACGCTCGGGGCGCCCGAGCGGCGGTTGATCGGGGGGAAGCGCCCGCGCGAGCTGAACGCGCCCGCCGAGCCCGAGGCGGTGCCCACCGCGCGGGTCACCGTCGTGCGCCCTGAGCCGTTCCGAACGCCTGAGCAGGCGTCCTCGTGGCTTGCCCGCGCCCGCCACGAGTCGGAGGCGGAGGTCGACGCCGCGGTCAAGGTGCTGAACCGTGGCCTGCGCGCCCAGCGAGCGGCCGCCGCCGATCCGTACGTGAGCGACGTCTCCGCGAGCCGCGCGCTCGTGACCCGGATCGGCTACGGGCGAGGCGACGCCGTGGCCGACGGTCGCTTCGCGGCCGCGTTCGAGCTCCCCGGCGGCGCGCGCCGGCGCGCGCGCCGCTCGATGGAAGCGCCCGAGGAGCGCTTCGCGGCGCTGCTCGGGGGCCGCGAGCGGCCGCTGCTCGCGGAGGAGCACGTGCTGCGCGCGCGAGCGGACCTCGATGCCGGCCGGCCGCGCGAGGCGGCGCTCGAGGCCCGGATCGCGCTCGAGAGCTTGCTCGAGGACCTGCCCGCCGGGCGCGGCCTCGCCGAGCACCGCGACGCGCTGCGCGAAGCGGCCAACCAGGCCATCGGCGGACTCGACCCCTCCGGCGTGACGGCGGCCGTCGAGGCGATGGAGGCGGAGCTCCGTCGCCACCGCCTGGGCGGGTAGGGCGCGTCAGGCCTTGGCCTTCACCTTGCTCTCGCTCGCCGTCCGATGTGCCGCCTTGCCCTGGATCTCCGACACCGGGAGCTCGTCGTGGGCGACGTCGATCGAGAGCGTTTCGAGAAGCCCCGCCAGGAACTCCTGCATGCGCTCCTCCTCGCGCAGGATTCCGCGGGCGAGCTTCGCCGTCTCCGTGTCTCCCGTCGCGGTTGCGAGCGAGTCGATGACCGTGTAGGTCGCGATCTCGGTCGCCTCCTCCTGGTACTCGCTGCGCGCGTTGCGCAGCATCCGCTCCTGCTCACCGGAGCCGCGAATCGAATCCAACGGACCCCGCGCCGCGGCCTTGGCCTTGCCCACGGCCTCGGTCACGCTGCCGGCGGCGCGCGCCAGCGGCTCGGGTCCGCGGAGCGCCACCGTCTCGGGCTGTGCCACCGAGCTGCTTGATGCGCTTCGAGACCGACCTCGCGTGCGACTTCGTCTCCTGCAGGTGGTCCTTCAGGCGCTTCTCGTAATCGGAGCGTGTCGTGACCTCGAGATGCGCCTCGAGGGCAGTCTCGAGCTGCTTCTCCTTGGCAAAGGCCTCGTTCAGGAGCTGCA
The DNA here is from genome assembly GCA_963812415.1 of uncultured Thermoleophilaceae bacterium. Taxonomy (GTDB): domain Bacteria; phylum Actinomycetota; class Thermoleophilia; order Solirubrobacterales; family Thermoleophilaceae; genus JACVRW01. The sequence continues at coordinate 8,782 of CAWEVH010000013.1, read as the reverse complement.
CGAGCTTGGCGTCGCGGTGTGGGGTCTCTGACATCGGTTTCCTCCTTCGTGGTCGCGTGCATCCATGCGGTGCTCGTGTACCCGGTGCAACGGGCCGTGCGCAAACAGTCCTGCACGCCGCCCGAATCTGGTTACCGAGCCAGCGCGTGGGTATGTGCTCCATGGAGAGCCAGGTCCACGGAGGAAGGTTGTTGCGCATGGCCAGCACCAAGTCAGCCGGCAGCAAGGCGGGAAGCCGAAGCAAGCAGGCGAAGTCCAGCTCGTCGAACGGAGCCCGCGCGAGCACCAAGAGCGCGAGCGCCAAGGCGAAGTCGAGCGGATCCGCTCGGGCCACGAACCGGAGCAGCTCGGGTCAGCGGAGCAACCCGGCAGACCCGCAACAGCAGCAGCAGGGCAACCGGAGCAGCGGAAGCAACAGGCGCAAGGCAGCTCGGGCGGCCGGTCGGCTCCGAGGCGCCGTGGCCGTCGACCCAGGAGCGAAGCGCGGCTCGGCTCCGAAGCCGCAGCGGGTCGGCTCAGAGCCGCAGCCGCTCGCGCAGCTCGCAGAAGGGCATCGTCGACACCGTCAAGCAGGCCGCCGACAAGGCCAAGGGCCCGGCGATCGCCGTCGGCGCCGCCGCGGCGGGTATCGCGGGCGGGCTCGCGCTGAAGAGTCGCCTGGGCCGCAAGCGAATCCTGGGTGTCCCCGTGCCGCGCTCGATCGGACGGCCGAACCTGTCGGATATGGAACTGAAATCGGTTGCGAAGACCGTCGGCAAGGCGAGCAAGCAGTTCGGCGAGACCTCCAAGGGGGTCTCCAAGGACATCGAGCGGATCGGCGACCAGGCCGAGCGCATCGGCAAGATCCTGAGCTGAGGCAGGAGCAGTGGCAGCGACCCGGACGAGATCGAGCTCAGCGTCGGCAAACGGCGCATCTGAGACCCTGGCTGCCAAGGGCAGACAGGCGAGTGAGAGCGTCGTGACCGCCGCTCGCCGCGGGAAGGGCCCGCTGATCGCCGCCGCGGCAGGGGCCGCGGGCCTGGCCGGGGGGTTCGCGCTCGGCTCACGGCGAGCATCGCGCAAGCGGGCGCTCACAGGCATCCTCGGTGCACTCGCCAAGGAGCTCGGCTCCGCCACGAGGCACGTGTCGAACACCTCGGAGGACGTCCATGAGATTCGGGAGCAGCTGAAAGCCGCGAACAAGCAGTCCCCGATCGAGGTGCTGCTCGACGGCCTGACGCACCGGCGCGGCGCGCACAAGCGCGAGCAGTAACGCCGGGCCCGGCCCGATTGGCGACCGGGCCGCGAGCTAGGTTCGGGGCGTGCTGACGTTCGCCCGCCGCGAGCCCTCCGCCGTCCTGCTCGTCGCACAGCTCGCGGGGGTGCTGCTGTATCCCCTGATGGAGGGCGCGGTCGGCCGGGCGCTGTTCAGCGTGTTCGGCATCGCGCTGCTCGGCCTGGTGGTCCTCGCGGTGCGCTCGACCCCCGGCCTGACCTGGGTCGTCGTGCTGCTCGGGGTCCCGGCCACGGTGCTCCTGCTGATCCAGGCGATCACCGACAGCGACGCCCTGTTTCCCTACTCCTCCGCGCTCGAAGCGGTCCTCTACTTCTACGCCGGGGGCGCGATGATCGCCTACATGCTCGCCGACCACGAGATCACCCGCGACGAGCTGTTCGCCGTCGGGGCCACCTTCACGCTCGTGGCCTGGGCGTTCGCCTACTCGTACGTCGTCTGCCAGGCGATCGAGCCGGAGAGCTTCACGGCGGCCACCCAGCCGAGCGCCGACCGCACGTGGATGGAGGTGCTCTTCCTGAGCTTCACCACCCTCTCGAGCACCGGCCTCAGCGACGTCGTACCGATCAAGCCGTTCGCGCGCGGCCTCGTGATGCTCGAGCAGGTGGCCGGGCGTCGCCTATATCGCGATGGTCGTCTCGCGCCTCGTCGGCCTGACCGTGCTGCGGCGCGCCGGTGCGGTAGCGTCGCCCTTGCCAGCGACGCACAGGAGGCACGCCATGGTCGACCTCGACGCCTATCGCGATGAGAGCCGCGAGACCTGGAGAGCGATGGCGCCCGGCTGGGAGGCCCGCCGCGAGTGGCTGATGGGCGTCACCGGCCTCGTGAGCGACTGGATCGCCGACAGGGCCGACCCGCAGCCCGGGCAGACGGTGCTCGAGCTCGCCGCCGGCACCGGCGACCTCGGCTTCAAGATCGTGCCGCGCGTGGGCCCGGAGGGGCATGTGATCTCGAGCGACTTCTCGCCCGAGATGCTCGACGTCGCGCGGCGCGTCGGCGAGGCGCAGGGAGTGACGGGTGTCGAGCACCGGGTGCTCGACGCCGAGCGCATGGAGCTCGACGACGACAGCGTGGACGCCGTCGTCTGCCGCTTCGGCTACATGCTGATGGCCGAGCCGCTGGCTGCGCTCAGGGAGACGCGACGCGTTCTGCGCGACGGAGGCCGGCTCGCCTTCGCCGTCTGGTCGACGCCGGAGCGCAATCCCTGGGCCGCCGTCCCGGGGATGACGCTCGTCCAGCGCGGCCACCTGCCTCCACCCGAGCCGGGCGCGCCCGGCATCTTCGCGATGGGCGAGCCAGGCCGCGTGCGCGAGCTCGTAACGGGCGCCGGGTTCGCCGACCCCGAGATCGAGGAGATCGCGTTCGAGTTCCGCTACGCGGACTTCGACGACCTGTGGGACTCGCTCGTCCGCCTGGCAGGAGCGCTCGCCCAGGCGGTGAACGAGCTGCCCGACGAGGAGCGGGAGGCAACCCGCGCGGCGATCCTCGACAACGTCGCGTCATACCGCAGCGACGACGGCTCGTACGCCGCGCCCGCGTCCTGCTGGGGCGTCGCCACGCGCTAGCCTCGGCGGCCGTGCCCTCCCCCCACGTCCCGCTCACCGGCAGCTGCGCCTGCGGCGAGGTGGCCTTCGAGGTCACGGCCCCCTTCCAGACCGCCGGCTACTGCCATTGCAAGCGCTGCCAGCGCCGAAGCGGCGCCCTCTGGTCGCTCAACGCGATGGCGCCGACCGAGGGCTTCGCGATCGTGCGCGGCGAGCAGGCGCTGCGAACCTGGACACCGCCCGACGGTCTCCCCAAGGCGTTCTGCGCCGCCTGCGGAGGCCACCTCTACTCGGACGGCGGCGACGTGCGCGGTGTCCGCCTCGGCGCCGTCGACGGCGATCCGGGCATCCGGCCCGAGTGGCATCAGTGGGTCGAGTCGGCGCCGGACTGGGAGGCGATACCGGATGACGGCCTTCCGCGCTTCCCGCGCTCGCGGCACGAGTGACCCTGGGCGCTAGCGGTAGACCCGCACGTCCGCGACCGACCACCACTGGGGCGCGGTCGCGGTCTGGACGACGCGCAGGGCGCGCGCCTCCGTGGGAGCGACGTCGATCGTTGTGAGCTGCCCCGAGCCCACCCCGGTCGCTACGGGCGACCCGTCGAAGTTCACCCCGTCCGTGCTCCTGTAGAGGGCGTAGCCGCGCGGGTAATCGCCCGTGTCGGCGCCGGTGTCGAGCACGAGCCGGCGTACGGTCCGGTTGGCGCCCAAGTCGATCTGCAGGTACTGACCAGGGGTCTGGGCCGCGCCGGTCGTCCAGCGCGTCGTGGCGTCGTCGTCCACCGCCTTGGCGGCCTCGCCCGCGGGCGAGCTCGACGCGCTCATCGGCTCGAAGTCGAGCAGGGTCAGGCCGTCGTCGAGCCGCGCGTCCGCAGGCCAGGTGAAGGTCGCGAGCGCTCCGCCCGGAAGCGTGTAGTCGAAGGAGCGGCCGCCCTGCATGACGGCGAACGAGCGCGGATCGTCGTTCTCGTTGTGGACCACGAGGGCGGTGGAGCCGTCAGGGTTGCGGAAGGCGCTGTCCATGATCTGCCCGTTCCAGCCCGTGGTGCCGAACGAGGTGGTCGCGATCCGCTTGGCGCCCGGCCGCACGAAGCGCGCCAGGTGGCCGAGCGTGAAGAACTCGGCGTTCTCCGAGACCCGGTTGCCCGGGCCGACGGTCACGACGCCCGTGCAGGTGTCGCAACCGCCGTTGTGCGGGCCACCCGACGGGTCGAGGGCGAGGTTCCAGTTGACGACGGTCTTGCCCCAGTTGCGCGTGACGCCGAGCACGAGGTTGCGGGCGTGCCACTTGAGCGTGTCGGAGAAGAACTGCGCCGGCGGGTCGTTCGCGCCGTGCGACCCCGAGCACTCCGTGAACCAGATGCCCTTGCTCGGGAACGCGCGATGCAGGGCCGTCTGCCGGCTCGGGTCGCCCGCGTAGCAGTGGAACGCGGTGCCGGCGATGAAGCGGCCCGCGTCGCTCGAGAGCAGGTCGCTCGGGTACTCCGTCTCCGGGTCCTCGCCCGGCGGGGTCGACGCGATGTCGTCGGGATGCGTTTCCCAGTTGTGGTCGTAGCCGAGGATCTTGGTGTCGAAGCCGGCCTCCTGCAGCGCCGGCCCAAGCGCCTGGATCAGCTTCGCCTCCTGAGCCACGGGAAGGTCCATGCCCGGGTAGCCGCTCGGGCGGCGGTTCTGGGGCTCGTTCTGGACGGTCACCGCGTAGACGGGCACGCCGGCGCGCTCGTAGGCCCGTACGAACTTCACGAAGTAGCGCGCGTAGGCCGCGTAGATGCGCGGGTCGTCGATCAGCCGTCCGCCGATCAGCGATCCGCTCGTCTTCATCCAGGCGGGTGCGCTCCAGGGCGAGCCGATCACCTTGAGGCGCGGGTTGAGCGACAGCGCGCGGCGCAGGAGGGGCAGGATCATCTCCCGGTCGTGGTCGATCGAGAAGCGGCTCATGTCGTAGTCGGTCTCGCCCGCCGGGAGGTCGTCATAGGTGTAGAAGTCGTGGGCCACGAAGTCGGACGCGCCCATCGGCTGGCGCAGGAACGAAAGGCCGTTGCCGCTCGGGCTGAACAGGCGCTCCATGGTGGCCTTGCGGGTCTTGCCGTCGAGGCCGTACAGGAGGTGCGCCGACGAGTCGGTGATCGAGGCGCCGAAGCCGTCCATCGTCTGATAGCTGCGGCTCGGGTCGACGCTGATCGTGAGATTCGGCGAGCCGCCCGGCTGGAACTCCGCCGGGGCGCGCTCGCTCAGCTTCAGCGAGCCGTCAGGCGTCGTCACCCGGACCTGGGCGCTCGGAGCGGCCCGCTGCCGCGGCGGGCACCAGGGCGGCGAGCGCCGCGCAGAGCAGGAGGGCGGGCAGGAGGCGTGGTCGAGAGCCGGCGATCATCGGCACTGGAATGCCTACCCGGGATCACGATGAGCTAAGTACCGCCAGAACGCGCTCGAGCTCGTCCACCACGTCGCCATCGAGCCTGAGCTCCGCGTCGTCGTCGTAGGGCGTCGGGCCCTGCGTGATGAGCACGATCCGCCCGCCGGCCCCGCGCGTGATCGCCGGCAGGCCCGCGACGGGATACACCTCGAGCGACGAGCCCACGCAGAGCATCAGGTCGGCCGTCATCGCGAGCTCCTGCGCCTCGGCGAGGGCGCGCTCGGGGAGCAGCTCGCCGAACAGCACCACGTCGGGCTTCAGCGGCGCGACGCAGGCCGGACACTCGGGCGCGCCGCCGCCGGCATGAAGCTGCGCGACCACCCGCTCCAGCCTATGCCTGCCACCGCACTCGAGGCATACGCTCCACTCGATCGACCCGTGCATCTCGATCAGGCGCTCGCTCCCCGCGGCTCGATGGAGGCGATCGATGTTCTGCGTGATCACCCCGCGTATGAGGCCGCGCCGCTCGAGCTCGGCGATCGCCAGATGGGCGCCGTTGGGGCGCTTGTCCACGAGCGAGGCGAAGCGCTCCCCGTAGAAGCTCCAGAAGCGCTCCGGGTCGCGCCGCCAGGCGTCGATGTGCGCGACCTCCATCGGGTCGACGTTCTCCCACAGGCCCGTGCCCGGGGTGCGGAAGTCGGGGATGCCGGAGGGCACCGACACGCCGGCGCCGGTGAGCACCACCGCGCGCTCGGAGTCCCGCAGCAGGCTCGCCACCCGCTCGGCCTCGGTCGAGACGCCCCTCACTTGCCCTGGAACTTCGCCTGGCGCTTGCCGAGGAAGGCCGCGATGCCCTCCTTCGCGTCCTGCGAGCCGAAGGCCCGGGCAAAGCCCTCGGCCTCGCTCGCGAGACCCGCGTCGAGGTCGGGCGCGTGCGAGCGCTTCTTGACCTCCTCGATCGCGATCGGGGGCTGGCCCGCCAGCTTGCGCGCCCACGCGAGCGCCGCGTCGAACAGCTCGTGATCCGGCACCACCTGGTTCGCGAGCCCCAGCCGGTGCGCCTCGTACGCGTCGATCGGGTCCCCCGTGAGGTTCATCTCGAGCGCCTTCGCCTCGCCCACGAGCCGCGGCAGGCGCTGCGTGCCGCCGAAGCCCGGGATGAGCCCCAGGTTGACCTCGGGCTGACCGAAGCTGGCGGACTCGGCGGCGATGCGGAAGTCGCAGGCCATCGCCAGCTCGCAGCCGCCGCCAAAGGCGATTGAGTTCACCGCCGCGATCGTGACCGTCGGCGAGCTCTCCATGCCGCGCATGAAGCGGTGCACGGCCTCCACGAGCTCCGCGCCCTCGGCGGTCGGAGTCATCGTCGAGAACTCCTTGAGGTCCGCGCCGGCGGAGAAGGTGAAGATGTTCGACGAGGCGATCACGAGCGCCCGCACCTTGCCGCCGACGGTCTCCCAGACGTCCAGCAGGTCGCGCACCGCCTGGGGAGACAGCGGGTTCGCGGGCGGGCGGTTGAGCCACGCGATCGCGATCTCGCCGCGCGTCTCGACCAGGACGGTCTCGCGCTGGCCCCCCTCGTCCGGCTGCGGATAGGGGAAGAAGCCCTGGCCGCTCTTCGCGCCCAACCGGCCCTGAGCCACCAACCGGCGCAGGATCGTGGGCGGCTCGAAGGCGTCGCCCCACTCGCGCTGGGCGGCCTCGAGCTGCTCGAGCAGCACGTCGAGGCCCGCCTGGTCGGCACGGGTGAGCGGCCCCGGCAGCATGCCCGAGCCCATCATCATCCCGATCTCCACGTCCTTCGCGGATGCCACGCCCTCCTCGAGCACGAGACACGTCTCGACCAGGGTCTTCAGCCCCATGCGGTCGACGATCGTGCCGATGCTGGACACGTCAGCCGTGCTCATAGAAGCCCTTCCCGGTCTTCTGGCCGAGGTGCCCCGCCTCGACCAGCTCCTTCATCCTCGACATCACGTAGAAGCGCTCGCCGTATGCGTCGCGCAGGTGCTCGGCGGTGTGGACGGCGATGTCGAGACCCGACAGGTCCGCCAGGAAGAACGGGCCCATCGGGATCGTGCCCGAGTCCTTGATCACCTTGTCCACCTCGAGCGGGTCGAGACCGTCCTCGTCCACCGCCCGCCAGACCTCGGACGCCGACGAGATCAGGATCCGGTTGACGACGAATCCCGGGACCTCGCCGCAGCGCACGGCGGTCTTGCGGATCGCCTGCGCGAAGTTGGCGGCGACCTGCATCGTCTCGTCGGAGGTGTCCTCGCCCTCGATCACCTCGATCAGGCGCATCATCGACGCGGGCCAGAAGAAGTGGAACCCGCAGACCTTGTCCGGCCGCAGCGTGGCCTCGGCCATCTCGGTGATCGAGAGGGACGAGGTGTTCGACGCCAGGATCGCGTGGCCGGGCGTGACCTCGTCGAGGTCGGCGAACACCGCCTGCTTGACGTCCATGCGCTCGGTCACTGCCTCGATCGCGAAGTCGACGTCGCCGAAGCCGTCGTACTCCGTCACGCCCGTGATCAGGCCGAGCAGCTCGGCCTGCTGGCGGTCGGCCTCCTCGCGGGTGATCTTCTCCTTCGCGACCAGGCCGCCGAGCTTCCCCTCGGTCACCTGGCGGGCCTTCTCGAGGCCGGCGTCGACGTACTCCTGACTGACGTCCTTCAACACGACGGGAATGCCGGCGGAGGCGATCACCTGGGCGATCTCGCCGCCCATCGTGCCGGCCCCCACCACGGCGGCTTTGAAAACGAACACGCCGTGACCCTATCTGAGGCCCGCCTCTTCCTCGGCCTCGACGCCGAAGCGGTACAGCGTCCGGCGCAGCGAGTCGCCGAGCGCGCGGCGGATGAACAGCGCGTCGGCGACGAAGCTGAACGGACCGTACTTCGTGAGCGTGTACTCGAGCGAGAGCTCGACCAGCGCCCCCTCGGGGGCGCGCACGGCCCGCAGCGTCTGACGGCCGGCGAGCGCCTCCTCGAAGACCATCGTCGCGAAGCGGTCCGTCTCCCGCTCGACGACCTTCTCGGTCACGCGGCCCCGGCCGCCCGGGGTCGACTCCCAGACGACCCGCTCCTCGACGGCCGGCCAGCCCGACGAGCACTCGAGCAGGTGGCCGAAGCCCTCGACGAACGATGGCCAGCGGGCCGTGTCGCACCAGAGCGCGAGCGCATCCTCGGGCGTGAGCCGCACACCCGCGGTGGCGCGCGCGGTCTTCACTTCCCGTACACCTCGTGCACGATCTCGTCGATCGACGACTTGACGGAGTCGAGGAAGGGCCGTACCTCCTCCACGAGCCGCTCGTACTCCACCCGCCCCTCGGTCGTGAGCGCGTAGTAGCGCCGCGAGCGCCGCTCGGGGTGCTCCCACTCGCCCTTGATGAGGCCGCGAGCCTCGAGCTGGCGCAGCAGCGGGTACATCGTGTTCGGGTTCACCGAGAGCACGCCCGCCGTCATCGCCCCGATGCGCTCCATCAGCTGATTCCCGTAGCTGGGGCTCTCCGAGATCAGGTGCAGCACGAGCAGCGGCAGCACGGCGCGGCGGCGCAGCTCGCCGGTGAGCGGATCGGGCCCGCGGCCGCGCGGCCGAGCCTGGGCGACCGCGTCGT